>NC_020300.1:0-1247500 GCF_000341355.1 Bartonella australis AUST/NH1
GTGATGAAAGAAAAAAAATCCTTTCATCTCCATATGGTTTCTGATGCAACAGGGGAGACAGTAATTTCTTGTGGGAGGGCAGTTGCGTCGCAATACGCGATGTTTCATGCCATAGAGCATGTTTATCTGATGATTCGCAGCAAAACACAGTTCCAGCGAGTTCTAGATGAAATCCGACAAGAGCCAGGTATTGTTCTCTACACAATTATTGATGAAGAAATCAAAAAACTTCTTGGTAAAACATGCAAAAAAATAGGTGTTCCTTGCGTTGCAATATTATCTCCCGTTTTGAATGTTTTTCAGTCATATCTCGGGACGCCGACAAATTTAAGAGCCAGCGCGCAGCACGATCTCAATGCAGATTACTTCCGACGCATCGATGCGTTAAATTTTACGATAGAACACGATGATGGTCTGTCCCCTTCTAGTTTATCGGATGCAGATGTAATACTCGTAGGCATTTCAAGAACTTCTAAAACGCCAACGAGCATCTATTTAGCAAATCGCGGAATAAAAACAGCTAATGTTCCTCTTATTCCGGGAATTGATTTACCTCGGGCTCTTTTGGAAGAAAAAAATGCTTTGATCATTGGTTTAATTGCCTCAGCCGAGCGAATTTCGCATATCCGACAAAACAGAGATCTTGGAGGTGATTTTGCTATCGAAAGTTACACCGATCGTGTTAGTATATCTGAAGAGTTGATCTATGCAAAGCGCATCTGCGAACGTTTTGGTTGGCCTATTATAGATGTCACAAGGCGATCTATTGAAGAAACTGCGGCAGCAGTCTTTGAGCTTTTATTGCGATTCCGTGAAGGAAAATGAGGGGAATTCTTTGATGAAAAATACGTTGATATTAGCATCTCTGAGCCCTTATCGTGCGCAATTGTTGAAAAAGTCTGGCTTAGACTTTTTGATTGAAGGAGCTTCCTTTGACGAACGAGAAATACAAGAAAAAACAGGAACAAAAAGACCTAGAGAGCTTAGCTATTTTCTCGCAATCGCTAAAGCAAAAAATGTTTCCGATCGTTTTCCCGATGCAGTTGTAATTGGTTGTGATCAAGTCCTTGATTTAGAGGGGAAAGCTCTTCATAAAGTGGCAGATAGCAAAGAAGCATATCAACGTCTATGCGCCTTGTCAGGGAAAACTCATTCTCTTCATAGTGCGGTGGCATTGTTTCAAAATGGCCGAGAAATTTGGTCGGAGGTTTTTAGCGCTTATATGACAGTACGTCCTCTTTCTCCAAAATTTATTGAACGTTATTTAGCACGTGCAGGAAAAGATGTTTTAAAAAGTACGGGGGTGTATCAGATTGAGGGAGAAGGAATCCATCTTTTTGAAAAAATTGAGGGAGACTTTTTTACCATCATTGGCTTACCTCTGTTGCCTCTATTGGTTAAGTTGCGTTATTTAGGAGTCATTGATGGCTGATTCAACAATAAAGTGCATAAATACAATATATCCATGTGCTTTTATTGCTGGTTATCCTATTCATTATTTAAAATCACTAAAAATTCACGATTTTTTTGCTTTTAATAAAGCTAAGTCGGCAGTGTTAGTGATGGGTACTGTCTATACTCCGTCGATAATATCTTTTTTACGACAAGCAAAAATTTGCGGCTTGGAAACAGTCAATCAGTTTTATGCGCTTTTGCATCAGGCTGTTCCTGGCTTTGAACTGTGGTTTAGAATAAGGCCACAAGTAACAGAAAAATTATGGGTGATCCCGGAAGATATGGATAAAGATAAAATATGAAAATTATAGGATTGACCGGATCAATCGCTATGGGAAAATCAACGGTCGCTGATTTTTTTAAACAAGCTGGTATTCCTGTTTTTAGCTCGGATGAAGCCGTACATGAACTTTATAAAAGTGAGCCGGTTTTGTCGCTCATGGCGCGTACTTTCTCCAATGTTGTTGAAGATGGTCAAGTTAATCGCTTAAAACTTTCTAAGATCTTAATAAACAACAGTGAGGGCTTACAAGCATTGGAAAAAGTAATTCATCCTTTAGTACTCATAAAAGAGAAAGAATTTATTGATACAGCGCGTCAGCAGGGAAATAAATTAATTGTCCTTGATATTCCGCTTCTTTTTGAGACGAATAGTGAAAATCGCGTAGATAGTGTGGTTGTGGTGTCTGCACCATCAGCTATACAAAGAAAGCGCGTAATGACTCGCCCAAATATGGACGAAGAAAAATTCGCGATGATAAATGCCAGACAAGTATCCGATAAAAGAAAACGGGAATGTGCTGATTTTGTTATTGACACAGGAAAAGATCTAGAAAATACGCGCCAGCAGGTTTTTCATGTGATAAAGAGTTTGTTAAAAGATGTTTCTTTAAAGAATTGAAGCAATGCGTGAAATTATTTTTGATATTGAGACAACAGGCTTAGATAAAGACAGTGATCGTATAATTGAAATCGGTTGTGTAGAAATGGTTGATCATTATCTCACAGGACGCCGATTTCATGTTTATTTGAATCCGCAGGGCGTTATGATTTCCGACGAAGTTGTTGCAATTCATGGCTTGACTAATGAACGCTTAAAAGACGAAAAAAAATTTAATGATATAGCTGATGAGCTTTTGGAATTCATTGATAATGCGGTGATAATTGCTCACAATGCGAGTTTTGATGTCAGCTTCCTTAACGCAGAATTAGAGCGGATAAATAAACCACTTATCAGCATCAATAATGTCATTGATACATTGGCTATGGCGCGCCGCAAATTCCCTTTAGGGCCTAATTCTCTTGATAGTTTATGCAAGCGTTTTGGAGTTGATAACAGTCATCGTTCTCTTCACGGCGCTCTACTTGACGCAGAGATTCTTGCTGGCGTTTATATAGAGTTAACTGGTGGAAAGCAAGGGACTCTTAATTTTGATGATGGGAGCAGCATTGGCGTGAATATCCCAAGCAACGAATTTCCTTATGCAGTCAGGGCCCGCCCGCGGGCTCTACCTTCACGGTTAAGTGCGCAAGAAAAAAATATGCACGCCGAGCTGGTTAAAAAAATAGGCGATAAAGCTTTATGGAACAATTTCCCCTCTCCTTCATAAAGAAAACTCTAAATTGGGAAAGCAGAACTTGCACAACTGTCAAAAAGAAATGGCCGCTGCGGGGAGGGGAACACCGCAACGGCCCCTGCCGTTACGTGGCACCTTAACTATCATAGGAGGAGCAAAACGAAAATCGCCACACCCCGCAATAATAAAGAAAAGCTCTAGGCACCAAACACAGAAAGCAACGGCATCACCCTCATGAAATGCAAAAAAAATGGCTTTTCAGAGGCGATTTTGTAAATTTTATAAAAATAAAAATACAAAATGAATTTATTAAAGATTGAGATAGAGAAATGAAATTGACATGAAAACAGATGACCACCTTTTTTTGGTCGATGGATCAAGTTATATTTTCCGCGCTTACTACGCTTTGCCACCTTTGAAACGCAAAAAAGACGGGCTTCCTGTGGGGGCTGTGGCCGGTTTTTGCAATATGTTGTGGAAATTGCTCTGTGATGCTCGTAGCATGGATTCTGGCGTTATACCGACACATTTTGCCGTTATTTTCGATCATTCGTCCGATACATTTCGTAAGCAAATTTATCCCCAATACAAGGCTAATCGGGAGGCACCCCCCGAAGATCTTATCCCCCAATTCGCTTTAATACGGCAAGCGACAAAAGCTTTTAATTTGCCCTGCGTTGAAAAAGATGGATTTGAAGCAGATGATTTAATCGCTACTTATGCGCAATTAGCGACTAAAGCGGGAGCAAAGACAACCATTATTTCCTCTGATAAGGATTTAATGCAATTGGTGAGTGCGCATGTGTCTCTGTATGATGGGATGAAAGATAAGCACATCGGCGTTTCTGAAGTCATAGAAAAATGGGGAGTAACACCCGAAAAAATGGTCGATTTGCAAGCTTTAACCGGAGATTCAGCAGATAATGTGCCTGGAATTCCGGGTATTGGTCCTAAAATTGCAGCACAATTATTGAATCACTTTGGTTCCCTAGACCTTTTACTGGAGCGTGTAACGGAAATTAAGCAGACAAAACGACGTGAAAATATTCAATCTTATAGTAAACAAATAAAAATGTCCCGCGAATTAGTCAGGCTAAAAATGGACGTACCTGTGGATGATGATCTAGACAGTTTTATCTTGGAACCACAAGATGGCCCGCGTTTAATTTCTTTTCTAAAAGCTATGGAATTTACGACATTAACCCGCCGTGTGGCGGAAGAAACAGCCTGTGATGCGACGGTTATTGACGCACTTAGCATAGATATTGAATGGGAGAAAACTAAATATAACGGGTCCGATTTGGTTCCTGGAAAGACTAATATAACACCATCTCACGGCGCTTTTGAAAATTCTCCACGGATCTTGGCACAAAAACGCAAAAACCAGGCTATCGCTTCAAAGATTACAAGAGATGCTTATGAAACTATCCTTGATGAAGGAGTCTTGAAAGAATGGTTATCGGAAGCGCAGGAGCAGGGCTACTTCGCTTTTGATACTGAAACGACTTCTCTCGATCCTATGCAGGCAGAGCTCGTTGGTTTTTCATTGGCGCTACGGCCAAATAAGGCGGCCTATATACCGTTAGAACATGTGGAAGGAAGAGACGATCTTTTAGGAGATGGGCGTATAGCCGCGCAGATTGAGACACAAAAAGCTTTGGCGCTTTTAAAGCCGATATTAGAAAATCAAGCGGTGTTAAAGATTGGCCAGAATATAAAATACGACTGGTTGATGATGAAGCAACACGGTATTGTCATGCGTCCTTTTGATGATACAATGCTTTTATCGTATGTTTTAGACGCTGGAACCTTGACCCATGGTATGGACGTTTTATCCCAGCATTGGCTGGGACATACCCCAATTTCCTACAAAGATTTAACGCATAATGGAAAAAAAATTACTTCTTTCGCACAAGTGGATTTAAAACAAGCAACCCTTTATGCAGCGGAAGATGCCGATGTAACTCTGCGTTTATGGGAGGTTTTGAAGCCGCAGCTTGTAGCGCAGGGATTAACAAAAATTTATGAGCGCCTTGATCGACCACTTATAGAAGTTCTTGCAAAAATGGAAGAGCGTGGGGTTCTTGTGGATAGACAGATTTTATCGCGTCTTTCAGGAGAATTAGCGCGAGCTGCTTCTGTGTTAGAAGAGGAAATTTATCAATTGGTTGGTGAAAAATTTAATGTCGCTTCACCAAAGCAATTAGGGGATATCATTTTTGGTAAAATGGGCTTGTCCGGGGGAACTAAGACAAAAGGTGGGCAGTGGTCAACTTCTGTACAGACCTTAGAAGAATTGGCTGTTGAGGGGCACATTTTGCCACGTAAAGTTATTGATTGGCGTCAGCTTGCGAAACTAAAATCTACTTATGCAGATGCTTTGCCTCATTATATTCTACCTAGAACGGGGCGTGTCCATACAAGCTATTCTTTAGCAACGACGTCAACAGGACGATTATCATCATCTGAACCTAATTTACAGAATATCCCAGTGCGGACCGCCGAGGGACGTAAAATTCGAGCAGCTTTTATCGCCCCCAGAGGGCATTCGCTGTTATCGGCTGATTATAGTCAAATTGAATTACGTGTCCTCGCGCATATCGCGGATATCACAGCGTTAAAAGAGGCTTTTGCGCAGGGGAAAGATATCCACACTATAACTGCATCGCAAATGTTTGGGGTTGCAATAGAGGGGATGCCTTCAGATATACGCCGACGCGCGAAAGCGATTAATTTTGGCATCATTTACGGTATTTCGGCTTTTGGATTAGCAAATCAATTAGGGATTTCGCGCAAGGAAGCAGGCCATTATATTCAGCTTTATTTTGAAAGATTTCCAGGAATTAAGGAATATATGGAAGAGATTAAGATATTTGCGCGTCAGCACGGTTATGTAGAAACTATTTTTGGACGTCGTATTCATTATCCTGAAATAAAAGCGGCTAATTCACAAGTTCGTTCTTTTAATGAACGAGCCGCTATTAATGCACCGATTCAAGGATCGGCGGCGGATATTATTCGCCGGGCTATGATACAAATAGAAACTGCTTTAGAAAAAGAAAAGCTCTCAGCTAAAATGCTCCTACAAGTTCACGACGAACTGATTTTTGAGGTGCCGGAAGCTGAGATTGAAAAAACAGCAATCCTCGTTAAAAAAGTTATGGAAACTGCTACAATGCCGGCGTTATCTTTATCTGTGCCGCTTGAAGTAAAAGTCGTAACAGCTCAAAACTGGGATGAAGCACATTAACTTTTTCTATCTACTTATTTTAAAGAATGATCAGTTATGCCAGCAAAGTTAAGGTAAGCTTTAATTGGTAAATGGTCCGAGGCAACACGTGCTAGCGGCGAGTAATGGCTTTCAATCTTTGTAATTAATTGAGGGGGAAAGGTAAAAATTCTATCAAGAGCTAAAAGGGGAAAGCGAGAGGGAAAGCTCGGCGCAGTTCCGAGGGTAATATCAAAATAGGGAGAAAAATGGTTTAAGGAGGAGTTTTTCCCCATTCGCCATTCGTTAAGGTCACCAATAAGGACTGTAGGCATGAATGGGCGTTTTTGCAGAAGTGTGAGAAGCATTTTTGCTTGCTTATTACGAGAGTGACGTAATAACCCAAAGTGGGTGGTAATAACGCGAATAAGGCCTACCTTAGTTTCTAATTCTATAATTATAGCACCACGTGGTTCAACACCAGGCAGGGTGATTTGCGAGATGTTATGCACACGGCCTTGGCGCAAGAAAAGAGCGTTGCCGTGCCAGCCGTGGCCGTTAGGCGTCATGGTGCGCAGGGGTACTGGGGTGAGGCCTGTTTCAGTCTTCAAAAATTGAAGATCAATCAAGCCGATTCGTTCACCAAAACGCTTATCTACTTCTTGAAGCGCAATAATATCAGCTTGTAGCTCAGCAATAACACGTACGATGCGAATAGGATCAAAAATTTTGTCAGTGCCCACGCATTTATGGATATTATAGGAAGCAACAACGAGATCATAATTACTACGCCGATCCACAGTGTTTTGCTGGTGGTCAGAAAGGTTGTACAGAGCCTTTAACAAAGGGGCAGGGAGGTTTTTTTTGATAAATGCGGGAGCCGCCCAGCGAGATTGTGATTTATAATGCCTCTTTGTCATTGTTGCTTTTTGTATAGTTTGGATATGGTACTAAAAGGCGTGCGCTTATATTAAAAACAAACAAACCCCGCTCCCCTCAGGAAACGAGGCTTTTGGTGAAGTAATAGCCGCTACGGCGACTACCGCAGCTAATCCCGGTTTGAACCAAGAAATTGCAATAAAAAGACGAACATATTGATGAAGTCGAGATAAAGATTCAACGCACCCATAATAATTTTACGACCGCGTGCATCACTTGCATCTCCTTCATAATACATTAGCTTGATGTTCTGTGTATTATAAGCCGTCAGACCAGCAAAGATGAAAACACCTATCACCGAAATAGCGAATTGCAAGGCGCTTGACCCAAGAAAAATATTAACGATCATAGAAAGCATTAAGCCAACCAAACCTATGAAAAGGAATGACCCCATTGCTGTCAGATCGCGCTTAGTTACGTAACCGTAAAGAGAGAGAGAGCCAAAAGCCGCAGCGGTAATAACAAATGTTTGCACGATACTCCCTGGTGTGTAACGCAAAATGATCGATGACAGCGAGAGCCCGACGAGAGTAGCATAGCCAAAAAAGAGGCCACGGGCTGCGGCAGTACTGAGTGTGTTAATTTTGAAACTGAGAAATAACACAGCTACAAGCGGTGCAAACATGATAATGTAAGAGAGCGGCGACGTATAAAATGCCACTCCAAACGACGTTAAGTAGACGCTGCTACTGATTTGAGCAGCTGCTTGACTCATGTCTGTTGTTGTGGCCAATGACGCAATTGCATAAGCGGCAGCAGCTGTGATAAGCAAACCGATGGCCATTGTGTTATAGACGCCCAGCATATAGCTGCGCAGTCCTTGATCGATTGATGCATCGGCGTGAGCAACAGGTGCCGAACGTAAATTTTTAAAATCAGCCATGATATAATATCCTTTAGCATATGTCCCGCCAGACGCTGGAGCTAAAAAGAATTTTCACCTTTTTAACAACGTTTTATATAAGCCTTTATGTTGGCAGACACAAACAACTCCACGTGCTGCTGACGAAATCCAAGCACAACTCTCCCTCTTATTATGGGGATTTATTTGAAAATTACAAGAGACTTTTACAGAGAGGAAAGCTTACAAATGAGTAATAAAAGAGCCAATTTTTGTCAAAATATTGAGCATTTGGGTGAATTGAATAACGTAAAATTTGATGGCCTGTTTTCCTGCTAGTTAGAACAGGCTGTTCTACAGGGACGAATTTAGGGCAAATCATTATTTTAGCGGTTTTATTAAATATTGATGCCAGAGAATACGCAGATAAGTGTTTGCTTTAAAAGAATAATCACAGGCAATCATTGCCGGCGTATGGGGAGGGGGACAGTGTTCTTATTCGGAAAATATGTCGTCAGAGCAGACTTCGTCCTTTGATGAAGGTACGAAGTTCGTCAATTAGAATAGCAGTGGCTCCAAGCGTGATAAATGCATCTGCGAGATTAAAAACGGCAAAAGAAAAGACATCGCCAATGTGGAAAAATATATAATCGATGACATAATGAAAAAAGACGCGGTCGACGAGATTCCCAATTGCTCCGCCGATAATGAAGATGATACCAAAACACGATAAGGCTTTAGTAGGTTCGATATTTTTCCATAGCCATAAAAGAAAAATGATTATCACAAATGTGAGGGCAATAAGCCCCCAGTGAGAAAAAGAAGAAAGAAATGAAAATGCGATACCGGAATTGTGTACGTGGTAAAGAGAAATAAAGGGAAGAAGCGGAATTTCTGTCCCTAAGGGTATTGTGTACATAATCCAATATTTGACAACTTGATCAAGTCCTACTGTGACAGCCAAACCAAGGAGAAGAACAGACAAAGATTTACGCGTCATTTTTAACCTCATATGGCTAAAGAGTTAAGTAAGGGCGGCGGATTTCGTAGAGCATGACAGCTGTAGCTACCGCCAGATTAAGCGAGTCAGCGCGCCCACTTTGCGGGATACGCGCAAGTTTATGGCAACAATTCGCGAGAATGTCCGGTAGGCCTCGTTGCTCATTACCCATTAAAAGTATAACGGGGCCGTTTTTAAAGTCGATAGTACGGTAATCAACGGATCCTTTAAGATGTGTACCAACAATGAAGCCTTTAAAGTGAGTAGACCAGTTCAAAAAAGCTTCTTCATGCAAACGATAGAGAGGGACAGAAAAAATTGATCCCATCGTTGCACGGACGGTTTCAGGCGAGAAAGGATCTGTTGTTTCACCAATTAAAATAACTCCTTTAGCTCCTACTGCATCGGCGGTACGGATGATTGTGCCTAGATTCCCTGGGTCGCGCACACGTTCAAGGGCAATATAAACATCGTTGGCTAGACCTTTTATCGTTTCGATAGGTTGCCAGCGTTGTTTAAAAATACCAATAACCGTTTGCGGATTATCGCGGTGAGTTATACATTCCATGACTTTTTGCGAGGCTTTAATGACAAAACCGCCACTCGCTACAGTACGTGCTGCGGCGTTTTCGATAGCGGCATTACCAGGTTTGTTTTTGGAAAAAATGAGTGTTTGAATCGTCCAACCTAGATTTAAGGCATCAATCACAAGTTTAAGTCCTTCCGCCATGAAGATACCCCCTCGATTACGACCCTTTTTTTGGCTAAGTGCTTTAAGATTTTTAATGATGGGGTTACTGAGGGAGGTAATTTCCTTAACTCTACCGGTTTTTTGTGTACACATATTCAGATAATCCAACGGCTAAAAAGAGAGGTAGAGAGTGCCCGTCCGGCAGCTTCTTCACGTAAAATGAGTTCTCCTGATTCGATTGTGCCACCAAAATTTTTGAACTCATCGCGCATTAGAGTGTGGAGCGCGTAAAAGGAAGCACGGATAGAATAAGCGGTAAGGACAAAAGCTAGTGGTTTTTCAGATAAAAGTCTGCAGCAATTTTTAATCATTGCCGGTAGGTTTTCAAAAATTTGCCAGATTTCGCCATGAGGTCCACGCCCATAAGCAGGAGGGTCGAGAAGGATTATATCGTAGGTTTTTTGACGACGTAGTTCACGCTCGACGAATTTTACGGCATCATCGCATATCCAACGAATCGAGCGATCTAATAGTCCCGCTTTTTCTTGATTAATTTTTGCCCAACTAATGGCTTTTTTAGAGGCATCAACATGGGTGACAGCCGCGCCAGCGCGCGCGCCGATTAAAGACGCAATGCCCGTATAACCGAAAAGATTCAAAAGTTTGACGGGACGATTGGCATTAATAATTTGCTCTTCCATTGAACGCCAGTGAGCGTCTTGTTCAGGAAAAACACCTACGTGACGAAAGGAAGTAAAGCGCCCTAAAAAAGAAAGACCGTTCCAAGAAAGCGGCCACGTTTCACCAAGAGGTTTTTTAGGAAAATACCAGCGGCCAATGCCTTCTTCATCTCTATCCCCTGTGAAAATGGCATCAATATCAGCCCAGTTTTCTCTCGATAAAGCCGGCTGCCACAGAGCTTGACCTTCTGGCCGAATGATACGGTAAGGGCCATAGCGTTCTAATTTTTGTCTGTTACCAGAATCAATTAAAGTGTAATCAGCGCTAGGTCTTGTTTCTAAAATAAGGGGCAATTTTTCTCGCGGATACACACCGCTAGAACGTGGCTGAAAGTATTGTGCAGGCATATTCGATGTCATGATAAACGTGTTTTGAAAGAGGATTATTTAAAAAATCTACTGCATTTCCGTATGGTAATAAGGATCTAAAATTGGTTAAAGCATGTATAAGGGAAAAGAGAAAGTGCACTTGCGAATTTATCACTGGGCACAACGGATGTATGCTTCCGTTAAAGCGCCGTTATGTCCGACTTATTATTGATCGACATCTTTAATTTTTCGAGTTCCGCTTTGCTTTCTTTAAGGGCCCTGCGGTATCGGCGTTGGGCAAACCAACTCATCATGCTGCTCAGTAAAACACCAAGGCTAAAAAAAACAAAAATCCATATAAAGAAGGGAGCTCTATATGTGAAATTTTCTGGGTTGATTTGAAAAGGATCAAGCGTTAACGTGACCATTTGGCGGTTGGCTATGATAAGAGCAACCAAGAAAATAGTAAGAAGCGCAAGAACAACCACGGAGAAAATACGTCTGACTACCATCATTTTACTCATTGATTAAGCCTGTCACGCAATTCTTTGCCAGTTTTAAAAAAAGGGACCCATTTTTCTTCAACCACGACAGTTTCACCCGTCCGCGGATTACGGCCGCTGCGAGCTGAACGGCTTTTGACGGAAAAAGCTCCAAAGCCGCGAAGTTCGACGCGGTTGCCGTCGGCGAGTGCTGCGGAAATTTCTTCAAAAATAGCATTCACAATATTTTCCACATCACGTTGAAAAAGATGCGGGTTATGACGAGCGATGATTTGTACAAGTTCTGATCTAACCAAAATAGCCTCTCTTTCGCATAAAAAGATAGTCCCCCACGATTGTGCATCCCACGCACGCACATTACCATATATACATTAAACTGAGAACAAAATAAAACCAATAAGAGGCTGATTGCAATAAGCAAAATTTGAAAATATGCCTTATAAAAGCTCGAAGATTAATAAAGCGGAGTATTTGAGAGATCAAAACGATATGGTTATACGCGATCGCTATGAATTTTTTTCAATAAAATCATCTTTTGGTGACGTTTTTAAAGAAGCGTATCATCATTCAATCCGGATTTGTTTATTGAAATTTTTTTTGCTCTCCTCTGCATTAGCTATAGCGCTTATTTTTTGCTGGTTCACATTTTTTTCTGTTTCTGCTTCCTCTGACACCATCATTTTGAATCATGAAGAGAGTGAGACGATAAAATTAACTATGACAAATCCAAAACTAGAAGGCTATACGAGCTCTCGTGATCCTTATTGGATTAAAGCGGAAAAAGCATTTCAAGAGCGTGCACATTCTGGGATGATTAAATTACAAAATATTACAGCTGAGGCAGTCGCCGGCGAACAGGGGCGGGTTTTTCTCAAGGCACAAGGGGGGGGATACGATAATATTAATGGTCTTTTGCGCTTAGATAAGCCGTTTATGATAACGACAACAAGCGGCGCGGTTGCACATTTTATGGCCGCAGATATTAATTTGTCAGAAGGCCAATTAAAAACCGATCAGCACGTGGATATTCAGCATACAGATTTTTACCTCACAGCGGGCGCTTTGCACGTCTTGGAAAAAGGGCAGATTATGCATTTTCAAGGTGGTGTACACTTAACACTTAATAAGTAATGAGACAGTTTAAAAATTTGTGGGAGACAGGACATGCGTATATGAAGGAGGAAATAAAAAATTAAGAGTGATAAGATGAAATCAAGAATGTTTCGTAGAAAGTGGGTAGGTGTACATTTGACTTTAAACATTCTGATGTTAGGACCAGCTACTGTTTATGGGTATGCTGAAGCGGCTCAGTCCGGAGTTGGTTTTTTGAACGGTAAAGAGCCAATAGAACTTCATGCAGATTCTTTAGAGGTACGTGATAAAGAAGGGGTTGCACTTTTTAAGGGCAATGTTTCAGTGATTCAGGGCGAAAGGCTTTTGCGAACATCAGAATTAACAGTTTATTATGGCCAAGTGCATGAAGAAGTTGGTGCAGGTCGGGTAGGTGAAAAATCGGCGCTGCCTGTTGGGGGTGGCGACAAAGATATTAGAAAAATGGAGGCTTCAGGGGAGGTTTATATCAAAATAGACACACGAATCGCCACAGGCGATAAAGGTATTTTTGATGAAAAATCAAAAACGGTGGTTTTGACAGGTAAAGAAGTTGCGTTGATTGACGGTAATAATGTGGCGAAAGGATGCAAGTTAACGGTGAATACGAAAACAGGAAGAGCTTTCCTCGAAGGTTGTAAGACATCTGAGAAAAAAGGCCGTATTTCAGTCATTTTAAAACCAAATTAAAGGGATGGTTGCTAAGATTCTCATGTTTGGAATCAAAAAAGAAAAACAGATAGTCGAATGCGATATTGCAAATGGATCTTTTGAAAAAGATGCAAAAAGGGCTCTAGTTGCAAGCCGTTTGATTAAAATTTATCGGGGAAGACGGGTCGTTGATGGTGTTTCGTTCAGCGTTTGTTCTGGAGAGGCTGTTGGTATTTTGGGTCCTAATGGTGCCGGAAAAACCACCTGTTTTTATATGGTTACGGGCCTCGTTGAAGCGGATGGGGGGACAATTGAAGTTAATGGATTTGATATTACTCGTATGCCAATGTACCGGCGTGCTCGTTTGGGCATTGGGTATTTACCGCAAGAAGTATCTATTTTTCGCGGCCTTTCAGTAGAGGATAACATCAAAGCTGTTTTGGAAGTGATCGAAAAAAATCATTCTAAACGTCGCGAAGAGTTGGACGCACTTTTACATGAATTCAAGATTGATCATTTGCGCAAAATGCCGGCTATTTCTTTATCAGGAGGCGAGCGGCGGCGGCTCGAAATTGCGCGCGCCCTGGCTTCTCGTCCTAATTTTATACTGCTTGACGAACCCTTCGCCGGAATCGACCCTATCGCTATTTCCGATATTCAGCAGCTTGTTCGTCATTTGACACAGCGTGGTATCGGTGTTTTGATAACTGATCATAATGTGCGCGAAACATTAGGCCTCGTCGACCGCGCTTATATTATTCATACGGGACAGGTGCTTGTCCACGGTTATCCGGATGACATTATCGATAATGCTGACGCACGCAGAATTTATCTTGGACATCAGTTTTCGCTTTAGATTTTTCCTACCACAGAAGATTCATCTAATTTTTAGCTATTAAAGCCGAAACGAAACCTGGCGTCCCTAACATACGGCCCACGCATTTTAAGTTCAGCGAAGATTCATCTTAGGTTTCATTATATAATAATTATTGATTACGTATCTACATTGCACAGTTGAAAACTACGTCGGTTAGCAGTTATGACGATATCGATGATGAAAAGAACTAGAATATGCGTGTGATTGGGAGAATAATGCGTTTGGGCCTGAGATGTTTCGTAACGACGAGGTCCGCCGTTCTATCCTTAAATTATAGCGTAAAAATTATTTTATAGTCGCGATTTTAGGCTTAATTTTTTGCTCACAACTGAGAGAAATATTTCACAAAGGTGATTCGATTTTTTGATTCAGTCTGCTTTGCGAAAAAGATGTCGCTAGATTGACCTTGTAGTAAACGATGGATGAGATCATAACGGGTTTTCGTATTTCTGAGAGACATATGGGCTCAGCGGAGTTCCTCGTTGTGAGACTAAATGGTGTGCCGACAGCGTCATTTCTGAGTACTTTCGGTGACAGCCTCATGATCGTCAGGTACGGTTCGCGGTATTCTGTTGGTTGTATTGTGTATTTGGAAACGAATGCACTATTCGGGCGTATAGTCAGATATAAGGCTTATAAGCAGCTTTTAGCGCGGTTATTAAAAGTATTCAAACATGCTTAGGTGGTCATCACCAGCTTCCTTAAGCTGCGCAGTAATCACCAAAGTGGAAATGCCATTTTTATCGTATGTTCTTACAGCTTTAAGGAATTTCTTTTTAACCAGAGGAAAATTTTTTGGAGCATCCACACCAATCATTATGGCTAAATATCAACGGATTGGTGAACAATGGCTATCGCTAAGTTCATAAATAATGCTCTTAACGACAGTTGCGTGTTATTTATCGCTGATTCGGTGGTAATATTGAGTAGGTGAATTGACCTGTCACTTGTTGTAAATTAAAAAAATAAACATGCATTCTATGATACCAGAACAAACTGAATCTTTTCGATGATCAATATTATTTGCTGGTTTGTGGGTGAGTATCTGGATATGTAAAAGGGAAATAAAATATGAATTTGAGTGAGTTAATTGCACCGGATGCGATCATTCCAGCGCTTAAAGCAAATTCAAAGAAACAAGTTTTGCAAATTTTAGCTGAGAAAGCTGCTAGATTGACAGGCCTCAATGAGCGTACGGTCTCTGATATTATTTTGCAACGCGAAAAACTGGGATCAACCGGTTTGGGTGACGGTGTTGCGATCCCTCATGGAAAATTGCCCGGTATTGACAGAATTATAGGTATATTTGCCCATCTTGAAAATCCTGTTGACTTTGAAGCTGTTGACGACAGGCCGGTCGATCTCATTTTTTTGCTTTTGGTACCTGAAAATGCGAGTGCCGATCATTTAAAAGCTTTGTCGAAAGTCGCACGTGTTTTACGTTGTCCTGATATTGCTCAAAAATTACGGAACACGCATGATTCTCGCGCGCTCTACACTTTATTGATCCAGAATTCAGCGCCAAGCACAGCTTAAATGTATATGATATCGCTATTGAGAGCAATTAAAAGGAGTATAGAGGACGATTCTTTGGGTATTTGAAGAAAACTCAGCTTAAAGAATAAGGGAGAATAGGTTGAGTTTTTCTTTAGTTGCCTTTATCGTTTTCGTTTACGAAATCTCGCTGTTGTGCTTCCAGATTCGTATAATTCATCAATTTTTAAGGGACGGCGGAGTGGGATCTACGGATATTTTTCTCCTCACATGTGCAAGTGATTAAGAAATTGCCCCCATATACGGAAGTGGGGGTTTTTACGGCGGTTTTGGCGTTTTGAGGAGACGTCCGATTTTACTGCTTGCCATTTTCATGAGAGCCGTTTTTATTTACGTGATAAATACCAAAAAATGCTGTTATGATATTTATTCGTGCCGTTTCGGTTTATTGCATTTTAGTTTCAAGCATTGTGTTGATAATTATTTGCTACACATGAACATTTTTTCTTGTACTGAACTTGTTGTCAGTAACAGGGTAAGGAGTCGCGATGAATCGCTGTCGAGCTAATTGATGTAAAAAATAAAACGTTATGCGCTTGATGTTTAACACTGAAGATAAAGCCAGTCTGCTTCTTGGTCTCCGAAGGCATTTTTGTAAATTGGCGTGAAGAGTTTGAATGAGATTGATTGCCAGAGAGGCCAGAATATGTTACACCGCCGTCGATGTAAGTAGGCTTCAGCTCACCGCATCCCCAGTTAATAATATTTACGGGGGGTAAGAACTAGCTTTTTGCATAAGATGCATTTTCCTCAGAATTTTGTGGTAGTACGGTCGGATTAAGGTGCAGCTATGAGATTTTTTTTCAGTAATTCAACAATGTGTCCATTTTATATTCTATTTAGAGGTCGATCTGCGAAGAAAGGTCGGGCTGTGCTTTTGCGTTCTTATCTTCTGGAAGGTATTTTTTATATGTAGGGATACGGACTCTCCGCGTAAAAGTCGTGATTTGCGGAATAAAATTAAAATGTTTTTTTTTAAATCTAATTATTAAGTAGAAAATTCATTTTCTGGTAATACCTAAAGAGTCACAATTAAATAAAAAGTTATTTCGATTGATAATAATATTTATTTCGAAGAAATATTAGTAAAGAATAAAAAAAGAAGCGAGCTAAAATGAAAATGTTTAAGAAGACTTTTGTTGCTGCATTTATAATGGTTCTGTCCGCTACTGAACTATTGTGGGCACAAACACCAAGCCGTTTACATCAATTTGAAGCTTGGGGGACTTATTCTTATGAAGCGCAAGAAAATACAATATGTTATATCTTGTCGATGCCTTTAAGTGCGCTTCCTACGACTGTTAAACATGGTGATAATTTCTTTCTGGTTACTAAGCGTTCTAATTCACCTGTTTCATTTGAGCCACAATTTATGGCTGGTTATTCTCTTAAAGAAGGATCAAAAGTTACCGTGACAGTTGGCGATAAAGATTTTGATTTTTTTACAAAGGGTTCATCAGCTTGGTTAGCGTCATCGGAGATGGAGCAACAACTTGTTTCCGCTATGCGCTCGGGTATGCATATGACGGTGAAGGCTACTTCAAAACGCGGAACTCGTACAACTTACACTTATTCCCTAAAAGGGGTGACCGCAGCGTTGAATGCGGCACAAAAATGCCGTTAATGCATAGAGAATATTTAAACTAAATATGCACATCAGAAAGCAATGACTATTTCGTGTAATCTTAAGCCGGTTAATGCATGTCAAACACCGAAAGTGGGTGATGCCGTAGTAAAGGCAGAATTGAAGCTGCCTCTGATTGGTTTATCTCAAGATGAAATGGTACAAGCTGTGAAGGCAGTTGGTGTGCCGGATCATCAAGCGCGTATGCGTGTCCGCCAACTTTGGCATTGGCTTTATGTACGCGGCGTTTCCTGTTTTGATGAGATGCTGAATGTTTCTAAATTAACGCGGGAAGTATTCAAAACCCATTTTTCCATCGCATATCCGGAAATTATTGAAGAACAGATATCAAAAGATGGCACACGTAAATGGCTTTTGCGTTTTCCGGAACGTGGAGCCGGTAGGCCTGTTGAAATCGAAACGGTCTACATCCCTGAAGAAGGGCGTGGTACGTTGTGTATATCATCCCAAGTTGGATGCACATTGACCTGTTCTTTCTGTCATACAGGAACGCAAATGCTCGTTCGCAATCTGACAGCTGAAGAAATTTTAGCACAATTATTAGTTGCACGTGTTCGTTTGGGTGATTTCCCTGATAAGAGCGCACCTGATGGTGCAATTGTTCCAGCTGAAAAACGTAAAATTACCAATATCGTCATGATGGGTATGGGCGAACCACTTTATAATTTTGAAGCAGTCAAAAAAGCTTTATTAATTGCTTCCGACGGGAATGGCCTTTCTATGTCGAAACGTCGGATTACCCTGTCAACCAGTGGAGTGGTCCCTGAAATTATTCGAGCAGGAAAAGAAATTGGGGTGATGCTGGCGATTTCGCTTCACGCGGTGCGTGATGCCTTGCGAGATATTTTGGTTCCAATCAATAAAAAATACCCACTCGCTACGCTGATGGACGCTTGCCGTAATTATCCAGGCCTTTCTAATGCTAGACGGATTACATTTGAGTACGTTATGTTGAAAGATATCAATGATAGCCTGGATGATGCTAAGCAGTTAATTCAATTGCTTAAAGGTATCCCTGCTAAGATTAATTTGATTCCTTTTAATCCGTGGCCCGGGAGTGATTATCAATGTTCTGATTGGGAAAAAATTGAGCGTTTTGCTGATGTGATTAATCAAGCTGGCTATGCTTCACCCATTAGAATGCCGCGCGGACGTGATATTTTGGCTGCGTGCGGGCAGCTTAAATCCGCTTCAAAGCGCTTACGTAAGTCCGAACGTTTGCAATTTGAAAATTCAGTTAGCCATGAGCAAGCTTAATCTAATTTGTTTCAGTGGATAGATAAGTGCAAAACAAAATTAGCAAACCCCAAATATATGCATAAGTGTACTCTTTACGTTCGGGGCTGCTCTATAGCAGGAAGCCATATTACAATTGGCTTCGAAAAGGCGACGCCGCTTCAATTAATGAAAGAAATTTTGTTTTCTGCTACTGTGCTCAATAAATTAAACAATTATAGAGGCGTTGAGGATGTTGGTTGTTTAGATTTAGCGGAAAATCATTTTGTTGGTATAAAATCTCATAGTATTTATAACCACGGGCTGAACTATTTTTGATTGCTCATAGGGCGATAGAATCTCCGACGTTGGATTACAGTGTAGCGCATTTACAAGATAAGCTGATGCAACAAAATTTTACAAGGGTAATGTAGTTGTTGAAGGTTGTAAAAGTCAAAAGTTGCTTTATTTCGGTAATTTAGCAACATTTAAAGATGATCAGGGTGCTTACGACTAAAAAGACGCTGCCGGCTTTATCAAATTAAATGCATTGCGCTGACGCACGTTGACGGCGCGTTTACTAAAATTATAAATGGGAATAACAGAAATTCTCTTACCATTTTCGGTTTTGAGAGTGATTTTTGCGTGGAACGTTTAGCGTGATTTCTTTTTCCTGTTTTCATTGGATAGGTACGCGGTTAATCAATCTGTCATCCTGGATAAAAAATTTATTTTCTTTGAGGTAAATATCAGCGAAAAAGGGCTCAGAATATTGGAGATTGGGGATTGCAGAATGCATAACCAAAAAGGTACATGATGGTTTACGATTTTTATGTTTGGATTATAAAAAGCTGAGGGAGATCGTAGCTGAAATAATGATAGCGACTTTGCGTAGTAACAAGAGTTTGGTGGTTTTTGTTCAGCATTATTGACGGATAAGTTTAACGATCATACACCACATCATCAGAGAATTTAATTTAGGATAAATGACGATGCACGATCAATATAACGCTTTCAGTTTAACGTCTGAATTGATGGAGATAGCAGGCCAGTCAAAAGCTTGGCCATTTGAAGAAGCACGTAAGATCATTAAGCGCTATGAAAAAACGGGTTATACAGGGGATGTTTTGTTTGAAACAGGCTATGGACCTTCTGGTTTGCCGCATATCGGTACTTTCGGAGAAGTAGCGCGCACGACTATGGTGCGTCATGCATTTCATATTTTAACCGAGAACAAAGTTAAAACAAAACTCCTCTGTTTTTCTGATGATATGGATGGTTTACGCAAGGTTCCCGATAATGTGCCAGATCCCGAAAAAATGCAAAACTATCTTGGCCGACCACTTACCTACGTGCCAGACCCTTTTGGTGACGCTTATCCTTCTTTTGGAGCGGCTAACAATGCGCGCCTGCGCGCTTTCCTGGATCATTTTGGTTTTAACTACGAATTCGCTAGCGCTACTGATTATTATAGTTCTGGCCGTTTTGACGAAACACTTTTGAAGATTCTTTCCCGTTATGATAAAATTATGGAAAATATTTTGCCGACATTGGGAGAAGAACGGCGCGCAACTTATTCACTTTTTTTGCCTATTTCCCCTGTTTCCGGAAAAGTATTACAAGTACCAATAATTTCCCGCAACGTTGAAAAAGGCACTATAACTTACATTGAGCCTGAAATAGGCGAGGCCATTGAAACAGAAGTCACGGGCGGAAAGGTTAAATGCCAGTGGAAGGTAGATTGGGCGATGCGCTGGAAAGCACTCGGAGTCGACTATGAAATGGCGGGAAAAGATCTTATCGACTCGGTGCTTCTTTCTTCCAAAATTTGTAAAATACTCGACGGCAAACCGCCCGAGGGATTTAATTACGAGCTCTTTTTAGACGATAAAGGGCAAAAAATCTCCAAATCTAAAGGAAACGGTCTAACCCTCGACGAATGGCTAACTTACGCACCGACAGAGAGCCTAGAGCTCTATATGTTTTTGAAGCCTAAAACGGCAAAACGGCTTTATTTTGACGTTATACCAAAAGCTGTTGATGAATATTATACGCATCTTTCAGCTTATAGCCGTCAACAGTGGAAAGAGCGATTTAACAATCCTGTATGGCATATTCATAATGGTCGCCCCCCGCAAATCAATTTGCCTCTGTCCTTTTCTATGTTGCTGAATTTGGTTAGTGCTTCAAATGCTGAAAATGAAGAGGTCCTCTGGGGATTTATTTCTCGTTATGCTAAAGGAGCAAATGCACGGACCTATCCAGCACTGGATCAGTTGGTAAAATTTGCCATTAAATATTTTGATGCTTTTGTTAAGCCAAACAAGAAATTTCGTGCGCCTGATGATAGCGAACGCTCAATTTTGGCGGCGATTGATGTAAAGTTAGCGAGTTTGCCAGAAGCCATCGACGAAAACATTATTCAAAACACGCTTCTTGATGTTGCGCGTTTAACGGAACGTTATCAAGACCACAACAAAAAGGGTCCTGAAGGGGGGCCTGGTGTTTCAAGTGCTTTTTTTCAAATGCTCTATGAGGTGCTTTTAGGACAAGAACGGGGACCACGGTTTGGAGCGTTTATAGCGCTTTACGGAATTAGCGAGATGCGCGCACTTATTGCTGAAGCGCTTGCACGGCCTACAGGGGGGAATAATGGGGCCTAGAGAGCGAGAAGTAAAGCGGAGGCGTACATTTGCAATAATTGCTCACCCTGACGCTGGGAAAACGACGCTGACGGAAAAACTGTTATTGTTTGGCGGAGCCATCCAGCTTGCTGGTGAGGTAAAGGCAAAAAAAGACCGTATTCAAACGCGTTCCGACTGGATGAATATCGAACGTGACCGCGGTATTTCGGTCGTAACATCAGTAATGACGTTTGAATATGAAGATCATATTTTTAATTTATTAGACACCCCGGGGCATGAAGATTTTGCAGACGATACTTACCGTACTCTTACTGTGGTCGACAGTGCAGTCATGGTGTTAGACGGTGCGCGCGGAATTGAGCCTAGGACGCTGAAATTGTTTGAAGTGTGCCGCATGCGGGATATTCCTATTGTTACTTTTGTTAACAAAATGGATCGCGAAGCGCGTGATCCCTTAGAAATTTTAGATGAAATTGAGGAAAAACTTGCTCTTGATACAGCGCCAATCACATGGCCTATTGGTACAGGTAAAAATTTTATGGGTACATTTGACCTTTATCATAATCGCTTTCGTCGGCGAGATGATGAAGTAATATCGCAAACGGTTTCTGAACTTGGTGAGGTTGCAAATTTACTGCCTGAAAATCAAGGTAAGTCCTTTGTCGAAGGAGTCGAACTTGCCCGTAGTGCCTGCAAAAATTTTGATCTTCAAGCCTTTCGTGAAGGACATATGACTCCAGTTTATTTCGGCTCGGCTTTACGAAATTTTGGTGTCCGTGATTTGATAAATGCGTTGGTTGATTTTGGTCCAAGCCCTCGTAATCAGGTAGCGGACCAACGTAATGTGATAGCCACTGAACCCAGAATGACGGGGTTTGTTTTTAAAATTCAGGCTAATATGGATCCTAATCATCGTGACCGTATTGCCTTTTTGCGGGTATGTTCAGGAACACTTGAGCGTGGCATGAAGACAAAGTTGGTACGCACAGGAAAGCAAATGACGCTTTCAGCACCGCAATTTTTCTTTGCTCGTTCACGTCAAATTGCTGATCAGGCTTATGCCGGTGACGTGGTTGGTATTCCTAATCATGGGACTCTGCGTATTGGCGATACATTAACAGAAGGCGAGGATATCCTTTTTAAAGACGTACCAAATTTTGCACCAGAAATTTTACGTCGTGTTTGTTTAAGTGACCCTATGAAAGCGAAGAAGCTTAAAGAGGCTTTGCAGCAAATGGCTGAAGAGGGGGTCGTACAATTATTTACTCCCGATGATGGGTCACCTGCTCTCGTCGGTGTGATTGGTGCTTTGCAAATTGATGTTTTAACGGAGCGGCTTAAGGTGGAATATTCTTTGCCGGTAAGTTTCACGTCAGCGCGCTTTAGCGTATGCCGTTGGATTTCTGCAGAGAACAGAGATGAACTTCAAAAATTCATCGCTAATCATCGATCCGCCATTGCTTACGACGTGGATGGCGATCCGGTTTTTTTAGCAGAAAATCATTTTTCGTTGAATTATGAAGCAGAACGAGTTCCAAAAATAAAATTCGCAGACTTTAAGGATTACCAAGTGCGCTCCAAATAAACAAATTTTTCGCCGTAGTAAAGGGACTCCCTTTAAAAAGGCTAAGCAAAAAATGTCGCTTAAGCCTTTTTATGACGAAAGTCGCTGCAGGTAAATCTAAAGAAGACCATCTTTAATCCATTTGGAAAGATTTCCTTTAGAAGTGGCACCGACCATATTGGATGAGATATTTCCATTTTTGAACATTAATAAAGTGGGAATCGAGCGTACTCCATATTTGGTGGCCAAGTCCGGATTTTCGTCGATGTTGACTTTGACAATTTTTACTTGGCCTTGCATTTCTGCTGCAATTTCATCAAGTATGGGCGCGATTATTTTGCAAGGGTTGCACCACTCCGCCCAAAAATCAACGACGACGGGGATGGAAGAAGTAAGGACTTCGCTTTCAAAATTGGCGCTGTCAGCTTTTGTACACGTCATGAATTTATCCTTTTTATATCTGTTTTTGCACATTGGTACTGTGGCGATTGAAGTCAAGTTATTGCAAAGATAAATTAACAGCGGGTTTTTAGGAAGGTTTTCTTTATCTATAGGGTGATTTTGTTGAAGAATTCGTCTAGTTTTTGGGAAGTAAGTGTAAAGATTTTTGCTTCTTCAGTATAAATAAGAAGGCCTTGGGTGTCTTTCTTAGGGTAAATGCTTTGCAGGAGTTTTTGATAAAGAGCCATTTGCAGAAAATAATGCGGAGCGATGTCTTTTTCATCTTTCGGCGAGACTCCAGTTTTGAAATCAGCAAAGAGGATGCTTTCCTGGGTGATAAGGAGACGGTCGATTTTACCAGAAATGACCTGCTCTCTGTCATGAATTTTTAAGGTGCCCATCAACGGCACTTCAGCACGAGAAGGACCAGAAAAAAGTAATTTAAGATGCGGGTTTTCTAAAAGTTTCAGGACATCGTCGAATGCGTTTCTTCTTTGAGCTTCATGCCAGTGAGGTGCTCTGGTGTTTAGGTAATGTTTGGCATAATCTCGACGTTTTTTAGGGGGGCAATTAGGGAGATATTGCAGTAATCGGTGGACTAGATTACCGTATTCAACAGGAAAAGCTTTATTGGCGCTTTCTTCCCCTAAAATAGGTGAAACGCTTTGTTGTTTTGGATTGAGAGAAAGCTCTGTATTTTCTTCGCTGAATAAGCTGGCTACCGAAGGTCTTAAGGGGCTTTGTATAGGCGATTCTGCAAGTGCTTTGTTATAAAAAAAAGCGGGTAAAATCGGAAATGTTTGGTCAGCCTCAGAAAATTCTCCTTGATTCACTGAAATAGGAGGAGAAGGTGTGACGCAATAACGCCAAGCTGTGATGTCTTCCGCGGGGCCCTTTATAGAAACCGCGTGCGGTTCGAGGGCTTTCTTTACCAATTTTAGCCACGTATTAGGAATTTTTTTCCCGCGTTCATAACCGCAAACAATTAATCTATCTTCAGCGCGCGTCATTCCCACGTAGAGAAGGCGCTTATACTCCTCTTCTGCGTGCTCCGTTAAACGCGAAGATGCTTTTTCCATGAGTTTTGTATTAAAGTTTACATTTGGATACCAGATAAAAGCTTGTCTGCTGTCTAAGGGCAATTTAAGGAGATGCGGTGCGTGCTGTTTATGCCAAATTGCACTTCCTGAATCAACCAAAAACACAACAGCCGCTTCCAATCCTTTAGCTGCATGGACGGTCATAATGCGGACTTCTTCGTGGTTTTGATCAAGCTCACGTTTAATTTCTGGTTTACTCGCACTCAATGTTTCTAAAAAAGCTTGTAGCCCCGGTAAACCAGTTTTTTGAATGGCGAGCGTGTAATCCATAAAAGCGTCAAGTACGTCATTTGCTTCAGATCCTAAACGAGAAAGAATTTTTTGTCGGCCTTTGTCATTGTTAAGAATATGGCTATAAAATTCAAAAACTGGTACTTTATCGACTAAAGTGCGGTATTTATCGAGATTCTTAAGAGCGCTTTTAAAAGATGCACACAACGGAGCGTGAGTGCGCAGACTTTGCCAAAGTGACCCCGTACGTTGAGCGGCAAGCTGGTAAAGTTCATCTTCACTCAACGAAAAAAGTGGGCTTTTTAAAACGCATGCAAGGGAAAGATCATCTTGGGGCTGTAGGACAAAACGCGCAAGCGCCATCAAATCGCGTACACTAATATGACTAGTTAACTGTAAACGATCAGTGCCAGCGACGGGGATGTTTCGTAATTTGAGTGAACGGGAAAGAGCAGATATAAACTGATCACGTTTACGAACTAAAATCATTATATCACTAGCACGTAGTAAACGCCCTTTTGCCGGAAGTATTTCCCCTTTTTTTAGCCAATGACCAATGGTTTCGGCAATTTTATCGGCTAAACGCGTTTCAGGTGTGTCTAGGTGGTCAACAGTTAAGCGCCAATCATCAGGTAATTGGTTTTCTTCTTTGGAAATGGCATCCCATACAATAACATCGCCTGGGCTATGAAGACGAACAGGCTCGTGCACTGTCTTCGCATTTTCTGCTGAGAGTCCTTTGTAATTTTCTGGTGTTGAGAAAACAAGATCGACACTTTTAAGGACATCAGCTGTAGAGCGAAAAGAATAATTCAACTGTATTTTTTGAAATTTCTGATTAACTTGCTGTACTTTTTTTTGAATCATTCGACCATTCGTGGCAAAATTTTCCGGTGCAGCACCTTGGAAAGAATAAATGGATTGCTTTTCATCACCGACAGCGAAAATAGTACGTATGTTTGTGCGTTGGCTATGACCAGTGAAAAATTCTTGCGCTAAAAGCTGAATAATTTGCCATTGTTTAGGATTGGTATCTTGCGCTTCATCAAGTAGAATATGGTCAATACCACGATCAAGTTTGTATTGTACCCATTCACCTGCGCCTTTGCGCTGCAATAAATAAAGTGTGTGTTCGATGAGATCATCAAAATCCAACAAACCTTTAGCTTTTTTTAAGTCCGTATAAATCTTAAGATAAATGGCGCACAGTTGAAAAGCAGTCATATTGAGTGTAGCGAGTTTTGCGCATTGATATTTATCTAAAAGAACAGACAGATTATTTTGTTTATCTTCAATCTCTTTTTGAATAAATTGCCAAATTTCATCTGGTTTTTTAGGCAATAAATGCGAAAAATCGCGCGGCTTACCTAGAGATGTAAAATAAATATTTGAAACAATTTTAATGATATTGGTTTCATCAGAAATGGTCGCTAATTGCGAGAGTTTCGCTGTTATATCAGTGGCTTTTTTATGTTCATGGGTTTGACAATATTTGAGCGCGTGAGGAGAAAGTAAAGCGGCTTGTTTAATTTTTTCCAGAAGCATTTTGCTTGTTTCATTAGGCGCTAAATCAAGGATTGTACGTAATCGTTCTTCTCCACCTTCAGATAGAATGAAGGTTAAGAAACCAGATATTTCATGCTGTTTTTGAGCAGTTTCATCGAGCAATTGATTGAGAGCGCTTTCATTGACAGTTTTAAGCAACTCTTTTAAAATGGGCTGCGTGTCATCGCGCGTCAAAAGTTGGAAGCGGGCTTGCTGCAATAATTTTTTTCGGTTTATATCGTCTAGTAATTCAAAATGGCCAGCGATATTGGCTTCGAGAGAAAATTGGTGCAATAAAGCTTCGCAAAATGCGTGGATAGTTTGGATTTTTAGGCCACCTGGTGTTTCAAGAGCGTGAGCGAACAATTGGCGCGCATAAGTTAATTTTTGTGCATTGATAGGTTTATTTTCAAGGTTTGATAAGACAGTTTGGAGTTCTGCATCATGAAGTTCACTCCAACTGGAAAGTGTACGAAAAATACGTGATTGCATAACGGCTGCTGCTGCATTGGTATAAGTAAGACATAAAATACGTGAGGGAGGAGTGCCGTTTAAAAGCAAGCGGACGACACGTTCACTTAAGACGTGGGTTTTGCCGGACCCTGCATTCGCGGAGACCCAGGCACTTGTTTCTGGGTGAATGGCCGTTTTTTGTGCATCAAGGGCCGCTTCAGGAATGGAAAAAAGAGTCATAGCTTCTCCGCTTTGTGCAGGCCACTGGACCATTCTAGCAGTCGCGCTAGATGATCATAATCACCTTCATAACTTTTTTTTGAGGGTATTGCGTGTGATAGGTAGCCTTGCTGTGGGTTTTGATAATAATTGATCAATGCAATGAGGTGTTCCCACGCTTTTTCACCGAGAGAAATAGCACTTTTATGATTGTCTACTTTTCTATTGGAGATGACTGATTGAGGCTTAATTTCACCTTGTTTTCCCAAGGGGATATAAAATAAATTTAATGGGGTGATATCTTGCAGGTTTATAAAGGCTTTTTGCATTAACAAAGCTGCTTCTAATGCTAATTGTGGAGATAATAAGGTAAAGACTTGTTTGGATGAAGGGGGGGTATTCGTTTTGAAATCGATAATTTCAGCCATTTTCCCCGGTAAAATATCAATGCGATCAGCGCGTCCAGAAAGAGTTACACCTGTTGTCCCTATAGGCGTTTCTCGAGCAATTACTTCGGCATATCGTTCTCTAGGTCCGAGACTTCGTTCCCATTCAAGAATAAAAGGAGCAATATTTTCAAAAATTGGCCACCAAATTGCTCGAATATCTGAAGGCAGGTTCAATTTATCAAATTCTTTACATCCAATAGCCAATAATGCATCTAACGCATTGGCGGCGTGAGGGTCTTTTATTTGTGCGCAAAAAGCTGCAAGAATAGCGTGGTAGAGTATTCCGCGTTCAGCGGCGCTGGGGTCGTGAGTGAGTTCTTTAAGCGGCCTAAGACGCAGAACTTTTTTTGCATAAATAGCATAAGGATCGTACCGTAACGTTTCTATTTCAGTTACTGAAAAATGACGTGGACGCGTACAAAGCGGCGGTACAGGGCAAGGTCGTACTGAAAAAGAGGTTATATCTGTGTTGTCGAGCATTTTTGCCCAACGAAGAAATATTGCACCCCGCGTGCGGATTTGCTTCCATACTCGTTGACCTACGACTGTTTCCAAGCGTTGTAGCCAACGTGAAGGAATAGAGGGAGCATGATTAACTCGTGTTGCGCGGCTCATCACAACTTTATCCATTCCCATAGCCCATTGAAAATCGTGGGCGGAAAGGCCGATACGTTGTTCTGGCGGTTCGAGAGTTAACGCCATTTTCATTGGCCGTGATAAAAAAGCGTCATTACGAGTGGTTATAGGCCACGATCCTTCGTTTAGGCCGCCTATAACTACTGTATCGACAGTTTGCAAGCGTGATTCTAAAGTACCCCATATAAATAGACGCGGATGCCCACCAGGAGGAGGGGTCACAGAGCGGGTAGCTATAAGGGCCGAAAATACAGCGGGCCATTCGCAAAGACGAAATTTTAATTCCGACTGATCAGTGATCAATTCACGTAAAAAAATTGATAAAGCTTTTCCCGCTTCATCTTGATAAAGATGCATGAGAGAATCGTCATCTTTACGTCCAAAATTTTCAAAAACTTCAATAGTCGCTGTAATAGCCTCATTGATGCTGCATTCTCTATCTTGTTGCATGAGAGACACTAGTGGTTTAACTGCTTTGGCTAAAAGATGACAAAGGAAACGTGCTTCTTCGCTTTTTTTTGGATCTAGGGTACTTTTGTCAGAAATATTATAGGAACGTGTTTTTATCCACGTTTCGAGAAATTGCTCGCAGTCGCAAAGGTCAATACGGTTGGTGCTCTCCCGAAGAACAAATAATTCAAAATTTTCTGTTATTTCACGCAAATGACAACGATTTTGCCCTAGCGTTGTAAGTGGATGCTTCAGAAGAGATAGAAAAGAAACAACGTCACCGGGTTTGAATATATTTTCTAAAAGAAGCCGTAACAGGGTTGAAGGCGTGGTTTGTGCGAGTGGTATGCCACCTGAATCATTCGCTTCAATGCCAAAGCGTTGTAACTCAGCTGTGACACGGCGTGCTAAATTGCGGTCATTTGTAATGAGAGCCGCAGTTTTTGGGAACTCTTCAATAGCGTTACGCAATGCGACAGCGATAGCTAAGGCCTCTTCGCGCTCATTCATGGCTTCAATTAATGACCAATCTGCGCAAAGGTTTTCATAATCATTGCGTACAATTTTTGCCCACGAATCTGTGGTAGAGGCAGGCCGTAATGCTTCTGATAAAAGAGCCGTGCGTTTTTTCTTTATTGCGCTCTGCTGGCCAATTTCACGGACATGGATGCGTTGGCATTTCATCAAGGATAAAAGTTTTTTAAAATGGTATTGGGGATGACCGAAGGCAGGAGGAGTATGATCGGGGACAGAAGCTGTTTTAAGGGTATGATGGGTATGCATTGCACCTAACGCGTCCCACTGCGCTTCATCCATGTGAAGATCGAGACCTGGGAGAATAACGGCGCCTTTGGGCAAGCAGGAAATGACCTTTAGAAGATGTGCAACTGCGGGGATAGAGCCTGTTGCACCGGCTGCAATAATAGGTTTATCGGGTTGCGTATATTGTAAGATGTCCGCTTGCATTTTAAGGGCTTGATTGCGCCGTTCAGCCGGATTACTTCGTTGTCTTTCTTTTAAGATTTGAGGCCAGTTTTGCGTAACAATAGTGAGAAAATCTAAAGTTATTTGCCACCATTCAGCAACCGTGTCAGGCACAATGTCTCTAAGTTTTGACCAATCTGCGGATTCTGTTTCAATTTCATCCATCAAACACGCTAAATCTTGAGCGAGCCAGATTGCATCGGCGGTACGAGCGGACATGAGCGTATCTTCTGCACCAAATACAGCACGCAGGTGGGCGGGCAAATTTTCACGCCAAGAGCGGATAAGGCGTGCTAAAAGAAGAAGACGCTCACTTTCTCCAATGGAAGGAGGGGGGACTAAATTATTGGTATGGTCTTCAAAAAAAAAGAAATCTTCTTCGTTTACATCTCCTAGAGGGCGAATAATTGGCAGAAAACTTGACTGTGTACGGCTTTTTTCAACGAAAGCGGCACTCAAGGCACGAGCAGCACGGCGTGTTGGGACATAAATGAGAGTATCAGCTAGAGCGGTTTGAACATCACCATTTAGTGCAAAGTCGCCAATAAGAGCACCCGAAAGAAGCGCGTCAACAAAATGAGGCAAAAAAGGCGTTCCGGGGGAAATAGAAAATACGCGTGGCTTATGAGTCATGTTATTTTGTTTTAAGTGTGGGAAAAATTTCAGCTTTATCCATTATGCGAGTCATTTCGATTGTATCTAATTCCTGTTGAGGAGAAAACTGAAAAATTGTGTTTATACAATAGCTTTATCACAGAGAGTCTAAGAAAGTGGGATAGGCGGTTGCCCGGATAAAGATATTTAGATTGGTCTGGAGAGTAATATCATGAAAGACTTTTCTTAGGTTACTAAAAGTCATTTTTCTTGTCGGTCAGCGATAAAATCATTTTATTGTTGTGTTTTTACAGTTCGGTAGCGCTGTCAGCTAAAAAATGCCGATATACATAACTATGACCACGGGTTGTTCAAAAAGTACGAACGGCGAGAGATTGGTGCAGATGTTCGGCGGAATGTTCTGCTGATGTAAAAACGATACGACGTCCACAATTTTCATAATGTACGGCGATAGAAAAAGTAGCAGGCCCTAAAAGATTTGCCCCTTTTTCCGGCCATTCAATCAATATAATACTTTCTCCACGTGCTTCATGAAGTCCGAGTTCGTCAATTTCTTCTGCCATAGAAAGGCGATAAAGGTCAGCATGAATGATCTCAAATCCTGGAAGTTGATAGCTTTGAACGAGGGTAAAAGTAGGGCTTAGAACGTCTAGAGTGTTATCATTGGCAAGTGTGCGAATGAGCTCACGAGCGATAGTTGTTTTTCCTGCCCCAAGATCGCCTTGGAGCGTCACGAGGTCGCCCGGCTTTAAGATAAGAGCTAAATCTCTCGCAAAGAGTTTTGTTGCTTCTTCATTTTTGAGAAAAAAACTAAAATTCATTAAAATTTCCCACTGAATTAATGAGCAAAAATTTTGCGATAGTACGATGCGAAGTTAAAAAACTTTATTTTCTTTCTGTCCAGGAAAAAAGCACTTCACCGTCGTTCCTTGGCCTGTTCCGGTAAGAATTTCAACGCGTCCATTGTGAAGTTCAACGAAACTTTTAACGAGGGAAAGGCCCAGACCCGCTCCTGCACGCCCACCGTGATGCGCATGAGAAGAAAAACGTTTGAAAATCCGGTCAAGAACATCATTCGGAATGTCAGATCCTTCATTATGAACGCTAAAAACTATGTCGTCTCCTTGCATATCAGCGTGAAATTCGATAGTGCTCCCTTCTGTTGCAAAATTGGCAGCATTACTGAGGATATTAACAAAAATTTGGTGCAAACGCATTGCGTCAGAAAAAATAAAATTTAAGGAAGGAGAAATTTTCTGTAAAAGTACAATATGACGCCCATTGAGGCGTTCTTCCACTCGTGCTGCTGCTTGTGCCATAGCCTCGGCAATATCGACAGGTTTTATGTTGAGTTCCATGATACCTGCATCAAGGGTTGCAAGGTCGAGAATATCATTAACGATGTTCAAAAGTGTGCCTGACTCCGAATGGATATAGCCAAGATATTCGTGTTGGCGTTCATTGATAGAGCCGAAAATTTGATCACGTAAAATATCTGAAAACCCAATAATATTGGTAAGAGGTGTGCGCAATTCATAAGAAACATGTTGAACAAACTCATTGCGCAGACGGTCAGCGCTTTCTAAAGCTTCATTTTTTTCTTGAAGTGCGCGCGCGATGTGAACAGTGTCAGTGACATTAACAAAGGTTAGCATTGTTTGTCCATCAAGGAGGGGAACCAATGTATAATCGATGATCGTCCCATTTTTCAGATCTATGCGGCCGGAACATGTGTCACGTTTTTCAGAAAAACCGGTAACGAATTGAGCGAATTTGTCCCATTCTTTCCCTATCATTAAGGTTGAACAATGCGCTTGTAGTTGCGTGATATGAATGCCTTCTACAAGCAAATTATAAGGAAGAGACCATAATTTTGATAAGGCTGGATTAGATAAACGAAGCCGCCCATCAGCGCCAAAAACGACGACTCCTTCAGAAAGTTTATCGAGTGTTTCTCCTTGTATTTTGATCAGTGTATTATAACGTCGCTCAAGATCAATTTTTTCTGTGAGGTTTTCATAGAGCCAAGTGATGCCTCCTTGTGGGTGAGGTCGGGAAATGACGTGCACTGTACGCCCGTCAGGTAGATTCCAAATTTGTTGATTTGGCTCTGTTTGCTGAGAGGCTCTAAAAAGCTCTTCTTTCCACGCGCGCCAATCAGGATGTTCACCGATGAGGCCTTCTTCGCGCAGACGTTCGAGAAATAGTGTATGGCTCGGTTCATTTTCTAAAAAAGTACTTTCTAATGGCCATAAAACTTTAAAAGCATGGTTGCAGAATTTTAATTTTTGATTGGCATCAAAAATCGCAACAGCGGTCGAGATTTGGTCTAGCGTTTCATAATGGCTTTTAAGAATGTGCTTGATTTCGTTAGCGAGATTTTTATACGTACTTTCGTCACGAGCGAAGGTTGCTGTTCCTTCTTCCGTCATAATACGTGTTAGGTGAAAGTAACGTCGCTCTCCACCAATGACTGTGTGAATATAATCTTGAAAAACTGCTTCTTTTTTGTCTGTTTCACGCTGTGTGGCTCCGTTGAAAAGGCTAATGAGATCGTTATTGCCTTCTTGGGTGGTCGTCATTTCGCGAAAAATGCGATTCATAAAACAAATTTTTCCTTCACCATCTTGAATCCATACTGGTTCTTGAATATGGTCGAGAAGATTTTCCTGTATTTTCAGTTTTGCAAAAATTCGGGTAAAATCTTTCTGCAAACGAGAATTTTCGTTTTGCTGCGCCGAAATATTTTGAAAACGTGCGATAGCGGCCGTTCCTGCGATTACCCCTGTGACTTGCAGCAGTATTTTATGTTTAGCGGTGATAGAAAGTTCAAAAGGACAGCTGTTATAACGCAGCCGAGTCAGTGCTTGCTCGAGTTGCTGTGCGGAGGTTTCTTCGAGCCATAATTCAAAATATTGAAAATTTTTCTGGTTAATACCCGCTTTTTCTAATACAGGAACGTTACCAGTTATGCGTGGCAGGTCTGTGGGGTTTTCCCAAATAAGAAGACATTGTTCTGTTTCTTCTAAAAGCCATTCATAGTGCCTGAGTTTTTCGGAAAAATTTGCCTGAATCATCTTCAAAGACCGCCGTGCAGCCCTTTTTGTGCTCAAAATGACCACTATAGATGTGAAAATAAAAGCACAAGAAATACCTCCCGAGAGCGCTAAAATGAGCCACAGGCCGTCTGGTAAAGCTAAAGTAGGAGGCAGTTGCAATGCAGGCGAGTGGGCGGCAGCATATGCAGGAGAAAGGAGAGAAAGGTAGCAGAAAATACTCACGCAAATTTGGGTGACTTTCATAATTTTTTCTTTGGGGTCATAATCGCCAAAGCTGGGCACGGTGCGTCTTTCTTTTTTTCTTAAATTAAAGAAACTTTTTAGTAGCGGTAATGATCTGGTTTATAAGGTCCTCGCTGGGTTACTCCAATATAAGCAGCCTGTTCTTCTGATAGAACGCTTAATTTTATTCCTAACCGATCAAGGTGAAGACGTGCGACTTTTTCATCGAGATGCTTAGGTAAAATAGTTACTTCATTTTTGTAATTTTCTGTATGAGTGAAGAGTTCAATTTGCGCTAAAACTTGGTTGGTAAACGAAGCTGACATAACAAAAGAAGGGTGGCCCGTGGCATTACCGAGGTTTAATAAACGCCCTTCAGATAATAAAATGATGCGCTTACCATCAGGAAAAGTGATCATATCAACTTGCGGTTTGATATTTGTCCATTGCAAATTCCTAAGAGCAGATACTTGGATTTCATTATCAAAATGGCCGATATTTCCCATAATACACATGTCTTTAACTTGCCGCATATGTTCTAAACGGACAACGTCTTTGTTGCCAGTGGCCGTTATGATAATATCAGCACTAGAGGCTGCATCGTCTAAAGTGACCACTTCGTAGCCGTCCATGGCTGCTTGAAGGGCACAAATGGGGTCAATTTCTGTTACTTTAACACGAGCCCCGGCGCCCGAGAGGGAAGCTGCCGAACCTTTACCGACGTCGCCATAACCGCAGACGATAGCTGTTTTTCCGGCTATCATCGCGTCTGTTCCGCGCCGAATGCCATCCACTAATGATTCTCTGCACCCGTATTTATTATCAAATTTTGATTTGGTAACACTATCATTAATATTAATAGCAGGAAAAGGCAAAAGCCCCTTTTTTTGTAGTTTATAAAGCCGACAGACACCCGTTGTAGTTTCTTCACTTACACCTTTAATTGCTGCACGTTGGCGCTCAAAAAATCTTGGTGTAGCAGTCATACGCTTTTGGATTTGTTTGAAAAAAAATTCTTCTTCTCTTGTCTGGGGATGAGATAAAATATTCTTGTTCACTTCTGCGCGACAGCCAGTTAAAATATAGTCTGTAGCGTCACCTCCATCATCTAATATAAGATTAGAAGGGTTGCCATCGGGCCATTGGAAAATTGCATCTATATATGCCCAATATTCTTCGAGTGTTTCACCTTCAACAGCGAAGACAGCAGTACCAGTTGCCGCAATGGCCGCCGCTGCATGGTCTTGCGTAGAAAAAATATTGCTAGAAGCCCACCGTACTTCGGCGCCAATCGCTTTTAATGTTTCAATCAAAACGCCTGTTTGGATGGTCATATGCAATGAACCGGAAATACGCGCTCCACGTAAAGGCTGGCTGGAAGAAAATTCTTTACGACAAGCCATCAAGCCGGGCATTTCCATTTCCGCTATATTAAGCTCTTTACGGCCGTAAGCAGCGAGTGCAATGTCCTTGACGATATAGTCTTGAGTGGCCATTTTTATTCCTTCAAAATTAGCTTTTTTAAAATGGTAAGTAAAAGATACAAGTGAATATAAAGGCTTCTTTATACGAAAAAAAATTCTTTTCAAGTTTCCGTAAGTCTGTGCAATAAATATGTATTTGTGGGCTAAATATTAACGTTGCCGACGATATTTAAAGGATTTTACAAGTTTCATTGACAGGAAAACATCAGCAGTGTCATGTTGACTATAGAGAATAGCTAAAGAGATTATTATAGAATTACGTCTTATATAAAAGACGTGTATATGGGTTCAAGAGCCAAACCGACTGCTTTTCTTCTTTATAAGATAAAAAGTGATTTTATTGCAAGAAGGATACATATCAAGCTGATAAGTTTTGAGAAAACTGTCCGTGTGGGCGAAACCGCCATAGGTAACTCGGCACAATAACTGTCATTGCCCTGGGAGTGATTCCTACCCCTTCTAAAGTACATCTATTTTTTATGGCTTCTTGAGAAACAATATTGTCCGCTTGTAGGAAACGTATTTGATTAGCGGTTATAAGTGTCGGTAACATAGGTAATTTCCCTATGGCTCTAAAAAGATTGCCGATAAAAAGTCCCATAAAAAGGGGCATGTGTACAATTATTTTCTCACGATGAATAATTTTTAATACATCTTCAAGAGCATTTTGGACTGTCATAATTTGGGGCCCACCAAGGTCATAACTTTTCCCAGGGGCAATACGCCCTCCTAAGGCACGCACGACGAATTCGGCGATATCACCAACATAAACAGGTTGCAATTTATTTTGCCCACCGCCAAAAAGTGGCATAATTGGAAGAAAGCGGGATAAATTTGCCAAGGTATTAAAAAACCGATCTTCCGGTCCAAAAATGACCGACGGGCGCATAATGATTGCTTGAGAATGTTTATCACGAATAATTTTCTCGCTCATAAACTTAGTATGGGCGTAGGGGAATGAGGTACTTTCGTTAGCGATGAGTGATGACGTGTAAATAAGCGAAATGCCAGCCTCAGCCGCTAATTCAGCAACATTTCGCACGCCATCAATTTGTATAGTGCGAAAATTGGGCTGATTTGCTTGCACTAAACTACCGGGAAGAAAGACCGCACCATCTGCTCCAAGAAGCGCGCGCGCGACAGAAGCACGATCCTTGACGTCAGTTTTAAGCATTTGAGTCTGCCCTACCTCGCCTATTTGCAGCATATAATAGGCATTTTGTGGGCGACGAGCGGCAATACGAACTCGATAACCTCGCTTAGTTAAAGCTTCAACAACATACCGCCCTACAAAACCTGAGCCGCCAAAAACAGTTATAAGCTTAGGATTTTGGTAAAGGGTATAATCAAGTTTCATGATGAAAAGTTCTATATATCACGTACATCAAAGCTACACAAACAATGAGTCCCTAGCATGGTGGTGTTTCATTGTCACGTAAAATATCGCCTGCAAGATAAAGGGAACCGGCAATGAGGATGATCGCATTTTTATGCTCTAGTTTAATTTTGTGTAAGGCACTTTGTAGATCAGTTAGCGGGGTGGCGATGAGTCCCGCTTTCTGAGCTGATTGAGCCAAAATTGTTGGGGGGGTACCTGCGTCGCTAGAGGTCAGCGGGATTGTGTATACTTGATCTACGAGATTAGCTAGAGGACGAAAATAGCCGGCGGCGTCTTTAGTATTGAGCATGCCAGCAATCATGACAATAGAACGGTTTGATTTTTTTTTCCATTGGGTTAATATTACTGCAATGGCTTTTCCAGCGGCAGGATTATGGCCGCCATCCAGCCATAAATCAGTACTGGGGGGAAATTGATCAACCAATTTGCCATGGGTAAGGTGTTGCATGCGTGCTGGCCAGTAAATATTTTTTAAAGCGTGGCTGATTATTTGTTCTGAGAGCTGAAAACCTGCTTGATAAATTGCTTCGATAGAGGCACCAGCATTGGCAATTTGGTGCGCGCCGATGAGCTTTGGAAGTGGGAGGTCCATTAAGTTATTGTTATTTTGAAATATCATGCGCCCGTGATCTTCGTAGCTTTGATAATCTTGGTTAAAAAGATAAGAGGGAGCCCTATTTTCTTCCGCAATGGCTCTTAAAATAGAATAATTTGTACCGTGGTCTTGTTTGCCAACGACTACAGGAACAGTTGGTTTAATAATTCCCCCTTTTTGAAAAGCGATCGATGTAATCGTGTTGCCTAGGAGGGTTTCGTGATCGTAATCAATAGGCATAATAAGAGATACAGCGGGTTTGTGGATTACATTGGTGGGATCAAAACGTCCCCCTAGCCCAGTTTCCAAAATCACTGCGTCTGCCGGATAGGTGCTAAACAACATAAAGGCCGCTGCTGTGAAAACTTCAAAAACGGTTATGGGTTCTTTGCGGTTCGCTTCCATAACATAGCGGATTGTTTCGGCTAATTGAGTATCTGTAACAAGCTGTCCACCCCCATTTTTGCCTAGTCGACAGCGTTCATTCCAGTTAACTAAATGAGGTGAGCTGTATACGTGAACACGGTGACCTGTGCTTTCCAAGAGAGCACGGCAGGTAGCAGAAGCAGATCCTTTGCCGTTTGTTCCAGCAATATGAACGACAGGCGGAAGTTTTAAATGCGGGTTACCAAGATGTTCCAAAAGACGCAAAATACGATCTAAAGAAGGGTCAAATTTCTCTGGATAGCATTTCCGTAAATCATCTACTACTTCTTGTATGTGGCCTTTTTGCATAGTTAAGCAACTTTTGTTTCAACAAGCGGTGGTTGGGTGTCTTTTAGCGATTGATTAGCAGGCTCGAGAGATACGGGAGATTTCGTCATTAAGCGTAAAAGCCGCGCAATGGTGGCTTTCATTTCTAAACGTGACACAACCATATCAACCATGCCATGTTTGAGGAGATATTCACTACTTTGAAAGCCCTCGGGCAAGGTCTCGCGAATAGTTTGTTGAATGACGCGTGGCCCTGCAAAGCCAATCATAGCACCAGGTTCAGCGATGTGGACATCCCCTAGCATAGCGTAAGAAGCAGTAACACCACCTGTGGTAGGATTAGTTAAAACCACAATGTAAGGAAGTTTTGCTTCTTTTATCATTTCAATCGCTACCGTCGTTCGGGGCATTTGCATCAGTGATAGCACCCCTTCTTGCATTCGTGCTCCACCTGATGCGGCAAAAAGCACTAAGGGACATCTATCTGCAATGGCAGTATGAAAAGCTTTGATGATAGCTTCTCCTGAAGCCATGCCAAGTGACCCACCCATAAAGGCAAAGTCTTGGACAGTAGCGATAATAGGTAGGCCCTCAATCGTCCCCCGCGCACTTAAGATGTTATCATCAACACCAAGCTTGGAGCGATAATCTTTTAGTCGGTCGATATAGCGTTTTTCGTCACGGAATTTTAGCGGGTCCGTTATAACTTTTGGATTTTCAAGGGTTGTGTAAACACCTTCATCAAAAAAATGCATGAGACGATTTTTGGCGCTGATACGCATATGATAACCAGAGCCAGGCATCACATATTGGTTAGCTTCTAAGTCTTTATGAAATACCATTTCACCGCTGGTGGGATCTTTAACCCACAGATTGTCCGGAATTTCGCGACGCCCTAACATCGAGTTGATCTTAGGACGAACATAATTTGTAATCCAGTTCATCTTTGTAGCCTCTTTTTAAATATTACACATTTCCTGTGTGGTTTAAAGAAACGTAGTGATTAATAGCTCAGCTTATTTTTTTAACAAACCGCTTCATTAAATCCTCTTTACGAATGTGCATACAGCTCCAATTTCATTACCTTTTATGTCCTTTTGTTTATCCAGTTTAGCGGCCATAGCCTAGACGAGAATATTCTCTACACCAAGTTTGCTGGAAATTTTAGCAATTTATTCTGCCTTTATGCAAATTTACTGTAAAGGGTATGAGTATATACAACGTTATATATCTGACACGGCGGCATATATCGCTTAACTGCTTTAATTGCGAGATTAATTGAGAATGTTTCTTTTAATATCCGGTTTTCAATATCTTTTACAGGGACGTAATAGGAGAAATTTGGGCTATTTTGCAAGATTCGGGGATGCTGTTTGGTCTTTGTTTATAGTTGATAAATACATAAACTTAAATCCCGCTTTCTACGTGTTGACAGAAAAAGCGCTTCGCGCTCTTTTGAGCGTACACCGACTATAATACAATCATCAACGCTTATAGTATCACTTCAAGCTACCAATGTATATAACGGGGGAATGAGAGTCTTCTTAAATAACGGCTACGGCGATATTATGCTGGAACACATCGTTACTGAAGTGAGGTTTTACGAAAATAACCGGATTTAAGCGTGTATAAATGGTATTTGGATACCCGCTTGTTCGCTATTATATCGGAAAATGATGCGAAAATCCCCTTATAGCGTGGCTAATGCCAGGGCATTTTTTCACTTTTTTAGCAAAGAATCAAATTTTAATTTCGATAGGTTGCACAATTCCTGAGACTCTATATTTCGATATTTAAGTGAGCAATATTGCAAAACCGCATTAAGACTAAGTTGTTTTGTCGCGAAATATTTGTTCGGTGTGACGGCCCCATATTGCTTTATTTAACAATTAAGAAGAGCGCACCTCTTAAAGTTTGAAAAATTTTGGGTTCAATTTTTAAAATATGCGATTCTGAAATTTAGATGTTTAAACTTAAAAGCCCAAAATATATTGATTTTGGGCTTTATACTGTGGATATATGAGCCGTCAACGAACGTTGCTCGTAGCGGACGTAGAAGCGCTGTGAGAAAGCATTTTGCGTAAATACGTCATAAAAGCTGCCGCAAAAAGTGGCGTTGCTAAATTAAGAACAGGAATAGAAGCAAAAAATACTATCAACAAACCAGCGCCAAAAATGGTCATACGATGAGCGTATAAAAGGGCCGCTGCTTCCTGTTTAGACTGAGAACGGCGGGCAGAGAGAACGAAATATTCATGGCCTAATAAATAGCCATTGACAGCATAAAAGGTAATGAAATTGATACCAGGAACAAAAAACGAGATAATATAGGCTATGATAAAAGCGATTCCGTTGCAAAAAAGGCTTAACATGGCGAATTTCAGGGAGAGAACAAAAGAACGCTCGAATGGCATAGCTTGCCCAATAGGCTCACCGGGGTAATCTTCTTTTTCGATAACTTCGGCAGCACTATCAACGAAAAAACTACCGATTATGGCTGCGGTCAGAGAAACCAAAAAGGCCATCGGCAAAATAAATCCGGGTTTGAAAATGACAAGCACGCCTAACTGCGACCATAGCGTCCACTCCGACAATTCGGGGAAAAAATAAGCAAATAACGGCCCAAAATAGTGCATAAAAACCTGGCGTATAAGTAGCAATACAACGGCGATAATAGCGAAAGTAAGCCCAATTTCTTTTAACATTATAACGCGATATTGCGAAGTGAAAAGGCGCTGCAGAGCGCGACAAGCAGAAGTAAAAATCATAAACCGCCCACAAGAAAAAAAGAATGAAAAACAAAAAGTAGATTGGAAAATATATTACATATTTATTTCATAAGTACATGATTTACCTCAACTTATTTTAATTAAGGGCGAACAATTGATACTGTCTTGATGGATAAAGCGAGTTCCTTTTTTTACACGCTACGGAGAACAGAGGCAGGGCTTTCTCATATAGTCTGCACAATAAACTACCCTTAGTAGAGATCCGCTTGGTAAACCACAACCAGATTGAAGTCAATAAATTTCTTCCCTTTATGATTTGGAAAAGGGAAAAGATCCTCCTTTGAAAACGGTTTCAAACATTTTTGTTTATGACACACACTCATTAATTCATGGAAGGCATGCTAAAAAGGATTTTATAATGATAATTCTTGTCCAAGAAAAACCATCACTGATGTTATGTCCGGTAAAGTAAATGGTTGATGTCGTTTGTATTTTAGGAAATAGCGCTTATCGGTTTTCTCTGCAGCTATGCCCGTCCAATTTTGGGAAAAGGGTGCATATTTAGATTTTTTTTGTACAAACTCCATCGTTCAGCCAGCTCTGGCCAGCGGATATAGATATTCTCTCTTAAATTTACGAAATTTGGCCGACCTTTAATATATAGGTCGCATTTTTCTGCAAGATGGGGTACCCCCGGAGCTTTTTTGCTCAGGGCAATGGGCTCTTTGTTAATTTTGATTAGTCAGAGAAGAAGAGTGAAAAAACGATATAATGATATCGGTTAATTTTTCAGCCGCCTGCTGTTTTGTCATGTGAGGCCATTGTTCGACATTTTCTCTGCTGACGAGAAAAATTTTATTTGTGTCTGCGTCCATAGTACTTGTACCATCGGCACGGGGGGAGACATCATTAGCAAGAATGAAATCTGCACCTTTTTTGACGCATTTTCTTTGTGCATTGGTAATAATATCGTGAGTTTCAGCAGCAAAGCCAATCACAAGAGCCGGCCGGTTTGGGGCGTGACCGATTGTTTCCAGAATATCAGGATTTTCAACCATACGCAGAGACATTGGCGTTTTATTAGCTTGCTTTTTGATTTTTTTTGAAGATTGTGTTTGGCTGCGCCAGTCGCAAACAGCAGCAACAAAAATAGCTCCGTCAGCTGGCAACGCTGCTTGAACAGCTCGTAACATCTGATGAGCCGTTTCAACATGAACAGTTTTCACGTTTTGTGGATCAGCCAGATCAACCGGTCCACAAATAAGCGTTACTGTTGCCCCTAAATTGGCTAAAGCTGTTGCAATTGCGTGGCCTTGTTTACCTGATGAGCGATTAGCAAGATAACGTACAGGATCAATTGGTTCGTGAGTAGGGCCAGACGTAACGATGAAATGGCGGCCAGAAAGTGGCTTTTTTTGCGTACTCAAAAGAGTTTCTACTGAAGCTACAATAGTTAGGGGCTCACTCATGCGCCCACAGCCCGTTTCATTTTCTTCGGCCATTTCGCCGATTTCCGGTCCTATTATGTGAACTCCGTCTTCGCGTAATTTTGAAATATTACGAACAGTTGTAGGATGCGTCCACATAGCGGGATTCATAGCCGGTGCAATCAAAAGTGGGCAACGTGCTGCTAAAAGCACGCAATCGGCCAGGTCATCTCCTATCCCAGTAGCCATTTTTGCAATACGACTGGCTGTAGCTGGTGCCAAAATGATTAAATCAGCACTGCGGGACAGCCGGATATGGCTAATATCGTGCTCTTCTGCCCGCGAAAATAAATCACTATACACAGTTCTACCGCTCAAGGCTTCAGCTGCTAAAGGGGTAATAAATTTTTGAGCTGCTTCCGTCATGATAATGTTTAGTTGTGCCCCACGTTCTTGTAAGCGGCGAATCAAATCAAGTGTTTTATAAGCTGCAATACCACCACCGATAATGAGAAGAATAGATTTTGATTTTAGTAATTGCATTTCGGGAGTACTTGCCTGAAACGGCGGTGTAAACAAGGTGCTGGAATTGCTTAACAAGCGACGGGCTTCTTCTTCTGTAGAAATACCGTTTTTTGCCGCACGTACGCGCAAAAATTCTTCGGCTTCAGCTGAAAGATTGCGGATAGTAATACTAGCCATAAAGATTACCCCGAGGCGTAAAAGATTTCAGTGATTGCATTTTCTTTAGCATATTGCATAAATCAGAAAAGGTGAAAAAGGAAAAAAGTTAAAAAAATGAGACAAAGGGCAATAATGAATAAGCTATACCGGCTATAGCGGTTGGAGCGGCTTTGTTCAAAGGCAAGTTGCTTAAGTGTGAGGGGAGAAAGAGAAAGCCCCGTTTTTGTCATTTGGCTGAGACCTTCTTCTATGCGCTGGAAATTTTGTAGCAATTGCGGCGTTCGGCGCGCTAACAAAAGCAAAGCTTCCGCTCCTTCGCTAAAGTCCTTTATGAGTTCCGCAGGTCCCAAATTTTTGCTAATCCATTCTTTAACGATTGGTTCAGAAGTTTTCCACATATTGAAATTTGGGTCTAACGTGCGGGCTACGCCTTCTACAACGACCATAGTTTTTTGGAGCAACAAAAGTTCAGGACGAGTTTGCATATCAAATAATTCAGTGACTTCAAACAAAAGTGTAAGCAACTTTGCCATGGAAATACTTTGCGCTGATTGTCCGTGAATAGGTTCACCAATAGCCCGGTTAGCTTGAGCAAAGCTCTCAATATTGTGATGTTGTGGCACATAGCCTGCTTCAAAATGGGCGTACGCTACCCGATAATAATCGCGGGTGATAAAGCCGTAAAGAATTTCAGCCAGGAAATGCTTCTCTTTTTTGCCGAGCCGTCCAGTGATCCCTAAATCAACTGCAACAATGCATCCTTGTGGGTCCACGAATAAGTTTCCAGGGTGCATATCGGCGTGAAAAAAACCATCACGCAGGGTGTGACGGAGAAAAGATTGAATAAGCGTAGCTGCTAAAGCTTTTAAATCAAAGCCAGCTTCTTTAAGCGCAGAAATGTCGGACATTTTTATGCCGTCGATCCACTCCATCGTTAAAACATTGCGCCCTGTCCGCTCCCAGTCAACTTTAGGTACCCGGAAGCCTGCGTCATGTTGAGTATTTTCGGCCATTTCCGATATAGCGGCCGCCTCTAAACGTAAATCCATTTCAGTCCTTGTAATTTGTGCTAAAGTGTCAACGACACAAACAGGACGTAGGCGCCGAGAGGCAGGTATATAACGTTCTTGTAAGTGGGCAATAAGATAAAAGCCTTTAAGATCTTTGTTAAAACGAGTTCTTATGTCGGGGCGAATAACTTTAACGGCGCATTTTTTTTTATAACCTTTTTTGTCATAGTGCTCAGCTACATGAACTTGGGCTACAGAAGCGGCAGCGATGGGTGGATAAAAATTTGTAAATAAATCGTTGATAGGACGACCAAGTGAATTCTCAATTTGAGCAATGGCAGAAGCGAGCGGAAATGTTTGGACACGATCTTGCAGTTGCGCCAGATCTTCTGCAATATCGCGTCCTATAATATCAGGGCGGGTAGCGAGAAACTGGCCGAGCTTGACGTAGGAAGGGCCAAGCTTGTTGATGGCGTGACACATATTTTCGTATCGATGTTTATTTTTTGTTTTGCGCCGCGCTAAAAGGACCGCTATGCGGTGACATGTCGCTGAGAATCCTTGAAGATTATCGCTAGGAAGGGCACTTAAAACTCCTTCACGTGCTAGAATCCATGTTGCACGCATAAGTTGAAAATAAGAGGAAATTTGGGCCATTTTTTAAATTTTCCAACCTGAATGCAACGCTGCGATAGCGCCTGTGAGATTGCGATATGACACCCGTGTAAAACCTGCTTCACTGATCATATGGGAAAAATCATCTTGTTTAGGAAATTTGCGAATAGATTCAACTAAATAAAGATATGCATCGCTATCTTCTGCAATTAATTGGCCAAGGCGGGGAATAGCACGAAAGGACCAAAGATCGTATATTTTGTCGAGCAAGGGCATTTCAACATTTGAAAATTCTAAACATAAAAAACGTCCGCCTGGTTTTAGGACGCGAAAAGCTTCAGTAAGAGCTTTATCAATATGTGGCACATTGCGGATTCCAAAGGCAATCGTGTAAGCATCAAAAGTTTGATCTCCGAAGGGTAGGTATTCTGCGTTGGCTTCAACAAAGTCAATAAAAGGGGCTAGGCCATTTTTTTGTGCACGTTTTTTTCCAATATCAAGCATCGAGCCGTTTATATCCAGCACTGTAGCATGGGTTTGTCTGCGTGATGCATTAAGAATTCGAAAAGCGATGTCGCCGGTGCCGCCGGCTACATCAAGAACCTTCCAGCTAGAAATAGCCGGCGGAGATAGCCACGCAACCATGGAATTTTTCCATACACGGTGCAGTCCAAAAGACAAAATATCATTCATTTTGTCGTAGTTTTCAGCGACAGAATGAAACACGCCATCAACCATGGACTGCTTCTGTGCTTCGTTAATTTTTTTGAAGCCAAAGGAATGCTCCATGCCCCCTTTAACTCCCACGCGTTCTGTTTCAGCTGTCATGTATATATGACCTTTCTTATTTTTTTACCGCAAGTGAGGTGCAGAGAAAATACCCAAATACGGAAAAATAACGTGCAAAACAACGGCGTTTATACAGCTTAGAACATAAAGAATGTTTTTAAATATCAAGGTTAGAAACGCTTAAGGCATTATCTTGAATAAAAGCTCGACGTGGTTCAACCTCATCGCCCATTAAACGGGAAAAAAGTGAATCTGCGTCTGTTGCATCATTGATTTTAACTTGTAAAAGAGAGCGTGCGTCAGGATCAAGAGTTGTTTCCCAAAGTTGTCCAGCATTCATTTCCCCAAGACCTTTATAACGCTGTAGATTTATGCCTTTTTTACCATTCGTAAAAATGCTCTCTAATAGGCTAACCGGCCCAAAAATTCTCTCTGACTTATCTTTACAGCGTAGAAGCGGCGGCGGATCATATATTTCTGCGAGATTTTGGGAAATTCGGTCAATTTGACGTGCATCTGACGAATTTATAAGCCCCATATCAAGGGTAATAACATCTTTAACTCCACGTAAAACGCGCTCAAAACATAATCCTCCATCTGCTGTGCTATGACCACTCCAACCGCGTTCCATGTCATCGGCAACTAAGTCAAGGCGATGTATTACTTTATCTATCGTTGTTTGAGTTTTTTGCGGTGTCGCAAAGGCTTCAGAACTAAAAATACCGGCAATCGCTGCTTGCTCAACGACAGTACGGTCATAGCGTGTATGAAGACCGTTTAAAAGTTGGCGTAATACGCGGGCATTTTCTATAAGTTGGCGCAAATCGGCGCCGGCGCGAACCTCACCTGTTGACAATTCCAACGTTGTTTCTTCTAAACCGGTATCAATCAAAAATTCCTCGAACGCTACTTCATTTTTGATGTATTGAGAAGATTTACCGCGTGACACTTTATAAAGGGGTGGTTGAGCGATATAAAGATGGCCGCGCTCGATCAATTCGGGCATTTGTCTAAAAAAGAAAGTAAGAAGAAGGGTACGAATATGCGCGCCATCGACATCTGCGTCTGTCATAATGATGATTTTATGATAACGCAATTTGTCAGGTGAGAATTCGTCTTTTCCGATGGAAGTGCCAAGAGCGGTGATAAGGGTTCCAATCATTTCAGACGAGAGCATTCGATCAAAACGTGCTCGTTCGACATTAAGAATTTTACCACGTAAGGGCAAAATTGCTTGATTTTGGCGCGAACGCCCGCTTTTAGCTGAGCCTCCAGCTGAATCTCCCTCGACAATAAAGATTTCCGATTTTGTAGGATCGCGTTCCTGACAATCAGCGAGCTTACCTGGTAACGAAGTGATATCAAGAGCCCCTTTTCGTCGTGTGAGTTCGCGCGCTTTGCGCGCTGCTTCACGCGCTGTAGCAGCTTCTATCACTTTACTGATGATAATTTTTGCTTCACTGGGGTGTTCTTCCAGCCACGCTGAAAGTCCTTCATTTACCAAATTTTCAACGACAGGGCGCACTTCAGAAGAAACTAACTTATCTTTCGTCTGAGAGGAAAATTTGGGGTCGGGAACTTTAACTGAAAGGACAGCAGTCAACCCTTCTCGGCAATCATCACCGGTTAAGTTAACCTTTTCTTTTTTTGCGATACCTGAGGATTCGGCATAACCATTGATTTGGCGTGTTAATGCGCTGCGAAAACCAGCTAAATGAGCCCCACCATCGCGCTGAGGAATGTTATTGGTAAAACATAATACTTTTTCATGATAAGAATCGTTCCACCACAAGGCAACATCTACGCTTATCCCCTCCTTTTCGTTTGAAATATAAATAGGGTTACCGATGAGTGCTTTTTTTGTCTTGTCAATATATTTTATAAATTCGATGAGCCCACCTTCGTAATGCAGTTTTATTGATTGAACGTCGGCATGGCGTTTATCAACGAGGAGAATATGTATACCCGAATTTAAAAAGGCTAATTCTCGTAAACGGCGTTCCAAAGTTTCAAAATCAAATTGAACCATAGTAAATGTTTCAGGGCTTGGTAAAAAGCTAATTTCTGTTCCACTTTCTGTGTCACAATCACCGACAATTTTGAGGGGGGAATCTGCAACTCCATGGGTGAAGGACATTTCGTGTATTTTACCATTGCGCCTGATTCGGAGCCGTAACCAAACTGACAACGCATTGACAACAGAGACACCGACACCGTGTAACCCACCTGAAACTTTATAAGAATTTTGATCAAACTTTCCACCAGCATGAAGCTGCGTCATGATGACTTCAGCCGCTGAAACGCCTTCTGTTGGATGGATGTCGGTCGGAATTCCACGCCCATTATCACAAACAGAACAGGACCCGTCGCCATGGAGTGTAACATTTATGAAAGTGGCATGACCAGCCAAAGCTTCGTCAATAGCGTTGTCTACAACCTCATAAACCATGTGGTGTAAGCCTGAACCATCGTCGGTATCGCCAATATACATGCCCGGACGTTTACGCACAGCGTCAAGACCTTTGAGGACTTTGATGGAAGAGGCACCGTAGTCACCATACGTCGACGAGGTTGTTTCATCACTCATAAGTCAATCCATTTCTGTAATTTAATTACGACATTCTATTAGCTTTTTTTGTGCTCAACGTTCTAATGAGTTATTTGTAGAATAACCATACTAGACGTTTAACGTATATCAAATTGATATTCAATATCTGTCGATATATGGCAGGCGTCGCGTTTTGTGTATGTGTGCGGCATGGAGTTTGTCAATTCTGCGTTGAGACATTCCAAAGGTACAGACACCCACAAAATAAGTTTTAGTTTTCCATTATAGAATAAAAACAAGAGGATAATTGCGGATAGAATTGAGATAAGGCTGATCGCAGAGAAAGGACCCTAAATGTTTTATGTCTACACCTAAAAATATTGTCCTTTGTATTTTTGTTTGAGGAAATCTTTAACAAAGTTTGCGCTATATTACAGATATGCCGCGAAAATAGTATGGAAATTTTGAAGTTTTTGTCCATTTTGAGGGATATTAAGCATTTTAGCTTATTAAATTTTCCTGATAGTTTGGTTAAATGCGTTAAATCTTTTTAAGGAAAAAAGGGGCGACCTTTTAGCTTTGAAAATCAAGGAGCAAAGAGCTTGAAGACGAATAAATCCGTGAGTATAGCCAGTACTCTTAGTGGAATTTTATTTATGGCGTCGGTGTTTTTTTTGTCATCTTTTGCACAAGCTAAAATGTCGGGGATATTACCCCTTTTTTTTAACGCGCGTGAAAATTTGGTGCAACCGGACATAACGGGCGTAACTCGCTTACGCTTTGTGACGACCTTTGATTTTCCTCCTTTTAATTTCCTTGACGAAACAGGACGCGTTGCAGGTTATAATATCGATTTACTGCGTGCTATTTGTGTAAAATTGAACCTCGAAAGAGTGTGTGAGGTGGAAGTTATTCCTTGGGAAGAATTAATAGATCACGTTAAAAACGGGGGAGCAGAAGCAATTATTGCTGGTTTAAAAGAAACAAAAGAAACGTCTCAAGATCTCATTTTTACACAAACTTATTTGCGTTTTCCTGCTCGATTTGTTGCTCATCAATTTTTTGATTTTGATGAATCAATAAATGACAAAATTATACGTCTAAAGAGTGGATTTTTGACCAAAAGTGCGCACGAAAAATTATTTCGTAATTATTTCCCTAAAGCCAAATGGCAAGGATTTAGTGACAGAGCGGCGCTTTATAAAGCGTTACAGAATCGCGAAATTGATCTTATTTTCGACGATGGGCTAGCTTTATCTCTATGGTTAAATGATTCACAATCGGCAGGTTGCTGCCATTTTATTGGGGGCGCTTATATGGCTCCACAATTGTTAGGAAGTGGAATGCAGATTGCCGTTGCAAAAAAGAATGCAAAATTAGTTGACATGATGAATTATGCTTTGCGATCTTTAGAGCGTGATGGCAAACTTACAGAGCTCTATTTGCGTTACTTTCCGATCAGTTTTTACTGATGAATAATTCCCTTAGATGATTGCTGCTAACCTATCATTTCCCAATCGATAGGAGATGGCTTCTGCAAGATGATGACGCGAAAGATGAGTTTCTGCATCGAGATCAGCGATGGTACGGGCAACTTTAAGGATACGGTGATAAGCACGCGCAGAAAGGTGCATTTTTTCGCTAACATCCTTCAGTAAGGCCATAGCATTTTTATCAGGAACAGCAATTTTCTCAATAATCTTGGCCGGGCAATCACCATTAGTGCGGATATGGGGGAGACTCAATGTGGTAAAACGTTTAGTTTGAATAGCGCGGGCTTGCGCAACGCGTTTTGCTACATTACAGCTTTTCTCTGACTGCTCTGGTTGCATAAGGTCCATGGCCGTTAAAGCAGGGACATCAATGCGTAAATCAATTCTATCGAGTAAAGGGCCGGAAATACGAGCTTGATAATCAGTTTGACAGCGCGTTCCTTTGGCGCAAACATGGCCTTTTTCACCTGCCATGCCGCATCGGCAAGGATTCATCGCCGCAATGAGTTGGATACGAGCAGGATAGGTGATATGATGATTAGCGCGGGCAATGACACATTCCCCGCTTTCTAGAGGTTGGCGAAGAGAGTCGAGGACTTGCGGGGAAAATTCAGGCAATTCATCAAGAAATAAAACGCCGTTGTGGGCGAGAGATACTTCTCCTGGCCGCCCTTTGAGGCCGCCGCCGATCATTGCGGCCATAGAAGCAGAATGATGGGGGGAACGAAAGGGACAGTGGAGTGAAAGAGCGTTATGCGTTGTCGCTCCTACGATAGAGGCAATTAAAGAAACGTCTAAAAGTTCACGGCTATCGAGGAGCGGTAAAATGGAAGGTAAGCATTGGGCTAGCATAGATTTACCTGCGCCGGGGGGACCCACAAATAGGAGGTTATGCCGCCCAGCTGCACAAACTTCTAAGGCACGTTTAGCGGTTTTTTGTCCTTTAATTTCGGAAAGATCAGGTAGTCCAGTTTGGACCGTGTATTGGCGTGGTTGCGGCCGTTTTTGAATCTGAATTCCTTTAAAATGATTGATTATAGTGAGAAGAGTATCAGGTGCGACGATATCCATCTCTGCATTTGCCCATGCAGCTTCAGGACCGCACTGATAGGGACAGATCAATCCTTTGTTTAACGATGAAGCTGTCATTGCAGTTGGTAAAACGCCATTAACAGCAGCAATAGATCCATCTAATGATAATTCACCCAAAATGATGTAATTTTGCACCACTTCGGGGGGAAGGAGTTCCATAGCGAGCATTAAGCCTATGGCAATTGGCAGATCATAATGCGACCCTTCTTTAGGCAAATCAGCTGGCGCAAGATTGACGGTAACCCGTTTATTAGGCATAGAAAGCCCACAAGCACGGAGGGCTGCTTGCACGCGTTCGCGGCTTTCCGCAATGGCTTTATCTGCTAATCCGACGATGGCCATCCCTATTTTGCCAGAGGTGATCATAACCTGCACATCAACAGGGACCGCCTCTAAACCGCGAAAAGCAACCGTCGTGACACGCGCGACCATTGATTTGTCCCCCCCTTTTTACTGCGCAGAAACAATCATATCTGTACATAAAAATCAAGAAATGTCTGTACAGTTTTTTGATAAAGAAATCTACGTAAAGAGCTTTGCGGCGTGATTATAAAGAGCGATTTGTACAAATTTAACCATGACGATATACGATCAGATAAAATATTTAAAATGAGCCAGATTGGCTATGTTAAAAAAAGGAAATAAGACTATTTTGTTCCTTAGCGGTCCAGAATTCTGCGAGCGTAGGAAAAACGTGACGTCACGCATCTTAAGTACAAATGTTATGCAATATAAAGAAACACGCGAAGAATCTAAAAGTGAGTGTTTTTCTTTTTTTTGCTACGTTGACGTTATTTATAGATGAAGTGGTGAAAATATTTATTGAGAGTATCTGGGCCGATGTCGTATCGAGCGAAATGGAAATTTGGGCTTGTTCGTAGCGTGTTTGTGGGCGTGTGTTTAATTTTCGCTTTTCCGCAGCCGCTCGCGGCTTTTGAACTTTTCGGTATTCATCTTTTCGGTAAAAAAAAGACAAATTTTCCTCCACGCGATACTAATAGTGCGGAGAAATTCTATGAAGTTGATATTGTTACACCGCCAGGTGCACCATCAGCGGGCGTAAAAATAGTTAAGGCTGTGTCTTCTCTTATTGCTGACAAAAATAAGGCAGTGCTTAGTTCTTCTGGATTGTTGGCTAAAGCTCGCTCAGATTATAAGGCAATCCTCTTCGCACTTTACGCAGATGGACGTTACGGCGGTGTTATTAGTATTAAAATTAATGGTGCAGAAGTTGCTAATTTAAGCCCTGTGATTCAATTGCCAGACCGGTCTAGGATTATTATTACAATCGATGCCGGCCCGCAGTATATTTTTCGTTCTGCGCGTGTTAATACAGTTACTCAGTGTGCAAAATATCAAACAGACAAAATGCTTTCCGTCGAAGATTTAGGCTTTGAAGCCGGTGCCATCGCAAAATCTGAAACGATTCTCAAAACAGAACAGCAGGCAATTAAGGGGTGGAACCAAAAAGGTTATGCTAAAGCCAGCGTAGTCAGTCGTGATGTTGTCGCTGATCATGCTAAGCGTCTCGTTGATGTACAGATTGTGATTGATCCCGGGCGAGAAGCTTATTACGGTTCTTTAAATGTGCGTAATGTGAGTGAACAGCCGCGCGCGGATTCGGCCTATGTTGCATGGATGACAGGGTTGAAGGCTGGCCAAAAATATAATATTAACGAGCTGGCGAAGGCCAATGAGCGGCTCGTCCGACTCGGTGTTTTCCGCTCCGCAAATTTGCGCGAGGCGGATGAAATTAGTTCTGATGGTCGTTTACCATTTACGCTCATTTTAGAGGAACGTAAGCCGCAACGTTTCGGTGTTGGTGGCAGTTATTCAACACTAGATGGTGCGGGTCTCGAAGCTTACTGGATGCATAGAAATCTTTTTGGTCGTGCAGAACGTTTGAAAATTGAGACAAAAATGAGCGGTATCGGCAATAGCCGAACAAAGTCTTATAATCCAAGTAATTTTAATTATCGTTTTGGAGCAGAATTCACCAAACCCGGTATAATCACCCCCGACACTGATTTTAGAGCGGAGCTGAAAGTACAACGAGATATCTTAAATAATTACACTACAACGGCTGTCAAAGGAAAGTGGGGTATCACACACCTTTTCAATGATAATTTATCAGGGCGGATTGTTGTGGCACTTTCTAACGGTTATTCGCGTGATAATTATTTCGGAGGTCGTAATTTTACGACTATTGGGGTACGAAGCGGTATAATTTACGACAGCCGTGATGATCAGCCTAATGCTACAAAAGGTCTGTATGGTGAAGCGATTTTTGAACCACTGTACGAAATGCGTCTGCATAATTTTGCGACAAAAATGACGATAGAAGGCCGTTCTTATTTAGCGCTTGATGCGCGGGATCATTTGATTTTTGCAACACGAGCGAAGCTCGGTACGATTATTGGTAGTGATACACTGCGATTGCCGTCAAGTGCACTTTTTTTTGCTGGCGGCGGCGGGTCTGTCCGCGGTTATGCTTACCGCAATATTGGAATCAAAACGAAAAACGATACTGTCATCGGAGGGCGCGCGTTAGTTGAAGGTTCAGCTGAATTACGTTTTGCTGTAAGTGATAAAATAGGTCTTGTCAGTTTTATTGATGGGGGGCTTGTAGGAGAAAAAGCGTTTTTTGATTTTTCACAAAAAATAAAATGGGGAGCAGGTATTGGGGGGCGTTATATGACAGATATCGGGCCCTTACGGTTTGATTTAGCGTTTCCTCTTCAGCGGGAAAGAGGTGACCCTAATGTTGGTTTTTATGTAGGTATAGGGCAAGCATTTTGATGAAAAAAATAGTGCGTTTAAGTATTTTCTTGCTTGGATTATCCCTTCTTTTCATAGTTGGTTTTTTTGTTTTTGCGCTGAGAGATAATTTATTTTCTAGTTCTAGCGAAGCGACAGTAGGTGGTCATTCATTGCTTGTCTCTTTCATAGAACGCAAACTTTCAGCACCCAATCGCCAAATTCGTTTGCATAATGTACGAGGAATGATGTCTTCTCGAGCGTCAATTGGCTCTATTACTGTAAGTGATAATGAAGGCATCTGGCTCGAAATTACGGGTGCTAAGATAGATTGGAGCCGGTTAGCGTTGCTAAAAGGGCGTATTGAAATTGATGAGCTTTTGATAGAGCACGTTACGTTTTCACGTAAACCGCGGAGTTCTTCCTCCGGTTTTTCTTTCGAGGCTGGTCAGTTTTCCGTGCCCAAATTGCCTGTAGCTATTTCCGTTAACGCGCTTACGGTTGAGCATGTGGCCTTTAAAGATGACCTTTTTGGTCTTCCTGCTGATCTGTCTCTGAAAGGGCACGTGATTCTAGCCAGTGATAAATTTGACGCTGATATAGCGGCTCATCGCCTAGATGCACCGGGTCGTTTTTCGTTTTTAACAAAAATATCCAACGACAAGCGCACAGCTAAAATTAATATTGCTACTGATGAACCAGAAAACGGCATTTTAGCCCATATTCTGGGTGTCAAAAAATATCCTGCGGTCAATCTCGCCGTTAAAGGTGATGGCACTTTTGATGATTTGTTTATCACGCTCCGTTTGGAAGCCGATCGTCGACCTATTTTAGATGGTGATGTTGCCTTTGCAGGTACTTCAGAAGGTTACAATTTTTCTTCCAAGTTAGTGGGTGCAGTTGGTCTTTTAGTGCCTTCTCAATATCGCGGCCTCTTTGGATCAGATGCTGCATTAAAAATAGAAGGGATTATAACGAAAGAAGGCGCAGTGCGACTTGATGATATAATTATTCAAGATAAGGCTATAAATGTCGTGGCTAAAGCAGAAACGACAGCCGATGGGTTTTTGCGGCGTTTATTCGTTGATGGCAAAGCAATTTTTGATGAAGAAAATGAATCTGCTTGTTTCCCCCTATTAGGAAAAAAAACGTGTGTGGGCAGCATTGCTTTAAATATTGACTACGGCCGCGAGGGACAACAAGCTTGGAAGGGGAAACTTATTATACATCATTTGGGTAATGAAACTGTTCATATTAGCGATGCGGTCTTTGATATGGGAGGGAGTAGCGAAAATCTCGATAATTTAGCTTCTCGCCATGTTGGTATTCAGGTCGATGGACTTCTGCAGGGGATTACGAGTACCAAAGATGTATTAACAGGTGACCTAGGCCAAACGGTTCATGTGCATTTAGATACAGATATTGCTTCTGGAAAACCGACATTGGTTCGCGATTTTAGTATTATGGCTCAAGACTTTTCTCTTTGGTTAAAAGGAAAAATAGATCATTTCGTCTTTAAAGGTGATCTTGGTTTAAACGCAAAAGAATTAAAACTCCTTGGTATGTTAAGTGGGCAGCCGCTTTCCGGTGGTGCAAATTTTAAAGCCAATGGAGTGATTAGTTTAGTTGGCAGCATTTTTGATCTTGAATTGTCGGGGACCGCTGATAACGCGAAAATAGGTATAGAAACTGTCGATTATTTATTGAAAGGGAACCTCACTTTTTCAGGCGGCGCCGCCAAGAATACGAAGAATTTGATTGTACGCCATTTGCATTTGAGAAATCAACATACCGATATAAAAGCTAACGGCCGTTTTTCGAATAAAAATGTTAAGATGGATTTTCGCGCCCAAATGTTCGATCTTGCTATGCTGGATTCGAGGATGAGTGGCGCGGCCACGATACAAGGCGCCGCCCGAGGACACAATAACGTCATAATGATTAGCACGCGCTTGCATATTGCTGAAGCGTTTTTGGTGGGTAATAAACTTCAGAATACAGTGCTCAATATCAATGCACTCTTGAATAATACATCGCCAGTTTCTCCTTATGTGACTGGTTCCGCAGAAGGCAAGGGGATTTTTGCCAAGAAACCATTGCAGTTATCTGTTTCTTTCAACAATTCCGACCAGATGTGGAAGATTCGGGGCCTCAATATTAAAGGAGGCGATGCAAAGGTAATAGGTGATTTTTCTCAAACTCTTGGGGGTTATGTAAAAGGTGCCTTGCATATCGACGCTAACGATATCTCAGCGCTCGCCGCGTTATTTTTGCAGGAAGGTACCGGAAAAGTGATGGGAGATTTTGTCTTTGAGGAACAAAATGGTAGACAAAAGGCCAATCTGAAAGCGCATATTGATCATCTGGTCTTGGCAGAAAATGAAGTCAAAAAATTAGCAATACAAGCTGACATATCCGATCTTTTTGGTCCGGTACAATTCGAAGGCTTTGCTAACGCAGAGCATATCCAGACACCGTGGATGGTGGTCAATCACCTCAATGCCCATGCCAATAGTGACGATGGGCGGACATCCTTCGATGTTCAAGCAAGGGTGCATGATGATATAAATGCCCAGTTTTCTGGTCATTTGGTTACAATGGGATCACCAGCAGGTGTGAAACAGAAAATACTGCTCGAAACTATGGATGTGAAGCAATCCAATTTTCGTGGAACATTACTCAAGCCAGCTACGATTATTGTGGGCGAAGATGGAGTCTCAATCAGTGAATTAGGACTTTCTGTTAATGAGGGAAAAATTGTTCTTATGGGTAATATTCATGATTCTCTCGATTTGCATCTCACAATGAGCGCTGCTCCTTTTGCTTTAGCAAATTTATGGAAATCTGATCTCGGCGCTGATGGCACTTTGACGGGAAAGATTATGATTCGTGGTAGTCTTGAAAAACCTAATGTGGTCTATGATGTAAAAGGTCAAGGACTGAAAGTGGCCGCTCTCCAAGAAAAAAATATAACGCCCCTTGCACTTTCCGCCACAGGTCAAATGGTAGACAAGATCTTATCTGTGCACGCAGATTTTACGGGGGAAGAGCTACAAGCACAAACACAGGGAACTATAACTTTAGATGAAAATAAAATCGGTATAAACGTCGATTTGCAAAATTTTCCCGCACGATTGGTCAATAGTTTTATCCGAGGACAGGCCTTAGGGGGCACGATGGCGGGCAAAATCAATATTGGTGGAAAATTGAAAGATTTGTCTGCTCATTTTGAGCTTTTTGGTCGAACTATGACGGTCATAACTCATAATGGGCCGGTGCCGGTGAATATGAACGTTAACGGTTTTTACGAAAAATCGATGTTTCATATTGAGCGTGCGACGGCAACTGGCCCCAAAGAGCTGAATCTTTCTGTAAATGGACATATTTCTTTGAATAATCCGGAAATCGGGCTGAATATAAAAGGTACAATGCCCCTTACGTTTGTTGATCCATTTTTAGCTGAGCGTGGTGCGCAGGTAACAGGGGTAGCAAAAATTGATGCTACTCTCGATGGTATATTGCTTAAACCTAAGTTGATTGGATCTTTGTCTGTGATTAATGGCAGTTTTTTCGATTCACAAACAAATTTAGGATTAAGTAATATAACGCTTGAGGGCAAGTTGGATGGCGACTACATTATTTTAAAGCGCGCCAGCGCTCGTTCATTTGGGGGGGGAGCCGTTTCTGCTTCGGGCCGTATTTCTGACGATTTGCAAGCAGATTTGGTAATTCATCTCGATCATGCCAATTATAACGATGGATCCACAATTTTTGCGACATTAACCGGAACAGCGACAGTGACTGGCCATTTTTTGCATGATATTATTATTGGCGGTGATGTTACAGTCGAAAAAGCTGAAATTTTTGTTCCTGATCATTTTCAGGGCTCAACATTACTTGATGTCAAACATAAGCATTTAACAAAACCAATTGAGGAAACGCTTGAGCGTACTTATTTTGACATTTATAGCCGCACTCACGATACGCCGGAGGAATCTCCCTCTGCCTTGCGCTTAAATATGCGCATTAACGCGCACAATAAGTTTTTTGTGCGTGGTCGTGGTTTAGATGCTGAATTAGGGGGGCGCATCAGCCTAACTGGTTCATGGCGCGATGTGCGCCCAGTTGGTGAGCTTCAGATGATTCGTGGACGTTTTGACATTCTTTCACAGCGTCTCGATTTCGATCAAGGGCAAGTAAGTTTTAGCGGTAATTTTAATCCTACTGTTTATTTTGTTGCCAACAGCAACAGTGGCGATATCAGCGTCGCAGTAACGTTAAGTGGAACTATTCATAATCTCGATGTGAATTTTTCTTCACAACCCGTTCTACCGCAGGACGAAGTGCTAGCGCGCTTGATTTTTAAGCGTTCTCTCAGTGAATTATCGCCGTTCCAAATTGCTCAGCTCGTTGCGGCTGCAGCTGAACTTGCAGGTGCTACTAATACATCCTTGTTGGAAGCTTTACGGAGTAAAATTGGTCTCGATGATCTTGACGTCATCGTTAATGAAAATGGCAAAACGGGTTTACGTGTTGGACGTTATATCCGCGATAATATCTACTTTGGCTTTGAAGCAGGATCGGATGGGACAACGAAAGGAACAATTAATTTGGATATCTCACGTCACCTTAAAGCTAAAGGCGCCATAGGGAACGAAAAGAATTCCAGTTTCGGTATATTTTATGAAAAGGACTATTGAATATTAGGAGCTTCTAGGAGCTACTTGCTTATGTTTAAAGCTCTTGCTTCTTGAATTGGAGATTATGCAATTTTTTAAAAAAGCCTCCCTTTTTTTCTAATAATTCCGATTGCGTGCCTTGTTCAATGAGTTGCCCATTTTGTATTACAACGATTTTATGAGCTTGCGCAATTGTAGAAAGGCGGTGGGCTATTACGATAGTAGTGCGTCCTGCAGTAAGGTGGTAAAGAGCTTCATTGATTTCTATTTCGGTTTGCGAATCTAACGCGCTTGTCGCTTCGTCAAGAATTAAGATTTCACTGTCATGAAGCATAGCCCGAGCGATAGCGATACGCTGCTTTTGCCCGCCTGAAAGATTATTCCCATTATCGCCTATTTGTGTGTCGTAGCCATCTGGCAAATTCATAATAAAATTATGAGCATTGGCTGCTTTCGCCGCTTCGATAATGTCGCTGTTACTGGCCCCTTCTTTTCCAAGACCGATATTATATTTAATGGTTCCTTGAAATAAAAATGTATCTTGCCCTACGTAAGCTATAAGATTCCGAAGGGAGCGGAATGTAATATAGCGAATGTCTTGATCGTTAATCAATATGCGCCCCCGCGTAGGGTCATAAAGGCGCATAATGAGGTTGATAATAGTTGATTTTCCAGAACCTGATGGCCCTACTAACGCTGTCATTTTTCCCGCTTCTATCTCCAAATTGAGATCATTTAGCACCATTTGATCACCTGCATAGGCGAAAAAAACGTGCTCGAAGCGGATAGAACTTCGCGTTTTATCAAGGTCCTTAGCCCCTTTATGTTCTACAACAGTAAGAGGATGATCAAGTATTTCGAACATAGTACGAGTACTCGCTAAACCAGACTCAATTTTAACGCGCAGATTTGCTAGCCTTTTAGCAGGTTCGTAAGCCAAAAATAGAGCGACAATAAAAGACATTAATTCGCCGTGAATACTTGCTCCTTGGCTTGCAAGATAACCAGAAAAACAGATAACCGCTGCGATAGCAATGCCGGCTAGTGTCTCCATAATCGGATTTGTAGCAGCTTCGAGCCTTGCGATACTATTTGCTTGTTTTTCGACATCCCGAATAGCTTTATCCATGCGCTTTTTCATCAATCTCTCCAATGAGAAGGCTTTGATTACTCGGATACCAGCAGCACTTTCTTGTACAACCTTAATAATTTCTCCGAGCGAAAGAAGCTCTTTTTCTGTGAGGCCGCGGATGCGTTTTAACGCTATTCGAACACCTAAAAAAGCGATTGGGCCTATTGTTAAGGTAATGACAGCTAATGTAAAATTTTGAATGAGCATAACAAGCAAAAGGCCAATAACAGAGAGCAAATCACGTACGAAGGTTGTGATAATGGTATCAATGACATTGCGAGCTGCTGTTGCGTTATGAGTCACACGAACGAGGAGATCAGATGAGGCATTATCGTTGTAAAACGAAACTCCCTGTTCCATAAGGCGAGCGTAGATTTTGCGCTGTTGTTCGGCGACGATACTATTGCCCGCTTTGCTCAGAAAATAAATCTGAGCAAAAGTTGAAATTCCTTTGAGGATAAAAACGAAGACGATAGCGCCAGAAATGGAAACGACCATATTAAAATTGCGCCCATCAATAACATAATTAACAACATCGCGCATAACCCACGCGCTGATCGCTGTAGTACCAGAAATGATGATCATCGAAAAAATAGCTGCGCTATATAAGAATACGTGTTTACGGAAATTTTCTTGTAAAAGGCGTATGATAAGGCGTTTATCAAAAGAAGATACTTGTTTTTTAACCATGGGCTATTTCTATTTTCTATCATTATTTATGCAAGGGTGAGGCGTTTTTCATAGAAGGAGCTTAGCTTTGTTTGAGGAAAATAAGCTTTATTTTATAGATTAGGCGTGGGGTTATAAATCAGACAACACCCGAACGGCCGCCCACTCCGCATTCTGGAGCACGCCTTCCTTCGCTTAATCCAAAAAAGCCACATGTGGTACGCTGCAAAGCGAGATTATTTAGGGACTATCACCATCACCATCTGACGGCCTTCAAGTTTCGGCTCAGATTCTATTTTAGCAATTTCGTTCGTATCTTCTTTAACACGCTGAAGAAGCTTCATGCCAAGATCTTGGTGCGCCATTTCACGACCACGGAAACGCAAGGTCACTTTCACTTTATCACCGTTATCAATAAAGCGGCGAACAGCCCTAAGCTTAACTTCATAATCATGAATATCAACATTCGGCCGTATCTTAATTTCTTTAATTTCGATGATTTTCTGCTTTTTACGCGTTTCAGCTGCTTTTTTCTGATTTTGGTATTTCAGCTTTCCTAAGTCGATAATTTTGCACACAGGCGGCTCCGCATTCGGCACGATTTCAACTAAATCGAGCCCCACATCCGCTGCCATAGCAAGCGCTTCCTGCGTTGCAACTACACCTTGATGCTGTCCCTCGACGTTAATAAGCTGAACGCAAGGGACCCGGATATCCTGATTGGAACGTGGCCCGTCTTTTTGATTAGACGTCATTTTAAATGGTCGGCGAATAGCTCATGCTCCTTAATTTTAATTTATCCACGGCATACTTTAATATACAATTACGCGCAGAAAAACAACTAGAATTCATGATTTTTCACTATTTGATTTACCACTTCAAGGTTTAACTTGGAGGATGGTAGTTTTTCTTTTATAAATTTCTCTCAAGAAAGAGAGGTCACGGAGGAAAATAATGATAGACCAAGATATTCCTTGTCAATTTTTTTCGTTCAAAAATGTGGCTCTTGCCGTACGTTACCGCAAAGGTAATCGCTCACCCGGTTTAGTTTGGCTTTCTGGTTATCAATCTCATATGCTGGGCGATAAGGCGGTAATGGTTGACGCTTTTGCTCGAAAAAATGATTTGTCTTGTTTACGGTTTGATTATTCTGGCCATGGAGAATCTCAAGGAGATTTTTTTCAAGGAACGATTTCACGTTGGGTAAAAGAAAGTTTAGCGGTTTTTGAAGCCTATTGTGAAGGGCCTCAGATTTTGATTGGTTCCTCTATGGGGGGATGGATTGCTATAAAGCTCGCTATGATGTTAGCAAAGAAAAATAAGGCATTGGCTGGTTTAGTATTGGTCGCACCTGCTCCCGATTTTACTCAAACCTTGGTGGAATCAGCTTTGGGCGAGGTTGAATGGAAGATTTTGGAAGAACAAGGCTATATCGAGCAGCCTAAAATTGACGATACGGAGCCATTATTGTTCACAAAAACACTCATTGAAGATGGGCGGGATAACTGTGTTATGAAAGGGTGTATCGATGTGGGGTGTCCAGTTTACATTTTGCACGGGATGGAAGATGAAAAGGTACCTTATCAGCATACATTAACTTTGCTTGATTATTTACCTTTGCATGATGTAACATTGACGCTCGTTCGTGACGCAAATCATCGATTTTCGCGCCCGCAGGATCTAGAATGTCTTGAAAGAGTGTTGGCGTCATTGACCGACCAGATTAGTGCAGAATAGAAGTCTGGCGCGTTTATTATGAAAAGGTACGTGGCCATTTATGAACGGGATTTTGTTCTTTCTGGTTGTGTCGTTCCTTTCCATGTGCGGGAGCATAAATATGCGCGCCGTTTTACATTGCGTATTGATGCGAGAGGGCAGCGCATTTGCTTGACGACGCCACCAGCGGTGGACCCTTGTGCAGTTCAGAGTTTCATTGATAGGCACAGGTCTTGGATCGAGGAGCGCTTCGCTTGCGTATTTTCTTCCTTTAAGAATTTTTCTCTCGAAGAGGGAGCGGCAATTCCCTTTTTAGGTGTCGCGCACATCATAACGCGTAAAGAAGGGCGGGGGATAGCTCAAATTGTTGCTGGTGATACAAAAAAGGAACCACAAATTATTATTTACAGCCGGTCGGAATATTTGCCTAGACGGGTTGCTGACGTTTTAAAAAAACAGGCTGAAATGATTATGACACCGCTGGCCGCACATTACGCCAGTAAAGTAGAGTGCAAAGTCAAATCAATCCGCTATAAAGATACCAAAAGCCTTTGGGGGTCGTGTTCGGCAGATGGGCGTTTATCCTTTTCATGGCGCTTAGTTATGGCGCCAAAAGAAATTATTGAATATGTTATTGCGCATGAAATATCTCACCTTATTGAGATGAATCATGGGCCAAAATTTTGGGCTCTTTGCGAAAAACTTTGTCCTAGCAGCAAAACTTATCAAGCTTGGCTGAAGAAAAATGGTCATATGTTGCAAGCTATTAATTTTCACTGATACGAAAAATAGGAAGTTTTTTCTAAGATTTTCTGTATTTTTGCTATTCCATGTTGTTTTGAAAATCTTATTTTTTTTGAGATGTGGCTCGAAAAAAGAATAGGTGGGCGGGTAGTTTATCCAGTGTTTCATTACGCGCGTGTTTAGCCTTATAGTCGCCCGATCGTTAAAGCTTCAAATAGTGTCTTTCCTGTTTTTTAAGCAGTTGCAGCATTTTACTTTATCTTTTATGTGATTCAGTTTAACATTTCAGGTGACCTTAATTTAGATTGGAATAGTGCTCATGACTGTTATCATGGATCCCATTCAGCTATTACAGGCACTTATTCGTTGTCCTTCTGTTACGCCTCGTGAAGCAGGCGCATTGTCGTTTTTAGAGCAATGCTTAAGAAAGATGGGTTTTAATGTTGAACGTCCTGTTTTTGCTGATATAAATACAGAAAATGTTGAAAATCTTTATGCAAAAATAGGCAATGAAAGCCCGCATCTTATGTTTGCCGGCCATAGTGATGTAGTGCCACCTGGTAAGTTAGAAAATTGGACTTATCCCCCTTTTGAGGGTGTAATAAATCAGGGAAAATTATATGGGCGGGGCGCTGCTGATATGAAGGGCGGGATTGCTTGTTTCATAGCGGCACTTGCTCGGTTTCTCGAGAAAAAACCGATAAAAGGAACAATAAGCCTTTTGATAACTGGCGATGAAGAGGGCCCCGCTATCAATGGTACTGTAAAACTTTTGGAATGGGCGGCGCAAAGGGGCGAGAAGTGGGATGCGGCTATCGTAGGTGAACCAACGAGCGTGGAGATTGTCGGCGATATGGTCAAAATCGGCCGCCGGGGGTCAATTTCTGGTATTATTACGGTTAAAGGTCGCCAAGGCCATGTTGCTTTTCCTGAGAGGGCAGCCAATCCATTGCCTTTAGTGAGTGAGCTCGTTCAAGCCTTAACACAAACTCCTTTAGATCAAGGAACAGAGAATTTTCAGGCGAGTAATTTGGAGTTGACAACTATTGATACAGGTAATTCTGTCACCAATGTCATCCCTGCGGAGACGACGGTGCGTTTCAATATACGCTACAATGATTTATGGACAAAGGAAACGCTTGTTTCTGAAATTGAAAATCGTCTTTCTTTGGTGCAATCAAAAAATGATCATAGCCAATTACCATATTACCAGCTTGAATGGACGCACAGTTCAGGAGGTGTTTTCTTAACTAAAAATGATGAGCTGATTAAAACCTTGTCAAACGCTATTAAAAGTGTGACAGGGGATATACCGGAATTATCAACTTCTGGCGGCACTTCAGATGCACGGTTTATCAAGGATTACTGTCCGGTTGTTGAATTTGGTTTACCGGGACAAACTATCCATATGGTAGACGAATGTGTAACTCTTGATGCAATGGAAAGCCTTACTTCTATTTATGAGCGTTTTATCGCCGATTTTTTTGCGTAAAGAGCTGATTTTGGCGCAAAAAAATAGTCATTACAGACGCAATTAGTGGGCTGAAATTTGACGATTTTAATTTGCTAGTTGGCGAATAACGTGATCGAGGAGAATACGTCCCGTTGCCGTGACTCGCAAGCGTTGAGTGTCCCCTACTTCTATCAGTCCTTGTTGCTGTAAATTTATGAGCTTTGTCGGGGATAAATTTCCCGAGTTTAAGGTTTTGTAACGCGAAAGGTCTAAACCTTCCGAAAGGCGTAGGCCCATGAGCAACATTTCATTAGCTTGTTGCAGGGTAGTTAAATGCTCCGTTTCGATGCATCCATGGCCAGTAGTTTCTACCAATTTGAGCCAACGTTCGGGGTGTTTTTCGTTCATTGTGGCATATCGTGCATGATTTTCGATTGTATATGATATTACCTCTGAAGAGGGCGAAGAGTTTTGTAGTGGACGCTTAATTAAGCGCCCGTGCGCACCTGGACCAAAACCCACATATTCATGATAACGCCAATAAAGAAGATTATGGCGTGATTCAGCACCAGGGGTTGCATGGTTTGAGATTTCGTAGGCCGGGAGGCCGTGCATAGTGGTTATTTCTTGGGTGAGATTATAAAGGCTTGTTGCTAGCTCTGATACTGGGAGGATAAGTTTTCCCGCATCATGAAGCCGTTTAAAAGCGGTTCCTTCTTCAATAGTGAGCTGGTAAAGAGAGAGGTGATCTGCAGCTAAATCAATAGCTTGAAAAAGTTCACATTCCCACTGTTTAAGTGTTTGTTCAGGACGGGCATAGATTAAATCAAAAGAGAGACGTGCGAAGATTTTACGTGCTAAAGCGATAGCGTGGAGAGCTTGTTTGACATTATGGAGGCGACCAAGTTTTTGCAGCGCTTCATCATTAAGTGCTTGCACACCCAGTGACAGGCGGTTGACACCTGCTGCACGATAGCCGCGAAAACGCTCTGCTTCTACGCTAGAGGGGTTAGCCTCTAATGTAATTTCGGTTTTATCATCGACAATCCAGTTTTTTGCAACGGTTTGTAATAAGGTATCAACAGTTTGAGGTGTCATGAGGGAAGGTGTCCCCCCGCCTATAAAAATACTGGTAACGTAACGTTGTCCGGTCTCACGATACCGCGTTGCCATTTCGCGTTTAAAGGCAGCTACAAAACGCGGTTGATCTACTCCATGTACGCGAACATGGGAGTTAAAATCACAATATGGACATTTAGTAGTGCAAAAGGGCCAATGAATGTAAATGCCAAAGGGTTCAGTCATTAAAGTTCCGAGAGTTTTTCTGTAAAAAGCCTGAGGGCGCGCGCGCGATGCGAAAGAGGGGGCGTTTTATCATGCAGCTTCCAACCATGTTTTTGCTCTACTGACATTTCGCCAAAGGTATTTTCATATCCATCGGGTAAAAAAATAGGATCCAAGCCGAAACCTTTATTTCCACGTGGTGGCCAAATTAATGTTCCCTCAACGCTGCCGCGAAAATAATCTGCGTATCCGTCAGGCCATGCGATACAAATAGTCGATACGAATCGGCATTTGCGTTGGCTTTTTCTCAAAGCTCCGATTTTTTGTAGTTTATCTTCTATTTTTTGCATAGCTTTAAAAAAATCACGTGTACCATCAGATTGCAAGGCCCAGTCAGCCGTATAAACGCCTGGCGCACCACCTAGTGCGCTCACTTCTAAGCCTGAATCATCGGATAAAGCAGGGAGTTTCGTGGCTTTTGCTGCCGAGAAGGCTTTAATATAGGCGTTTTCTTCAAATGTTGTTCCTGTTTCTTTTGGTTCGGGCAAGCTGAGTTCTTTCACCGATTGTGTTGTTAAGCCGAAAGGGGCAAGCAATATCGTCATTTCACGCAATTTGTTGGTGTTATGCGTGGCGATAACGAGTTTTTTAACTGCTATGCTTCTCATATGTTTTTTCCTAAATAAGGGATTAATTGGTTATTTAATCAAAATTTTTTTCTCAGAGTAACAGGTTCGGCGATATCGGATTTGGCAAGTTTTAGCAATTAAAATGCGGTTTCATTGGAAGATTTACTTTCAGTAATGACTGAATTTTACACAGGTTCTGCGATCCGCTATAATAACGTCAAGTGTCGCTGTTAGTTTAGGGGTGTTTATCATAAATCAATATCAATAACCGATGTACTTCCGTAAAATTTACAGAAAATACTGCTGGCGCATTTTTAAAAACTCATCGGCAGCTTTTTTTAGCGTATCGCGATCAGCTTTATTTTTTAAATCGCAATTTTCAAATAAAGCATCAGCAGGATCGTCTGTGTTACAATTAGTCACCCGACAGCTTTTAACCTTCTCGCCATTTACCCCGTCGCTCGTTGTATCTAGAATATAATCAGCTGTCCGTTGCCAACTCACGGGGTCACTGCCCCCCTTAGCTCCTATTATATATTTGATCAATTTTGACGAACTCGATGATCTGTCTGACTTACCAACAATGCGATGAGCTATCACTTTCTCACCTGTTGTATAATTGAACGAATTTCATTCTGTAAAACACGGAAATCATTCATCATGGCTTCTACATCAGCTGGTCTGGCCCCCTGACCATGCTTTTCCAAAAGCCACAATTTTAGTAATCCTGCTACCCGACCAAGATCACCACTCACACGAACGAGATCATTAATGGCTGTTAAATCAGTACGCGCTCTGACAGATTTACGAAGCCCTGCAAACTTCATATAAGAAGATAAAGATGAACCAGCCTGACGAGCCTTATCGGTTAACTCATCCTTTTCGTCTTTAGTCACCCAGACGTCTATACGCTGCTTTAGAGATCTAATACCCGGCTTCTTATGTTTTTCTTCTACACTGTTCATCAATAATTCTTTTTGGTGTTTTTATAAGTTTCAACCTCTTAGACTCGTCGAGCTGCAAGCGAGTAAGAAATAGTATTGTACCGGTACAATACACATCTTCCAGACAATTCAACAAATAATTACATGGTTCCAATCTAATAATTTCTATGAATAGCTTTAAATTATATTAATTCGTGTAAAATTGTACTATATGGCACATAATTGTACTGTATAATCCATAATGGATATATCTTGACTTAAATGAGAGGAAATAGTGATGACAGAGCCACCAAATACAAAATCACGTAGAGGTGAGGGACGTGTCACATTTTTATTTCACATAGAAGAATTCCGTGAACTGCTGACAGCAGGTCACGGACAAATTGTAATCTATGAGAATTTTGGAGGTAGAGCAAAACTGGGTATGAGCTACTCCCAATTTAGTCGCTACATTAATAGGTATATTAAAGGAAAAAAAGAAGAGAGAAGACAAAGAAGCTCTCGTAAATTTGCTTCATCAACTCTCTCTGATCCTCTATAGAAATAACAAAAGATCAAAAAAACGACAGAACCTCCACCGAAAAATTCGACAAAAAATATTCCGTATTTAAATACAACCCAAAAGATGGAAATGATCGCGATGACTTCATCTGAAAACAACCTTTCACCTATTGAATAACTCTACTCGTCAAGTTCACTTTACACTGCAAGGGAAGGGCGGTGTAGGTAAATCTTTTATTTCATCTTTACTCGTTCAATATCTCAAGAGTAAAGACAAACCAATTACAGCTATAGACACTGATCCAGTAAACGCCACGCTTAGTGGTTATAAAGCCTTCAATACTCAGCGTCTTGAGCTAATGGAAAATGGTTCACTTATAGAACGAAATTTTGATCACCTGATAGAAAAAATTATAAGTGAATATAGCAATTTCGTAATTGATAATGGCGCAGCTTCATTTATTCCACTATCTTATTACATCGCTGAAAATGACACCATAAGTGCAATTGTAGAAAATGGCAAGCAAGTCGTTATTCATACAGTTATAACTGGTGGGCGAGCTATGCGTGATACTCTTAGTGGATTTGCCTCACTAGCTGAACAAATACCAGGAGATGTAGATTTAATTATCTGGCTGAATGAGTTTTTCGGTGACATTGAAGCAGAAGGGAAAACTTTTGAAAAAATGAGAGTCTACCAAGAAAATAAGGATCGCATACGGGGTATTGTGCGTATCATTCGTCATACTGGTAGCACATTTGGAGAAGACATAAAACTGATGCTTGATAGCAAACTCACCTTCGATGAAATCAACCAATCATCAGATTTTGGTCGCATGTCTAAATCAAGGCTTTCCAAAGTCAAAAATCACCTTTTTGATCAGTTGTCTATTATCATCTAAGGAGATTTCTAATGATTGACTTTGATAAAATACGAAAACAAGTAGCTATCAAACACAACGTATTACTTAGCGAAGATGATCCAATACTCGTTATTGTTACAATCAATGAAATAATCTTGGGTCACTATTTTGAACTTATTTCCACTCAGTACGACGAAGCTGCTAGAGTCTTAACCACAAGTTTACAACAACAAATTGAACTATCTAAAGAAATAGCCAGTAAGATCATCACTGACTCAGCAGAATATGTTAGTGATCAGATGCAACAAGCCATAAACGACGCTATTACTCCCACTCTCAATGAGCTAAAAGAGCAAGTAAATAGTGTACGAGCAATAACCAATAATGCAGTTATAAACAATCAAAAGGCACAGAAATTCGTAAGTACGGCGCGTCTAGCAGCTGCTTTATCTTGGGCAGCGGCAGCGATAACCATAGCGTGGGGATTAGTGATTTTATTTGTAAAATGAGAAAAAAGAGAGTTTTTAAATAAAGCAACTATTTGTGACACCAAGATGAAACTTTCCGACACAATTTCATCTTCATTTTACTATTCCTAAAAATACAGCTAAACAGCGTTCAATTTCCACCATTTTATCTGCATGAACGAAGCCAAAAGCTGGGCTAACTTTTTCACATCTTACCGTCATAGTCTTATCAATCATGACCTGAGAAGTTTTTTGTAAACCATTTTGGGTATCTGGTTGGAGAGTAATGCGCAGTAATGGCGCCGCAACAAGTGTGCTGGTAATGGGTAAAACCGTTACGCTTGTATGTTCGCTAAATTGATCGGCTTGAATGATTAACGCAGGTCTTGGTTTACCAAAATCGCCTTGCATAGCTATTGTTACGAAAGATCCACGCATCATTCTGTCCAGCCATCAACATCCATTAAAGATTGATCCATTAACAACTGCATAGATGTGTCTGTTTTATCCATTTTTGCCACTAAGCGGCATTGGCGTCGACACTCTTCTGCAAAGTTCGGTTGGCGAGTATCTGGTACCCAAATTTGCATTAAGCGCAATCCGGCTTTTCTCTGCGCGTTGCGATGTTTTTGAACGCGTTCATTGACGTGCATTGTAGCCATAACAAAACCTCCATCATGTTTCATGTAACGTATAACATAGAGAAAAGTTACATGAAACATAATTTTGAATAAAAAGGTAATTGATTTTTACATTACTTTTTATATATACTCAAGAGTTATATTAATCGTAAGAGGATTTTTCTATGCCTTCATTAACTGTTACAGCAAAAGGACAAATTACGCTGAAGCGGGATGTGCTACAGCACCTTGGTGTTAAACCAGGCGAGCGGATAGATTTTGATAAGTTGCCTGGGGGTGAACTTCGTATAAAAGCAGCACAACCTACAAGCACAATTGATAGCTTCATTGGACGATTTTCTGGAAAAGTAAAAAAAACACTGACCATTGAAGAAATGAATGAAATTACTGCTTCTGGTTGGGCTGGGAAAAAATGAAAATTTCTGTAGATACAAATGTTCTAGTACGTGCTGTTTTACAAAATGATAAAAAGCAAGGTGAAGCAGCAAGTAAGATCTTAAGAGAAGCTTCTCTCATAGCTATTTCTTTGCCTTGTCTATGCGAACTTGTTTGGATACTTCGCCGAGGTGCAAAATTATCAAAGGAGGATGTAGCTGGAATGTTACATGATCTGCTAGCAACCAGTAATATAGTAATGAATCGACCAGCTGTTGAAGCAGGGCTTGCTATTCTAGAGGCCGGTGGAGACTTTGCTGATGGAATTATATATTATGATGGTAACTGGCTAGGCGGTGAGACCTTTGTTTCTTTTGATAAATTAGCAATCGACCTGTTAACGCAAAACGGGAGGTCAGCAAAACTCCTTTCCTAATGAGTAAGCGAATAGCTGGAAAAGAGCTATCTATATAATGCTTGTATTTTGTTTTTTTATAAAATCCTCACATTGATTTTAGAGGTTATTATAAAGGCACAGAAATTCGTAAGTACGGCGCGTTTAGCAGCTGCTTTAGCTTGGGCAGCGGCAACGATAACTATAGTGGGGGGATTAGTGATTTTATTTGTAAAATAAGAAATAAGTTTTTTAAATAAAACAATTACTTGTGATACCAAGATGAAATATCGTTGCCTTACAGAGATTCGCGATATAATATATCGAGATGACAGCAACATATAAAAAGCCTAGACGCTATAAAAAAAATCCTTTCACGACAAATATGGCGCTGCAAGTAAAAAATCAAAAAGTCAGAATATCACGTATTGGTCATAATAATGACATCAATAAATTAATAGATGAAATCCAAGGTGCTCATGTAATCACATATAAGCCTGTGGGTTCACAGGAATTCAGCGAACAACTCATTACTGATATAGCCCTTGTATTTGGACTTAACCTATCAGGAAGAAAGACTTTTGGGATGTTACTCTGGATGATTCAAAGTCTAAGTAACAATCAAAATCTAGTAGAGTTAAATAAAGCTGCTTGGCGGAATTTTTTAGATTCTCATAAAAAAGAAGAACTAGCTCTGTCTCTTCCGACTTTCTCAAGGGGGTTAGTAGAGTTAGAAAAGGCAAAAATCATTGCAAAGCATTTGCGTAAAGGCTGGTACTTCATCAACCCGAATTTCATTTTTAAAGATGACCGTGTAGCTTTCACAACTGTAATTCACAAAAAATAGAAAAATTAAAATAGTATACGACGCTTTAAGTATTTAATAAACGAGCTGTCAGTGTCATCTAGCCCTATGCTGGCCTGTGATCAGGGTGCAAAAATTTCGACCATCTTCCATTTTGGTGCTCATACTGCACCCTCCTGCAAAATCACTTAGGCAATCTAATCATGGATGGTTCTTTTCGTATTCATCGAACACGACACACAAAAGCTCGTTGAGCTTCATGTCATGGGCTGCCGCATACATACGAAAGCGGCGACGAAAATCGCCAGTCACACGGAAATTGAGAGGCTGATTGTTTGCCTCATTTTCCCCCTGCCCTGCTGTTAAGATTTCGGTGCGGGTCGGCATGCCTTCGGTGGGCGCGGCCTTGCCTTTGGTTGCCACAAGGCCGGATAGGTCTACTTGTTTCTTCGTGCTCATAGCGCTTCTCTCTTTTTGGCTTTCGTTTTAATTTTTAATCGTTCAAGCACGAAAGCAAGAATTTTGCCCACCTCGTCGGCGCTGCGCCCGTTCGGGCCGGTTTCTTGGACGGTTTGGCCATCGATCATTGATGATGCGAAGTCCACGCGGTCATGAACCAGCACAGGGGCGACTTCGCCATGCGCTGATAGCGTGGCCATTGCCTGCACAGTCAGGCGAGCGTTTGGCTTGGCTTGGGTCGCGATGAACGCAAAAGGGCGCTTTGCGGCGTTCACAATGTCCACAGTGCTGCCGACTGCCCGAAGGTCATGCGGGGACGGACGGGCCGGGATCAGCACAAGATCGGCCAGCTCGACCACACTTTCAATGCTGGTAGTGATCGCTGGCGGTGTGTCGATCACTACCAGCTTGAATCCGGCCTGTGCGAGCGCTTCCAGCTTCGTACTTAGGTCTTTGATGGTCGATGATGCAAAGGCCGGGGATTCCGCTTCTCTTGCATTCCACCATGCAGCAAGCGAGCCTTGCGGGTCAGTATCAATCATGACGACTGGGCCAATTCCGGCAAGCTCTGCTGCAACTGCGATATGACCTGCAAGGGTTGTTTTCCCAGGTCCGCCCTTCTGTGTTGCCAAAACCAACTTTTTCATACGTCCTCGTGCTTAAGCGATTTATATTGCAATCATTCTATCTTGTTCGCGTCTATAGCACAATAACAAAAAGCACGCAAGCACGCTAACTTTCAATATTTATTGCGTGCTTTTACCTTAAAGACTAAGTATTTGTAATGTATATTATTTTTTCCGATTTGCACGGCTGTCATGAACGGGGTTTAGCCCTGCCTTTTGGTGTTATCTTTCGCAATGGCGCGGTACATCGTGGCTCGATGCACACCCAAGATTCGACAAGATACTCAGCCCGCAGGATTTGAGCCGCTAAAACCGGCAGAGCAGGTTTTTACCAGCAAACCACAGGCACAACAGGCGAAAACGACCTTTGAATTTGAGCGCAAAGGGGCAATGACGGCCAAGCAAGCCTTGGAGAAGACCGACCAGGTGAAGGCGCAGTTTAAGGAACAGCAGCGGCAAGAAACCCTTGAGAAAATTAAGGCTGTTCGCGCCCGTGATCAAGAGAAGGCCCAAGAGCGCGAGAGATGATTTATGGCAGTGAAATTAATGAAATGCCGCTATTGCAGCAGGGGCGGGCTGCATATCACAGCTCGTCGCTGCCCCCGATGCGGGGGCCGGGAACCATGCTCACGGCCGCAGTCATCACTCAAGAATGGTGGCGAGTTTCGCCATAACTTCATCAATGACCGCAGCGGGCACGCTTTCGAGTTTACGACCCCGACGAGATCCAATGTCCAACGCTCTAGGTTGATCGCAGCGCACAACTCCTGTTGTTTGAGTCCCTGCTCTCATGAGGGAGACGGTAAAGCCTGCAGTCCGGGCAAAGTTGCTCCCGCTTGTGATCGGCAGAACGATTGAGGTTTTCGTCAGACGGTTAAACGCACCCGGCGACACGATCAGCACCGGGCGCGTGCCTTGTTGTTCATGGCCTGATGTGGGGTTGAGAGACACCAGAAAGATATCGCCTCGCTCCATTACAGCAGCTCACCACCAACGGGCTTGGAATCCAGCCACTCCCGATCTTCGGCGGTCAGCTCGGCAGAAGGGTCACATTGAGCAAGCAGCTCATCGAGCGTGTAGCGTGCGCGGGCTTGTGGCTCGATAATGAGTTTTCTGCCATCAACGGCCATCCCGACCTTGGCCCCCGGCTGAAGGCGGAGCACATCAAGCAGAGCAGGAGGAACAGCCAGCATGACTGACCCGCCGACCTTGCGCAGAGTTGTGGTGTGCATCGAGCAGCTCCTTTAAAAGAAAGTTATACAAAAATATAACATAGCCGCCCTGCCTTTTCAAGTCCATGTGTTGTACACGTCGCATAAATTTGTCGCGTCGCATATTCTAGTATATGTGATTGATGCGACACTTCGAGAAGCAGGCTACGGGCTTTTTGTTAAGTTTGCCTAACTGTAGCAAAACTTAGGATAAAAAGGCTATCCATTTGGCATAGTGATAATAGGTTTAGTTTTTGTAGGCTTGATATTTTTACGTTCAATAAATAAACGCAAGGTATTCACACCAACCCCTAATGTCTTAGCAATACGGCTCTGTGACAAACCAATATTGATGAATGCTTGCACTTCATTAATGTGATTGTCGAGCTTTAAGTGCGTGGCAATACTTCCTTTTGGACGCCCTAATTTTATTCCTCGTTGACGCGCAACATTTAATGCTTCTTTTGTACGTGTTTGAATTAAATGCCTCTCAATTTGTGCTACCATACCTAGTACAGTTGCTATGATATCACTTTGTAAACTCCCATCCATGATAAGATTTTGTTTTGTTACATGAACAATTAAACCACGTTCACTAGCAGCTTTAAGAATTTCTAAGACAGCAAGAGAAGAACCTGCTATACGAGAAAACTCAGGAGTTAATAATACATCTCCCCGTTCTGCTTTTTGAATCAAAGCACCAAGTTTACGCTTTCTCCAATCTTTTCCTCTGCTTGTAATTTCTTCTTCAATGTGAAGTGGTGCAAAGCCATTTTTGTTAGCATATTCTAACAATCCAAATTTTTGATTTTGTGTATCTTGTCCATCACGAGAAACACGTAAATAGGCATAAAATTTCGTCATGTTCATTAAAAACGTCAATTCAGATAAAAACTGATATATTTTTATTCAAAAAAACTTGAAGTAAATATCTATTTTTGTCTCCGAAAAAATGATCGTTTTTTGGATATGAAACCGCAAAATAGATATAAATATCTATTCTAACAGTACCTATTGGAAAAATAATTAAAATGTATTACATTAGAACTACAATGTAACACATTAAGTGGGGAGTAAAATGGCTGAGACAACATTTACCTTTCGCGTTGATGACATATTAAAAAATGAATTTTCCAAAGCAGCAAAGGCGTGCGATAGATCTGACGCACAATTGTTGCGCGATTATATGCGCGATATCGTAAAAGAACAAAAAGAAAAAAGTGCATACGATTTATGGTTTCGGGAACAAATTCAATTAGGGATAAATTCTGCTAATGCAGGTGATGTAATATCTTCTGAAGAAATCGAAACAGAAGCAAAGGAATGGCGCTTAGAAACACAAAGTAAACTAGACAGATCAACTTTATGAAGCTAATTTGGACACAAGTAGCACATGTTGACCGCAAAAAGATACGTGAATACATATCACAAGATAATCCTTCTGCTGCCTTCTCCTCACCGAAGCGAGGAAGCGGCTACCCTATCTGGCAACGTATCTGCGCAATAATATATGCATTTTAAATATCTTTGTAAAGAAGTTGGACGTGGTAGATTACGCAGCATAAGCGTTAAAACCTTATTGAAATCATTTTCCGGTAAACGTGGAATATAGCCTGAAGCGCTTAAACGAGACACAGAAACGGTTGTGATATAATCGCAAATTACCCATGCTTGTTTTCCATCCAAAGGCGAATAAATTGGGTAAGCTATGGCATTATCAGGCTGTGGCTTTGTAGTGAGTGGTAAAACTGTTACATTGTCATAAAGATGAGCAGTTTTTGAAGAATTTATTGTGGGGGATTTTTGCCGTATTTGCAATTAACTGAAGAAATTGTAAAATATAAATATTACTGAATTTTACGGGTAAAAGGCTCTTTTGAGTGTTTTGTAGTATCCTTTTAAATGAAGCTTGTTTGCGCCTTTGAAGGCAGATGTGGAACGCCCCTTTCTTTTTTGACGGCAAGCATTTTTGTAGTATACGTAATGTTCTGCCCGCACTGCTCTAGGATGTTTGACCAAATTTTGACAAAACTTATATAAAAAGAGGACGTTTTTAAAGTAGTGAAACAATCGTTATGAAGCGCGCACCTATTAGTCATGAACTTAAAGGCCTTGATGAGCGTTCATGTGATATTTTTCGTCATATCGTTGAAGCTTATCTTAATGACGGTGAGCCGGTAGGTTCACGCAATCTTTCGCGGCTTTTGCAGCAGGCATTATCACCCGCGACGATTCGCAATGTAATGAGTGATCTCGAGCACCTCGGTTTGATTTATGCTCCTCATGTGTCTGCGGGGCGAATGCCGACGCAATCGGGTTTGCGATTTTTTGTTGACGCATTTATGGAAGTAGGTGATTTGCCTACCAAGGAGCGCGAAAATATTGAGACTCAGGTCAAAGAGGCTGGTCGCGCGCAGTCAGTTGAGCACTTTTTGATCCAAGCAAGTCAGATTCTTTCTGGCCTCTCGCGCGGAGCAGGATTGGTCTTGGCGACGAAACAGGAAGGTACATTGAAGCATATCGAATTTGTGCGCCTTGATGGGGAGCACGCCCTCGCGGTTTTGGTGACGCAGACAGGTGAAGTTGAAAATCGTATTATTCATTTACCGGAGGGTGTTACTCACGCTCAGTTGACGGAGGCAACTAATTTTCTTAATGCCCATATTCAGGGTCGTACGCTCAGTGAAGCTAAAACGGAAATTGCGCGTTTATGCGCAGAAACGCGGGTTGCACTTGATCAATTATCTCATCATCTTGTCGAAACTGGGTTGGCTCTTTGGGGAGGAGAAGGTGCTGATCATAAAATACGCCTCATTGTTCGCGGGCGGAGCAATTTACTTGAAGATGTAAAAGCGGAAGAAGATTTAGAGCGGTTACGACACTTATTTGATGATCTTGAAACGCGTGAAAGCATGGCGCAGCTACTCGATTTGGCGGATGAAGGTTCAGGAGTACGTATTTTTATTGGTTCAGAAAATAAATTATTTTCACTTTCTGGTTCTTCTTTAGTGGTAGCGCCTTATTGTGATTCACAGAGGAGGGTGATTGGCGCTTTGGGTGTTATTGGGCCGACACGGCTTAATTATGCAAGGATTGTTCCTATGGTTGATTATACAGCTCAGCTTGTATCTCAGTTACTGCGTTAGCGCGGTGAGGTATTCTGTTGTGAACGTGTATTATGTTAAGATAAATAAATACCTCTTGATTTTCGGCCCCAAAATTTCGATATCGAAGGTAATAAATCTCGTGAAGGAATGGAATTTTATATGTCTGACGAAAAAAATAAATTTGCTGATGCTTCATTTGAAAATTGCGATTTAAAAAATAAAGCTGATCGCGATACGTTAAAAAAAGCTGCCGATGAGTTTTTAAAAATGCGCAAAGCTGAGGCTTGCGTAGACATTGAAGAAGAGGAAGGTGAGACCACTGATCCCTTGGCCGCTTTGCAGGATGAAAATAAAGACCTAAAAGACCAAATTTTACGCCTCGCCGCGGATATGGAAAATCTTCGTCGCCGCACTGCGCGCGATGTAGCTGACGCAAGAACTTACTCTATCGCCAATTTTGCTCGTGATATGTTGTCCGTTTCCGATAATCTTAATCGTGCGTTGGAAGCTATTCCGGAAGGCGCGCGCGAAAAAGATGCTGGTTTGAAAATGTTGGCAGAGGGCGTTGAGATGACCGAGCGCGCAATGATGACAGCTTTGGAACGTCATGGGGTAACGAAAATCCACCCAGAGGGGCAAAAATTTGATCCCCATTTTCATCAAGCGATGTTCGAAATTCCTAATTCTGATGTCCCGGATAACACTGTTCAGCAAGTGGTTCAGGCAGGTTATGTTATCGGTGAACGTGTTTTACGTCCTGCGATAGTTGGTGTGGCTAAGGGAGGGACAAAAGAAACTCCTGGCGAATCCAACTCGACTCGGGTGCACCAGTAACGAACCCCCCTCCCGCACTCGGTGCAGCACTATTAAAGCGCACCACCGATCGTTTTTTAAAATATACTTTTAAAAAGCGATTTTAAGCCTGAAGCGGCCAGCTTCCTTTTACTACATAAAGAGCGTCGCTTGAAGGGTTTTCTGATAACAGTAAAACAAAGCGGTCAACTTCAAAGGGAGCCAAAGAAAGACTGCTTCGGGAAGATAAATAAAGGGAAAGATCTTCGGGTTTAACGTCGAGCAACCGCGCAAGAGTGATGTGCGGAGTGAATAATGTTTCATCAGGAGTTAGCCCTAAGTAACTCCGGATGCGTTGTATTTTTTCATGTAAAGAGCTAAGAATTTCGCAAGGTTCAATTCGAACGACAAGAGAATGAGGAGCAGTTGCTGAACCCAAAATTTTAAAATTGACGGGATGTAGCGCAAAAGGCGGACATTTTATTGTATTGAAAGCATGAATAAGTTCATCGGCTATAGAGTCTTCGACTTCACCAAAAAAAGATAAAGTGACGTGAAAATTTTTCGGATTAATCCACTGTGCTTTTGGTAAGCCGTTTTGCAGCGATATGAGCTCTTCTGTTGTTCGTTGGGGAATTTGAATAGCACTAAATAAACGTAACATTATTATATCCTTATGGTCAAAGATGCTGTTTTGAATGTAACGGTGAGTACCGTTTCTTTACGAAGCGGGCAACGGTGCAGACAAAAAGCGACTAAAAAATGGCCATCGTGACTATAAATTAAACTTATAAAGCCGGTTGCGTTTAAGAAAGAAATGCTGATGCCAATGAGAAGTAGTGCTAACGTAAATTTAAGTGCAAAAACCCACAGCTGTACGATTTGTATAACTATTAGTGTTTAATAATTTTCTAAATTATATTGGTCCCATTAACATACTTATGCTGTGTTTCTCATTTTATTGTCAAAGCTTAAAACATGAAATAACAAAAAAAGGCCTGGGGAAAAGCTTTAATTCCGTTAAGACAGGAAGCTTAATGCTTGCAGTGGTTTCGATGCGTTCTTTTTCGATAATGAAAAAGCTATATTTAAACAATATCTCGCCAAATATGCTGTTCACTAAGATGAGCGCGCTGTATTTATAGTTTAAAAGAGAAATTCAATTATAATACTATTTTGGCGTTGTCTCGTGTTACCGTCAATATAGATGTCTGTCGTTAAAAATTTTTCTTAAGAAAATTCGGTAGTTGCAACTATATCGCTGAAGAAGGATATTTTAACAGTCTGCTAAGCGGCTGTATGAGTATGCTTTACGGAGATTGAGGTATTTTAGAAGGGAAATATACAGCTTTACAAATTCCAATTTTTCTTTGTAAAGGCGCTGGATAATTTGCGGAGTTTTCTGTATTCTGCGGACAATGTTATGTGGCTATTCAGGGGAAAGTGTTGCTTTACGCTTTGGTCGTCCAGCGTGATTATAAAGGGAGATAGGTATTAGTTTTCTCCATCTCAGTGGCTCAATAACGGCATCTTTGTCTCCCCATTGAAGGCAATTTGCGCATAATATGTCGTTTTTTTATAGGAGGAAATTTATTTAGCAAGGGGAAGAACGATGATAAATCGCGCGCCGATTTTCCTGTTTTTAAGCGCAGGGTCGAAAATATTTTCGGCTGTCAGCGTCCCATTATGAGCCTCTATGATTTGCCGACTAATGGAAAGGCCTAACCCTGAATTTTGTCCGAATGCATCTTCATTTGGCCGATCAGTATAGAAACGTTCAAAGATATGATCAATATTTTCTGAACGGATACCAGGGCCATTATCTTCAACGGTTAAAATAAGATTTGAAGCGTTATTTTTCATAGTGACGCAAATTTTACCATTGTTACGGGGGATAAAAGAACGCGCATTGTCAATAAGATTGGAGATAACTTGGCCTAAACGTAATTCGTGTCCGAAAACAAGATAAGGTTTACCGTGAGGGCGCGGGATGATATCGAGGCTAACGTCGATGATTTGCTTGTTATGGTATATCTCACGGACGGCGTGAATGAGGCTTTTTAAAAGCGGACTCATATCGACGATTTGCGCAGTTTCACGGGCAAGTTCTGCGTCGAGCCGCGACGCATCGGAAATATCAGTAATCAAACGGTCGAGGCGGCGTACATCGTGCTGGATAATTTCGAATAATTGTATTTGTGCTGCTTCATTTTTAGCCAGAGGAAGCGTTTCAACAGCGCTACGCAATGAGGTAAGTGGGTTTTTTAGTTCATGACTCACGTCAGCTGCAAAGCGCTCAATAGCTTCAATGCGCATATAAAGGGCGTTAGTCATATCGCGGATAGAGGTTGAAAGATGACCGATCTCGTCTTCGCGTTCTGAAAAATCAGGGATTTCTATTCGTTTATTGCTGCCATGGCGTACACGGTTAGCAGAGGCAGATAATTTACTTAATGGATTAGCGATCGTATAAGCCAAAAACAGAGAGAGCACTAAGAGTACACTGCCGACAACTGTGAAGACTTTAAAGATGACCAGCCTTTCGCCTTTTACGATATTATCAATGTCTGAGCCGATAGTCGAAAGAAGGAGGGCGCCCACTACTGCACGGTAACGTTGGACAGGCACAGCGACCGAAACGATGAGTTGGCCTTGTCTGTTGCGTCGTTTGGCGGTAGCAGGCGAGCCGTTTAATGCTCGGTAGACTTCTGGGTAAGCAGCTCCGGCACTTTTTGTTTGCTCTCTATCAAGCACGAGACCGTTGCCGTATAGTGCGTTTGAGAACCAAGAATATAAGTGCTCCCACAGGTTTTTATTAGTTTCTATAGGCGGTAAATCATAGCTGAAAACTTCCCCGCTGGAATAAAGGACGCGCGAATCAAGAAGTAAGGTGGCATCACGATCGTAAATACGTGCTCTTGTTGTTTTAGGCGTGATGAGTCGACGTAAAAGCGGAGCAACTTGTTCAGGATTAATAGGAAAATCCCAAGTGTCAGTTGACTGAGGCGTAGGTGTAACACTTTCTCCAACTTGTAATTCTAACAATTTTTGGGGATCGATTAAAATAGAATTAGTATCTACTGTCGCAGAGGCAGCGATGGCTCCGGCGATAATTTTTCCCTGGGTGCGCAAACTTTCGATCTTTGCTTCAATTAAACCATCACGAAATTGATTAAGGTACAAAATGCTTGAGACTAGAACGCCAAGAGCGGCGAGATTTAAAATAACAATACGGCGTGTAAGGCTGGAAAAAAACAATTGCCTGAATAAACGCTGTGCGCGGAGATGCAAACGTGAAAGCGCAGGAAACCGTTTTTGCGGAGTATTAACCGACGTTTTGTCCTGCGGAGTGTCCAATCGAATATTGTTTACCATTAGCCTGATTGCCGTTCAAACCCCCGCGACAAAGTGGTATTATACTTCATGAAAGCGATAACCTACACCATAAAGCGTCTCAATCATTGCAAAATCATCGTCTACTTGCTTAAATTTTTTGCGCAAACGCTTAATATGGCTGTCGATAGTGCGATCGTCGACATAGACTTGATCATTATAAGCAGCATCCATTAAAGCGTCACGACTTTTAACAACTCCTGGCCGTTGTGCTAAAGTTTGAAGGATCAAAAATTCTGTAACGGTCAAAATAACAGGTTTGTCTTTCCACGTACAGGTATGGCGTTCTTGATCCATTACAAGATCTCCACGTTTAAGAGAAGAGGCAGGGGATACTCCCGCTGCGAGTGATTGGTTGCGAGCGTTCGAACGGCGCAGGATGGCTTTCACTCGTTCAATAAGAAGCCGCTGAGAGAATGGTTTTGTAATAAAATCATCTGCTCCCATTTTAAGTCCAAAAAGTTCGTCAATTTCGTCATCTTTAGATGTAAGAAAGATGACTGGAATATCAGATTTTTGACGCAACCGACGCAAAAGTTCCATGCCATCCATCCGCGGCATTTTGATGTCAAAAATAGCTAAATGCGGAGGATGCAGTGTTAAACCCTTAAGTGCAGATGCTCCATCTGTATAGCTTTCAACTCGGTATCCTTCCGTTTCAAGCGCGAAAGATAAGGATGTCAAAATATTGCGATCATCATCGACAAGCACAATCGTTTGGGAGATTGTTGGAGTATCCTTCATGGCTTCTTAGACCTTTCTATTGCTATGGCAGCAAAACGCCCACGTTATTTATATGGGAGTTCACATTTTTTTTGCAAAACAATTATGCTACAAATTGTAGCAGGGCAAACAACCTTTTGTGTTCAATAGTAAAAGCTATTTTATTTTTGTAATTTTATAATGCTTTTACGCATGTTAAGATCCCTTTGTTCATGATAAAATTCATTAAGGCACTTGTTATCAAAGCTCACTGCTATCAGCGTTTAAGAAATGGACGGGCTCATTTTCAGTCGTTGAAGTTTATAAAACTCTCCTATTTGTTTCGGGGTAAGGGAAATATTATGACGGTATATGGGCGAAATAATGTGTCCTCACCGCACGAAAGGAGATCGTAATGGGACTTTTTAATTTTGTTAAAACGGTCGGTAAAAAACTCGGTATCGGCGACGGTGAACCCAAAGAAAAGGATCTTAAAGCTGCACTCGATAATTTTCAACTTGGCACAGAAAAAGTTAACATTCAGATTGAAAACGGCAAAGTCGTTTTGAAGGGAGAAGTTAAAGATAGGGAAACACTCGAAAAAGCGATTTTGATTATAGGTAATTCGCGCGGTGTTTCTTCTGTTGACGTTGATCAATTAAAGATTGCAAGCACTACTCTCGCAAAAGATTCCCGTTTTTATGAAGTAAAATCCGGCGATAATCTTTGGAAAATCGCCGAAGAAGTTTATGGAAAAGGGCAAGGCGATAAAAATATGTCCATTTTTGAAGCCAATAAGCCTATGTTGAAATCACCTGATGAAATTTACCCAGGACAAATTTTGCGCATCCCTGAAATTGATTAAAGTTTAATCAAATTACAGTAGGTTTTTTGTTTTTTTGTGCCAGGTTACGGACGGCTCTCACGGTACGTAAGGAATAAGGGATATGGCAAAAACTTCGCGTTTCTTATCTCACAATATCGCTTAAATGACGATGCTGCTGCTTACCGAGAAGGAGTTAATTCGGAAGATGGCTTTGCGTCCATAGCGTTTACATAAAAATCGACGTCCATTGCACCAGCTTTTTCGAATATCAATTTTACACTGATTTTGTCGCCAGCGCGGAACGGCTGTGAAAGTCCTATAAACATAATATGGTTACCTCCGGGCTTGAGTGTGATTTCGCCGTTGCCTGGGATTTCGATGCCATTGGGCATTTTCGCCATTCTCATAGTATCGTTGGTTACTGCCATGGAATGGATTTCTGCTTCTTGTACTCCATCGGTTGAAACAGAAATCAACCGGTCAGGGGTATTAGCATGATTAATGATATAGAGATAACCGCTGGCAACTTTCGCGCCTCTAGGTGTTTCTCTTATCCAGGGACGAATAATTTCTAGATCGCCTAGTGTATATTGGTTTGCGGTTGCAGGCAAAGCCATAAAAGTTAAAGTGAGTACACATAAGGCCTTAATAATGACCTTTTTAACTCGGAAATTTGCGTCGTTAATATGTGCTACAGTGAAATTTTTGATTTTTTTGGCGATAAGTTCCATAATCAATTACCCTCCTTCATTGAATTTCCGTAATTTGACGTGCCCTCTTGGCTTTTAACAGAGTTTTCTTAAAAAATAAAAGGGGTAGTGCTTAACCTATTTTATCAGGGTCATCCAAAAATGGAAGTGGACACAATATAACAGAGTATATTGGCTTAAAGAATGAAAAAAGTCCGATACGATTGGGGAATATGCCAAAATGAATTGTTTATTTTTAGACATCTTGATACTTAAGAGAAGCTTACTTAGCTGCATTTGGAACACAGTCTTCGCAAGAGCAGTGGGTTATCGGCAGTTGGGAGAAGATTTCTTAAAGCTCCGTCTGCGGATAATACTTCCGTTGGCGTTTTTAGAGGTGTGTTCAGCACTATAAGCAAAGGAGAGGATAATATATCTATCTATGAGGCAAAGCTATCTGCGACAATTAGGCTTTCAAGAAAAAACAGTTTATGCTATTCGCGGTATAAGTGTTTGTTGTATGCGGAATATACTGTTAAAAGTCTTTTATTTGAGTAGTTTTGCAGTTGTAATAGATAAAGAACAGGAAAATTCAAAATAATTGTTTCTGTTTTGCGGATTTTTATAGTGTAATTCGGATTTTTTCAGGAACCAAAAGAAAATGCGTTATTATACTCGCATCTGCCGCAAAATTGATATTTAGATGCGGGTATTAGGGCCGGAAATGCTTATTTTAAAGAAATTTTTTATTTTAGAAATGTTTCTCCCATTATTCTCTTGTAGGGATAGAACGCTGCTCTTATATACCAAAGAACGAAGTTTGTCATGGTTCTCAATTTATTATTTGTGTAATTTGAAATTAAGTGCAGGCTTTGAATATGATAAGGAGCTGTCTTGGGAAGATGCTTTATGAAGGTTGAGATAGCTTGCTGAATGGAGATTAAGATATGGCGAAAGTAATTGGTATTGATTTGGGGACAACAAACTCTTGTGTTGCTGTTATGGACGGCAAAAACACAAAAGTCATCGAGAATTCAGAAGGAGCACGGACGACGCCTTCGGTCGTTGCTTTCACTGATGGTGGTGAGCGGCTTGTTGGGCAACCTGCTAAACGGCAGGCGGTTACGAATCCTGAAGGGACAGTTTTTGCGGTTAAGCGTCTAATTGGGCGCCGTTTTGATGATCCGATGGTTGAAAAAGATAAAGCTCTCGTACCCTATAAAATTGTCAAAGGGGACAACGGTGACGCGTGGGTTGAAGAGGCGGGCAAAAAATATTCTCCGTCGCAGATCTCGGCTATGATTTTGCAAAAAATGAAGGAAACCGCGGAGTCTTATCTTGGCGAAAAGGTTGAGCAGGCGGTTATAACTGTCCCCGCTTATTTTAACGATGCGCAACGTCAAGCCACGAAAGATGCAGGTAAAATCGCTGGACTTGAAGTCTTGCGGATCATAAACGAGCCTACAGCTGCTGCTTTAGCTTATGGTTTAGACAAAAAAGACGGCAAGACTATTGCGGTATACGATCTGGGTGGTGGTACGTTTGATATTTCTGTGCTTGAAATTGGAGATGGTGTTTTTGAAGTCAAGTCGACCAACGGAGATACATTCTTAGGAGGCGAAGACTTTGATATGCGCTTAGTCGGCTATTTTGCAGATGAATTCAAAAAAGAACAAGGGATTGACCTGAAAAATGATAAACTTGCTCTGCAAAGGCTAAAAGAAGCAGCAGAAAAAGCAAAGATTGAACTTTCTTCTTCGCAGCAGACTGAGATTAATTTACCATTCATTACAGCTGACCAGTCTGGTCCTAAACATTTAACAATGAAATTGACCCGAGCGAAGTTTGAATCTTTAGTCGACGATTTGATTCGGCGCACTATCGAGCCTTGTAAAGCTGCGTTAAAAGATGCGGGATTAAGTGCCGGTGAAATTGACGAGGTTGTTCTAGTGGGTGGTATGACCCGCATGCCTAAGATTCAAGAAGTAGTGCACGGCTTTTTCGGTAAAGATCCACATAAAGGTGTCAATCCCGATGAAGTGGTGGCTATGGGGGCGGCTATTCAAGGGGGAGTACTACAGGGTGATGTAAAAGATGTATTGCTTCTGGATGTAACGCCTTTGTCTTTGGGTATTGAGACATTGGGTGGGGTGTTTACGCGTTTAATTGAGCGCAATACCACTATCCCAACTAAAAAATCGCAAGTTTTTTCGACAGCTGACGACAATCAAAATGCTGTGACTATCCGTGTTTTCCAAGGTGAACGCGAGATGGCTAACGATAATAAATTATTGGCTCAATTTGATCTTGTTGGTATTCCACCGGCGCCGCGTGGTGTTCCTCAGATTGAGGTTACCTTTGATATCGACGCGAATGGTATTGTGAATGTTTCGGCCAAAGATAAAGGAACTGGGAAGGAACATCAGATACGTATTCAGGCATCAGGTGGCTTAAGCGATGCCGATATCGAAAAGATGGTCAAGGATGCAGAAGAGCACGCAGCTGAGGATAAAAAGCGCCGTGAAAATGTTGAGGCTAAAAATCAGGCAGAGGCTCTCGTCCATTCAACTGAAAAATCTTTGGCTGAATATGGTGATAAGGTACCGGCTGAAGATAAAAGTCAGATTGAAGCTGCAGTAGCTGATTTAAAAGCTGTGCTTGAAGGTGGCGACGCCGGAGAGATAACGGTAAAGATGCAAAAATTGGCAGAGGTTAGCGTGAAGCTCGGGCAGGCTATGTATGAAACGTCAGAGGCAAAAGCAGAGACCGGTGCTGAATCAGATACAAAAAATGACGATGTCGTTGACGCTGATTTTGAAGAAGTTAATGATAAGAAGAAATAGTTGAAGAAAATGTCTTGATAATTTAAAAAACCCGGCCTTTGAGATATAAGGCTGGGCTTTATCATTTAGGAGAAATTATAATTCGTTCGCTTAAAAAGCGTAAATTAAAAACAGATGTTATCTTGAGATGGATGGCAGGAAATTTATCAGGAATACATGATGAAGTTCGATTATTATGAAATTCTTGGCGTAACTCGTGGGTGTGATGACAAAAAGTTAAAATCTGCTTTTCGCAAACTAGCGATGCAATATCATCCTGATCGTAATGCGGGGAACAAAGAGGCGGAACAAAAATTCAAAGAAATTGGCGAAGCTTATGAAGTTCTTAAAGATCCTCAGAAGCGGGCTGCGTACGACCGTTTTGGTCACGCGGCTTTTGAAAATAATGGCCGCGCAGGAGCAGGCCCATTTGGCGGTGGTTTCGCCGCTGGAGGCGGATTTGCTGATATTTTTGAGGATTTTTTTGGCGAAGTTATGGGCGGTGGGCACCGTAAACGGAGCGATGGTCGCGAACGTGGCGCGGACCTAAGCTATAATATGGAAATAACGTTAGAAGAGGCATTTGCGGGGAAAACTGCGCAAATTAATATCCCGAGTTCTATTACGTGCAGTGCTTGTGGGGGGGCAGGCGCAAAAAAAGGTTCTAAGCCACAAACTTGTGGGACTTGCCATGGCTCTGGGCGCGTGCGCGCTGCTCAAGGATTTTTCTCTATAGAGCGTACGTGTCCGGCATGTCACGGATGCGGAGAAATCATCACGGATCCATGTCCAAAATGCCGTGGTACAAAGCGAGTAAAGGAAAATCGCTCCTTGTGCGTGAATATTCCAGCGGGCATTGAGGACGGAACGCGTGTTCGCCTTGCTGGTGAGGGTGATGCTGGCATTCGTGGCGGTCCTGCTGGTGATCTTTATATTTTTCTTTCCATTAAAGCGCATGAATTTTTCCAGCGTGATGGGGCGGATCTCCACTGCCGTGTGCCTATTTCAATGATTACGGCTGTTTTGGGCGGCGAGTTTGAGGTTTCTGACCTTGATGGTGTCAAAGTGCGGGTTAAAGTCCCAGAAGGGACTCAAAATGGACGTCAGTTTCGCCTTAAAGGAAAGGGAATGCCTATGCTACGTCAACAAGTAAGAGGTGATCTTTATATTCATATCGCTATTGAAACACCTCAAAAATTGACACAAGAGCAGCGTGAATTATTGCAAAAATTTGATAAACTCTCAAATCACGAAAATTCACCGCAATCACACGGCTTTTTTTCGCGTATGAAGGAGTTTTTTGAGAATATCGCTCGTCAGAATCAATGAATGAGAGAAGCACGTTTAAAAATTAATCCGTTTTGCCCGTTGGTAATAAAGGAGTCAATCGCAGCTACTTAAGTTTGCGGTTTTATGAGGTAATATTTCCAGCTTAATTTACTAATTTTTGTACATAAAGTCGTAAAATTACAGTATTTAGTATTCTCAGTTTGATAAACTTTGGTATTAGACCTTATTAAGGGGGCTGTGGTTGTTTAATCATTAGTGTTCTTGGTGTAATTTGAGAAAAGCTTATAATTTCCAGTCTATTAAATAAAGGAGTATTTATTTTTACTTTCTAAAATTCTTTTAAAGAAGGTAAAAATAACCGGGGAGATTCTTTTAATGGGTGATGTCGAGAACACCGCTGCAAATATTTTTGCAAAGCAAGCAGCATTTTTATCATCTGCTTTACCTTATATGCAAAAATATGAAAAAAAGACGGTTGTCGTAAAATATGGCGGGCATGCTATGGGCGATTCTGCTTTAAGCAGAGCGTTCGCGCGTGATATCGCTTTGCTGAAGCAATCAGGCATTAATCCTGTTGTGGTCCACGGCGGTGGTCCTCAAATTGCTAAGGTCTTGACAAAAATGGGGATCGAATCGCGGTTTGAAAATGGTTTGCGTGTAACCGATGAAAAGATCGTTGAAGTGGTCGAAATGGTTTTGGCAGGTTCTATTAACAAGGAAATTGTAGCTCTTATCAACGCTGAAGGTGAATGGGCAATCGGGCTTTGTGGCAAGGATGGCAACATGGTTTTCGCCGAAAAGACCTATAAGACCGTAGTCGACCCTGATTCTCATATTGAACGTATTGTAGATTTAGGATTTGTTGGTGAGCCCGTTGAAATTGATCGGACATTACTGGATCTTTTAGCATGCTCTGCGATGATCCCAGTGCTTGCTCCCATTGCTCCAAGCCGGGATGGTAAAACTTACAATATCAACGCTGATGTTTTTGCTGGAGCAATTGCTGGTGCTCTGGAAGCTAAACGTCTTTTATTTTTAACCGATGTCCCCGGTGTATTAGATAAAGAGGATAAAATCTTGAAGAAATTGACAGTTTCTGAAGCTAAAAAACTGATCAAAGATGGAACAATTTCAGGCGGTATGATTCCGAAAGTAGAAACGTGCGTTAAAGCAATTCAAAGCGGCGTAGAAGGTGTGGTTATCCTGAACGGAAAAACACCCCATTCTGTTTTGCTTGAGCTATTTACCGAGCAAGGAGCTGGAACGCTTATCGTTTCGTGAGATATATAAAATAAATTGAAGGACGAAACCTTTTATGGTCGGAACAAAACAGTGGAGATTCCCTTTACTCAGTAAGCAAGAATTAGCGTTATGTGCTGCGACGATGCTGTGGGGTATTACATTCTTAATTATTCATATCGCGGTACGCTATAGTGGGCCCCTTTTTCTCGTTGGATTCCGTTTCACTGTTGCGTCGCTCATATCCGGGATAATTTTCAGACGCACTTTGAAGGACGTGACCATTTACGAGATTTTTGCTGGTATGGCCGTTGGTTTGGGGATATTTCTCGGTTGTTCTCTGCAAGCTGCGGGGCTCCAGACTATTATTAGTAGTCAATCGGCTTTCATGACAGCGCTTTATGTGCCGATGGTTCCGATGTTGCAGTGGATTGTTTTTAAAAAATCACCTTGTTTGACTAGTTGGGTTGGTATCATGCTTGCTTTTATTGGGCTTGTATTTATTTCTGGGCAAGGATTAAAAGGTATTGGTTTTTCGAAAGGTGAAATTTTAACCTTATTAGGTGCGTTAGCGATTGCCGGAGAAATTTTGCTGATTGGTTTTTTTGCCGGAAAAGTTGATAGCGGGCGTGTAACGGTTATGCAGTTATTTTTTGGCGGTGTTTTTTCATTTTGCTCTATGCCTCTAATAGGCGAAAGCGTCCCTACATTTTCGTGGGTATGGCTAAGCGTTGGTATGACATTAGCATTAATGAGTGCAGTCATCCAATTGATTATGAATTGGGCGCAAAAGTCGGTCTCGCCTACCCGTGCCACACTTATGTACGCGTGCGAACCTGTATGGGCCGGCATCATTGGGCGTTTTGCCGGCGAGCGTTTACCTGCTTCGGCCTTATTGGGGGGAGTGTTTATTTTGATTGGGATTATAGTGGCTGCATTACAGCCTGCCCAATGGCGTAAAAAGGATAAAATGGTTAGGAAGATCGATTAGTTTTCTTATCCAATGGGCCCTGTTTGCAACAACTTTTTCGAATAAGACCGACCTGTCTTTGCGGCGCTGTGCGTGAGTTTTGGCGGGGCGCCCAGGGTTGATATGAAAGAAATTAACTGCATTTGGGCATTTTTGAATCAGTTTTATCGCAATTAAGCACATAAAGGTTTAGGCTCTTCCTGAGGTTAGGAGAGGTCGTTTTTTCAGTGTTAATTTTTGCTTTTATTTTTTCACAAGTGTGTAATTGATCTTTGCGTTTTGGATTATTCTTTGATAAATCGCCTTGTATGACAGTAGATCGTAATTATATCCGTAATTTTTCAATTGTAGCTCATATTGACCACGGAAAGTCAACTTTGGCTGACCGCCTGATTCAAATAACAGGTGGCCTCGAAACGCGTGAGATGAAAGAGCAAGTATTGGATTCCATGGATATTGAGCGTGAACGTGGGATCACTATTAAAGCTCAAACGGTGCGCTTGCGTTATAAGGCAAAAGATGGTGAAACTTATATATTAAATCTCATTGATACGCCTGGACATGTCGATTTCGCTTACGAAGTTTCGCGTTCGTTGGCGGCTTGTGAAGGATCACTGTTGGTTGTAGATGCTAGCCAAGGTGTGGAAGCACAGACGTTGGCTAATGTTTATCAAGCTATTGATAATTCGCATGAATTAGCCATTGTGCTTAATAAAATTGACCTTCCGGCTGCAGAACCTGAGCGTGTTAAAAAACAAATTGAAGACGTCATTGGCATTGATGCGTCCGGAGCGGTAGAAATATCAGCTAAAACAGGTCTAGGCGTTCCTGACGTTTTAGAAGCAATTGTTACGCAGTTGCCGCCTCCGCGTGTCGGTGATGCCCTCAAACCTTTAAAAGTGATGTTAGTTGATAGTTGGTATGACGCTTATCTTGGTGTTATTGTTTTGGTGCGAGTCATAGATGGTGTCCTGAAAAAAGGTCAAATTATCCGCATGATGGGCACGGGAGCAAAATATCTTGTTGAGCGGGTTGGGGTATTTACTCCAAAAATGGTGCAGGTTGATGAATTAGGGCCGGGCGAAATTGGCTTTATAACCGCCTCTATCAAGGAAGTTGCTGATACGCGCGTTGGAGACACTATTACTGAGGAGCGCCGTTCTTGCGAAGAGGCGTTGCCCGGTTTTAGACCTGCTCAACCAGTTGTTTTTTGCGGTCTTTTTCCGGTTGATGCCGCCGATTTTGAGAATTTACGCACAGCTATGGGCAAATTACGCTTAAATGACGCCAGCTTTTCTTTTGAAATGGAAACATCAGCGGCTTTGGGTTTTGGCTTTCGTTGCGGTTTTTTAGGACTTCTCCATCTCGAAATCATTCAGGAGCGGTTAGAGCGCGAATTTAATTTGGATTTAATAGCGACAGCGCCTTCAGTTGTTTATCGCATCAATATGTATGATGGTTCTATTAAAGAATTGCATAATCCCGCTGATATGCCAGATATTGTCAAAATTGCTTCTATCGAAGAACCGTGGATTCGTGCAACAATTATGACACCTGATGATTATCTTGGGGCGATTTTAGAGCTTTGCCAAGAACGGCGCGGGCTACAGGCTAGTTTATCCTACGTTGGAACACGCGCTATGGTGACCTACGATCTGCCGTTAAATGAAGTTGTCTTCGATTTTTATGACCGTTTAAAGTCAATTTCGAAGGGATACGCTTCTTTTGATTATCAGATGACCGAATATTCCGAAGGCGATTTAGTTAAGATGTCTATTTTAGTTAACGGAGAATCTATAGATGCGTTATCGATGCTTGTGCATCGTACTATAGCCGAAAGGCGCGGCCGTTCTATGTGTGAAAAACTCAGGGATCTTATTCCTCAACATATGTTTCAGATTCCAATTCAAGCCGCTATTGGTGGTAAAATTATCGCTCGTGAGACAATTCGTGCTCTGCGTAAAGATGTGACAGCTAAATGCTACGGCGGCGACATTACGCGTAAGCGCAAACTTTTGGAAAAGCAAAAAGAAGGCAAAAAACGGATGCGCCAGTTCGGGAAAGTGGAAATTCCGCAGTCGGCCTTTATTCAAGCGCTTAAAATGAATAAATAACCGGAAAAAGAGAACCGCCCCCCTTTATAATTAGTTTTATTTCTACCTTTCTCTGTCTTTAGAAGGTGCCTTTAATCACGTAGGAGGTCATTTATTGATGTTTTTTCCCGTGTTTGTTGGTCAACTCGTTTAACGATGACAGCACAATAAAGACTAGGAGCTGTCTGACAATTCGGCAGTGGTTTTCCGGGCAATGAACCTGGTACCACGACTGAGTAGGCCGGCACTTCACCCATAAAAATTTCACCTGTTGTACGATCAACAATTTTCGTGGACTTTCCGATAAAGACCCCCATTCCTAAAACAGAACCTTCACGGATAATGCAGCCTTCGACAACTTCAGATCGCGCACCGATAAAACAATGATCTTCAATAATTGTCGGATTTGCTTGCAGTGGTTCCAAAATACCTCCAATACCAACACCGCCAGAAAGATGGACCTGTTTACCAATTTGAGCGCAAGAACCAACAGTGACCCAGGTATCAATCATTGTTCCCTCACCTACGTGGGCACCGAGGTTAATAAAGGACGGCATTAATATGACGTTAGGTGCGATATAAGCAGAATGGCGCACAATCGCCCCTGGAACTGAACGGAAGCCAGCTTTTTTGAAATTGTCTTCCTGCCAATCAGAGAATTTTGGAAGCACTTTATCCCACCAATATGATTCATTTGCTCCACCAGTAATAAGGCGCATAGGACTGAGTCGAAAGGACAGAAGGATAGCTTTTTTTAACCATTGATAAACGTGCCATTGACCATCTTTTTGACGTTCCGCGACGCGGATTTCGCCTTTATCCAGAAGATTTAATACATATTCAATACTCTCGCGGATTTCGCCTTTTGTGGCTGTGTTGATGGAATCGCGATCATTAAAGGCCTTTTCAATAATTGCCTCAAGTTGTATGAGATCAGCCATTACTAAAGCTCCGTCGAGAAAGTTGAGAACACTGAGGTCACGCTGTTTATAAGCTATATGCGGAAATGTGCCCGCTCAGTAAAATGAGCAAATAGAGACTATAAAATAGGTACACAAAAAAGGCTATAGGGGAACAATGTGAAAAAGGAAAAAAATAATTTTATCCCACTTCTTCGTGCAGAGGAAGTAGCACAGCAAACAAGAGAAATTCCTGACACACCACAAACGCGCTCGCTCGCTTATTGTTTGGCTTATATGGATCAGGAATTTATGATGCGCTCTGAATTGCGTTCGCAGCGCATTGGTCTTGAATTTTTGAAACCAGAAATTGCTCTTCAAGAATGTGGCATTAAGTCAACGGTTGTTTTATTTGGCGGAGCACGTATTCCCGAGCCCGGACAGACAGCGTGGGCGTCAAAAAATGAAATGCAAGAAAATAATTTGCGGATTATGTCACGTTATTATGATGAAGCGAGAGAATTTGCGCGTTTGTGCTCGTGCTATTCTGCCACCACTGAATATAGCGAATTTGTGGTTATCACGGGAGGAGGACCTGGAATTATGGAGGCTGGAAACCGCGGCGCCACTGATGTTGGCGCTCCAACGATTGGTTTGAATGTTGTTTTGCCTCATGAGCAAGTTCCTAATATTTACGTAACTCCGAATTTATGTTTTAATTTCAGTTATTTAGGGATACGCAAGATGCATTTTTTAATGCGGGCGAAAGCACTGGCAATTTTCCCTGGGGGATTTGGTACTCTAGATGAGTTGTTTGAGGTGTTAACTTTAATGCAGACGGAACGCATAAAACGGGTTCCAATTTTAATGTTTGGCGAGCAATTTTGGAAAAATGTTATTAATTTTGAATATCTAGCTGAGCAAGGTACAATTTCCCCTCTTGATACAACTTTGATGACATTTGTACATACAGCAGCAGAAGCTTTTGAAGTAATTCGCTCATTTTATGAGCTTGTTTAGAAAATTTAAAAAATCAGTAATCAACTTTTGTCAAATAAAGGCCTGAAGGAGGGGAAACTGTGCCGCACCGCGCGCGATCTTTGGCGTGGAGAGCCGCTTCAAGATCTCTAATTGTCCAGCGTCCTATCCCGACTTCTACGAGGCTGCCCACGAATGAACGAATTTGGTGATGAAGAAAAGAACGGGCCTGTGCGTAAAGGAAAATTTCGTCTCCTTTCCTCTGGATATCTAAGCGCTCAAGGGTGCGGATAGGGCTTTTCGCTTGGCAGTGGGATGATCGGAAAGTTGTAAAATCGTGCCGTCCCACAAGTTTTTGGGCAGCTTCATGCATAGCCTCAGCGTTTAGAGGTTTAGGCAGCCACCATACACGTTTGGCATTTAGGGCTGGCGGAGCGCACCGATTGAGAATTTTGAAAAGGTAATAACGTCTAGTCGCACAAAATCGTGCGTCAAAGCCATCGGGAACGCTCTGTGCATTTAAAACGGCAATATCTTCACCTTGTTGACGTAAATGGGCGTTAAGTGCCGCGCATACAGTATAAGCATGCCAGTTTTTTGCGAAGTCAATATGGATAACTTGTCCCGTAGCATGCACACCGGCATCGGTCCTGCCCGCTGCGGTAACAGTCGATTGTTGGCCACAGAAACGAAAAATAGCCTGCTCAACGGCGCTTTGCAGAGTACGGAGCCCTGCCTGACGTTGCCAGCCAGCATAATTTGAGCCGTCATATTCAAGAGTAAGTTTAAAACGTGGCATATCAAAAAATCGCAGAAATACTGGCTCCTCGCAAAAATGTTTGGCTATCAAGAATTTTGCCACCAGATCTTTGGAGGCGAGTTATTTCTATACACCCGTGTCCGCAATGAATAATTAGATTATGCGGTTCTATTTGAGCAATTTTGAAAGAGGGTCCTGTCGCTAAGCGGCTTTCAAGGATTTTTACTCGTTCCTCTTTGCCTCCAATATTCATGTTGCACCAACAACCAGGGAAAGGAGAAAGGGCGCGAATCTGCCTGTGAATGATTTCTGCAGATTTTGTCCAATCAATTCGGGTTTCTTCTTTTTTGATTTTTGAGGCATAAGTTACTCCTTCCGATGATTGGGGAGTAAGTTTAAGTTGGCCTTTTTCAAGAGCTGAAAGTGCTTCTATTACCAGTTCTGCGCCTATCTGTGACAGCGTATTTGAGAGTTCATGAGCTGTGGTATTATCATTGATAGTGGTTGAGCGAGATAAAGCTATAGGCCCTGTATCCAGCCCTTCATCCATTTTCATAATCATCATTCCGGTTTCTTGGTCGCCGGCCATAATTGCACGTTGGATGGGCGCCGCACCACGCCAGCGCGGTAATAATGAAGCGTGAGCATTAAAACAACCGAGGCGCGGTATTTCGAGGATAGTTTTAGGTATAAGTAATCCATAAGCTACAACGACAGCGGCATCAACGGAAAGCGCTGTGAATCGGGCCTGCTCTTCGGTCGTTTCAAAATTCGGGGGCGTAAAAACAGGAATAGATTTTTCTTTTGCTGCGCTGTGAACCGGCGAAGGGAGAAGCTTAAGACCGCGTCGCCCTGCTGGGCGAGGGGGTTGGCTGTAAACTGCCGCGACGTCATGGCCTGCGTCTAATAAAGCATGTAAAATGGGCACAGAAAAATCGGGTGTTCCCATAAAACTTAACCGTAATGCCATTATAAGATTGCTTTCTGCGCGTCTTTTTCTTTCGCTCGTTTTTTAAATTTTCGTATTACTATATCACGTTTCATTTTTGAAATATGATCAATAAAAAGGCGGCCATTTAAGTGGTCAATTTCGTGTTGCAAGCAAGTCGCTAAGAGATCATCAGCCTCAATTTCTTTTTGTTTTCCTTCACGATCTCTATAGCGAACGCGAAGACATTTTGGGCGTTCAACTTCTGCATAATAATCAGGAATGGAAAGGCAGCCCTCTTTGTAAACACTGCGTTCATCTGATAGCCATAAAATTTCCGGATTGATAATAACAAGTGGGTTTTGGGAGGAATCTTGCCGGGCGACATCCACGACTAACATACGCAGTGGTACAGCGACTTGAATCGCCGCAAGGCCAACTCCTTGAGCGTCATACATAGTTTCCAACATGTCATCGGCCAGCTTTTGGATAGCTGAATCGATATGCTCGACCGGTTTTGAAACTTCGCGTAAAACAAGATCAGGTAATAAAATTAAAGGCTTCACGGACATAGAGATAGATTAATCAATGGTTTATGAGTGGTCAATATTGAATAAGCGATTCATGCGCTTTTTCTCGATAAAACGGCTATATTATTTTTATGTTTGATTCGTTTTTTTCTTTAATGCCATTTGGTAAGAATTTTGGTCAATTAACTGCCTTGTTGTTTTTGGCAGGTTTAGTACTCTTTATAATCGCGCGCAGTAGCCGGAAAAGGACTATTTGGGAACGTGAAACCGTCGAGAACGCTCGTGAGTCGCAAATGCAAATGGCTGCATTATTGAAAGCACAGGCTGAAATGCAAGGGCGCATGCAAACGATGGCAGAAATTTTTGGCCAAAGGCAGGCTGAATTAAATCAGTCCATCTATGAGCAACTTAATGGGATGACGACTAATTTGGGGCAAACTCTTCAGGTGCAAACCAAAGCTACCTACGATAATTTGGCCCGTTTACAAGAACGTTTAGCGGTGATTGATGCAGCGCAAAATAATATTCAGTCGCTTACAGGGCAGGTCGTCCAGTTGCAGGCTATTTTAAGCAATAAGCAGACGCGCGGCACGTTTGGTCAAGGACGGATGGAAGCAATTATTGCCGACGCTTTGCCGGATAACGCTTATGTTTTTCAAGCGATTCTTTCGAACGGAAAACGACCGGATTGTCTCATTCATATGCCTAATCAAGCGCCTTCTCTTGTTATTGACGCAAAATTTCCTCTGGAAGCTTGGAATGCAATGCGCAAAGCGTCCTCATCTCAGGAACGCCAAGAAGCTGAACGGCGGTTTCGTGCTGATATGGACGTCCATATTCGGGATATTTCGCAAAAATATTTAATTCCCGGAGAAACGCATGACACGGCTTTTCTTTTTGTGCCTTCAGAATCGATTTTTGCGACAATTTATGAAGATTTTGAGCCGTTAGTTCAAAAAGCTAATCGGGCGCATGTGATTATTGTATCGCCGTCTTTGCTGATGTTATCCGTTCAGGTTGTACAAACTATTATGAAAGATGCAAAAATGCGCGAACAAGCGCATTTAATTCAGTCAGAAGTGACAAAATTGATGGGAGATTTTGGACGGTTGGATACGCGTGTTCGCGCTTTTCAAAAGCATTTTTACCAAATGGGCGAAGATATAGAGGCTATTTTGACTTCATCCTCTAAAATCATGAAACGCGCCAACCGCATTGAAGCTTTCGAATTAAAGGAGAATAATTCTGCGCCGACGCGAGTGACAGCTCCCATTCGGCCGCAGGCGTTGCATTTAGTTGATGAAGAGTAAAGCAAAATCTTTAAATATAAATATATTTAAAGTATCCATTTTGTTTGTTAGAAAGAATTTTTTAATATTTCTATTTTTAAAATCTCTCTATGAGTGGGACGAACATTATGCGGCGCCTTTTGTACCCAGGGGTATTCATGTTTTTATTGGGTGGTTGTGTAACGAGGCCACCTGTATATACGGGCGATGCTTGCGCTGTTTTAGCCCAAAAAGACGGTTTTTTCGATAATTGGAGGAAAGCCGCTAAGCATGCAGAGTTACGCCACGGAATCCCTATGCCCATTATTCTCGCGACTATTAATATGGAATCGGGTTTTCGCTACAATGCCCGTCCTCGGCGCACAAAGCTATTCGGATTTATTCCTTGGAAGCGTCCTTCAACGGCTTATGGTTATTCTCAAGCGCTTGATAGCACATGGGCGATGTATCTTCGCTCTACAGGGAGGTCCTTTGCGCGGCGCACCAATTTCGCGGACGCGGCTGATTTTGTTGGTTGGTATCATAACCAAAGTGTTCAACGCAACGGCATTAGGCCCAATGATGCGTACAGACTCTACCTAAATTATTATATGGGGCACAGTGCTTATGCACGCAATGGGGCACCACCGACTGCGTCAATTGCGGCGGCAGCGCGGCGTATGGAGAGGATATCTAAACGTTATGATCAACAGTTAAGAACGTGCGGACGGCGCTAAGGGGGGCTGTGTTTCTACCCTATTAAGCGGTCATTTGGCGCTTTGGACGACCCACACTCTCTGTATATTTGCGGGGGCAATGTCGGTGCGACAGCTGCTTTTACGGTTTTAACGAATGTTTGTGTTATAGTTTATCATTTTATATCTTTTGAGGAAAAGTGAGCAATATGGATATTTATAGCACGATAAGCTTCCACAATATTGGCAATTAGACTAGCTTAATTCCATTTACCTTATAGGAACTGTGCTTTACGGCGCGTACAGGGAATTATGGTTCCGCTCTATAGCTGTTTATGCAGTGAACATTCCTTGAGATGATGTATCTTCGTAAGCGTGTCAGCCTTCGTTTAGATTGTTACAATGCGCCCTACTTTTCATGGAGCGCGACTCAGAGGGCTCGCTTTTCGAAACTATCGGGTGAGAGAAATACGAAAAAAATCCTCTTATCATGCACGATTGCATAAGGGTGGTATGGCGATTTTTTAAAAGCTAGTTTAGTGCAGTGTTACAATTTGCAATTCATGCTCATTGGCTCCTGCAAGGGCGATAGAGCGTTCATCAGACAAAATGATCGGGTGACCCGTTTCACCAAAAAGAGCCCATATTGTGAGGCCCGGAGCCATCGGCGGGAGATCTGGAAAATTTTTAGCTAGGTCATCTGTGCAAACTTTTTTCAAATAAGCGATTTGTCCCTCATCAGGAAAAGCTATATTTTGCAGCGGTAAGATCTGTTTATGCTCTCTCATGTTATTGATCCTTTAATTTTTACTACTCTTCACTGCTGACTTCAATTGGAATCTGTTTTGTTTGTTTTTTTGATTTTGGCTGGTGAAGGTTAATCGATAAGAGACCGTTTTTCAACTCAGCGTTTGCAACATGCATATCCTCAGCAAGAATAAAGGTGCGTTGAAATTGGCGCGATGCTATACCACGGTGTAAATATTGGTGGTTTTGGTTGTATGTTTGTTTTCCGTGAATGATCAGTTGATTATCTTCCAGAAAAATACCGAGATCTTTGACTTTAAATCCAGCAACAGCTAAAGTTATGCGTATGTGGTTTTTGTCATCATCTTTATGAAAGCGTTCGATATTATAGGCTGGATAAGCTTCATCCGCTTTACCGATGCGTTGCAATGTCTTTTCCACAGTTTCAAATCCTAAAAGGCGGGGATTGGAGAAAGGCGTCACATGTGTCATTGTGATAGTCCTCTTCGAAGCGGTGTTATTTGACAAAACTTTAAAAAAGCGTTTTCCGTACCTTCTTCATATGGCAAGCTTGAATAATAACTTCAAGAGAGAAAGTAAGGGAGAGAGAGCGGTGGTTGAAGGAAAGATAAAATTACTAAAAGGGCAAAAAGTCGTCGGGACATTATACAAGAAAGACGAGATTGCAGAAATATTTCGCCGTTTTTCTGTCCAACGTCCAAGTCCTGAAAGTGACCTTATCTATACCAATGTTTTCACCCTTTTGATCGCTGTTGTTCTTTCGGCTCAGGCCACAGATTCTAGCGTTAACAAAGCTACACGAGAATTATTTCACCTCGCTGATCGACCAGAAAAAATGGTAGCATTAGGAGAAGAGGGTATCGCGCATTATATTCGTAGAATCGGTCTTTGGCGTGCGAAAGCGCGCAATATTTATGCGCTTTGCCGCCTTTTGATTGAGCAACATGGAGGCCAGGTGCCCAGCAGCCGCGAAGAACTTATGGCATTACCTGGAGTGGGACGTAAAACTGCAAATGTCGTACTGAACATTGCTTTTGGTCAGCCTACTATAGCGGTAGATACACATATTTTTCGCCTCGGAAACCGTCTTGGTTTAGCGCCTGGTAAAACCTCAACGGAGGTTGAAGAAAAGTTAGTGAAGATCATACCAACCTATTATATACACCACGCTCACCATTGGCTTATTTTACATGGCCGTTATATTTGCCAAGCGCGTAAAGCAAAATGTGCGCAGTGTATCATTGCTGACCTTTGTAAAGCGGCTATCAAAACGAATGAAGTTCCGGCCCCTCTAGTTAAAATTTCAGGTAACGGAGCTCCGGTTTTTTTTTGACATGGCCTTGCTATTTTGCACATACTAGCTTATGGAAATGCTATTGGAGCCGCCCGGCAGGGCATGCCGTGGCTGTTCAGATGCTTGTTCGAGCTGTAGTTAGCTTGATTGAATTTAAAGATCAGTTTTGATTGAATTTAAATGGACGGAGTAGCAAAATGCCCAAAATGAAGACAAAATCATCCGCTAAAAAGCGATTTAAGATCACTGCGTTAGGCAGAGTCAAGGCGGCACCCGCTGGCAAACGCCACGGTATGATTAAGCGTTCTAATAAGTTTATTCGTGATGCACGTGGAACAATGGTTTTGGCCGAATCGGATGCCAAAAAAGTTATCCAATATTATTTGCCAAATAGTCTTTAAGCATTTGCGTTTTTGATTTTTAGGAGATTATCATATGGCACGTGTAAAAAGGGGTGTTACGTCCCACGCTAAGCACAAAAAGGTTCTTAAGCAAGCTGAGGGTTTTTACGGTCGGCGCAAAAATACTATCCGCGCGGCCAAAGCGGCGGTTGATCGCTCAAAACAATATGCTTACCGTGATCGTAAAAACCGGAAACGCACTTTCCGAGCTTTGTGGATTCAGAGGATCAATGCAGCTGTCCGTACGGAGGGATTGACTTACGGGCGTTTTATTGATGGCCTTTCAAAGGCGGGTATTAAAATTGATCGTAAGGTTCTTTCTGATATAGCGATTCATGAGCCTGTGGCATTCGCCACTTTAGTAGCCTCTGCAAAAAAGGCTTTAGAATATTTGAAAGATACAACACCTAATGCCTTTGAAGGCGCTGTCAAATAAGCCAGTTGCGTTCTCTTAGGCGTTTATTTATTCGGGATCCCGCGCTGGCTGCTACTGGCGCGGTTTTTTATTTTTTTAATAGGCAAAAATATGAGCGATATTGAGCTTCTGGAGCAAGAAATTTGTCTAGCCTTAGAGACTGCTGATAACGAGCAGGAACTTGAAAGGGTGCGTGTTGCAGTATTAGGCAAAAAAGGCAGTATTTCTGAAAAGTTAAAGACATTAGCAAATATGGACGCTGATAAGCGTCACAAAGTTGGTTCCGCGCTTAACGGATTGAAAAAACGTTTTTTAGAATTATGGGCACAAAAGCGTGATATTCTTAAGCACCGAGCAATGACTTTGCGTCTCCGTGGTGAAACAGTTGACGTGACTTTGCCTGTTCGCTGTTCGCCTGTAGAGAGAGGTCGTATCCACCCTATCTCGCAAGTGATCCACGAAATTGTGGCTATTTATGCAGCTATGGGTTTTTCTATAGCGGAAGGACCAGATATTGAAACGGACTATTATAATTTCACTGCGTTAAATTTTCCTGAAAATCACCCCGCGCGCGAAATGCACGATACTTTCTTTTTTAATGTAGATGAAACAGGGGAGCGGAAATTATTGCGCACTCATACATCGCCAGTGCAAATTCGTATGATGGAAAAGCAACAAAAACCACTGCGCATCATTATTCCTGGTAAAGCTTACCGTATGGATTCTGACGCTACTCATTCACCGATGTTTCACCAGGTGGAAGGGCTGGTGATCGATGAGGCTTCTAATATGGCGCATATGATGTGGCTTCATGAGGCATTTTGTAAAGCATTTTTCGAAGTACCTTCGGTAAAGATGCGTTTTCGCCCATCTTTCTTTCCTTTTACTGAACCATCTATGGAAGTGGATATTCAATGTGACCGTTCTAGTTCGGAAGTGAAATTTGGGGAAGGCAACGATTGGTTAGAGATTTTAGGATGTGGGATGGTACATCCCCATGTACTGAAAAACGCTGGTTTCGACCCGGATAAATATCAAGGCTTTGCGTGGGGAATGGGCATTGACCGTATTGCTATGTTAAAATACGGTATGCCCGATTTGCGGGCATTTTTTGACGCTGATCTGCGTTGGTTGAATCATTATGGTTTTCGTTGCCTTGACATATCTACTCTTTTTGCTGGTTTGAGCAATATGTGATCTTGTGAAAGTTTTCACGTGAGGTTTAAAAATGAAATTTACATTGTCTTGGTTGAAAGATCATTTGGAGACAGAGGCGTTTTTAGGTGAAATTTGCGATAAATTAACAGCCATTGGCCTTGAAGTTGAGCATATTGAGGACCGTTCTTCTTTAACAGATTTTGTAGTTGCGAAGATTTTAACGGCTATTAAACATCCTGATGCAGATAAATTACAGATTTTGTCAGTAGATATAGGTTCGGGTGCGCCTGTGCAAATTGTTTGTGGAGCGCCAAACGCGCGTGTCGGACTTATCGGTGTTCTTGCTTTGCCTGGGGCTTACGTGCCTGGGCTTGATATGACCCTATCTGTAGGGAAGATACGCGGTGTGGAGAGTTTTGGTATGATGTGCTCACAAGCGGAGCTCAAATTGTTAGGCGATCATGATGGGATTATTGAACTTCCGGAAGATGCGCCTGTCGGAATGCCGTTTGTGGCTTATGCAGGTTTAGATGACCCAGTAATTGATGTGAGTTTAACGCCTAATCGTCCTGATTGCGCAGGTATTCGCGGGATTGCTCGTGATTTAGCTGCTACTGGAATCGGGCGGTTAAAAGAATTGTTTTTGCCACAGTGCGTGACTTCTTTTGAAACATCGATTCAAGTTTCTTTGGATTTTTCCCAGACTACATCATTATGTTTGGGTTTTGCCTGGCGTGAAGTGCGCAATGTTCAGAATGGTATATCACCACAGTGGATGCAACAGCGTTTGACAGCAATCGGTTTAAAGCCGATTAATGCGCTGGTCGATATAACTAACTATATAAGCTTTGATCTTGGTCGTCCGCTTCACGTTTTTGATGCAGATAAAATCAAAGGCGCTTTAACCGTACGTCGCGGTCGTGCGGGTGAGCAATTGCAAGCGCTTAACGGAAAAATCTACCAATTAGGGAGTCAGGATTGTGTCATCGCAGATGAAGAAGGAGTTGTGTCCATTGCTGGTATAATAGGCGGTGAAAGGACGAGCTGTGACGATACGACACGCCGCGTTATTATTGAATCAGCACTCTGGGATCCTCGGAGTATTGCTCAGACAGGCCGTAAATTAGGGCTTATCAGTGATGCACGGTATCGGTTTGAACGGGGTGTCGATCCAGCTTTTATGGAATCAGGGCTTGAGGTTGCAACAGGGTTAACGTTGAGTCTTTGCGGTGGTGAAGTATCGATGGCACAGGTTATTAGTTATCGAAAACCGGAAATTAAAGAAATTGTCTTTCCGTTTGCTGAAATTAAACGTTTGACTAATTTAGAAATAGAACATGAACGAGCTGCAACTATTTTAGTACAACTCGGATTTAGTATTGAGGGAAAAGGAGATGTGGTGACGGTTAAAGTACCGACATGGCGCCCTGATATCACCGGCAAGGCCGATTTAGTGGAAGAAGTGATGCGGATTTACGGGTTAGATAAAATCGAGCCTATGCCGTTAGAAGAATTTACGCAGGTAAAAGATTCAATTTTGACCTTTCCCCAAATTTGCTCGCATATTTCTCGTTGGGCTTTGGCTTGTAGAGGTATGGTTGAGGCGGTGACATGGTCATTTATTTCTGAAAGTCAAGCACTTGCATTCGGAGGCGGTCAGGAACAGCTTAAATTAGTTAATCCTATTGCCATCGACATGTCGGTGATGCGCCCTTCTCTTTTGCCTGGTTTGCTTGTAGCGGCACAGCGAAATGCTGATCGCGGTTTTTCTGATCTTGCTTTATTTGAAATCTCAAGCATTTACGCGGGTAATACACCCAATGAACAACTGCGTGTCGCCAGTGGTATTCGCCACGGCACAGAAAGATTTGAAGGAGCGGGGCGTTTTTGGAGCGGAAGTGCGAAAGCAGTTGACGTTTTTGACGCCAAGGCGGACGCATTTGCCGTCTTAGAGGCATGTGGCGTAGATATGAACAAATTGCAGATTGAAGCTAAGGCGCCCGATTGGTACCACCCTGGTCGTTCAGGCGTCATTAAGCTTGGGCCGAAGATTATTCTTGGTTTTTTCGGTGTTTTTCACCCAGAGACATTGGAAAAATTAAATGTTAGTGGTCCTATATGCGGCTTTGAAATTTTTCTTGATAAAATTCCAGAGCAAAAGAAAAGAACAACTAAGATTCGTCCTTCTTTAAAATTATTGCCTTTTCAGACGGTGCGACGCGATTTTGCTTTTGTCGTCGATAAAGAAGTTGCGTCCTCTCTCGTTGTTCATGCCGCGAGTAGGGCAGACAAAAAACTTATTCGTTCAGTTCAGGTTTTTGATCTCTTTGAGGATACAACTCTTGGGGAAGGTAAAAAGTCTATAGCGATTGAAGTTGTTATCCAGCCTATTGAGAGAACCTTGACAGATGAAGATCTGGAAATGCTTACTTTGAAAGTGGTGGAAAGTGTCGCTAAAACAACAGGTGCGTATTTGCGGGGTTGATTTTTATTTTCTCGTTTTAGATCACTATCGTGAATAGGGCGTCTTTAAGTTCTTTTGTGCGTTAGAGAGGGAAGCGCGGAAGCTAAGATGTGTTATAGGCTTTTTAAAATGAGTCTTTGTAGTAGGAGGCCATTGCTGAAATTGTGCATATTTTTTAGGGAAAAGAAGGTATTTTAAGCGACTAAAAAAATTATCATTTTCGGGGTGGTTTTTTATTGCCAGGGCAGAAATTAGTTGTTATCTACAAATGGTAATGCAAATCATTAGCAATATAGAGAATGTCGGTGGGAATAAAAGCGTTTTTTATTGTAATTTTGGGAAGTTTGATTTTTGGGATACCTAGCTCGGTTTTGAGCGCTAGCAAATTCAAAGCTGTTACGACTTTCACTATTATTGCTGATATGGCTCGTAATGTAGCGGGTGACGTTGCTGATGTTGAGTCAATAACCAAACCAGGTGCTGAAATTCATGAATATCAGCCTACTCCGCGCGATCTTATGCGTGCGCAAGGGGCTGATCTCATATTGTGGAATGGATTAGAACTGGAGCTTTGGTTTGAAAAATTTTTCCAAAATATCAAGGATGTTCCAAGTGTGATCGTTTCAAAAGGCGTCGTGCCGATTGAAATTGGCGATGGGCCTTTTAGCGGTAAACCGAATCCTCACGCGTGGATGTCACCGACTGCAGCTTTGATTTACGTCAATAATATTCGTGACGCTTTTATACAGTATGATCCCGAGCATGCCGCTACCTATAAAGAAAATGCCGAGATTTATAAACGGAAGATTCGCTCAAATATTGAACCGATCAAATCTAAATTAGGGGCTTTGCCGGAAAATAAGCGCTGGCTTGTGACGAGCGAAGGTGCATTTAGTTATTTAGCCCGTGATTTCGGCCTGAAAGAACTTTATTTATGGCCAATTAATGCTGATCAGCAGGGGACACCACAACAGGTTAAATATGTTATTGATATGGTTCGAAAATATGGTATCCAGGCAGTTTTTTCTGAGAGTACTATTTCTGCTGCGCCCGCCAAGCAAGTTGCGAGAGAAACAGGGGCTAAATATGGTGGAGTACTTTATGTGGATTCACTTAGTGAGAAGAACGGTGAAGTGCCTACCTATATTGATTTATTGCGTGTTACAAGCGGGCGTATTGCCGGTGCTTTATCGAATTAGGCAAGGGGACAATGGCTGAGTCTGGAATATACGCTCAAGGGATAACAGTGACTTACAGCAACGGGCATACAGCTTTGTGCGAAGTAAGTTTTGAGAGCCCAGTAGGTTCTATTACGGCGCTTATTGGGGTCAACGGATCAGGAAAATCAACGCTCTTTAAGACTATTATGGGGTTTGTGCGGCCTTCAAAGGGAAAAATTCGTGTTTTAGATTTGTGTGTTAAAAAGGCTTTGAAGCAGAATCTTATTGCTTATGTGCCCCAGAGCGAGGACGTTGATTGGGATTTCCCTGTTCTTGTTGAAGACGTTGTACTGATGGGGCGCTATGGCCGTATGAATTTTTTTCGTCACGCGCGAGCACAAGATTATGAAGCTGTCCGTGTTGCTCTAGAACGTGTAGATATGTCGGCATTCGCCAAGCGCCAAATTGGCGAACTTTCTGGTGGACAGAAAAAGCGTGTCTTTCTTGCACGTTCTCTCGCACAGCAGGCGAAGGTCATTTTATTAGATGAGCCATTTACGGGGGTCGATATTAAAACAGAAGATAAAATTATCGCTTTGTTGCGGGATCTCCGTGAAGAAGGCGCTGTAATATTGGTTTCTACCCATAATTTAGGCTCTGTTCGTGAATTTTGTGATCACACAGTTTTAATAAAAAAGACTGTTGTGGCTTCCGGATTAACAGAAGCGGTATTTACGCAGAAAAACCTTGAAAAGACTTTTGATGGTACTCTGCGTCACCATATTTTAAACTCTTAAAAGCGCAAAAAAATAACGTTTGTTCAAGTAGCGGGGAAACTTATTTTTTGACAGTGATAGAATGCTGGAGCATGTTTCATGATATTTTGGTTGCTTGAGCCGTTTCATTATCAATATATGATTAATGCAATGTGGGTTTCAGGGTTAGTGGGGTGCGTTTGCGCTTTTCTTTCTGCTTTTTTGATGTTGAAAGGTTGGTCGCTGATTGGTGATGCACTTTCTCATTCGATCGTACCGGGGGTAGCTGGAGCCTATCTTTTGGGGCTTCCTTTTTCGCTTGGAGCTTTTTTTTCTGGTGGATTAGCTGCAGCAGCGATGTTATTTTTTAACCATCGGACCAAATTAAAGGAAGATGCAATTATTGGTTTAATTTTTTCTTCCTTTTTTGCTGTTGGGCTATTTCTCAAGTCCTTAAAACCAATGGCTGTCAATATCGACACGATTGTTCTTGGAAATATTTTGGCAGTGAGTTCATCAGATATTTTACAATTGGCTTTAATTGGCTTTATCTCTTTATTGATACTTCTTTTAAAATGGAGAGATTTATTAGTTGTTTTATTTGACGAAAATCACGCACGTGTCATCGGGCTGAACGTAAAGCTGTTAAAGGTTCTTTTTTTTACATTGCTCGCCGCTTGCACTGTTTCTGCTATGCAAACGGTAGGAGCTTTTTTAGTTATTTGCCTCGTGGTGACGCCAGGGGCGACCGCTTATCTTTTAAGTGATCGTTTTGAAAATCTTTTAGTGATTGCAGTAGCAATTGGAACATTTACGAGTGTACTCGGTGTTTACGTAAGTTATTTTTTGGATGCGCAAACAGGCGGTATTGTTGTGCTTTTCCAAGCATTTTTGTTTACTATAACTTTTATTTTTGCTCCTAAACATGGTTTTATCGCTGCGCGTTTACGTGTAAGAACAGCAAAAAAAGGTGCGATTGTACCATGATAGATCAGTTACTGTTGCCTTTTCAGTTCCCTTTTATGATTAAGGGTATGATTATTACTATTATTCTTGCTATTCCGTTGGCTATACTTTCTTGTTTTCTTATTTTGAAAGGATGGGCGCTTTTAGGAGATGCGATTTCTCATGCAGTTTTTCCTGGTGTGATTATTGGCTATATGGCGACGCCGTGGGTAATGATATTTTTGGCCTCTTTACCGTTTTCTTGGTGTCAGCATGTACGTCCAGCAAATGTCACGATGACTTTGATTGCTTGCGGTGCTTTTATGGCTGGTATGATCTGCGCTATCATAACAGGTTTTTTAGGGAGAAATAGCCGCATCAAACAAGATACAGTAATGGGTATTGTTTTTTCATCTATGTTTGGTTTAGGGCTCGTTTTGGCGACGACGATTTATAGTAGTTTAGATTTGAGGCATATTCTATTCGGTAATCTTTTAGGCATTAACTGGCTCGATATTACGCAGACAGCGGTAATTGCTACGGTTGTCACTCTCATTTTGGGAGCAAAATGGCGAGATTTTACACTATACATTTTTGATCCAATTCAGGGACGCGCAATAGGACTCCAGATATCGGTGCTTCATTATACTCTTTTAACGATGATTTCCCTCACTATTGTCGCAGCTTTGAAAGCTGTTGGAATTATCTTAGTCGTATCTTTATTGATCGCGCCGGGAGCGATTTCCTATCTCATTACAAAGCGGTTTTCTTCCATGTTATTGGTCGCTATGTTTGTCGCAGTTTTTTCTAGTTTTTGGGGAATTTATCTTAGCTTATTCATTGGTTCTGATTCCGCTTCTACAGTTGTATTGCTTTTAACGCTGATTTTTCTCGCCGTTTTTGCGTCAACTTTTTGTCGCCGAAATTCGGCTCGGGAGATTTAAGCGCAGTGGAATTTATGCATAGCAGGCATGCATTTTTGTATATTGTTTATAAAGTTTATTTCCATTAGATAGTCCTCCGCTAGCTTGTTTCCTCCTAATGTCTAGCGAGCGAATGCGGCGTTTTCTCCTCCCAAAGCTGCGTTCGTATTTGAAAGGCTGCATTGATTTATTCTGCAGCCTTTTTATTTTTCTAAAATTTATTCCTTCTTGAAAACTTCAAAAGGGTCATCATATTCGGTAAATCGCTTTATCTTCAGGGGGGAAACAGCTGCGCGTTGTAGATGTATAAAAGTCGGGATTTTTACATACGGTATCTAAGTAAAAGAAAATGGCAATGAATAATGAAAAACGATTTTAAGGTATCTCGTCTTTTGCGTATATTCTATTTTGCGTTGGGGTGTGTAACAATCGTATTGGGTGTCATCGGCGTGGTTTTACCTATCATGCCGACAGTTCCTTTTTTATTGCTTGCATCATGGTGTTTTGCTCGTTCATCACCGCGTTTTCATTATTGGTTGCATCACCACCGGATTTTTGGCCCACCTATTAAGCAATGGGAAGAGAGCAGAATCATTCCGTTATTTATTAAAATTTTTGCTATTGTCAGTATGGCTAGTGGCTTTTTATCGTTTTTGGTGATTGTGCACCCCGCTTTGTGGTTTGCTTTATTGACTGCCGCTGTTTTGCTAGTGATTGCTGTTTATATTATGACACGCCCGTCATCCTCATCATTACCGAAATAAAAGATTTATTAAGTGAATAAATCTTTAGTTTTGCTCATTATATTAAACTTAGTATAGAGGTTTTTTTGGGTTAAAAAATTCAGGATAAGGCCGCTTTGTATTAGTACAGGGCTCAGTTCATGAATTTTCTCTAAATATTACGGGATTGCGTAGGGTGGCGTTGGCGAACGCAGCGCTACCAGTGAGGGGAATCGCGCAGAAAGATTGCGTAAATAGTTGTGAATCATTTCAATAAGCTGGGGCAGATCGCTTATGTTACGGTGTTGTGCTTATACGTTAAGATAATAAATGATACACGCCTGTTTACTACCGGGCGATCGCTTATCAGTCACCTTTTGTTTATATAAGCGGGCCGACAATCAAATTCTGATAAGTTTGATAATGTGTTATTATTTTTTAGCAAAAAAATTCAAATAGCGTTTTATTTCTTGGGGATCACCGATAGCTTTTTCGGGGTTATCTGAAAGCTTGACTGCCGGCCGACCGTTGGCGCAAGTGGCTTTGCAGACGAGAGAAAGAGCATCAAGATTGACAGTTTCCTGAGGGGCGCAATCTTCAAAATCATTGGTAAGGTTAGTTCCCCACCCAAAATTCATGCGTACTTTGCCGTGAAAATGATGGTAAGTTTTTTCAATCGTATCTACATCCAGTGCATCAGAAAAAATCAGTAATTTTTCACGTGGATTTTTCCCTTTTTCTTGCCACCATTTGATGATACGCTCGCCTCCCTCGATGGGGGGAGCGCTGTCGGGTCTGAAGCCTTTCCAGTCCGCTACCCAGTCGGGTGCGTTGCGTAGGAATGCTTCGGTGCCGAAAGCATCGGGCAAAACGATCAGGAGGTTGTTGCCGTAATAGTGGTTCCAATCTTCCAGGACCCGGTAAGGTGCCGTGCGTAGCTCGTCGTCGTTGTTGGCGAGGGCAGCGGTGACCATAGGCAGTTCGTGTGCGTTTGTGCCGAGGGCTTCTAAATCTGTATCCATGGCCAGAAGGACGTTGGAGGTGCCTGCGAAAGAATCGCCGATTCCTTCTTTTAACGCTTCAACACACCAGCGTTGCCATAAAAAAGAATGGCGCCGTCGGGTGCCGAAGTCGGATATTTTAATATCCGGGAGTTTTTTGAGACGTTCAATTTTGCTCCACATTTTTGTTTTGGCACGGGCATAAAGCACATCAAGTGCGAAACGGCCGAGGTTTTTCATAGCAGCACGCGAACGTAACTCACTGATAATAGCAAGAGCAGGGATCTCCCATAAAGAACTGCGAGCCCATGGGCCGTGAAAATGTAGGATATATTGGCCGTCTCTTTTAGTGAGTTCATATTCAGGGAGCTGGAAGTTTTCAAGCCAATGAAGAAAATCCGGCTTGAAAATTTGCTGACGGCCGTAGAATGTATTACCAGCAAGCCATATCATTTCTTTTTTGGTGAAGCGCAAACTAAGAGCGTGGTCAAGCTGAGCGCGCAGCTCACCTTCATCAATATCGTTAACAAGAGAAACGGTTTTTGTGCGATTAATGAGAGAAAATGTAACATTAACATTTGGATAAAGCCCCCAAATCATCTGCACCATAAGGAGTTTATAAAAATCCGTATCGAGAAGAGAGCGAATGATTGGGTCAAGTTTCCATGTATGGTCGTAAACACGCCTAGCAATATCTGTGTGGTTCATAATTTTCTCTCTTTTAGCTCAGTGAAGTATAAAACAGTTGCCAAAACGAGTGCTGCCGCAAAAGATTCAAGGACTTATAACAATTTTGTTTTTTTGAGCAATATAAAAAGGAATTTTACTCTTTTTGATTTGGAGGTTTAAGAGTGTGTATACTTTCATAGTTTCCCGTTTTGTTTAAGTTTAGCTCTATACCAGCTTGAACATATGATTTACCGTTAATACTGAGTATATTTTCTTAAGTCCATTTAACTTTAATAGTATAAACAGCATCATGAAATTTGATCTTTGCTTTATATTCGGGCTCAGAGCAAGGCAAATGCGGGCGTGAAAATAGCTGATTGTCTTGATGATAAATCTCGAGAATAGTTCAGGTCGTTGCGCGATAAAACCACTATGCTGAGCCCGTATATCACGCCTAGCTGCACTATCATCGACATGGTTCAGCGGCCGTAGATATCCGCAGCTATTACGTAATGGCTTGATATGATAAATTTTGTTTTTTTGATCATGGGTAATTAGGCTTATCTTAGAAAATAAGGTACAGGTTTTGTCTATTTTAGCGAGCGCTAAAATGCTCTAAATCGCGCTATGGGCACACTGACCGCCATTTTCGCAAATTCTTGATGGATAGCCTTTAATATAGTCCGGTTCGAGAGTATTTTCTAAAGCAAAAGAATATACAAAATTGTTGCCTTTTTATAAAGAGGAAGTTGTTTGATAAAGGATTTTGAAAAACTGCTGCGTAACTGCGTATGGTTTCATCAATGATCTAATAGTCATCGATGAGACACTAAGCAGGTAGCGGAAGGGTTTCATTGTTATGGCACACCAATATCGCTTGTATGAACAGCACGGAGGATAAATTTGGCCTTTCCGGCCAATCGCCCGCGAAAATTGTTCCTTTTTTCATACTCAGAAAGTGAAACTTCTTCGTCAGAAGTTATGTCACGACCTAGTTTATGGAGATCCCTGAGAATTTACTGACCAAATGAATGGGGGATTCAGTCTCAATAAGGCAGCGGATTTTTGTTTATTCAGAAAAAACCGCTTCGTGAGAGGTATTATAAGTGCCATTCATTAGATAGCTTCTTTTTTATTCAACAAGCGCCTGGCATTTTATTTTAGTAACAAAAATTCCCCGCTTTTATCGGTAAATCCGAGCGATTAGAGAGCGAGAGAGCAGGTAATTGAAAAACAAAAGGCCGCTCAAAAAACAAGCGGCCTCCATTTAATTCTTAACTTATCAATCTTGCTCTTGCTTTTTTAAAGCTGCACCAAGAATGTCGCCGAGGGAAGCGCCTGAATCCATCGAACCATATTGAGCAACCGCTTCTTTTTCTTCCGCAATTTCTAAGGCTTTGATAGACACCGAAAGTTTGCGCGTTTTTTTATCAAATGCGATGATACGGGCATCGACCCTTTGTCCAATAGAGAAACGTTCAGGACGCTGTTCATCGCGATCACGTGCTAAATCATTACGGCGAATAGTCGTTTCAAGATCGTGGTCAATCAATTTTACGTCAATACAATTATCATTGATTCCAGTCACTTCACACGTAACAATGGCGCCTTTACGCAATTCACCGTGAGCCGCCGCTTCTCCAACTTTATCACCAGAAAGTTGCTTAATTCCCAGAGAGATACGCTCTTTTTCGACGTCAACATCGAGAACAACAGCTTTAACAATATCACCCTTGTTATAAGTGTCGATGACTTGTTCACCGGGGCGATTCCAGTCAAGATCAGAAAGGTGGACCATACCGTCAACATCACCTTCGAGGCCGATGAAGAGGCCGAATTCTGTTTTGTTTTTGACTTCACCTTCTACTTGCGAATTTACTGGGAATTTATTGACAAAAGCTACCCACGGATTTTCGAATGTTTGCTTCAAACCGAGGGAAATACGCCGTTTAGAAGGATCCACTTCAAGGACAACAACTTCTACTTCTTGTGAAGTGGAAAGAAGTTTTCCGGGATGGATATTTTTTTTCGTCCAGCTCATTTCGGAAACGTGAATTAATCCCTCGATTCCTGGCTCAATTTCAACAAAACCACCATAATCAGTGATGTTAGTAACGGCGCCAGTGATTTTTTTACCGATAGGATACTTTAAGCTGATGCTGTCCCAAGGATCGCTTTCAAGCTGCTTCATTCCGAGTGAGATGCGGTGCGTGTCTTGATTGATACGGATAATCTGAACTTTAATAGTTTGGCCAATTGTGAGGATTTCAGATGGGTGATTAACACGCCGCCACGCCATATCAGTGACGTGTAAGAGGCCATCAATGCCGCCAAGATCAATAAATGCACCATAATCGGTAATATTCTTGACTACACCTTCGACAATTTGGGACTCTTCGAGGTTTTGAACGATTTCTGAACGCTGTTCGGCTCGGCTCTCTTCTAAGACAGTACGGCGTGAAACGACAATATTGCCACGACGACGATCCATTTTCAGAATTTCAAAAGATTGTGGGTTGTGCATCAAAGGCGCCACATCGCGAATAGGACGAATGTCAACTTGGCTACGAGGCAAGAAAGCGACGGCACCATCAAGATCAACCGTAAAGCCACCTTTAACTTGGCTAAAAATAACCCCATCCACACGCACACCGGCGTTGAATTTTTCTTCAAGACGAAGCCAACTTTCTTCGCGACGCGCTTTCTCACGTGATAAAACAGCCTCACCCATCGCATTTTCAATGCGTTCAATATAAACTTCAACTTCGTCGCCGACTTGCAAGGAACCGTCTTTGCCTTTGGTTCCAAATTCTTTCAGTGGAATGCGACCTTCTACTTTAAGGCCTGCATCAACAATGGCCATATCTTTCTCGATTGCGATGATACGGCCTTTAACAACAGATCCTTCATTAAGATCGTTAACTTGAAAGGACTCCATTAAAAGGGTTTCAAAATCCGCTGTTGTGGGATTGTATTGTGACATAAGAACTCCTAATACGTACCCCCATTGCAAAAGGTACAAGCGCTGGGTTAGTGTTGATACAGGGCAACTTCGTACCTTTTCTCTTCAGTATAGAAGGAGAAATCAGCGCCGGGCTAGAAGCCACCTTATGATGATTCACTTCACGGCGTAAGCTTTTATGACAGGATCAATAAAGGCATAAGCAGCCGCTAATGCTGCTTCTATACTCAATTCTGACGTATCAAGCAAGAGGGCGTCTTTTGCTGGTTTTAAAGGGCTCTGTTCGCGGGTCGTATCGCGCGCGTCGCGCTGTTCAAGATCAGCGAGAATTTTGTTATAATCTGCTTGTATTCCTTTTTCAAAAATCTCCTTATAACGACGCCGCGCGCGCGTTTGAGCGTCGGCTAAAACATAAAGCTTTATATTTGCATCAGGGCAGACAATAGTGCCAATATCACGGCCATCAAGAACGCTGCCTGGCAAAAATTTAGCAAAGGCGCGTTGTTTTGCGACAAGAATTTCGCGAACAGCTGGTATGACTGCTATTTTTGAAGCTGCTTCGCCAATTTCATGGGAGGCTAGAAGAGATGAATTTAAAGTATTAATATCAAGCTTTTCAGCGTGGGCTATGGCATTTGTTTCATCACTGAGGGCCAATTTTTGTTGTAAAAGCGCGTAGGCAACATGGCGATAAGTGAGACCGGTGTCTAAATAATGAAGACCGTAATGGGCGGCGATTTTGCGCGCTAAAGTCCCTTTGCCAGAGGCTGCTGGACCATCAATTGCGATGATAAAAGGTTTCAATGAATTTTACCTCCTAGTTGGCGCATTAAGGGGATGAATTCTGGAAAGCTTGTGGCGATCATCCGCTTATCATCGACGGTGACCGGTTTTTCTGATGCTAAACCAAAGATGAGAAAACACATCGCTATTCGGTGATCAAGATGTGTCATGACATGCCCACCGCCTAAACCCTTGCCCGAGCCTTTTCCTTGAATAATAAGGAAGTCTGCACCCTCTTTATAATCTACATGATTAATTTTTAATCCTCGTGCAACAGCAGAAAGTCGGCCTAATTCTTTGGCATGCAATTCTTTAATTCCCAGCATAGTCGTTCTGCCTTCAGCGAAGGCCGCTGCTACCGCTAAAGCAGGGTATTCATCAATCATTGATGCAGTTCGTTCTTTAGGCACGGTCACACCTTTTAGCATCGACGACTTGACGCGCAGATCAGCAACATTTTCTTCGCCTGTTCGGCGCTGGTTTAAAAATTTAATTTCGGCTCCCATTTCCCACAATGTTTTTATGAGACCTGCCCTGGAGTCATTTATAAGAACATTTTCGATGATAATATCAGAATTTTCTACAAGAAGGGCGGCGATAAGAGGAAAAGCTGCAGAAGACGGATCGCCCGGAATATCAATGATTTGCCCTGTAAGATGTGGCTGACCGTCCAGATGAATGAAACGCGTGCCTTTTTTATCTGTTTCGATATCAAGTTCAGCACCGAACCATTTTAGCATTTTTTCTGTGTGGTTTCGTGTAAGGGATGGCTCGATAACGGTTGTTGTACCGGCGGTATTGAGACCAGCGAAAAGAATCGCAGATTTAACCTGGGCAGAAGCTGTCGGAATACGACAGCAAATTGGTCCAGCCATTCGGGGACCATAGAGTGTCAATGGAAGGTAATTGCCGGAAGTTGCCTCGATTTCAGTGCCCATTAAACGTAGCGGATCAAGAATGCATCTCATTGAACGCTTGGATAGAGCAGCACTGCCGATAAAAGTTGTTTTCATGTGATAAGAACCAACCATTCCCATGACTAGGCAAGCACCTGTCCCAGCATTGCTAAAATTTAAAGGCATTTGCGCTTGTAATAAGCAGCCATTACCGGTTCCACGGATAATCCATAGGTCGTCTTTTTTGCGAATATTTGCTCCCATAGCTTGCATGGCAACAGCTGTACACAGAACATCATCATTTTCAAGGAGTCCGCGGATATGTGTCTCACCATTTGCTAATCCCCCTAATATGAGTGACTGATGAGAAATTAATTTATCGCCCGGTATTTTGATTGTTCCGGAAAGATTTACGGATTTGTAGGCTATTGCAGGTATTGCTTTTCCCATAGAAGCTTTACCAACCTTATCTGAATTTTGCGAAATTTAGGGGCTCTTTACCATATATTTTGAGAAACGTCATGAGAAAATCCGTGTAGAATAGTGTATTTATCTTTGACAAATGCTTCACTTTTCGCTTAAGCACCGTAAAATTCGTTTTTATGAAATTATAACTAACCTAAAGAGGCACGGTCCATGGCAAAACAGGAACTTGGAACCAAACGGGTTGACCCGGAAACGGGAAAGAAATTTTACGATCTTAATCGCGACCCCATTGTGTCGCCTTATACAGGGCTTTCTTATCCGCGTTCTTATTTTGAAGTTGCTGCGGCTGAAGCTGACAGCGAAGAAGAAGTGGACACTGAAGAGCTTGATACAGCGCTTGAAAAGTCTGCCTTTATGTTGCTTGAAGGCGATGCCGATGATTCTAAAGATGATGATTTACCTGATTTAGAAGACAGCGATGTAGGCCTTGGAGATGACGATGATACATTTTTATCTCACGACGAAGGCGATGAAGATGATGATGTCACTGATATTCTCGGTGGTGGCGTTTCTAGCGATGACGACGCTTAAGGGGGGCCGTATCCTTTAGCTAATTTATTATGACCGAATTCCAGTCTTTTTTAAAAGCAATGGCGAGTCCTATTGAGTCGTTTAAACGATAATCTTTGTCTTCCTGTGTAACGACGACATCATCTAATTTTTCATATAACGGTGTTTCACCTTTTTTTAGAGGTGTGAATGCCCCCATTACCTTATTTAAAGGTGCTAAGAATAAAGGATACGAATCGATAAGGTGGATGGGTTTATATTTGAAATTTAAGGTTGACTTTAAAATTTTTCGGTTTGGTAGTATGAAATCTTTGAATGACGGTATATACTCATTTTCAGGGTTAAAATGACACCATGCTCTGATAATTGCATAATCATAACTTAAATTATGGGCATAGAATTTAGAGTTTTTCTTTGATTTTTTTATGAATTTTAGGAGTAATTCAACGGGGTCACCGTCGTCAATTGTGAATATGGTTGCATTTGAAGGGTCCTCTATATTTACAATTGATACCATATAAGCGCATACGGGTTCTGATGTGGTAGCTTCGAAATCGAAGGTATAACGGTTAATAAATTCAATCTTTTTCATTGATCGTGTAATGTTTTAACGAATTTTTTTATTTCTTCATCATATTCTTTTATTGAAAAATCTTTGTCACGACTAGGTTCAGAAACACATGACAGTTTCCTTGCTATATTATTTATTATTTCACTATCATCTAACCCCTCTAGAAAATCGGTATAAAAATCACCTATTTCAAATTGTTTGATATATAAGTAGTAGCTCATGTAAGGACCCATTTCTTTGATCCATTCAGCTAATTTATTGAACCTCATATTTTTTGCTGTGTCTATAAACTTACGATGGTATTTTAACTTAAATTCAGGGAAGTAATGCTCAGGAATCAAGTTATCTTCCGATTTTAACTCTAAAATACTTCTGTGTAAGCTTGCTATTTTAGAAAAACTTTTTTGAACAAGTTTATCCAAGGTATCATATTTGCTGAATGTATCTTTCTCGGAAATATATCTTCTTTTTAACATATCCCTTATGATGCTATCTTTTATTTGGGTAAAATTATCTGATAGGACGATTTTTCCGTCTTCAGTTTTTATGTTGTTATTGAGTTTATTCAGATATTTTTCGAAGATTTTTAATTGTTCTTCATCTTTTGGTAAGTAATTGAAATTAAAAGTTTCGTTTCTTATATTATTATTAATTTTATTATTAAAATGAAATATTTTTACGGCAAAATTTTCTCTTTTTTGCAGAAAACGCTTTTTTACCTGCCATTTTTCAAATTCTCTGCTAATCTTAATTACATTTTCAGATGTAATAGGTAGGCTTGGTTTGAACTCACTCATTGTTTCGGTTTCTATACTTGTTTTTAAATGAGTGTTAGCATATTTAATACGCTTAATGAGGTCTTTGAGTTTCTCATCCATTGTAGTTCCACTTTCGATATTTGGCTTAAAATTAAGTGAAAAAAAGAATATTCAACCCTATTTTTCACTGAGTTTGGCGAAATAAGGTGTGTTTAACGCACCTTATTTCTTGTATACCTAATGCCAATAAATTCACAACATATTTACTATTTTTACCTATCATTTCTTTTCTAAAGGAAACAGTGAATCCACTGTTTTTCGATGGTACTCCGTTATTAAATATAAATTTTTCTTGATCTTCGGTTTTTCTCACTTTAAGAATTCCCCCCAGATTGTTTATCTTCTTTTGGGAGAGATTGGTCTATCTTTCGTGGGGCTATAGCTCAGCTGGGAGAGCGCTTGCATGGCATGCAAGAGGTCAGCGGTTCGATCCCGCTTAGCTCCACCAAGAAGGTTGCGTTTTTTAAGAGGCGCAGATATTCAAGGGTAGGATTTATACAATAATTGGGGGATATTGCAGTGGTTGGGGTGGTTTTTCCAAGATTTTTTCAATGATGCTCGTGGCGTGTCTGTTTTGGGTCGCCTACACTTAAAATATGTTTTTTCCCCCGAATTGTGCCTTTTTAGTCACGTTTCAGCGCAAAAGAGAAAAAATATTCAAGGAAAAAGATAATGCCTTCCTACCGTTCAAGAACATCGACTCATGGGCGCAACATGGCAGGAGCACGCGGTCTTTGGCGTGCGACCGGAATGAAAGATGCCGATTTTGGTAAGCCTATCATCGCAATTGCGAATTCCTTTACACAATTTGTTCCGGGGCATGTACATTTAAAAGATCTCGGGCATTTAGTTGCGCAAGAGATAGTCGCTTCTGGTGGTGTTGCAAAAGAATTTAACACTATTGCTGTCGATGATGGGATTGCTATGGGGCATGATGGAATGCTTTATTCTTTGCCTTCTCGTGAGCTCATTGCGGATTCCGTCGAATATATGGTCAATGCCCATTGCGCAGACGCTCTTATTTGTATTTCCAATTGCGACAAAATTACGCCCGGTATGTTAATGGCTTCCTTGCGGTTAAATATTCCAACAATTTTTGTTTCCGGTGGCCCTATGGAGGCAGGAAAAATTAAATGGAAAGGCCAAGATATTGCCGTTGATTTAGTTGATTCAATGATCGCAGCGGCCGATAATCATAATTCAGAGGAAGAAGTTTCTGAAATGGAGCGTGCCGCGTGTCCTACGTGCGGTTCTTGTTCAGGGATGTTTACTGCTAATTCTATGAATTGCCTTACTGAAGCATTGGGGCTTGCTCTTCCCGGAAATGGATCAATGTTAGCCACGCATGTAGATCGTCGACTGCTATTTGAGGAAGCTGGTCGGCGTATTGTTACGCTGGCCAAGCGTTATTACGAAAAAGACGATGAGACAGTTTTGCCGCGTTCTATTGCTTCGCGTAAGGCTTTTGAAAATGCAATGACTTTGGATATCTCCATGGGTGGATCAACCAATACTGTGCTGCATCTTTTAGCTGCGGCGCGGGAAGGAGAGGTAGATTTCACTATGACCGATATTGATTATCTTTCACGCCGTGTTCCCGTTTTGTGCAAAGTTGCACCTGCTGTCTCTAATGTGCATATGGAGGATGTTCATCGAGCTGGCGGTGTCATGGGACTCTTAGGTGAATTAGCTGCAGCTGGACTTATCGATACGTCCGCTTATACTGTTCATGCAAAAACAATGAAAGAGGCTCTTTGCGAGTGGAACATAAAACAGACTGAAGAATCTACTATTCATAAATTTTACCGTGCGGCACCAGGAGGCGTTCCAACACAAACAGCTTTTAGCCAGGTACACCGTTATGAGGCCCTCGACCTTGATCGCGAAAAGGGCGTGATCCGCGATATTGAGCATGCTTATTCAAAAGATGGGGGGTTAGCAGTTCTTTATGGGAATCTTGCTGAAGATGGTTGTATTGTAAAAACAGCTGGTGTTGATCAGCCAAATTTAACCTTTAAAGGTCCTACGAGGATTTTTGAAAGCCAGGATTCAGCAGTTTCAGCGATTTTGACCAATAAAATTAAACCAGGAGATATCGTTTTAATTCGTTACGAAGGCCCGCGTGGTGGGCCTGGAATGCAAGAAATGCTTTACCCAACAAGCTACCTCAAATCGAAAGGATTAGGTGAGGTTTGTGCACTTGTGACAGATGGCCGCTTTTCAGGAGGATCTTCAGGGCTTTCTATCGGCCATATTTCGCCAGAGGCTGCTGAAGGAGGCACAATTGCTTTGGTGGAAGAGGGAGATATAATAGAAATCGATATCCCTAATCGCACTATTCATTTAATGATAGGTGGCACTGAGATTATGCATCGTCGTAACAAAATGGACGCAAAGGGAAGTGCGGCTTGGAAACCAATTGAGGAACGTAAACGTAAAGTTTCAAAGGCCCTTAAAGCCTACGCGGCCATGACTACTTCTGCTGCTAAGGGCGCAGTTCGCGATATCTGATTGAGGGAAGAATCTAGTTTTAGAGGATTTTCCGCGACTTTCTTTGTAAAATTTCAAACTGAAAAAATTGGTTTGAAATGTTTCGGGAGACAACTTGGAGAGGTTTTTAGGGCAGAGATAAAGAGGGAGTTGTGCGATTTGCAAACTGTGCGGATTTTCCTATTTTTACGTCAATTGTATAGGACACGGTAAGTTGCCTTAGAGTATGTCATAGATATACTGTGCTTGTTGTGGGAAAATGGGGATAACTGAAGCGCAGCTAACAAAATGAACAAAACCATAGGTCGTGAGTAAATGCACGTTTTGATTTTTGCTGAAAAGGGGAGGCATCCTTCAAGAGCAGAAAATTGCTGTAATGCCGCTATTAAATCATAAGCGTGACCACTGAACGATGAGTTAAGTCGGTGACGTTGTAACTATTTGAAAAAAAAAGCAACAGATATTTTTATGTGGAGGAAATCAATGAAGAAACAGATCCGGGCAAATCACTCTTGAGAATATAGCTCATATACACCACGGCCCTCTCTTCAACTTGTTATAAAGCGGTTATCCTTTTTCGAGTTGCTTAAGACGGTAAAGTTCTTCTAAAGCAGCTTTAGGGGAGAGATTGTCAGGATGAATAACTTTAAGAGCTTCTTTAATTGCACAACATTCATTTGTTTTTTTATTCGCAAAAGATGTTTCTTTAAGGGTAAACAGTGGTAAGTCATCAATTAATTTCTTGCCTTTTTTAGCCATTTCGCCTTGTTCTAATTGATCCAGAACGTTTGTAGCACGGGCGATAACCGTTTCAGGAAGTCCAGCAAGCTTCGCAACTTGCACTCCGTAAGATCGATCAGCGACTCCTTTAGTGACTTCATGGAGGAAGACGACGTCACCTTCCCAATTTTTGACTTTCATCGTCACATTATGAAGACGATTAAGCTTTTCGGTAAGTACTGTCATTTCGTGGAAATGTGTGGCAAGAATGGCGCGACAGCGGTTTACTTCATGAAGGTATTCAACCGCTGCCCAAGCGATTGAAAGTCCATCAAAAGTGGATGTACCTCGTCCAATTTCATCAAGGATAACGAGAGAATGGTCGCTAGCGTGATTAAGAATCGTTGCTGTTTCGACCATTTCCATCATAAAAGTCGAGCGTCCCCGTGCAAGATCGTCTGAGGCACCAACGCGGCTGAATAAGCGATCGACAACGCCGATATGGGCGGAAGAAGCTGGAACAAATGAGCCCATTTGCGCCATAATAGTAATGAGAGCATTTTGTCGTAAAAAAGTTGATTTTCCCCCCATATTCGGGCCTGTTAATAGCCAAATTGCCGCATATTGTTGTTTTTGTTGCGCTGAAAGGTCGCAGTCATTAGCCACAAACGGTTTATCTGTTTGTTTTCGCAATGCTTGCTCTACTACAGGGTGGCGTCCCGCGATGATATGAAATGTAAGTGAATCGTCAATTTTGGGACGACAATATCCTTGTTCTTCGGCTAAGTGGGCTAAAGCGACGGATACATCCAAAACAGAAAGCGCTTCAGCTGCTCCGCGAATGAAATCAATTTGTGTAGTAATTTCGTTAACGAGCTCATCAAAGATTTCTAGCTCGAGCGTTATGGCATTATTTGCTGCATGGGCAATACGACTCTCAAGTTCGGCAAGCTCTGTTGTGGTGAAGCGCATGGCATTTGCCATTGTTTGTCGATGAATAAAACGTGCTTTCGCTTCAGGACTATTAGTAAGAGCGGATGCTTGAGAAGCTGTTACCTCAATAAAATAGCCTAAAATGTTGTTATGCTTGATTTTAAGTGTTTTGACGTCTGTTTCTTGTGCATATTGTGCTTGAAGTTTAGCGATAATACGGCGTGATTCATCGCGTAAACAGCGCATTTCATCCAGTTCTTTATGATAATTGAGACGAATAAAATTACCATCGCGTTTGAGAAGTGGGAGATCATCAGCTAATGCTTGTTCTAAACGAAAATGTAAAGCAGTAGGTAGATGTGAAAGCGCTTTTTGTACATCACTTATTTCTTGAGGAAGCAATTGATTGCTAAGGAGCTGATTAAGCGTGTTGATGATATTAAAACCGCACAGAATAGCTCCTATATCACGTGGTCCTCCCCGGCCAAGAGCTAAGCGTGAAACTGCACGCGGCATATCTGGTCCCCCCTTTAAAATCAGTTTGATAGATTCTGCAAGGGAGGTGTTGCGCATAAAAAAGTCGATTGAATCGAGGCGTTTATTAATGGCAGCAGGAACTGTTAAGGGGGTAATTAAGCGATCAACAAGAAGACGTGATCCTCCTCCTGTAACAGTGCGGTCAATGGCCTTTAGCAAGCTTCCATCACGTTGGCCGGATGTGGTTCGGATGAGTTCAAGGCTAAGTCTAGTGGCTGCATCAATGAAGAGAGTGGCGCTTTCATTTTGACGCTCGGGTCGCATAAGAGGGGGACGATGAGTAATTTGTGTTTTTTCGATATAACGAATGGCAGCGGCAATTGCTGAAAGTTCAGAGCGCGAATAATCAGAGATGCCTTCAAGGGTTGATAGTTTAAAATAATTGCAAATATCCCGCTTAGCAGTGATTACGTCAAAAAGACTAGCTGGTTGAGGTGAGACGATGGGACCAAGAATATTAAAAAGCGCTTTTTGGGATTTGTCGTAGAAAAATGAGTCAATTACAATTATTTCTTGTGGATCTACGCGCATAATGTCTGTCAAAAGATTTTCATGGCGACTTTCTGCGACACGAAATATGCCAGTGGAAATATCAATCCAAGAAAAGGCAAATTCTTCTTTATCACTGGTTTTGATGCGGGAAAGTGTCATAAGATAATTTGCACGCGCTGGATCAAGGAGTTTTTCTTCTGTAATGGTCCCGGGTGTGACAAGGCGGACGACATTTCGCTGAACAACCGATTTTGAACCACGTTTTTTTGCTTCGGTCGGATCCTCTGTTTGTTCACATACAGCAACACGGTAGCCACGGGCGATAAGTTTTTGCAAATAATCGTCTGCAGCGTGAACAGGAACTCCACACATAGGAATATCTTCGCCTAAATGTTTGCCGCGTGTTGTGAGCGTAATTCCCAAAGCTTGAGCAGCTTCGACTGCGTCATTAAAGAATAATTCATAGAAATCACCCATACGATAAAAGAGGAGAGAATCGCTATTAACTGCTTTGATCTCTATATACTGCTCCATCATAGGAGTAAGGCGCTCTGGCTGGGTACGGGGTGGTGCTATGGATTGTTGAACTAAATGAGTATTGCTTTCAGTCTCTTTTTTCATTTTTGCGCGTCTTTTTCCTTAAAATATAGGCTTTTTACCCTTTTTTGTTTACTTAAATGTGTGTCTTCATTATCTCTGAACTGAAATACATGATAATCTGAGTAGGGCAGGGTAAGCGTAACGATTTCTAGCATGTGAATCAAATAATTGCACTCATTATCGAGCAAAATTTATATCGTTCTTGGGGAAAATAAGTGAGATGAAAAAAAGTGAGCAGGATCAGAAAAAGCATAAAGTAGTTTATGACGCAAACGAACAAGAAGCCCTCGATTTTCACAGTAATGGCCGACCCGGCAAGCTTGAAGTTATTCCAACAAAATCTATGACAACTCAGCGTGATTTAGCTCTCGCTTATTCGCCAGGGGTTGCCGTTCCTGTCAAGGAAATTGCTCGAGATCCATCTCTAGTTTACGAATATACAGCAAAAGGTAATCTTGTTGCTGTTATATCAAATGGAACCGCTATTTTGGGTTTAGGCAATTTAGGTGCATTAGCATCTAAGCCGGTAATGGAAGGCAAAGCGGCGCTCTTTAAACGTTTTGCGGATATTGATTCAATTGATTTGGAAATTGATACCGATGATACGGAGAGTTTTATAAGTTTGGTGCGTCATCTAGAACCATCTTTTGGTGGTATTAATCTGGAAGATATAAAAGCGCCTGAATGTTTTATCATCGAAAATCGCTTACGTGAGATAATGCATATTCCAGTTTTTCATGATGATCAGCACGGAACGGCAATTACTGCTGCTGCCGGATTAATAAATGCTTTGCATTTAACTGGGCGCGATATAAAAAATACACGGTTAGTTTGTAATGGCGCTGGTTCGGCAGGAATTGCTTGTATTCAACTTATCAAGGCAATGGGTTTTCGTCCTGAAAATATTCTATTATGTGACACTAAAGGTATTATTTATGAAGGTCGCGAAGAGGGGATGAACCAGTGGAAGTCTGCTCATGCTACTAAAACGCATAAACGCACTCTCGCTGAAGCAATGGAAGAGGCTGACGTGTTTTTTGGAGTTTCAGCTAAAGGTGCGTTGACGTATGAAATGGTGAAATCAATGGCGCAGCAGCCGATTATTTTTGCTATGGCCAATCCTGATCCAGAAATTACACCGGAAGAAGTGAGGCAAGTACGTGACGATGCCATCGTAGCGACAGGCCGATCAGATTATCCTAACCAGATCAATAATGTTCTTTGTTTTCCGTATATATTTCGTGGTGCACTTGATGTACGTGCGACCGCTATCAATGACAGCATGAAAATTGCGGCAGTAAAGGCTCTTGCCGATTTAGCGCGTAAGGAAGTGCCGGATTGCGTAGCGGAAGCTTATCGTGGAAATCATATGAAATTCGGTCCTAACTATATCATCCCCGTTCCATTTGATCCACGTTTGCTTACGGTCATATCAATGGCGGTGGCAAAAGCGGCCATGGAAAGTGGTGTTGCTGAAAAATATATTTATGATTTAGAAGCTTATGAGCGTGATTTGAATTCCAGACAATCCCGTTACATCTGTAATGCATAGTTCGTAATCTTGTCCGTCGAGTGTCAAAACAGATTGTATGTGCGAAAAGAAAAGGGGAAACAGGTGTAATATAGCTGGGTGTATTTCTTCTGTTCGTAGAAAATGGAGTAAGGCGATTTTGGTTGATTGCGGAAAGCAAGTTAGAAATTTGTTACTGCCGCTAGAATCGTTATTGAGTGCCAAAATTCTTCTGTTGTTAACGTTAAGTTAGTTTATCGCGCCGGATTCTTAATATTCGTTGCCTTTGCAAAAAAAAAACGCCGCATTAGGAATATTTTTCGCTGTTGCTACCAAAGCGTAATGAGGAAAATTATTTTCCTGCCTGTATGGTGCATTGATAAGCGCTGATGCGATTGCAGGAGTGGTGCGCGATTATGAAAGCACTTTAGTGGATATATGCCGGATGATTGATAAAAAATTAAAAGATGGTCAATTGGTACGATATCCGGTTGTTATTTACTGCAGGTAAATTGTGTATCACCGATACAGTTATTTTATGAGAACCACAACTTTAGAGAATTTGCTGATAAAACCGGTGGGACGGTTTTATCGTAGGTTAAGGTGCTAATATGGGTGGGGCTTTATCACACGAAACAGCGGGCCATAAAGCGTATCTAAAACGCTATACGCGGGGCTGAGTTTGATCTTGATGGAGGAATGGGCATAAATGTAGCGGTATCTTTTATGAAATAACGAAGTCTGCCGATATTCTGGTAATAGCCAGGTATTATCCATATCAATTCTTAGCACAATATCGGAGGAGCTCGGTACAGCAACAATTATCGATCCTATTTTATCGGGGCGGAGGACTTTGTCTAAATGCGCTATTTAATGTTATTATTGCGGCACCGGTCGTTTATTAAAAAAATAGCTTAAAAAACCCCCCCCATCCCTGGAATTCCAGTGAATTTTTATAATGAAAAATATAAGGAATGGGTTTTGTGTGATTGCGCAAACAAATTTTTAAGATGACTGCGTTTGATTGCTTTTTTGTTCTTCAGCAACACGTTTTTGAAACAAAGCAGCAAAATCAATTGGATCAATCCACAAGGGAGGAAAACCGCCATTTTGAGTAGCTTCAGATATGATTTGTCGTGCAAAAGGAAACAAAAGACGGGGGCATTCAATAAAGACCAAGGGCATAATATGCTCTTGTGGGATATTTTGAATATGAAAAACACCTCCGTAGACCAATTCTACATGAAACAATGTTTCAGTTTTATCACCAGCCGTAACCGACAAAGATAACACTACATCATAATTATCATCACCGATCGGATTGGCATTGACATTAATGTTGATATCAATTGGCGGCGCACTTTCTCGTGGACGCAGCGAACGAGGAGCATTTGGATTCTCAAACGAGAAATCTTTTAGATACTGGGTCAATACAGCGAAAACTGGTTCACCACTATTATTCTCTATTTTATCTTCGGCCATGCATAAACCTTCCATTGTGATATATACATTTTTATTTTATATTCGAGGATGATGTGGTTATCATGCCTTGCACAGGGTTTCAAGAAAGGTCTCCTTTGCTTTTGTTACTTTTTGTGCGTTTATTACAGTTTTTTGCGCATTAATAATCATCGTCATTTTTACGCCAAGGAGATTCTTCAGTGTTATAGCGTTGATAATCTTCTGCGTTAAGCTCGATTATTTTTTCAGCTCCCTCTTGAGCATTAGAATTGGTTCGAGAACGGGTGTTCGTTCTGTTTTTAAACAATAAAAGAAGAAAAATACGCATAGGTTTTATAAGAAGAAATATTCCTAAAATATCGCTCACAAAACCAGGAAGAACAAGCAGAATTGCACCGATAATAATTAAGGTATTTTCGGCCACGTAATATTCTGGCGCGCTTCCTTGGGCGAATCCACTCTGTATATTTTGTAAAAGGCTATAACCTCGGATGCGTAGCACAATAATTCCGCTTATCATTGTTAAGAGAGTCAAACTCAAAGTCGCCAAAATCCCGATTTCCCTCCCAACAAGGATAAAACCGGCAATTTCAGTGAAGAGGATACCGAGGGTAATAATTATAAAAAAACGGGGCTTTATATGATAAAATTTTGTCAAAAGAAATTCCTTCTCAACGTTTTTATAGAAATTATATAATCATTTTTTAAACTTAAACTGAGAGTCATGGACGATTTGAGCAGTGGGTTTACTTATTTTACATGTTTATTGATAAATGGTATGGACTGTAATGTTTATAATAGATCATTTTAGGTTCGGAGATTGACAGCCCCCATGGAATTTGATGTTGTATTTATAATAGCCCTCTTTGTCATGGTTGTCGTTTTTATGCAGCTGCGTAGTGTATTAGGGAAGCGGACTGGTTTTGAAAAGCCTCCTTTTGATCCTTATTCGGGCCGCTCCGAAAAACATGCTGAATCAGAAACGACCGATAAGGTTGTTTCGTTTCCTAATCAGATTAATTCACAAAAAAGTGATTTTGGTGAAATTGACGCAATTGCGCCAGAAGGGAGCGCGCTCAATGACGGTCTACGTGCTATACGTCAGATTGACCCCACTTTTTCCCCTCAATTTTTTATGAATGGTGTCCAGATCGCTTACGAAATGATTGTGACAGCTTTTGCACAAGGAGATCGCGACAAGCTTAAGAAGCTGCTTTCTCAAGATGTTTTTGAGAGTTTTTGTACGGCTATTGAGCGACGCGAGGGAAGCAATGAAAAAGTCCAGTTTACTTTTGTCGGGATTAACAAGGCTGAATTTATCGCGGCAGAAGCGCAGAAAAGAGAAGAATTTGTGACAGTGCGTATTGTCAGTGAAATTATTTCTGTAACTTATAATGAACGGGGGGAGCGTGTAGATGGTGATCCCGAGGCTATTGTAGAAATCAAAGATGTCTGGACCTTTGTTCGCGATAGCACATCACGGGATCCAAATTGGAAACTGTTCGCAACGGAAGGTGAAAATTAGGATAAATTTTTATTTGAGGAGCGTTTTTAAAGATCAAATAGAGGTCAAAGAAAGAAATGTTCGGGGATAAATGGGAAAAGAAACAGAGCCCATTGGTTTTAGGGGACCGTCTATTATGGGAGATGGTGTGTCGCACTACGTTACCGCTTCGTGGCAAGCTTCGTTCTTCTGTTCGTGAAGACACTGAAAGCAGCAAAAATGAAAAATTAAAAAGAACAAAAGTCCACTCATTTTCTCAAAAACATCAACAGAAGCCGATGATGGTTAAAGAGGAGAATAGGGTGCTAGCGCAAACAGACAAAATCTATTCCTTTGATCACACAGCGCACCGTAAACTTGCCAAAGGTCGCTATCCTATCGAAGCGCGTCTTGATCTTCATGGTCTCATACAGGAAAAGGCCTATTTTTCTTTAAAAAAGTTTTTACAATCATCTCAGCAGCGTGGATTGCGCTACGTTTTAGTAATAACAGGAAAGGGCCGTTCGCACGGAAGTGATGGTGTTTTGTGCCGGTTGGTTCCTCATTGGTTGTCAACGCCGATTTTTCGATGCTATGTCTACGCGTTTGAGCAGGCGGCTCAACGGCATGGTGGCAATGGTGCACTTTATATACAGTTGCAACATTTGATATGAGAGGAGAAGGCGCGAAGTTATCTGGCCTGTTTTAGATTCAATGATAGATTTAGATATATTGTTCTTCAGATCATGTTCTTTTGAGAGCAATATGTAAGAGGGTGTTTTCGCCGTACTATTTGGGGTGTTTTAATTTCTATAGCGCTATTGTGCTGACAAAAGTGGGTGATTTTGCTGAAAGCTGCCCGATAAAAGCCAAAAAGTAATTTGCGGTTGTTTTTTTTCGGAAAAATAAATTATAATCGAAGCCCGTTCTTATCATTAAAAACTATCGCAAGAATATCTGAAATATTAATTTTTTATGCGCCAAGCATGATAGGGGCGTTATAAAAGCAGGAAACGTATTTTCAGCAGTGAGCTGCTTTGATAAAGTCTGTGAACTCATTTTCGTGGTGTGCGTGGCAACTGTTCTTTATTTTAAAAGATTCGCATTGTTGTTTGATAAAGATAAAAGGGGTCTTTCATAAAAAGACCGCTCAATTTTTAATTTCAGAAAGTTCTGCCAGTTTAAAATGATAAGCTGTCGAGCAAAATTCGCATGTAACGGAAATTTGTTGATTTTCGGCCATTTGAGCGCGTTCTTCAGAAGGAAATCCCTCTAATATTTCTTTAATTTTTGTGTGCGAACACGAGCACTGGTCTATAATAGGGAGAGTTTTAAAAACTGTGACATCTCGTTCGTGAAAAAGTCGGAACAGCAGCCGTTCAGTACTAATTTCAGGATCAGTAAGTTCCGCACTTTCAATGGTTGCTGTCATTATTTTTGCTTCTCGCCACTGCTCTTCGAGTTGGGAACGGCTTTTAACTTTTTCTGTTTTTTGATTTGTTCCGTATGTTTTATCTTGAAGCGATGCTTGAGGCAAAAGTTGAGTTAAAATTCCCCCTGCGCGCCAGCTTTTTTTTACTTCCCCCTGTTGATCACGATTCACTAATACGGCGACTGCTAAGCGGATATCTGTAGGAATTTGTTCTGATTGGCCAAAATAATTACAAGAAACCTTCTGTAAATTTTCTCCATCTAATGCAACAATTCCCTGATAGCGTTGCATATGAGCACCTTGGTCAATCGTAAAAGCCAAGGTTCCTTTGCCAAGCAGCATTTCTGAAGATGTTTGATTACTAGCTATTGTTTGTTTTAAGCTTTCTTCATCAAAGCGAGCATAACCACGCAGACTTGAGGGAGGAGTAAAATCGCATACCAACATATTGACTGGCCCATCAGAATGAGTTTGTAAAATAAATTTTCCTCTAAGTTTGAGCGATGTTCCGAGCAAAACGGTCAAAACTAAAGCTTCCGCCAGAAGATAAGAGACTGGTTCGGGATATTGATGTCTTGCGAGGATAGAATTTAAAGTTTTTCCAAGCTGCACAGCGCGCCCACGAGTATCAAGTCCTTCGACTTGAAAGGGAACAACAATGTCATCTCCACCTAAGTAAGATTTATTTAGAAGGCTTTTGTCCTCGATTTTTTTACATGCTTCATTCATATTTTTACTTTTTTACGAATTTATTGTATAGGGAAAAATGTATCTTGCAAACGCCAAAAAATAGCTTCTTTTCGAATATGAAGGCAGTTTTCGGCTGCGTCGAAAACGATGGAATGCGGTAATATGCGCGCTGTCTCGGTGGTAGTTTTTCTGTGGCCAAGGCGCATTTTTGAATTAGTTAACATAATGGTATCTCCCCACCGAGCTGATGCATGCCGACACCGAATGAAATGCAGGTTCGTGTAGATAATTTTAAAAATCGTCGCCAGTGTTTCATCACCGGGGGATTTTAGGTCTTTCCTTGCTTTAAAAATTTCTTTAAGAGTTTTTGTGTAATTAACGATAAATCGCGCTGTTTTTGGGATTAAAATAGGTAAATCGGCAAAGTGGTGAAGAGTATTTACCATGATATTATGCTTGCCTTTTTTTGTTGGTCTGCGAAAGATTAGCGATTGCTTTTTCAATACGATGTAAGCCTTCACACATTTCTTCTTCAGTTATAATAAGAGGAGGCAATAAGCGCACTGTATTATTGCCGGAATTAACGGTCAAAATATATTCATTTTCTAATGCGCTGACGACTTCATTTTGGGGAACAACACACTGGATGCCCAGCATAAGGCCTATACCCCGAACTGAACATATAATATCAGGATAACTGTCGAGGATAGCTGAAAGTCCTTGTTTAAGCTTATGGCCCATATATTGAACATGATCGAGAAAGCTCTGTTTCAGGATAATGTCAAAAATACCGTTGCTGACAGCCATGCCAAGAAGATTACCTCCAAATGTTGAACCGTGAGTCCCTAGTGTCATGCCTTTAGCGGCTTTGTTTGTCGCAAGACAAGCCCCTAATGGGAAGCCACCACCTAATCCTTTTGCGAGGGTTAAGATATCAGGCGTGACGCCGCTCCATTCATAAGCGAAGAGTTTTCCTGTTCGTCCGATGCCAGTTTGGACTTCATCTAAGATCAGTAATAAGTTGTTTTCATCGCATAATTTGCGCAAAAATTTCAAAGTTTCATCAGATACTACGCGCAGCCCTCCTTCTCCTTGAATAGGTTCAATGAGGAGAGCCGCGGTATTTTCGTTAATGGCGTTGCGCAAAGCTTGTTCATTATTGAAAGGGACTTGAATAAAGCCACCAGCCCTAGGACCACAGCCTTCAAGATATTTTTCTCGTCCGCTAGCCGCGAGCGTCGCGAGTGTACGGCCGTGAAATGCGCCTTCAAAGGAGATGATTTCAGTACGTTCTGGCTGGCCGGATGAATAATGATAACGGCGGGCCGTTTTAAATGAACACTCTAGTGCTTCAGCACCAGAATTACAGAAAAAAACTTTGTCGGCGAAGCTGTTTGCGCAAAGACGTGCAGCAAGTGTTTCTTGTTCAGGTGATTGAAAAAGGTTGGAAATATGCCAAAGTTTTCCCGCCTGTATTTTAATAGCGTCGATTAATTTTGGGTGAGTGTATCCTAAAACATTGACAGCAATACCAGACGTGAAATCAAGATAACGTTCCCCTTTGTCGGAAATAAGCCATACACCACTGCCCCGTTCAAAACGTAAATCGCGTCGAGAGAAAACGTCATAGAGTGGTTGCGTAGGGGTAGTGCTCATCATTATTTCCTTTATTTGTAAAGCACTGCAACGTGATAAGCAGAATAACGCAGTGTTCATTAATGCAACGCCGTTGATAGTCGGCTAAGGCAGATTACCGCGCCAATCGACGAAAAGTCAATTGAGGTTTCAATGAGGTGTTTTACGTGTGAATGTAAGGATATTGTCTGTGATATGACGCGCAAGTTGGGGAAAACATTTTAAAAGGGTGCTTCAGAGGATAAAGGCCCTTGTCATAGAGTCGGTGTATATTGTAGTTTGAGTGAGTGAGCAGGGCTATATTTCCGCCTGTAGACCTTGCGGGGGGTGAACGGAGTCTTTTGATGCGTGGTTGATTATGGAGATTTCCTGCTGAGCTGTTCAGAGTATAGTTGAGATGTCTGAGGATGCGATTGAGTGTATCTCAGCGGGGTGGTTGTCGGGATGGAGTTCTGGTATGGGTTGGACATGTGAGCGCGTTGAGCTTCTTAAAAAGCTTTGGAGTGAGGGTCTGAGTGCAAGTCAAATTGCAGTTCAGATGGGTGGGGTCAGCAGGAATGCGGTGATCGGTAAAGTACATCGGCTAAAATTACCAGGGCGCGGTAAAGCGGTACAAGTAGTGTCACGTACACAAAAAACATTGACAAGTGCTAATTCATCAGCACCGTCGGTGCGCCGTACTGCCTCATCTATGTCGTCAGAGAGTACCGCTTCTCGCAGTGTTGGAGCGGCGAATTTGAGGGTGGAGTTTTCAACAGAAGATGCAGCAGAAGTTGACGCATCTGCGACATCGAATGTGGTTGTGCCTATATCGCGTCATCTTAATCTGCTACAATTGAATGAAAATACATGCAGATGGCCGGTCGGAGACCCTTTATCGCCGGATTTTCATTTTTGTGGCGCTGATTCCGGTGAAAGCAGTCCTTATTGTGCTTTTCACGCTAAGATAGCATTTCAGCCAATATCCGAGAGGCGACGGGCGAGAGCGTAATATCCAGATATATTGGATATTGAATTTATATCCCGTAAGTGAGATTTAGCCGGGAATATGGAGGGCTATCTTCTCTTCAGGGCGGCGTTTTGTGCTCTTAACTTACCATTGAGAGGGGGATATAAAGTAATTATTTATAGATACCGTGTCTTCTTCCGTTCAAGCGTAACTACTTGATGTAATTGCAATGACGACGTGCGTTAATAGAGACGAGGTATTACAGGTGATTGAAGCAGAAGTTATTCATTCTACTGACGTATTTTGGTTTAAGTTTTACCGTGGTATTTTTTTGAGTTAATTTTTTAGCGGTGCCACATAATAGAATTTGTGCTGTTTTTTGAGAGAATGTTCTTCATAATAGTTTTTATCATTGATTAGATAGATCGGCAGATATACCCCCTATGTGCGGAATTCTATATTGATATGATCGGGATGATCGTGTGGGTAAAGATGCCTTAGAGGGTGTGTAGGCGGCTTTGTTATGGCTTGGGGGTTGAAGGGTATTTATGAAAGAGCCATTCACGAAGCTAAAAAATATATTCAGTAAAAAACAGAATTCATAGAAAAAGATCGGTAGATATTTTGAATATGTCGGGAGCTTAAATTAAGAGGTAATTTTTAATTTATCTGATTTTTAAGGAAGGAGATTAAAAGGCTAAAACGGCCTACTTCAGTAAAATAAGTCATTCTTTGCCGGCAGATTCTCCCGCAGCTAGGGCTTTTTCGATTTTCGGCAATATGTCTCGTTGATAAATTTGCCACGTTAAGGGACCAATGTGTTTAGCGATGATGGTGCTCTCTTTATTTAAAATAAATGTTTCAGGTGGCCCATATACACCCCAATTAATTGCCGCGTGGCCTGAAACATCAAAGCCAACTGATTTAAAAGGATTACCAAAATTGGTTAAGAAGCGCTGAGCGTGATCTTTGTCATCTTTGTAGTTAATTCCAATGAGATTAAAGCGTTTATCTTTCGCAATTTCTACGAGGATGGCATGTTCTTCACGGCAGGATGGGCACCATGATCCCCAAAAATTGACCAATATCACGCGTCCCTTAAACTGCTCGGATTTTAAAAAGCCTTCGCTATTTAATAAGGGAAGTTCAGTTTCAGGAGCGGGTTTTCCAACTAATATATTTGGAATAAAAGCAGCGTCATTAGGATATTTTGTGTTCATAGAGTTTAAGAGAAGTGTGATGAAAAGGAAAAAAAGGCAAAACGGCCCTAAAAGACCGAATAAGACGAGAAAAGATGTATTTTTTTCAGCTCTAAGTGGAGTGATTTTCATTGCGTTTTTCTTTCCAAATTAACTCTTTTTCTTTTAATTGTCTCAGGACTTTTTTTTGATATGCTCCTTTATAAAGAATACGCCCAAGGAAGCACAGCAGAGAAATTGCAGAAATCATATAGCTTAAAACGACAATTTGCTCTTGATGAAGCGTGCCAAGAAAATAATCAATTTTCCGGGAAAAATTCCTTAAAACCCCGATTTGATCGCTATTTAAGTTAAGCATGAAGAAGAATCCTGATGTCGGGCGCGATGCACTGCTTTAGCTTGAAGTGTTCGAATATGACGACAGACGATTTCATTTTGCATAGCCATTAAATACAGCAAGGCAAACATAAAGGTGAAGCAAAGCATCATTGTTATAAGCGGCCACAGCATGGCACGATCAATTGTTATAGCGCCCGAACGCAAAAAAGATGTTGGTTGATGAAGTGTGTTCCACCAACTAACAGAAAATTTAATGATAGGAATATCAACAAGTCCAACTAAGGTTAAAATTGCTATGGCGTGCGCAGCTCTCGCTTGATTATCGAAAGCACGAGCGAGTGTGACAATGGCGAGATAGATAAAAAACAAAATCAAAACTGATGTTAATCTAGCATCCCACACCCACCATGTCCCCCACGTAGAACGTCCCCAAAGTGCTCCTGTCATCAAGGCTAAGGCAGTAAAGACCGCTCCAATGGGCGCCCCGCATTTAAGAGCTACACTGGCAAGATCGTGGTTCCAAATCAGGCTTCCTAGTGCAGCGATACTCATTGCGATGTAACAGAGCGTGGATAACCACGCAAATGGTACATGAATATACATAATCCTGACGGTGATTCCTTGTTGATAGTCATCAGGAGAACGTATAATCAAGATTAACCCTACAATAAGAAAAAGCAATGTTATTCCAGTTAACCAGGGCAAGGCAGCACCGCTTATTTTCATAAAACGGGCTGAATCTATGAGGGGAAATTGCATTTCTTTCTTTTGTAGTGATTTATTCATGGGCCTAATAATAGGTAGACTTCAGCATTGCGGCAATTAGCTTTTACTATTCTAATAAATATTTGAGTGTCATAGCGGCTATAAAAGGGCTAAAAATACTAAAAAAGAGCGAAAAAGCGATAAGAAAAGCTAAGGCAGTAAGAAAAAAAGTGCTCGATACCGCCGAGGCTGTAGCTGCTGCAACGCCAAAAATCATGATTGGAATGGTTCCTGGCAAGATAATAATGAAAATGAGAATAGCACTGTGTAATAATGTCGTCGTCAGAGCTGCACCGATAGCGCCGACAAAAATGATAGCGGGCGTTCCACATAAAAGAGTCAACATTGTTGCAAAAGTTGTTATGGCGTCTAAATGAAGCAAAGGAGCTAGAACAGGTGTAGCAAAAATGAGAGGAAGCATAGTCCCAGCCCAGTGTGCGAGACATTTGGTAAAAACTATAAGTGCTAGACTATATCTTTGGTTCGAGAGGATTAGTTGGTCGAGACTTCCGTCATCGCGGTCAGTTTGAAAAAGTTTACTAAGATTGAGGAGACCTGCGAGAAAGGCTCCGATCCATAACATCCCTGGTCCTATTTGTGTAAGAATGTCCGGATCTGGACCGACTGCAAAGGGAGTTATGACGATGACGGCAATGAAAAATAAAAGTCCCGTTAGCCAAGGGGCTTGCGGTGCTAAAGTTAATTTAAGATCGCGCCAAAAGAGTGCTATCATTCTATTGTTCCTGAGGGGGTAAAAAGCGCTCTAGAGCGATTACGTGATTTTCTGGAAGACCAAGGGGCATATGAGTTGCTGCTATAATCATTCCACCTTGGTTGAGATGGCGTCGAAAAAGCTCAGAAAAGACAGCCTGAGCATGACTATCAAGTCCTGATGTTGGTTCATCTAAAATCCAGATAGGGCGATATGATAGCAAAAGACGGGCGATAGCTACGCGTCTTTTTTGTCCAGTTGATAAAATACCAAAAGGTAAACGCTCAAGGTCAGAAAGACCTGCATCTGCAAGAGCTTCATGAGGGGACCGGAAATGTTGTCCGTAAAATGCTGCCCAAAATTGCAAATTGTCAATAACAGATACAGAGGGTTTCATAGCGTTCTGAGTACTTAGATAATGGCATACAGCCGCCAAAGGGTATATTTTTCCGTTTTTTTTGAAAACTACATAACCTTCAGCTGCTTCAAGGAGACCGACAATAATTCGCAACAACGTCGATTTTCCAATACCATTTGGGCCGGTAATTGTCGCGAGTTGTTGCGTGTATAAACAAAAAGAAAGGCCTTGGAAGAGAATTCTTTCATCTCTGCGTGCCGCCAAATTTTTGCCCAATAACACCATCTTTCCGCTCATTTTTTTGCTATTTTTATAGTTTTTATTACATTATATGAAGTAAAAAACACGTTTTTTATGTAATCGTACCTAGAATAGTTCTAGAAATAGTTCTATAAAGCACGCGTTGCGCCAGTATCTGGTGTAGGGTTTTGGGGCCAATTTCCGAATTTTCCGGTCAGAAGGCGAAAAATGAACAGCGAAAATGACGGCACCTGCTTTCGAACTGCGGTTCATTTTTGCGGTTTGCGTTGTTTATTTCGGGAAATGGGCGGTTTGTAGTACGTTACATGAGGGTGGATGGTTATGTCTCAAATTGACAGTTTCAGTTGTCGTAAAACTTTAAATGTTCGTGGCAAAGAATACATCTATTACAGCCTGGTTGAAGCTGAAAAAAACGGGCTCAGGGATATCTCCCGTTTGCCGTTTTCGATGAAGGTCCTCCTCGAAAATTTATTACGGTTCGAAGACGGCCGCACAGTTAAAAAAGAGGACATTTTAAATTTTACCAAGTGGCTAAACGACAAAGGTAGGGCCGGTGCAGAAATCGCCTACCGCCCCGCGCGCGTCCTCATGCAAGATTTCACTGGCGTTCCCGCTGTCGTCGATCTTTCTGCGATGCGCGACGCTATGGTTAAGCTCGGGGGCAACGCTGAGAAAATTAACCCCCTCATCCCTGTTGATCTTATAATTGACCACTCGATTATCGTCGACGATTTCGGTAATTCGATGGCGTTTAAGGAGAATGTCGAGCACGAATATGCGCGCAACGGCGAACGTTATCGTTTTCTCAAATGGGGGCAACAGGCTTTTCAAAATTTTCGAGTCGTTCCCCCAGGAACAGGAATTTGCCATCAGGTTAATTTGGAATATTTAGCTCAGTGCGTTTGGACAAAAAACGACGGCGATTCTCAGATTGCGTACCCTGATACATGCGTGGGGACCGATTCGCACACAACTATGGTGAATGGTTTAGGCGTTTTAGGTTGGGGCGTTGGTGGTATCGAAGCAGAAGCAGCAATGTTAGGACAACCGGTTTCTATGTTACTACCTGAAGTTATCGGTTTTTATTTGACAGGCAGACTCAAAGAAGGCGTGACGGCTACTGATTTGGTATTATTCGTTACGCAAATTTTGCGCAAAAAAGGTGTAGTCGGCAAATTTGTTGAATTTTTTGGCCCCGGTTTAGAATATATGACGATTGCTGATCGGGCTACAATAGGGAATATGGCGCCCGAATATGGAGCGACTTGTGGTTTTTTTCCAATCGATGAAGAAACAGTGCGTTATCTTAATATGACAGGGCGTGACGAAGATAGAATCGCTTTAGTGGAAGCTTATTCTAAGGCGCAAGGGATGTGGCGCGACAGAAAAACCATTGATCCCGTCTTTAGCGATATAGTTGAATTAGATATGGGCAGTGTTGTGCCTTCTATGGCTGGTCCTAAGCGTCCAGAGGGGCGTATTCCATTGGAAAATGTCGGGCAGAATTTTACGTTAGCTTTGGCTAATGACTATAAAAAAGCCGATGAGGAAAATGATCGCTATATGGTTGAAGGTGAGCAGTATAAGCTTGGTCATGGAGATATAGTGATTGCTGCGATTACTTCTTGTACAAATACGTCGAATCCGAGTGTCCTTATTGCTGCAGGTCTTTTGGCGCGTAACGCTGTGGCGAAAGGTCTCAAAAGTAAGCCATGGGTTAAGACTTCTCTTGCACCTGGTTCACAGGTAGTTGAAGCGTATCTCACTGAATCAGGCCTTCAACGAGATTTAGATGCCTTGGGGTTTAATTTAGTGGGTTTTGGATGCACGACGTGTATTGGAAATTCTGGCCCTTTGCTGCCGGTTATTTCTAAAACGATTAATGAAAATGGTTTAATTGCTGCAGCTGTTCTTTCAGGTAATCGCAACTTTGAAGGGCGCGTGTCACCCGATGTACAGGCTAATTATTTAGCCTCACCGCCTTTGGTGGTCGCGTACGCTTTGGTAGGAACAGTGCGTAGGGATTTAACGAAGGAACCTCTTGGTGAAGGTTCAGACGGTCAGCCAGTTTATTTGAGAGATATCTGGCCAACTTCTAAGGAAATACAGGAATTCATAGAGCGCAATGTTACCCGTAAAACTTTTGTTGAGAAATATGCAGATGTATTTAAAGGAGATGAAAATTGGCAAAAAGTTCAGCTCCCTGCGGGCGCTACTTATTCTTGGGATGATCAGTCAACTTATGTACGCAACCCGCCTTATTTCGATAAAATGCCGAAGGTCCCTAGTCCGTTAGGGGATATCAAAAATGCGCGTATTTTAGGGTTATTTGGTGATAAAATTACGACTGATCATATTTCTCCTGCGGGGTCGATTAAGTTTGATTCGCCTGCCGGGAAATATTTAACTGATCACGGGGTTGGAGTAGCTGATTTTAATCAATATGGGACTCGTCGTGGAAATCACGAGGTTATGATGCGTGGGACCTTCGCCAATATCCGTATTCGTAATTTTATGTTGGGAGAAAATGGTCGCGAAGGAGGCTACACAATCCACTATCCATCGGGGGAAGAAAAAACAATTTATGATGCAGCAATAGCGTATAAGCGAGAGGGGGTTCCCTTGGTTGTTTTTGCTGGTATTGAGTATGGTAATGGGTCTTCTCGTGATTGGGCTGCTAAAGGCACTAATCTTCTTGGTATAAAAGCAGTGATTGCTCAATCTTTTGAGCGTATTCACCGGTCTAATCTCGTTGGTATGGGAATTGTTCCATTTGTGTTTGAAGCCGGTGCAAGTTGGCAATCGTTCGGTCTAAAAGGGGACGAACAGATAACAATTGGAGGCATTCATGATTTAAAGCCTCGTCAGAGGGTTACGGCTACGATTACTTCTGCTGACGGGACAGTAAAAAATATGCCATTATTGTGCCGTGTTGATACCGAAGATGAGTTGGATTATTTGCGTCACGGCGGTATTTTGCAATATGTTTTGCGTGATTTAGCTGTTTAATAGAGTGTTTATTTGTTTATTAAAGTACGCGTTAAGTCGGGCTCTTGGGACGTCCTTCTAGTTTTTTACACTTATTCGTGAAAATTCAATTGACGTTAGCTTTAAGGTTAAGTTATAAGCTCACTGATGGGGGGCGGCTATCAGAGTTGGGGTGTGTGTATTTTAATGCCGGTATAGCTCTGGTTGTCCTTGCTGATAGGTCAAAAGAGAGAGATATATTTATGGCGAATACATTTTCGGCTAAAAAGGCGGTGCGCAAAATTGCAGCCCGCACACGGGTCAACAAAGCCCGTCGTTCGCGCGTTCGTACTTTTATTCGTAAATTTGATGATGCTCTGGCTGGGGGCGATAAAGCGTCTGCAGAAATGGCCTTTAAGAACTTTGAACCAGAGGTTATGCGCGCAGTTTCTAAAGGAGTTTTTCATAAGAACACCGCAGCGCGGAAAGTGTCACGTTTGGCGAAGCGTTTGAAGAATTTTAGCGCCTAATTTTTTTGCTTTAGAGGAATCGGGCCAGTATCCGTGAGGGTGCTGGTTTTTTTGTTAATTTTTGGGCAGAATCTATATAGTGCCATTTTTATCAAAAAATATAATAAGTTTTTTATGTTATGATAGTTATCCACAAGGTCTGTGAATTTTGAGAGAGTCTTTTTTGTCAAGCTTTTTTTATTTTTTTTTTTTAGCGAATAAATTCTTTAATTATTAGTAAATTTTACAAAAAAAAAGTGAATTGAATCAATTAGCTTTCCCATTTGTTCTTTCTGTTTACGGGTTTATATCGGCTTTTTGCGATATTTCGATCGTATTTTGACCTCTTGCATTTTACCTCTGCTGTTTTGTATGGTTCTAATGGAAATTAAAGATACACAAGGTTTTTGTTAGCCGAGTGTTCTGTTTCGTGTTGCATTGGGGGGGGGTGCTTTGGGTTGTAGGCTATATGAGGCTTCAGCTTAAGTAAGTTTTCTGGCAGGATCCTTTGGTTTCCTTTATTGGTATATTTTAAAAGAGCGTATCGTGCGATCGGTACGAAATGAATTTATCAATTACCTTTGTAATTGGGGTCGGTATGGAGTGATCCCGGCGGAGGTATAAGTAATCTTATTCGGGGAAGGGCGTGCTTGCTCTCGCGGAGCAGTTTTCGAGCTGCTTAGCAGGACGGGATTGTGGTTTTTTATCGGGATGGAAAATGGTGGATAAGTTGAACTCTAAAGTCAGTTCTTTTAAAAAGGTTTCAGTGGATATCCTGTCTACAGAGAGAATGATAGACAAGATGGCGGATGTAAGTGGGTCGGTTGTTGCGAATGCTTCTGCGGAGCGTCTGATTGCTTTAGAGGAAGAAGGAGCGTCCGCTTTTGCGCGTGTGATGGCTCAGTTAAAGGCACAGGTTGGTGTTGAGGCTTATACTAGTTGGTTTGGCCGTTTGAAGCTTGCCGAGTATAATCGTAATCTCGTGAAACTTTCTGTTCCTACTGCGTTTTTACGCTCATGGATTAATAATCATTATGGTTCCCTTTTAACAAATTTGTGGAAACGGGAGAATTCAGCGATTCTCCGTGTTGAAGTCGTTGTTCGTGGTATGAAGCGCGTTTCGAAGGGTGCTGTATGTAAGGCGGATGAGGGGCCTGTTGTTGCTGTTTCTGAGGAACAAGCTGCTTCATCTTTGATCGGAGAGTGCGCAGAATATACAGTAAAATCTGCTCGTGTAGGCATTTTTGGTTCACCGCTTGATTCGCGTTATACTTTTGAGAATTTTGTTGAAGGATCTTCTAACCGTGTTGCTTTGGCTGCAGCACGCTCAGTTGCAGAGGGGCATAAAAGCGCTTTGCGGTTTAATCCTCTTTTTATTCACGCATCCGTTGGTTTAGGAAAAACGCACTTACTGCAAGCTGTTGCCGCTGCAGCACTAAAGCGTTTAACGCCCGCGCGCGTTATTTATCTGACTGCTGAATATTTTATGTGGCGTTTTGCGACAGCTATTCGTGATAATGATGCTCTTTCTTTTAAGGAGCAGTTACGTGATATCGATCTTTTAATTATCGATGATATGCAATTTTTACAGGGAAAGTCGATTCAGCACGAATTTTGCCATTTGCTCAATATGTTGCTTGATAGTGCAAAACAGGTTGTTGTAGCGGCTGATCGCCCACCGGCAGAATTGGAATCACTTGATCTTCGGGTTCGCTCTCGTCTTCAAGGGGGAGTAGCCCTTGAAGTTGAGGCGCCTGATTATGAAATGCGCCTGAAGATGTTGCGTCAACGGCTGAAGGCAGCGCAGCAGGATGATAATGCAATTGCAATTTCTGATGATGTTTTGGAGTATATTGCTAAAACGGTTTTGGGGTCAGGCCGTGATATTGAAGGGGCATTTAACCAGTTACTGTTTCGTCAGTCTTTTGAGTCTGATTTATCTTTAGAGCGAATTGACGAATTATTGGGCCATTTAACGCGTTCAGGTGAACCAAAGCGCATTAGGATTGAAGAAATTCAACGTACGGTCGCCCGTCATTATAATGTTTCTAAGCAAGATTTATTATCGAATCGCCGGACTCGCACGGTCGTTAAGCCACGACAAGTCGCGATGTATTTGGCGAAAATGTTAACGCCTCGTTCGTTGCCAGAAATTGGGCGCCGTTTTGGGGGGCGCGATCATACAACAGTCTTACATGCAGTGCGTAAAATTGAAGATTCTGTTTGTGGCGATCAGACTTTAGCGAAAGAACTTGAATTGCTTAAGCGGTTGATTGGAGAACAGACTGTATAGCATTATATTCACACCCTATCGTCAAAAATGTTGCAGAGTGTCAGTAGGGAGATAGCGGTTGTTGCATTCAGAGTGGCCTATTGCCATTTTAAAGGATGTTGAATAAAATTTGGCACATGATTCTTTTGAATGAATCGTGGGCTTTTTAATTTAGTGAATTTACAGTCGTTGAAAAATTATAAACGGGGATTTTTAATGCGTATTACAGTTGATCGCAGCCAATTTCTTAAATCTCTCGGTCGTGTTCATCGCGTGGTTGAGCGCCGTAATACTATTCCTATTTTGTCGAATATATTGATTGATGCGGGCGAGGGCAGCGTGCAATTGAAAGCGACGGATCTTGATTTAGAGGTTACAGAATCTTTTGTCGCTAATGTTGAACAAGCAGGGGCGACAACTGTTCCAGCGCATTTACTTTACGATATTGTTCGCAAGTTGCCCGACGGCGGTGATATCGTTTTGTCAGCTGATGTAGAGCAGGTCGGTACTATGTCGATTACCTCTGGCTGCGCTAATTTCCGACTTCAATGTCTTCCTAAAATAGATTTTCCAGAGTCTCTTCCAGGTCAGTTTAGTTGCCGGTTTTCTTTACCCGCGTCGAGTCTCAAGCGTCTGCTTGATTGTACGCAGTTCGCTATTTCTATTGAAGAAACGCGTTACTACCTTAATGGCGTTTACTTCCATGTTATTGATGATGGTACCTTAAAACTGCGTTTAGTTGCTACTGACGGCCACCGCCTGGCACAAGCTGATATGGAAGCTCCTTCGGGAGTTGATGGTATGCCGGGCGTTATTATCCCCCGTAAAGTTGTAGGAGAATTGCAAAAGCTTCTGGCGGAGGAAGTCGATGCTGGCGTGTGTGTAGAGCTTTCGGAAGCGAAAATTTGTTTTTCTGTGGGATCTGTGGTTCTTACGTCAAAATTAATTGATGGAACCTTTCCGGAATATCAACGTGTTATTCCCCTCGGAAATGATAAAAAATTGACTGTAAATCGGCAGGATTTTTCTTCCGCCGTTGACCGTGTTTCAACAATTTCGAGTGATCGCGGACGCGCAGTGAAATTAATAGTTGAAAATGGACAATTGAGGCTTGTCGTTAATAATCCTGACTCTGGGAGTGCAGAGGATCAATTGGTTGCAAATTATACGTCTGATCCTCTTGAGATCGGATTTAATTCACGCTATCTTTTGGATATAGCGGCGCAACTTTCAGGTGACGAGATGATTTTGATGCTTGCGGAGGCTGGGGCGCCTGCGCTAATTCGTGATAATGGTGATGCAGAGGCGCTTTATGTGCTTATGCCCATTCGTGTTTGAGGGCAATACGTTTTGCAATGCGTTGCTGGTCATGTACATAAAGTGGCAGTAAGGCAGCTGAGGTTGGCGCGTTACCGCAATTATTGCTCTTTCAATATTCATTTATCAGGCCAGCATGCGGTTTTTACCGGTAGCAACGGTGCCGGTAAGACCAATCTTTTAGAAGCACTTTCTTTTCTTTCTCCTGGTCGCGGTCTGCGGCGTGCAGCGTATTCTGAGGTTAGTTTGTCTGACGGTACAGAAGGCGGGTTTGTCGTGTTTGCGCGTCTCCAGTGTGCTCTGTATGGTGAAGTTAATATTGGTACGGCCTTAGAAGCTAGCGGTAATGGTCGAAAAATACATATCAATGGCGTGAATGAAGCGAGTGACTGTTTGACAGATTACTGCCATATTAGCGTTCTGACTCCTTCTATGGATCAGCTCTTCGTGGGACCTTCGCTTGATCGACGCCGTTTTTTGGATCGTATGGTTTTAGCCATCGACTCTTTGCATAGTCGCCGTATAGCAGACTATGATAAGGTCATGCGTGCACGTAATCGTTTATTGTTAGAGGGGAGTAAGGACTACGCGTGGTTTAATGCTTTGGAAGCTCAGATGGCCGAGCTTGCGACTGCTATCGCGGCTGCGCGGATTGATATGATACGGTTTTTGAATGACATGCTTGCACAGACACCGGTTTATACACCTTTTCCGCGGGCTTTTTTACAAATTGACGGCTTTTTAGAAAAGATTCTTAGTGAGGCGTCGGCGATTGAGGTTGAGGAACGATTTTTGGATCGTTTACGTCGTAATCGCGCAATCGATCGTGCTGCAGGGCGGACATTGGAAGGACCACATCGCACAGATTTACGGGTTTTGTATGCGGATAAAAATATGGCAGCAGCGTCTTGTTCAACAGGCGAGCAGAAAGCTTTGTTGACGGGTTTAGTTTTATGTCATGCGCGTTTAACAGGTATGATGTCGGATATGGCGCCCATCCTTTTGCTTGATGAAATGGCTGCTCATCTTGATTCTTATCGACGTTCCGCTTTATTCGATATTCTTGACGATTTAGGTGGGCAGACATTTATGACGGGGACGGACCGCATTTTGTTTGATTCTTTAAAAGGGCGTGCAGAATTTTTTGAGATAAAAGATGGAACTTTGTTACAATAAGAAACATGCTAATAGATTTTTATAGGGTGACAATTGAGTAAAAGCGATTCGCTATATCTGCGGTTATAATGATTTTAAATGGCCCCGGTCTGAATTATTTTGGTAGACGTGAGCTAGAAATTTATGGCATTGGAAATATGGAAAAATTTTACAAAGAATGTGCGGAAAAACTCGAAGTAACGCTGCGCTTTTATCAAAGTAATTGTAAAGGTCGATGGATAGAGTGGGCATAGGCGGCGATTGAGGCGAGCGCCGGGTTGATTATTAATCCGGCTACTTATAGCCGCGCGTCTGTCGCAATTCTTGATGCACTAAAGATATTTACGGAATTGATAGAGGGGGTTCGCTTATCGAATATTTACCGACGTGAAGTCTTTCATCACTATTCTTATGTTTTTGAACGTGGATTCAGTTATTGCCGGGTGTGGGAGAGATGGGTATGATTCTGCGCTTGAATATATCGCTAAGTGGGTTAAGTAGTATTAATAGGAGGTGGAGGGAGAGAAAATCGGGTGATATTAATACGAGTATTTGAATTTGCTTGATAATTTTTTTCAAATAAGTAAGACGTATCTGCGAGAAGCTGTCATGGTATTTATAGAGAGTGCCGGTGAATGTAATGGGGGCAAGTAGGAATGAAAAGCGTTGTTCAACAAATAAAGATGCTCGTGGTTTCAGGGACGGCGTTGCTTTTATCTGGCTGTAAAATTGATGTACTCCAGCCAGCAGGGTACGTTGCGCGCCAGCAGCTTGTCTTAATCGTTATATGCGTTTTCGTTATGCTTTGCGTTGTTATCCCAGTAATGATTGCAGTGGTTTTTTTTGCCATCAAATATCGTGCATCAAAGGCGACAGAGGACTATTTACCTGATTGGGGGCATTCAAATAAAATCGAAGCCTTTATGTGGGGCATTCCAATTTTTATCGTGATAATTTTGGGTTTATTTACGGCTCATTATACCTATAAGCTTGAGCCTTCGAATTCACTTCCAGCGGATATTATCGGAGAGGAAAAGCCGTTACAAATAGACGCTGTTGCTCTGGACTGGAAGTGGTTATTCATCTATCCCGAATATGGTATTGCATCGGTTAATGAAATTTATGCGCCAGAAGGTCGCCAAGTATTGTTACAATTAACATCGGAAAGTTCCCTTAATGCATTCTGGGTGCCGAAGCTTGGTACGGTTCTTTACGCTATGCCGCAGATGAATGCTAAATTACATTTAATGGCTGATAAGCAAGGAATATTTAGTGGAAGCTCAGCGAATTATAGCGGTGATGGTTTCGCAAATATGCATTTTCAATGGCATTCTGTGTCTTTGAAAGATTTTGATAATTGGATTGCTAAGGCTCGAGTAAATGGCCAAAAACTTGATCGCGCATCGTATCGTCAGCTCTCTAATCCTCCCCGTATGGGCGATGTCGCCGCAAAAAATAAAGATGCTGAAGTACGTTATTTCGCGCCTGTCGAAAAGCGGCTTTATTACCGAATTGTTAATAGGTGTATCGATGAAAACACAGTGTGTAATGAAGATTTAATGAAGCGTGCTGCTGCTCAGACGCTTTGGGGTACGCTTTGTTCTGTTTTTGATCCTAGTGTTATTTAGGGAGCGCTAACCGAGAAAGAATCCTTTAAAATAAAAAGGTTTTTTGTAAACGTAAGATATTATTTGATATAGGTTGAGAAATGTTTGGAAGACTCACAGATCCTACAGCAGGTGCTTTTCATGCACTTACACATGAGCCAATCGTTCTTTATACGTGTATCGCGATTGTTTCGGGTGCTTTAGTCGCGATTATTGCTTTAACGGTGCTAGGCTGGTGGGGAGTTCTTTGGCGCAATTGGGTTACGACAGTTGATCATAAACGTATCGGTATTATGTACATCATCCTCGGCATTATCATGCTTGTTCGTGGTTTTGCTGACGCGATTATGATGCGGACACATCAAGCTCTGGCGCTTGGAGATGAAACAGCGGGTTATTTGCCACCTGAGCATTTTGACCAGATTTTTTCGGCTCACGGCGTCATTATGATTTTCTTTATGGCCACGCCGATTTTATTTGGCCTTTTCAATTATCTTGTGCCACTTCAGATTGGTGCTCGCGATGTTGCTTTTCCATTCGCAAATAATCTAGGATTTTGGATCACAGCTGCAGGAGCGGTGTTAATTAATATATCGCTGGGCATTGGCAATTTTGGCCGTGGTGGTTGGTTAATGTATCCGCCTTTTTCAGAGTTGCAAGGCAGTCCAGATACAGGGGTGGATTATTATCTGTGGTCGCTCCAGCTTTCTGGTATCGCAACAACGATGGGGGCAATCAATTTTATAGCGACTATTATTAAAATGCGTGCTCCAGGGATGACGATGATGAGGATGCCTGTTTTTTGCTGGGCCGCTTTCGTTACCAATATTCTTATTTTGATTATTTATCCCGTTTTGGCTGTGGCGTTTGCGTTATTAGCAGGTGATCGTTATTTAGGCATGAATTTTTTCACCAACACTGCTGGCGGGAATCCTATGGTGTGGATCAATTATGTTTGGATTTTTGGTCACCCTGAGGTTTATGTTTTGGTCATTCCTGCTTTCGGGATTGTTTCTGAAATTGTGCCGACTTTTTCTTCAAAACGCCTCTTTGGTTATAGTTCAATGGTATGGGCGATTCTAGTTATTTTAGTTCTTTCTCTCCTTGTTTGGGGGCACCATTTCTTTACAATGGGCGGCGGTGAAGCTGTGAACACCTTTTTTAGTGTTGCGACGATGATCATCGCGGTTCCAACGGGTGTTAAAGTCTTTAATTGGTTGTTAACTATGTATAAAGGGCGGATTCGCTTTGAGCCTCCTATGCTCTGGTGTATGGGGATGTTGTTTACATTTGTTGGGGGTGGATTGACGGGCGTTTTAATGTCGATTGTGCCGGCCGATTGGCAATTCCATAATTCTCTATTTTTGGTAGCCCATTTTCACCACACGATTATCGGTGGCGTTATCTTTTCTTATTTGGCGGGGCTCGCTTTTTGGTTTCCGAAAGCTTTTGGTGTTAAGCCGAATCGTGTACTGGGTATCGCGTCTTTCTGGTGCTGGTTTATCGGTTTCTATCTCGCGTTCTTCCCAGTTTATACGCTTGGCTTGATGGGGGCTACGCGTCGCCTTCAGCATTATATCGAGCCTAGTTGGCAGCCGATGTTTATTATTGCCGCGGCAGGGGCTTGTATTATTCTCCTTGGTATTCTTTGCTTTGTGTTACAAATCGTTTTGGCAGTTTGGTATGGTATTAAACATAAAGGGCGCTTGCCGATAACGTCGAATGATCCTTGGGGTGATGCGCGTACCCTTGAATGGTCTACTTCTTCACCACCTCCTTCTTATAATTTTGCGATTATTCCAGAGGTGCAGACCGAAGATGCTTATTGGGATATGAAGAAGAGGGGTTATCAGCGCCCAATAAGTGGGTTTACAAAAATTCATATGCCGTCAAATACGTCGGCGGGCGTTATTGCAGGTTTTTTCTCATTAATTGTTGGTTTTGCACTTGTATGGCATATTTGGTGGCTCGCTGCGATTGGGTTAGTCGGATTCGCTGCAACGATTATTGGTCATTCGTTAGTGGGCGATCATCATGGTTATTATATTTCAGCGGAAGAGGTGCAAAAAACGGAAGATGCATTTACGGCTGTTCTTAGAGAACAAGGAGCGAGAACATGAGCGCGACGACAATGAATAACGCGCATGCGGACGAGCACAATCACGACAATAGTTCGGTGATGATATTTGGATTTTGGATTTATATTCTTTCGGATTTAATCTTATTTTCAACGTTGTTTTCGAGTTTTGCGGTATTTTCTGCATCTTATGGTGCAGGAAAGGCTGGTAATGAATTTATTAATTTAAATTTTGTTTTAGTTGAAACGGCTATTTTACTGCTGTCGTCAATTACTTATGGATTTGCGATGGTGCAAGCCTATAAGGATAACTTAGCCGGCGTACGCTTATGGATGGCTCTCACCTTTGTGCTTGGATTTTGCTTTGTAGGGATGGAGATTTACGAATTCCGTGAACTTTTAAGCGAAGTATATTATCACGATTTCGGTGCTTATGCTGGGATTGATCCTGAAACAGGTGTACAGCTTTTTGGGCGGGAAGTTTTATCTGCCTATTGGTCAGCATTTTTTGCTTTAGTCGGCACCCACGGGCTTCATGTAAGCGTTGGGTTGCTTTGGATGATTGTGATGTTTTTTCATTTGCGGCGCAGTGGTTTAGATCAGTATAATAAGACACGCTTAGCGTGCCTCTCAATTTTTTGGCATTTACTTGATATTGTTTGGGTTGGCGTTTTTACTATGGTTTATTTATTAGGGGCACTGTAATGAGTACTCACAATGAAATACACGGTCCAAGTACTGGTCCTTATTTAATTGGCTTCATTTTGGCTGTATTTTTTACCTTAGGCTCTTTTCTTCCTGTGATGTATGGAATGATGGAAAGCTGGGCAATTAGTACAAAGGTCATTTATCTCATTGGGATGGCACTTATCCAGATTGCTGTGCAGATTGTTTTCTTTTTGCACTTAAATTCTGGCCCAGATGCTAAATGGAATCTGATTTCTTTGTGGTTTACGGTTATATGTGTTTTTATCATTATTGGGGGCACGTGGTGGGCTATTTCCCATTTGAACTATAATATGATGGGTGGGTCGGGGCGTATCATTGAGTCAGAAGTGAGTAGGACTATACCAGAAGAGCAGTCGTCGAGCGCAAAGGCTCCGACGGAATAGTTGCTCGGATACATAAATGCTAATAGAGAAGTCGCCGGACGCGTGAATTTTAGTGGAGTAACTCCCGGATACGTGGGCGTTAACTGAACGGCCGCCGGGCGCGCGGGCGCCTGCTCGGGCGGTGACAGTGATAAAATTTGCTGTTTTATGACGGAGCGCGCGCTTTAATTCTGGATGCATGAAAACGCCACTCCCCCCCCCGACGGCAAACGATACCGTCTTCTCAGCAGAATTTTGGAAGCTTAAAGCCCCTATTAAGATTTGTAAAAGTCCTTAAAATGGGAGAATTTGCCGTTTTTTATACTTTGTATGACTGTTCCTCTTGAATTTCGTCGCTTTGTTTTAATTCTTCGAGTATCGGCATAGACGTAATGTTGTAACCTGAATCAACATAATGAATCTCACCGGTGACACCTGACGACAAATCAGAGAGCAGATAAAGGGCGGATTTTCCAATTTCATTGATGTTCACAGTACGGCGCAATGGTGAGTTGCGGCGTTGATACGCGAAGATCGCGCGTGCAGCCGCAATGCCATTACCGGCTAGAGTTCGAATGGGGCCAGCTGAAATTGCATTGACACGGATATTTTGAGGGCCAAAATCAGCAGCTAAATAACGTACCATAGCTTCTAAAGCTGCTTTAGCGACGCCCATAACGTTGTAATTCGGCACAACTTTTTGCGAAGCCCCATAGGTGAGTGTTAAGAGTGTACCACCGTTAGGCATGAGCTTAACTGCGCGTTGAGCAATTTCAGTAAAGGAATAGGCTGAAATGACCATTGTACGATTAAAATTTTCGCGCGTTGTAACATCAACATAGCGTCCTTTTAATTGCGTTTTATCCGAAAAACCAATGGCATGAACAACAAAATCGATCGTCCCCCATTCTTTTTCAAGACATTTAAAGACGTGATCGACATTTTCAATTTTTTCAACATCACATTCGAATAATAATTTGCAACCGAGCTTTTCTGCTAATGGTTGAACGCGTTTTCCAAAAGCATTTCCTTGATAAGTGAACGCTAATTCAGCCCCCGCTTTCGCTAATTGACATGCGATGCCCCAAGCAATCGAATGGTCGTTTGCGACCCCCATAATAAGGCCACGTTTGCCCTCCATCAAACTTTTCATATCATTCTCCGTAAGACCCATGCTATTTTAATCAACCGAGAAGCTCCATTTATGTGTAGCGTTGAAAAATAAGTGTTGCGTTAGTTCCACCAAAACCAAAAGTGTTTGATAATACAGTATTAAGTTCTTGATGATCACGGCGTTCACGGACGATTGGCATGTCAATGAAAGCTGGATCGAGCTCTTCAATATGAGCACTTTCACAGATGAAATTATGATTCATCATTAATAATGTATAAATCGCTTCTTGAACACCTGCTGCGCCCAGGGAATGGCCTGTCAGAGATTTCGTAGCAGAGATGGGGGGACATTGATCACCTGATCCAAAGATACGGCGAATTGCCTCTATTTCAGGGGGATCACCAACTGGTGTTGCCGTTGCATGAGGATTGATATAATCAATTTTGTCATTCACCCTTGCGAGGGCCATACGCATGCACCGTTCTGCCCCATCACCAGATGGAGAGACCATATCGTATCCATCAGACGTAGCGCCGTACCCGACAATTTCCCCATAGATCTTCGCTCCGCGCGCTTTGGCTAATTCTAGTTCTTCAAGAACCAAAACACCAGCCCCGCCAGCGATAACAAATCCATCACGGTTAACATCATAGGCACGTGAAGCTTCTGCTGGCGTGTCGTTATATTTACTGGACATGGCCCCCATAGCATCAAATAAAACGGATAATGTCCAATCTAGGTCTTCGCAGCCACCTGCGAACATACGATTCTGTTTACCGTATTGTATCATTTCATAAGCGTTCCCTATGCAATGATTAGATGTGGCACAGGCTGAAGAAATAGAATAATTCACTCCCTTAATTTTAAAAAAAGTAGCGAGAGTTGCCGAAGCCGTGGAACTCATTGCTTTAGGCACAACAAAAGGGCCAACCCGCTTTGGGCCTTGTTGACGTGTAGTATCTGCTGCTTCAACGATTGAACGAGTCGAGGGCCCCCCAGAGCCCATAATAATACCGGTATGTTCATTTGATATTTCACTCGGTTCTAAACCCGCATCAGTAATTGCTTGACTCATGGCAATATGATTCCATGCTGTTCCACGGCCGTGAAAACGCAGAGCCCGTCGATCGATTAATCCTTCTACATCGACATTGGGCTTGGCATACACTCTGCTACGGAAGCCTAGTCTAGCATACTCTGACGAATAGGAAACCCCTGATTTTGCGTTTTGCAAACTGGCTAAAACGGCTTGAGGTTCATTTCCAATCGCGGAGATAATTCCCATTCCGGTTACAACAACTCGACGCATTTATACCTCCATGATTCATACAGAACAACGAGACGTCTCTTCTGATTGAAATAATGCTCAGTCTTTTTTAAATAGAGCAACGCGTAAATCACTCGCTTTATAGATAGTTTCCCCGTCTGCCTTCATCCATCCATCAGCTATTCCCAAAACCAAAATTCCGCGCCGGATACGTTTAAAATCTATTCCGTATTCGAGTAACCGGGTTTGTGGAGTTACCATACCGGATAATTTTACTTCACCTGTTGATATAGCGCGTCCCCTTCCTAACTCACCCAACCAACCGAGAAAAAAACCTGTTAATTGCCACATACCATCTAAACCGAGACACCCCGGCATCACAGGATCTCCAATAAAGTGGCAATTAAAAAACCATAGGTCCGGAGTAATATCGAATTCCGCACGGACCATTCCCTTATTGTATGCACCGCCATTTTCATTAATTTGAGTGATTCGATGAATCATCAACATCGGCGGCGTAGGCAATTGTGCATTACCTTTACCAAACATTTCGCCGCGAGCGCAGCTCAGAAGCTCTTCATAAGTATAGCGGGACTTTTGTTCAGCCATTGTTACTCCATTTATTTGCGTACATTTTCACTTTCTGCGCCTTCTACTAACCTACTTTTAGAGCAAATTTTAAAGAGAGGGAAACGATTTTATTTTATTTTGGATGACAAAAAGTCTTTTTTATGTATCTTAATGTGAAAGGTTATTGGAAACAGAATAAAAAGTCCATGTTTTGTGTCTTTTTCAGTTCACTGAATACCGGCCTTAGCTTGAATGTAAGTGTTCTGCGCTTTATAATTTGCCGGTAGGCGCGGGCAATTTGGGGTTTAATGAAGAAAAACAGCCCGTGAGAGAGTTGTGGATTATCATTCTTTATCTGAATTAGAGGAGCGTTTGCGTGAAAGTGGTCTGCGGCCGACGCGTCAGCGGATGGAGCTCGCTAATATGATTTTTTCTCAAGGTGATCGTCATATTGCTGCTGAGGAATTATATGAAGAAGCAATCAGATTAGGCGTCCCTGTGTCTTTAGCGACGGTCTATAATACCCTTCATCAATTTACGGAAGCTGGTTTATTGCGGATTATTGCCGTAGAAGGCTCAAAAACTTGGTTTGACACGAACACATCTGATCATTATCATTTTTATATCGAAAAAGAAAATCGCATTCTTGACATCCCTGATCATTTGGAAGGGTCCCCCATCATTGAGAATTTGCCTACACCGCCGGAGGGTATGGAAATTTCTCACGTTGATTTAATCATTCGGTTAAGACCGAAGAATCTAACCTGATTTTAGGAAAAAAGCTAAATAAGCCGGGCTAAAGTTCATCAGCCTTTAATTTTTTCATCGGGATAAATTCCCCATAATTGGGTTTGGGGAATCCAGCCGCGGACATTCTGAATATCCAATTCGCACCAGTGCCCGTCGCATCGGCGGATATTGCCAACGATGTTAGGCTCTACTTCCGCTATAAGTGCGGACTCATTTGTGGGAGTACGGCGTAGCATAAGTCTTTTCATTTTATCTTTTTGCCAGGGAATAGTAATTGCGGTTCGTTTTCCTGACAAAAGTGATTGATAAACCCACCCTTCATCGCCCTCGGCATCACGAATTTTGCGCCATTGGTCATATTCTTGAGTGATTTCGACAGGCAAGCCTTTTTTTTGGTAGATAAAGACGACAGAATAATCGCTTCCTGGTCCGACGCGGACATTAACGCGAGTAGGTTTAATTGAAGCAAACCGTGGAAGAGGCAGACCACTTGGTCCCACATTTTGATTGAGTATTTGGGCATGTTGCGCATGCAAAGAAGTGAGAGAACAAAACAAAAGCCCTGTTGCTATCGATATACACGACGAGAATAAGGAAAATCGAAACCAAATAGAATTTTTCATTTTTAACTATTTTTCCACTTTTTATATGCTTTCAATTTAAGATTTGAAAGGTAGTTTTTCGGCATCTCAGGCTGTAACATATCTCTGTTAAGGAGGTCTAAACAATTTAGAATTCATTGTAAAATAATAACTTAAAAATGATGCAAAGCTTCAAAGACTTGGATATATTCATAAAAGGCGATTAACTACGGGTTTAATAGGGAATTTTGACTTCCTGAGAAGGTGGGGGGGTATGTGCGCCTTCAATCAACTTAATTAATGTGGTGCGTTATAACACGGTGGCGCTGTGTCCAAGATCATCTAGCGAACGGATATATTGACCCGGGATTTTAGGGAAAGCTGGCGATATCTAATTTTTATAAATCAGCGCGGTAAGGGAGGACCATTTTTGCTCCTACAAAGAGAATTAGAAGCGAAAGTCCCGTTTCTTTATACGAGTAGGGCGGTCAGCACAGCGACAAACGCAATGCGGTCGGCGTCGCGTTCCGTGAATGGGTTGTGAACGCTGTTCTCAATTATGAGAGTTTGCATCATGTTTCTGATCTGGACGGCGTTTAGCTACGGGATATTCGTGGTGTTTAGCAATGCGTGCGATTGCTTCTTCTAAAGGCTCAACTGAAACATCCATGGAACCTCCATTCGCGTGGATGATATTTTCGTGATCGATCATAATAGCGACGTGGCCTTTCCAAAAGATCAAATCACCTCGTTGAAGGCTATCACTTTCTGTGAGTAGCCTCCCTATGGTTTTCTGTTGCACGCTCGTATCACGCAAAACCATTTGGCCGGCCATCATCATTGAAAGTTGCACTAATCCTGAGCAATCAACACCAAAACCACTGACTCCGCCCCAAAGATAGGGTGTGTGAATAAATGTTTGTGCAACTGCGACATAATCTTCGAATACATCTCCGACGAGACTGAGATGATGAGAAATAATTGCACTCCCATTTTCAAGGATAGAATACATTGTGCCGCGTGTTTCAGCTTTATCAACAACACTCACTTTGCTGCCCATAGATAAGGCCCTTTCCATAGGACTGCGTAGGTCAGCTTGTGAATATTGAAAAGTACGTGGCACTGAAACGATGTGGGTTTGCTTTATGGTTGGCGCACAAAGGACCTTTGCATCAATATACCCCACATAGCCGTCTTTAAGCAATTGGACACGTGACATAATTTCCCCTTCTTCTAAGATTAGAAGCTCTTCCCCCAAGAGGCATTCCGTTTGCCTTTCGCTAGTTGGGCTCTCATCCTTAAATAAACCAGCAACAGCGGTGGCGACGCGTTTTATCTCCCCTTGGGTAAAAGGGCGGGGTGTGGTTTCTTTTTTAGAGTTCTGATTTTTGAGGTCAGTTGTGCATGTATGTAACTGTGGGTTTTGGTTTTCCATTTTTTGTCCTTTATATTTTGCACTTAAAAAAGGCCAACAACAGCTACGCCACAACGTTCCATTTTTTCTTGAAAAACGTTACGCTGCGACTTCTTTTTGAAAGTGCCGACCTGAAAACCATTTCTGAACGTGCGTAATTTTGTATCTTTGTGTGCTATTTACGTTAGACCTGGTTTTTAAAGATAATTTGCGCATTTTTACCTACGGGATGATCTGTTTTTACCTATCCGTAAAGATCAAAATGAGCAAAATATCTGTCTTTTTGAAGGCAATCATGCACAAAATTGCCCCTGAATGCATATAATTTAGGTCTTTGTGTATTATTTGTATTAGACTTCATTTTTGAAAAAGTCGTAAAGGGCACGGAGAGTTTGTGCGTTTCCGCCTACGGGATGGCCGGGTTTTTCTTTTTCTACCCACCCATAGAGGTCAAAATGGGCAAAATATTTGGCTTTTTCGACGAAAGAGCTAAGAAACAAAGCAGCGGTTATAGAGCCGGCGGAATTGTCGCTTGCTGTGCTATTGAGATCTGCGATTGGCGATGATAATTTTTCTTTGTAGGGCTTCCAAAGTGGCATTTGCCAAAGGGGATCAGCAACCGAGTTAGCAGATTGAGAAATTTTTTGCGCCCATATCGAATCATCGCAATAAAATGCAGGAAGGTCCGGACCTAATGCTATGCGAGCAGCACCCGTTAAGGTGGCCATGCAAAGCATAAACTGCGGGCTTTGTTCATCACCGTAGGTCAGTGCATCAGCAAGAATAAGCCGACCTTCAGCGTCTGTATTGCCGACTTCCACATTGAACCCTTTACGACTTTTGAGGATATCACTTGGCCGGAATGCATTATCAGAAATTGCATTTTCAACAGCTGGGACCAAAACTTGTAGACTGAAAGGTAGTTTGGCATCCATAATAAGTTTAGCTAGCCCCAAAACGTGCGCACCACCACCCATATCTTTTTTCATAGTCAGCATATTATTCGCTGATTTAATATCTAATCCCCCGGTATCGAAAGTTACACCTTTGCCAACCAATGTTATTTTAGGGTGCTCTTTTTGCCCCCATTGTAGCTCAATGAGGCGCGGTGCCGAGATACTCGCACGTCCTACAGCGTGGATCATCGGGAAATTTTGTTTCAAAAGTTCATCTCCGCGAATAGTTTTAATATGAGCGCTGTAGGTTTGTCCCAGTTGGCACGCCACTTTTTCGAGGGCATCAGGGTTCATATCATTAGCCGGAATATTAATGAGATCGCGGACAAAAAAGACAGTTTCATAAATCCGTCTAAGCTCACCTAGATCAATCTCTTCGTGAACGTGAATCGATAATGATTTAAAAACAGGATTTTGGCGATATTGATTAAATTGGTAGCTTCCTAATGCCAATCCCAAATAGGTGTTTATTTCATTTACAGCTGCTCCTTCGAAATGCCAATGGCCAGCTGGAAGGTTTTTGGCGAGGAGGCCGGTAATAAAAGGCTCTTCACCACTACCCAGCCCGAATAACACTTTTTTTAATTGTCCCGTTTCTTGAGGAACAAATAATATCTGCCCTGCTTTACCGGTAAAGTCATGGACTTTCATCCAAGCGGTGGTTGACGCATCAAGTGATAAATCAGCAATATCTTTTGAATAAACTAAAAGGATAGGAAAGCTGTTATCGGCACGTGTTGAGGTAAAGTTAATCTGCTGTTCGGGCATGCCTATTAGGTCCTTATAATTTTCGGAGAGCTACATATTCTACAAAATGGTTTCTTCCCTTCCGTAAAATAAGATTAGCCCTCGGTCGTGTTGGTAGTATATTTTCCTGTAAATTTTTTAGATTAATTGTGCACCAGAGATCTTCGGCAATTTTTAAAGCTTCTTCTTCACTCAACAGTGCGTAACGATGAAAATAGGATTCAGGATTTTGAAATGCTGTTTTACGTAAACGTTTGAAACGTTCTATATACCAATGCCGGATCATTTTTATTTCTGCATCTACGTAGATCGAAAAATCAAAAAAATCTGAAATAAACGGCACGATTTTTTTATCGTTAGGGAAGTTACCAACCTGAAGTACATTGACACCTTCAACGATTAAAATATCGGGCCGGTCAATGATAATATTCTGATTTTCCAAGACATCATAGGTCATATGCGAATAAAGTGGCGCACGGACATTGCCGATACCAGCTTTTATGGAAGAAAGAAATCGCAGCAATTTTTTAATATCGTAGGAGTCAGGAAAACCTTTGCGATTCATGCGTTTTTTTTTCTGCAACACAGCATTAGGATAGAGAAAACCATCAGTTGTGATCAGATCAACTTTAAGATTGGATGCCCAACGTTTCAGAAGTTCTTGAAGAATGCGCGCAGTGGTTGATTTTCCTACAGCAACAGATCCTGAAATTCCAATGATGAAAGGAGTTTTTTTTGTTCTTTTTTGATGCAAAAATTGCCGGCGTTTTTGAAAAAGCTCCTGTACTGCTTCAATGTGGCACGATAAGAGACGCGATAAAGAGAGATAAATGCGCTGCACCTCTTCAAGATTAATTGGATCACCAATTGATCTTAGACGTTTAACTTCATCAAAGGTTAAAGTAAGCGGTGTATCCGCACGAAACTCGGACCATTCTTCAGCAGTAAAGATGCTATAAGGAGAATATTGTCCGGAGGCGTAATCGGCCAAATCATATTTGTGTTTGATTTTTAGCATAATAATATCGATTATTTGTACCGACTTTACTTCAAAAGAATTTTGTCGGAGGCGGTAGCAATGACGGCAGATGAAAAAGATTGCTGTTTTATTATTAAAAAAGTTTTGTTTCGCATATTCTTTTCTTTAAGATAATCATTGACGCTCTTTCAACTTATAGTCCAGTCATTCCAATGTGTATTGATTTGCGCTCGTGACAGGCCTTGTGCCAAAAAAGTCCACAAAAGTAAACGTGATTTTGCTGCTGATAAATATCCAGACATTAAAGCACCAGCAGCAATTAGATCGATTTCTGAGCCTTTATAGCCGTAAGTTGTACGAGCTGTTGGACCATTATAAGAGCGGCTGGCAATAATGATTGGTATTTTGGATGCATATTGTCGCACAATATCTGCTGCTTTAAAACTGCAATGGCCCGCGCCAAATCCAGCAATGACGATGCCTGAATAATATCCACTTTCGAGGCAAAATTTTATCAAATTTGTATCAGATGACAGAGAGGAATACAGTAACGCTACGTGGTGATCGTCATTTTTGGGTAGCGAAAAAGTTGTAGGACAGAAATTTCGGTTATTGAAATAGATAGGTTTTCCTTCCAAAATCGTCCCCAAAGTGCCGGCCAGGCCAGATTGGAATGTTTCGACATTGAAGGTGTGGCTTTTTTGCACCCAGTAAGGTGAATGGATGGTGTCATTTATCACAACTAAGACGCCTCTGTTGCGGCTCTGCTGATAAGCTGCGACACGGGTCGCTGCCAAAAGATTGGCTGGTCCGTCAGCGCCAGCTTCGGACGGGGTGCGCATGGCGCCGGTCACGACGAGTGGTTCAGCTTTATCCCAGTAAAGGGAAAGAAAAAAAGCTGTTTCTTCCAGCGTGTCAGTCCCTTGCGTTATGACAATACCGCTTGCGCCTGCCTCGATTTGCGCTGCTGCCCATTCTATCGTTTCAAAAAGAATTTCAAAAGATAAAGATGCGCTTGGCAATTGTGTTAACGTTTGAGCCTGAATATCAGCAATATTTTTTAAACCAGGAACATTTTTTACGAGCATTTCAGCGGTTAAAATAGGCTGCATTTGGCCATCACTATCGGCAGCTGTCGCAATCGTTCCTCCTAATGTTCCTATTGCCACCCTTTTCATCGTTTTTCCTTTGAATTGTAAATAGTTTGCGAAGGTTATGTAGCAATAATTTCAGAGGACAACAATAATATCATTTTTTTCATTCCAAAAAATTGAGTTGCACTCAGTTAAAAAATTGAATTGTGTTCAGCCGTTGTGTTTTGCAGTGTATATTCTTAAATAGAAAGGTTGACGGTTGGTATTTTATGTTTGACAAAGGGAAGCGATAATTAAGGAGTTTTTTATGACAGAGCATAAGCCCGATAGAATGTACGGTACTACTATTATTACTGTACGAAAGGGTGATAAAGTGGTTATAGCCGGCGATGGGCAGGTTTCACTTGGACAAACGATTATGAAAGGTAATGCACGTAAAGTACGCCGTCTCGGAAAAGGTGGTGCAGTCATTGCTGGTTTTGCTGGTGCTACAGCGGATGCTTTTACATTGTTGGAAAGACTAGAAAGGAAGCTTGAGCAATATCCTGATCAGTTAATGCGTGCATGTGTAGAGCTTGCAAAAGATTGGCGAACTGATCGATATTTACGTCGTCTTGAGGCGATGATGCTTGTGGCTGATAAAAAGGTGACTTTGGCTTTAACCGGTCTTGGCGATGTATTAGAGCCGGAAGATGGGGTTATGGCAATTGGTTCTGGGGGCAATTTTGCTCTGTCGGCTGCACGTGCACTCATTGATACAGATTTGGATGCGGAAACTATCGCATATAAGGCTATGAGCATTGCAGCTAAAATTTGTGTTTACACCAATGACAATTTTACGATTGAGACATTGGACGCTGAGTTATCTTCTTTAGAGAAAGCTATTTAAATGTGTGTTGTATTTTCCCCTCGCGAAACCGTTTCTGAACTTGATCGTTTTATTATTGGCCAGAAAGATGCTAAACGTTCTGTCGCTATTGCACTGCGCAATCGGTGGCGTCGGCAGCAGCTTGAAGGGCAGATGCGTGAAGAAGTTATGCCTAAAAATATTTTGATGATAGGGCCGACTGGTGTTGGGAAAACGGAAATAGCACGCCGATTAGCAAAACTCGCCGGAGCGCCTTTCGTTAAGGTAGAAGCAACTAAATTTACCGAAGTTGGCTATGTCGGTCGTGATGTTGAACAAATTATTCGTGATCTCGTTGAAATAGCGATTTCTCTTGTTCGTGAAAAAAAACGGGATGAGGTGAAAGCGAAAGCTCATATTAACGCCGAAGAGCGGGTTTTAGAAGCTCTTGTCGGTAAGACGGCAAGCCCCGCTACCCGTGATAGTTTTCGTAAGAGATTACGCGAAGGCGAATTGGATGACAAAGAGGTCGAGATTGAAGTGGCCGATCATAGCAATAATAATGCTCCAACTTTTGATATCCCTGGTATGCCTGGTGCACAAATGGGTATTATGAATTTATCGGATATTTTTGGCAAAATGGGTACGCGTACGAAGATACGTAAAACGACAGTAAAAGACGCCTTTAAACCATTAATTGATGATGAATCCGAAAAACTTCTTGATCAGGATAAAATTATTCAAGAGGCGCTTCGTGTTGCGGAAAATGACGGAATTGTCTTCATTGATGAGATTGATAAAATTGCGACGCGAGATGGTGGAGTAGGTGCCGCTGTTTCACGCGAAGGAGTTCAACGAGACCTGTTACCTTTGGTTGAAGGAACGACAGTTTCTACTAAATACGGGCAAATTAAGACAGATCATATCCTTTTTATCGCCTCTGGCGCATTTCATGTAGCTAAACCATCTGATTTATTACCAGAGCTTCAAGGTCGTTTACCTATTCGTGTAGAATTGAATGCTTTAACGCGGGAAGATTTACGGCGTATCCTTACTGAACCCGAAGCTAGTCTGATTAAACAGTATATCGCTTTAATGGCAACAGAAGAAGTTCATTTAGAAATTACTGATGATGCAATTGATGCTTTGGCAGATATTGCTGTTGATTTAAATGCGAGAATTGAAAATATTGGGGCACGTCGTTTACAAACAGTTATGGAACGCGTCTTAGACGATATCTCTTTTACGGCACCTGATAAAGCAGGGACTTCGTTTAAGGTTGACGCCGCTTATGTCAGGCAATCTATAGGTGACCTTGCTTCTGACATAGACCTTTCACGTTTCATTCTTTAGGAGATTATTATTTATCTAATTTGCTGGCGTGCTTCAATGACTTTAAAACCATGAGCTTCTTCGTGTATAAAAACTGTACGGAAGAGTTTTTTTAACAATATTTCGTAAGGAAGGTGGCGGTTAGCAACGAGAAGCAGACTGCCGTGGGGTTTCAGATATTTTGCGGCGTTGCTGATAAAATGCTTTCCCAGTGATACATCTGCAGCTTGTTGGGTGTGAAATGGTGGATTTGAAATAATTGTGTCATAAAGATCCGTAATAGGTTCATTAATGAGATCATGCCAATAAAAACCGATCGAAAGAGAGGTTTTTATATGTTTCAAATGTCGTTTGGCTGCTTCTAAAGAATTATAGTCGGCTTCATAAAGATCTATTGCGGTTAAGTTTCTGCTTTTTTCAAGCGCAGCATAAGAAAGGAAGCCCCAACCGGCACCGAAATCAGCAGTTTTTCCGAAAATAATTTCAGGTATATGGGCAGCAAGCATGGCCGATCCTGGGTCAATGCGACCATGAGAAAACATACCGGAAGTGGTCTGAAACTGACTCCCAAAATTAAGTGGCAGTGAGCGAAAGCGCGAAATATTTTGTTCATTTATCCGTTGTGGCACTTGAAGCCAAAATATAAGGCGGTGGTTTTTAGACATTTTATCGGTGACAGGAATAATCGTTTGAATCCATTTCATCATTGAAGCTGCACCGACAGTTTTATCCCCACCGACGACAATCCACCCGCCGGGCTTAACGCGTTCTAACAGGTCAAGAAAAGCATTTTGGTTGAGACCACGGTATTTGCCAAGTTGTAAAAGCGCGCCGTCATAGCTGAAATTTTTTCTTACTTGGGGGTAACAGCGGAATTTGGCGTTAATAAATTTTAAAAAGTCTTGTCGCCAAGGGGTTATAAAATCGAAATTTTGTACCCATCGTTCGTCAGGGATTTTGGTTAAACCAAAACTTAACCAACATTCACCTTGGTTTGGCTGAGGGAGATCATAGTTTTCGAACAGCAAAAACAGGGACATTTGGTTCTCTTAAAGAAAAATGCCATACTCACGTTTCCACGTTTATACGGCATTTTGTCCTGCGTAAAAAAAGGATTAATCTTCTTTTTTCTTACGACGTCGTTTATTTTCAGATTGTTTTTTTTCCTCAGTGTCGCTTTCTTTTTCTGTTTTTATCAAGTCGTCACAGACAATTTCTTGTCCAGTTTTCTGATCGACAACCTTCATCGACAAGCGAATTTTGCCACGTTCATCAAAGCCTATTAATTTAACCCACACCTTATCGCCCTCTTTAACAACATCGATTGTTTTAGCTACTCGTTCTGATGTAAGTTGGGAAATATGAACGAGCCCATCGCGTGAGCCGAAAAAATTAACAAATGCACCAAATTCTGCGGTTTTCACAACTGTTCCCTGATAGACGGCACCGACTTCAGGTTCATCAACAATCGAATGAATCCATCGTTTTGCTGCTTCAATAATTTTAGCATCTGTTGAAGCAATCTTAATCGTCCCGTCATCTTCAATATTAATTTTAGCGCCAGTTTGTTCAACAATTTCTCGAATTACCTTCCCACCGGAGCCGATAACATCACGGATTTTATCTACAGAGATGTTCATGACCTCAATACGTGGAGAAAATTCGCTGAGTTCACCACGTGCACTCGTTAAAGCTTTTGCCATTTCACCAAGAATATGGATTCGTCCATCTTTGGCTTGTTCAAGTGCTATTTTCATAATCTCTTCGGTAATGCCGTCAATTTTGATGTCCATCTGCAAAGCAGTGATACCATTTTCTGTGCCTGCTACTTTAAAATCCATGTCACCAAGATGATCTTCATCGCCTAGAATATCGGATAAAACAGCAAAACGTTCACCTTCTTTAATTAAGCCCATCGCAATACCGGCAATGGGACGTGCTAACGGAACGCCGGCATCCATCAAAGCAAGCGAAGTCCCACAAACAGTTGCCATAGAAGAAGATCCATTTGATTCTGTAATTTCTGATACGGTACGAATAGTGTAGGGGAAAGATTCTCTTGTTGGCAGCATTGGATGAATAGCGCGCCACGCTAATTTACCGTGACCAATTTCACGGCGGCCGGGGGAACCAATACGCCCCGTTTCACCTACTGAAAAAGGTGGAAAATTGTAATGAAGTAGGAATGTTTCCTTATACATACCCGTCAATGAATCTATATATTGTTCGTCTTCGCTCGTCCCCAGAGTTGTTACTACAAGCGCTTGTGTTTCACCGCGGGTAAATAATGCTGATCCATGTGTACGAGGAAAAATACCAACTTCTGATTTGATTGGACGCACGGTTGAAAGATTGCGTCCGTCAATGCGTTTTCCAGTATCAAGAATATTTTGTCGAACAATCATCGCTTGCAAATTTTTGAAGACGGTTGCAATTTGATCTACGCTAAAATCACAATTTTCTTCCATTTTTGGTCTGAATTCATTGATGATTTCTGTTTTAATGGCATCGATTGCAGCATACCGCTCTTGTTTGTCTGTAATCGCGTAAGCTTTGCGCAGATCCTGCTCTGCCATTTTAAGCATAGTTTTTTCGAGATCAGATAGATCTTCAGGAGTGAAATCGCGAGGTTCTTTCGCGGCTACTTCTGCAAGTTTTATGATAGCGTCGAGAACGGGCTGAAAGCCTTTTTGGCCAAATATGACTGCTCCTAGCATTACGTCTTCAGGCAGTTCTTGCGCTTCTGATTCGACCATTAGCACAGCACTTTCCGTTCCAGCGACGACAAGATCGAGTTTTGATTCGGGCATTTCATCGATGTTAGGATTGAGGATATATTGTCCGTTACAATAACCGACACGAGCGCCCGCGATGGGGCCCATAAAAGGGACACCTGATAGGGTTAATGCAGCGGAAGACGCTATCATTGCTAGAATATCGGGATTATTTTCTAAATCGTGTTGTATAACAGAAACGATTATCTGAGTGTCATTTTTGTATCCATCAACAAAGAGGGGACGGATTGGGCGATCAATCAAACGCGAAATTAATGTTTCATTCTCGTTTGGGCGCCCTTCACGTTTAAAATAACCGCCAGGTATTTTACCGACGGCATAGGCTTTTTCTTGATAATTGACAGTAAGCGGAAAAAAGTCCTGATCTGGTTTCGCACTTTTTGCTGAAACAACAGTCGCTAAAACAACGGTTTCGCCGTAAGTAGCGATGACTGCACCATCAGCTTGACGTGCAATTTTCCCCGTTTCGATGGTAAGTGGCCGACCGGCCCATTCAATTTCTACCTTATGGGTTTTAAACATTTTTTATCCTTAATGGCCAGTGTTCACATTTTGGTTTTGAGTGTTGCGTTTCAGCTCAAGGCAAGACAGCAAGACGCTTTTGCTTTTGCGCGGAGAGAGAAGTAAACCGCAACGCAGACGCGAAGCAACTGGCAAACCTGCCTTATGACTACTTTTCACCAACCTTTGACCGAAAGCAACAAACCGAAGCACGCAGGTGGACTTTTTTGTAAAAAAATGCCCAACCACTTTCCTTTTATCGACGCAGGCCTAATTTTTTAATAAGCGTTTGGTAGCGGTCTTGGTCGATTCTTTTAAGATAATCGAGAAGGCGGCGGCGCTGAGAGACCATCTTTAAAAGGCCTCGGCGGGAGTGATTATCCTTTTTGTGAGATTTAAAGTGGTCGGTCAAATTGGAAATGCGTTCAGACAGAACAGCAACTTGCACCTCGGGTGATCCTGTGTCACCGGTTTTCGTTGCGTATTCTGCGATAATAGCTTGTTTACGTTCAGCCGTAATCGACATCGTGTCATCCTTTCAAAAAACGAGGAAACCCCAGACGCCCACAGCCGAGATGTCGTTCAGCAGGGGTCCGCGAGACAACGAGAAGAGCGAAAACGCCCTCTCGCTTATGCGTTTATACAAGAAAGAAAGTAAAAATGCTAGCCCTTGAGAACTTCTTGCAAGCTTTATTTGGTGGGTGATATTGCTTCAGAAATACCATTTTAGCTTATTTATGAAAAAGTTTTGTAAAAATAGATATTCTATTTGACTGGGAGCTTGCAGCTTTACAGAGTGTGTTTATGGTAAAAAAGAAAATGAGTTGCCGGGGTTGGAGACAAAAAATGCCAAAAAATTCGATATTAGGTCTTTTTCAGAATAAAACGTTCCGAAATTTGTGGTCTGCTACCCTTGTATTTAATTTAGGAGGGCTCGTCCAAGTTGTGGGAGCGGGGTGGCTAATGACGTCGATCAGTTCTTCGCATTCTATGGTAGGGCTTGTCCAAAGTTCTATAACATTACCGCTCGTTATTTTTTCTTTGATGGCAGGGGCGTTAGCCGATAATTTTAATCGACGCCAGATTATGCTTTCCGCGCAGATTATGATGATGATTGTGGCAATTAATCTGACTATTTTGTCCTTGATGGGTCTGATAACGCCTTGGCTTTTATTGTGCTTTACGTTTTTGATTGGATGCGGGGGTGCTTTTTATAATCCCCCTTGGCAGGCGACGATAGGAGATATTGTAGGCAGAGAAGATATTCCTTCTGCTGTTAGTTTGAATAGTGTTGGTTTTAATTTAATGCGCAGTATAGGCCCCGCCATCGGAGGAATGATTGTCGCGACTTTAGGTGGTACCGCAGCGTTTTTATTCAATGCTATGAGTTATATTCCCTTAATTGTTACTTTATTTCTATGGAAGCCAGATTATGTGAGCAATACGCTGCCGCGAGAGAGGCTTTTGGGAGCTGTGTCGGATGGTATACGCTATGTCTCTATGTCGCCTAATCTCTTAAATATTATGACAAGGGCGTTCTTATTTGGCGCTGGGGCTATTTCAATTTTTGCGTTATTACCGATTGTAGTGCGTGGAATCCTTGGGGGAAATGCGCTTCTTTACGGTACGTTACTTGGGTGTTTCGGCGTAGGAGCAATTACAGCTGGCGTTGTTAATTCGTTTATAAGGCGTCATTTGAGTCCAGAGACAATCATCGCAAGTGCATTTATCGGAGTCGCTTTTTCTTGCTTTTTTTTGGCGACAAGTCGTTCATTAATTGTGAGTCACCTTGTTTTATTTCCCGCTGGGTTATGCTGGGTTTTAGCGTTATCACTATTTAATACATCAGTACAACTCTCCACTCCACGGTGGGTCGTTGCGCGCGCGTTGGCACTTTATCAAACAGCGTCTTATGGCGGTATGGCGGTTGGAAGCGCAATCTGGGGAATTGTTGCCGATAATTATTCTCCAGTAGTCGCTTTGAGTGTCTGCGCAATATTCTTAATTTTGGGCGCTATTGCAGGACTAAAATTTAAAATTCAAGAAATTCCTCGGATAAATCTAGAGCCGCTTGATCATTTTAGAGAGCCAGAGCTTTTACTCGATTTAAAAGCGCGTAGCGGCCCAATCATGATTATGGTTACTTATCAAATCAGTGAAAATGATCTTGAGGAATTTCTTGAAGTTATGACGCGTCGCCGCCATATTCGTTTGCGTGATGGCGCTCGTCAATGGGTCCTTTTACGTGATCTTGAAAGACCAGAGCATTGGACAGAAGCTTATCATATGCCAACATGGGTGGATTATTTACGTCATAATTATCGTCGCATACAGGCAGATGCGGAGGTTAATAAGCACCTTAAGCGGTTGAATTGTGCACCTAATGGCATAAAAGTGCGCCGCATGATTGAGCGGCAGACGGTACCGCACGCCAAAGAAATGCATTTGAAGCCTTCTATTGATCAATGACTTTGATGGCAAAAGATCAGATACGACGCTATAAATGCAGCTTTACTGTAGAAAGGGGTTTTTTTCATACCGCTAAAGTGTGAAGATTCGTTTTGGTCTGAATTGATTCTCATCAAGGGCACCTATAGCGAGAAGCTGGCCTTTGTAGGTCACATAAACATCATTTACATCAATGAGTGTATTTTGATTATATAAGGATATTGGATTGCCTGTTTTAACATACTGGGCTTGAACTTCGTTAAGTGCATAATGTGATAGGCAATTTAACGCGCTTTCGGTCTCAATTAGTAATCTGTCAAGCGCAGAAAAATCTTTCTTGGAAAGCTCCTGATTTTTATCTGTTCCGCCCTCATAGCGTGCTTCTTCTTCTAGTTTGTTCCACGTAATAAGGTCATCTGCATTAAAAGGCGCTACTGCGGTACGGCGCAGATCAGCAATATATCCGTAACAACCAAGATCACGGCCCATATCACGCGCTAAGGAGCGCACATAAGTTCCTTTCCTGCACGTTATTTCAAAGATAGAATGTCCCTGAACAGTAGTTTCGACGAGTTTGAAGGTATCAATTTTTACTTGGCGGGGCAAAATTTCAACAGTCTTACCTTCACGTGCCAGGTCATAAGCGCGGTTACCAGCAATTTTGATCGCTGAAAATTGCGGTGGTGTTTGAAAAATAACACCTATATATTTAGGTAAAAGGGATAGGATATCTTCTTGTGTAGGGCGTTTGGGGGATATTTTAGTAATTTCACCTTCTAGATCGTCTGTGGAACGTTCCTCTCCCCAAGCTACACGAAAATAATAAGTTTTGGCGCCTTCCATAACATAGGGGACAGTTTTAGTTGCCTCACCTAATGCAATAGGTAACATACCAGAAGCTAAGGGATCAAGCGTACCAGCGTGTCCCGCTTTTCGCGCTTCAAAGAGCCGTTTGATTTGCGAAACAGCTTCTGTTGATCTCATCCCTTTTGGTTTGTCAAAGATAACCCATCCAGAGACAGGGCGGCCTTTTTTTTTACGTTCCCGTGTCATGTTTTATAATCCTCAGCCTCATCATTTTTGCGAAGATCGCGTGCCACCTCAGGCGACCGGAGCAAAGCATCAATTTTTGCAAAATTGTCAAAACTGTTATCAAGTCGAAAACGCAGCTCAGGCATGTACTTCATTTGCCGTAACGGGCGGCTAATTTCTCTACGAATAAAACGGCTATGTTTATTTAAGACGCTGATGATATCGGCTTCGGGAGCATCAACAACAGTGTTGAGAGGAGAAATAAAGCAGGTGGCGATTTTTAGATCCGGTGACATACGTACTTCGGAGACAGAAATAACGACATCTTTTAAGACATCGTCAAATAAAATACCTCGCTGAAATATATGAGCTAAAGCGTGGCGAACCTGTTCTCCCACTCTTAGTTGTCGTTGTGACAGGCTTGCATTCTTCATCAAAACCGTTACCTTTTTCGCGATAGCCGCTTCCTTTATCGTCTCAAAAACGAAAAAGGATAGAGGCACTCCGCGTGAAACTTAAAAATCCCCTTCATTTAATAAAAAGGAGGGCAGTTGGGTTATTTTTACAATGTACGATTAATATGCTCGATTCGGAAGGCTTCAATGATGTCGCCTGCACGTATATCTTCGTAATTTTCAAATGCCATCCCACATTCCTGACCGGCGTGCACTTCACTAACTTCGTCTTTAAATCGTTTCAAAGTCTTAAGTTTTCCTTCGTGAATAACAATGTTGTCGCGAATAAGACGCACACCGATTCCCCGCTCTATTTTTCCTTCTGTAACTCTGCAACCAGCAACTTTCCCTATTTTTGTAATGCTGAACACTTCGAGAATTTCAGCGTTCCCAATGAAGGTTTCGCGCTGTTCTGGCGAAAGCAATCCCGACATAGTTGCTTTTATATCATCGACAAGATCATAGATGATGTTGTAGTAGCGGATTTCAATTCCTTGCGTTTTGGCTGAATCACGTGCTTGTTTATTAGCTCGCACATTAAAGCCGATAACAACAGAATTAGAAGCTTCAGCGAGAGAAATATCACTCTCAGTAATGCCCCCCGCACCGGAATGCACGATACGTGCACGCACTTCCTCGTTCCCTAATTTTTCTAATGCCGAAGCAATTGCTTCAATCGACCCTTGGACATCTCCTTTAATAATAAGCGGAAATTCTTTTATGCCGGTGGTTTTTAATTTCGTCATCATTTGTTCAAGAGAACTACGAGAACTGGTTTGCCGAGCTACAGCTTTATCACGTGCTAATCGTTGACGATATTGGGCAATCCCGCGTGCTTTCGCTTCGTTAATTACAACCGCAAAGCGGTCACCGGCCTGTGGTGTTCCTTGCATACCTAAAATTTCTATTGGTGTAGAAGGTTCAGCTTCCTTTATATGATGACCATGATCATTAATCAAAGTACGAATCCGCCCCCATTCATTGCCTGCAACGATGATATCGGAAGAGCGTAATGTGCCTTTTTGAACGAGAACAGTCGCAACAGGACCGCGTCCTCGATCAAGTTTGGCTTCAATAACAATACCTTCTGCTGTGCGTTCCGGATCTGCTTTGAGGTCGAGAATTTCAGCTTGAAGGAGAATAGCTTCCAAAAGTTTATCAAGATTTTGGTTAGTTTTGGCAGAAACCTCCACTTCCAGAGTTTCACCGCCCATAGATTCGACAATAACTTCATGTTGTAGTAGCTCTGTACGTACTTTTTGCGCGTCAGAAGCTGGTTTATCAATTTTGTTAATAGCAACGATGATAGGCACGCCAGCAGCTTTTGCATGATTAATTGATTCAACTGTTTGGGGCATGACGCTATCATCAGCGGCTACGACTAAAACAGCAATATCAGTAACGCGGGCGCCACGGGCACGCATTGCTGTGAAAGCAGCATGTCCTGGCGTATCGATAAAGGTGATTTTTTGATTATTTTGTTCAACTTGATAAGCGCCTATATGCTGTGTAATACCACCTGCTTCGCCAGAGACGACATTAGCTTCGCGGATAGCATCAAGAAGAGAGGTTTTCCCATGGTCAACGTGGCCCATAATTGTCACGACTGGCGGACGTTTTCGCATTTTTTGGGGATTATCTCCTACATTGAAAATGCCTTCTTCTACGTCAGACTCCGATACACGCTTCACTGTATGGCCAAATTCAGCGGCGATGAGTTCAGCAATATCTGCATCAATAACATCACCCGGCTTCATCATCTGTCCCTGCTTCATTAAAAATTTAATGACGTCAACAGAGCGTTCAGCCATACGTTGCGCAAGTTCTTGGATAGTGATAGTTTCTGGAAGAATAACCTCACGAGAAATTTTTTCCCGGGGTTCTTGGTTTTGTGCGCGTTTAAATTTTTCTTGTCTACGGCGCATTGCAGCCATCGAGCGGCCGCGCGCGTTGCCTTCTTCATCTAATGCGCTATTGAGGGTAAGTTTTCCACGACGTCGTTCGTCAGCACCTTTTATAATTTTGGGAGCGCGTACTTCCGATTTAGCGAGATTAGTGCGTCGATTATGTTTGTCTTCATCTTTATTTTCATCCGCGGTACGTTTTTCAACTGAGGCCGCATTTTTCAAGGGGAGAGCAATTTCCGCCGATTCTGCAAGTTCTTTCACAGAAGCTGAAGAGGAAAGGGGTGGGGTCGGGGTTTGTGGGATATTTTCATTTTCTTGCTGCATTTCTACTTCTTGGATAGCCTGCAGACGTGAGTTTTCTTCAAATTTTTTGGCCCGTTTTTCTTGTTCTTCGGCTCGCTCGCGCATGATCTTTTCTTGGATATGCGCTTCTTCTAAAGCACGAAATCTCGCCTCCATTTCAGCGGATGAAAGATTGCTTTGAGGAACCGGTTTATCAGGCGCTGCTTCTTCAAATCGTTGTTTAGGGCGCGGAGCTACATGCGGCTTAGTAATAGTAGGCTGTGGCACCTCAATTTTGTCATCAGGGCGCGCGATTTTGCGCCGTTTAGTTTCGACAACCACAGCTTTTGTACGGCCATGACTAAAATTTTGTTTGACTGTACCGGTTTCCAGTCCCGACCGCTTCAAGGTCAGAGTCCTCTTGACTGTTATTTTGTCGTTATCACTTTCACTCATTGTATTTCCTTCGCGACTTTTGCCGTTATCTCACCAGATTTATCACACTTATCACCACGATAGGCGATTAGTTTGTGCATCGTCGTGAGAAATCCGTCCGCAGCCTTCATATTCAGTAAGGCTGCATGTATCACAGGATTAGTACCAAAAGCCATACTCATTTCATCACTTGTCAATAAAGATATGGTTTCCACATTCTGATTTTTTTGCTGCTGTATTGCACAGATAGCCTGCGAAATTTTCCGTTTTCCATTCTCAGCAGCTTCTTTTGCATGGAGGACAAGAATGACCTGGCCAGAGCGAATAGCCGCATCGATTTTGGTTGAGCCCGTAACGACAGCGCCCGCTTTTCGCGCCATAGAAAGACTACCAAGGGTGGCTTTTAGCAAAAGTTTATCTACTATATCGGCTAGGTCTGGAACAGCTTCAACATCTTCCTTTAAATTTTTGCTAAAAGCCCTGCGTTTGATTGCCTCTTCAATAGTTGTGCGGTGAGCAGAGACCCAGACACCACGACCAGGCAAATTGCCTTTAAGATCTGGAATAATTTGATTATTCGGACCGACGACGAAACGGATCAACCTCGCTGTTGGAGCACTTTTTTTTGTTATAATGCAGGTCCTCTCATTCATTTAAAGTGTGCTCCGCGTCCAAGTTATCTGTTTTTTTGTTTTCTGAAGAATCTTCAGTGACAATATCAGATTGGTCTATCCAACCTGCTTGAACACGTGCCGCTAAAATCATAGCTTCTGCATCGGCGCGTGTAACATCAAACGGGGTTAAAATGCCAGAAAAATTCTGTATTTGACCTTCTTTACGCTCTCGCCAGCCGGCTAAATCATCAACCGCGTATCCCGCAAAGTCTTCCATTGTTTTGACGCCATCTTTACCAATAGCGACTAACATAGCGCTTGTCATACCAGGAAGCTTTCGTAATTCGTCAGCAACGCCCAACTCTTTACATTGTTCGTCCAGCTCTTTTTCTTTGCGTTGTAAATATTCACGCGCGCGGCTTTGGATCTCCGCGGCAGTTTCATGATCAAAACCATCGATGGAAGCAATTTCTCCAAGATCAACGTAGGCAACTTCTTCAATTGAGGCGAAACCTTCCGATGCCATAACTTGCCCAATCATTTCGTCAACATCTAATGATTCCATAAAAAGTTTACTACGTTCAGTAAATTCTTTTTGACGATTTTCGGATTCTTCTTGTTCAGTTAGGATATCAATGTTCCACCCCGTTAATTGCGAAGCCAAACGAACATTTTGCCCACGCCGGCCGATAGCGAGGCTAAGCTGATCGTCGGGGACGACAACCTCAATACGTTCTGCATCTTCATCGAGCACAACTTTCGAAACTTCAGCGGGCTGTAACGCATTGACGATAAATGTTGCGGCGTCAGGTGACCAAGGAATAATATCGATTTTTTCGCCTTGTAATTCTGCTACGACGGCCTGAACACGGCTCCCTCTCATTCCAACGCACGCTCCAACGGGGTCAATTGAGCCATCGCGTGAGACAACAGCGATCTTAGCACGTGAACCTGGGTCACGGGCTACAGATTTAATTTCTATAATACCGTCGTAAATCTCTGGCACTTCCATAGTAAACAGTTTGGCCATGAATTGAGGGTGTGTGCGTGAAAGAAAAATTTGCGGACCTCGCAATTCGCGGCGTACATCGTTGACAAAGGCCCGAATACGATCTCCATAGCGGAAAGATTCGCGTGGGATTAATTCATCACGTCGTACAATAGCTTCTCCGCGTCCTAGATCAACGATAATGTTGCCATATTCTACACGTTTAACTACACCAGAGATGATTTCACCAATTTTATCTTTGAACTCTTCATATTGGCGATCACGTTCTGCGTCGCGTACTTTTTGCACAATAACTTGTTTTGCGGACTGCGCTGCGATGCGTCCAAAATCCATAGGAGGTAAAAGATCAGAAAGAAAATCGCCGGTTTTTATATCTGCTTGATATTTTAATGCGTCGGGTAAAGCGATTTCGGTTGTATAATCCTCGACGACGTCGACAACTTTAAGTAGACGTTGTAATTTAATCTCACCCGTTTTGGAGTTGATTTCAGCGCGGATATTAGTTTCTTGACCATAACGAGAACGAGCTGCTTTCTGAATAGCATCGGCCATTGCAGAAATAACGATTTCGCGGTCGATCGACTTTTCGCGCGCAACAGCGTCTGCGATTTGCAAAAGTTCGAGCTTATTAGCGCTTGTGACCATCAATTTTCTCCTTGTTTATACTACGCGAGGGACGTGAGTACCGCCGGTGTTAATTTTTACAGTTTGCCCCTAGTTTTGAAACACTGAGATTATTTTTGGAGGTCAACTGTTAATGTAAATCTTTATTTTTCTTAAATGCGTCGCGAATAAGCTCGTCTGTAAGAACTAAATGCGCATTTATAACATCAGAAAAGGGGATAGAAACATGCGATACTCCTCCATAAGCGGCCTCATCTATACTTAAGGTGAGGCCATTTTGCGTAGTATCTTCGAGTATACCACGGAATTTTTTATGCCCATCAATTATTACTTTGGTTTCAATTTTTACGACATGTCCTCGCCAACGAAAGAAATCAGATTTTCTCACCAACGGACGATTAATTCCGGGGGATGAGATTTCTAAGTGATATTTATGTTCAATGACATTTTGCACATCAAGAAGAGGCGAAATAGTTCGACTAACGGTTTCACAATCTTCTATTGTCATCGTGCCGTCAACACGTTCAGCCATAATTTGAAGCGTCAAGCCATTTAAGCTGAGAAGTCTCACGCGAACTAAACGAAAGCCCAAAGGCTTAAGCAACGGTATGATGAGGTTAGCAATACGCGCCTCAGCACCATCTTCTTCAAATAGACGCACTTCGTTAATATCGCTCGTTCTTTCAGTTTCATCCATACGTTCATCCAAATTGTTCTTATCATTCCCACGACATTAAAAAAGAGCGGGTCCAACACGGCCCACTCTCCCTATCACAAGATCAAGAATTCGGCTCTTTATACTCTCGGATTCAAAATTTTTCAAGCTGTTTGTGATGAAAGCATCTCGCTACTTATTTCTTAATAAAAGTGAGATAAGCAGGAGTCCTGCCTTCGCGCAAAGCTTTTGCTTCATAGCGGGTGCCTGGCCACAGTGGATAAGGGATCTTCCAATCTTCAGGATTTTCTGCTTGCCATTCAAAGCTGTCGTGGTATGCACAATGGTATAGCGTCCAGTTCACGTAAGTGTCTATATCGCTGACAAAGCGCAATTTTTTACCTATTTTAAGAACTCTTGAAAACCGATCGAGGTTTTTTACGTTAATAAAGCGCCGTTTCCAATGCTTTTTTTTAGGCCATGGATCAGGATAGAGTAAATCTATTCCATCGAGTGATGCGTCAGGTAGCCAATCAAGAAGATGCGTGGCGTCATCATCATAAAGGCGTAAATAATTTTGATGCTTTTTACTCTGTTCGATATACGCTAATAATTTCGCCATGCCATTGGTGAAGGGTTCGATACCAATAAATCCTGTTTGCGGGAAACATTCCATCTCGTGAAGTAAGTGCTCGCCTCCACCAAAGCCGATTTCGAGTCGGATTTCTTTTACTTCACTGGAAAATAAAGATGTTAGATCTGTGGGTGCAGGTTTGTTTAAATCAATGTTGAGAATCGGAAGAAGAGTTTGCATACGCGCAAGTTGATTATCACGTAACTGTTTTCCACGCCGGCGACCAAAAAAGGCCTCACTTATACGTCCTTGATGTACAATCATGGTATTTTAACTATTGTTTTAAGAGTTTTAATGAGATCAGTTTTTTCCCATGAAAATGAGCCATCGCGTTCTGGTTTGCGGCCGAAATGGCCATAAGCAGACGTTTTAGTGTAAATAGGTTTATTGAGGTCAAGGTGTCTACGAATGCCTGTTGGTGAAAGGTCCATTATTTTGCGAATTGCTTCTTCGAGAACATCTTCGCTCACTTTTCCTGTTCCGTGAAAATTAAGGTAAATGGAAACTGGCTGTGCGATGCCAATCGCGTAAGAAAGTTGGATAGTGCACCGTTCTGCTAAACCGGCTGCGACGATATTTTTGGCCAAATATCGTGCAGCATAAGCCGCCGAACGATCAACTTTTGTGGTGTCTTTTCCCGAAAAAGCCCCGCCGCCGTGGGGAGCTGCTCCACCATAAGTATCAACAATGATTTTGCGGCCGGTTAATCCTGCATCGCTTTTGGGACCACCGACGACAAATTTTCCTGTTGGATTAATATACCAGCTGCATTGATCAGAAATAGGAATATCCTGTAAAGCTTGACGAATATAGGGTTCAACCACTGTACGTACTTTATTTGAATCCCAATTTTCATCTAAATGCTGTGTTGAAAGAACAATCGATGTGACCTCTGCGGGTTTCCCATTTTTATACCGTATTGTGATTTGGCTTTTGGCATCTGGTCCCAGTTTTTTAGTTTCTCCTTCTTTCTGATGACGGGCCGCAGCGAGTAATTTTAAGATCTTATGTGCATAATAAATTGGTGCAGGCATGAGATCTGGGGTTTCGCGACAAGCATATCCGAACATAATACCTTGATCGCCTGCTCCTTCTTCGCCTCGGCGATCTACTGCGTTATCGACTCCTTGTGCAATATCAGCCGATTGCGGGCGCAAGAGAACATCAATCTTAACTGTTTTCCAGTGAAAGCCTTCTTGTTCATAACCAATAGCGCGGATAGCACGGCGTGTGACTGCGCGAAAACGGGTAGGATTAATAACAGGGAAACCAGATTCATCATAGACAAAATTACCGTTTTTATCTTTTTTAAAGAATGTATTCGGCACACGTACTTCACCGGCAATAACAACACGATTTACGCTGACCAAAGTTTCACACGCGATTCGCACCAACCACGGATCAGTACCTGTTTTTCGGGATTCTCTATAGATCATGTCAACAATTTCGTCGGAAATACGGTCGCAAATTTTATCGGGGTGCCCTTCGGATACTGATTCACTGGTAAAGAGATAATCTCGGTGCGGCATGGAAACTTCCTTAAAAAAGAAAACCTATATTCTATTAATCGCGCAATAAAAGCTCCACCCTATTTGCCAACCCCACAGAAAATCGTCAATGCCAATTTGGGAAGGGATGTAAAAAGGATAGATGTATTTATTCTTAAAGCTCGTCTATTGGGTCTTCTTCAGAAAGAGCTTTTGCTAAATCAATGATTTTTCGACGCACTTTAGAATCAGATATATTTGTAAAAGCACGCATCAACTGGATTCCCTCACTACTGGAGCAAAAATCCATAAAATTGCTATCATCTTCAGAAAAGCCTTCTACGGGTTTGGCGCTGGTTCCTTTATCGAAAAAATAAGAAACAGGGACATCCATAATTTCTGCAATCGCTTGAAGACGGCTCGCACCGACGCGATTTGTACCTTTTTCATATTTTTGAACCTGTTGAAAAGTGATGCCAAGCTTCTCACCTAGTTTTTCCTGAGTCAAGCCTAATATATTACGACGCAAACGGATACGGGTTCCAACGTAAACATCTATTGGATCAGGTTTTTTTCTAGTTTCGGCCATAATGCAACTCTTTATTTTCAGTACTTCGCCTCTAAACCGACAACAGTAACACGCTGGGTCAGTTTATCATAAAATCAAAATATTTCCCCAACGCTACCCGTATGCACAACATAATATCGTGCACAAGCACTCAATCATTAAAGCTGTTTTGTAGAACCAAAACTAAAACGGCACAATAGCATAAGAATGAATAAGATGAAAGTGAAGAATATTCTGTATTCATTGCTCCATATGGGGATAATCGGCGCTGGAATCGGCAAATCGAGGACACCCACAGCATTTTGTTTAAGAGTGGTAATAGCTCGCCCATAGGGATCAACAACGGCTGATATTCCATTATTAGCTGCTCGGATGAGGGGTATTCCCAACTCAACAGCACGGAGTTGCGCTTGTTGAAAGTGTTGGTACGGGCCGGGCGTCACGCCAAACCACGCGTCATTTGTAATATTAATAATTGCTTGAGGCGAAGGATTTGTGAAAGTAATTTCATTAGGGAATATGGCTTCATAGCAAATGAGTGGCAGATAGGAAAAACCGTTTGGCATTGTTACAACTTTACGCTCAGTGGCTGCGCTATATCCACCAACATCATCAGCGAGGGCGCGTAATCCAATTTTGTCGAATAAATTTTGATAAGGGAGATATTCACCAAAAGGGACTAAATGTAATTTATCAGAAGTGTTAAGAATATCACCCTTAGCGTCAATAACTGCGATTGTGTTAAAATATTGCGTTTGGGTGTTAGATGGGTCGCGATTAATTCGTACAGCACCTATAATAGCCCATTGTTGGGACTTGAGAACAGAGGCAATGCGCATTGTTACAGAGGAGTTATTATCGAGGATGTATGGAACAGATGCCTCTGGCCATACGATAAAGTCGGGTTCGGGATTTTTGTTGACCGTTCGTGTTGTGCTTAAGTTTATATGGGTTGCGAATACAGCTTCTTGTGCGGTGTCATTTAATCTCACATTTTGTTGGACGGAAGGCTGAACGATGCGCACCCAAAAACGGCTGCTTGTTTGATAATCAGCTATGTCAGGTGCCATATGTAGGCGGTAAAATCCGAAGCCGCTATGGATTAATATAAGGAAGAAACAAAGAAAAAGAGCCAATCGCTTCTTTTCGTCTGTCAATAACACAGCAGGGAGACTGTAGGTTAAAACAGCGAGAATATTCATTCCATAAAGTCCAACGATTGCATCTGATTGCATGAGGACCGGTATCGGCATAGCTGTATAACCAAGAGCATTCCACGGAAAACCTGTGAATAAGGTAGCGCGCAGCCACTCAGCTAATCCCAATGCAAAAGCTAAGACGAAGAAACGTGTTATTCCCTTTGTCCACAAAAAACCGGCAATGAAGCCGGAAAAAAACCAATAAAGGGCGAGGTAAATTGGCGGGCCCAAAATAGCAAACGGCAACGCCCAAGCAAAAGTAGATGGGTCTATTAATAAGGCATTGGTCAACCACCAAAGGCTGCAAACAAAATAACCGATGCCAAAATTTCCACAAGTCAGTGCACTTATTAGAAGGCGTTTTTTTGTATTTTGGGTAGTATTCACTGAATCGAGTAAGACGACGAAGACAGGAAAAGTTAAAAAATTGATAGGTGTTAAATAAAAAGGGGGGAGCGTAAAAGATGTAAGCGCGCCGCACAGAAAGGCAACCGCCTGCCGTTTCCAGCCGGTTAAAGAAGACAATAGGAACGTAAATTTAGTTAAAAACACTTGATCATCCTTCAGGAATAGTGTTTCCCTCAAGATGTTCATTTTTGGGGATACGAAGAATGCGTAACCGCTTAATTCGGCGCTTATCGGCTTCTAAAATGCGAAATTGGTAACCGGGTATAGCTTCAATAATTTCACCTTTTGAAGGAATACGGTCAAGAATAGAAACGATCAAGCCGCCGATAGTATCGACTTCCTCACCATATTCTCCAACGACGAAATCAGGACCCAGAGCTTTTTCTACATCTTCTAATTCAGTTTTTGCATCAACGAGCCATTTATTATCGGGTTCGCAGATAATAACATTGTCAGCATTATCATGTTCATCTTCGATATCACCGACGACTAATTCAACAATATCTTCTATAGAAACCAAACCATCTGTGCCACCATACTCATCAATGACCAAAGCCATTTGTGTTCGTGTAGCTTGCATACGTGTTAATAATTGGCTTGCAAGCATAGAACCAGGAACAAACAGAACTGTTCGAATGAGGTTTAGCTCGCTGATAGGCTTATGTAAATCTGCGTGGCTTAATTGGAGCAAATCGAATTTCTGTTTATCCTCGGTCGAGCCCGTCATAAAGCGGGTCATATAGTTCAGGATATCGCGGATATGGATCATACCTCGCGGATCATCTAAAGTTTCAGCGTAAACGGGCATGCGGGAATGGCCAATTTTTTCGAAATATTTTAGGACTTCTCCAAGAGAGGAGCTTATTTCTAACGCTTCAATTTCAGAACGCGGAATCATAATATCGTCGACACGCGCTTCATGCAAACGTAGAATATTATGTAACATAACGCGCTCTTCAGGTGAAAAGGGCTTTGTGCCTTTCTCGTTATCGGCAGCTAGCACGTCAGTAAAGTTATCGCGCAATGATGCACGATTACGGCCACGTAAGAACGAGAATAAATGGCCCAACAGTGAGTCTTTTCTTGTATGATTTGCCCGCTGAGAGGGATCTTCGGTGTTAGGGGGTATCTGGCTGTTATTTTGTGTATTAACTTTATCCACCATGGTTCTAAAATCTTTTAAATTTTCTTTTTATAACAGACGTACGAGACATCGCAGGCTTTGTAAATATAATGCTTGTTTTTAAAAATCCGCTTTTTAGCATTTTAACATAGTTCAGTATAGGGATCTTTTATAGAAAGCTTTCGAAGAATTTCTCTCTCTAACTCTTCCATTTGATCAGCTTCATCGTTTGTTTCATGATCATAACCAAGAAGATGGAGGACACCATGGACAATCATATGCGTCAAATGATCCCGAAATGATTTTCCTTCTTTTTCTGCTTCACGCATAACGGTTTCTCGCGCGATGATAATATCACCGAGCATCGGCCCGGGGCGTTGCCCAGCTTTTAAAGGGAAAGCAGGAAAAGATAAAACATTAGTGGGTTTATTCTTATCGCGCCATCGCGCGTTAATCTGCGCCATACGCTCATCGTCGGTGAAAAGCAGACTAAGCTCGCTTGTTACTTTATTAAACGAAAAATGCTGCATCGTGGCGGTCAGTACTTTTTCACTGATATCATAAAGTACCCCCTTACTCCCCCATTTAGCGCTCTGAATGGTTATATCAATAATAATCATAACGAGCCCGGCTCATTTTTTGGTAAGAAGCACCAAACTAGCATTCTTTTTTTCATTCATCAGAATCACGAGCATAAGCACGAACAATGGCAGCAACAAGAGGGTGGCGCACGACATCTTTTTCACCAAAATGAACGACCGCGATATTTTTTATGTGTGAGAGAATACGGGTCGCCTCTATTAAACCCGATTTTTGTCCTGCGGGCAAGTCAATTTGACTTACATCGCCTGTTACAACCATTCTTGCTCCTTCTCCAAGACGTGTAAGGAACATTTTCATCTGCATAGGGGTGGTGTTTTGTGCTTCGTCAAGAATAATAGCTGAATGAGTCAGTGTCCGCCCGCGCATAAAAGCTAAAGGAGCGATTTCTATAACTCCAGAAGCTAAAACACGCTCTACTTTTCCAGCAGGCATTATATCATAAAGAGCATCGTAGAGCGGTCGTAAATAGGGGTCAACTTTTTCTTTAAGGTCACCGGGGAGGAAGCCAAGCTGTTCTCCCGCTTCGACAGCGGGACGCGATAGAATAATTCGTTCGATAATACCGCGTTCTAGGAGCATTGCTGCGTAAGCAACAGCGAGGTACGTTTTACCGGTTCCCGCTGGACCTACACCAAAAACAAGCTCAGCACATTCCATCGCTCGTATATAAGCGTTTTGTGCTGGGGTGCGGGCGTGGATCGTTTTTTTATAGGCACTCAAGCGCGCTGGTGCGTGTTTTGCTGAAAATCGGTTTATTTGGGGTGATTCTTGCTGTTTATCTGACAAATTTGCCATATTAATTGCGCCCTCTGTATCCGATAACGTGAGCTCTTGATTGGTTTTCGCTCGTTCATAGAGTTGATTTAGCGCGTATTGTGCGCGTTTTACGGCAGTGGTTCCTCCACGGATCAAAATTTCGTTCCCGCGTGGACAAATATAAAGCCCGAGCTTTTGCTCAATATAGGTAAGATTTTCATCAAATTTACCAAAAACTACCTTTGCGTAGTTATTATCGTCAAAAGTTAAAATAACATGATCGCTGTCCAATGCGTTAGCTTTTTCAGTGACAGCAATATTGTCAGAGGAAATACTTATTTTTTTTTGAATGCGGTTTAGTTTTTGGGTTGATCCCTTCAACCTTTTCTCCTGTATTTGTTAAATATGACGGATTTTGGGGATGAACGCCAGTAAAGGCAATAGCTGCCTCTTAGAGACCGTAAACCCGATAATAGTTTTCTTCTTTGAAATTGATACTTTAAAGGCATTTTCATGCATTAACTTTTTCACCAACAAAACTGTTTGAGCTTGCATCTTTAATATAAATTGCCATAACCGTACCCGCGGCAGCTTGTGTGTTCACTACAACGGGTAGGAGCCAAGGTGAACGGCCCACTACTTGTCCGGAGTGGCGGCCAGATTTTTCGATGAGGACATCTGTTGTTTGCCCAATTTTAGAGCGTAAGAACGCATGTTGTTGATCAAGAAGTAGTGCCTGCAAACGCTGAAGGCGAGAATTTTTTACTGCTTCATCAACGTGGTTTTTCATTGTTGCACTAAGTGTTCCAGGCCGGGGTGAATATTTGAAAGAATATGCTGAACTGTAGCCTACTTGCTCAACGAGCTTCATGGTTTCTTCGAAATCTTCGTCGGTCTCACCTGGAAATCCCACAATAAAATCCCCTGAAAAAGCAATATCGGGCCGCGCAGCGCGAATTTTCTCAATAATATGAAGATAATGGGTGCTTTTGTGCTGACGGTTCATCGCTTTTAGAATACGGTCTGAACCTGATTGAACAGGAAGGTGCAAGTAAGGCATGAGCATATCAAGATCTCGGTGCGCGGCAATGAGGCTTTCGTCCATGTCACGTGGGTGACTCGTTGTATAACGTAAACGCTTTAGACCATCAAGTTTGGCGAGATGATAAAGCAAATCGCCGAGGCGCCAAGCTTTACCATCAGCACTTTGTCCGTGCCAACCATTGACATTTTGTCCGAGAAGCGTAATCTCCTTCACTCCTGCTTCGATAAGTTGGCGCGCTTCATAGGTAATTTGCTCGACAGACCGCGATACTTCGGCGCCTCGTGTGTAAGGAACAACGCAAAATGTGCAAAATTTGTCGCAACCCTCTTGTACCGTTAAAAACGCGCTGACGCCTCGTTGTCTTACGGCGCCTTTATTATGAGGTGGCAGGTAAGTATATTTATCTTCGACAGCGTAGCTCGTTTCGACGATTTTCTCTCCCCGTTTAACTTGCTTTAACAACTCTGGCAAGCGGTGGTACATTTGCGGCCCAATGACGAAATCCACGGTTGGCGCGCGTCGCAAAATTTCGCTGCCTTCGGCCTGTGCAACACAGCCGGTGACACCAATAATCAAGGGTTTTTCGGATACGCGCTCCCGACGCATGATCCGCAAGCGACCAAGATCAGAATAGAGTTTTTCTGCTGCTTTTTCACGGATATGGCAAGTATTGATCAAAATAAGATCGGCATCACTCGGTGTGTGCGTTGTAACGTAACCTTGTGCGCTCAGACTGTCATTCATTCGCTGACTGTCGTAGACATTCATTTGGCATCCATAGGTCTTGATAAAAACCTTTTTAGGAGCGGCAGAAGGCGCATTTTTAGAATTAATCCGATTCATAATTATGCTTCTAAACATTTTTTATGCAAACCTCAATCAGCTTGCGTGAAAGTTTTTTGCATAACGATTGCATTTATGCGGCCATTTTGTGATTGATAATAAGCAAGGCGCTTAGCAATTTTTTTAAATTTGAAACGTTGGTAAAGAGCTAAAGCAGGGAGATTAGTTTCTTCTACTTCTAGGAATAATTTGGCGGCGCGCTCAAAGTGTAGGCGACGGAGTATGCTGTCAATGAGCAAATAACCGATTCCTTGTTGGCGGCTATAAGGCTGGACAGCGATAGTAATAACTTCCGCTTCGTCAAGAATAAGGCGGCATAAGCAAAATCCTAAAATTTGAGTAGGTTTCCCGATGGGAGAGGCTTTATAACCGAAAATAGAGCGGTCCTGTAAAAAAGTATCGAATGTTCGTTCTTCCCAAGCTGGCGTAAAACAGTTTTGGTGAATTTCGTGAAGAAGGGTGCTGTCACCAGTTTGCAATGGTGCAATCCAAAAATGCTTTTTTGTTAACGAAAGTCTGGCCATTATTTTTTGAGCGGCAAAGAAAAATTAGTCTGTCGTTTTGCGTCAGCGCCGCGCAGATAGAGCGGACGAGGCGGAATTTGTGGTTGTTTATTTGCAGCAAGGCGGGCATAAGTTAAGATGTCAGCCGCTTCGCAAGATATTTGATTTGATGGGGTGATCGCGTCCAGTTTATTATTTTTAATGTACAGAGTAATGATTTCAGCTGCTGGGCCGGTTAATACGGTCTGTGGAGGCAGATCTGCAACAACATTTTCTAGTGTTTTTAAGCTGGGTTGGCTCAGAGTTATGAGATTTTTATCAAAATTCTGAAAATAGAACATTTCTCTACCGGCTTCAATAACAGCAGTGATGGCCGATGCGCTATTTTCACAAATTACTTGCGCAGCCAAGGCTTCCAGTGCACTTACTCCGATAGCGGGTACTTGTAAGGCTAGAGCTAAAGCTCTCGCGGCGGAAACACCTACACGTATACCCGTAAACGACCCCGGTCCGATATTCACGGCAATACGATCAACTTGATCAAGTGTGACATCAGCCTGGTTGGTTATTTGTATAATTTGGCTAATGAGTTTTTCGGCGTGACCTTTGTTCATACGTTCGCTGATGCGTGCAATAACAGACTTATGACGAACGAGCGCAACGGCGCAATAAATTGAAGCGGTGTCTATGGCAAGAATAAGCATGTGGACATTTTAGCCGAATATAATGCTAAACAAAAGGTCAGCTATAATTTTTCGGTATTTTTGGTTTGTTTACGCATTTTGCTGTTCTATCGGACAACATCATTTCTGAGATATTTCACGATACACTGCTGACATCTACTATGCCGCCACCCCACTTGTATGTTATCTCTGAAGGAAATACAATATTTTTCTTTTTTGAAACACGCGATAAGCGTTAACAATTTTAGGAAGCTGCGCTGTAAGCTTACTGTCAATAAAAGAGGGTCGTAACTGAAACAGGAGAGTTATCGTTGTTCTTTTATTTCTTTGTAAAATTTATCTACATAAAAGTCTAATATTGCGGCCTTTTATGTAGATAATTTTAAGCTTGGCCAAAATAAATAAAATGGGAAGACGGCATACGTTCCCTGCGGGCTTGTGTGTTTCCGCATCGCGGGGCCAATTTAAGGAATGATTGTGCATTAAGAACAGTATTATCACCCTTTAAAATACAGCAACGGTGTTATTTTTTAAATGACGGCGAGAATCTTTGCCTGTTTGTAAGCCGTGCTAAAGAAAATAAATTATTTAATGCACTGTTTTAAAGCATTATGAACTAAGATCCATAAACTCTATCAGAGTCAAGGTGAGTACGCCTAGGACAAGGATAGAGCATATTGAAGTAATTATAACACGCCATCCTGCATCTTTTAATGAATGAAGATTAACTCCCAGTCCTAATGCTGCCATTGAAATGACAGTGAATAATTGGGTGATGAACTTAATGGGGGTGAGGGCACTTTCGGGAATGAGTTCGCTTGATCGCGCGAGCATCATCACGATAAAACCCATGATAAACCAAGGAACGAGGGTGTGTAAACGTAAGTGTATTTGTCCTGATTTGCGATAGATGATCGATAAAACAAGAATGAGAGGGCCTAACATTAAAACCCGTACGAGTTTGACAATTGTTGCAATTTGAACACTTACGAAAGATACAGACGCTGTTGCCGCTAAAACTTGCGGCACAGCATAAACGGTCATGCCTGCGAGTACACCGTATTGAGTAAAAGATAAATTTAAAAGCGGCTGCAAAAAGGGCAGAACAAAAATAACAATAATTCCTAAAAGGGCGGTGAAGGCGATTGATGCAGCTATGTCTGAATGCTTAGCATTAATAACGGGCGCGGTCGCAACGATGGCCGAATTACCGCAAATAGCGTTACCGCAAGCAACCAACATCGCTAAATGTCCAGAAAGCCCAAAAAGCCGCCCAATAAAAAAACTGGCAAGAATAGTTACAAATACAATGGATACGATGCCGATAAGCAAGTTCCAACCTGCTGAAAGAACAGTTTGGACGCTGATACTCGCACCTAAAAGCACAATAGCAATCTCGAGAAGCGTTTTGGCGCAGAAGTTTATCCCTTTTTGAAAATATTGAGGAGGGTGAAAATAGCTGCGGACAAATGAACCCAATAAGATCGCTAAAACAAGGCTTTCAAGCCATGCTTCTGCGAAAAAGTATTTTTCCGCGATTTCTAAACCGTAGGCTAACGCTGATATGAGCACACACAATAAGATGCCGGGACCAAAATTATTCAGGAGAGATGGATTGTTTTTACTTGGCATTTTGATACTTTATTTTAAGTAAAATAGATATGATGGGAAAGGAAAAAGAGTTTTAAAAATGTGTTCTTGCTTGTAGAGCAGCCGCCAAAGTCCCATCATCGAGATAATCCAGTTCCCCTCCGACCGGCACTCCGTGGGCGAGTCTGGTAATCTTAATTGAGAAATTAGAGAGTTGATCGGTGATGTAATGAGCCGTTGTTTGTCCTTCAACGGTGGCGTTAACAGCTAGAATAACTTCTGCGACTGAGCCATTAATAACACGGTTTATCAACGAGGTAATATTGAGTTCGTCAGGGCCTATTCCATCTAACGGAGACAGTCGCCCACCTAATACGTGATAACGTGCTGATAAAGTTTTGGCGCGTTCGAGGGCCCAAAGATCAGAAATATCTTCAACAACAATAATCGTTGTATCATCGCGGCGGGGATCTGTGCAAATTGAACAAGGATCAGCTGTATCGACATTGCCACAAACAGAACAGATGCGAACTTTGTTTTCTGCTTCCCGTATTGCTGCCCCTAATGGCTCCAGCAATGTTTCCTTTTTTTTGATAAGATGAAGCGCCGCACGTCGTGCTGAACGCGGGCCGAGACCAGGTATCCGCGCTAGAAGTTGGATGAGATGCTCAATTTCAGGGCCTGCAATATGCTTAGACATAAATTATTATTCCAGGAAATTATATCAAATTTTATTCATTAAAGGGGGAGTTTAAAACCCGGTGGAAGTGGTAATCCCGCTAATTCTACCGTTATCCTTTGGTTTTTTTCTGCAGCCGCCGCTTCAATTTTTACTTTTGCTTCATTATGAGCTGCCATAATAAGATCTTCAAGAATTTCGGTATCTTCGGGTTTGATTAGTGAAGGATCAATTTTGATCGCCGTTATGGTATTTTGGCCGTTCAAGGTGACACTGACGAGCCCGCCACCAGCTGTACCAGTTATTTGTAAGTTAGCTATTTCATCTTGGATTTGCCGCATTTTTTCTTGCATTTCTTTGGCTTTTTTCATCATGCTCATCATATCACGCATAGGGATCGACTTTCTTATTCATCATTTGTGTTATTATCATTTTCGTTTTTTAAGATATAGGAGGATAAATCAAGGTCTTTTTCTCGTTTTTTCAGACGGATATCTACAATTTTTGCTCCTGGAAAATGGTTAAGGATTTTCGCGACCTCAGGGTCAGTTTGTGCATCAGAAAAAAGAGATTCTTGGACGGCAACGCCTTCTTCCTGTAAAGTTGGCCCGCCTCCTTTATCAACAAGAGTTATGGTCCAGTGTTGTTCTGTCCATTTATGCAGCATTTTTTTTATATCGTGGGCCAGTGAACGTGGAGCGTCTTCGGTAAATCTTAAAGTGATGTGTCCTGGTTCAAAAGAAACGGGATGGACAAATTCTTTAATAAGTAATTTGAAATGCACTTCATTATGCCGTTCAGCCAGGTCAATGATATCAGCTAAAGAATTGATGGTCGCGGGCTTTTGTTTTTCGGTTTCCATTACTGATTGATAAGGTTTTTTTTGTAAATTTTCACTATTTTTAAAGAGCTCAGTGGTTTGGGAAACTTTAGAGATTTCTGCCTTTTCTAAGGAGTCCGTATTTTCAGGCGTTTGAATTTTTAATGGATTTTCCGGTTGTAAGGAAAGGCTAGGCTGATTTTCCGAGTGTATTTCGAAATTTTTCTGGTTTTGTGATACATCTAAAATTTTTGAAGGAAAACCCGGATACGTAGCTTCAGTTATCGCAGTATTATGCACGTTTTGTGTTTTTTCATGGGCAGTGCGGTGAATAATTGAAGAATGCTCTTTTTCTTGAGTAAATTTTTTTAAAGCTTCATCAAGAGTTGGTAAATCGGCAGCGTGGGTGAGACGAATTAACAACATTTCGGCTGCTTGGATAGGGTGCGCAACTTGACTAACTTCTTGTAGACCTTTGAGTAGCATCTGCCAGGTTCGAGAAAGAACACGTATGGAAAGTTTCTGCGAAAAGTCTAAGCTTCGCAGACGCTCACTTTCCGTAAATGGTAGATTCTCTGCTATTTCTGGTGTTAAACGCAATCGTGTAACTAGGTGGTTAAAATCGGCTAATTCCGTTAACATGATGAAAGGATCAGCCCCTGCATTATATTGACTACGTAATTCGTTTAGCGCCCCGACAATGTCTCCTTTCATAATAAATTCAAATAGATCAATGATACGTGTTTGATCAGATAATCCCAACATTGTGCGCACTGAAATGGCACTAACTTTACCATTAGAGTGGGAAATTGCTTGGTCAAAAATAGATAACGCGTCGCGTGCAGAACCTTCTGAAGCACGTGCAATTATAGACAATGCTTGATCTTCTGCTTCAACTTTTTCATGTTCGGCGATTTTTCGCAAATGGGCCACCAAAATTTCTGATTCGATGCGTCTTAGGTCAAAACGCTGACAGCGCGAAAGAATTGTAACGGGCACTTTGCGAATTTCTGTCGTCGCAAAAATAAATTTTACGTGTGGCGGTGGTTCTTCAAGTGTCTTCAATAGGCCATTAAAAGCTTGCGTCGAGAGCATATGGACTTCGTCTATGATATAGATTTTGTAGCGCGCAGAAACAGGTCTGTAACGTATTTGTTCAATGATTTCACGGATATCATCAATGCCAGTATGCGAAGCTGCGTCTATTTCTACGACATCGATGTGGCAGCCTTTGATGATTTGTGCGCAGTGTTCACCAATTGTACTAAAAGTGGTAGTTGGCCGGTCAATATCGTTTGTTTTATAGTTGAGAGCACGGGCTAAAATACGCGCTGTTGTGGTTTTTCCTACCCCACGAATTCCCGTTAACATCCATGCTTGCGCGATACGCCCTGTTTCGAAAGCGTTAGTAAGAGTACGCACCATCGCTTCCTGGCCGATAAGATCAGAGAAATTTTGAGGCCGATATTTGCGCGCGAGAACGCGGTAAATCGTTTCTGCCGGCATATTTTCCATCAATGATTCCAATCTTGAAGCTTCCTTGGATATTTTTGAAAGACGCGAAAAAACAGATTGAGGAATCCACCTTCATACAAAAAGATCTTCATCTCAACCAATTTATTTGTTTGAAGGAAAGGGAGTGGTTCATCTGAGGACACCCGAAACCCTTCTCTTCACGATTCCTAAAGCGCTATCGCAAAAAACTAAGGGCACTGTACCTAAAAATAACGAAAACGCAATTCGCTTAGTAAGGTAGGAGGCTGACATAGTGACCCGCATAAAACTCGTTAGGGCTGCTTCTTTCCAGATCTGACCCGGTTGGCGAGCAATCCGTCCACCACCAACCTCCCGATCTTATATTGTCGATTTAAAATGAAAAATCAAGCTAAGAAACAAACAACATCAAAATACCCACAACGCTCCCATTGACCTTGATCGCGAAAATTCTAGACTACTAATTTCACTGAATATTTACATAAAATAGGATTAAAGGCTCAGAATTTTATCAATTATAATCTCCTGTGTCACAGTCTTTTCCAGCGATCTTTCATCAGCGAAGTTTCGGAGTTTGTGTTTTCCGTATTGAAGGGGGGCGCATATAGACGATGTAACGCCCTTAGAGGCAAAGACATCGCCTTTTAATTATTATATTATTTTGCTTAGACACATTAAGAGTAAGTACTGATTCTTTTAGGCCGATGGCTAAAATAAATTATATTCCATATGTGATGAGCATGGCAACGGCTTTTGTATCAGAAATCGGTTCTCTGGTTTCTCAAAGAGCTGTTTTCGTCTGCTATGATGGAATGGATATAATTTGATAAAGATAACATTATGGGTTGTTTTTCTTTTTTCATTGGCTTTCGTTCCAATAGCGTTTTTTATAGCAGATACTTGCAAGGTTTATCGCTACAAATTTTATCACTGCAACCGCGCTAAACTTACTTCATAATCGTCAGGCTTATTAATGCTTCGTAGATTTATTTCGAATGCTACTTCAATTTTGTGGCTTATTGGACGAAGATCATAACGTTCAGAGGGTGGGCAGAGAGGGTAGCACCGAAGACATAACAAGACCAGCTCTCTTGCTTTTCCTTAAATTAAGCGTATTTTCAAAAATACTAGAAAGCGCGGCGTCTGTATTTAAAATATACTAAGACAAGTTGCACAAAATAAGCATCGTACTTTTTTCAGTAAAGAGATCTTACTGATTTTCAAGGATATTACTATGCTAAAATTTTGCGTACTTTATCAAGATCACGTTGTGTATCAATTCCCAAGGGAATGGTATTAATTATCTCTACATCGATACGCATATTGTCTTCCAATGCACGTAACTGCTCAAGTTTTTCACGTTGTTCTAAGCTAGATGGTTTAAGTGTTACGAACCGTTCAAGTGCTTCGCGTCGGTAGGCGTATAACCCTATATGATGGTAAAGGGGACCTGATCCATAAGGTGCTGTTGCACGAGTAAAGTAAAGGGCTCGGAGACGATTTTTGGCAATCGGCGTCCCAATAATTTTGACTATATTTTGGTCTGTTTTTTCACTTTCTTCAGTTATTTTTGCCCCCAAAGTTGCAATATCAGTTAAGCTGTTTTCTAAAGGCCGCAAGGCATTAATGATTTCATCGGGGGTTATCGTCGGTAAGTCACCTTGTACGTTTAAAATGGTATTGTAGTGCCGCTCGGGATCAACGCTATTTAAAGCTTCATAAATGCGATCAGTTCCTGATTGGTGATCAAGGCGCGTTATGATGCATTTGTGCCCACGAGCTGTGACTGCTTCGGCGATTTTTTCATGATCTGTCGCAACGATAGTGGGCCCTAATGCAGCTTTTTCTGCTTGCTCAGCGACATGAACGATCATCGGCTTGCCAGCGATCTCGGCTAACGCTTTTTCTGGTAAGCGAGTCGAACCCATACGGGCCGGTATGAGAATGAGCGGCCTAAAAGTCATAATAAGGCTCCAAATATTGTGTATGACGCGTCGCACAAATTATGATACTGTACATCGTAAATAAAACAAAGGTTTAAATTAGCGATAACGATAAAGATGTGAGCGTTTGAATTTTGATGAATCGGTTTATGTTTGCCTGTTGCATTTGCGCTTGTATGTTTTTGCTGATCGTTTGGATGGTAGTTTCCATTATAGGCGATGTGCTGTATAATGATTATGTGCCGATTGATGTTTCTCGTCGCGCCGTAGACGGTGAGGCTCTTAAAGGTACACAACATATATCGCGTACTCCTCTATTATTGAGTGATCGCCTTCAACAAGGCGACCTTGAAAATGGTCGTAAGATTTTTAAGCAATGTGCTCTATGTCATACATCTGGACGTAATGGGGTCAACCGTGTTGGCCCAACACTTTGGGGGGTTATTGATCGTCCCTTTGCAGCTGTAGAAGGCTTTTCTTATTCACGGGCATTACGCGAAAACTCTGATAAAAAATGGAATTTTTTTATTTTAGATCGTTATATTCGGTCGCCGCGCACAACGATTCCAGGGACGACAATGTCTTTTCGCGGAATCAAAGATGATCAAGATCGCGCTGATCTTCTACTCTATTTACGCAGTTTGTCTGATGAGCCGGTCCCTTTGCCACTGAGTCCGTTGGAATATGAGGACAGCGAGAAAGATTAATTTATGTGCTAATTTTGTTTCAAAATTACACGGGGTTGATTTTTATTTGGAATTTAGTTTTTATTAATTTAGCGAAAAAGTTATTATTGATTATCATTTGGGGTTAAGCGGTCGGGGCTTTATCAAAGGGTAAGGTAAAAGGATGATAGCTTATATTTTGCGGCGTCTTTTGCTAATTATACCGACACTCATCGGCATTTTAACGGTGACGTTTATTATCGTTCAGTTTACGCCGGGGGGCCCTGTTGAAAATATTATTGCCCAATTACAAGGAATGGGCGGCGACGCTGTAGGGAAGATAGCTGGTGGTAGCGGCGATTTTATGCCTCCTTCTGATTCTGCTTTTGATGGCGCTTATGCTGGATTATCTACCCGTGGGGATTCCAAATATCGTGGTGCACGAGGGCTAGATCCAGAATTTATTGCCGAACTTGAGCGGCAATTTGGTTTTGATAAACCACCTTTGGAACGTTATCTAACAATGCTTGGTAACTATTTGCGTTTTGATTTTGGGGATTCTTATATGCAAGGCCGCTCAGTCGTCGAGCTTATTAAGGATGCTCTGCCTGTTTCTCTATCTCTCGGTTTTTGGCACTTACTGATTTCTTATGCTATTTCCATACCGTTGGGAATCCGCAAAGCTATCAAGGAGGGATCTGTTTTTGATATATGGACAAGCGCAGTTATTGTTATCGGCTATGCGATTCCGAATTTCCTTTTTGGTATTTTTTTAATAGTTTTTTTCGCTGGTGGGTCTTTTTTAAATTGGTTTCCGCTGAGCCATTTAACTTCTGATAATTTTGATCAATTGTCATTTGGGCGCAAAATATTAGATTATTTTTACCATTTGATTTTGCCGTTGACGGCAATGATTATTTCTTCTTTTGCTACGACGACGTTATTGATGAAAAACTGCTTTCTGGAAGAAATTCGTCAGCAATATGTCGTTACAGCTCGTGCTAAGGGTCTAAGTGAGCACTCCATTCTTTATGGCCATATTTTTCGCAACGCAATATTGATAATAATTGCTGGTTTTCCTGCGACTTTTATGGGATCATTTTTTAGTGGGTCTTTGCTGATTGAAATGTTGTATTCGCTAAATGGTATGGGACTTTTAAGTTATACGTCTATTGTTGACCGTGATTATTCTGTCGTATTTGCCACCCTTTATATTTTTTCGCTCATTGGCCTCGTTATTAGCCTTATATCTGATATTGTTTATATGTTTGTTGACCCACGTATTGACTTTGATGAAAGGGATTTATGATGGAAAAGACAAGACACGATAGGCTTCGTGATTCTCAGATCCATAAACAGCCTTTTCTCTCTCCGTTGAACGCGCGCCGTTGGCATAATTTTAAACATAATCGTCGTGGTTGGTGGTCGTTATGGCTTTTTTTATTTTTATGTTTATGCTCTTTTTCAGCGGAGTTCATTGCCAATGACCGCCCAATTATCGCCTCTTATAAAGGAGAATTATTATTCCCTGTTTTTTTTGATTATGCCGATGAAAAATTTGGTGGAAATTTGGCCGTAGCAGATTTTCGTGATCCCTTAATTCAGAACGAAATCGCCCAACATGGTTGGGCATTATGGCCGCCGGTTCGTTATTCTTATAATACTATAGTAGGTAATAAAACTTTGGCGTTAGCGCCTCCTTTTTGGCTACAAAGTAAAGAGAAGCGTTGCGTTAATTATGCGCGAGGGAGTTCTGATACGGAGTGCACCATTAGCCGGTGGAATTGGCTTGGAACAGACGATATGACGCGTGATATTTTTGCACGGGTTTTATACGGCTTCCGATTATCGATAATTTTCAGTATTTTACTGACAGCTATTTCCGCTATCATTGGTGTTACAGCAGGAGCGGTTCAGGGTTATTGTGGCGGTTGGGTTGATTTAATTTTTCAGCGTTTAATTGAGATATGGTCTTCTGTACCGTCGCTTTATTTAGTTATTATAATGGCTTCTGTTTTTGCGCAGGGTTTTTGGGTATTATTGGGGATTATGCTTCTTTTCCAATGGGTGGCGTTGGTTGGCGTGGTGCGCGCGGAATTTTTGCGCGCACGGAATTTTTCCTATATCACCGCTGCGCGTGCTTTAGGAATCTCTAATAGCACTATTATGGTACGCCATTTATTGCCGAATGCTATGGTTGCTGCTTTAACCTATATGCCTTTTTTATTAACATCGGGGATTTCGTTATTAACGTCGCTCGATTATTTAGGGTTTGGTCTCCCTCCCGGTTACGCCTCTTTGGGCGAATTGATGCGGCAGGCTACCTCTAATTTAAGTGCTCCTTGGATTGGTATTACAGGCTTCGTCGTCATTGCTCTCATGTTATCGCTGTTAGCATTTATTGGTGAGGCAGTGCGAGATGCTTTTGACCCGCGGAAGGCATTATAATGACGGAGTTGCTTTCAGTTCGTGATCTTTCGATTACATTGTGCCAAGCAGAAGAAAAAAAATCTATAATTGAGAAAATTTCTTTTAATATTAAGAAGGGAGAAACGGTTGCCCTCGTAGGGGAATCAGGTTCAGGAAAATCAGTAACAGCGTTGTCTATTTTGCGATTATTGCCTTCTTCAAAAACGCTTTGTCAGTCAGGTGAAATTTTCTTTAATGATCAGGATTTGCTGAAGCAAAAAGAAGAAGCTTTGCGTAAAGTTCGTGGTAAAGACATTACTATGATTTTTCAGGAGCCGATGATCTCCCTCAATCCTTTGCATAATGTGGAACGTCAGATAGGTGAAGTCCTCAAAATGCACTCAGATGCGCGTGGCGAACAGTTGCGCGCGCGTATCATTGATTTGCTGATTCAAGTGGGAATTAGTGAACCACAAAAGCGTTTGGGCTCATTTCCTCACCAATTATCAGGTGGTCAGCGGCAACGAGTGATGATTGCGATAGCGCTCGCTAATAGCCCACAATTATTGATCGCTGATGAGCCAACGACTGCGCTTGACGTGACTGTTCAAGCGAAAATCCTTGAGCTGCTGATACAGTTAAAAAAGAGTCGCAATATGTCGATGCTTTTCATCACCCATGATTTATCTATCGTGCGTCGCATTGCGGATCGTGTTTACATAATGAGGGGAGGAGAAATTGTTGAAAATGGGCCAGTAAACGAGCTTTTCGAAAGTCCTCAACATCCCTATACAAAGCAATTGTTAGCGGCAGAGCCTAAAGGGCATCCTCTTCGCGCTGATAACAGCGCCCCTGTTTTGATAAGGGGTCAGAAAATACGCGTTTGGTTTCCTATTAAAAAAGGCTTATTTCGGCGAACAATCGGTTATGTGAAAGCTGTGCAGGATATCGATATTACAATTCGCGCTGGTCAAACGCTCGGTGTAGTAGGGGAATCAGGTTCAGGAAAAACGACATTAGGGCTTGCACTAGCGCGAATGCTTTCTTTTAAAGGCCAGATTTATTTTGATGGCACTGATATTAGCGATTTTAATTTTAGGAAAATGCGCCCTTTACGTCGTCATATCCAGATCGTTTTTCAAGATCCTTTTGGTTCGCTTTCACCGCGCATGTCTGTGGGAGAAATTATCGCTGAGGGGTTATCAGTCCATGAACCACAGCTTTCTTATGCTGAGCGCGACGACCGTGTGATCGAATCTTTATGCGAGGTTAATCTTGATCCTGCCACCCGCTATCGTTACCCACATGAATTTTCTGGTGGACAGAGGCAGCGGATCGCTCTCGCGCGCGCAATCATTCTTAAGCCGCGGTTTCTCGTTCTTGATGAGCCGACGTCTTCCCTTGATGCACGCGCGCAGGCGCAAATTGTCGATCTCTTACGTCAGCTACAACAAAAATATCACCTAGGTTATCTTTTTGTTAGCCATGATCTAAAGATTGTTAAAGCACTTGCGCACGAAATTATCGTGATGCACAATGGAAAAATGGTTGAGCGTGGTTCCGCTGACCGTATTTTTTCCTGTCCTCAAAATTCTTACACACAAACTTTGATGGCTGCTGCGTTTACGCTGGAATCTGGCCGTTTATAGGAAATCACATTAAATTGTGCTGATAATCCGTTATAGAGGAGGATTTTACCTATCAAAGGCTCTCCAATATTTGTGATAAGTTTAATCGCTTCCATTGCTTGGAGTGTACCAATAACTCCGGGCAAAGCACTGATGATTCCGGCTTCAACACATGTAGGGATAACGCCGGCGGCGGGCGGATTAGGGAACAAATCGCGATAATGGGGGTTATTGTCTTTATAGGGCATGAGAACTGTTAATGAACCCTCAAACCGGCTTACGGCACCGCTTATTAAAGGTTTAGCGCGTTGAAAAGAATGGTCAGCGAGAAGATAGCGTGTAGCAAAATTATCGCTTCCGTCAATAATAATATGGTAGGCGTCGATGAGTCTATCTATGTTAGTTTCGTCTAAACGCAGGCTATATTTTTCAGTCATAACATGGGGGTTAATTGCTTTTATCGTGGATTCAGCGCTAGTGGTTTTTCGTTGATTAATTGCGCTTGTTCTGTGAATGACTTGGCGTTGTAAATTGGAAAGCGAAACGATGTCGTCATCGACGATTCCGAGAGTTCCAACACCCGCTGCAGCAAGATAAGTTAAAACCGGTGCTCCAAGACCGCCTGCGCCGACAACAAGGACGCGAGCAGCTTTTAGCTTTTGTTGTCCTGTACCACCAATTTCAGGCAAAATAATATGGCGTGCATAGCGCTCAATTTCTTCTGTGCTTAATTTTGTATCAGCTTCTTGTGTCATAGGTTTTCTCTTGTCATGTCTGTTCGTTATTTAATAAGCTCATGGCTTATTGACAAATTTGCTTTCGGTGATAGGAGATTTTATTCATGAAAGTTGCCATTCAGATGGACCATATTTCGGAACTCAAAATTCGTGGGGATACTACGTTTTCTCTTATTTTGGAAGCACAAGAGCGTGGACATTGCCTTTTCCATTATACACCAGATTTTTTATCCATGCGCGACGGTCGTGTGATGGCACGCTTAGAACCGTTAACTGTGCGCGACGAAGAGGGATGCCATTATCAATTAGGCGAGTCTGTTTACACGGAGTTGACAGATATGGATGTGGTTCTTTTGCGCCAAGATCCGCCTTTTGATATGAATTATATCACGACAACCCATTTTTTGGAACGCATTCATCCCAAGACGCTTGTAGTGAATGATCCGATATGGGTACGTAATAGTCCAGAAAAGATTTTTGTTACCGAATTTCCTGATTTGATGCCAGAAACATTGATTACAAAAGATGTTGAAGAAGTGAGGGCATTCAGAGCTGTATTCGGTGATATTATTATTAAACCACTCTACGGTAACGGAGGTACAGGGGTTTTTTACTTAAAACAGGACGATCATAACCTGTCATCACTTTTGGAATTGTTTGGACAAAATTACCGTGAGCCTTTTATTGTACAGCGCTATTTGAGCGCGGTGCGGCAAGGAGATAAACGGATTATTTTGCTTGATGGTGCGCTTGTAGGAGCGATTAATAGGGTTCCGGCGGAAACGGACATCCGCTCCAATATGCATGTTGGAGGCCGAGCAGAAAATATTAAACTGACAGAACGCGACCACGAAATCTGCGCGCGCATTGGCCCAATTTTAAAGGAACGCGGTTTGCTTCTTGTTGGGATTGACGTAATCGGCGATTATATAACGGAAATTAATGTTACCTCTCCTACGGGAATTCGTGAAATTAAGCGTTTTGGCGGAGCGGATATAGCTTCTCTTTTCTGGGACGCTATTGAATTTAAGCGCCAAAATTAAGTTTGTTCAAGCTGATAACCGAAATATTATTGTGTCATAAAAATTATAAATGTCACTTTTTTGTTTCTTGTATTGCAGACGTCATTTAGAATCTAGGTTATTACAGTGGTAATGGCGTAGATATTAGTGCACATTTGGGGAGTTTATAGATGAGGAAAGTGTTATCAGTCGGAGTGGGGCTGGTTTTCGCTATTGCATTATCGGTTAATGCTGGCAATGCTCGTAATCAAATTCAAATTGCAGGTTCGTCCACAGTTTTACCTTATGAAAAAATCGTCGCCGAGATATTCGGAGAGATTTACCCTAATTTTAAGGTTCCTGTTATTGAATCAGGCGGTTCAGGCGCCGGTATCAAGGAGTTTTGCCGGGATGTTGGGGGAAATACGGTTGATATCGTTAATAGTTCGCGAGCGATGAAGCCAAGTGAGTTGCAGTCTTGTTTTAACGCTGGTGTAAAAGATATTGAAGAAATGCTCATTGGGTATGATGGTGTTGTTTTAGCGACGAACATCAATAGCCCTGATTGGAAATTGCAGCCGGAGGATGTTTATAAAGCGCTCGCTGCTCAAATTGTTATTGACGGGAAATTGCAGTTAAACAAAATTTCCAAGTGGAATGCGGTTAATAATACACTTCCTGACTGGAGGATCACAGCTTATATTCCAGGTGAGAAGCACGGGACACGTGAGGTTTTTGAAGAAAAATTGCTAATTGCTGGTTGCAAGGCCAGTGGGGCGGTTGAGGCGATGAAAGCTTTGGAGATGGATGATAAGGCGATTCATGCTGCTTGTATTGCAGTACGTAAAGATGGAAGTGTTATTGATATTGATGGTGATTATTCTGAAACATTCGCGCGTCTCATTTCCGATAAAACGGGTATCGGTGTTTTTGGTTTGTCTTTTTATGAAAATAATGCTGATAAATTTAAAGCGGTGTACATTAGCGGCGTTGGCCCAAGCGCTGAGACAATTTCCAGAGGTGAATATCCGATTTCGCGTCCACTTTTTTTCTATGTTAAGAAAGCGCATTTAGGTGTTGTTCCAGGTTTGCAGGAATATATTGATTTTTTCCTTTCTGATCAAATGATTGGTCCAGATGGGCCATTAGCTGAATACGGCCTCGTTCCAGCTTCTGAGAAGGAACGGCAAGCGCAGCGTGCTGCTTTTTCTGCTGGAACAGTAATGACTTTGAAATAACTCTCCGAATCTGCGGTACAAAATTCCTCTGTGTTACTTTTTTATAAAAAGTGAAAGATAATATGTTCGTTTCTCTCATTATTGTTTTGCTATTTATTTTGGGGTTTGCTGGTTTTTGCATTTCTTATATGCGGGCTCGTTTTCTTGAAAATACAGGATCTAAGATGCATTCTCGTGCATGCTATTATGGCTGGTGGACATTTTCAATAACTGTCATTCCAGCTCTTATTTTTTTGATTTTTTGGAGTGTGGCGAGTGCGGTTTATTTAGAGCATAATGCTTCGCGAGAAATTGAGGCGTACGCAGCGTGTAAGTCGAATATTGTTACTCATGACCTTATGTTGGGGACTATTCGCAGTCTAGCAAAAATTATTCACCACTTTGAAGGAGACCTTGCCGTAGTTTCTTACGGGGATATGCAGGCACAATTGTTAGCGAAGGGATTTGTTTTGCCTGAACAAGTGCCAGATTATATTTTGAGGATAGCACAGTCGTGGTACCTTTTTTCTACAAAGCTTCAGTTTGCAGGTCATATTTTATTTTTTACAATTGCGTTTTGTTTTTTTATCTTTGGAATTACGCGCGTCGTGCCGCGTCAACGTGCGCGCAATAAAGTTGAGCATTTGATTGTTATTGGTTTAATTTGCGCATCCGCTGTCACAGTTTTGACAACAGTTGGCATTGCAGTTTCCATGTTATTTCAGACGATCAATTTTTTTCAGTCCGTACCATTGTCAAATTTCTTGTTTGGAACGGTTTGGGATCCACGTTTTTCAGCCAGCGGTCTGGGAGACGAAGGAGGGCAATTCGGCTTAATACCACTCTTAGCAGGCACACTTTATATCGCATTTGTAGCAATGCTTTTCGCTGTCCCTATAGGATTATTTTCCGCTCTTTATATGGCCGAGTATGCTTCTACTCGATTACGGTCAATTGTAAAACCATTGTTGGAAGTGCTTGCTGGTATTCCGACTATTGTTTACGGTTTTTTTGCTTTAAAAGTTGTTGGCCCTTTTTTGCGCGACCTTTCTATTTCTCTTTCTGGGGGTGTTGGTTTTATTATGGCTCAAAGCGTTTTGACCGCCGGTTTGGTGATGGGAATTATGCTGATTCCTTTTGTTTCATCTTTGTCAGACGACGTTATTACTGCTGTTCCACGTTTTTTGCGGGAGGGTTCTTATGGGTTAGGAGCAACGCAATCTGAAACAGTCAAAAAAGTGGTTATACCAGCAGCTCTTCCTGGAATCGTAGGCGCTCTCTTACTGACGGCGTCACGTGCGATCGGGGAGACGATGATTGTAGTTTTAGCGGCGGGCGTTGCAGCGAATTTAACTATCAATCCATTTGAAGCTATGACCACTATAACAGTCAAAATTGTCAATCAATTGACTGGCGACTTTGAGTTTAATTCTCCGCAAACTCTTGTGGCATTTGCTTTGGGGATGACGCTTTTTAGTCTGACTCTTTTGATGAATATTCTCGCCCTCTATATAGTGCGTAAATATCAGGAAAAATATGAATGAATAAGGTTTTCTTTCCATATCATCGTAATATCAATCTGAACCGCCGCTATTGGGCTGAACGTCGTTTTCGTGCTTATGGTCTGATTGCTATTTTTATTAGTTTGTTTTTTTTATCTGCTCTTTTATGGTCTGTTATAAGCCAAGGTTATACGGCTTTTTTTCAAAGTGAAATGATATTATCAGTATATTTGGACGAAAAAGTAATCGATCCAGGTGGCCAGCGTAAGGTTAATCCGAAAATATTAATAACCGCGGATTATCCGCTTCTCGTGCGTAACGCTTTGGCTGCAAAGCTTGGAGTAAACCGTGAGGACCGAGCTTCTATGCGCGATATCAATCGCATGTTTTCGGGCAGTGTTCGTGTTCAGTTGCGCGATATAGTGACAAAAAATCCAGATTTAATTGGAACAACACAAAAAATCAGAGCCCCCGCCGCGGCAAACATCGACGCTGCTTATAAAGGGAAGATAGACCTAAACGCAGCGGAGAAAAACCGCAAGGTTTTAAATAAGCAAGTAGAATGGATGAGGCGCTTAACCGCTGACGGTACGCTTTATAAAACATTCAATTATGGTTTTTTTACATCCGGTGCATCAAGTCGTCCTGAGGTTGCGGGGTTGGGCGTCGCGATAATTGGCTCTCTCTATATGATGATTATTGTTTTAGCGATTTCTTTGCCAATTGGGGTGGCGACAGCTCTCTACCTCGAAGAATATGCACATAAAAATAAGTTCACAGATCTTATTGAGATTAATATCAATAATCTTGCCGCTGTTCCTTCGATAGTTTTCGGCCTTTTGGGGCTTGCTGTTTTTATCAATTTTTTGGAGATGCCGCGTTCAGCATCTTTCGTTGGTGGTCTTGTCCTAACTCTTATGACATTACCGACGATTGTTATTGCTACACGCTCCGCTTTGCGGACTGTCCCATCTTCTATTCGTGCCGCAGCTTTAGGATTAGGAGCCTCAAAAACGCAAGTGGTTTTTCATCATGTTGTGCCTTTAGCGGCGCCCGGTATTTTGACAGGTACGATCATCGGTTTAGCGCAGGCATTGGGTGAAACTGCGCCTTTGCTTTTGATTGGGATGGTTGCTTTTGTTGCAAATATTCCTACTACACCTATGGATCCTGCGACTGCTCTGCCCGTCCAAATTTTGATGTGGGCGAGCGAAGCAGAACGAACTTTTGTTGAAAAGACATCGGGCGCTATCATCGTACTCATGATTTTTCTGGCTGTTATGAATATTTCAGCCATCCTTTTGCGCCGGCGATTTGAGCGACATTGGTAAGTTAGATAAGTTTGTGAATTTGAACATCAAAATAAGGTTAGTTTTTAATGAACATTAAAATGAGCGGTCGAGATGTTAAGGTTTTTTACGGGAATAAAGAAGCACTTCATGGCATTACTCTTGATATCCTTGAACATCAAGTAACCGCGTTGATTGGCCCTTCAGGTTGCGGAAAATCAACTTTTTTGCGTTGTTTTAACCGTATGAATGATACTATTGAAAATGCTAAAGTGACGGGCCTTATTACTCTAGACGAGGAGAATATTTATGATTCGCGGATTGATGTTGTAGAATTACGTGCACGTGTGGGGATGGTTTTTCAAAAACCTAATCCTTTTCCAAAATCTATTTTTGAAAATGTCGCTTATGGGCCACGTATTCACGGTTTGGTAAAATCACGCGCTGAATTATGTGATGTAGTTGAAAGGAGCTTGATACAAGCCGGATTATTTGAGGAGGTAAAGGATCGTCTTCATGAGGCCGGGACGAGTTTATCGGGGGGGCAGCAACAACGTTTATGTATTGCTCGTGCCATCGCTGTAAGTCCTGAAGTTATTTTGATGGACGAACCATGTTCGGCTCTTGATCCGATTGCAACAGCACGTATTGAAGAACTTATTGATGCATTACGACAAAATTATACGATTGTTATTGTAACACATTCAATGCAGCAGGCGGCGCGCGTTTCTCAATATACAGCTATGTTTCATTTAGGGCATCTGGTGGAAGTTGGCGAAACTGACATGATGTTTACCTCGCCGAAGGAGCAGCGCACACAAGATTATATTACGGGCCGTTTTGGGTAAGTAAATGCAGGAGTATAGGATATGTTCATGAGTCATACCGTCAGTTCTTATGATGCAGAATTAAAATATTTAGAAGCAAAGATCGCAGAAATGGGAAGTCACGCGGAAAAGATGATTGAACGTTCTGTAGCATCGATTATTCATGATGACCTCCAGCTTGCAGCTACAGTTATTTCCGACGATTTATATTTGGATGAAATGGAACGTGACATTAATGAAAAGGCAATTACTGTTATTTGCAAACGTCAGCCAATGGCCGTTGATCTACGCGAGATCGTTGGGGCTATTCGTATTTCTTCCGATATTGAGCGAATTGGGGATATGGCAAAAAACATCGCTAAGCGGGCAGTTGCCATTTCGAAAATGCGTCAACCTGCCGCTTTTTATCGTGGTCTTGAAACAATTACAGCTTTAGCACTTGATCAGCTAAGAGAGATTTTAGGCGCTTACACCGACCGTTTATTGAATCGTATTGATACGGTACGCGAGCGTGACGATGAAATCGACGCTTTGTATACATCTCTTTTTCGTGAACTTTTGACCTACATGGTGGAGGATATGCGTAATATTACAGTTTGTACGCATTTACTTTTTTGTGCAAAGAATATTGAACGAATTGGCGATCACGTTACTAATATCGCTGAGACGCTGCATTATGTCATAACCGGTCATCATATGCCTTCTGATCGTCCCCGTGATGACCTCACATATCAAGTTGGAATAGATGAGAAAAAAACAGATTAAAGATTTAGTTTTGGGTATATAAAAGCCGCTTCGTTTTGTTGAAGAGAACGAATATATCTGAGATTCTCGGTGTTAGCGTAGACAGTTTTATCTAAGCTTCGATATTAAATTAATCATATAGTTTTCTTCGTACGGGAGCAGATATACCGCTTTCACGGGCGGGCATAGTGCAAATTTAGGGGATGGTACCGAATCATGTTTTAGTACAGTAGAGGTTTTCTGCGTGTCTACCCCGGCTGTGCCTTTTGTGTATACAGTGATTAAGAGACTCTTTAAGAGAACAACCCTCCACTGACGTTGGGGGCGAGAGCGCCGATGCCCAGCGGTTATATCGAGTTATGAATAACGGCAAGGTCGATTCCTCTATATAACCCGAGGGACGATAGATGTGTTGAAATTAAGACTTTTTTATTGTTTCTTCCGCATAAATGTTTTTTAAATACTGTGCGTGCTGGGAATTTATCGCGAGGTGGCGATTAACTGTGCGTTGTTTTGAATTTATGTTCACAGTTTAGTTGAAGCTTAAATGCTTGGAAGACAGTAAAATGAAAAAGAATTGGTGGGTTGTTTTTATTGCCTTTTTCGTAATACAGTTGGTTACTGCGGGATGTGCTCCTAATTACCTGGGAGTTAAGGGAGTGGATGACCGTAAAAAAATTAAAAAGACAGCAGGAAATGCACTAACCGAACGCGAATGCCTTATGCGTGCTATGTATTTTGAGTCGAATCGTTCAAGTCGTGAAGGAATGATTGCGGTAGGAACGGTTGTCATGAATCGTGTAAATTCGAGTGCTTATCCAAAAACGATCTGCGGTGTCGTTGGTCAGCACAAGCAGTTTGCCCCTGGCGTTCTGACGCGCCCTATGACCGAGCAGGCTTCCGTTGCGCGCGCTAAGGAGGCTGCTAACGCTGTTTTGCATGGTGAACGGGATAAGAAAAGTAAAAACGCTATGTTTTTTCACACCGCTGGTTTAGTTTTTCCCTACACAAATATGCACTACGTCCGCGTTGCAGGGGGGAACGCTTTTTATGAAAAAAGAGCGCGTAATGGGTTGCTTCAGGTCCCTACTAACGACCGCCCTTATAACGTCGCTTTCGCTTTTTCTCAAGATAATTCTGACGATGTGTCAGACTTTATAACCGCAGGCTTAAAAAGCAGCGGAAGTAAAGCAGATAGAACAAAAAATACATCTGTTTCAGTCAAGATAGCACAGGCGAATAAGGCCGCTGTGCCTTTTGTTGTTGCACAGCTTGGCAAGATTCCTATTCCCGCACCCGCGCCCAATCATGTAGAAAAAATACGAGAAGTCAGAGAAATTCAGGCATACACTGTACCTTCACCGGATAAGTTAGGTGCAGTCGTCGCAATGCTAGAAGAACAGCATAAAAGCCGATAATTTTTCAATCAAAGAAGGGGATATTGGCGATGCATCTTGATATTTATGAATTGGTATCACTTGAGATGCTCGATCGGCTTGCAGAAGTCGCAGTGAAGGTAGGGCTTAATTTACAAGAAGGGCAGGATCTTATTGTGACTGCTCCGGTTGCGGCTTTGCCACTGGTTCGGCGTGTTGCTTATCATGGCTATAAAGCAGGCGCTGGCGTTATTATGCCGCTTTTTGGCGATGAAGCCTTATCCCTTATACGCTTCGAAAATGCGCATAATGTTAGTTTTGATTGCGCACCTTCTTGGCTTTATGAGGGAATGGCAAAGGCTTTTGAAAATGGGGCGGCGCGTTTAGCTGTCGTTGGTGATGATCCTCTCCTTCTTTCTAATCAAGACATTAATAAAATAACGCGTTTGAATAAGGCTACTTCTGTCGCTTATCAACCTGCTCTTAAAAAAATATCGAATTTTGCTATGAATTGGTCGATTATTGCCTATCCAACGACAGGGTGGGCTGCAGCGATGTTCCCTGATTTACCACTTAACGAGGCGGTTCAGAAATTAGCTGATGCGATTTTTTCTGCTTCGCGAGTCACAGGAGATAATCCAATATATGCGTGGGGTGTGCATAATAAGGCTTTAAAACAACGGTCGTCTTGGCTTAATGAACAGCGTTTTGCTGCTTTGCATTTTAAGGGGCCGGGTACTGACTTAATAGTTGGTTTGGCCGATGATCATGAATGGCACGGGGGCGCTTCCGTTGCCCAAAACGGTGTTGTTTGTAATCCTAATATTCCAACTGAAGAAGTATTTACAACTCCCCATGCTCACAAAGTTAAAGGTTTTGTCCGTTCAACAAAACCACTTTCTTATCAAGGGGCACTGATTGACAATATTGAAATGCATTTCGAGAATGGACGTATTGTTAATGCGCGTGCTTCGGCAGGTCAGCAGGTTTTACAACAGATTTTACAAAGTGATGAGGGTGCTAGTCGATTAGGAGAAGTCGCTCTCGTGCCCCATTCTTCTCCTATTTCTAAAAGCGATTTACTTTTTTATAATACATTATTTGATGAGAATGCGGCATGCCATATTGCTTTAGGACAGTGCTATTCTAAATGCTTCCTTGGAGGGGAGTCTCTCACAGCAGAAGAGATTGCAGCGCGTGGCGGTAATAAGAGTGTGATTCATATTGACTGGATGATTGGGTCAGGCGACATCGATATAGATGGTGTTACACAGACGGGTGCGAAGGTTCCTGTATTCCGCCAGGGGGAATGGGCTTAAGATACTTATTTTTTGAACACTTTGTTTAAAGGTGCGTAATTATTGGGAAAATGAATGCCTGAACTTCCCGAGGTTGAGACGGTCCGCCGCGGACTTGAGCCGGTTTTGACTGGAGCAGAGATTGTATCTGTAACACTCAATCGTAAAAATCTACGATTTCCTTTCTCGGAAGCATTTTCTAAGCGATTGGTGGGCAGAACTATTGTGAAACTCGATCGGCGCGCGAAATATTTGTTGTTTCACCTTTCTCAGAATGAAACGATTTTGAGTCATTTAGGAATGTCGGGATCATGGCGTGTAGAAGATGACCTTTTAGGAAAAGGGAGTGCTTTTACGAAAAAATTGGTTGCGCATGACCATTGTATAATAGTTCTTCAAGCGAAGAGTGGCATAATCTACCGCCTTGTTTATAACGACATCCGTCGTTTTGGTTTTATGCTTTTAGTGGGCACGGAGGAACTCAGTGAGCATTCCCTTTTAAAGAAGTTAGGGCCTGAACCTGTAAGCAACATGCTTTCTGGTGCTTATTTGCGAAAGGCGTTTTTAAATAAGAAAGTTGCTCTCAAAGTAGCTCTGCTTGATCAATCTATTGTCGCAGGTCTTGGGAATATTTATGCTTGCGAGGTTCTTTGGCGTAGTCGTTTATCTCCGGGGCGTGGCGCGTTTACGTTGGCATTGGAAAACGCGCGTGCGCGCGCACTTGCAGATTGTTTAGCGCAAAATATATGCGATGTGGTCGCTGAAGCGATTTTTGCTGGGGGGTCTTCTCTGCGTGATTATGTCCGTGTAGATGGTTCACTTGGTTATTTTCAGTACTCTTTTTCAGTTTATGGACGAGAAGGGGAAAAATGTTCGCGGTGCGGGACATTCATCGCGCGTATTTCACAATCTGGACGTTCAAGCTTCTATTGTCCAGAGTGCCAAAAATAAGCGAGGTATCTTGCAAAATCTGATAACAAGCTTAAAGTTACGTGTAAGTTTTTTAATATTGGGAGATTTTATGCTTAATAAAGTATTGGCGTATCTCGATGAGAATAAGGAAAAAAGCGTCGAACGTCTTTTTTCTCTTTTACGTTTTCAGTCGATTTCCACAGATCCAGCTTATAAAAATGCGTGTCGTGAGACAGCTGATTGGTTGGTTGAAGATTTAAAAAGTATGGGCTTTGAAGCTTCGCGTCGTGATACTTCCGGCCACCCTATGGTCGTTGGGCACCATCCAGGTCCCTCAGATGATTGTTTGCATGTGCTGTTTTACGGACATTATGATGTTCAGCCAGTTGATCCACTGAATTTATGGGAAAATGAGCCGTTTGAACCTTCTATACAAGAACGAAATGGAGAAAAGGTTATTTGCGCTCGTGGAGCTTCGGATGATAAAGGTCAGCTCATGACTTTTTTAGAGGCATGCCGTGCTTTCAAAAATGAGACAGGTCAGCTTCCTGTTAAAGTTACTATTTTATTTGAGGGGGAAGAAGAAAGTGGTTCTCCTTCGCTTGTACCTTTCTTAGAGGCGAATGTCGACGAACTCAAGGCTGATTGCGCGTTGGTCTGTGATACGTCAATGTGGGATGCGGATACACCGTCGATTTCTGTCGGCCTCCGAGGGATGCTAGGAGAGGAAGTGATTATCACAGCCGCTAACTGTGATTTACATTCCGGTTATTTTGGAGGAGCGGCCGCTAATCCTATTCATATTTTAGCCAAAATTCTGGCAGGCCTTCACGACGAAAATGGTAAAGTAACGCTCCCTGGGTTTTATGATGGTGTAGAAAAAACACCTCCGCAGATTTTGCAATCGTGGGATGAGCTTGGTTGTGATGCTGAAACATTTCTTGGTCCTGTTGGGCTTTCTATTTCTTCTGGCGAAAAGGGATATAGTATTTTAGAACAAGTATGGGCTCGTCCTACAGCGGAAGTTAATGGTATTAGCGGGGGCTACGAGGGTGAGGGATTCAAAACAGTTATTGCTTCTAAAGCAAGTGCGAAGGTTTCTTTTCGTTTAGTGCATCAGCAAGATCCAGAAAAAATACGCCAGGGCTTTCGCGATTATGTACGTCGCTGTATTCCTGCTGATTGTACAGTCACATTCAAGGAACATGCTGCTTCCCCAGCTATTCAGTTACCTTATGATTCGTCTTTTGTTATGGCCGCAAAGGATGCTTTATCACAAGAATGGGATAAGCCCGCTTTATTGATTGCTATGGGCGGTTCTATTCCAATTGTTGGAAATTTTCGGTCGATTTTTAATATGGAGACTATTTTGGCGGGATTCGCGTTAGCTGATGACCGTATTCATTCACCTAATGAGAAATATAATCTAAGATCGTTCTACAAAGGACAGCGGTCTTGGGCGCGTATTCTTGTAACTTTAGCGAATAGGAAAATAAATGACAGAGATTCGTATTCATCAAAATGATTTGCCGAATTTGGATAATTATTGTGTTGATGCTGTCGCAGTTGATACTGAAACCCTAGGATTGCAGCCATATCGCGATCGCTTATGCGTAGTTCAGCTTTCTCCTGGAGATGGCACTGCCGATATTATACAGATCGCTAAAGGACAAAGTAGTGCTCCTAATTTAGTTGAATTACTTAAAAATAAAGCGGTTACGAAAATATTTCATTTCGGGCGTTTTGATCTCGCTATTTTAGCGCACACATTTGGTATTATGCCAGATGTTGTTTTTTGCACGAAGATCGCGTCAAAGCTCACTCGTACATATACGGATCGCCATGGTTTAAAGGAAATTTGCAGTGAATTACTGAACGTTAATATTTCTAAGCAGCAACAATCATCAGATTGGGCGGAAGAAGCTTTATCGCGTGCGCAAATCGAGTATGCAGCGTCCGATGTTTTATATTTGCATCGTTTAAAAAGTATATTTGAGGCACGTTTAAAGCGCGAAGAACGAGAAGACATTGCAAAGGCGTGCTTCCAATTTTTGCCTATGAGAGCAAAACTCGATCTTTTAGGGTGGCCAGAAACGGACGTTTTTGCGCATAGTTGATTAGAAATTTATTTTTTCACTTAAAAGTAGAGGAAATTAGTGATTCAGTGAGAAGACCATCTGCATTTTGCGGGTATTTTTGTTTACCCGTTTCTGCTGCATAATTTCATAGCGTAATGCTTTTACGGCAGATACTGTAGTGGTCCGAAGATTGGGCCACCAAAGTACCTTTTTAGTAAGGTGCGCGTTTTTTGGGGTGTTTGCTTTTACTTTAGTTAGATCGAGTAGACACGAAGAATGCATCTAAGATTTGTTGTAAAATTTGTGCTTTTTGCGTTGGCGTAATTTACAAATTTCACTTAGGTGTAAGCTTAAAGTTAAAAAAGGCTTCATATTTTTTATGAAGCCTTGATTTTTTTCAATGGCTATACTACCACGCCTGATTAAAATCCATTTCGGATAGTTCGAAATACAGAGGTAAGACTATGAATGTCAAATATCTTATTGTTATATCTGCCCTTACTTTAGGTTCAGTGTCTATAGCTCGGGGAGCTAATTTCACGGTTGTTAAGGAGTTGGGGGCGAGTTCTACGATTATTATTAATGCTCTATTTAATGGAGAGGTAGGTGACCTGGAAGGGATGTTCTCAAAGGTTATTGGTAGGGCTGACGAGAAACAGAAGGTGAATAGTGCACAAGTGTACAAGGTTTCTTCATCTAAAAAAGGATGCAAAAGATCTAAAGGAGAAAGAAACAGTAAATCTCGTAATGATAGTTGGCGCAAAATGTTTTCACGGTTTCCGTCGTGACCGCTTATGCGTAGTTCAGCTTTCTTCTGGGAATGGCATTGCCGATATTACACGGGTCGCTGGAGGACAAGATGGTGCTCCTAATTTAGCCAGGTCGCTTAAAAATAAAGCAGTTACAAAGATATTCCATCACAAAAAATGCGTCTGAGACTTGTTATAAAACTGGTGCTTATTACGTTGACATAATTTACAAATATCACTTGAGTGTAAGATCAAATTTAAAAAAGGCTTCATATTTTTTATGAAGCCTTGATTTTTTTTGTGGCTGCGCCATCTGCCCCCGTAAAACCCGTTTTGGATAGTTTGTGATATGGAGGTAAGCCTATGAATGTTAAATATCTTATCGTTGTATCTGTCCTTATTTTAGGTTCAATGTCTGCAGCTCAGGGAGCCGGTTTTGTGGCTGTTAAGGAATCAAATATTGTTCCCTCCTTTGCCGTTGTTACAAGCTCTCCGTCTGGTAGCGCGTCGGTGAGCCCAATCCTTGTGAAAGGGCGGGGAAATCCGAAGCTTCATAGAGGGCCGAAGTGGAAGAGTGCGTGGTCGAGAGGGCCGTTCGCTTATTAAAGGGGCGGTTTCGGCGCTGTTTCTTATGTTATTTATAAAGAGTGTTGATGTTGCTCCTCTACCGTGATTTCATGGAAGTCGCGGCAGGGGGGTGCCGCACGGGGGGTATTGAGTTTTTAGTGAACGACGGGGTGGTGGGGGTGCTCTTTGTCGCGGGGTGAGTGGGGAGTGCCGTTGGGGCGTTGTTAGGTGTTGCTGAATGACGCTGGCGTGAAAAGAGGGCAGGCGGTGCGTTATATTGCGGGGTTTCTGAAAAAAGGTAGAAGCGATTGGGAGTCCGTGCTTATTAAAGTGGTTTGCGGGTTTTTGCTTAATAAGTAAGGTGAAGCTCTATCGGGCGGGGGGGTGTTTTTTTTATTGATGTGTTATTTTTGCTACAGATATTTGAGAGAGGCGTTCCATATACCTACTTTGATTTGAATAGCTACGGAGTATATTTATGAATATGAAACGCTTAATTGCAACGTCGGTTTTCGCTTTAGTTGCAGCTTCTTCGGCGCAGGCGGCGGATATTATGGTTCCTCGTCAGCCAGAACCAACTGTTCCTCCAGTTGTTGTTGCTCCTACTTTTTCCTGGACGGGTTTTTATCTCGGGGGGCAAATTGGTAGTTTTTCTGGTAAAACCGATACAAGTAGGTTTAGTGATGGGAAAACCATTCCGTTTGATAAAGAGTTTTCTCCTAAATTATCGGGTTTTATAGGCGGTTTTTATGCAGGGTCCAATGTTGATCTTGGTAATGGCCTTATTTTCGGCGTTGATACAGATATCATTTGGGCTGATAAAAAGGACACAAGAAGCAAAGAGAGAAAGATTTCTGCAGGCCAGGTAGACAAAGTTACTCAAATATTAGAGGAGTTTGGGGCTAAGATTCCGGAGAAGCATTCTGTCGAGGGTGATATATTAGGTACCGCTCTCACTCTTAAAGAAAAATGGGCCGGTGCTACTCGGGCGCGTGTGGGTTTTGCTATGGACCGTATTATGCCTTATATCGCTGGTGGTGTCGCTTATGCGCGGATGCAAGCGATCGCGTCCTATTCGTTAAAGGGCGCTGATAGTCCTACTGTGATTGCCTCTGGTGATATATCGGATGATAAGAAAACTATGACCGGTTATACTATCGGCGGGGGTGTTGATTTTGCGGTGACCGATAATGTGATGATGCGTGCAGAATATCGCTATTCGGATTTTGGTAAAAAGAAATTCTCGCAGGATAAACTCGAAATCAACCACAAAACCAATGATTTTCGTGTTGGTGTAGCTTATAAATTTTAATATTTTGTAATTGAGTTTTTAAAGAGCCCTATCAGAGATAGGGCTTTTACTTTTTTTATAATTGTATCATTTTTACTACAGATTTCTCCGATCTATGTGTGTAGCATCGTGCACTATAACATATTAGCTATGGAGCAAATTTATGAATATGAAATATTTAATGATGTCTTCTGTTGTTGCTTTAGTTTCGGCTTCCGCAGCACAGGCCGCAGACGTCGTAATTCCTCAAAATGAAAGCGTAACAAATGTAGTTGTGGCCCCTTCTTTTTCTTGGACAGGTTTTTATATCGGTGGTCAAGTTGGTAGTTTTTCAAGTGATTTTTCTTGGGAAGGGGACGTGAAGGATACCAGTAATGCTCAGGAAGCTGCGAAAGCTTTTTTTGCTGAAAAAGATCCTAGAGCACCAGACTTTTCTGGTTTCCATGGGGGGCTTTTTGCAGGTTATAATATTGATCTCAGCAAAGGCTTTATCTTAGGTGTCGATACAGATGTAATGTGGTCCAAAAACAAAAGCGAAGAGAGCTCTCCTAAAAAGGTTATTGGGGCTGGAAAGCTTGATGAATTTAATGAACAATTGCAGGCTCTCGTAACTGGGCAAAATGGTGCAGAGCAGTATAAATTTGAAGAGGGTGATACATACATTCAAGGTCACGTCTTTAAAGAAAAAGTGACGGGTGCTACGCGGGTACGTTTAGGCTTTACCTCTGGCCGTATTATGCCTTATGTTGCTGGTGGTATTGCGTATGCGCAAATGCAAAACACTTTCTCTGTAGCATTTAATAAAAACCCTGCCGCTGCCGCTGCTGCTGCTGCTGGTGTTACTAGAGATGAGGAAGGTTCTGTTGTTGTCCCAGGTCCTTCAGCAACTGAAACTGACCCAAAGCCTCCAGTAGCTGATGCTGACCCGAAGCCCCCAGTAGCAAGTGATGGTCAAGATCCGGTAGCAGGTGCTGGCCAAGACTCTGTAGTAGCAGGCGCTGCTCAGAATAAATTACCAGTTGGTCCTGTTGAGCTATTAGATAAGAAAACAAATTTAGTTGGTTTTACTATAGCTGCTGGTGTTGATTTTGCTGTCACTGACAACTTCATTCTCCATGCGGAATACCGTCACTCCGATTATGGTAAAAAGAAAGTTCTATACGACACAGCTGAAATGAAGTACAAGACCGATGAGTTGCGTGTTGGTGTCGCTTATAAATTCTAATTCATTATAAAATTAGATCGCTTAGTGGGCCCTGTCTTTGACAGGGCCTTTATTTTTTTTATGACTGTATCATTTTTGCTACAGATATTTGCAATAGAATGACTTATAAAAACATCGTTTTGGATATTATTAAGTACTATTTTGGATATTTGGAGATATAACGAGCATGAGATCTTTAAAGATAACCTCTGTTTTTGCTTTGATTTCAGTTTCTACAGCGCAAGCCGCTGATGTTGTCCTTCATCATCAGCAGCAGTATCAGCCGGCACCGGTTGCCCCGCCGGTTGTCGTTTCTTCTACTTTTTCTTGGACTGGTTCTTATATTGGTGGGCAGGTCGGCGGTATTTTAACTAATGTTTCTGCAAATATTGCTGAGGGGGGTGCTTTAGACTCTCGTAGTGATAATAAAAAATGGATTCCGCTTCGGGAAGATTTAGTACCTGAAATACGTGGTTCGTCGGCTGGTCTTTACGTGGGGTCTGGTGTTAACGTCGGTGATGGTTTGATTCTGGGTGTTGATACGGATGTAATTTGGTCCGGGCACAATAAGGGTAAGAAGGATGTGCCAGTTAACAGCGCTAATGGCAATGGTAGCAGCAGCAGAGGCGGCAGTAGTAGTGGCGGTGGGGGTGCTTCAAAGTTGAATGCTGTGCTATCTTCTGTAAATAAGAGTGGTGCAAGTAGCGCGAAGGGTGCTCAGGGAGCTGAGGGTAAAACTCTCAGCCATACTTTAGAGCAAGAATGGGCTGCTGCTGCGCGGATTCGCATTGGTTTCGCTGTTGACCGTATGATGCCTTATATTGCCGGCGGTATTGCCTCTGCGAAGGTCAGAGAGGCCTTTTCTATGTCAGGTGGGAAAGAAGAGAAGAGTGAAGATTTAGTTGATGATGCAAAGACAGTTATCGGTTATACTGTAGGCGCTGGCCTTGATTACCTGATGACCGACAATGTCGTTCTGCGTGCTGAGTATCGTTATTCAGATTTTGGTAAAAAGAAATTTGCCAAAGATGAAGTTGAGCTTGATTATGCAGTTAACGATGTTCGCATCGGTGTAGCTTACAAATTCTAATTCATTATAAAATTAGGTCGCTTAGTGAGCCCTGTCTTTGGCGGGGCTTTTTTCTTGACTGTGTCATTTTTACTACATATATTTGCGATAAAATATTTTATATTAGAGATTTATTTTAAGAGTTAGAGATTATTTGTATAAGGGAGATACGAATATGAAATCTTTAATGATGACTTCTGTTTTCACTTTAATTCCGGTTTTCGCGGTACATGCCGCTGATGTTGCAGTTTTTCACAAATCGGAACCAGATTCCACCTTAATCGCTACTCCTCCAGCTTTTTCTTGGACAGGTTTTTATCTCGGCGCCCATGTTGGTGGTTTTTCGAGTGATACCGTTGCCAATGTTCCTGGTGGGGATATCCCACCCATTGGATTTTCGGTTCCTCTCAGCGGTAACGAAAAATGGGAACCACTTCAAAAAAGTTTATTGCCTGATCCTTCTGGTTTTATGGTTGGTTTTTACGCGGGGTCCAATATTGATTTAGGCAATCATTTTATTCTAGGTGTTGATACTGATGTGCTTTGGGTCGGACGAAAAGATACAAAGAATTTTGCTGTGAATGAAGGCGAGGAGTACGGACTTAGGCATCATTCAAGCATCAATCATACTTTAGAGCAGAAGTGGGTTGGCGCTACACGGTTGCAGGCTGGTCTTTCTATTAATCACGTTAGGCCTTATATTGCGGGGGGTGTCGCTTATACGGGGCTTCAGGATATTTTGTCGCTGTCGCTTAAGGAGGTGAGTCCTGAAAGGGGCAATGTAGGGAGTTATGACGCTGAAGAGAAGGATACGAAGACTATGATTGGCTACACCATTGGCGCTGGTGTCGATTTTGCGTTGACCAATAATGCTGTTTTACGTGCAGAATATCGTCACTCAGATTTTGGTAAAAAGAAATTCTCAAAGGATAAAATAGAGATTGGTTACAAAACAGACGATTTTCGCGTTGGCGTAGCCTACAAATTTTGATTTTCCTTAAAATTAAGTTTTTAGAGGCTCTGTTTTTGACAGAGCCTTTAATTTTTGAGAGGTTTATTCGGGGGTTTCTTTTTTTGATTATTTCATGATAGAGCTTGCAAAATGTGATAATATCCCTCTCTGATTACTGCTTTAAAACCGTTATTTGCCTAGTTTTCTCTGTAGATTGGATAAGCAGGGGTCAAGGGGGATGCAAAATAAGATCGTGAAAGCAGGTGGGAACGTCGCGCGATGGCTATGAAAAATGAAACTATAGATTATTCAGAAACTCTTTATTTACCGCAAACGAATTTTCCTATGCGTGCGGGATTGCCTCAAAAAGAGCTTGAGCTGATAGCACGGTGGGAAAAGATGGATCTTTATGCTCAGTTGCGTCAGCAAGCGAAAGATCGTCCATTTTATATTCTCCATGATGGACCCCCTTATGCAAATGGTCATATTCATATTGGGCACGCTCTCAATAAAGTTTTAAAGGATATAGTAATTCGTTCGTTTCAAATGCGCGGTTTTAACGCGAATTATGTTCCTGGTTGGGATTGTCACGGACTTCCAATTGAATGGAAAATTGAAGAAAAATATCGCGCGCGGGGAAAAAATAAGGACGATGTGCCACTTAACGAATTTCGTCGAGAATGTCGTGAATTTGCGCAATATTGGATAGCCGTTCAGAGTGGAGAGTTTAAGCGCCTTGGTATCATAGGAGATTTTGAGAATCCTTATACTACAATGGATTTTCGCGCGGAAGCACGTATCGCTAGTGAATTGATGAAGTTCGTTATGTCAGGCCAAGTTTATTGTGGCTCAAAGCCTGTGATGTGGTCTGTTGTTGAGCGTACGGCTTTGGCTGAAGCAGAGATTGAATATCATGATTATCAATCAGAAGTCATCTGGGTTAAATATCCTATTTCAAAATCCAATTCCGATGATTTGTGTGATGCTTTTGTAGTCATATGGACAACGACACCGTGGACAATTCCCGGTAGCCGTGCGGTCAGTTATTCTTCACAGATTTCCTACGGTATTTATGAGGTTGAAAGTGCAGAAAACGATTTTGGTCCTAAAGTTGGGGAAAAACTTCTTTTTGCCGACGCTTTGGCAATGAGCTGTGCAGAAAAAGCAAAAATTGTCCTGAAACGTTTGCGCGCTGTTTCTGCTGATGAGCTTAAAGCCCTTATTCTTTCGCATCCATTAAGAAATTTTGCTGGAGGTTACCACCACAAGGTTGCAATGTTTGATGGTTCACACGTTACGGACAATACTGGTACAGGTTTTGTTCATACGGCGCCTAGCCACGGACGCGAGGATTTTGAAATTTGGAATGCTCATAAATCTTTATTAGAGCAACACGGCATCGACACGGTTATACCTTTTTTAGTTGATGATGCTGGTTTTTATACGAAGGAGGCCCCTGGTTTTGGCCCAGATCGTAAAGAGGGTGCTGCCCGCGTTATCGACGATAATGGGGAAATAGGCAATGCAAATAAAGAGGTTATTTACGCTTTAATTAAAGCAGATAGGTTGTTTGCGCGTGGTCGTTTAAAACATTCATACCCTCATAGTTGGCGTTCAAAGAAACCTGTGATTTTTCGGAATACACCACAGTGGTTTATTTCCATGGATAAAGATCTTGGTGATGGTTCAACTTTACGTAGTCGGGCTCTGCAAGCTGTTATGGCGACGCGTTTTGTTCCCTCTTCCGCTCAAAACCGTTTAGCTTCCATGATAGCAGACCGTCCTGATTGGGTACTTTCTCGTCAGCGTGCTTGGGGGGTCCCGATTTGTATTTTTGCGAATGAAGATGGTGTGGTTCTCCAAGATGAACGAGTGAATCAGCGTATTTTGCAAGCTTTTGAGTCAGAAGGGGCGGATGCGTGGTTTGCCGAAGGAGCGCGTGAACGCTTTTTAGGTGAACGCGCGCATGAGCCTTGGTATCAGGTGCGTGATATTCTTGATGTTTGGTTTGATTCAGGTGCGAGTCATAGTTTTGTATTGGAAGATCGGGCCGATTTAAAGTGGCCCGCTGATGTTTATTTTGAAGGATCCGACCAACATCGTGGCTGGTTTCAATCTTCCCTTTTAGAAAGTTGCGGTACGCGTGTTTGCCCACCTTATAAGGCAGTGGTCACACACGGTTTTACTTTAGATGAGAATGGCAAAAAAATGTCTAAATCTCTGGGAAACACAGTTGTTCCACAGGATCTTACTAAGACATCTGGTGCTGATATTTTCCGTCTTTGGGTTGCAACAACTGATTATTGGGAAGATCAGCGTTTGGGTAAAACGATTCTTCAGACGAATGTGGATTCATACCGTAAATTGCGTAATGCTATACGCTGGATGCTTGGTACTTTAGCACATGATGAAGGAGAAGAAGTGCCATATAGTGCACTGCCGGATCTCGAAAAATTCGTATTACACCGGATTTATGAGATCGATCAGTTAATTAACCAATCCTATGATGAGTTTGATTTTAAAAAGATTATGCGCGCGTTATTAGACTTTTCTATTACTGAGTTATCCGCATTTTATTTTGATATCCGCAAAGATTCTCTTTATTGTGATGCACCTTCATCAAAAAAACGTAAGGCTGCTTTGCAGGTTGTTCGTAACATTTTTGATCGGGTGGTAACATGGCTTGCTCCAGTGCTGCCTTTTACTATGGAAGAAGCTTGGTTAGAGCGGTACCCGGAGAGTCGCTCGGTACATTTAGAACAGTTTCGTCCTGTACCAACAGAGTGGAAGAATGAACTTTTAGCGGAACGTTGGAGAAAGATTCGTAAAGTTCGTAAAGTTGTCACGGGCGCTTTAGAGCTTGAGCGGGCAGATAAGCGTATTGGGTCATCTTTGGAAGCAGCGCCTACTGTTTTTATTTCTAATCCCGTTTTACTAGAAGCGCTGGAAGATTTGGACATGGCAGAAATTTGTATTACTAGCGCTCTGACGATTATTCAGGGTGCTCCGCCTTCAGATGCATTCATTTTAAGTGATATTGAAGGTGTTGGTGTGCGTTCAGATAAGGCTTTGGGCGTAAAGTGCGCTCGATCATGGCGTTATACACAGGACGTTGGGAGTGATCCAGTTTATCCTGATGTATCTGCGCGTGATGCAGCTGCTTTGCGAGAATTGCAAGCTCTTGGAAAAATTTAGGAGATTTGGGGTATCGGTCATTTAGGTAATGGCATGAGTGGCTTTATTGTTATTGAAATTCTGCCATTGATGAGAGCTTTCTTTTGTGTTAGTCGTGAGGCGCTTTATTTTTTATAAATATGGTGGGGTCTGTGTGTGCGTAGGCGGGGCAGCCACCATGAATTGTGGCGATGTGAATAAAACGTACACCCAAGAGGAAATAGGTTAGTTAGTAGTGAGTAAGTGCAAAAGAAGGGTGTTGTTGACGAGCGTTTTAAGTGGGTGCCTCGTTATGGTTGGGTGTGGTTTGCGTGCGCCTACCTACGGTACGGATAAGACGGCTTCATTGCAGTTTTTAAGTGATATTGTAAATGTCGCTTCGTCAAAAAAGTCAACAAATGTGAGCGATCAGTTTGCAGGGGGACCGCGTCCGAACCTTATATTGCCAGGACCGGGCATGCGTGCGGTTTTGCCCCTACCTCAGGAGGATGCTACGCAGATTGGCTCTTCTGGTGGCGCGGGGTCTTTTGTACCGTACCAGAAGCGCTTGCAAAACGGAACGAGAGAAAATTTATCAAAAGTGACAGCACGGGAGTATTTATACCGCCAGCAAGAGATGCTCACAAAAGATGCGAATCATGGTCAAAATCTCAGTGAGCCACCTCCAATTTATCGTCAACCGGCAAAGACCGCGCCTATTAGCCAACGGGGTAAAGACGAGGAGACTAAAAGGCGCGAGAGAAAAAGGGCTACCTATAGTAAAAATAGTTAGTTGCCTTTTTAAAGAGGGGTAGAGCTTTTTGTGGAAGGAGCTGGTATTTTATAGTGAGAGCGGGATTTATTTTTAACGGCGCTTTTGTGCAAAAAAATCTTTGAGTAATTTGGCAGCTTCTCTTTCCTTAAAGCCGGAATAAATGTCGGGGACGTGGTGGCAAATTGGCTGTTGGTAGAAGCGCGGGCCATGCTCTACAGCGCCGCTTTTGGGATCACTTGCCGCATAATAAAGGCGTCGTATACGTGCAAATGAAATAGCTGCAGCGCACATAGCACAAGGTTCAAGTGTTACATACAGATCACAATCTGGTATTCTTTCGTTTTGGAACGCTCGACAAGCCATACGAATGGCGCGAATTTCCGCGTGTCCTGTAGGGTCGTGCGGAATTTTTGTGTAATTGCCAGCGCGTGCGATAATTGTTTTGCCGTGCACTATGACAGCGCCTACAGGGATTTCACCTTTTTTTTCCGCTGATTGCGCTTCCAAAAGGGCTATTTCCATGGGGGTGAGAATCATATTTTTCTTTCTATTTGAAAAGTAGATAATCAGGAGTTTATATAGAGGCTTGCTACAATGTGAGTGAACTTATTATTATTCATTTTATGATGAAAGGGATTTTATCGTTTTGTGAAAATATTCAGAGTTTATTTGAGAGGAAACAGGTGCGTTATTACTACTAAAGGATAAAACGCGATGAACGATTATGCTATCCCTTCGTCTCCTAAACAGCGCAACACGCGCAGTAAATTTGCCAAACAATCTAGTGGGGATTGGAATGAAAATGAAATGAGTAAAAAAGAGGAGAGTGAACGGATTGCTAAAAGATTAGCGCGCGCTGGTGTAGCATCGCGCCGTGATGCGGAGATGATGATCATCGCGGGTCGTATCGTTGTCAATGGCACGGTTGTGACTACCCCTGTTTTTAATGTAGTTCGCTCTGATGTTATTACAGTTGATGGTAAACCCTTACCTCCTATAGAACGAACGCGATTATGGCTATATCATAAGCCAGCGGGATTTGTTACTACTAACCGTGATCCTGAAGGAAGGCCTACTGTGTTTGAGAATTTGCCGAAAGAAATGCCTCGTGTCCTTTCTGTAGGTAGGCTTGATATTAATACAGAAGGTCTCTTATTATTGACTAATGATGGTGGTTTAGCGCGTATATTGGAACTTCCTGAAACAGGATGGGTGCGTAAATATCGGGTTCGCGCTCACGGAAAAATTAAACAGACTGAGCTCGATAATCTGAAAAATGGCATGGCAGTCGGTGGTATTTTTTATGGTTCGATAAACGCGATAATCGAGCGTGAACAGGGAACAAATATTTGGATTTCTGTGGCTTTGCGTGAAGGAAAAAATCGCGAAATTAAGAATGTTTTTGGCGCGTTAGGGCTATCAGTCAATCGTCTGATCCGCGTATCTTATGGCCCATTTCAGCTATCTGATTTAGCAGAAGGTGCAGTTCGCGAATTAAAAGGTCGAACATTACGTGATCAATTAGGAGAACGTCTGATTATGCGGGCTAATGCAGATTTTGATGCTCCCGTTCTTAAGCCATTTTCAAACATTGTTAAGCAGCGAAATAGCGAAAAGCTTCGTTTAGTAGATGATAGCTCAAGTTCCTCTAGCGCAAAGAATGCAAAGCGTAGAAAACGAGACAGTTTCGCTGAATATGGTCGGGCGCGATTAAGTACAAAACTTGATGAGAAACCGGTTGGCGACGATAATGATAAAAACGGAAAAGCAGAGCGTTTTTTACCACGCTCGCGCCGTTCCAATGTTTGGATGGCTCCTGGTGCGCGTCCACAAGTCTTGCGTAAACAATCTTCGCACAATGAAGATAATCATCATGATTGTAATAAAAGCGATTTGGTTAAGAAGAGATTTTTCGATGAGAGTAAGGAAAGAGCGCCAAAAGGCCGGTTACGGAATGCTGATTTTGGTCAAAAACGCGGCAGGCCATTTCGTGGTGAATTGAGTACCTCTGAAAAGGAGGACCGATTTTTCGATCACAAACGAAAAGCTCAATCATTTGGCGGTGGTGCAAAAAAGTCTAGATCATATAGCGATGGTGCGGGAATATCTCGGCCATTTAGGAGATCACGTGCGGATCATCAGCGGTAAATTTGCGAAGCGTGTTTTGTCAACGCCTACAGGTCAATCTATTCGGCCGACGAGTGATCGTATGCGCGAAAGCCTTTTCAATATTCTTGCTAACCGAGAAGAGCAATTTTGGGCAAATAAACGTATTCTCGACCTTTTTGCTGGCACTGGTGCTTTAGGAATTGAAGCGCTTTCCCGTGGCGCAAAGGCCGCTGTTTTTGTAGAAAACTCAGTTGAGGGTCGTGGTTTGATTCAAAAAAATATTGAGTCTTTTGGATTACAAGGGGTTGGACGCATTTTACGTCGTGATGCAACTAAACTTGGCAAGATTGGAACGATGTTACCATTTGATGTTATTTGTGCAGATCCACCTTACGGACGTTGCTTAGGTGAAAAGGCGTTTATTGAAGCGCTTAAAGGAGGATGGGCGAAAGCCGAGGCGCTTTTTGTACTTGAAGAAGCGAGAGAAGCGGTGATTAATTTACCTGATATATTTTTTTTGGATGACAAACGTTTTTACGGCGACACAGCGATACATATTTATAAACTTCGATCACAATTTTAGGTCTGAGAAAAGATATATCCCTATTAAGTAGAGAAAAAGAAGCTGTTTTATGTGGCCTTTCGCTGTACACTCTTTAGTGAGTGAGGTATTTTGCTAGTGCAGATCTCATTCTAGTCTTATTAATTAACGAAAATTATTTCACAAAGAAAGGGGCTATTTGTGATGAAATTCTTGCGAGGTTAGTAAACAAGGGCCTCATCAGAATTTATTATGCAAAATGACGCGGGCGCCTCTGTTTATGTTGCGGCAAATAATCGACGATATAGAAATGCGATGAGATAAAATCAATGTTGATTATCTTTGAGTAAACGCAATTAATCTCCAAAAAAAACTTTTAGGTGCAAAATTAGAGTTCTTCGTTGTCAGTTCACCAAAAATTCGATAAATACAAGAGATGGTAGGCGGTGTCGCGTAAAAAAGATAATAATTACAGCCTGTTAGCGATGCTCGGCATTAAATCTTTTTTATTTTTTTCAAGATTCAAAAAATTTTGCAACACGTAGAATTTTTCACGGGAAGACTAAAGGAGAAATTTTTCAATCCATTAAAGGAAATACAAATATATTAATGATTGCATAGTTTTTGGCTATGAACACGCAATAATTATGTTTTTTAATTTATTGAATTGCTGATCAATGTAAAATAATCGATATCGTAAGGAGTTTATAATGACTGATGACAGTCAGATTGATAAAGCCGCTTCGTTGATTGAAATGGCAAAGCGTTCTGGAGCAGATTCTGCCGATGCCGTTATTATTCGCTCACATTCCACCCATGTGTCAGTTCGCCTTGGTAAAATCGAGTCGACGGAAGCATCAGAAAGCGATAATTTTACATTGAGAGTTTTTGTTGGGAAGAAAGTAGCAAGCGTTTCTGCTAATTTGGCGGCTTATCCGCGGGAATTAGCGGAACGTGCTATTGTGATGGCCAAAGCCTTGCCTGACAGTTTGTTTGAAGGTTTGGCAGATAAAGAACGTTTGGTTACTCACCCGAAAGATCTTGACCTTTTTGATGATTTTACTCCGCAAAGTCACCTTTTAGCAGAAGACGCTTTGAAAATGGAAGCCGCATCTCTCGATGTTCAGGGGGTAAAAAATTCAGGCGGTGCTGCGACAACTTACGGAACTAGCGGACTCGTTCTTGTGACCAGCGATGGTTTTTGCGGTACTTACCGTTCTAGCTGTTTTTCGCGTTCTTGTAGTGCAGTTTCGGGCGAAGGTACAGCAATGGAGAGAGATTATGATTATACCACCGCCTTGCATTTTTCTGATTTAGAAGCTGCGGAAATTGTTGGCAAAAACGCGGGAATTAGAGCGGTCCGGCGTTTGGGGGCAGTGCGCGCTTCTACAGGAATTGTTAATGTTGTTTTTGACCCGCGTGTAGCTCGTGGAATTGCTGGACATATTGCGTATATGGTTAACGGAGCATCAGTAGCTCGCAAAACGAGTCTGTTACAAAATTTGATGGGGGAAAGGGTGATGAAGTCTAATGTTAATGTGACGGATCAGCCTTTAAAATTGCGTGGAAGCGCTTCTCGCCCTTTTGACGGCGAAGGAGTGGAAGGGCAGGCACTGAGCGTTATTGAAAATGGTATTTTAAAAAATTGGCTTCTTTCGTCATCCTCAGCTCGTGAATTGGGGCTTGAAACTAACGGACACGGCGCCCGCTCTGCGTCGCTGGTTCGCCCGGAAAGTACCAATTTTGCCGTTGAACCAGGTTCTGTATCACCTCACGATATGATAAAAGATTTGAAAAATGGTTTTTACGTGACAGAATTATTTGGGCATGGTGTTGATTTTGTTACAGGCCAATATAGTCGTGGTGCTTCCGGTTTTTGGATTGAAAATGGTGAAATTACTTATCCCGTGAATGAAGTGACACTTGGTTCTGATTTGCTTCATATGTTAGCGCATTTAACACCTGCGAACGATATTGATAGGCGTTATAGTATAGCTTCTCCAACATTGTTAATTGAAGGGATGACGCTTGCGGGAAAATAATGCGGACTATTATTCTGACCTAAATCTTTTACTTTCTGCTTGCGAAGAAGCAGGGGATTTAGCGATGAAATATTTCGGATATGAGCCGAATTTTTGGATAAAAGATGGTAATTCGCCAGTCAGTGAAGCAGACTTTGCGGTTGATCGTTTTTTAAAGCAAAAACTTCTCAGTGCGCGGCCGAATTATGGCTGGGTTTCAGAAGAAACAAAAGATGATAGAGGACCGCAGGTTTGTGAGCGTTTTTTCGTCGTTGATCCCATTGACGGAACTCGTGGTTTTCTTTCTGGTAGCATTTATTGGTGCATTTCGGTTGCCATCATCGAAGGTGGGCGTCCTATCGCGGGCGTTGTGCAATGTCCCGCTAAAGGCGATGTTTACGCGGCTGTCATTGGTGAAGGAGCAACATTAAATGGCACGGGGATGCCTTTTTTATCATCTCGAATTAATCAGAAATATAGGATTTCTGTTGATAAATCAGTGGCCAAAAAATTACCGTATGATTTTTGTAGTAAGGTCGATTTTGTTCATTATGTCCCTTCTCTCGCTTACCGTATCATTCTCGTTGCTCGTGGGGAGGCCGATGCGGTGTTAGTTCGACCGAATTGTCACGGCTGGGATATTGCTGCTGCTGATCTCATTTTACAAGAATGCGGCGGACGTTGTATATCTCTTGATGCTTCGTTTATTTTATATGAAGTTGAGGCTTTGCAGTATGGATTTTTAATTGCTGCTGAAAATAATTGTTGTAAAAATATGATAGATATTGTCCGCCAGGCAAAGTTAGGTTAATTAAATAGGAATGCTCTGAAATTTCTCACTAATACGGAGGCATATGTGATTGAAGCCAACGGAAAAAAGCAGTTATTGCATCTCGTATTTGGCGGGGAGTTAAAAAATCTTAATAGTAACCAGTTTAAAGATCTAGGTAAGTTAGATATTGTCGGTGTTTTTCCGGATTATCAATCAGCTCGAGAAGCGTGGCAGGCAAAAGCACAGAGCAGTGTCGACAACGCGTTACAGCGTTATTATATCGTGCATTTGCATCGACTCCTTGATCCTGAGGGGGATAATGAATAATAAATTAAATGTTATTCTCTGGAGCGCGGTGATATAGTAAAATCGGCCGCGTTTAGCATTAAGATAAGAGAGATAATTCAAAAGCAAGAATAGTATTTTAAAGCAGTTTCGGTGCAAAAAGCATCATTCAGTGGTAAAAACCTGATTTGCACAAATTTTTATTGGGTAGGCCTTAATTCGTTGTTTGCGTTTTGTTTATTGGGTAAAGCTGCGATTGAACTCTCCGAATGATGTCGGGGGAGCGCGGAGTGCTTATAATATTGCTGTTACTTGTTGGCACAGGCGCCGTATCGCGGCGCCTTTTTTAGTTCTTTGAGTAAAGTAGTTGTTGCCATATTTTCTCATTCTTCTGATGCAGAAATCAATGTTTAATTGGTAAAAAAATTGAGGTTTGAAATTACGCGCGATTCAAGAAAGTAAAATAGAGTTTGCTAAATTGATAAGGAGGGCAGGACGGGTATCAGAACAGGCCTTATTAATGCTTAAGAATGCTTTTAAACGGGCAGAATAGGAACTATGATTACGAATATAGTGCGTAAAAAAGCACTTAAAATCAGAAGAGGAATTATTTATTGGCTAAATTATCTGGCTGTCCTATTATTCTTTATATATACACACATTTTCTTGCGAGAAGATTCTTGAAAAACACAGGATAGAACCGAAATCCCGTTGCCTTTTAGGTAATTATTGTTCCTTAAGGGTGGGGTGTTTTTTGTTCAAAAAGATGCAGATGATATTTTTTGAAAAGAAAAGCGTGTGCGATTAATGAATATAATGATTGCTTAACGGTAGAAATTTACAACCGTCTTAAAATGGGTGAATGAGGTTACTAAAAGATGATGCAATTAACAGTACGCACGGCTTTTTCTATTTATCGGGTGGTTAGTTTTTGCCTAGGTTCCGTGGTTCCTCTGTGTTTGTTTCTTCGTGTTGTGCGTGGCAAAGAAGAACCAGGCCGCCAAAAAGAGCGTTTAGGAAAAAGCGATATAGCACGCCCTCCGAATGCATTGATTTGGGTCCACGCGGCTAGTGTTGGAGAAACACTTTCCCTCTTTCCACTTATTAATCACATTTTATCTTTAAAGATCAATATATTGTTTACAACAGGTACTGTTAATTCTTCCACCCTTGTTAAAAAGCATTTCGGTAATAGATTAATTCATCAATATGCTCCATTAGATTTAGAATCAGCTGTTCGCCGTTTTATCTGCCACTGGAAGCCTGATTTAGCGTTGGTTTGTGAATCGGAAATTTGGCCTTTGCGCATTAAGGAGTTGGCTAAAATGCGTATTCCGCAGATTTTGGTCAATGCTCGTATGTCGGAACGTTCTTTTAAGGTTTGGAAAAAATGGTTAGCTCTTGCTAGGTATATTTTTGGACATATTAATATGGCAATTTGCCAAAATGAGAAAGATGTAACTTATTATCGCGCGCTTGGAGTAAAATCTGTTGTATTTTCTGGCAATCTCAAGGCTGATGTTTCTCCTACTGAGAATTCGGCGTTACTGATGCATTATAGGGATGCTATCGGAGACCGACCAACTTGGGCAGCTGTTTCAACTCATGAAGGGGAGGAAAAAATAGCTTTTGAGGTCCATAAGACCTTGAAAAATCATTTACCAAATTTATTAACAATCATTGTTCCGCGCTATCCCGAACGTTCAGGAGAGATTCTCAGGTTATATAGTGAGGAGGGAGTGAATTGCGTCCGGAGGAGTAACAATGCTGTCCCCGTCGCAGAGACAGATATTTTATTGGGCGACACGATTGGAGAAATGGGGCTTTTTCTTCGCTTATCAAAGGTTTCTTTCATTGGAAAATCGTTGTGTAGACGTGGAGGCCATAATCCATTAGAATCGGCTTTGCTTGGTTCAGCTATTTTGACAGGACCTCACGTCGCAAATTTTCAAGATATGTTTGAGAAATTCGTGTCTTGTGATGCAGCTTACATGGTTGAAGATATGACGCGGCTCGCTTTTCAAGTAAATAGGCTGCTAACAGATGAAGCATCGCGTCAAGAAATGGTAGATAGGGCTTATAAAGTCGCAACGAGCATGGCAGGTGCATTTGAGCGCACACTGAAAGTTCTTCATCCATTTTTGCAGCCGCTTGTAATTCAGACAAGTTTAAGCCAATGTCGGAGCGGGTATGCGTGTTAGTTCTCCAGATTTTTGGTGGAAAAGTAAAAGCTTTTTGCGTTTTTTATTAGCACCAATCGCCGGAATTTACGGTTATTTTGCACGCCGCTATATGGCGAGAAAACCTCCTGCCATTGATCTGCCAGTTTTATGCATAGGTAATTTTACATTAGGGGGTGCGGGAAAAACGCCTGTTGTCATCGCTTTTGCGCAAATAGCTAAGGAACTTGGTTTAGTTCCCGGTATTTTGTCGCGTGGTTATGGTGGGACGGTCAATGGTGTACATCTTGTGAATAGAGAACGCGATAACGCGTATGATGTCGGAGATGAAGCGCTTTTGCTTGCACGCTACGCTCTCGTCGCCGTGTCGTCCGATCGTTATGCAGCTGCGCAACGGCTTAAGGAGGAAGGCTGTGATATTATTTTGATGGATGATGGATTCCAGAGTCGCCGCCTTTATATGGATTACGCATTGCTTGTCGTGGATGCGATGCGTTGCCTTGGTAATAGAGCCGTTTTTCCAGCAGGTCCTTTGCGTGCGCCATTAGAAATTCAACTTTCTTTGATGGATAGTGTGTTATGCATTGGGCGTTCAGATTACAGTGATAATTTAGCCTCTCTTATTACGCGCACAGGGAAGCCATTATATTACGCTAGCACTAAATCTTCGGCAACTGATGAGGTCGCAGGAAAGTCTTTTTTAGCGTTTACGGGGATTGGTAACCCAAATAAATTTTTTGAATCCATTAAAAAGATGTCTGGTCACATTGTGCGAGCACGTTCTTATCCTGACCACTATTTTTTCACTGATAAGGATTTAAAGAACCTTGCAAAAAAAGCGAAAATCCAAAATCTCTGGTTAGCTACAACCGCGAAGGATTACGCACGCATACAATCACGCAGCGCAGAGAAAGATTTAGCGCACCTCATCATATTTGACATTTCAATTGATTTCGCGCAGCCGGATTTTTGCCGTATGCTGCTTTTGGAAGTTATAACTCGCTTTAGGAAACGGAAAGGCTCCTTTCAATATACATAATGGGTTCTGCTTTATGAATTTTCAGCTGTTTGTTTTGGTTTTTTTTTCAATAATTGTTGGAGGTGTTTATTACATTCAAGTTCGCGATGATAAGAGAATTCGCAATTAGCGTACGCTTCTTGGCGGTGGTGATTCCAATATTTTAAATCATCTATAGGAATTTTTTGTCCACTGACGGCGCAGAGGGTATAAGTCCCGTATTTTACTACTTTGTACCCATTACTGGAATAATGGAGTGTGGCTTCGCGTTCATTATCGGAAAACATTTTGTACGAGTCCTTTTATAGTTTTATGGAAAAATAATTGCAGACCATAGTGCCATGAAGCGCTTTATAAAGTCGAGAGCGAAGGGGCAAAATATTATTTTTCAGCCAAAACAGCGAGTAAGGTTTTATTTTCTGCCAAAAAGACGTTCTATGTCGGCTAGTTTAAGTTCAATATAAGTGGGGCGACCGTGATTACAGGTGCCTGAATGGGGGGTTGCTTCTATTTGCCTTAAAAGTGCATTCATTTCTTCAGGGTGAAGAAGGCGGCCTGAACGTACTGAACCATGACATGCCATGGTTGCCGCAACATGATCAAGCATTGCTTTTAAATTATTTATGGTATCATATTCAGTAGCTTCATCGGCGAGGTCTTTGATGAGGGCCTGTGCGTCAACTTCCCCTAACATGGCAGGCGTCTCGCGCACAGCGATTGCGCCTGGGCCAAACGGCTCGATTCCTAAGCCAAATTTTTGTAAAGCATTTTTGTGATTTAAAAGGTTTTCTGCGTCTTCTTCAGAGAGTTCCACAATTTCAGGAATGAGTAATAATTGTGAAGGCAGAGCTTTATTATAAAGCGCGGTTTTGAGAGCTTCATAAATTAGTCTCTCGTGGGCGGCGTGTTGATCGACAATAATCAGGCTATCCTCAGTTTGAGCAATAATATAGTTTTTGTGGATTTGCGCTCTTGCTGCACCTAACGGATAGCGCAATTCGTCTGATTTAGGTATCGTAGTGCGAATGTCACCACTTGGTACATTTAGACACCCCATAATGGGGATGGCACTTTCTTCTAAACCAAAAGAATCAGCTGCGTTTAACGGTTTATGGACCATTGATGAGGCGGTTGATGTAATATGATGCGATTGCTGATTATGAAAAAAAGACTGACGTGCGTGCTTAAAGATTTCTGGTGATTGTGTTTGAAACGCAGTTAGCATTGCTTCAGAATTTGTCGAAGTATGGCGGATGCCGGTCTGATGTAATGCTTCACGGATGGATCCAATAATTAAACCACGAATTAAACCTGGATCTCGGAATCTTACATCAGCTTTCGTTGGATGCACATTGACGTCTACATCAGCGGGCGGTAAATCGATAAAAATAATAGCTACGGCGTGGCGATCTTTAGCAATAACGTCAGAATACGCCCCCCGAATCGCTCCCCATAAGAGTTTGTCACGCACTGGACGCCCATTGACGTATGCAAATTGATGAAGGCTATTACTGCGGTTAAAAGACGGCAAGCAGGCGAAACCAGTTAGGCGAACCGCTTCCCGTTCAGCATTAAGTGCAAGGCTGTTAGGGGCAAATTCTTTTCCCATAACTTGCGTAATACGCTGTAATTGTCCCTGAATATCGTTTTCTGTCGCTGGCAGTTCCATAAGACTTCGATCTGTACTAGAAAGAGAAAAGCGAATATGTGGGAATGCGATAGCAATTCGTTTAACCATATCCGTGATGGCATTTGTTTCAGCGCGGTCAGTTTTCATAAACTTCAGTCGTGCTGGAGTGACAAAAAAAAGATCACGAACCTCAACAATGGTTCCAAGGTTGGCCGCAGTCGGCTTTGGCCCTTCAATTTTTCCTGCTGTAACGATGATTTCAGCGGCATTATTGGAATCTTGCGTCCGCGAGATAAGCTTAAGTTTGGCGACAGAGCCAATAGAAGGCAAAGCTTCACCACGAAAACCAAGGAAGCAGATATTATGCACGTCATCGACAATTTTGGATGTGCAATGGCGAGAAATTGCTAAAGACAACTGTTCTTCTGGGATACCACAACCGTTATCGCTCACTCTTATGAGGTTTTTTCCACCGTTTGCTACAGAAATTTCAATTCTGGTCGCTCCTGCATCAATAGCATTTTCAACGAGCTCTTTTACGACGTTCGCCGGCCGCTCGATAACTTCACCGGCCGCGATTTGATTAATGATAGTTTCACTAAGATGACGTATGATCATGGTCAAATTTTAACAGATTCTTTTTAACTGTATAGAAATTTTGGACAGTGGTAATAATATTCCAGAGTTAAAAGGGGGGCGAGATATTATTTCGAGGGTGGTTATGCCTATTGTTAACGGGAAAAATGATGTATAATTTTGGGTATTAAGCACTTTTTCCCTTGGGGTTGTGCTTTATTAGGCTTTGTCTTAATCATTTATAGTCTTAGGTTGTTGATTGTGATTACAGACCAGTTTATCAAATTAGCAAAGAGTGGTTTTTATTGTTGTCAGGGCAGGTTACGCCACTCAATCACTTAGGTGAAAAAGATGGAAGGCAGGATGTATAATGCGCACGAGTGGTGTTCTCGCGGATAGTGATATACAGATTTTAGTTAACGACGGTGTTATCAAGACTATTTGCGCGCTTGATTCTGATCAAATACAACCTGCAAGCCTCGATTTGCGTTTAGGAGATAAAGCGTACCGCATACGCGCTTCCTTTATGCCGGGGCCTGACATCAAAGTTTGTGATAAGCTTGAACGGCTAAAATTACATGAATTTGACTTGCAAAATGGAGCGGTTTTAGAAACAGGATGCGTTTATGTTATTCCTCTTTTAGAAAGTTTGGCTTTGCCAAAAATTTTGTCTGCGGTTTCTAATCCTAAAAGTTCTACAGGACGGCTAGATGTTTTTACGCGTGTGATTACGGATAATGCTCAGGAATTTGATAAAATCTGTGCGGGTTATCATGGTCCGCTTTATCTCGAAATTAGTCCGTGCACATTTCCAATTTTAGTGCGTACGGGATCACGTTTATCACAGCTACGGTTTCGTAAAGGACAAAGTTATTTAAATGAAATTGAGCTACGAACCTTGCATAAAGATCAGACGCTTATATCGGATAATTTTCCCAATATTAGTGATAATGGTATTGGAATTTCTGTTAATTTGGAGGGAGACGGAAACGGGCTTGTAGGGTATCTTGGCAAACATTATACGAGCGTGATTGATATCGATAAACGCACTGCTGTTGATGTTTTAGATTTTTGGGAACCTATTTATAATAACGGCCGGAAGGAACTCATCCTTGATCCAGGCGAGTTTTATATTTTAGTTTCGCGAGAGGCTGTTCATGTTCCCCCACTGTATGCAGCCGAAATGACCCCCTTTGATCCTCTAGTTGGCGAATTTAGAGTCCATTATGCAGGTTTTTTCGATCCAGGATTTGGGCATATGGGAGCAGGTGGAACAGGAGCGCGGGCAGTTTTGGAAGTACGCAGTCACGAAGTTCCATTTATTTTAGAGCACGGCCAAATTATTGGCCGTTTGGTGTATGAGCATATGCTTAATAGACCGTCAGTGCTTTACGGATGCGATGTTGGTTCACATTATCAAGCGCAGGGACTAAAATTGTCTAAGCACTTTAAATGAACGCAGAAATATAATTTTTAATAAGGTGTGCGCAGAAATTCATTTTAAAAAGGACATTTCGATCTATTATAAGTATAATGCGACGCTGGTTTGCTTAATTTTTTGGGTTGAATATGCAGGCTCAACTTTTGTCATATACTTCAGAATCGAAGCAATAAGCAGTGGTGTTCGCGCGTTTTTCCGCGCACAATGAAATATAGATATGAGGCTGATATACAGGAAAATAAATACATTTTTATCGTAATGTGGGAAGGGATTTTTTCTAAAATTGAGGTTGATAGTACTAGAAATTCCTTAACATGTTTAATTTTTGTTCCAAACGCAATTTTGATAGTTTTATAAATTATCATCCTCTGGAATAATTGAGCTTGTATAAAGGATAGAAAAGGCATTTTACCGTTTAGTGTTTATAGTCAAAATTTTATAAGTAGCTCATATATAAATTGCGAAATTTCGATTCTGGCAATTTTTTCAACGAATGCTTTGACCAACTGAAAAATAACCAACTTTTCGATATTAATATAAGAAAATTGACCGGGTATATTCATCGAATTATTTAGCTACATAGCTATTTTTGGCCTTAATGATGGCATTTTTACGATGTACGTGCAGCAACCAGTCGCATTTTTTGAATTATAATCGGATCATTTTGTGTAAGAAAGCGGAATTTTTGAATTGGAACAAATCGCTCAAATAATGCGTTTTGATGAGGTATAAACCACAAAAGGTGTTGTTTCTCAATTATTAGATAGATATTAGTTGCATGTGAACTTTGTATCTTTGATTAGGCTCAAATATTGTTAAGCTCCTGATCTGGAAAATAAAAATAAAAGTGTTGCTTTAATTTATTGATTTTTGGGATCGCAACTGTGCCGTTCTTATTCCCTGAATTTAGGGTTTTATTAGCAGGTCTAATAGAAATTCTTTGTTTAGGGTTGTCAGTTTTTAAGTATTTTAGCTTTTCATTTACGGAGTGATAGTGCCATCATGATTATCTCCTCAACATTTGACTACCGAGAAGCAGCAAGACGTCGGCTGCCTCCTTTTCTATTTCATTATATCGATGGAGGGGCTTATGCTGAGGAAACAATGCAGCGTAATTATACAGATCTCCAAGCACTCGTGCTGCGTCAACGAATTCTTAAGCAGGTTGGTGAAGTTGATCTTTCAGTAAAGATTTTTGATCAAACACTTGATATGCCGATTATTCTTTCGCCTGTTGGGTTGACTGGCATGTATGCACGCCGTGGCGAAGTGCAGGCTGCGCGTGCAGCAGTTGCGAAAGGCACCCTTTTTACTTTATCCTCGGTTTCAGTTTGTCCTATTGCAGAAGTGCAGGCAGCAGTTGGGAGTGCGTTTTGGTTTCAGCTTTACGTCCTCAAAGATCGCGGATTTATGCGTGATGTGTTGGAGCGGTCTTGGGCAGCTGGTCTGCGTACATTAGTGTTTACGGTTGATATGCCGATTCCCGGCGCGCGTTATCGCGATGCTCATTCAGGGATGTCTGGGCCTTATGCTAGGCTACGTCGTATTCTGCAAGCTGTTATTCATCCTCATTGGGCCTGGAATGTCGGTATTATGGGGCGCCCACACGATCTAGGAAATGTCTCTGCTTATCTTAAAAAAAGGACTGAATTAGAGGATTATATTGGCTGGCTTGGTGCAAATTTTGATCCGTCAATTGGTTGGCACGATTTGCAGTGGATTCGAGATTTTTGGAAGGGAAAAATGGTTTTAAAGGGCATTCTTGATCCGCAGGATGCGCGCGAAGCGGTGCAATTTGGTGCTGATGGTATTGTTGTTTCTAATCATGGCGGGCGTCAGCTCGATGGAGTATTGTCAACTGTGCGGGCATTACCGGCAATCGCAGAAGCCGTGAAGGGTGATTTAGCTATTTTAGTTGATTCTGGTATTCGTTCTGGTCTTGACGTTGTACGTATGTTGGCACAGGGTGCAGATACCGTTATGATTGGCCGCGCTTTTGCTTATGCGCTTGCGGCGGCAGGCGAAAAAGGTGTAGCTCATCTTCTCGATCTTTTTGCCAAAGAGATGCAAATAGCTATGACATTAACCGGTGCACGTGCGATTAAAGAAATTACACGCGAGAATTTAGTGAGCGCAGGCCTCTTAAAAGGTTGATTAATTAAGAAAAGCCTGCTCCTCTGTCCTTTCGAAGCACAGAGGCCTTTTTGTTAAATAGAGGAAGATTATGCCTCGATGTATCTCTGTATGTTGTCATCGGGTATTCTCGATAATTTTATAAGCTATATTCGAATTTTTAATTATTTTTCTGTTATTTATAGTTAATTATAGCTCATAATCATGTATCTAATAAGATAATAATTATAATTTTGAAGTTTAAATAACAATTTTTGTAAATTGTATATTCTTTATATTGTATCATAAACGAATATATTAATTCTATACAGTAATATATTCGTTTATAAATTGTGTATTTCAGCACCAAATGGCACATTATATATGAATATTGTTACGCTTATATTCATTTGTCAAACGCACGCTTTTATCTTGTTCCAGGCTTATATTATCCGTCTTAATAAGGGGCCAATACTATACCTTCCCTGAATTATAGCGGGTATTTTAATTGTTAACGAATTTAGGTCAGGGGGTAGTGCGCCCACGTACCTGTATAGATTGAGAAAGGAATAATGATTATTTGGTTAGTCGTGGATCTGTCCGATTATTTATGGTCTATTTACTTATGATGAATAGCTTTTAAAAGGAATAAGAGTATTCGCCATATCAAAGAGATTTAAGTTCGCGTTTGCATCGTATGTCATCTTCGATAAGGTTGTGCAGTATAAATTATATTGTATAACAATAGTTTATAATATGCATATATGTGCGTTAATGTTTCTGTGTCGATATCCATAAGATGACGTATATAGAGAAAACACTACGTTACAAAAAGTGGTCGTTAAAAAATATTGGCTATGCTAATCACATTGATGTCGGCAGAATTCTTCGCCAACAACTTGAAAAATACCTTACAGCAGCGCTATGGTGATATATTCGTGAACGATGTTTTGCACCCAGAAGAGAGCTGCGATGAGTATGTTTTTGAATATGCTATGATATCGAGGCGATTTATTATAGGTTGGATGATAAAAAACCTATCTAAATATTCGAAGGCACCGTCCAGTAAACAGCGAAAACAGTAAACTTCGTAAACACTATAAAGCGGTATTTGACTGTATTTCTGGTGTTTGTAATGCTTTGAATCTCAGAAATTAAGTAGCACTAGCACGCAGCAGGGGGGGTGATTGCTTCCTTATCTCTTAATTATCGAACCCTAACCAGCGAAATTTCGCTATGTGCAGGAAATTAAATGCTCTGCGTGTTAATTATATCCGCGTATTTTTTCCCCACATCGACCGATATTATGACATATAAAGTGTATTTCGTGAGGTGATTAAAAAAATTATTAATACAATCACAAAAGTTTTATATTAATTTGCTATCATAAATATCCAGTAATAGCGGTGCCGCATGCCGGATTCGAACCAGCGACCCCATCATTACGAATGATGTGCTCTACCAACTGAGCTAATGCGGCATGGGGCTATACTCTGTCAATTGAACGAAAGTTTGCCTGAGGGTAATAACTAAAACTATGTTTAAAAGCAAGCGCACAATTTTTTTCAATAATTTATAAGTTATGGTCCCTAGGTAGATTAGAGATAAGATATTTATAAAGAGGTAGGATCAATAAAATGGCCGTTTAGTGTAGAGGTGCTTTTCATTTTTACGGGAGCGGTCGATATAAGGGATTTTTTAATAAACTTAGATATATTTTTACCGAATTGATTTACGCTCATTCTCTTCGTACCATAGCGGCCTTTTAATTTTTTTTGAGAATCTCAAAAGGTTTTGTTTTACAAACTGTACCAGTATCATTTTCTCGGTGTATTGCTTGTGTGGGGGCGGTTTATCCGAAACATAGGGAAAACTGCTTGAGAAGATAAGATCGGAGGCCGTGAGCACTTACCTTGGCTATTCCGACATTTTAGAATTTTCTCACATAAACCGTCTTATAAACGGTGTTGGGAGCAAAATTTGGGCGTAAATAAGTGTTTTCAGTTTGCTAGAATAGCTTATGGTAGTCTGCGCGGTTGTCTATATGCTTAGGGTGGGATGCTTTTAATTCGCGTCTTTTAAAAACAGTGTTCTAATATCAAATATATTTTTCCATTCTGTATGAAATTTTATGAAGAGGTTCTTGTTTTTCGCGGCTTAAGATACAAAATATTACCGCCAAAGTGCCCAAGATAAACCAAGTTGGCAGATAGGTTAGAGTGACGCATATTGAAGACAGAAAAGATGGCGTAAAACAGCGTATAAACTGATTGAGGCTATAGATATCGGTCTGAAAGAAGTATGCTACTGTCTTATTGAAAGGGGTTACGGTCCAGTGCGATGCGCTTATGGAATGCACACTATCGGTGACAAATGTTATAACTGTCAACGTGACGAGAATAAATGCCATTAATTTCAATAAAGGACGAAGCATATTTTTCCTAATTATTTTAGTGGGTTAATATCCTCGTAACTCGTGAAAAAATAAGTAGTTGCATCATGCTAAAAAAATAAATTAGCGTTTACTGCTTTACGATTTTTTTTTAAAGAAAGGTACACAAAATTATGATTGGCCTTTTCCGTAGAGCTTTAGGTTGAGCGCACGACAGTAATGGGGAATGATGCTCAAAGAAAAACGGAATGAACTGAAGTGCGACCTTCAAATCGCCATGTTCAAATGATTGCTTGGGGGGAGGATTATTGGAACAGGTCTTTTTTATGGACCAAAAGAGGCTATTCAATTAGCTGGCCCCTCGGCCGTCGTAGCTTATCTTTTTAGGGGATTTGTTATCTGCTTTATCACGTGGATGCTCGGCGAAGTGTCGGTAAAAGAGCCAGCGTCGGGCGCTTTTATTTTCTTTGCTTATAAATAATTGAGAATGCTTTGTCGGTTTTGTTACAGGTTGGAATTATTGGTTTCTTCTTATTCTAATCAGTATGACTGAACTCCCAGTTATCGGGTTTTACCTCGATTATTGGATTTCTATAGATCATTGGAAATCGTCCCTTGTTGTTTTTTTGTTTGTTACATTGGTGAACCTTGTTGATGTGCGTGTTTTTGGAGAATTTGAATTTTGTTTAGCTTTGATCAAGGTAATTACTATCGTTGGTATGATTATTTTGGGAATTTTTCTTGTCGTAACTGGAATGCATGGTAGTCAAGCAAGCGTTCGCTATCTTTGGGATCAGGGCGGTTTTTTCTTCACAGAGTGGAGGGGATTATTTCAGCTACTTATGTGGTGATGTTTTCCTTTGGCGGAACGGAGCTCATTGGTGTTGCCGATGGGGAAGTACCGAATCCACAAAAAACGATTCCGGCTGCTATCCGTGAGGTTGTGTAGAGGGTTGTGATTTTTTATATTGGCTCTATCATCGTTATTATGATGATAAGTTCGTGGAATATGATTGAGAAAAACGGTAACCCTTTTGCAACTATTTTTGAGACTGTAGGAATTCCCGCGGCTAGTCACATTTCGAATTTTGTAGTGATTATGGCCGCTACCTCGGTTTACAATAGCAGCGTTTATCCCAGTAGCCATATGCTTTATAGTTTAGCTATTCAAAAAAATGCGCCTCGTATTTTTAGTAAGCTTAGCGCTGCCCGTATTCCTTATGTCGCTGTTCTTTTTTCATCATTTTGTGCTGCAATAATTATCGTCGTTAATATGCTTATGCTGGATAATAGTTTTATGCATATTATGGCTGTTGCAACCGCGGCGACGGTCATCACTTGGGCTATCATTGTTATTACCCATTTGAAATTTAGAAAAACTCGTAAAAGCGAAAAAAATTCATTTATTTATGCATTTGGTTTATACTCTCACGCTAATTATTTTTGCCTTTGCTTTCTTGCATTGTTATTTTGCATCATGTTTGTAAGCGGATTTGGGCAAAATGGATTAATGACTCAACTTTTTGACGCGGTAAGAATAAAAACAGTATCTGTTTGGCCACGTATTCCTGGACATAGGCCTGATATGAGTTTGGTAGTCATTATTTCCTGTATAGTGTTTGCTTTTACTGTTAGGGTGCAGATTCAAGAGGCAATTTTAGAAGAAGTAATATACAAGGATTAGTTGGGATAAAGCTTTGGGGATAATAAAATTCGATAAGGTAACACGAGTTTTTGGTGATTTGTGTGCGGTGAGAGACGTGACTGTGCAGCTCAGTGAGAAGCGAGTCGCGGTTATCGGCGCGAATGGCTCCGGGAAGAGTACGTTTATCCGCCTTATTAATGGTTTACAGTTGCCATCAAATGGCTCTGTGAGCGTTGACGGACTTGATACGAAGCGTGATGCAAAGGCGGTGAAGCGTAAAATTGGGTTTGTTTTTCAAAATCCCGATAACCAGATCGTGTTGCCGTTAGTGGAAGAAGATTTATCTTTTGGTCTTAAAAATTTGAAACTCAGTAAGGACGAAATCAGAGAACGAGTAGACGAAATTTTACAACGTTATGACCTCCAATTTTACAGAAATCACCCAGTTCATTCGTTAAGTGGTGGACAAAAACAACTGATTGCTATTTCTGGTGTTGTGGCAATGAAACCGGATTATATTGTTTTTGACGAGCCAACGACATTACTTGATTTGAGAAATAAACGGCGTATTACGCAGGTTATAAAGGAGTTGCCGCAAACAGCAATTGTCGTATCTCATGATTTACAATTTCTTAAGACATTTGATAGAGTTTTGGTGTTTGATAAGGGGGAAATAATTATTGATGATATACCTTCGATTGCTATCAAAAAATATGTAAGAAGTATGTCATGATAGGTTTATATCTTCCTCGAGACAGCTTTATGCATAGGCTTAGGCCGGGGATTAAGCTGTTATCTCTCACTGTTTGCGGGACCATTATTTTTATGGTTTCGTCTGTGTCCGTTCTTTCACTATTATTATTATTGGTGGCTTTATTATATGTTATCGCTCAGGTTCCTTTTAAAAAGGTAGTGCAGCAATTTAGATTGATAGGGCCGTTTTTAATATTTATATTTGTCTTTCACACTGTTTTTGATAATTGGCTTGTGGGTTTAAAAGTCATATTACGTTTTATTATTCTTATTTTTTTAGCATTTCTAGTTCCCTTAACAACAAAAGTTTCAGATATGATGGAGTCAGTTGAAGGAGGGCTCCGGCCTTTTCAGCGCTTTGGTGTAAATCCATCAAAATTGAGTATAGTTTTATCGATGGCGATTAGATTTATCCCGGTTATTATCGAAAAATTCAATGAGGTGCGGGAAGCGCAGCGGGCACGCGGACTTGATGCGCATATTACAGTTCTTGCAATACCTCTTATTATACGAACAATGAGAATGGCCTCAGAGGTTGCTGAAGCATTAGAAGCGCGTTCTTATGATACAGTTACAGACAGCGAGATATCATGCGATGATAAAAATTCTATTTTAAAGGAGTAAGTAAGTGAGTACAAAAGATTTAGCTTATATCGCTTTATTCACCGCTGTTTACGCGGTATTAGGTTTGTTCCCTCCTATTTTTTTACCTTTTTTTTCCGGGGTTCCTATTACCGCGCAGTCTATGGGACCGATGCTAGCAGGTTCTATATTGGGGGCGAAAAGAGGGGCTCTGGCATCAGTATGTTTCCTTATTCTAGTTGCTATTGGAGTGCCTGTGTTAGCTGGTGGACGCGGGGGCATTGTTGTCTTTTTAGGACCTGGTGGCGGTTATATGATTGGCTTTCCGTTTGCGGCGTTTTTCATTGGCTTCATGGTCGAATTACTTTGGAAGCGACTCAACTTCGTTATTTTGATTATAATAAATGCTGTGGGCGGTATCGGTATTGTGTATCTTTTTGGGATACCATGGATGGCTTATATACTGAATCTTTCTTTACTGGCGGCTGCGACGATTTCATTAGGTTTTTTGCCTGGCGGCTGTTTAAAGGTTCTAATTGCATCCTTTATAGCAATGACTGTCAAAAAATCTGTTCCTCTCATTCACCCAAAGAGTTAGTAATAAGCACTTATTACAAGGGTTTTAGAGAGTGGCATACTGAAAGCTTAAAAAGGAAGGAAGAGAAAGAATGTGCTAATAGCTTCTTTCTCATCTTTTTATCTTTTAATGAGAGAGAAGATAACGAGTGAAAGGGGCTCCGGGAGGAGGGACGAGAGGCGAGCTAAAATATATTTCTATAATTTATTATTTTTATTGTATTTTATAGATATTATGGTGCCCAGACGCGGATTCGAACCACGGACACGCGGATTTTCAGTCCGCTGCTCTACCTACTGAGCTATCTGGGCGCTTCATAAATGCATAAAGCGTGTGCGGTTATAGCATCAAAATTCTTTCTGTCTAGGCGTCAAAATAAAAATAATCGATTTTTCATAAGTTTACCTTTATATCCCCAGATATACAATTATCCTTTTGCGAGACTAACTTGATAGATACGTTGTGTACATTGGGTGCGTCGTGATAAGCATGTTACTTCCTCTCGGTGGAAGCGGGGAGATCTCCCTTTTCAAGAGATATAATTGATTGAAATGTTTATTGTTGGAGAAGGCTCATTGTGCTTTAATTTTGCAAAATAAATGAAAAAAATTGATATTTGCGTTAACCAGCCTCAATTATCGGTGTAATTTCTTTAGAGAAATGTCCTTTTTTAGTGGAAGGCGAGTTGACCAAAAGGATAGGATAAATGATGATGTTAAAGGAACCGATTTGCCGGCCGGGGAATCCTAATTTTTCTTCTGGTCCTTGTAGTAAGCGGCCTGGTTGGACGGTTGAGATTCTTAAAAATGCATTGCTTGGGCGTTCACATCGTAGCAGAACGGGTAGATCAAGGCTTGCTGAGGCAATCGATTTAACTCGTGATGTCCTTGAAGTTCCATCTGATTACCGTATCGGCATTGTGCCTGCTTCAGACACGGGCGCTATTGAGATAGCTCTGTGGTCTTTATTGGGCCAACGGGGCGTTGATATGGTGTCGTGGGAAAGCTTTGGTTCAGATTGGATCACTGATGTTGTCCAACAATTAAAGCTTTCTGATGTGCGTCGATTAGAAGCACCCTACGGTGAATTGCCAGATTTAACTCAAATTGATTTTGATCGTGACGTTGTATTCACATGGAATGGAACAACTTCTGGTGTGCGTGTTCCTAGTGCTTGTTTTATCGCAGATAAGCGTGCAGGTTTGACAATTTGTGATGCGACATCAGCTGTTTTTGCACAAAATCTCGATTTTTCAAAATTAGATGTTGTCACTTTTTCATGGCAAAAAGTTTTGGGGGGTGAAGCAGCGCATGGTATGCTGATTTTGAGCCCTCGTGCTGTTGAGCGGCTCGAGCATTATGCTCCTACTTGGCCTTTGCCCAAAATTTTCCGTATAACAAAAGGTGGAAAGTTGAACGAAGGTATTTTTAAGGGAGAAACAATTAATACACCTTCTCTGTTGTGCGTTGAAGATTATCTTGATGCATTAAAGTGGGCGAAATCACTGGGGGGATTAAAGGCATTAATAGCACGTGCTGATAAGAACTTTGCCGTTCTTGATGCTTTTGTTCGCAAAACACCTTGGGTAGAGAATTTAGCAAAAGTCCCTCAAACACGCTCCAACACATCCGTTTGTCTAACAATTGTAGATCCGGTTATTTCTTCCTTAGATACTAAAGTGCAGGCATCTTTCGTGCAATCGGTCGTAGCTCGTCTTGATGAAGCAGGTATTGCTCACGATATTGGCGGGCACCGAAATGCTCCCCCAGGGTTTCGGATTTGGACAGGCGCGACGATTGAGGCTTCTGACCTTGAATCGTTAACGGAATGGATTGAATGGTCATTTCAGATCGAAAAATCTCGTCTTTAAGTAACTCTTGATAGTTTTTATGTGCTGTTTTTCATGAATTTTTACCGATTGTATTTGAATAAAATCTGAAAATCATTGAATTATAAGACTCACTGTTATCAGTAAGATGTCGGATATTATTAGGTTGCAGCAATATCGATTCCAGAATTAACCATTATTATGATCTTTTAGCTTTTTTATTTCTGGCCCATGCATATAAACTAGATATTACAATTGATTTAAGGGAGCTCAAAGAATTTGTCTTCTCGCTGCTTATTTTGGTGAATGGCACGATGAAAAAGACCGCCGCATTAATACGGAAGAAACAGATTTTTAAAAGCTTTTTTTAGTTCGTTGGAATTTTAGACTCTTATGTTGAATTTTTTTTAGAGAAGTATTTTGAAAATATGGATACACACGGTGCGCATAATATTGCTTTTATATCTGACACACACTTGGGCAGCACCGTCGCGAGAAGTGCTAGCGTTTTTTATGGATTACGTTTGGCAACAAAAATATTTATTTTTGATGTCAATTATTGTGTGGAGGTCAGCACTATTTCAGCAAAAATAATAACCTAATACCCTAATTTTTTTCAAAAGACTGTTTAGTATAATAAAAATATGTTTCTCACTGGGGCGTGATTTATTTTGATTATCGAGGAATTTTCGGCTTAATACAGGGATTGGTAAAAAATTGAGGTGAAGAGCCGCGTCTGCTATGAGGTTTCGCTATAAGAAGCCTCTTATTTTCGAATGCTGGGGTTACTTTGCCAAACATAACGGAGAAAATTATGGCCAATGTAGTAGTTGTCGGTACACAATGGGGAGATGAGGGCAAGGGTAAAATCGTAGACTGGTTATCTGAGCGAGCAGATGTTGTGGTCAGATATCAAGGGGGCCACAATGCGGGCCATACATTGGTTATTGATGGAGTGAGTTATAAATTGTCGCTTTTGCCGTCTGGTTTGGTTCGCGGTAAGTTATCGATTATCGGTAATGGCGTGGTGGTTGACCCTCACCATTTTGTGGCAGAACTAAAAAAATTACGCGCCCAAGGCGTAAAGATTACACCGGAAGTTTTGCGTATCGCTGAAAACGCTCCTTTAATTCTTTCTGTACATCGTGACCTCGATGAAGCGCGGGAAAATGGTATGTCGGATTTAATAATCGGCACAACAAAGCGCGGTATTGGGCCTGCTTACGAAGACAAAGTAGGCCGCCGTTCTATTCGTGTAATGGATTTAGCAGAAGCTGACACGCTTATGGCTAAGATTGAGCGACTTTTGAGACACCACAACGCATTGCGTCTTGGTATGGGCTTCACAGAAATTAGCGCACAAACACTGTATGATGAATTAATGCAAGTTGCTGATGAAATTTTGCCTTTTATGGATTGTACGTGGCGTCTTTTGGATGAAAGCTATCGTACGGGACAGCGCATTCTTTTTGAGGGTGCACAAGGCGCGTTGTTGGATAATGATTTTGGTACTTATCCTTATGTAACATCGTCTAATACAATTCCTGGGCAAGTTTTCACCGGTTCAGGTATGGGGCCTGGTTCAGTTCAGTACGTTTTGGGTATTGTGAAAGCTTATACTACACGTGTAGGAGAGGGACCGTTTCCGACAGAACAGGTGAATGATATTGGTAAATTTCTCAGAACACACGGGAAAGAATTTGGCGTTGTGACCAACAGAGAACGCCGATGCGGTTGGTTTGACGCTGTGGCAGTACGCCAGATGGTAGCTATTTGCGGCGTTTGTGGTATCGCGTTAACAAAGCTCGATGTGTTAGATGGTCTGGACAAAATTAAAATTTGTGTTGGCTATGAACTTAACGGTAAGAGAATTGATTATTTGCCATCTTCTATAGGCGCGCAAGCCCGTGTGAAGCCAATTTATGAAATATTAGAGGGTTGGAAGGGAACGACGGCACATGTACGTTGCTGGAAAGAATTACCGGTACAGGCCGTCAAATATGTACGCTATATCGAAGAATTAATTGGCACATCGGTGGCCTTATTGTCAACTGGCCCTGAGCGTGGAGATACAATTCTCATTACCGATCCTTTCGCAGATTGATCGTTTTTGTAGGTGTTAATGCCGGTTTTAATTTGTAGTTAAGATGAAGTTTAAGGAGTGTATGACAGGAAGGGAGCAAAGCGATATGTCGATGTTTTTTTAAAATTTTTGTGCTGTTTGTGCTGATATAAATTGTTAAGTAAGAACTTAAGAGCATTTTAAGTCCTATTACACCGAAATTTTTTTTCTTGAGCTTGAGAAAGAATATATAGGATATGATAGATTTCGTTGGAATCTTAAAAAAGACGATTAATGCGCAAGATAATGTCACGCCGCAATTACGTGAGCGAATTTATGAGCGTGCCACCGAAACTTTGGAACGCAAATTTGGAGAAGTTAAAATCTCTAAAGCTGCAGCGAACGCACAAAGAAAAGCCCTACAGAGTGCTATTGCGACTGTTGAAAAAGAGTATTTAGCTATTGAAGAGGAATTACTTTCTTCGATTATTGGGTGGAAACCTATAGACGAGATTGGTGCTGGCGAGGGCAAGCAAGATTCTGCACTATCGGAAAGTAATGGCGTTTCGGTTTCTACTACAAAAAAAATACAAAAATCATCTGTTGCGGGTTTAATCGGTGATAAGGTATTTGATGAGCCTTCTGTAATATCAGGTGTTCCAGGCGTAGAGCCTGCTAATATTGAAGATCTTTGGGTTAGTTACGCGCATGAAATAGATCGGAGCGCTAAAAAAAGAACGCGTGCGGTAAGCACTTCGACTCCACAAGAAGATAATTCCCATATCGTTTCGCATATTTTTTCTCAAGCTTTGCGGCGCACGAATAGGTCATCTGTACGAAGGCGTATCTTGGTAGGCATCATTGCTTTCGTTGGTCTTGTAATCTTATTCATCAGTATTTTTATTATTTTTGGGCGTATATTTATATCAGAAAATCATCCCTTAAAGGCGGCAGATGCTCAAGTCGTTGAGGGGTTGCCGAAAGTAGTTCAAGGGAAGCGGAAATTGACACAACGTCTATTAGATAATGGAAGAGAGATCGATGTTGGTCCAGCTGAACAAGCAGAATCTTTAAATGATATAGGGGCTGATAACAGTTGCTGTCGCTGAGTAGCTAGACCAAGCTATGTTTTATCAAAAGGCGTAGATTATGATGTAGGAAAAGATGTAATGGCCGGTTCGGGACAGACTAATCATATCATAAAAGGAAATTTTTGTTGAAGAAGCGCTAGAAAAATGAGCTATATAGGGCGGTATAACGATTCCGGAGAAGGGGATTTTGCTGCGGTTGGCTTTATGTCGTAATTTCAATCTTCTTTTCTTTATTGCTTGCGTTATGGATTTGTTTTTCGCCACAAGTGACACATGAGCGTTGACTTTTGATAAAAGTAAACGGCCGGTCGTGTATGTCTCAATGATAATTATCTCAGCTAAGATTGGTGATAACTTTTTTTACATTAAGCGGTAATGACCCTACTTTTTTACCGAATTTACGATCGGCACGCGAATTAGACCGGATTATTTCGGTAAGCGGCGAAACAACCGCACGCAGGCCGGAGAGCTAGTGCAAAAATCAGCCAGATTACCGCCTGCGTAAACGGACAACCCGACATCCCTTTTCTAAAAAAGCAGGGCACTGCCATACGTGGGATCGAAAACCACCCCCCCACAAATAAACACTCATAGTACGGCCCGCAGGGTGCAAGCACGCTGCATTCGCGCCTAGCTTCAATTAACTTTAGAAATACGAAAACAAAGCTGCTCTCGTGTTTGCTGCTGAGACGAGGTAAAAGCCCTCATAGCCTTTTGTACTTTTTCAAATGCACGCATTTCAATTTGCCTCACACGCTCCCGGCTGATGCCGAATTCACCCGAAAGTTCCTCTAAAGTCAGCGGTGCATCATTTAAGCGACGAGCTTCAAATATGCGCTTTTCGCGCTCATTGAGCTCGCTCACAGCCTGCGTCAACATGGAGCGGCGATTCTCTAATTCATCTTGCTCGACCAAAATTTGTTCTTGGCTATCCGAATCATCGACCAACCAATCTTGCCACTCGCAGCTTTGGTCTTCGTTTGTACGAAGAGGTGCATTGAGTGAAACATCGCCACTAAGGCGGCGATTCATTGATACAACTTCGTTTTCTGTAACATTTAACCGGGTTGCAATTTCTTTCACTTGTTCCGCGTTAAGATCGCCGTTATCGAGGGTCTGAAGTTTATTTTTTAATTTGCGAAGGTTGAAGAATAGACGCTTCTGATTAGCTGTCGTCCCCATTTTCACCAAACTCCATGACCGCAAAACGTACTCTTGAATTGATGCTTTAATCCACCACATCGCGTAAGTTGCGAGGCGAAAACCACGTTTTGGTTCGAAACGTTTGACGGCTTGCATGAGCCCTATGTTACCTTCCGAAATGACCTCCCCGATAGGCAAACCATAGCCCCGATATTCCATTGCAATTTTAGCCACGAGGCGCAAATGACTAGTTACCAACCTATGCGCCGCCTTCGAATCGCCATGTTCACGATAACGCTCAGCTAACATATATTCTTCCTTCGGCTTAAGCATCGGAAAACGACGTATTTCCTCTAAGTAACGATCGAGGCCCCCATCACCTGCTGTTACTAATGATAAATTTACATGGGCCATAATAGCACCCTCCTTTTACACGAATCCCCTGATAAGGCGAATTCTATTTACGAACACTAATATAAGCATCCCCTGCCTCATTTGCACGACTGTAATTTTAAACTTTGTCTAAAAATAGATATTTGATCATGAACTCATTGAGACGACTAAAAGTTTCAATTAAGTTTTCTCAAATGGCTGATAAGTTCAGCCATATCCCGAGGGGGAGGTGTGGAAAAAGATACAATACAACCCGTAACAGGATGCTCAAAGGTGAGGCTGGCTGCGTGGAGTGCTTGCCGATTAAATTGATTAATAATATTTTGAATTGCAGGACTAAGCGCGTTTGCTTTCGTTTTAAAAGCATTTCCGTACACTACGTCGCCCACCAATGGATGCCCGATATGAGCCATATGGACACGGATCTGGTGTGTGCGCCCGGTTTCTAATCGGCATTCTAGCAAACTAGCAAAAGGCGTTGTATCTGCGCGGGTTCCGTATTTTTCGAGCAGAGAAAAGTGCGTAATAGCTTGGCGAGCATCAGCTTTCTGGCTAAGGACAACAGCTCGTTTTGTTCGATCATAGGGGGAGCGGCCGAGGAAGGCATTGATAGTGGCAACATTACGACTAGGAAAGCCCCAAATCAGGGCATGGTAACGCCGGTCTAATACACCGCTACGTCCGTGATCGGCAAATTGAGCACTGAGACTTTTGTGAGCAGAATCATTTTTAGCAATAACCATAACGCCGCTTGTATTTTTATCGAGGCGGTGGACGATCCCGGGGCGCTTGATACCATTGATACCTGATAAACTATCACCGCAATGATAAATGAGGGCGTTGACTAATGTTCCGGTCCAATTGCCGTGACCAGGGTGAACAACAAGACCAGCGGGTTTATTAATAACGATGATGTGCTCATCTTCAAATAAGACGTCAAGCGCGATAGCTTCGCTTCCAGGACGTGCATCGCTAAGAGCAGGTATTACTAATTCAATTATTTGATTAGGTCTTAATTTGGTTTTCGATTCCCTTATTAATTGTCCGTCAATTTTAAGATGGCCTTCACGAATCAAAGTCTGTAAACGCGAACGCGATAGCTCACTTTGATAACGCTCGGCAAGCCATTGATCAATTCGCCGCCCAATAGCACCCTCATCTGTTATTTCTTGGATTACCATATAGCCCTATTACCAGTGCGAAATCGCTTTGGTATCCAGAAATTCTTCAATTCCCCACCGGCCACCTTCACGAGCGCGCCCAGAAAATTTTACTCCACCAAAATAACTTCCATCAGGTAAACCACACCCATTAATTTCTACCATGCCAGAACGCAATTGCGTGGCAACGCGTCGACATTTGCTCCGGTCCTGTGATTGTATATAGTTCGTGAGGCCGTAGTGCGTGTCATTAGCTAAGGCCACAGCTTCATCCTCTGTATCAAAGGGAGTCATCGAGAGGACTGGACCAAATATCTCTTCTCGAAAAATACGCATATCAGGCTTAACATCGGCAAAGACTGTCGGACGTATGTAATAACCGCGTTCCATTCCTGTAGGTAAGCCAGTACCACCTGCGATAAGAATTGCACCTTCGTCAATGCCAGATTGAATGAGGGCCTGTATTTTATCATATTGTTGTTTTGATACTACGGGACCAATGTGATTTCCCGCTTGACGGCTAGGTCCGACTGTTACTTTCTCAGCAATACGCTTGGCTGTCGCGACGGCTGCATCATAGGCTGAGCGTTCTACGAGCATACGTGTTGGCGCATTACAGCTTTGCCCGCTATTATAAAAACAGTGGTGCACACCGCGTTGGACGGCATTTGCGTCCGCGTCAGCAAAGACCACGTTAGCTCCTTTGCCTCCAAGTTCTAAGCAGACTCGTTTCAAAGTACCGCCGGCATTTTTAGAAATGTCTCTTCCTGCTCTTGTTGAGCCGGTAAAGCTAATCATTGCTAAATCTGGGTGAGAAGACAGGTACGAGCCTACGCCGGGTCCGTCACCGTTGACTAAATTAAAGACACCGGCGGGAAGGGCCGCTTCGTCTAAAATTTCAGCAAAGAGCATGGCGGAAAGAGGCGCAATTTCGGAAGGCTTCAGGACCATTGTACATCCAGCCAATAACGCGGGAATCACTTTAAGAGTTATTTGATTCATGGGCCAATTCCACGGAGTAATTAATCCTACGACGCCGATAGGATCATATTGAAGAATTGCGTCATCGTTTCCTTCTATTAAACTTCTTTGGAAAAAAAACTCTTTAAAAGCTTCGATAAAATTACGAATATGACGATTGCCTGACGCAGTTTGCGCATTGCGTGCTATATCGATAGGCGCGCCCATCTCCATTGAAATAGTTTGGGCCATGTCTTCAGAGCGTTTTTCATAAATCTCTAAAATTTTTTCAACAAGGGCAAGACGTTCGTGTGGCGCTGTCATTTTCCAGTGATAAAAAGCTCCTTTTGCAGCGGTAATTGCTTTATCTGCATCTTTTGTGCTGCCGAGGCTGATAATAGCACACGGCTTTTCTGTTGATGGATCGATGACATGAAAATCACTTACAGCGTCTGGTTCTTCCCATAGGCCATTGATATAAAATTTCCGCTTATTTAACATAATCTTATTCCCTATATCATCTTTATTATTTCCCAAATTATACACTATTGAAGTCCTTTGTAACAAGGGCACTTTTATTAACAGTTATTAATAACGGTAGAGGCTCGCAGGTTTCATTTTTGGTGTGCGTAAAATTGCTAAAGGCAACTTTTTTCATTGAAAATTGATAACCAGCAAAAGGTTATTAACCTTCATAAAGTAACATTTGCGCATTCTTTTTGAAAAAGCAATTATTCTCCTTGCTATAATTTTGTTGGGTACCATGCGTAATTTGAAAATAAAGTCTATTTCTGCACCCTGTGTCACTGATCAAAGTATGGAAACTGTGTCAGAAAAAACATTATCTCCCGATATTTCTGAGATGTTTTCTTATCCAGAAGTGTGGAAAAAGGCATTTTCCCTCGGAAAGAATGTGCGTTTTACACGGACACCAGAGGTTGAAATTTTGCGTCGCCGCATAGAAACAGACCCAATTTTTGCAAAACAGTTTAAAGTGTTTGCACAGCAAGAGAAACAGAGGCTTGCAAGCATTACAAAATTCGACAAAAAAACGGTAAACTCTCAATTAGTAGAGAAAGCGGTTAATCCTCGATCAGTTGAAAATAAGGCATCGTTGTATTGTTCGACAGTCATTAGGCAGCCGGTACAGCAGATTGCTGAAACATCAACCGAAGGAAATGCCGAAAAGCACGCATCGTCAGTAAAAAATACAGTGCAAAAAATAGAACCTGTTTTTTATCTTTCTGATAACGCATTTTTCGAGTGCGGGCCCTTTATGCTAGAACAAGCTGGTATTAAAATTTTGTGCGAAGAGGGGACGTCTACCGATGCCGCGAGGTCGACGGAGTGCCAAGATAATGAAATTTTTCAAGAAATGTATTCCGCTTTTGATGAGTCAATTACTTCCTTTTACCGCGTTCTTGAGCATCGTTTTCCGCGATTATATGATTCAATTGCGCCAGAAGCTTCGGCAGCAGATATTAAAGACGCTGAGGAAATTTGTGCTTTAGATCATACTGAGAATAATTCTGGCAGAGAAATTTTGATACGCGGTGTTGAATCTGTTTTCGAAGAAAACGAAGAAGCCGAAAAAAATCAAGAGTCACCTTTTATTCAGGTCCCTGTTCAGGGAGCGGGTAATATGACAGAAATTGCGATAAACAACGAGGACAACGGTGTTGCCGATTACGCGGTGGTAGACGAAACAAAGGGCACAACAGATTCTTATGCAGTAAAAGAAGAAAGAAACGCATTTCGGGCCATTAATATGCCATTTCGCAGTCATACTCCCGCTTCTGTGCCTATTTTGCAATCTGTTGATTACGATGACTATAAACTTCCCCCGGCTAATTTATTACATGAGCCTATTTTTCAGAATGATACTATTATTTCTCAGGAAATGTTGGAGCGTAGTGCTGAGCTTTTGGAAAATGTTTTGAAAGATTTTGGAGTTAAGGGAGAAATTACTCATGTTCGCCCGGGGCCGGTGGTGACGATGTATGAATTTAAGCCCGCTGCCGGAGTAAAATCATCTCGGGTTATCGGCCTTTCTGATGATATTGCTCGTTCTATGTCCGCTATTTCTGCGCGCGTCGCTGTGATTCCTGGACATAATGTTATCGGAATTGAATTGCCAAATGCAGTACGTAAAACTGTCTATTTTAGTGAGTTAATTCAATCGAGAACTTTTCGCGATAGCCAACTTAAATTAGCTCTTGCTTTAGGGAAAGGAATTAACGGCGAGCCTGTAACTGCGGAATTAGCAAAAATGCCTCATTTATTAGTTGCAGGAACAACGGGGTCGGGGAAATCTGTTGCTGTTAATACAATGATTTTGTCGATTCTTTATAGAATGACGCCGGAGCAATGCCGCTTGATTATGGTTGATCCGAAGATGTTAGAGCTTTCTGTTTACGATGGTATTCCGCATCTTTTAACGCCTGTTGTGACTGATCCCAAAAAAGCCGTAACAGCTCTAAAATGGGCGGTACGCGAAATGGAAGAACGATACAGCAAAATGGCCAAATTAGGTGTGCGTAATATTGATGGTTTCAATGCACGTATTGCGCTTGCGGTAGAAAAAGGCGAGACGATTATGTGCACTGTGCAATCTGGCTTTGATAAAGAAAGTGGGGAGATGCTTTATCACGAAGAAGCGATGAATCTGGCGCAGCTACCTTATATTGTCATCATCGTTGACGAAATGGCTGATCTTATGATGGTGGCTGGTAAAGAAATTGAGGGGACCATTCAGCGTCTGGCGCAAATGGCACGTGCTGCTGGTATCCATCTTATTATGGCCACACAGCGTCCTTCTGTTGACGTGATAACTGGCACGATTAAGGCGAATTTTCCTACACGCATTTCTTTTCAGGTAACATCGAAAATTGATAGCCGTACAATTTTGGGGGAACAAGGTGCGGAGACGCTCTTGGGTCAGGGAGATATGCTTTATATGGCCGGTGGTGGGCGCATTGCGCGTGTTCATGGATCTTTTGTTTCTGATAAAGAAATCGAATCTGTTGTGGCACATCTTAAGGTACAAGGGAAACCGAATTATTTAGCGACGATAACAGATAGTGAGAGTGACAATGATGATGAGGGAATTGTCGATTCAGCCACCGGGATTGTTGCGGCAGGAAGCTCTGCAGAGGAAAATAGAGAGCTTTATACGCAAGCTATTGAGATTGTGATGCGCGATAGGAAATGCTCAACATCTTATATACAGCGCCGGCTTGCAATTGGTTATAATAAAGCAGCTTCCCTTGTTGAGCGGATGGAAGAAGAAGGTATTGTCGGGGCTGCTAATCACGTAGGTAAACGCGAAATTTTACTCGATGAATGTAATGATATTCAGGGTGATTTTTAAATCACGTAACAACGGAAATTTTTGAAATAAGCTATTTTATAAGGACTGGTGCTACCCCATGCTTGCTTTTTGCTATGGGGCATTAATAAAACTCTAACAAAAAGCGACGATGCAAAAGCGCCGTTCTATATCAAGCTTGTTGGCAGGTAAGGTAGGCTTATTGAAAATGCCTTCGTCGCGACAACACGTCCGCCGGAATTTTTCCGCAACCACCACTGCGCCCCAAACGATAGTAGAAGAGAATTGGGGCGATTTGTTTTATTTTTACGACGCAACCACGGAACAATTGCAAAAATATTCTCTCTGTGCCCCGTGAATGAAATTAAAGCTATCAGTTTACTTTTTTTTGGCTAATAGGTCTCTGATCTCTGCTAAAAGTTGTTCTTCAAGAGACATTGCCTTTGGTTTTTTTTCTGCCTCTTGCGTCCGGCGCAATTTATTCATTCCCTTGACAAATAAGAAAAGAATCCAAGAAATAATGAGAAAATTGATGAATAATGTTATGAAATGCCCATAGCTTATGGTAGCTCCAGCTTCTTTAGCTGCGGTCAGGGTGGCCTTTTTTTCGCCAGCGAGTTGAAGGAACATATTAGAAAAGTCGATACCGCCTGTGACGAGGCCGATAATCGGCATAAAAATGTCATTGACAATTGAATTAACTAAGCTAGTGAAGGCACCCCCTATAATCACACCGATGGCTAAATCAATCATATTTCCTTTTAAGGCAAATTCTTTAAATTCTTTAAGCATTGTATTTTCCCGTTTATGTATGGAGTATATGATAGCCCACTTACCGCTTTTGATAAAAAAAGAAAGGGTGGTCTTTATTTTTTCGCCGTTTTATATCGCAGCTATTATTAATATTCAACGGCATCAGACTGTATAAAAAGTTTCTACGTTAGTACCCTATTTAGTTGCGGCGATAATTCATAAAGCCCAGCTTAACGGAAGGATTTTTGAATTCAGGAATTGTGATTATTAAAGTGGCGAGATATTTCGGACTTATAAATTTATGTCAGAGACCTTATGACGAGATGGCGAAAAGACGGTATATTTTATTGGTAAATTTACCAAATTTTCGATATTTGGGTGACGGCTAGAAAATATCTTCAAGAAAATAAAGAACTTTATTTAACTAATATTATAAACACAAGCTTGATTCAGTGTTAATTGCGGGATTTTTTATAGTGTGCGGTGTAGTTTCAATTGTATTATATGCCACTTTAGCATGAATTTTTGATGTTTAAGAGCTTCAATAATATGGGAAGAGTAATATTGATTTTTTGGAGAAAGCTGTATGAGTTTCTTTCGTTGTATTGGCCGTCCCGCTTTATTTATGTTGGATCCAGAGCGTGCACACTATCTGGCAATCGCTGGGTTAAAAAGTGGATTAAACGGCTGCCAGAAGATCATTGATAAGCGTTTGCGTGTAACGGTTGCAGGTCTCGAATTTGAAAATTTCGTCGGCCTTGCTGCAGGTTTTGATAAGAACGCAGAGGTTATAGATGCTGTTCTGTGTCTAGGATTTGCTTTTACTGAGATTGGCACAGTTACGCCAAAACCACAAATTGGAAATCCTAAGCCACGGCTATTTCGTCTAATAAAAGACGAAGCAATTATTAATAGAATGGGCTTTAATAATGATGGGCACCAAGTTGTTTACGAGAGGATTGGCACGCGCCGACGGGCAGGTATTGTAGGAGTCAATATCGGTGCCAATAAGGATACAGTCAATAAGATTGACGATTATACTGCTGGTATCGCTCGTTTTTACGATGTTGCTGATTATTTCACGGTTAACATTTCTTCACCTAATACACCAGGTTTACGCGATTTACAGGCGCGCGATAATTTACGCCTCCTAATGAGCGCAATTTCACAAGCGCGTCGTGAACAAAAGAAAAAGTATGGAGCTCTTGTTCCAATTTTTTTAAAGATCGCACCCGATTTAACAGAGCAGGAATTAGACGATATAGCTGAAGAAATGAAGCTTTCTGATTTTGATGGCGTGATTGTTTGTAATACTACTCTTTCACGTCAAGATCTCAAGAGTAGCACATTGATTCGTGAGGAAGGGGGATTATCAGGACGTCCATTATTTAAGCTTTCCACCATTGTACTTGCAAAAATGCGTCATAAATTAGGGAAAGATATCGCGATCATCGGTGTTGGTGGTGTGCGGGATGCGCAAACAGCTTTAGAAAAAATAAAAGCTGGTGCAGATTTGGTGCAGTTGTATAGTGGGATGGTCTATGAGGGGCCAGATCTCGCTGTGACCATTATGAAGGGGGTTTTACAGCTTATGGAGAAAGACGGCGTCGGCACCATACAAGATTATCGTGATTATAATGTCGAATATTGGGCAAAACACGCTCTTCCTTCGCAATAAAGCCGTTGTTTCTCAACAAAAAACACAGGATTTTTTTTAAGGGGCTTGCAAACTCTTCTGATCTTCCTTATGTCACACAAGCAGAGGATAAATAGTTTATCATGCGGTTGTAGCTCAGCTGGTTAGAGCGCTGGTTTGTGGCACCAGAGGTCGTAGGTTCAAATCCCACCAACCGTACCATTTTTCGTGACATTCGACACGGTTAGCGGTTCATAGAGATTGTAGAGCGTGTTTTGTCTTGATGAAGGTTGCGGTGTCCTTTAGAATCGGCGGTATTTATACATAAAAGGATACCATAACGTGGGCCCGATCATGTTTAAGTAATAGTTGTGGCTGTAAGAAATAGTGAGCGAATGAAACACTGTGAGCCGGTTGCCGGTTTTTTGAAAAATTTGCGTGGTGTGAAAAATTGGGAGCAAGCTTCGCGGTGGCTTGCATCTCGGGATGCAGAGGATATCGAATGCATTACGCCTGATCAGGCAGGCGTGGCGCGTGGCAAGATGATGCTTTCTAAGAAATTTACATCAGGTACGTCGCTGGCATTACCTTCAGCAGTCTTTATAGCGACGATTTCGGGAGATTATCCCGAAGATGGTAATGGCTTCGAATATCCGAAAACGGATGGTGATTTACGTCTTGAGCCTGATCTTTCTACATTGAGCATTGTACCATGGGAAGACGCCCCTACAGCGCAGGTGATTTGTGATCTGATATATCAAAATGGGCAGGCTGTTGATTATACGCCGCGTAATGTTTTGCGTACAGTAGTAGATTTTTATACTCAAATGGGGTTGAGACCAGTCGTTGCACCAGAAATCGAGTTTTATTTAGTGCAAAAAAATCCTGACCCTGATTATCCTTTAATGTCTCCAGTTGGTCGTTCTGGGCGCTCAATTGGCGGTGGGCAAGGCTATTCGATTGCTGGTGTAAACGAGTTTGATGAGCTGATTGATGATATTTATCATTTTTCGGAAGCGCAGGGATTAGAAATTGATACCCTTATTCATGAAGAGGGGGCAGGTCAGTTTGAAATTAATTTACGTCACGGCGACCCCATCGAGTTAGCTGACCAAGTTTTTATGTTTAAACGGACCATCCGCGAGGCAGCGCTTAAACACGATATGTACGCAACTTTTATGGCTAAGCCTATTCAGGGGCAACCAGGATCTGCTATGCATATCCATCAATCCGTCGTCAATCAGAAAACTGGTGCTAATATTTTTACGGAGAAGGACGGGGGGGAAAGTATGTGCTTTCGCCACTTTATCGGCGGGTTGCAGAGGCATATGGCCGGGGCGCTTGTTATGCTTGCTCCTTATGTTAATTCTTACCGGCGCCTCATGCCTTGTGCCTCGGCGCCTGTTAATTTGCGGTGGGGATATGATAATCGCACTACAGCGTTTCGCGTGCCACGTTCTGTTCCACAGGGGCGGCGTGTTGAGAATAGGCTACCTTCGTCAGATGCTAATCCTTATTTAGCGCTTGCAGCTTCCCTGGCTTGTGGTTTAATTGGTCTGCAGCAAAAAATTGAGCCGGATAAGCCGGCAACAAAGACCGTGAACGCCGATAATATCGAACTCCCACGCGGGTTGATTGAAGCTGTCACTTTGTTTGAGCAAGATAAAGCATTACGCGCCATTCTAGGTGATGCATTCGTGAGCACTTATGCCGCTATTAAAAGGCAAGAATTTGAAACTTTTATGGAAGTGATTAGCCCGTGGGAGCGTGAATACCTCTTGCTGAACGTTTAAATATTGTCACTATGATTGATTATAATCCAATTTCTCCGGGAGTTTCTTGGTATGAAGACACTCTAACAGGGCGTCCTTCTTATCCGTTTTTTAACGAACAAACGCAGTGCGATGTAGTTATTATTGGAGGCGGTTTCACAGGGCTTTCGGCTGCTTATCATTTAGCCGAAGTCGGAATGAATGTTGTTTTATTAGAGGCTTCACGTTTTGGTGATGGTGCTTCGGGGCGCAATGGTGGCCAATTGGGAACAGGCCAACGACGATGGGTGGAAGCATTGGAGAAAAAGTACGGTTTTGAGCGGAGTAAAGCTCTATTTGATTTAGCTGAAGAAGCGAAAAGAGATGTTTTATCTTATTGTTCTACACCTGATTGTAATATAGACTTTATGCCGGGACAGCTCTCAGTTATCCATAAAAAACGTGAAATGGCAGCTTATCAACAGCATGTTGAAATCATGCAGCGTTATGGTTATCACGGTCTTTCTTATATGGACAAAGCTGAAATAACAGAACGACTTGGTTCTTCTTTTTACCACGGCGGTATTTATGATGCAGAAACTGGCCATATCAATCCCTTAAAGCTGATTGTTTGGTTAGCAAAAAAAGCAGAAAAAGCTGGCGCTAAACTTTATGAAAAGGCACAAGTAACGGCAGTAAAGCGTGAGAATGGCCGGTGCATGGTGGTAACAGCGAAAGGCGATATAGCGGCCGAGAATGTTCTATTGGCGACGAATGGATATAATCTTGGGCTCCAGCGTTTTGTCAAAAAAAATATTATTCCTATTCGCTCTTACATCGGAGCTACTGCGCCATTGCCGAAGGATAGTTCTATTCTTCCTGGAGGGGAAGCAGTGGATGATTCCCGGTTTATGGTTCGTTATTTTCGAAAGAGCATTGATAATTGTTTGCTATTTGGCGGAGTAGAAAGTTACGATAATCGGCATCCGGTTAATTTGGATGCGCGTATACGACAACAGATCGTTGAAATTTATCCTCACTTACGGTCCATAAATTTGACTCATAGTTGGGGTGCAACGGTGGCGATCACAGTTGAACGCATGCCCTATGTTCGCCAATTAACATCAGGCATCACTTATTGTGGTGGATATTCGGGACACGGGGTTATGCTTGCTCCCTTTATGGGGAAATTATACGCTGAATGGCTATCTGGGAGACGCGAGCGTTTTAAATATTTTCAGGATTTAAAGATTTCACCTTTTCCAGGTGGAAAAATTTTACGTTATCCGCTTGTATTTTTAGCGATGAGTTGGTTTTCTTTTATGGATCGCTTATAATTGGTTATCGTTTTAAATAAAGAAAGTCAGTATTTCTCCAGTGTTTATTTACTTAACAGTGAGAATTTTAAATAGCCAGCTTTGAGCGGATATACGCGAAATAGCTCAGTGTAAAGCAACAAAAGTATTTGGCGCCGTTTAAATTTCGAAGCGCCTTTTACTTTAGCGTTGCAATTTGGCTTATCGAACTACAGTGGAATTTAGCATATTTATCCCCTTTTGTATTTAATAATAAGAGGAATAGGAGAGGCTTTTAAAGCGCCAGTACCAAACGGCGAAAAGTTTATCATTGTGGTTTATTATCAAGAGCTAAAAATGAATAAATTGTCGTGAATTAAAAATAATTAAGCTATTTTAGAAGGTCATAAATAAAAAGCTGCATTAGATAGGTGGTTATGTTTTAAGTGTATCAGGCTCAATTTTTATCATATTCGGCGTAATATAAGGGGTTTAGGAGGCTTTGTTACGCGATTGCGGGGCAGTAATATTGTATTTGGTGGCTATACATACAAATAGCCTAGCCATGATGGTGGCGCCTAGAAACATTTAATGTGTGAACGGTCGGCGCGATTTGGCTTTTTAAATAGCAAATCTGGCAGCAATATACTGTTTTTGCAGCATTTTCGTTGATGAATTGTGCTAATAAAAGAGCGTCTACCATAGCAGCACGGCTGAAGCTAAAAATTCTGGCAATTTACGTAAATATTATGAAAGCGCTGAAAATTCTTAGAATTTTGGGATGGGCAGTTTATGAGCTCGAGCAGCGGCTTTGAGTGTGTTGACCATGAGCATAGCAATAGTCATGGGGCCAACGCCTCCTGGTACAGGAGTTATAGCGGCGGCTTTTTCTTTAATTTGTTCAAAATCAACGTCACCAACGATACGGGTTTTTTCTGTATTTTTTTCCGATGTCGCAATTCGGTTAATGCCGACGTCTATGATGACAGCACCATTTTTGACCCAGTTTTTTTTGATCATTTGCGGACGGCCGACAGCCGCTACCAAAATATCGGCGCTGCGGCATACTTCTTCAATGTCGCGGGTATGACTATGAGCGATTGTTACGGTGGCATTGGCCGCCGTTAATAGTGCTGCCATAGGTCGGCCGACAATATTAGAGCGTCCGACGACAACAGCATCAAGGCCTGATAAATTTCGCCCGCATTGTTTTTCTATCATCATCATAGCGCCAGCTGGTGTGCAGGGAACAATTGCATCCTCAAGCGCATTCGCTGCCAATTTTCCCATATTAATATAATGAAAACCATCAACATCTTTCTGAACCGCGATAGCTTGCGTTATTTTGTTTGTATCAATGTGAGCAGGGAGGGGGAGTTGCACTAAAATGCCGTGAATTTTGGGATCAGAATTTAATATTTCGATGAGCTGGAGCAGTTCTTTTTCTCGCGTTTCTTTAGAAAGCGTATGTTTGATCGAAAGAAATCCGCATTCTTCAGCTTTTTTACTCTTAGATGAAACATAGATTTGACTTGCGGGATCATCCCCAACAATAATAACAGCGATGCCAGGTTGTATTTTATGGTTGTTGCGAAGTTTCTTTGTTTCAACTTTAATTTTAGTGATAATATCTTCAGCAAGCTTTTTTCCATCAATAACATTGCTCATGAGGGAGATCCTTTCGATAGGGCTGTTTGGACTTTTTGTAGAACATTTATTAATAATAAGATAGAATTTTATAAAAACATTTAGGTCATAACAGGAAAAGTAGTTATATTGTTTTTATCTATTTTTAGCTTTTGTGAAGTATTTAAAATATTTATTTTGCAAATAATCCTTCATATTATTGTTCCAATATAGTTTTTATAAGAGTAATCGAGCTATGAAATGGCTCAAGTGGCTTTAAAGTTATATAATTTGGCTTGAGTCTAAGCTGTTATAAGGATGGGAGCATAGAGAAAATTGTGCCTGTCAGTAGAATAAAATTTTCGAGCAAAATTTTTATTACAATCTTTTTTTTATTCGGGGTCGTTGTCATCATTTGACTTTATGTTGTACCAACGAGCATAATTCATGCTCGTTTAGCACAAGATCTGAAGTCATAGACCACGGCTATAATGCGCAATTATTTAATCCTACATAGTTAACTTTTTTTCCTATTCGAAAGTATTCTTTTCAGGAGTTATGTTAAAACCAGGAATTGATGATGGTGCGCCTTTGATGAAAGCAGAATCGACGAAAGGCGATCTTTTTTTAGGTGATCTCCTCGGTGGGTGTATTTCCTTTTTGGAGACACGGATTATACGTCCACAATTTGTTACGGAAAAACTTATTGAGACAGTGGCCAGTTTTTTAACACAATTTCTCGATCGCGAGGTGCATTGGGATTAGCAATAGCTAATGTTCGTGAAGTCGTAAAACATAGCTCTGATAAAATAAATCAGATACAATATTTTAAATCAATCTCTTAGCGTATTGCGATTGAAAATAGCGTATTGGTCTATAGTAATGGTATTTTTAATATAACAAAAGATAACGGGGCTAAATGCAGCTGTAAATTGTCTAGAATCAGTACAGACAGCGCATTTTAGCGTAAATGCTCGTTGGCACGGAAAGCTGATGGAATTATCGATCAGCGCTGATCAAGCTTTGTTGTTTTGGTCAGGGGGGGAGAAGCCCACGTGAGGAGAATTTTAGTTCTTCATGTGGCAGCATAACATTTATAGGGCGGGCGCGATTACCCGAATATTACATTTTGGGTAGAAAGATATCAAATATATTCTTTTGGTTGGAGCCAGATATTGGCTTGGATCAATAGCAATCAATGTTTAAGCATGGATTAGAAATGCCTATTATGCGGGATTTTCATTTTTTAACGCGATAAAAAATTATGCAAATGGACGCTATTACCTTCATAAATAGGTACAAAAAGAGGTGCGTGAAGCTCGGGAATTTATTTTACAAAACCACGTTCCTGTTGTGGTCGATTCTTCAGAGGTTGATAATCTGGATTTTAACGTATTTGGAAGTTGATATTTTTTTAATTAAGGGAGAAGATAAGTGTTCTGATATAGTAGCTTTAACCGCTTAGATATTGAAGCGAGATTTTCAAATGGTGCAGTGATTGCAACAGAGATACTGATGCATAAAGTAGTTTGGGGTCTTTTCATCTAACGGGGGTAGCGAATTTTGGCACTGAAAACAAAAAATAAGCGGGCATTTCAGGTACACCCGCGAAAATAATCATCCGGAAACTGTATATCGAGGTATCCAGCGTCTTGCCGCTAGCCTCACGCAGTCGCTCGTTTTTTCGCTCAATTTCACGGGGGACTCTTAGTGATTTTTTTTCAAAAATTTACAAAAGCCGAATTTTTTCTTTCGTCATTGACGGTCATTAGTAGGGGAGCACCGAAAAATATTGTAGTTGCACAAAATTTTAAAATGTGCCGAGAGGCATCTACTGAAGTTGGGCGGAGATTCCATAGCCGTCTTTTGGGAGTGCGCTTTTTCCATCAGCTCCAACTGAACCAATTCCCACCGTTATTAGAACGAAGGCCAAAATCGCGGAGACAGTAATGATTGTAGCTTTTTTTGCAGACATGTTTTCCTCTCTAATTACAGCGAGCCGTTGAATATAATGTCGGGTGCTATTCAGTTTCATATTTTTATTAAGCAAAATCATTTAACATTACTATTGGTTGCACTTGTTACCTAATAAAGGTAAAAAAACTTTATTGTTCTTTACACAATCAGCTTTATGAGCTTTCTTTTTTGATTGCGCTTTTTGCTTCACCGTCTTGACGATAGCGATTGGCTCTGGCACACTTTTCCGATGCGTGCAAGTTATAAATTTCAAAGATTATTTACCCAGCAGCCACTTGCTTTAAATAAAGAAATAAGGATAGAGGGCCCACAAGCTTTTTATCTTACGCGTGTTTTGCGCATGAAAGAAGGGGGTAAAATTTTGCTTTTTAACGGGCAAGATGGAGAGTGGTCCGCTAATCTTGAGGTTATTAAGAAAAAATTTTTAGTTGTTAAGCCTACTCGTCAAGAGAGGCCGCAAATAGCGCGTTCAGATCTTATTTATTGCTTTGCTCCACTTAAACACGCACGTTTAGATTACGTGGTACAAAAGGCCGTAGAAATGGGAGCATCTGTCTTGCAGCCGGTTATAACGCATTATACGCAAATTACCCAAGTTAACACAGCGCGTATAGAGGCCAATATCATCGAAGCCGCCGAACAATGTGGCATTTTGGCTTTACCAGAGTGCGCGCCTGCTTTATCATTGGAAGCGCTTTTAGCAAATTGGGATAAGACGCGCATTCTGTTTTTTTGTGACGAGTCATACGGATCGTGCAATCCGTTACCTCTTCTAAAAAAGCATAAGAATTTTCGCCCGGGCGTTTTGATTGGGCCAGAAGGTGGGTTCAGTGAAGAAGAGCGAATCTTTTTAAAAAAGCATCCATTTGTAATTTCTATGTCATTAGGACCACGTATTTTACGGGCTGATACCGCAGCTGTTGCAGCACTAGCTGTTATTAATGCTACTGTAGGGGATTGGTCGATTGATTAACGAATTTATAATAACCATTTAATGTGATTCATGCAAAATGACGGGACTAATGGCAGGATGAAAATAAATTATGGCTCTTGATACGGTTGATAAAAGGGAAATTCCTAATCTAGATTTCTTGGTTAGCTATTTTCAGGGGGGATGCAAAGCGGAAAGTGATTGGCGTATTGGTACAGAGCATGAGAAATTTCCATTCTATATAGATGGTCTTCGCCCTGTCCCGTATGAAGGGACAAAGGGTGTTCGCGCACTTTTGGAAGGAATGCAAGGAGCGTTAGGATGGAACGCTGTTTTAGATGAAGGTAACATTATTGGCCTTGTAGGGGCGGCCAACCAAGGCGCTATTTCTTTAGAGCCAGGGGGGCAGTTCGAATTATCTGGCGCGCCACTAAAAACGGTAGGTCATACTTATCGTGAAGTGATGGAACATTTGGCTCTCCTTAAAAAAATCTCAAAACCATTAGGTATCGGTTTTCTAGGTATTGGTGCCAGTCCAAAATGGACTTTAGCTGAAACGCCGCAAATGCCTAAATCACGTTATCAGATTATGGCCAATTACATGCCGAAAGTCGGTCATAATGGTCTTGATATGATGTATCGGACGTCAACGATTCAGGTTAATCTTGATTTTTCATCTGAAGCTGATATGCGGCGGAAAATGCAAATATCAATGAAGTTACAGTCTATTGTGACTGCGCTATTCGCTAGTTCACCTTTTACTGAAGGACGCCCAAATGGTTTTTTATCTTGGCGTTCTGAAATTTGGTGTAACACCGATAATCAGAGAACGGGGGTGCTCTCTTTTGTATTTTCTGAGCGTTTTGGTTTTGCGGATTACGTTGAATGGGCACTAGATGTACCAATGTATTTTGTTGTACGCAATGGGCATTATCACGACTGTACACATATAACATTTCGCCAATTTATGAACGGAGCGTTAAAAGGACAGATTGCGGATTCAACGCCCAATATAGGTGATTGGATCAATCATTTATCAACATTATTCCCCGAAGTACGCTTAAAACGTTTTTTAGAAATGAGGGGAGCTGATGGCGGTTCTTGGCAGCATATCTGCGCGTTATCCGCTTTTTGGGTCGGCCTTCTTTATGACAGCGAAGCGCTTAATGAAGCCGAGTCTTTTACTAAAGACTGGCGTTTTGAAGAAGTTTTAGAGATGCGGCGACGCGTCCCCAAAGAAGGACTAAAAACACCTTTTCGTCGGACTATAATTTTGGAATTAGCGCGCCAGGCTGTTGCTATTTCACGCAAGGGTCTAGAAAATCGCAAGCGGGGTGGCGCTTATGGTTTTGACGAAACGAACTTCCTTAACCCTTTAGAGGAAATTATTACAGCGGGTCAAACGGATGCTGATAAATTTTTGTCCAATTACTATTCTATTTGGGGTAAGTCAGTGGAACCTGTATTTTTAGAGCGCACTTATTAGATCTCAAGACGAAAAAAAATACAAAAAAGCACACACCACACTTTATCAGAGCAACACTTGCAACACTTTGTCCCACAACGAAGAAAAACCGCGAGCATCAGCTCTGTCCAAGGCAATATTGGAGGAACCGCACACATACAGCCCGCCCCAGACACAAAATTTTCTGTGTTATTTATGCTGTTTCACAACGCGCTAACGACATATCACCGCGCGAAAGAAGCACGGCCATTACCGACCAGACCCTCTCTCTGCGCACGCTTACGGGCGAGCTTACGCGTGCGACGAATAGCCTCAGCTTTTTCACGAGCACGCTTTTCAGAAGGCTTCTCATAACAACTACGCATCTTCATCTCGCGAAATATGCCCTCGCGTTGCATCTTTTTTTTAAGCGCACGCAACGCTTGATCGACATTATTATCACGAACGAGTACTTGCACGATGCATCCTGTTTTGTTTCAATACCACAAATTAAACGCGAAAAACCCCACCCTCTCAAACACAAAACTGGAAGGATATACGCTCCAGTGTGCGTTTATCATATAATTAAGGTATTTGTCTATAATTATTTTTAAAAACATTATTCGTTCTGTTATTGAGTAATTTTTTGTGATTTTATTATGGTGAGCAATATGAATTTTTAGAGACGGGGGTGTATGATAAGTCGAATATAACGCGGCGGTTTTATGGGGCTCTAAAATTATAATTTAAAGGATGAGCGCACTTAAGCTTAAGAAAAAGGACGTGGCGCACCTGAAGACGCTGTTATTATATAATAAAATCAATTAATTATGTGAAAGTAAGGGATTTCTGCCCCTTTGATTTTATTAAGTTTTTTTAATGCCTATCCCGTACCTTTTTCGAGTTTTTTAATTGCCTCAATAGCGAGTCTCCTTCTATCTGCTGTCTTTGTGTAATGCGACGCCATGGCATCATCTATCCAACCAAACAACGCTTTTATTTGTGCCAGTGTTGCACCCGCATTTGCGGCACGTGTGGCGGCTATTTTTCGAACCCCATGAGAAGATTTTTTAATCCCAGCTTTACGACAGGCTATACGGAATAAAAGTCCGAAGCTCTCTTTTGTTAGAGAATTCCCTTTTTTACCGCATATAAAGGTATCGGAACCTGTTTTGCCGCGCTTTAAACTGTCTTTGAGCACTGGCAAAATCGGCAGGTGGACCTCTGTTTTAAAGCCGCTCTTTTCCGTTGTTAGAGATAAGATATCATCTTGAACATCTCGCCAACCGATACGAACCGCATCACCACGACGCAAGCCCGTGTAAAGTAAAACGTCGAGCCATACACGTTCTTTGCTGTGCTCAGCCCAATATGCGTAGTAGACCTCTATGTCTTTTTCCGTCCATGCTATAAATCCCTCTTTATTTTGTAATACAGGTCTTTTAACGCCAATCGTCGGGTCCACCGTAACATAATCCATGTCGAGGGCCCATTTGAATAAACTGCTCATGGCTCCCATAAAACTCTTTGCAGCCCCCGGTGTACCCAGCTGTTCATTTACGGCGTGTTGCAGCGTCTTCCTGGTAATTGTCAGATAAGGAATATCACTATTTTTAGCGATGATGTTACGGTAGATTGATTCTCTCAGGCGGCGAGTTCCTTTCGATAATTTATTCCAGCTAACGCTTTGATAGTAATTATAGATGAGCTCTTTGAGAGAGCCACTCTTTATAGAATCTTTCTTGCGCAGTATCGGCTCATCACTCTTTAGCTGCTGAATGGCCTCATTATATTGATCAACGAATTCCTGTGTTCCATACACCGCTTTGAGACGTATACGGGGGCCGTGTCCGACACGGACATACCATAAAATCTTCCCGTATCTTGTGACTTCTTTCACAAGATGTGGTGGCCTTCTCTTCGGCATTTGATTAAACTTTTCTGTAATATTAGAGTTTCAATTTGACAAAATCTTCTAAAGATGCGTCCTGGTGTTTTTCTTGCATGATAGGCGGTGGTGGATCTTTGAGATGCATTAAAATGGAGCAGCCTTGAGTTCTTACCTCTACGGTATCCACCCCGTTTTTTTTGGCTGAACGTATGACACGGTTAATTTCTGGTTCTGTTATGACAGCTTTTCTCATAGCCATGATTTAATTCCCCCCGGAACAGAGCTGTTCTTCCATTTGATCAATTTCTTCCAGGGCCTTTATGACTTTTTCTTCAACTTTTTTAATAGCGCTATCATCACGGAAAAAGCGCTTCACTCTCATGCGAAATTTGGTGGGAAAGCGTGGATCATAGGACATGAAGTCGCACCATTGTCGGCCTGTACAGGCCATCTGAAATATCATTTGTCTCATATATTCTTCCTTAGGTTCACCCGTCACCAAGAAGCCTATGTGGGTTTTGCTTTCAGGGCACTTGACTTCAACCAGGCCTTCATCACCGACGAGACCATCAGGGCTTGCCCCAGCCATTTCAATTTCAGGGTGGTTGATAAAAAAGGTCTTTTGCACCTTATGCCCCGTTGCAAATGCGTAAGCATCAAGAGCATCTTGTTCATGATCTATGCCCCACTGCATGGAAGCTGTGACTTTATGTTCTTTCAATTCACCAGTGAGGCGTTCAGATAATTTCTCAAAAATATATCCCTCGTAAGTCGCTTTGCCCGAAAACAGCTTACTAACACCACTAGCCGTAATTTTGCCCAAGCGGGCTTTAAACCATTCAGTTGTACGTTGTTCCATATTATACCTCACGAGAGCCAGAGACTTGCTCATGAAGCATATCTTTAAGATGAGCTAAGAGCTCTAATGCTTGCGTCTCTGTTAAAAAGCCTAATGAAGGGACACGTGCATATTTGAGGAAAGATTCTTCATCACGACCTAATGCCGACAATAGATTCTTAATTTCTGTCTGCTGTGCGTCTGTTATAGTGGTGGTATCCTGTAAATCCTCATGATCAGGGATTTGTCCAATTTGATCATAACCTTCGGCAATGCCCTTAAGTGTGTCTTTGAGATGGGAGAATTTATGCTTGGTCTCTTTGTCGAGACTATTCCACCATTCAAGCAAAGCCTTCGTGCCGTTTGAGGCAGCTATCATTCCGTTTCGCTTTAACAGTTCCTGCTCTTCGTCAATGGCAACGCCCATATTACTCCATTCAAGCACTGCCGTACCAGAGCTAATGTCAATTGGCTTATTATCTGGAAATGCATGACGAATATCACCTGGACATTTTTTTATTTCTGGAAAATGAGTGCCTTCCGATAGCATCATTGATATTGTCATTTCATAGGGGAAGGATTTGTCTTGGATAGGGGCGTAACCTTCCTTGACAATTTCTCTTCTTCCTTCAACCGTTACTTGCTTGAGGTCATCTTTTACCCGACAACAAAAGATTAAATGTGCGTTGGTTTGTACAAGTTCACGGATAAGCTTTTTATGCTCCTCCTTTGGCTTTATCCAGCAGTGCAATCCTGGTTTCTTTGTTTTCATTTCGGCGTTTTTTGCTTGTTCAAGAACGCCGCCTGGACCTTCCCATTCATCAGAAATGCTATCAATAATGATCGCTTTATACCCGGCCTCTTCAAATTCTTTAATAGCTTGTATATAGCGCTCAGCTGTAAAGGGCGGGTCAAGGTCAATGACATCAAAACCACCTGAGACATCTGCATAAAAGCACGAGCGTTTATTTTCGGTGTCAATCAGGCCTATTTTCCCGTTTGGTCCCGCCAAACCACGGGCATATAATAGGGCGCTATACGTCTTTCCTGAACCAGACGGGCCGGCAATTAAAGTTAGAGTATGCGCCCGTTCACGGACAGCGCGTTGGATATTCATTATTGCTCTCCCTTTTAAATTTTCGTGATAAATTGCTGTGTTCTGTATTTTCAATGAAGAGTCACGGGGAAGGAGAGGGGTGCCTCGCCATGAGCCGTATTCTCGGTAAAATCCATATCTTGCCTTAATGCAGGATATTTATTGGGTTAGCTGGCTAGAAAGCTTTTTATAGCGCCGTGTCGTGTTGCTGATACACTTACTTCCGTGAATCCAAATATTGCCGCCGATATGCACATTTTCACAGACAGTCGCATCGTAGCCTATCCAACAATTACCTTGTTGACTTAGATTCCATTCGCCTTGAATCTGCCCGCCTATATTACCGATATCAACGTAATGATATTGTCCCAAATTCCTTGAGTTGCGAGGACTTTTTAAACTAAACTTACGTAAGGCAATAATTCTATAAAATACGCTTCCAAGCACTTCGATGTAGTTACGTATAACTCCGTATTTTACTTCCGTAAGATCAGGCTCATCACCGGTCTCAGAGTCACCAAAGACCCATACCTCGCCTTTATAATACGGTGTCCACCCGCCCACGAAACGGACTTCATGAAGTATTGCTTTGCCTACTTTTTTGATTTGGCCCGTAAATTCCAATTGTAAGCCTTCAGGAGACTCTTTTATAAATTCGAATTGTTGTTGCATTGTCTTTCTTTTTCTATAAATTTAGCCAATAGAGTGCCTTCTACAAAAGCATGCGCTAGATGTAGTGTTTGAGGCTCTATATGAAGGGGGAATAAAACGGGAAGTCTTAAGGGCGAGAGTCCTTCAAAGCTTTCCCGCTTAAACTATAAGAAGCGTGACTCAATATCGTAGTCTTTGCCTTCTTCCAGATATTCTCTCCAAACATCTGAATCTTCGACAAATTTTGGAACTACACTATTCTCACCGATATAACGACCTCGTGAATTTTCCTCTAAAATCCATAGCCACGCGACGTCTTCTGTGTAGCTGGTTGTCTTGAGCTTCAGTATATCTCTTAAGCTAAAATGATCGATGTGATAAAACTGATCATCGGCCAATAGCTCGGGCAATTCCTTAATAATTTGTTGTAGATTGTCTATATCCTCAAAAGATACGGCTACGGGGATATCTTCGAGCTTTTCTCCGTTAAGAGTGAAGATTAATTGGTACATTTCGTCACCAGCTTTGAGTCAACTTTCTCGTTACCTCTTTTCCAAACCCGAATATAGCCTCTGGGACCGGCTGGATAATCAATAAAGGTAAGCTTTATTGGCAGATTTGCCCTGTCATGATAAGTAGAAGATGTCCTCTTATGAGGACGATACCGCGTAATGAGTCTCTTTAAAAATCTCATTTCCCCACCCTTTTCTGTAAGTAATTTTGACTCACACCAGATCGGCTTTCGCTTCTTCGTGATGTGTTGTGATGAGGAATATATACCGTAAAGGATTATTATGATCAAGTCATTTTATGCTAAAATGGTTTTTTTATCATTTTTATATTATTGCTTATTGCGAATCGATTCGGGCATTATAACATTCAGTGCAGAATCTCAGTATTCTCTACGTTTCAATTGCTTCTTCATTCGATATAGTTAATGTCGATACAAAATGAGTATTCAAATCTATATAAAAATTTTCTAAAAGCAGTATAAGGGGACATATGCTCGATAAAATTTTGGGACGCATTGATAAAAGACTGAGGGCTGTAGGGCTTACAGAAAGCCGTTCTGCAATAGAAGCTGGTCTTTCGAATTCTACAATTCGTAGCATGCGCATAAAAGTAAAAAGAGGCGACATAAATAAAGGAGTTGAGACAAAAACACTTGCTGCTCTCGCCCCTGTCTTAAAAACGAATGTTGCTTGGCTGATAGATGGAACAGGCAACGAAGAAGGTGACGCTTTCAAATCAGACCAAGATAGCGCGTTGCTTACACCTTGGGCGGATGTCGATAAATTAGGGCAAAGAGAAGTACCGCTCGTATCTTGGGTCAGTGCCGGCGAAATGACTGACCAGGAAGGCGTAACAGATTTCTCTGACTTTCCTACCGTTACAGCGTATAATCTCCCAGAAGGTCAATGGATAGCATTGCGTGTTGATGGCCTTTCCATGAATAAGATCAGTCCGCCTGATTCAATAATCTTCGTGAATATGCTTGATCAAGACCTGGTCTCAAGCGCCTATTATGTCATTGCAGATGAAACAGGTAAAGCAACTTATAAGCGCTATCTCCTAAGTGAAACGCCTCCATGGCAATTTGCTTCATATAAAAACATACCGGCGCCAAAACTTAAGGGCGTCATAAGAGTGATTGGCCGCGTTAGACGGACTGTTATTGAAATGTGATTTATTTCACAGAAAAAACAGAATTCTGTAAAAAAGGCTTTTATCCAAACGCAACTCTTTTGTTTTTAGGGTTTTCTTAAAATCCACAGAACCTTGCCGATTATGCGGATTTCTTCTCCATCAGCTACGCCGTTCACTTTGATAGGTTCCTGATGGTTTGGCTCGGTACTTTCAGGCCATAATTCAAATCCGTTAGTAGTTTGGCGTATACGCTTAGCTGTACGTTCAACCATTTGACCATTAAACCGGCTACGCTCAACTATTACAAGATCATTAGGTTCTACGTTAACGCCAGATTTTATTACATCCAAACAGATTAACTGATCTCCGTTACGGGCAATTTTATTGAGGCAATTGCCGTCGACCTTTAAAGCGAATTGAAAATGAATTGGATATTCCGTAGTGCAAGGAACATACTCTATATCGTCAAATCCAAAATCCATATCTTCTACTGACATCCATGCGCTAGCCGCGACTCTCCCTATTACCGGTATCATTCCGATAGAATGGGATGCTCTTCCTTCGTTCGGAAAGAGAAGGTCAGATGGTTTAACGCCGAGGTGTAATGCTAACTTTTCCGCCCACTCTTTGGTTAGTTTTCGTTCAGATAGTTCAAGGCGTTTGATTTGAGGCTGTGTGGTACCGACCTTTTCAGCCAATTGCACTTGTGTGAGCCCCAACTCTTTTCGCAATTTTCTAATTATGTTCATATTCTGAATACTATACCAAGACGGCCTTTTTCACAAAATCCATATAGGTATTTTCTTTGTTGATTAAAATAGTCCTTTATGGTATTTATGTGATATGGAAAAATTGAAATCATATCTCGAACAGAATAAACTGTCTCAGGCCAAATTTGGGCAGCAAGTTGGTGTATCACAAAGTACGGTTAATCGTTATTTGCGCGGCTTGCGTTTTCCTGAACCTGAGGTTGTTTTGAAAATTGAAGAGGCAACAGGTGGTGTTGTTCGTCCCGTTGATTGGTATGCTCATTTATACCCAAGCTCCTCTGAAGCGGATATGATGCCATTCAGCACGAAAACTTTGAAACAACAGCATCAACAGCCAGGGAGAGTCTATGACAGAGAAGTATGAACTTACAAAAGAAAACGTAAAAACGAGCTGTGGGATAACGCTTCACAGAATTCGTGCTCTACGTGACTTTGGCGATGTTAAAGCCGGTGACTTAGGCGGCTTCATTGAAAGCGAAAAGAACCTGTCTCATAAAGGCGATTGTTGGATTGGCGGCAATGCTCACGTTTATGACGATGCCCGTATCCATGATAATGCGCAAATTTTCGGCAATGCGCAGGTTTTTATAAACGCTCAGGTTCGCGGCAAGGCTAAGGTCTATGGTGATACAGTTGTTTATGACGATGCGCAGGTTTACGGCGATGCTAAAGTCTACGGTAATGTCGAAGTTCGCGGCAATGCTGAAATCAGCGACGATGCTAAAGTCTGCGGTAATGCCGAGGTTTTAGGCAATGCTGAAATCAGCGGCAATGCTAAAGTCTACGGTAATGCGTGGGTTATAGACAATGCGCAGGTTTACGGCGATGCATGGGTCGGCGACGATGTTAAAGTCTATGGTAATGCACGGGTTCACGACAATGCGCGGGTTTACGGCGATGCATGGGTCGGCGACGATGCTAAAGTCTATGGTAATGCACGGGTTCACGACAATGCACGCATCTTCGGTAAGGCGCGCGTCTTTGGCGAGGCACAAATCTGCAACAGAGCGCATGTTGCCGGTAGTGTGCGTATCTTTGGCGATGCTGAGATCTGCAACAGTGCTCAGGTTTATTACCAAGAGTGGGTTCCCGTTCTTCGTTAATCTCAATAAAGCGTAGGGGTGGGGCTGGTTTTTTTGACTCCTTGTGTAACCAGCCCCTCTTCTTTTTTAGCCATGAGACCGTCCAAAACACGAAATGCGATACGGCCAATTGGCTCAAACCCAAATTCATCACTCTCTTTTCTTTTTTCAACTCCTTTCATGAGTTCCAATATAGCGGGAGAGTTTTCGTAAATGTCCAAAAATCCTTCGGAGAATTCCGAAATGTCTGAGTTAGTTTTTGCGTCTGAAATTTTGAAAAAATACGTCGCTCCGCGTAGTGCGGGCGGTTTGATTAGTGAGCGTATTCGCTATGCTTCGCGGCGTCTTGGTTGGACTTATAGTCGTACAAGCGATGTTTGGTACCAGGATGAACGCATTTCTTTAAAGCCTCGCGAATTGCGTCAGATTGAAGAATATACAGGAATTTATTATGGCCGAAAAGAAGTGCGAGAAATCGAAAGCCTCATCAAAATCGCAGACACTCTCCTTATGGGGGAGGAAGAGAATTTCTATCGCGCGTTTCTTGATGGCTTGCGCGCGTTCTTGCGCACTTATCATAGCACCGGAACTGAAAAGAGAGGCAAAAGATGAGTGAGCGTCACTCTGTTTTAATGCACTCGTATCTTATCACACGAAAATAGCAATACAGATTTAATAAAGGGCACAAATTGGGCCCTGTAGGGTTTTAAGGGGGTATTCAATTATGGCAGCGAATTCATGGATAAAATTTTATCCTGCGGATTGGAGGTCTGATCCGGGACTAAGGACGTGTGGCCTTACTGCTAGAGGGCTATGGATAGAAATGCTTTCTATCATGCATGAAGCAACACCACGGGGCAGCATGGTCATCAACGGAGTTGCGGTGAAGTCAGAGAAGCTTGCCATGTTGTCTGGTGCGACCGTTGATGAGGTTAATTTAGCTTTATCCGAATTAGAAAATGCCGGCGTGCTTTCACGCAAGAAAAATGGCGTGATTTATTCGAAAAAAATGGAAAAAGAGGAGAATCTTTCGAGAAAAAGAAGAGAATCTGGTGAGAAAGGGGGTCGTGCAAGTCTTTGTAAAATAAGGGAAAAAAAGGTTTGCTTAAGCAAAATTTTTTCACTGAGGATAAGCAAAATCAAAAACAGAAGAACAATGCAGAACAAGCTGATCTATCTAACTCATTGAGTAATAATGAAATATTTCTAGAAAATTCTGATATTTTTCTAGGAAAAAACTCAGGAAATTCTCACTTTTTTCTCAACTTAGCTGAACGGCAAGAAGAGAAAGAAAAAGTAACCAAAAAGAAAGAGAAGAATTTCAAGAAAGAAGTATACCCAAAAAGAAGAAAGAAGTTACAGCTGCTGATATTTTCGCAGTGATAGGGGAGGAGCAGATTGTTCCAGAGCCTATTACCCCTTCATCAGCCAAAGCGATAGCAGTCAAGGATACAGCTGAAGAGCGTAAGCGACAGCTTGAACGCGAATTTCACGAGACCTTTTGGCCCTCTTACCCACACAAAGTTGGCAAGCCCAAGGCTTTGACCTCCTTCCTCAAAGCGCGGAGCAAGGGGGAGTTATCGGTGATCATGGAAGGGCTTAATCGCTACGTCATGTCGAAGCCGCCAGACAGGCAATGGCTCAATCCCACTACCTTTTTGAACCAGGAACGGTGGGCAGATCAACCGGCACAAATTTCGGAGAAAAGCTATGGAAGCAGTCACAACAATCGACCAAAATCTAAGTCTGAAGAAATCGGAGAGCACATGCAGTATCTCATCGATAAATTCCATCTGGACTCACCTCAACAGCCTTCTGGAGCCTGGTTTTCCCCGGAAATTCCGTTTTGGGAAGAAGCCAACAGTTGCGCAGATGATGGCTATACGAGCCGATTTAGCACAAGCACGCAGAGCGCTTGGTTCTGAAGCAACAGGCACTGAATTCAAGGAATTATTGCAGGTGCTTTTTGGAGGCATGCGGTTGCCAAGAGACGTTGATAGCAGACAGGCTTCAGGAGCTTATTTACTAGCTTTGACAGGGGTGCCTTCAGTGATTTTCAGATACGCCGTGACCCAGATTTTGAAGGGAGAGGTTGATGATCTTCATAAGACTTATGCTCCTACTGCGCCGGAATTGGCCGCTTACTGCAAAAATTTGGGAGAACAGATGGTCTCTAAGATCACCAGCATCGAGAGGATATTGAGGGCGCCCGAACAACAAGCGGTTGCCCCTCGCATATCGGAGGAAAAGTTTCAGCTTTTAAGCCATCAACTGAAGCAGATGAAGGTTATGGGGTGAGAATGACGCACATCTATGCCCTGTTTTATACTCTATTTCCTATTTTAAAGCCCACTGGCGAGCTTTTCATGGTAAAAATGAACGGAACTATATCGAGGTTAAAAATAGCTCTCTATGGCCTTTGTTTTAAGTTTTTATATTTAGGGGAGTTGAACACTCACAAACAGCAAGGCAAGGAGCTGTTTGATGATCAGACTTGAACTTCCTTTTCCCCCTTCTGTCAATGCCATGTATGCCAATGGAGGGAACAAACGCGGGCGGCATAAAACAGCCCGGTACAAAGCATGGATGACAGAGGCCGGCTACAGGATTAAGGACAGCCATAGGCAGGGGCTGAGGGAATATAGCCTGTCCGTTGCTGTCAAACGTCCCGATAAACGGTGCAGAGATATCGATAACTTGGTCAAGCCCATTAATGACCTCTTACAGGGCAGTGGGATTATCAAGAATGACAGTCATTGTGAGCAATTAACCCTGTCATGGGACAGCGCCCTTAATTGCGAGTGTTTAGTATGTGTAGAGCCATTTCAATTAACGAGCAGAGAGGATGATCATCATGGCAAGCGGTGTCAATAAAGTGATTTTACTGGGGAACCTTGGAGCTGATCCCAAAATCAGTAGCCTCAATTCAGGGGACAGAGTTGCTAATCTCACTCTTGCCACCTCTGAAGTCTGGAAAGACCGCAAGACAGGGGAAAAGCGCGAGCGTGTTGAATGGCACAATGTTGTGATCTTCGACGAACGTTTGGTGAAGCTTGCGGAACACTATCTCAAAAAAGGCCACAAGATTTACGTTGAAGGGCAATTACAAACCCGTAAATGGCAAGATCAAAGTGGGAATGACCATTATAAAACCGAAGTGATTTTAAAGTCCTTTGGTGGCAATATTGTCCTTTTAGAAACTCAGGGACACAGCAGTTCAAACACAGCAGGCGGACATCAGGCGATGGGTGCTAACCGGGCAACGCAGCACACATCAGCACAGAGCCCTTTTAGTGATGAGATACCATTTTAAGGTGGTTTGAATGGGAAAAGGAAGTATAACAAAAGCGCGCTCAAAAGCGAGGAAATTACGTACGAAGAGAAGACGAGGGCGGCCAAAGCTTAAGGGAATTAGCCGACAGCCCAATGGGCAGCCATCGAGAGCGAAAAACCCACCGGATAATACATCTCTTGAAGTCAGGGCAAGATTAACGGGTTTAAGCCTTGAACAGGCCAGAGACCCGCGGTCCGCCACCAATTTGGGCAGGCTGGTGCTCTTGAATGAAAGGGAACCAGGCAAAGGTATTACGGCAGATCAATATGATGCTGTTGTCAAATATCTTGACGTAGTCAACGCTTATAAGAAAGCAATATGTTCACCAGGAGCTGTATGGGGTGAGGATATAACCGTACCGAGTGGAGATAATGTAGAATATGCGGAATGGTGCAAAAGAGCCATTAAGCGTTATGATGATGCGAATAAGGCTATTGCGAAAGGGCAGAGGGATAATCCAAATGCTCATTTTGCAATTATCATAAAACACGTAATATTGCGCGACATCGCCATGTCCCACTATATGGCTAGTTTACGTCTTTTATGCGATATTCTTCACGCCCATTTTTACCCCAAAAAAAGCTAATATTATGGGGAAGAGACCTGCGTGTGGCGGCCGTCGTCACGCGATAGCATCAAGTCCTCTTTGTTCAGCTAGCACCAATAATTTCAAGGTTCCACCATCTGGTTTCCGTTCACCGCGTTCGCATTTACTAATGAAGCTAGCTGATACGTTCAAATAATCAGCGAGAACGGCTTGGCTTACTTTTTCGCGCTCACGCAATTTGCGGAGCTGTTCCGGTGTAAATTCATGAATGGGCGTTAGCGTATTCTTATCAAATTTGCGCATAGTCTTTTTGTCTATCACACCAATTTCGAATAGCGCAGACGCGAGTTCTTGAATGGTATCGTCAACGCTGTTAGCCTGGTTACTCTTTTTTTTCATTTTGAATCTCCGTAAACTTTTTAGTAACGAGAAGTTTATCAAGTTCGGTTTTTGTCAAATCTAAAAAGATTTTTGCCAACTCCTTAAATTTGTCTTCTTGTGCTTTACTGATATTATCCTCTTTCGACTTAGCAAAGCCATGAACGAAAAATGCTAATTTGCCGACTTTATAGAGGAGGACAACCCGATAACTGCCGCGCTTTCCTTGACCGTCTCTGGCTATTCTCTGCTTTATGACATTACCGCCTAAATCGGCGTGTATGATTCCGGCTTCTACTTCTTCCACAACAGCCCGAAGTTTATCGTCGCAGAGTCGTTCTTTGTCGGCAAATTTGGCAAACGATTTGAGTTTAAAAATACGCATTTAAAGAATTTTCTCTTTTTTCTTTATTTATAAGACTATGTCCTATATTTCAAGTATTTTTTTACTTGATTTTATCGAAAAGCGTGGAATAAGTCGCACGACTCCCAAAGTGACGGAGTGTGTCCAGAGGCAGGAATTTGTTCCTGCTTTTTTGATTCAAGGGTCCCGTTATTTATTAACGTTTGTTTTTTGAATAGGGAAGATTTGAGGTCTTGATGATATTGTGAATTTGTACTACATTGTAGTACAGTTTTAACAATTAGGAGATCTTAGAAATGGTGAAGATTCAAGCTCGAGTGCCCGATGAGGTTCAGAAGGTTGCGAGCGCGATTATAAAGTCTACGGGTTTAACTGTGTCGGATGCTGTGCGCATGTTTATGACACGTATCGCTACAGATAAAGCTTTGCCTCTTGATCTATTCCAGCCTAGTCCAGAAACGTTGCAAGCTATTGAAGAATCGAAGGCAGGCAAGTTAACACCGACGACGATTGACGGCATCATGGCTGATATAGAAAAAGCGCAAAGCGAAGATTAGCATGCGAAAAATTCAAGAATCGACAGTTTTTAAAAGGGATATAAGGCGTGAAGCGAAAGGAAGATATGGCAAAACACTTGCGGTATTGTTACGTCCTGTCCTGGTGGCATTAGCGAATGACGAGCCTTTGGAGGTGCACTATCGGGACCATGCCTTAACCGGAAATTGGCATGGTTGCCGTGATTGTCATATTAAACCAGATTTGGTCCTGATTTACAGGAAAACGGATGGGAACGTACTAGAACTCTTGCGGCTTGGTTCGCATTCAGAATTACGGCTATAATTTTGCTTGTATTTTTTACTTGACTTCCCAAAAAAGTTTGATTAAATTGCACGTAACTCAATGGTAGAATTGTATCCAGAGGCAGGAATTTGTTCCTGCTTTTTTCATTTAAACGCCTCGTTATTTGTCGTTAAAACCCTTTATTTTCTTATAGTTAGACACTTCATCCCTCAATCTTGATCATCACCTCTAATTGGCAAAGAAGAATTGCGTCTTTTTTGGCAGTTTCAGGGCAGTAAAATATCAAGCTTTCAGTGTGGTTTGAAAGTCGTGTTTTTTGAACAAAATTGGCTGGTCCATTTTGCCGATATCAAAATTTATTAATCAGCCATTTATGTCATTAGTTTCCCACCTCAAAAGGAGCAAAGATGAAAGCAGTTATCACTAAACCCATGTGTGTTGTCGGTGATAGTAAAAGCACCGTCCGTTTTGAACCTTCAACGCCGGACAATCCATTTGTCGAAGTTTCCCATCATGTCTATGCTCGTCTTAAACGTGCTAACGCTGCAAAGCCTTTTACTATGATCAATACAAGAGAAAAGCCTGGTAAGGTAGTTGAACAGATGGAGCAGAAACGCGGCCTGTGAATGCGACAGTTATTTACGCCATAAAGGCATGAGATTTTCGAATAAATGCTTTTTGATGAATCTTGCTCAGGACGCATGGGTCTCAGGTTCATTTCTGCAATGTCTTTAATTTTTACAGTATCAATTACATCATATTGTTTCGATAGTAACATTTTTGTTGACAGTTGTCACTCATTACATTACATTCTACTTAAAATGAAGCCATTGAGTTGCTATGATCAAAACATTTAAAAATAAAGACTTGCAATCTCTTTGGGAGACAGGAAAGAGCAAGATTGATAATAGGCTCCATAAGCGTATCATTCGCCGTCTTGACACTCTTGAAGCCGCTTCTCAAGTGAGCGACGTTAATATACCGGGCTATGATTTTCATATGCTTAGGGGATTTAATCCAGCTCGTTATACTATCCACGTCAATGGACCGTGGTGCATTACTTTTGAATTTATTGATGGTCATGCAATTCATGTTGATTTAGAGCAATATCATTAAGTTCTTCAGAAGGAGTTTTTACCTATGACTACACGCAATCCCGAACGTTGTCCTTCTCATCCAGGAGAGATTTTAGCTGAAGCTTTAGAAAATCTAGATATAAGTAAAACAGAAATTGCTCGAATTCTTCAAATATCACGCCAGCATTTGCATGGTGTTCTTAAGGGGACACGCCCTGTCACAGCAGCCACAGCTGCACGTATCGGCAAACTTTTAGGCAATGGACCAGCTTTATGGTTACAGTTGCAGGCAAATTATGACACATGGCATGCATTACGCGATATTGATGTTTCTTCCATTCCAACATTAACGGTTGGGAGTGTGGACGCGCAAATAGAACATAGTCACTAGAAATTTGCTTTTCAGAAGCAAATAATCATATCGGACGATAGCGCCAACTTTAGATATTTTCATCGCCATTCCAACTATCATCTAAAGCACAATCTAAATCATCTCATATATCCTTTGAGGCATCTGCATAGACGAGAGGTTCTATAGCGGAACGGGATTCTATTAACTCATTATATGAATCGGCGGGAAGTATAATGAGTTTTTCACCCCCCATTAATCTTAAAATCATCCAACCATTTTAAAGGAGCATAAAGCATGGCAGCAGATTTTTTACACGGCGTTGAAGTTGTCGAGGTTGATGATGCCACGCGTCCCCTTCGCGCAGTTCAATCAGCGGTTATCGGCATCGTCGGCACAGCACCGGATGCAGACGAGCTAGCCTTTCCTCTCAACACACCGGTTTTGATATCAGGTTCTCTTTCACAAGCAGCCAAACTTGATAAAATAGGCAAGAGACGCGGCACTTTGCCCAATGCTCTTGACCTGATTTTCAAGCAAGTGGGAGCTGTCGTTGTTGTCATACGGGTAAAGGAAGGCGACAATGAGAGCGCGACATTGACGAATATTTTGGGTGGTGTAGACGCAAATGGTTCTTATGAAGGCGTTCACGCTTTGATTGGAGCACAATCCCTTGTGGGGCAAACACCACGCATCCTGATCGCTCCAGGCTTTACCCATAAGCGTCCTCTTAGCATTAACAAGATTGATGTTACAAACCAAGGGAGTGGTTACACCCAGGCGACAGTTAAGATTGCCGGTGATATAGAAGCAGAAGCGATCCTTACGGATGGGAAAGTGACGTCTATCGTCATAAAGAAAAATAGCTTTGATGATCAAACTGCTCCAATTGTAACCATTGAAGGTGACGGGACTGGTGCTACCGCCAAGGCTGAAACCAGTACAACGTCTAATCCTGTTGCGGCAGAACTCATCGGTATTGCAGAACGTCTGCGTGCTATTGTGGTGATTGATGCACCAAACACGACAGATGAAGCAGCTCTTGCTGCGGCACAAGATTTTGATTCAAAACGTGTCATTCTCATTGATCCCTTTGTGAAGGTTAATCGAAATGGCAAAATCTTAGAAGAACCGGCGAGTGCAGCAGTTGCAGGTGTCATTGCCAAAACTGACGCTGCAAATGGTTTTTGGCATTCCCCTTCAAATAAAGTAATCAATGGGATTGTTGGTATAGCACGCCCGATTGATTTTTCTATCGGTGACAGCTCTAGCCGCGCCAATCTTCTCAACGAACAAAATATCACGACTATTATCCGGGAAAACGGTTATCGCCTATGGGGCAACCGCACACTTTCAAGTGACGCAAAATTTGCTTTTTTATCGGTGGTGAGAACTGCGGATATGATCAATGATGCCATTTTACGCGGGCATCTATGGGCAGTCGATCGCAATATCAAAAAAACCTACATGAGCGATGTGAGTGAAAGCGTCAATGCTTACTTACGCGATTTAAAAGCACAAGGCGCCATTCTTGGTGGGCACTGCGCTCCCGATCCAGAGCTGAACACAGCTAGCGCTCTTGAAAGTGGCAAAGTCTATTTCAACGTGGAATTCACACCAACAACACCGGCAGAACATATCACATTCCGTTCACAAATCGTCAGTGATTATTTAGAGGAGATCTTTTAATGGCCGTACCCGTTTTACCAAGAGTTCTGAAATATTTTAATATTTATGTCGATGGCATTCCATATCAGGCCAAATGCGAAAGTGTAACCCCCCCGAATTTGAATTTTACCGTTGAAAGTTACCGAGGAGGCGGCATGGATGTGCCCATTGAGATTGATATGGGTCTCGAAGTTTTGACACTCGCCATGACCATTTCTGATTGCTCTCCAGAGCTTATGACGCAATTAGGACGTCCTGATGTAGACATCTCATTACGAGGTTCCGTGCAAGCGCAAGGTGCAGCGGCGGAAGGTGTTGTCATCACCATGAGAGGACTTTGCAAAGGTTTCGAAATGGCAGAATGGCAACCAGGAGGCAAAAATACATCTACGGCAACATTCGCATTGAATTACTTTAAATATGTCCAGAAAGACGTCGAAATTGTCGAGATAGACGCCATCAACATGGTGAGAAAATTCAATGGTGTTGATCAATTAGCAAAGCATAGAAAACTTTTAGGAATATAAAAATGGCATCACAATCAAGCGTTACGTATCAATTATTCATGCCTGTTGAATTTGAAGGAAAAGAACATAGCGAGATTACTTTGCGTCGTCCAAAAGCAAAGGATTTGCAAGCGATCGATAAGAAGGAAGGCGTAGAGCAAACGATTGCTATGATCACACGCCTTTCTGGGTGGCCTTATGAGGCTATCAGCGAACTCGATATCGATGACTTATCGGGCATTGGAGAAATTCTTGAATCTTTTATCAAACGGCGGGCATCCTCGACTGGGAAACCGCCGCAAAACTCATAGCCGATATCGCCATCGTTTTTCATTGGCCGCTTTCAGACATGATGGAAATGGAGCCAAAAGAGTTAATTTTTTGGCGTAATCTAGCAGCAGAAAGGCATAAAACAAAATGAGCAAAAAAGTTGCAGATGCAAAAGTAAAACTGTCTTTAGAAGACGGGCTCACTGCACCTATCAAGCGTCTTCAAAAGGAATTTGATGTCCTTTCAAAGAAGATATCGCATAAATTGGGTGTTCACCGTTTTTCTGCTGCGGTAAAAAATATGACCAAAAGTCTGCAAGGTGTTCAAGGTGCCCTCAGCACGGTGGCAAAACGTGCTTCGATTTTGTCTGGAGCTTTAGGGCTGGCTGGTGGTGGCCTTGTGGCAAGCTTAAGTGCCATTACCATGAAAACCATACATATGGGGGATAGCCTTCATCACGCGTCGCGGCACCTAGGTATGAGTGTCGCAGCGCTTCAATTATGGAGTGATGCTGCCGATCGTTCAGGATATTCTGGTGAACTCTTTCAGCAGTCCTTGGCAACTTTGAATAGGCGTTCTGCACAAGCTTTCGCTGGACAAAGAAGAGGTGTTATGGGGTTTAAGGCACTTGGCATTTCTGTCAAAAATGCCTCGGGGCAGCTCAAATCAAACTCAGCCTTGTTGGAAGAAATTATTGACAAGATGAGTAAAATGAAAAATCAAGCACAAAGGCAACACATCGCAGCTCTACTATTTGGTGGCGATGGCAAAGAAATGGCTGCCATGCTCTCGCAAGGCATGGAGCCCTTCAAAGAACTATTCGCGAAGGCGCGCAAAGGAAAGTGGCTAATAGGTGCAGATGTCGCGCACTATGCAGCAGATTTAAGTGATAAGCTTGGGGCTTTTAAGAAAAAAATAGGTGGTGTCGCTAATTTCATTGGTTCACGTTTCATGCCCGTGCTCAATGACATGATTGATATCTTTTCAAAATTGATTGATGAAAACCGCGATCTCATTCAAACAACCGCTTCTGAATGGGCAAAAACCCTGAAGCAATTTATGCTGGATTTGCTTAATCCCGCTTCTGATTTGAGAAGGGGTATCAGCGATATCACGGAAAGCATTAAAGCCTGGTTTCGGTGGATGGAGCCACTGATCGGTGAAATAACACTCTTTAAGGTTGGTCTCGTTGCGCTGAGCGCTTTCATTGTGGGCCCGCTCATTGCGTCTTTAATTGTGGTTGGGGAAGCAGTCGTTTCGCTAGGTGTCGCTATTATGACCACCCCTATCGGTTGGATAATTGGGGGCATTGCATTGCTTGTGGGGGCTGGGTATCTGCTCTACAAAAACTGGGATAGGGTCGCAGGCTTTATAGGAAAATTATGGGATTCTTTTGTCGGTTTATGCAGTAATGTTTTTGATGAATTAATAACTCTCTTTAAAGATTTTTCACCACTCTATTGGATAGCCAAAAAAATCAACGCATTGGTTAAGTGGTTGCTGGGGGTTAGTTTAATCGAAGTAGGCTCTAATCTCATTGCAGGGTTATGGGAAGGCATGAAAAGCAAATGGAATGCTCTGTGCAATTGGTTCAGCGATAGCGTTAACAAATTAACGAGTTGGATGCCCAATTGGATAAAAGAAAAGTTAGGTTTTAACGTCACGATCAATAAAACTTCAACGGAAACCCTGAAAACCTTCACCGATGAAACTAATGCCCGCGCAAAAAGAATGGTTGATAGGGCAGTTGTTACGAGCACTCCGTCTGGAAAAAGCGATAATGGTTTCTATCCAGGTGAAGTCAAAACAGAATACGGGGAGGCTACAAATGTAAAAGTTGGATCCTTTAAGGCTCCTGAACCTATTAGGGTCCATAGATCAGCAGAAATAGACGCTTCTATAACCATTACAAATTTAAATATTTCGGGGGGAAATGGTTCCACGGAAGAAATCCACGCGGCGGTTAACCGAGCATTTGAACGCCACGCTAAGCAACAACGCTTAGCTATAGCCTCCAGCCTTTCGGACTAAATACCATGATGCTGGCTTTAGGGTGTTTTATTTTTTCGATTGAAACAGCAGCCTATCAAACACTTGATATGTCTTACGAGGTCCCGTGGGTTGAGCAAGGGCGATTGGGACGGAAAACGGCACTTCAATTGCCTGCTGCTGCAAATGTGGAATTTTCTTTAACAGGTGTGATTTATCCAGATTTCAAAGGCGGTTATGGACAGCTAGAATATTTGCGGCACATGGCGCATGGGGGACCTCACATCCTGGTGACGGGTCAGGGCCTGATTTTAGGCAAATTTGTCATCCTTTCCGTGAGCGAAACGCAGAGCGTTTTTCATCAAAATGGCCTTCCCAAGAAACAAGAATTTACCGTGCATTTAAAAGAATATGGTGAAGATTAATGAGTGATCTTTATGTGACCAAAGAAGGCGATATGGTTGATGCCATTTGCTGGAAATATTATACCAAAGGTCAGCAAGCGCTTGCTGTTGAGCGCGTCTATGCGGCTAATTTTGGACTTGCAGAATATGGGCCAATCTTAGAAGCGGGCATCACAATCCTCTTACCTGTCCTGCCTTATCCCAAAGCGATGCCCGTGATTAGAATTTGGGGCAGCAGGCAATGAAACCTTTTTGCACGGTTACAGCAAATGGAGAAGACATCACAAGAAGCTTAATGAATTATGTGTTGTCGATTGAAATCACCGATGAGGCAGAGAACAAAAGTGATCGTATCACCATAGAGCTTGATGACCGTGTACGGGACAGTGATAACGGCTCGCTCGATATCCCTTTAATAGGGACAATCATTTCTGTGACACTTGGATATGAGGGTGGCAAAATACGCAATATGGGAGCCTATTTGATTGATGAGATATCTGTTAGTAGTCCACCACGAAATTTAAGTGTTACAGGACGCGCGGCATCTATGAACACGTCTTATAGGACGCCAAAAAGCCAATCTTATCACCAGCAAACATTAGGGAATATCGTCCAGGAGATAGCACAGCGCAACGGCTATACGCCAAAAGTTGATCCTACTCTTGCAAAAATTGTTGTCCGTCACATAGACCAAACGGCTGAAAGCGATATGGCTTTTGCAGCGCGTCTTGCAGGGGAATATGATGCTGTCGCAAAGCCCGTTAATGGCAAACTTGTTCTCGCTAAACGTGGTGGAGGCAAAGCTATAACTGGTGAAACACTTCCTGTCGTGGTTATTCATGAAAAATTATGCACCTCTTGGGATTTTAAATATAGTGCGCGTGATGAAGCTGGTGCCGCAAATGGCTTAGAAACAGACGCCGGAGACGACCAAAAAGCCGCGGCGGATATACGAGAACCCGAAGAGATTGATGATGGTGGGGATTTCATTCACATGGATGAAAAGGATATGCCGGACCCACCTGAACCAGAAACGACAGTCAAAGAACCTGAAAAGCAAGAGGAAGAAAAAAAGGGCGGCGTTACCGCGACTTATCATGATATACGCAGTGGTGAAAAAAAGGAAGTCAAAGTTGGTAACCCGCCTTTTCATGAATTGAAATACACCTATCATAATCAATCAGAAGCGGTTGCAGCAATCGCCGCTTACCGCAATAAGTCATCACGAGGGAAGTCATCTTTTTCGTGCGATATTGGCGGTGATCCCTTTGTCCAAGCAGAAGCAAAACTTGTACAAGAACCGCCATTTCGGCCTTACATTCCTGCTGAGTGGTGTATAAAAAGTGTCAAACACAAACTCGATAGAACGGGCGGATATACAACGAGAATAGACTGCGAGCTTTTTGATAAAGCGCAGGAAGATGCTGCAGGAAATGTAGCAAATACGATGCCAGATAAGGATGATACTATCGACCCAAATGCTCCGCCAGATGCATCTTATGATGAAGGCGAGGGCGTCATTCACATGGAAGAAGGCGATATATGAGGGGGCATTCTAAAAATGAAAGTCCGCTTTAATGGCTAAGCTACTAAACGTGTTATATGGGGCTGTTTGCGCTGCTTTGCTTGCCAAAGGTCGAAGCTTGTTTGCAGTGAAAGCCACAAGCGTGCGGTGCTAATACCGGCCATTTCAAGGCGGATAGCGAGGTCAGTTGAAATGCTTGCATGCCCATTGATGATCCGTGATAAGGCTACACGCGACATTGCTAAGCGCTGTGCTGCTTCACTCACTGTTAAACCAAGTTCCTCGATCACTTCATCACGTAAGATATAACCAGGGTGAGGAGGATTGTGCATCATAATTTATCTCCTAATGATAATCTTGATAATCAACGAGCTCAATATCTTTGCCTATAAACTTAAATGTAACGCGCCAGTTCCCATTTACACGGATTGACCAATAATTTTTTAAATCACCTTGAAGGGAATGCAGACGGAAGCTCGGGAACGCTACATCGTTCACATCTTCAGCTACATCGAGGATTGCCAGAATATATCGAAGCTTTTGAGCGTGCTTTATTTGGATACCTTTCGTTGAGCCAGTTTCATAAAACTCCCTCAATCCTTTGTGTCTAAAGCTAATAATCATCTTAATTCACTGACTCGTGTAACGATACGCTATACACTTTACATCTGTAATCAAGTATAATCAAGACAATTCTATTCGAAGGCAGGAGGCATTTATGCGAAAAATCAATAAAGACGGCATTGAAGCTCTCAAGAGGTGGGAAGGTTTACGGCTTGAATCCTACCGAGATATTGGAGGAGTTTGGACCATTGGTTACGGCCATACAGAGAATGTTAAGGAGGGGGAGACGATCACGGCTAAGCAAGCTGATGCGCTTTTGAAAAAGGATCTCATAGGCTTTGAACGGGCTGTTCATGAAGCAGTCAAGGTGGAGTTGAGCGACAACCAGTTTGCCGCCCTCGTTTCCTTTGCGTTCAATATTGGTGTAGCTGCTTTCAAAGAATCTACCCTGGTTAAGAAGCTCAATCAAGGTGATTACGACTGTGTGCCCGGACAGCTCAATCGGTGGGTGTATTGCTCCGGAAAAAGATCGCAAGGCTTAATCAATCGCCGTGCTGCGGAAATAGGCTTGTGGTCTAAGGGCTCCTTTATCGCATCACAATGTGTTGAGTGTGCAGAACCTGAACGTCAACGCCTCCATAAGACAGGTGAGGGGAAATCGGCCATCGTTGCGGGTTTAGGGCTTTTGGGATCTACATGTTCTGAGGCAGCTCACCAGCTAGAGCCTTTCATCGGTAATCTGGATATAATGCGCTATGCGTTTTTAGCCTTGACGCTTGCAGGTGTTGGTTTCGGATTGTGGGCCACGATGAAGCGCTTGAAGGAAGCATAATGGTGAAAAACTATCTGCTGATGATAAGTGCGGCATTAGCCGCTTTTTTTATGGCCTTCTTCAAGATCTTTAAGCTTGGACGGGAGAAAGAGCGGGATAGACAAAGCCAGGCTGATTTAAAGGCCGCGCAAATAAGACTGGAGGTTGATCATGAAATTGATCAAATGGACGATAATAGCGTGCGCTCTAATCTGCTTAAATGGGTGCGCGACAAATAGAGTGCCGTCTTCGTCTTGCATAGGGTGGTTTCCGATTTATTCAACATCAAAGGATGTGGCTGATATGAGCCTCTCCTTAGCCCGCCAAATCTTAAAGCATAACACCCAGGGAGCCAGGATTTGTGGGTGGAAATCTAGTGAAAAAATCTTTTAACTTATTGATTATTATTGCATTTTTGTGCAATAATAACGAACATGCAACCGCACCTTTAAGGAAGATTATTTCATGCACAGACCGGACCATTCTGTTGCAGAGAAGTTTGAATCAATCTCTGCTCGAAACGAGGATTATTGGGATTTCAGAGGGAGGCGGTCACGGCGTGAGCATTGTCATGCTCTCATGGCTTATCCCGCTATGATGGTCCCGCAAATGCAGGCGGAATTGATTGATCTTCTGCTGCAGGTAAATCCTAAAATCAAAACAATCTATGATCCCTTTGTCGGTTCAGGTACGGTTTTGGCAGAGGCCCTTTTGAGAGGAAAGAATTTTATCGGGACAGATGTAAATCCCCTGGCTATTCTTTGTTGCAAATCTAAAGCGGACTTTTTTGATCAAAGTAAGATCGAGAAGATCATTCAAGATATTGAGCAAAATTTGCAGAAAGAAAATGTGTCATTTGATCTATGCTGCTTTAAGGGAGCGGACAAATGGTTTGATGAAGATGCCCTCAAGGCCTTATCAAAAATACGCCATTTCATAAATCAACAAGAGTTAGTCTGGTGCAGGCGGTTTTTATGGATTGCCATGGTGGATATTATTCGCAAATATAGTAATACCCGCCTTTCTACCTACAAGCTTCATATCCGAAAAGACAAATCGCTTTACACAGCCGAGGGTATTTTTCGTGATTTTATTAAAAAATGCACTCTCAATATTAAACTTAAAGTAAAATTTTGGAACGAGCTGAGCGAGAATGGGTACGTAAAACAAGATGAATTATCACTGAAAAATGAATTATATATTCAGGATGTGCGTCATTTACCTGAGACTGTTAAAGCGGATTTGGTTATTACGTCTCCGCCTTACGGGGACAATGCAACGACCATCACCTATGGGCAATATTCCTATTTACCGCTACAGTTTATAAATTTAGGGGATATAGGTGCGTCCTTTGATGACAATTTGATTTGCTCTCAATCGGCGATAGATAGCGTGAGTTTGGGAGGTAAATTAGGGGAGTGGGATTTACGCCGCTTTTGGGTAGAAAAACAATCACCTAGTCTTAAAAGAATCACCACCTTGCTTATTCAGAAAGCCAAAAGGGGAGAGCGGAAGCTTATTATGTTCGCTTATGATTTATTTTTATCCTTACAAAGGATTGTCAAGACGCTTAGTCATGGTGGATTCATGATGTTTACTCTTGGAAATAGATCTATCAGTTCGGTCAGCATCCCCCTGGATAAGATTGTAAAAGAGTTTTTGGAAAGACTAGGTTTAAGAAAAGTCCATCTTCTAGAAAGAAACATTCCAAGCAAACGTATGCCTGGTTCCATGAAGAACGAATATGTCCTCATTATGCAGAAACTTTGACTGAGTGAGGTGTAGTTCTTGAAATAATCAAAATTTTCAAAAAAGCGTTAGAGGCTATGTTCACGAAAACTCCCTCTAACGCTTCAATATCACAACCCTTAGAAAGGATTAACAATATGAATGATCGTAACATGATTCCATGTGAACCGAAAATTGAAAATGTAAATACGCCTCTCACCATGTCTAGCCGTGAAATCGCGGAAGTATGCAACACTAGGCACAATCAAGTCATTGAAACCATAGAAAGATTGTTTAAGAAAGGGGTTTTACGGGAAAGCCGTAAAACTCTGAGAGATTATTTTTCTCCCAATGGCGGTCGGCCAACTAAGGTTTACGACCTAAGTAAATTGGACACACTAAAAGTTGTTTCAGGATACAATGAAACATTGAGAGGAAAAATTATTGACCGTTGGCAAGAGTTAGAAAATGCATCAAAGCGACAGAGCTTAGCGGTTGACTATTCTGATCCTAAGTTGATTCTCGGTGTTGTCACGCATCTGCGAGAAGAAAGTGCTAAGAAGGATATGGTGATTGCAAATTTAAGGCCCAAGGTTGCAGCCTATAAACATTTAACCAGGATAGGCGGTAGCACATGCATTACAGATGCAGCCAAAGCATTAGGGATAACTCCTAGATATCTGTTCTCCTATCTTGAAAAAGGCAAATGGATATATAGGAGAAAAGTGAATGGCCGTTACGCCCCTTACCAAGATAAAATACAATTAGGCTATATGGATTGTCGCGTGATATCTGTCAGAAACGCGGACGGTTTTAAGAAGATTGCTATAGAGCCGCGCCTTACAGCAAAAGGTAAAGCGCGTTTAGCGGAGTTTTTTTCGAGAACTTCTTCAGCCAGGAGGGCAATCCAATGAGTAGAAGAAAATAAGTTTATGTTAATTATTTAACACCGGCCCCCATTTGGGGGCATCTATTTAAACCGGCTTTTATGAAATGAACCCGAACGGGACGAATTCACTAAAAACACCCCCATTTTTGATAAAATAGTACCGAACGGGTTCATTTTAAAATAACGAGTAAATGCCTCTTCTCAGCCCATCAAATCTTGAGTTATACTCAGAAATATTATTTTACGAAGATGTTATTTCTAAAGCCTCATGAAGGATTGAAGTGTATAAAGATAAATTAAGCTTAATGAGCACGAGTTGAAAGTTAATGGACGAGACAGTTCAAAGATTAGGAAGCCTTATTCGGCAAACACGAAAAATGCAAGGCCTTACACAACGGCAACTGTCGGGTGTAGGTGGTGCTGGGGAGCGTTTTATTCGTGAATTGGAACGAGGGAAAGCATCTTGTCACCTTGGCAAGGCCCTGTTGGTTATCCGTGCGCTAGGGCTTACGGTTCAAGTCGATGATGAGATATTGTGAGGCACGAATTAGATGTTTATGGCTGTCCATCCAATTTTGGAGAGACAGAGGTTTTCCGGGAAATCCGTACAATTTTGATCGAGCACGGTAGCTCTCCCCAAATTTGGGGTGAATGATTTAGGCGGCCTTTCCTTTGGCCTCTTCAACCATACCGTTAATAATGGCGTTCATCAAAAGCCGCATGTAAAAAATGTTGAGCGCGGCACTTCCAAATAGGCCGGAGCTTAACAATAGATTCAAGTCCAGTGCTGTATTTGTTAAAGGTACAGTTAACGAGGGAATCTTCGTGTTTAATACGCCACTAGTATCTTTGGTTGCGAATGCCGTAAAAAGAGTAATCGATGTAATAGAAAAAATGGACAAACGGCCACTGGTAAGCAAATAAGATTTTAGAATATATGTGCCGCGTTTCTGCAACTTTTTATCTACGTACTTATGCACGCTTTTGAGGTAGGATGATTTATATAAAATGGCGATCGAGATCATGTAGAAGATGAGTGTGGTAAAGAAGAACATCACAAGAGTTTGTACTGTTGTATCAGTCATCTGTGCTTTAAAGAAAAAAGCTGCAAAAATAGATGTTAGTAAAATGAAACGGGAAATAATCTTATGACTTTTCTTCATCAAGATCTCCAATCTATTTATGTGAAATTTCTTAAGCTAGAATATTGCGCTAGTAACGTTTAATAATAAAACTAACTGACTGATAATTTTAAACTATTTTACAAATATATCTACCAATTTTATTGTCAAAAAATACTTATTGACAAATATTTTCTAATGTGATTCCTTAAGGGGAAGGTGCTTGAAAAACACTATAGCAACAAGCGGGTGAGTTCCGATCAACTTTCTTCCGCGATGATTTTGACTCTTTGCGCGCTTTCGTGCATTAATAGTCTTGCCGGGTGTGGTTACGCCATACAATACCCTTATGGGGAAAGCGTGACGACGGGCTTGTTGCCGTGTTTTTCAGCGCCCGGCAACCTTCTAGGTTGTCTTCATGAAAAACATTTAAACAACAAGGAGGCCTATTATGGCTGATCTCATTACAATATCAAAGCAAATGCTCGGGCAGGAGACTGTTCAAACGGTGAATGCGCGTGATCTGCATGCGTTCTTGGAAATAGGGAAAGACTTTTCTAATTGGATTAAAGACCGTATCAGCAAATACGAATTTACAGAAGGGAGCGATTATACTTTAACGCTCGCCAAAATTGGCGAACGTCAAAATGTAGTATTAAAGGAATATCACCTCTCGCTAAATATGGCGAAAGAGCTATCCATGGTCGAGCGTAACGAGAAGGGCAGGCAAGCACGACAATATTTCATTGAGTGTGAACGTCAGGCTATGGCTCCTACAAATGTCCAGGAGATTTTAAACGACCCAAACCATCTAAAGACTTTGCTCTTGAATAATGTCGAAAAAGTCATCGCCCTAGAAAGCAAGGTTAAAGAGCAAGAGCCCAAGGTTGCAGCCTATGAGCACTTAACCAGGGCAGATGGTACCATGTGTATCACTAATGCAGCTAAAGCCTTAGAGGTAAGACCGAGAGATCTATTCACCTATCTGTCGCAGAATAAATGGATATATAAGCGCATGGGGAGCACTCCTTATATTCCTTACCAGGAGAAGATACAGTCAGGCCTCATGGATTGCCCTACGACGACTATCAGCCGTGGTGACGGAAGTGAGAAGATCGCTGTTCAGGCACGTGTTACTTCAAAGGGGCTGGCACGTTTAGCGGAGGCTTTATCAGGAGATTCGTCAGTGCAGATGCTTCACTGAGTGCCTAAAACTTTTTTTCTAAATAATTGTTGACAAACGTTTTCTAATGTGATTCCCTAGGGCAAGTGCTTAGAAAACACTGCAAAAAACTAGGCGGATAGATTACCGAAATAATCTCTCTCCGTGATAATTTTGACTCTGCGCGTACTTTGTGCGTTAATGGTCTCTGTCGGGTGTGGTTATGCCATATAATACCTGCTTTTGCGGGGAAAGCATAACGACGGGTCCTAGTAGCCGTGTTTTCTAGCACCCGATACTCCTCTGAGTATCTCAATAGAAAACATTTAACTATCTAGGATTTTAAAATGAAAAATCTCATTACAATATCAAAGCAAACGCTTGGGCAGGAGACTGTTCAAACGGTGAATGCGCGTGATCTGCACGCGTTTTTAGAGGTACCAACTCGCTTTAATGATTGGATTAAAAACCGCATTAACGAATATAATTTCCAAGAAAATAAGGACTTTATAAGTTTTACTAAAATTTTAGTAAAACCCTCAGGAGGCCGTCCAAGCATGGAATACTACCTCTCACTAAATATGGCGAAAGAGCTATCCATGGTCGAGCGTAACGAGAAGGGCAAGTAAGCGCGACAATACTTCATTGAGTGTGAACGTCGGGCCATGGCTCCTACAAATGTCCAGGAGATTTTAAATGATCCGAACCATCTAAAGACTTTGCTCTTGAATAATGTTGAAAAAGTCATTGCCCTAGAAAGCAAGGTTAAAGAGCAAGAGCCCAAGGTTGCAGCCTATGAACACTTAACAAGGGCAGATGGTACTATGTGCATTACAGATGCTGCTAAGATATTAGGGACCAGCCCCAAACGTCTGTTTTCCTATCTATCACAGAATCAATGGATCTACAGGCGCATGGGGAGCACTCCTTATATTCCTTACCAGGAGAAGATACAGTCAGGGCTCATGGACTGTCCTACGAAAGTCATCAGCCGTCCTGATGGTTCTGAGAAGATTGTCTCAGATGCGCGTGTTACTTCAAAGGGACTAGCGCGTTTATCGGAGATTCTTTCAGGAAATTCAACGCTGAGGGAGGCCGTATGATGAGTAAAAAGAGAATAGATGAACTCTTTACTTTGTGCGAATATTTAGATGAATGTCGCAAAGTTGCCCGCCTATACGATGATTTGTTTGTTGATATCCAAAAAGCTATGAACAACGTCGTAGTTAAAATGAGGGGAGTCGTCGACGGCGATTCAACAACCGAGGACTTAATGAAACTCATTATTGCCGATACGACCTATGGCAATGGTGAATTGATATCGCGTTGTTACCCTATTTTAGAGAGCTTACAGCTTGAGAAGAGCGTACAGATCAAGAAGTGCGCATAAGTTCATAATCAATTATATCAACACCGGCCTCCATTTTGGGGGCTTTTTTTATGAGGTGATGCATGGAAGAGAAGGATAGAATCACTCGTGAAAAAGATATCCAAAAGCTCAATGAAAAAGAGTTCAGGCTCTTACTTGATTTTTTAGGTCATTACGAAAAATTCAAGCTGCTTACGTGGATGTTGAAATGGATTATATTATGTTTTTTAGCATTCACGCTTGCGATATCACAGTTCATTGATGCAATTGATAACTGCCTCACTCATATCAAAAGGTGGCTTCTGAAACTTTGATCCTATTCCCTTACCTTGGATTTAGGGATCCCTAACCTAAAAAAATATTATTAAAATTCAGTACGTTATCATTAATATAAAAGAGTATGGCGCACCCGAAGAGATTCGAACTCCCGGCCCCCAGATTCGTAGTCTGGTGCTCTATCCAGCTGAGCTACGGGTGCGTAAGCTTTAAGTCCTCTATGCTATGAAGATACGGGGTTCCTAACCGTTTCATTGATGAATTGCAAGCGAAACTTAGTGAAAGTAAAAATTTTATCCGGCAGTATATAGTATGCTTTCGTCAGAAGATTACCGTATATTTCAAGTTTTTTGGACTGCTATATCCTGCCTTCTCGCTGAAATTGGCTGAAAAATTCAACATGAACGATCGGTAACTTGACGATTTAATCCACGAGAGGTAATCCAGAGTAGGTGAAAAATATTTTCGCGGTTGGGGTCTAATATGCTATCTGCCGATCCGGTTTTATGTAAAACTTGGGTATTTTGCTGTTTAAGACTATTTCAAGAAAATTTGCATATAATTACGAAGCAGGGGTAGATTATTATGGGGTCACTGAGAAAGATTATTCCATTAGCGCTTTTAGTTATTGTTTTGCTGGCTGCTTACTTTGGATTCAAATCGAAACGATCTGTCCCTACGGTGGATAAGACAATCAGTAAACTACAGAAAACATCAAAAATTCCAGCGGGAAGACCACCAACAAATGTTGTTGTTGGCGGTGTTACGGTTCAAAATTTTTGTGAACAGTTCACTGCTATTGGTAGTGGACGGGCTATTGCTGCAGTGGAATTAACGCCTTGGTCAAAGGGCATTATTGACAAACTTTTTGTGTCGGCCGGAGCAAAAGTGCGAGAGGGTGATTTAATTGCAAAGCTTGACTCTGAAAAGGAAGAAATAGCGGCTGCAAGAGCAAAGGTGCAACGCGATAATAGTGCATTAACGCTTTCGCGTGTCCTTAAGTTACGTGCTACCAATACAGCGACAGAGGTCCAGGAAATTTCTGCGCGTTTGGAGTTAGATAACGCAAATTTGGCTTTACGCGATGCTGATTTAGCGCTTAACCGGAGAATGATTCGTACGCCAATTAGCGGGGTCGTTGGTATTTTGCCTATTGATGTAGGGAACGCTGTTTCTTCCGATACGGTGATAGGCCGTATTGAAAATAGAGAACGCATTTTAGTTGATATATGGGCGCCTGAGCGATACGCGTCGCGCATTCATATAGGGGATAAAGTAACCGCAACTTTAATAGCGCAGCCAGACAAGACCTTCGTTGGTCATATTTACGCCTTCGATAATGTAGTCGACGTAGGAAGCCGCACATTGCACGCCCAAGTCGAAATCCAGAATGAGAAGGATATGCTCATATCTGGCATGTCTTTTTCCGTTATGTCCCAATTTTGCGACGGCTCTTTTCCCGCTGTTGATCCTCTTGCAGTTCAATGGGATAGAAAAGGGTCATTTGTTTGGCGTGTAAAAGAAGGGAAAGCAGAATATGTTCCAGTATCAATCATTCAGCACAAAGGAGACAAGGTATTTGTGAAAGCTCCTCTAAAAAACGGTGATCAAATCGTCATTCAGGGGGTACAAATGCTCCACCCTGGCAGCTCCGTTACTGTGGATGATTCAGAAACCTCTCGGCAAAAATCACCAAAAGCTAATGAGCAGGACGCACGATGAATCAAAAAGTCGAAACTGGACAATCGCTGATAAAGTCAGAACAAGGCGGGATGATGGCATTTTTCATTCGTAGGCCGGTTTTTACTTTTGTCTTAAATGCTATGATTGTAATTGCAGGGCTCGCTGCGTGGATGAGTGTCGATGTTCGTGAATTGCCCGATGTTGACATGCCAGTAACAACGGTTGTGACAACTTTTTCTGGTGCATCAGCAGAAACAATTGACCGTGAAATTACGAAGGTTATAGAAGACGCAGTTGCCCGTGTTTCAGGGGTTAAAACTATTTCTTCAACTTCTTCTTTTGGTCGTTCTCGTGTAGTGATCCAATTTAATGTCGGTGTTGATTTGAATATTGCTGCGTCTGATATTCGTGATGCTATTTCTCGCGTTGCCCATTCTTTACCGAAAGACGCAGATGCACCTCTGATTATTAAGGCAGATTCAAATGCTTCTGCAATGATGTATTTGGTTGTTACTTCACCGGTAATGAGTATAGACGATTTGACAACCGTTGTGGATGATCAGATCATTGAGGCTCTGTCTTCTGTCGATGGCGTTGGTGACGTGCAGGTTTACAGTGCTCGTGCGAAGATTTTCCAAATTGATGTCGATCAGGCGAAGCTTGCTAGCTATGGATTAACTGTGGCAGATGTTGCGCGTGTCCTTTCTGATATGACCACCGATGCACCTGTAGGATCATTACGCAATTCTGAGCAGACTCTGATTGTACGTGCCACTGCTCGCTTGACAACTCCGGAGGCTTTCGAACAGGTCGTATTAAAACCTCATGTACGTGTCGGCGATGTTGCGCATGTTACTTTATCTCCTGATAGAGAAACGATGATTTTTCGTGTAAACGGAAAACCGGGGATTGGGTTAGGTATCGTGCGCAAAGCGCAATCCAACACCATTAATATTTCTAAAAATATCCAAAAAATTCTTGAGCACATCAAAATTATCCTTCCTCCTTCTGTGGATGTAAGCATTATTAGTGACGATGCCATTTTTATCAAAAGTGCTCTTCACGAAGTCGAGGTGGCATTAATTATCGCTGTTATTAGCGTTATTTTTGTTATTTTTCTTTTTCTCAAAGATATTCGGGTAACGTTTATTCCTGCTTTATCTATCCCAGTAGCTCTAATTGGAACGATCGCTGCGATTTATCTTGCGGGTTTTTCTTTGAATATTCTTACATTTTTGGGGCTTGTTTTGGCAACGGGACTTGTTGTGGATGATGCAATTGTCGTTCTCGAAAATATTGTTCGGTGGCGTAATATGGGATTTGGTTCCCGGTCAGCAGCAGTATTTGGAACACGAGAAGTATTTTTTGCTGTTTTGGCAACAACATTTACTTTGGTAGCTGTTTTTGTACCTATTTCTTTTCTTCCTGGACAAATTGGGGGGCTTTTCAGAGAATTTGGTTTTGTGTTGGCGATCGCTGTTTTGCTTTCTGCAATTGTTGCTTTAACTCTTTGCCCTATGCTCGCTTCGCGCTTTCTTAAAGAGCATGTTGAGGGGAACGAAGAGGGTGCACACCATTTTGCCCTTTTTGATAAATTGGGTGTTTTTTTCGGAAAATATTATACTTACAGTCTACACCGGTGTTTGGAGCGACCTTGGACTGTTATATTTGCTTCACTTATTTTTTTCGGTCTTTGTGCCGCTGGATACACGCAATTACAGCATGAATTGACGCCAGCAGAGGATAGAGCAGCTGTTTTTTTGGTAATTAGTGGGCCACAGGGCATTTCGACACAATATTTGAATGAGCAGGTTGAGCAAATTGAAGCTAGTTTAAAACCATTGCGTGATTCTGGGGAGATTATTAATAGTTTCTCCATAGCGGGTGTAAATGATTCATCTAATAGTGCTTTTCTCATTTTGTTGCTTTCACCGTGGGATAAGCGTTCGCGTAGTCAACAAGAGATTGTAAAGGAGATTAATGCGAAAGTTAGACGATTTCCTGCGGTATTTGCATTTACCGTACAAGGTAATTCTTTAGGGGTTTCCGCAAACGGCCAAGGATTGCAGTTTGCAGTTCTTGGGGATAATTACGCGCAATTACAGTCATCCGCTGATAAGCTTCTTAACGCCCTGCGAGCTGATTCTCATTTTATCCGTCCACGTTTGACTGTTGATGCAACGCAGCCGCAGTTTTTTATAGAGATCGACAGAGAAAAAGCTTCTGATTTAGGAATTAATATTTTCAATTTAGGTGATACATTACAGGCAATGTTAGACGGGAAAAAAATTGGTTCTGTTTATATAGACGACCACTCTTATGACGTTAAGCTTACATCGCGTAAGAATCCTATAGGCGATCCCGCTGGTTTAGAGAATATCTTCTTGAAAACAAAGGAGGGCAAATATGTTCCTTTGTCGGTTGTTGCAGATTTGCGTGAAAAAGCCATCGCACCTCAATTAAAACGAGAGGAACGCATGAGTGCGGTTATTCTAAGTGCCAATCTTGCTCCTGGAGTTGCTTTAGGAAGTGCTTATCAGACTGTAGAAAAAATTGCTTCTTCATTGTTACCAGAGGGAAATTATATCATTCCACTGGGAGAAGCCGCAACACTTGGTGAAACATCTTCTAGTCTAATGGTTGCCTTTGGAATTTCTTTTTTGATTATTTTATTGATTTTAGCGGCGCAGTTTGAGAGTTTTATTTCAGGGTTTATTATAATAGCTACCGTGCCATTGGGGCTTGGTTGCGCAGTAATTGCTATGCTTTTGAGCGGTATCAGTCTCAATATCTACAGCCAAATCGGCTTGATTTTGTTAATTGGTATTATGGCTAAAAATGGTATTCTGATTGTTGAATTTGCAGATCAACTGCGCAATCAAGGTAAAAGTGTGCGTGAAGCTACAGAAGAAGCGGCTAATGTTCGTCTCCGTCCAGTTTCTATGACGATGATTTGCGCTATTTTGGGTGGTATTCCGCTGATTTTAGCAAAAGGTGCTGGTGCAGAGGCACGCATAGCTTTAGGTTGGGTTATTGTCGGTGGCTTAGGTTTAGCAACTATTTTTACTCTTTACGTAACACCGGTTGTTTACCTTTTTCTTGGACGTTTTATAAAGCCGAAAGCAGAAGAAGCCGCGCGTTTAGCCAGAGAACTAGGCCAAGCTAAATGATCTTTCTGAATTAAGGAATGAGATGATTATCGAGGCTTTTAAGCGTATCACTTTAGAACCTTATCTCTAATTTCGGCGGTATTTCATTTTGTGTGTAAGGGGTATATATGTACCGCCAGGAAGGAATGGCTCTTTTAATTTCTTTGATATACAATTATAAGTGACTATGAGAGACAGGATTTATGCTTCACGTTTAAAGAGCTTTTCTTTTAGTGTAGGGTTTAAAGCTTCAAAAAACGGCTTAGGGGGCAGGTTCGTGATATCGGCCGGTATTTTACCGAAGATGAACGGCGTTTTAGCCATTTTTCTCCGAAACTCAATGATCTCCTTTTTGATTTTGTGAAACGTGGAATAATGCCTTATATATAAGATTTTATATGACCTTGCCGTCACTACGCAGGTGTCAGAAAGGCCATGAGGCGGTATTTTCGGGTGAGATAATTAATATGGCTGAAAATATCCAGCGCTTCATACTATGTTATATTTGTTCACTGGCGAGGTCTTTTGCTAGATGAGTGTGATCTTATCCAGGTCGTTCTTTCTCACATGGAAAAAAATTCGGAAATGGTCCGCTATAGTAGCTACAAAGAGAATAGTGGTGAAAAGATAGATGATATTACGAATATTGGTAATGGAGGATCTAATATTGGGCCTTTGACGGTTGCCGCTGCTTTAGAGTCTTATCATGATGCTACAATATCACTTTATTTTTAATGCAGTCAGCACACATATTGCCGATATCCTCACAGAATTTAGAGCCAGAAATAACACTTCATTATTATTTTTCTAAAAAATTTGCTACAACTTAGACAATAGAACATGCCTGGACTGCGCATCGGTGGATTAGTTCGCACTCGGAAGAAAAGGCGGTAAGAATGCATTTTGTCGCCGTTTCGAGTATTATTGATAATGAAAGAATTTTGTGTAGATTCTTCGAAAATTTTTGAATTTCATGGTCGAGTAGGAGGGCATTATTCGGTTTGGCCAGCAATTGATTTAGTCATTTTTGCGATAGATAGCCAAAATTTTCTCCAATCTTTTGAAGGTGCTCAGCAAATAGGTTAGCATTTGGAGAATGCGCCTTTAAATAAAAAGATTCCTATCAGAGTTTGCTCTTTTAGGATTTTAGCATAGTGTTAATTTGTGGTTATTCGCCGCATTCTGTTATTCCGTAAGCACGGTGTTTAGCGGGCTTTCCAGCTTATTTGAAGCAGCTATATATGGGGTAAAATAGTAGGCATATTCCTTCAGTTGGCAAATTGGTAACTTTTTCCAGTAGTTTTAGCTATTTGGAGTGATTTGGGAATGAACGGGCAGCACACTGTTTTCCAATTTTTACATCAAGCGCTAGGCTTTGTTCCTGTGGAATTTGTTTGATTTGCAAAAGGGGATGGGACCAGATTTATGTCGTACGCATGATATTTCGATGGCTAATTGTTTGGCGCAGTTAGGAGCTTTGATGAAAGAGCGCAGTATCGAAGATGCTCGGCATTTTATTGTAAAAAAGGGCGCAATAATAGTGAAATGAATAATTCGGCGCTTCATAAAAGTCTGCAGGAAAATCGACCAAAATTATGTCAATTCGGGATTTATCAACGCCCTTTGCTTTTAACTGCTTAATTACGCTTTATTAACATCGTGTTTTATGGAAGGTGTTTTAATAAACATTAATTCGTTTGATCAATGGGATGTTGAGCTTTGTAGGGAATGGGTGAATGAATTATTACTAATTATTGGTGGTGCAAACAAAGCAAATAATCATGGTGATTTGATATCAGAGCCGTCGGCGCATATCTAAGCGAGACGCGGTAAGTGATGATTTTAAATTGCTTTCAATTAATATTTTGGCGGAGAGAGAGGGATTTGAACCCCCGATAGAGTTGCCCCTATGCCGCATTTCGAGTGCGGTGCTTTCAACCACTCAGCCATCTCTCCATATTAAAGTAATTTGAATGCACGGTGGCTAGATAACCTTCAATTGTTTTGAGTACAACCCCCTTTTTTGCTTTTTTGTTCACCTTTCTTGACAGAAAATAGAAATTCTATCATATATCGGGTGTGAGTGTGTGGGGAAGCTCGCGCGCTTATGTGGCAGGAGGTGTTTTTGCCTCTTTTAAAATTTTATAGACTGATAAAAAGCAGACCGTTTTTCCCGTTGACAAAACAGGGGGGAAGGTGAGATCTGGATCGAGCGAAAGGGTAAAAAATGTTCGCAGTCATTAAGACTGGGGGTAAGCAGTACCGCGTTATTGCTGGCCAACGGTTAAGGGTCGAAAAGATTGTTGGTGATGCCGGTGATGTCGTCGAGTTTAGTGATGTGTTAATGATCGGTGAAGAAGAGAGCGCAATTATTGGTGCGCCTGTTCTCGCTGATGCTGTAGTTACAGCTGAAATCGTGGAGCAGGCGCGTGCACGTAAGGTTGTCGCTTTTAAAAAGCGCCGTCGTCAAAACTCAAAACGTACGCGTGGTCATCGTCAAGAAGTAACGGCGATTCGCATTTTAGAGATTTCAGCTAGTGGTCTAAAGCCAAGAAAAGCGGCTGTAAAATCAGTTGAAAAGAAAGAGACGGTGCCTAAAAAAACAGAGGCTCATTCATCTCCTGAAAAACACGCTGGAGAGACTGGTAAGAAGAAAGCGGTGTCAAGCAAAGTAAAGACTGTGACACCAGATGAAAGCAAAAAAGATTAAAGGAGAGCGCCCGTGGCTCATAAAAAAGCTGGCGGTTCTTCGCGTAATGGTCGCGATTCAGAATCGAAACGCCTCGGCGTTAAAAAATTTGGCGGTGAGATTGTGTCTGCCGGGAATATCATCGTTCGTCAACGTGGTACGCGTTGGCATCCTGGTGAAAATGTTGGCATTGGAAGAGACCATACTCTTTTTGCACTTTTGAATGGGATGGTTTCTTTCCGTACAAAGGCTAATAATCGTTCTTATGTATCGGTTGTTCCCGCGGTAAAAGCAGCAGAGTGAATCGGTTACTTTTTTCTGAATATGATGTAAACGTGAATTTTGGAGAGGTGGCCGAGTGGTTGAAGGCGCACGCCTGGAACGCGTGTATATGGGAAACCATATCGAGGGTTCGAATCCCTCTCTCTCCGCCATTCATTTAAAATAGACCTTCTTATGTCTTAAATGGCATTATTATCAAAAGCCCAATGTTTGCGGGCTTTTTTGCTGCTTGTAATTGACATCGCTTCACTAAAAATAGCTTATTTTCCCTATTTTTCTTTCTATATACAGCTTTTTTCCGAAAGATACCGTACCTTGAAAAATGAAGTACGGAACTTTTAGTCATAAAAAATCAAAGTGTTAGCAAGTAAAAGTAACCAGTTTGCAGCTAATCTATAGATAACATTGTTAACGAGTAAGTTGGCGATGTACATTATAGACAATTTTAACAGTGAAGCTGCTCTCATAGCGTTTCTCACTTACGCTGCACGGAAAAGGATTATCTGAAAGTTTAAAGATTTTGTATCAGTTTCTTGGCCAATGTCTGCTTCCATTTTTTGATGCAGGCGGTAACATCTGGGGTTTACTACGGAAGATCCTCTGCGAAAATATATTGGCAAAATTCGACAAAATGAACCAGAAAGATTCAAAATTAATCCAAATCAGAAAATTATGGAACTAAACGCTCGGCGCAAGGCTCATTAATTAAGGTGAGATAATAACGCTGCAATAACGCAGTTATTAAGAAAGATACGAGCGTGTCTGCCATAACATATTATAATATACCGCCGATCTTTTAGTTAGTGGACATATTCCCAGTTTTACGCGGATCCTATTGCCCCGCTTCGCTTCTTTACTTTAATGAATCTAGAGTCCTTGTCAAATAAAACAGGTGGATCCCGCTTTGAGCGCTCGTCTAAACTGATCTACAGCATACACCTGCTCAATTACCAACTCCGGTATATCAGGCGGGGCAAAGACGGAAATTCGCTACTCAATTATAGGCAACATGAAGCCCGAATTATAAGTTATCTTTAGACTTTTAAAGACAAATATATCAAGCATATAATGTGTTAAAGCTCCCAATTCACCGCTTTATCCGCCACGCACTCAAAGATATTTATCGAACCAGTACATATTTTTGTCATATTATCAATGTACAAATCAGGTGGTCGTTTCCCTGAAAATTATTTTCTGTGTATGGGGGGTGCGGGCCGTTTTTCGCGGTCCGCAGGTGTCTGAGTGCAGCTATATCAGGCTTTTAGGTTAATAGGCTGAAAGTCGGAGGGTGGTTTGTGTGATTTTTTGGTGTATTGCCTGCGTGGGGCATTTTCGCCGTCGCCCAGGCAGGGGGGTCGTTCGCTGTTTCGTGGACGGTCTGTCGGTGTGGTCTTCTTTTTCGCCTTGAAGTAACTTGAGTTGTTGACGTTAGAGCTTATGTATAATGAGACGCAGTGAAGTTCCGTTGGTTGATTTAGACGGTTGCCGTTTAACGGCTAAAACTAATCTAAGGTTTTTGCTGTTCTTTTTTGTATTTTTATTATCTCTTCATTCTCTTTTTGCTGCTCCTGTTCCTACGCCTGTTCCTCAAAAGCTCACCGATACGCCTAGTGATCAATCTATCCGTGTCAGAGTTAGTGGGGGAAAGGAATATTGTTATGCTCCAGTATTTGTGAGAGTGGGTGGCTACGTTTATATCGATAACTGCTCTTCTTCCAAAGTTCAATCTGGTAGATATGATGTTTTTCAGAGGATAGGTTGGAATATTAAAAATGTTTGGTTATGTATGACGGCCCCAGGTTCGGTTACAGGCATTGACGGAAGTGGGTCAGCAAATTGGGATTATATTATGCTTAGGCCCTGTGTTATAAACGATCCTAATCAGCGTTGGATTGTTCAGGGTAGAGCTTTGTATACGGCCGATGGAAAGTTCCGTGTTAAAGATTACGGGTGGTACGCTTATATCTCGAAAAATGCAGGGGACTATTATGATCATACCTTAGATCCCTCAATGGACCACTGGGTGGGCACTATCGCAACTCCTGGTAATATGAGCTTCAAGACTTCAGTAGGCTGGAAGTTCGTGACTTCCTCGGGTTTCGATATGTATTATATCTCAGATAACGGGTCTAAATCTGATGTCTTTGACCTTTATTATAACCCAGAAAACGGCCATATTGCCAGATATTTTCCTACTAGTGGGTTGCTTACTTGCATGTCCTCTGAACAGTCTCCTTCGGAAGATTGGAATTGGGTAGAGTGGAGATTTTGCTATGATGTCGTCTTCAAGGAGAAGCATAGAGGCTCCTGGGATGTTTCTTTTCTGTTCGGACGTGAGGGGCCGATTTTTGACCGTTACGGTAATATATTAAGAATTACTCAGTATGGTCCCAATTGGGGGAGGCCTTATACGGCGAAACCTGATTATGTCAAACAAGACACGGCTAATTCCCCAAAATCTGAGTTTGTTTTATCCTACGATATTGAGCGGTGGAATCGCTACGTTATGGCGAACGCGGAAGAAGCGCTTACTTACTGCCCGGCTCCCGGTAAAGAACCGAGTGTTTCTGGGCCCCAAAAAAGAGTGAAGTGGACTTTACCTCCTGATTTTGAACTTACCGAGGAATGGAAAAGGCGCCTTTACGCGATAGCAACAAGCACGGATGGTTCTTGGGTTTTGGTAGGGATGTGCGGTACCTGCTTTTTACAAACTCTTCAGATGATTGCAGAGCTCCAGGAAGGTTATCCGGGCTCTCCTCGTACGAGTGGGGGGTATTTCTTTGATACGGCTCCTGACACTAATCCGTTTATTTCATTAAGACGAAGATCCCGTCAGCTTTACCGGGAGTTGCAACTTTCTGTTATCGTTGATGGTGTTTTGTTAACTCAAGCAGACGATCTTGTCACGGCTCTTGCGAGGTCAGCAGCTACAGTAACGCAGGCCGCTTTGCCGAATTTTACTTGGTCGCTATCGGCTATAGCTATTGGTCAAACTGCTATTCACAGTGCCATCCGGGGTCTTCTCAGGGCGCCTGCTGGAACAATTTGGGTTGCACTCGCTTTCTATACTCTTCCAGATGGCAGAAGAGTCGGGCATGCAGTTCCAATTTTGCGTTCTTCTGGGGGGCTTATAGTCATTCCGGCAAATCTTCCAACTTATACGACGAGTTTCCAAGATTTTTCCCTCGAACTTTCGCCGCTTATCGATTCTGATGCCATTTTGCGTCAAATTGCCCATCAAGAAGGTGTGACCTATGATGCTTTGGCGACGGTTCAGCTGACCGGGGTGGCGAGTCGGCCTCTGAGTGTCACAATCTCTCAAAATAACTGTACCGGAGAAGGAGAAGGAAGAAGAGGAAGTGGGCGGGAACCAAGAAGTTCTCTGCTTAATCAATGTATGAGTGGGAGATGCACTCTACTTTAACAAGAACAAAAAGCCGCGGTATGGTTTTGTGCGCGGTTTTTATTGTTAAAATTGCTTCTGCATCAGGCATAATCGACAATTCTTTAACGGGGGCGTTTTTGGCATTTTCTTGTTTTGGTAGAAAGCTAACTATAGATTTTTGGGGCTGTTATTAAATTTTGAAACGCGAGGTTAACTATTTAAAAATCGACTAAATTTTATTTTAAATGCGGCCTGAAAGTTGGGCATTAGGTTTTAATCATGTAATGAAGTGCGATGAAGCTCTATTTTTGGGTCTAGGGGTGAAGCGCAATTCTAAAAAAGTAGCTAAAGTTTTTCCGTTCCTGTGTTCTTCAAAAGCTCACCGATAAGTCCATTAATAAGGCCGTTCGCATTAAGGCTTATAACGGAAGGGAATATCATCGCCTAGTTTTTGTGGAGGATGAAAGCTGTATTTACATAAATAGCTGTTTTCCTCCAAAGTGAAATTTACTCGGCGCGATTTTTTAAAAGGGTAGCTCGGAAGATTAACGATATTTGGCCGTGTATAACACAGTCCTGGTGTGGGCACAGGCGTTTATGGAAGTGAAATGGCAAATCGGGATTATATTGAGCTCAGACTCTGTGCTGTAAACGCAACACCAACCGGCGTCGAAGCTGAGGATGAACCTGTCTCTACGGGGCCGATAGGAGATTCTGCGTTAAATCAAAAAATAAAAAGGGCCCTACGATTTTACGCTTTAAGCTTCGCCATTAACTTAAAATGGACTTTCTTACATTCTAAATAGCATATCGTCAAAAGCTTAATGTTTGTGGGCTTTTTTGCTGTTCGTAATTAACATCATTTCGCTAAAATAGTCCATTTTTTTCTATATACAACTTTTTCCTGAAAGAAACCGTACCCGGAAAAATGAAGTACGGAACTTTTATCTATGAAAAATCAATATGGTAGCAATGAATAAATTTACATCAGTTTTATGGGAAGTGTTGTTAGTGAGCAAGTGGGCAGTGTGCGCGTAGGTCAAAAATTTATAATAAAAATGATATAATTACAAAGAATAAGAGCCCTATCAGAGATAGGACTCTTTGAAAATTTGATCACAAAACATCAAAATTTATAAGCTACACCCACACGAAAATCGTTGGTTTTATACTTAAGTTCCAGGTTATCATTACTGAATTTCTTTTTACCAAAATCAGAATAGCGATATTCTGCACGCATTACGATATTGTCAGTCATTGCAAAATCAAGACCAGCACCGAGAGTATAACCGATCATTGTGTTCGTATCGTCTGATAGTGGAGTAGGAGCAAGTACCGCATTACCGTCTCTGGCTTTTATCGAAATCAAAGAGGCTGCTTTTACTTGTGTATAAGCAACACCACCGGCGATGTAAGGCATCATACGGCCCATTGCAAAACCTAAACGTGCCCGTGTAGCACCCGCCCACTTTTCTTTAAGAGTGATATCATTAGTTACTATATCAGTAGCACTAGGGTGCCCTGATTCTATAGAAACATCGACCCCGAAGTCCTCCAATAATCCTGCTGCAAATGCACCGTCTTCCCCTTGAAGCTCACTTCCTGGTATCGATGCGCTTTTTGTGCGCTTTTTATTAGCCCAAACGATATCTGTGTCAACACCGAGAATAAAACCACTACCGAGATCAATATTAGAACCTGCGTAAAAGCCACCCATAAAACCGGAAAGTTTAGGAGAAAAATCTTTTCCGAGCGAAACAAATTCGCCGTCATAGTCGAGTGCACTTACGTTTGTTTTACCTGAAAAACCGCCAATTTGACCACCGACGTAAAAACCTGTCCAAGAAAAAGAAGGGACAGAAACAATCGGCGAAATAGTCGACGTCGTTTGACGAGGGACTACAACGTCTGCCGCCTGTGCTGCAGAAGCCGAAACTAAAGCAACAACAGAAGACATCATTAAATATTTCATATTCATAAATTTGCTCCATAGCTAAATATCATAAAGTGCACGGTGTTATACACATAGATCAAAAAAAGACTATAGCAAAAATGGTACAATTACAGAAAAAATACGAGCCTTATCTTCTGTGGGGCTCTTTTACTCTTCTATAAAATGGACATCTCCGAGTTTTACAATTCTGTTTGATTTTTTAACAACAGCGTCAATAATGTTGCTGGTTTATCCAGGTAACAGAACTTGCCCGCGAACATCGATTACCACTACTTGCGTCGTTCCATTATACTAAGTGTTTGTTTCGTTTCACAGTATGCACTAGGTTAAGCAGGTGGGAAGAAATGGTATATCATCAAATAATGGGGTTAAATAACTAACCCTTAAAGTTTAATTGACGATGGTACAGTCCTTTCTTGAAAACACTGTCCTTTAAAAACGAAGTACAGGATTTTTACCCTATGGAATCAATACGTTAGAAAGTAACTGGTTCTCATTCAATCTATGGAGAGCATCAGCAACGAGTGAATTAGAGAAGCACATTATCGGCAATTTTAATAGTAAAGTGGCTCTTATAGCATTTTTCATCTTTATTCCGCGGAATCAAATTATCTGACAGTTCGAAGATTTTTTCTCAGTCAGTCTCTGCTTTTATTTTGACGTAAAGGACAGCATTTTGGTTTTACTGAGAAAATCTCCTATACGGATGTATTTGAAAAATTCAGCAAAGTGAACCAGAAAGATTCAAAATCAGCCCAAATCGGAAAATTGTGAGACTAAATCTATTCTCATTTACGCAGATCTTATTGTGCCCCCCATTCCTTTCTTTTAATGAATCGGTGCCTCTATCAAACTAAATGGTAAAGTCCTTTTCTGAGTGCTTGTTCGAATTGGCTTACAGCGCATTCCCTGACCTGCAGCATATCCCCACTTAATTATAGTTTTTGCACATTAGGTTAAGATAGAAATGGAGGCCTGCCAACCAATTAGAGGCGACATTAAGCTTGGACGGTAAGTTGTCTTTGGATTTTAAAATTCGCAACAACATAATGCGTTAAAGTTCCCAATATACAAACGGGAGACTGTTTTGGCACTTTAATTTGCTGTGTACTCAAGATATTTATCAAACCATCACATATTGTTGTCATATTATCAATGTAGAAGCTAGTCGCTGACTCTCCTAAAAAGTTTTCGGCGTCCGGTTTTGTGGGTGCGGAAAGATGGTTTTTTGGGCTTTTAGATTGAGAGGCTAAAAGCAGGGCTGGAGTGCGCGCTATTTTTTTGGTATATTGCCCCCTTAGTTTGGGATTTTCCCCATTGGAGTTTGCCATTTGCCGTTCGTCGTTTTTTAGGTAATTCGTGATTTGATTCTTGTCTTGCCGTGGGTCAAACGTAATATGAGGGCTTATGTGTTATGAAACGCTGTGAGGTTCCGCGGGTCGGTTTTTGCTCAGATGGTTGGCGTTTAACGAGCAAAATTAATCTGAGATTTTCGCCGTTCTTTTTTGCCTTTTTATTATCTCTCCATTCTCTTTCTGCTGCTCCTGTTCCCAAAGTTGAACAAAAGTTGGTTGAAGCGCCTGTCGATAAAGCTATTCGCGTTAAAGTTCATAACGGGGGGGAATATTGTTATGCCCCAGTATTTGTAAGGGGTTATAGCTACGTTTACATCGATAAATGCTCTTCTTCCAAGGTGAAATTTGGCCGGTATGATGTTTTTCAGAGGGTAGGTTGGAATATTAAAAATGTTTGGTTATGTATGACTGCTCCGGGTTCAGTTACGGGCATTGATGGAAGCGGGACGGCGAATTGGGATTATATTATGCTTAGGCCCTGTGTCATAAATGACCCTAATCAGCGTTGGATCGTCAAAGATAATGCCTTTTATACGGCCGATGGGAAATTTCGCGTTAAAGATTACTTATGGTATACTTATATCTCGAAAAATAAAGAGGACTATTATGATCATACCTTAGATTCCTCAATGGACCACTGGGTGAACACTGTCGCGGTTCCCGGTAATATGAGTTTCAAGACTTCAATAGGCTGGAAGTTCGTGACTTCCTCGGGTTTCGATATGTATTATGTCTCAGATAATGGGTCTAAATCCGACGTCTTTGACCTTTATTATAACCCCGAAAGTGGCCACATTGCTAGATATTTTCCTACCGGCGGGTTGCTTGGTTGCATGTCTTCTGAACAATCTCCTTCAGAAGATTGGAACTGGGTAGAGTGGAGATTTTGCTATGATGTTGTCCCTAAGGAAAAACATAGAGGCTTCTGGGATATTTCTTTTCTGGCCGGACGGGAGGGGCCGATTTTCGATCGCAATGGTAATATATTAAGAATTCCTCAGTATGGTCCTAATTGGGGGAGGCCGTATACGGCGAAACCTGGTTACGTCAAACAAGACACAACTAGCTCCCCAAAATCTGAGTTTGTTTTGTCTCATGATATTGAGCGGTGGAATCGCTATGCTATGGCAAATGCGGAAGATGCACTTACTGAGTGCCCAGCTCCCGGGACGAAGCCGAGTATTTCTGGGTCTAAAAAGAGAGTAAAACGAACTTTACCTACTGATTTTAAGCTCACTGAGGAATGGAAAAAGCGGCTTTACGATATAACAATTTCCACAGCCGGTCTTCCGACGGGGGCGGGTATGTGTGGTACCTGCTTTTTACAAACTTTTCAGATGATTGCGGAGCTCCAAGAGAGTTATCCGAGGTCTCCCGGTCAGAGAAGAGGCTATTTCTTTGATACAGCTCCTAACACTGATCCGTTTATTTCGTTAAGGAACAGGTTCCCTAGGCTTTTTCGGGCTTTGCAATTTGCTCCTCTCCTTTATGGTGTTCCTTTAAGTCTCACAGAGAACAGTGAGGCGACTGTTATTAGAGCAGCGGCTGCGACGACACAGGTCGCTTTACCCAACTTTATTTGGTTAGCATCGAGCGTTGCTACTGGCCAACAGGCTATTCGGGAGTCCATCCAGAGGCTTGTAAACGCGCCTGTTGGAACGATTTGGATTAGCGTGGTGAGCTATACTCTTTCCAGCGGTGGCGTAATCAGGCACGCAGTTCCAATTTTGCGTGCTTCTACTGGAGTTGTAGTAATTCCGACGAATGTTCCAGCTAATTCACTAACTTTTGAAGCTTTTTCCAGAGACGTTGAGCCATCTACTAATGTTGATACTATTCTCGGTCGCTTTGACGTAATGACAGGTGCGTCTATGACTACTTTTGGGACATTGTTACTAGTCAGAGAGGAGACTGACTCTCTGAGTGTTTCAATCTCTCAAAATAATTGCACCGGGGAGGGAGAAGGCAGAAGAGGCAGCGGGCGAGAGCCAAGTAGTCGTTTTCTCAATCAGTGCACAAGTGCAAGCGGGAGGTGCAGTATTTTTTGAAAAATACGAAGATTACATTGCGGTCTTATATTTATTTCAAATTTCCTCTGAAACGGGGAGCCTACGCGGGGGATTGATGTGCGATGGAGTAACGAACAAAATTATTTGGGTTGTCGGCTTTCTGTGGCTTATAGGGAGTGGAGCTTAGTGATTTTTGTATAGACATTAAGAGCATTATTTTTTATGATCGGGATTATTACAGTACTCTTTTTCTCTTGGATTTCCACATATTAACATGGAATAAATTTCTCGTAATTGAAGCTTGAAATGCCTGGCCCAATGCGGCAAAGACACAAATTTTCATTCATATCGGCTTTCGAGTCCAAAATAGTGCCCTTGCGTTATATTACTCCACGCGGAGTCTCCCCGTTCCCCGTGAAATAACTCTTCGCAGTACGCTGCGCTCCGAGCAATAATTGCAAGTTGTGCAGTATGTTTCTCCTTAATTTGAAACGCTTCTTTTTTCACAATTTTCCCAACCTAGTCCGCCTTTTTGTCTTAAATTTTGACTTGAATATGACCTAAATTTCTGGGTATCGGGATTCATAATAGGAGCGCGGTGGGATTCTGTTTTTTAATTTCGGTCGTCGCGATTTGGAGAAAGGGGCGCTGGATTTCTTTTTTTTCGCCTTTTTATTATTTTTTAATTTGCGTGCTGCTCATCCGCTCTTTTTGTTTTTTAAAAGATTGCTAATAAACCTATTGATAAAGCTCTCTGCTTTAAAATTTATGGAGGAGGGGGATACTGCTACGCTTCAGTATTAGGTGGGTAGTGCAATCCGTGTTTATGTCGATAACTGCTCGTTTTCCCTTCCTGCGCTAAATTTGGTGAACTCGCTGTTTTTAATCGACAATACTTCACTAAAAACGCTGTATTTTGCCTCTCTATGGTTCTTTCCTGAAAAATACTGTACTTAGAAAACGAAGTACAAAACTTTTAGGTATGAACAATAAAGGCGTTAGCAAGTAATCAGTTCGGACTTAGTCTATGGATGGCATTGTTAACAAGTAAACTAATGATGCACATTATGTGCGGCTTTAATAATCACACGACGGGAGTTGGTAAAACAATAAACACCCTTCTTACGATCAGTGTAAGAGTTCAAGATCCGACTCTTTGAAATTATAATATGCATGTCGCGCTACAACCATCTCGACAATTTTGCGATAAATTGTATTCTTTAAGATAAAATGCAGAGTCCGATAATTCCCATCTAGCTCTGACGAAGCTTTCGCTAAACTGTAATTAAAATTCTTTGGAAATGAAATTTCTAATCCATATTTTTTTGCAAATTCTGCGGCATCTTCTAGTACACGATCAGTGTCGATCTTAGAAGCTAAATCCATGGTGCTAGGCTGCTTTAAATGGAGGTAAAAATCTATACGGTAAGCTAATTCAGGAAGGAAACCAACTGAAATAAGTTCGCTATAAGAGTAAATTTCTTGATTTTTAAAGCTTCCCGTAAAAATAAAAATAATATTATTCGTGTTTAATATTATACTTCCACTCGGATTCATCCGAGATTTCTGCAAGGATTGAAGAATGATATCGAAACCATCCAAAGGCTTTAATAAAGATTGCTGTACGCCTACTCCATTGACGTCTTTCTCAAATTGACTAACAGAGGCCAGTTTATCAAATTCATCTAAATGTATGATCCCATTTTCAGCTTCTTCGATATTGCCTGAAGTAGCAGAAAGCAGTTTCTCAAAAATAGATATCGGGTCTTTGCCACTATATCCAACTTCTGATAAATCCTTAGCATCTATTGTAACCATAGTTTTAGCGGTGGCATGTTTTAATATGTTTGCTAAATAAGTTTTACCAGAGCCAGACGGGCCAGAAACAAGGAGGCACCTTGGTTTAAATCTGGGGAGATGATCATTTAAAGTTAATAAAAGTGAGCTTCGTACCTTCTGGTCTAATATACCATATTCAACAAATTTTTCATTTAAGCTATGAATATCACACATTATTTTTCCGCTTTTAATGTTTTTAGGTAAATTGCTGCTCCTTTCGTGGCGAAGACAGGCGCAAATGCCCCCAACACCATGAAAAAGAGGTATGGCCCTGTGAGGCCTAATATGTTCACGAGTAATAGAAGAAAAAGCGCATATAATGCTGTCACTCCCCGGACTAAGGCATCTCCAGCTAAGATCACTTCCCCTAAATGTTCTGGTGGTGTAACGGCTTGCCCTAGTGTCATACCGGATACGCGAAAATAAAATTGCCCATAACCTAGCAAAAAAGCCATGACATATAAAGCACGTTCTTGAAAATCGCTAATGAGTGCAATAATCATACCTATGAGTGCTACAGCGGTCGCACCGCGCACAAAATATACCGCTAATTGAGGTGTTTTTTTTAGTAAATAGCTTGAAATTGTACCATTTAAGATAAAGCCCATCCCGATGAGAGAAAGGATAAAATTTTGGGCTATCGTAAAACGTACATTTTCTTGTGTATTATGAGTAACCATTATTGGGAGTAATACGAGCGTCCCGGTATAAAGGAAATTATTCAGAATGCGGTTCACCGTTAAATCTCGCAGCGCTGGTATACGCCAAAGCAGTTGGCTTCCGTGCCAGTGTGCCCGGTTTTTACCGCGATCGGTTTGCTGCTTCTCAAAAGTAATTTTCCGAAGGAATGGGGTAAAAAACCATATAAGCGAATTAAGTAAATAACTCGCTATAATCACTAAAATTGCAAAATAATGGCTATATTTTACTATTAAAAATGACGCAATTAACGGCGATATAATAACAAAAAATTGAGAACACGTCGTATAAATAGCAAATATCCGCGCTTTTTCTCTATTCTCTTTAATGAAGCTATTTAATACGCTATTATTATTTGGATTATCGAGCCCTGTCGCGAGTGAAATAGAAAATATGATCACATTAATGGCCAAGGGGCTTTGTACAAAAAATACGAGAGATAAAAGGACGGCGCAAATCAGTGGTGAATAAAAGCCGATAGAGAATCCTTGGTGGCGATAAAGGACACCCCCTAAGCAGAGTCCTGCTACGCTGATGGCCAGCATATTAGAAATATTTATATAAGCAGATGCAGCCCCTTTTGAATCCATTAACTGCAATAACGATAAAGCGACAGAAACAACTGATACAGTCGAAAAACACGTTATGCACCCAATTATAATTAGGATATAAAGCTTATTTTTTTCCACCGACCGCTTTCCCCGTTAGGTAGGCGCGCCATTTCTGGATTTCTGCGGCTGTTAAACCTGGTTTCGCGCTAAAGCCCAGGATGTCATAATATTCTGGGACCGCAGGATTTTTGGCGCTTAGATTTTGAAAACCGTCAACAAGCATAAACTCCGCTCCAGCTAGCGTGGTGGAAATTGACTGTGCCAGGTAATAACTCATAGCTCTCCAGTATAATTCACTGGGGTAACGGTCGAGGTAATTCTCCAAAGAAAATTTAGGGTAGCATCCATCTAAAATACGCTTTGGACACCGATATAAGGGGTAGAGAAAGTCAACACCATCAAGGGGACGCCTAGGAAAGGGAGAGAGATTTTCTCCACGCATTACTGCATAGAAAGACTCTGCCAAAATATCTTCCAAATTTATCCCGGTGATAACCAATCCTGTTCCAATCTCTCTGGCTACAGAACTCAAGGCCAAGCGAACAGCTAAGGTCCCTATAACCTCTAGATCAGAGCTCGGATAAAATGTTTCAAAATCTTCAGCCCAATTCCCATTATCGCGCCCTAATAATAAACCAACTTCTTGAGCGCTAACAACGCGCAAAGATAAACCGGCTTCTGCACAGATTTCTTGGGCGCGTGGCAGGCCTTTATCCCAATCAGGAATGCCCATCATCATAACGGGAACGAGAGCTCTTGAATCTACCCCGATATCAAGCAAGCTTTTCAGCAATGTGTTAGAATCTCCTCCGCCGCTGATTCCAACAACAATCTTCTCGCTCAGATAGGTTGGGGCGAATTTCTCCATGGCCTTACGCACCTCTGAGGTAACGAAGGAGCGGCATTCTTCTTGGGTTAATAAAACGTGCTCTTTAGCTCCTTGGCCGTGCGTATCAAATACATACTCTGCTGCTATTTTGCCAGCGGGTTTATACAAATTTGTATCTTTAGTCAAAAGGGCCTGGTAATTAATATTTCGGTCTGTTCGGAAGATAAAATCCGCACCCTCTACCTCTTTTATTAAATCCCCAACAGATTTACCAATAAAAGAAATAAGCTCAGCTTCTCCTGTTTCGGATATTCTATACGCAGACACGGAATTATATGGAATATCATTAATTTTTAACACATGCTCAACATGTAATTCTTCAGACACACAATTCAATAAATAAGTGCCGTGAGGGGTCAATAAGCGCAAATTTAACATTATTTAAAAACCAAAGAATCTGTGTAAATTACCCACACCACTCAAAAAAGCGCCGAATCATTCAATGCGATGACAAAGGTGGATACTGCACACACTCACCCCTCGAAAAATAAATTTTTTATATTTTTCGAGGGGTAGTAAAATTATCCGCTTAAAACAGTGCTACTTGCGCCGCAAATCTCAGATTCACCGCAGAGCCCCATTTTTGCTCGCTCTATTTTAGTTAAAATTTCTAAATTGATAGCGTGTTTTATGTTTACATTGGCCTGGCGAACAGGCTCTGTAGATGCCTTAGGCAAAGTATCGCTCTGTGCCATAATCCCCTCCTCATTTTGCAATAATATAAAACGGTAGTCACCAATTATATTTACATTTTTTTGTCAATGCAGAAAATTCAGAGTCCGCAGAATTAATAATCCTTCCATTTCTATATAACTCTGGTTTTTCCTCAGTTTTTCAGCTAATTATTGCTTCCATTTTTTGATATAGGCAGCGATAGCGGGTTTTACCAAACAAGCCTCCCAAACAAATATGCCGGCAAAATCTGTTAAAACGAACCAGAAAGATTCAAAGTCAATCTAAATCAGAAAATTGTAGGACTAAATGTCTAGCGCACGGCTCATTAAATTAAGGCGAGCTAAAAATGCTGCAATAACGCAGTTATATAGAAAAGGTATAAACATATTCGCCGTAACATTTTATAATATATCGCCAATCTTTTAGCTCGGTGGATATATTTTCAATTTTGTGCAAATCCTATTCTCCTGCTTCGCGTCTTCCTTTAATGAATCTGGTGTCCTCGCCAAATAAGACAGGAAGATCACACTTTGGGCGCCTTTCTAAATCGATCTACAGCATATCCCTGCTCAATTATCAACTTTGGCGCGTCGGGTAGGGCGGGCACGAAAATCCGCCACTCAATTATAGATAACGCAAAACTTGGACTATAAGTCATCTTTAGGCTTTAAAACTACAAGAATGTAACGCATTGAAACCTCCAATTCACCACTTTATCTGCCGCGCACTAAAGATATTGAACCAGTACATATTTTCATCATATTATCAATATAAGGGTTAGCCGCTGTTCTTTCTAAGAATTGTTTTCTATAATTAGTGTCGTTGATCGCTTTTTGAGTTTGGTGAGTATTTGAATATAAATTGCTCGGCCTTTTAGATTAATAGGCTAAAATTAAACTGGAGTTTGTGGGAATTTTAAATTACGCTGCTTCTTAGCTCAAAATTTTCATCATAATTTGCCATTTTTTTGGCGACCCGGTTAGTCTATTTTTCTTTGGAGTCCCCAATTTGATTTTGAGTGTAACTCAAGTTGTAAATATCGGGGTTTATGCGTCGTGAAACACTCTGAAGTTTTGTTGATTAATTTTGATTTAGGTAGTTGGCGTTTAATGGAAAAAACTAGCCTGAGATTTTTGTCGTTCTTTTTCGCCTTTTTATTATCCCTCAATTCTCTTTTGGCAGCTCCTATTCATCAAAAGCCTACCGATAAACCTATTGATAAACCTATTCGCGTTAAGGTTCATAACGGATGGGAATATTGTTATACTCCGGCATTTGTGGATGGTGAAAGTTACGTTTACCTCGATAACTGCTCTTCTTCCAGTGTCCAAGCCGCTCGCTATGATGTTTTTCAGAGGGTGGCCTGGAAGGTTAAAAATGTCTGGTTGTGTATGACAGCTCCTAATTCGGTCACAGGCGTTGGTAGAAGAGCGACGGCAGATTGGGATTATATCAGACTTAGACCCTGTGTCATCAATGATGCTAATCAGCGTTGGATTATTAAAGGTAGAGTTTTGTACACCGCTGATGAGAAGTTTCGTGTTAAAGATCACAAGTGGTATGCTTATATCTCGAAAAATAAAGGAGATTACTATGATCATACTTTAAGCTCAACGATGGACACATGGATAGACACTATCGCGACTCCTGGCAATATGAGCTTCAAAACTTCCCTGGGCTGGAAGTTTACGGGTACTTCTGGCTTCAATATCTATTATATATCAGATGATGGATCTAAACCTGAGATCTTTGATCTTTACTACAACCCCGAAAATGGCCATATTGCCCGATATTTCCCTTCCGCTGGGCTTCTTTCTTGCATGGCCTCTCAGCAATCTCCTTCGGAGGATTGGAACTGGGTAAAGTGGTTATATTGTAATGATAATATTTCTAGTACAAAGGATAGGGGCTACTGGAACGTTTCTTTTTTAGTTGGGCGCGAAGGACTACTTTTGGACCGAGGGGGCAATATTTTAAGAGTTACTCAATACGGTTCCAATTGGGGGATCCCTTATACAGTGAAGCCCGATTATATTAAAAAAGACACACAAAATTCGCCAAAATCTGAATTTGTTTTGTCCTACGATATTGAGCGTTGGAATCGCTATGCTACGGCAAATATGGAAGACACGCTCCCTTACTGCCCAGCTCCTGGAAAAAAGCAAGATGTTTCCAGATCTAAACAAAGAGTGAAGCGAACTTTGCCTTCTGATTTCCAACTCAGCGATGAATGGATACAACGGCTTCATGCGATAATGCTTACTAGGACTGGTGCTATACCTAACGTGGGGATTTGCGGTGTCTGCCTTTTACATGCTTTTCAGATGATGGCAGAGCTCCGAGATAGATTTCCAGATCCCCCCCGTCCAAGAGGCTATTTCTTTGATATAACCCCAAACACTGACCCGATAGCTTCGTTACAACGAAGATACCCTTCGCTCCATCGGGCTTTGGAACTCGCTCTTACCCTTTATGGCATTTCTACAACCCCGAGGGAAAGAATCGAGGTGACTCGTGTTAGGGGAGTAGCTGCAATAGCGCAAATTATTCTGCCAGCCGTTGATTGGACACCGTCGAATATAACCACTGACCGAGCTTCTATGCTGGGTGCCATTCGAAGGCTTTTAATGGCGCCCCCTGGGACAATGTGGCTTGGTTTATCTACTCATATTATTCCAGGGGGTGGCGAAAATGGGCACGCATTTCCGATTTTGCGTTCTTCTAGGGGGCTTATAATGATCCAGACAAATGCTCCAGATGATTTGCCCACTTTTTCCCGTTTGCTTGGGGAGGTTAGCGATCCTGATGCTATTCTTTCTCGGATTATTGAACTGAATGGTCTGCCCATTACTACTTTCGCAGCAGTGCGGATGAGCGAAATAGCAGCCCAACCCCTAAATGTTATAATCTCTCAAAATAACTGTAGCGGAGAGGGAGAAGGTAGAAGAGGAAGCAGGGAACCCCCAAGGAGTTCTTTTGTTAGTCAATGTATAAGCGGAAGGTGTACTCTTCTTTAAAAAAATACAAAAACTCGCGGCGCAACTTCGCGCTTAAGCCTCACGTTTCAAACTGCTTCTGAAACGGAGGCAGATGCTCTCAGCATATATGCAAAAAAGTGAGAAAAATCATTTTGGTGACCAGCTTTATAATGCATGGCGCGGTCCGTTATTTCTAATTTTTCATGAAAGCGCCTCACGACACAATCACGCTTAGTTGGATTTTTTAAACCACAAGCACATTACAAGTCAGAGTTTCCAATATGCGACAAGAGATTGTTTCAGTACTTTATCTACAGTACATTAGAGATAACTATTAAGCTAATAAAATTTTTATCATGTTGTTAATATAGAGATTACTTATTGTACTTTTAAAAAAGTATTTTTTGTATATAATATAATTAAGCATTTTTTAGATTTTGTAGATATTTAAATACGGCTGTCATAGGCCTTTATTAAATTTTAAATCCACAAATTAATATTCCAATTATAGTAATTTATTGCCTTTTTTCTTTGAATTTGAGCTTAAATGTATCTTAAGTTGTAAAACATTAGGACTGACGTATAATGAAATACTGTGGGGTTCTATTTGTTAGTTTAGATAATTGCAGCTTCAAGAAAAAAAGTAACTTGAAGTGTTTGTTGCTCTTTTGTGTCTTTCTATTATTTATCAATTCTCTTTTTGCTGCTCCTGTTCCCCCAATTTCCCAAAAGCTTGCAGATGAACCTATTGAAAAACCTATTCGCATTAAGGCTCATAACAGATGGGAATATTGCTACGCTCCAGCATTCGTGGATGGCGAAAGTTACGTTTATATCAATAACTGCTCTTCTTCCAGTGTTCAATCCGCTCGCTATGATGTTTTTCAGAGGATAGCTTGGAAGGTTAATGACGTCTGGTTGTGTATGACAGCTCCTAATTCAGTCACAGGTGTTGATCGAAAAGCAACGGCGGATTGGGATTATATCAGGCTCAGGCCTTGTGTCATCAACGATCCTAATCAGCGTTGGATTATTACAGGCAGAGCTTTGTACACCGCTGATAAGCAATTTCGTGTTAAAGATCACAAATGGTATGCCTATATCTCGAAAAATAAAGGGGATTACTATGATCATACTTTAAGCTCAACGATGGATGAATGGATAAACACTATCGCGGCTCCCGGCAATATGAGCCTCAAAACTTCCCTGGGCTGGAAGTTTACAGGTACTTCTGGCTTCAATATATATTATATTTCGGACGATGGATCTAAACCTGAGATCTTTGATCTTTATTATAACCCCGAAAATGGCCATATTGCCAGATATTTCCCTTCCGCTGGTCTTCTTTCTTGCATGGCTTCTCAACAATCTTTTTCAGAGAATTGGAACTGGGTAGCTTGGAAACATTGTAACGATAATATTCTCCGTAAAAATGTGAGGGATAGTGGTTATTGGAACGTTTCTTTTTTAGTTGGACGTGAGGGGCCGCTTTTGGACTATCGGGGTAATTTTTTAAGGGTTACTCAGTACGGCTCCAATTGGGGGGTGCCTTACACGGCAAAGCCTAATTATCTTAAAACAGACACGCAAAACGCCCCAAAATCTGAATTTGTTTTGTCTTATGATATTGAGCGATGGAATCGCTATGCTATGGCGAATGTGGAAGATTCTCTTCCATACTGCCCAGCTCCCGGAAAAAAACAGGATGTTTCCGGATCTAAACAAAGAATAAAGCGGAATTTACCTTCTGATTTTCAACTTACTGAGGAATGGCTACAGCGGCTTTACGCGATAGCGACTTCTACAACATCTAGTACTCAAGTTGCGGCGGGGATATGCGGCATCTGCTTTATCCAGGCTCTTCAGATGGTTGCAGAGCTCCAAGAAAGTTACCCAGGTCTTCCCCGTGCAAGAGGTTATTTTTTTGATCCGGCTCCAAATGTTAATCCGCTGTTTTCGTTAAGACAAAGGTACCCTTTGCTTAATCGGGCCCTGCAACTTGCCAATGTTCTTTACGGTGTTTCTTTAGCTCCAGGAGAAAGAGGCTTCGCAGGTGATATGAGGGCAGCAGCTGCGGTAACACAAGTTGCTTTACCAAATTTTGATTGGGAACTATCAGTCACAGCTACTGGTCAGGATGATATTCGAAGTTCTGTTCAAAGGCTTTTAACTGCTACTCCTGGAACAATATGGATCGGTTTGTCTATCTTCACCCTCCCAGATGGTAGAGTAGGCAGACATACATTTCCAATTTTGCGTTCTCCTAGAGGGCTTGTGATAATTCCGACAAATATTTCAATGTTTTTTACAAGTTTTGCTAGTTTTTCCCAATCACTCGTGGAGGTTAGAGATGTGGAAACTATTCTGCCGCGGCTGGTTATACAACAAGGGTCGACTTTGAATGCTTTTGCAACATTACGGCTAGTCGGAACAGAAAGCCGACCCTTAAGTGTTATGATCTCTCAAAATAATTGTACAGGAGAAGGAGGTGGTAGAAGAGGAAATAAACGATACCCAAGCAGTGATTCAGTCAATCAATGTACGAGCGGGAGATGTACCCTGCTTTAAAAAAATATAAAGGCCTACAGCGAGTTTCACACTTAAGCTCCATGTTTCAAACTCCTCCTGAAACTGAGTCAAAAGCTCTCAGTTTCTATGCAAAAAAGTGAGGAAAATCATTTTGGTGATCGACTTGTACAAAAAACTCGATCGCATTTATTTGGGAGAAAAACTTACAGTTCTGAAGCCCAGAGGCTAGTATACACATGTTCTGATGGTAATGACTTCGGTCGTAAATATCGGACATTGTCTTTAAAGTTGCCGCTGCGCGAAGGTGGACTTTTGTATGATAAGTTTATGGAGAAAATATAATAATTGGAGTTTATTTAAGTAATAGATTACAAATTTAGAGGAAATTTAACTGTTTTTGCTACGTTTTGAGCAGCTAATTTTCTATTTAGTACGATCATATGATTTCTCAAATGCACATAATTTTTAAGCTCTTAGTTTTTCTTCAGAAATATTTAAGAAAAAATACGGCCTGGTTTTATAGTTTTAGCATTAATTTGCAAAAGAAACCCGCAGCTAAACTCCCTTGAGCTGGGATAAAGCGAGAGAAGAAAATACATATCTGTTGCATAAAACAATTTTCTTATTTTTTAATCGAGGCAAGATTTTTCTCGTTATGTGCTGCAGCCTGTCTACAGCTGAGAATAAAGCAGTAGATTTAATGCCTAATCCATAGGGCCAGTTTTCACAAATTTTTTTTACGCCTGGAAACTAGTGATAGCAATCGATAGGTTACTGAGTGGTGTAGAGCTGGTATCTGTTTTGTTTAAAAAACTTTCGCAACATTCGATTTATGTCGCTTGACCCGCTTCATCAGAGCTACAAAATCACCGACTTGCCAGAGTAGATCATCGATTTATCATATAAATTAGTAATTTCTCCCATTTTTATAAATACCTTCGATTAAAAGAATGTGCATTTTACTTGATTTTTTGGTAACCAACCGTGACGTTTTTATATAAAAAGGAATTTTTATGACTTTTATAAAGCGATTCTATGATATTAGAAATATTTACGGCCCTTTATGTATAGGGTTTGACCCTAGTCATGATGTTTTAAAATCGTGGAGCTTGCCTGTTGACGCTGATGGGCTGGGGAAGTACTGCGACACTATGTTGGAGGCCGTACACGGGCAGGCCGGTATTATTAAACCACAAGTCGCTTTTTTTGAGTCTTATGGCCCTGAGGGGATGTACATATTACATGATTTAATTTTAAAGGCGCACAATTTAAATTTTATTGTTATAGCTGATGCCAAACGGGGTGATATTGGGTCAACAGCGAAAGCTTATGGTGAGGCATGGGTGAGCTCGATCAACGGCTTTGGCGTTGATGCTCTTACAGTCAACGCTTTTTTAGGTTTTGATGCACTCATCCCTTTAATTCATGTTGCAGAAGCGTGGGGTAAAGGAGTTTTCGTTGTTGTGCAATCGTCCAACCCTGAAGGCGAAATTATACAAAGCGCTAACATAAAGGGGAAAACGCTAGCAGAACATCTGGCACATTCGATTTATCAATATAACAGCATCTCTTCTGTTATTGACACCGAGGTCGGTTTAGTTGGTGCAGTCATTGGCGGAACCCTGGGGGATAAATCAAAAAAAACAATCGAATATTTAAAAAATAGTTTATTTTTAGTCCCGGGTATTGGGGCGCAAGGGGGTGACATGGCCTCCCTTAAATATCAATTTGACAAGGAAAGCCTGCAAAGAATTATCCCCACTATTTCTCGCGCAATTTCTTGTACGGGGCCGGATATTTATGTTTTAAAGCAAACGATATCAGGCTTTGCAAAACAGGCGAAAGCTTTAATCCAACTTTGAGATGTACGGATTAATAAGCAAAGAGATTATATATTTGAATGTATGCAACTACAAGTTATCCAAAATCTAAAATAGCTTTAGCTGTCTATAATCGGTCTATAATAAACAGCTGCAACTTAGTATATGGAATATTGTTGTTTGCTAATGTAAGCGCTTCAGCTTTATTATCATTCAATAATAAAATATCCTTGAAAGCTGGCAGAAAAGCACGCTGTAGCTATTCGCTACTTCGGAAGTTGTAGTAATATCATCGCACTTCGTTTTAGCTACATAATCCCGATTAGTGTAGCAGCCCAAAGTTAAGATAAGCGAGAATATCGGAAGAAGGGTACCGTTTTGTTTATATAAATACTCAGCCAGATTATAATGCCGCCAACGCCTTCTTTGTAAGGTGAGTTGCGATTATCAACTTGAGGCGCTTCAATATGGAATTAAAGCGTCAAATTCGAGACACATAATAGATGAGACTATGGAAAAAGTAAGGTTGGTAAGTGTAACGATATTTTATTACAGTAAGCTTCAGACATGCCCGATTCTTTGCGACTACTGAAGCATGAATTTCCGAGAGTTCGCTTGCAGTTTTTAATATAGCTTTTTTTGTCGCAATGAAATAAAAACTATGATCAAATTAACAGCCAAGGGACTGTGTGCAAAAAATACGAGCTACGTTATAGAAAATTGCATAAACTTTGCACAATGCGGTTAACCCAATCCAATGCTGTTCGCTTTCGGTAAAATGGGATATGGCTGCAAAAACTGCTGGCTACAGCATTAAAAGAACTGATCCTAAAGCCGCGGCTAGGATGATATGAGCCCAAAATTGGCTTGAGAAGACAGCAATAGTGATAAGAGCTGCTTCGTTATAAAAAATAGCCAAAATAAGCTAAAGGGTTCAAAATGATGCAATAAATAAGGGGCTGCAGGGCTTGAAGCAATGCTGCATAGTAAACCTGTCGACAAAAGTGCAGAGACAAAGCTTTTATTCTTTGCCAAGCGAAAGGCGGAGGTAATTTGCACTTCTTCATCGAAAAGGCCTGAAAAAGTTAACATAAAGCAAGCACAAAGCCGCAAAAAATACTGAATTTATTCTTAGCACAGCGCTCCCTGCACGACTAAATTTGCAATAAAATCCAAAAATGTTCGTCGTTCAACTTTGATAATTTGCAAATTAAATTGGCTGTTTTTGCTCTTTTTATAGAGCGAATAGATATAATGATTATTCGCGGAAACAAATAACTCTTTTTGCGCAAAAAGTGGCATCCATCGTGATATGACGTATGGCGCGAATTTCTCAACTATTTCTCAAGAAAGAGTGACTAGCGAAAATCTTTTCCGAACAGCAATTGGTATGATCCGCGCAGTTTAGGCTGCATAAAGATTTATTTTATCGCACTTATGCTTGCTGATCATATTCGGTGCGGGCACCACTTAAATGTCCATTGATGTGAGTCAAAATAGAAAATTTGAATAGATTTGAATAGAAAAGAATTTCCCGAATATTAAGATCAATCAAAAATTATTGCGCGGCACCCTTGTCAAGTCACATGTGCGCTTTATCTGACTAACCGAGTTTATTTTAGTAAGGCCGTTTTTTCGGAAGGGCGGGGTGCCCGCCGGTCGGTTCGTGGAGTTTTTTCGGGTGGTTCAGGTGAATGGCGTGTTTGTGTTTTTTATTTGAAGCTTTCTGAGGGAAATACCGCGGGTGCGGTGTTTCTCTGAAGGTGTCGGGGCGATGCTTCGGCGGGGGGTGGGCTTTTCGTATCGGGGGTTTTCGCTTTTTTTTGTTTTTTCGCAAATAGCTTTGCAGGGGTATTTTCCCGGTGCAGGGCCCTGTTTCAGCATGTGGATATGTCGATTTAATTGAGGGGGTTTTTTATGAAAAAATTGTATGTAGCACCAAAAAGCGTCAGCGCGAGTCGCCGTTTTTCTTTGGTTCAAGTAGTTTCGTTAGGAACTGCAGCGGCTGCGCTCTTATCGAGTGTTTCCCCCGTTTTCTCCGCTAATTTGGCGATAACAGCAGCAATTGTTAGAAGCACAAATGCTCCAGGGGTAGATTATCCAAGGGGGAGCCAAGGAAGTATTGTTTTGGCTGGTGATAATGATAGCTGCGGTGTAGATCAGGTCGAAGGTCGTATAAATGGAGGCGGGGTTACTACGATAAGCGCAAAGGAGCAATACGAGAGATTCGTTGAAAATAAAGTGTTCGGAGACAATAAAACGCCTTATGGTACTACCACTACGCAAGTTACCAAAAACGACGCTTCTTATATGGGAACACTTACTGGGGGCATTGAGGATTCTATGCCGAGTGCCTATGGTATTTATTCTTTTGCGACTGGATGTGGGTCTTATGCAGCAGGCAATTATTCAACGGCGTTCGGTGCAGGCGCTACGACAAATGGTGGGGGAGCACAGGCCTTCGGCGTTTCCGCTCTTGCGACTGGGGCTACGAGCGTCGCTTTAGGTGTAGGAGCGGAGGCGTCGGGCTTATCCAGTCTTTCTATTGGTGGACTGGCAAAAGCGACCGCCAAAAATAGTGTCGCTATAGGCGTTGAATCGAGTGCGACGGCTGATTATGCAGTCGCTATAGGTAAGAGTACTGTGTCTAAGGCTGATGGTTCTATTGCAATAGGAAGTGCTACTCCGCTTCAGCCAGAAATCGATGAAGGTATAACAACGGGGGCGCAAGCAGAGACAGCAAATGCTATCGCTATAGGCGCGAGATCTCATGTTGGGCCTGATGCTACTGATTCGATTGCTATCGGTAGATCTGTGTATGTAAGCACTGAAGAATCTGTCGCTATAGGTGGGCAATCTTTTATTATAGATGACGCTGCTGGCGGGACAGCTATCGGTGCGGGCGCATTTGTGCTAACGAATGGTGGTATTGCTTTGGGTAGAACATCTAAAGCTGAGACTGCTGCTTTTGTTCCGGGTTATGATCCTGAGGCAAATGCTGCTTCGCAGGATACTAACCTTGCTTGGAGAAGTACTTTTGGTGCGCTAAGTATCGGTAATACCAAGAGTAAGATAACAAGACAAATCACGGGAGTAGCTGCTGGTACTGGCGATACTGATGCGGTTAATGTTGCGCAGTTGAAAGCGCTGAGGGCATTGGCAAGCAAAGGGTGGACGCTTTCTGTTGACGACGTTGACGGTACCACCGTCGGCCTGGGAGGTTCTGTGGATTTTTCCGCTAAAATCAATAATGATAATCTCACAGGCACAAACTTAGAGATTACGAAAAGCGTGGATAATAACGCCGGCAAGACGAATATAACAATTGGTCTGGCTGACAGTATTGTAGTTAACCGTGTGGCAACAGGAAAAAGCTCTTTAAGTGATGACGGCCTCGTTATTACAGGGGGTCCGAGCGTGATTTCTGACGGCATTGATGCCGGAAATAAAAAGATCACAGGAGTAGCGGATGGCGTTGACGGCAACGATGCGGTTAATTATTCACAGTTGAAGACGCTGAAGGATCAGGTGGATGAAGGATGGAATATTTCTGCTGGTGGTGCAGATGGCGGTCCTGTTACCTCGGGAAGTACTGTAGATTTCTCTGGTAAAGACAGGGGGGATACTACCGGAAGAAATATAGAGGTCACAAAAACTACGGTCGGTGATACAACGACCATGACGTTTGATTTAGCTGAGTATATTAAAGTGGGTCGTGTTGAGACAGGATTAAGCAGTATGAGTAATGCTGGCTTTATGATTACTGGGGGCCCGAATATGACTGAGGGCGGTATTTTTGCTGGAAATAAAAAGATCACAGGAGTAGCGGATGGCGTTAACGACAACGATGCGGTTAATTTTGCACAGCTAAACGAGCTGAAACAGCAGGTAAGTGGGGGCTGGAGTCTTTATGTTAATGACGACAGTGAAACTATTATTGGTCCAGAACGTTCTTTAATGCTCGTTGCTACACCCTCTAAGGATGGAAACAAGAACCTGAAGATCACACAAACTGTGCTTGCAGCCGATAATAAGGATTACGCGTCGGTGGCGTTTGATTTGGCCGACGATATTACAGTTAGTAGTGTGACGACAGGGAGTAGCAATTTAAGTAATAATGGTCTCGTTATTACAGGGGGTCCGAGCGTGGTTTCTGGAGGCATTGATGCCGGAAATAAAAAGATCACAAGCGTCGAGAAGGGTGACAAAGACAGCGATGCGGTTAATTTTGCACAGCTGCAAGAGCTAAGAGAGATGATAGTACAAGGTGAGGGATGGAAGCTTTCTGTCGATGGCAAGAGTCCGTCTCTTATCGATCCTGGGAGCACTGTGGATTTCTCCATTGATTCTGCTAATCCTGACAAGAAGAACCTGAGGATCGAGAAAACTTTGGAGAATGACGTAACGAAGATAGCAATCAGCTTGGATCGCAATATTGCAATTGATACTGTCCTGACAGGAAATAGCAGATTAAGTAGTGATGGTCTCACTATTACGGACGGCCCGCGTATGATCGCCGCTGGCATTGACGCTGGAGACAAAAAAATCACGGGAGTGGCGAAAGGTACTGACAATAATGATGCGGTTAACTTTTTGCAGTTTTCTGAAGTTTCTGAACGTATATCGCAATATCTCGGTGGTAGTGCCAATGTACTCACCGGTGCAGCACCAGTTTATTATATTAAAGGTGCAGAATATCATGATGTCGCTACAGCTTTCGCTGCAGTTAATAGTGAGCTTTCTGATATAGTAAATGACAGCCTCATTAAGTATAATGAGGAGGAAGAGCTTATCACGATCGGCAAAGAAGTGCCCGGTACTAAGATTGATATTATTAACAAAGACGGAGCGAAGCGGGTTATTTCTGGTATTGCTAACGGGCAGGTCGCCGAAAATTCGACTGAGGCAGTAAATGGTGCGCAGCTTTACGGTATCGATCAAAAAGTTACAGAATTAGGTGAGGCTACCAAGTATATTAATAAGCTTTTAGACACGACTCGGGATAAGCTTGCGCAAGCTGCCCAAAGTATGACAAATTATTTGGGCGGCGGTACGGATATGTTTAATGATGTTGCACCGACTTATACTGTTCAGGGTAATAAGTACAATAATGTTGGTGATTCGTTCAGCAGTGTTGATGCTTCTCTTACGGATATTTATAGTAAGATTGCTGATGTGTCAGGCAACGGCATTGTCCAGCAAGATACGGGGACGAATGTTATAACTATTGGTAAGAACGTATCTGGTACGAAAATTGATATCACCAGTAAAGACAGCGCCGAGCGGACTATTTCTGGTGTTGCAGAGGGAACGATTTCTGCCACCTCTACGGAAGCTATAACGGGAAAACAGCTTCAATCTATGGGCACTCAGATTGCTGCTTATTTAGGAGGTGGCGCTGCGTATAATAACGGCCAATGGACCAACCCTAAATTTGTAGTCACTACTCCCGATGTTAATGGTTCTCCCACTGACGCGACTTATGATAATGTTGCTAATGCTTTTGGTGGAGTCAATAATAGTTTAAAAAATATAAATAGTCGTCTTGACGATGGTTTGAGCTGGAATAAGGATAAAAAGGCTTATGATGCGGGTCGTGGCGGTCAAGCAAATAAGATCACAGGAGTGGCAGACGGCGTTAACAACGACGATGCGGTTAATTTCGCGCAGCTAAACGAGCTGAAGGCGCAGGTAGATGGAGGATGGAATATTTCTGCTAGTGGTGCAGATAGCGGTCCTATTGCTCCGGGAGGTACTGTAAATTTCTCTGGTAAAGACAGGGGGGATGCTACCGGAAGCAATATACAGGTCACAAAAACTACAGTCGGTGATACAACCACCATGACGTTTGATTTAGCTGAGTATATTAAAGTGGGTCGTGTTGAGACAGGATTAAGCAGTATGAGTAATGCCGGCTTTATGATTACTGGAGGCCCGAATATGACTGAGGGCGGTATTTTTGCTGGAAATAAAAAGATCACAGGAGTAGCGGATGGTGTTAACGGCAACGATGCGGTTAATTTTGCACAGCTTTCTGGAATTTCTAGCAATATATCGAAATATTTCGGCGGTGGTGCCAATGTATTCACCGGTGTAGCGCCACTTTATACTATTCAGGGTGAGGGGTACGATAATGTTGGCGAGGCGTTCGACAGTGTTGATGCTTCTCTTACGGATATTTATAATAAGATTGCTGATGTGTCGGACAATAGTCTTGTCCAGCAGGATGCAGGGGCGAATGTTATAACTATTGGTAAGAACGTATCTGGTACGAAAATTGATATCACCAACAAAAACGGGGCTGAGCGAACTATTTCTGGCGTTGCAGACGGGGAAATTTCTGCTACCTCTACGGAAGCTATAACGGGAAAACAGCTCCAATCTATGGGCAGTCAGATTGCTACTTATTTAGGCGGTGGCGCTGCGTATAATAACGGTCAATGGACCGACCCTGAATTTGTAGTCACTACTCTGAGTGCTAATGGCTCTGCTGCTGATGCAACTTATTATAGTGTTGCTGGTGCTTTTAGTGGGGTCAATCATAGTTTAAAAAATATGAATAATCGTCTTAATGAAATTGAAAATAAAGCAAATGATGGTTTAAGTTGGGACGAGGATGCAAAGGTTTATGATGCAGGTCGTGGAGGTCAAGCAAATAAGATCATCAATGTTGCGGATGGCAGAGTCGCGGAAGGTTCGAAAGAAGCCGTGAATGGCGGGCAGCTTTCGGAGGTTGATAAAAAGATCAGCAAACTTAAAGATCAAGTTGATAATATTGAAATTGGAGATGGCATAAATCTTGGGGGTATTGTCAAATATGAAAAAGATCAAGATGGAAATAAGAAAGTCGTTTTAGAAGGGGCCAAGGAAGGCGAACCTGTTTTGATTGACAATGTAAAAGATGGTGAAATTGAAGTAGGTTCGAGGCAAGCAGTAAACGGTGGACAGTTGAAACAACAGATGGGTATCGTATTCGATAATACGAAACAGTATACTGATCAAGCTATTAGTAGTGCTATCACTCAGGCTAAGAGCTACACTGATATGAAATTTAACGCTTTGAATTACGGCCTCGAAGAGACGCGGAAAGAAGCGAGACAAGCAGCAGCGGTCGGTTTAGCCGTGGCGAATTTGCGCTACAATGATGTCCCTGGAAAATTAAGCGTAGCGTTTGGCGGCGGTTTATGGCACGGCCAATCTGCGTTCGCCTTTGGTGCAGGTTATACATCTGAAGACGGAAAGTTCCACTCTAATGTATCCGCGACTAGCGCTGGAGGTCAGTGGGGTGTGGGAGGCGGAATAAGCATCACATTGAATTAGCTAAGAATTTCAAAGTCACACGAGCTCCATAGCCGCCCTTGTCTCAATGAGGCAGGGGCGGGTTTTTTGTAAAAACCATCCTACCTGGTACACTCCCTTTAATATAACGCGCAAAAAAAACGATATTGCATAACAAAAAAACAATTTTAAAAAGCTTTACACTGTAGCAATACGCTCGCTTCTTCATCTAGAGTACATTAATACAGCCAAAAAAAATCATCTTCGCTCTTGCTATTTTCTTTATATAGTTATACACGATGACGACACGCCAAAAAGCGCGCTAAAACAAGCACGCCAAAAATCGTGGGGGGAATACTCCAAGAAAAAGGAAAAACTCAAGGCAAAGACGGACGAAATGCACCCGGATACCACATTTTATCGCTTTTCACGCGACACACACAAACACCCTGTGCAAAAAAAGCACCAACGTCCGACCCGAATCGAACACACACCGCACCCCTTAGAGATGCGCGGTAACCTCTCTTTGTTCCTTAATCACAGATCAATCGCAGAAACGACACCTCCCTCAAAACGAATACAAAAACGCCAAACACTCAACATTTTAAACAAAGACACACTGATTTCACGAAACAACGTACCTTCTACCCCTTAATCTAGGGGGCAAACTAAAGAAGTAAATAAGACACAGGACAAATGAATGAAAAAAACACAAACCTTCCATCCTTGGCCTTTTTGTTCCCGGCCTTTTGCACGACCCAAACCCCCCTACGAATATTTCACGCTCGAGCCCTGAATGACCTCTAGCGTTTAAATGTGTTTTTTATATGTCTTAAATTTGTTTTTTTTTGAATTTTATTTGGAGAATTTATCATGAAAAAATTATACGCGACCTCACAGAGGAGTGATTCGAATAGTCTTCGTTTTTCTTGTCACTTGCCTTTGGTTAAAGCAGTTTCGCTCGGAACTGCGATGGCCGCGCTTTTATCGAGCGTTTCGCCAGTTTTTGCTGCTAATGTGTCTATAACGGGGGCGCTTATTAGAAGCACAAATGGTACGGGTGTTGACTATCCGAGAGGGAGCCACGGAAGTATTGTTTTTGCTGGCGATGATGATTATTGTGGTGTGGACGTGGTTACGGGACGTGGCGGGCCAGGCGCTACAGGGGGCAGGGTCATAACTCCGGAAGAAGAATATAAAAGATTTATTGAAAATCAAAAATATAACAACCGCAACCCCTATGGTACCACGGATCATCGGGTTGATTGGACCGGTAATGGTACGACGAGTACCAATGGTGGTTATATGGGGCAGCTTACTGGGGGCGCTACGAATAACTTACCTACTGCTTATGGTGTGTATTCTTTTGTCACAGGTTGTGGAGCTTATGCATCAGGTAACTATTCTACGGCATTTGGTGCGGGTGCTACGACACTGGCTGGAGGGGCGCAAGCCTTCGGTGTTTCTGCTCTTGCGAGTGGGACGGCGAGTATCGCTTTCGGTATAGGATCGGAGGCATCAGGTGAATCCTCTGTTTCTGTCGGCGGACTTTCGAAAGTAACCGGTAAAAATAGTGTTGCTGTAGGTATAGGAGCAAATGTTAAGGCTGATTCTGCGCTTGCTGCAGGTAACGGCGCATTATCTGAGGCTGATAGTTCAGTTGCAGTTGGTGAGTCTTCGGCCGCGCGCGCTTCAGCCTCTGTTGCTTTAGGTAAAAAAGCTGAAGTTTTAAGCGGTGCTGATGGCGGGATTGCCTTTGGTGGAGACGCGCAGGTAAGCGTGGAGAATGGTGTCGCTTTGGGGAGCTCATCTGCAGCTGTGACTGCAGCTGGCATTCAAGGTTATGATCCTAAAACAGAAGCTGATTCATTAAAGCAGGATTCTGCTTGGAAAAGCACTTCAGGCGCGCTGAGTATTGGTAATGTTGGCAAGGGTATAACACGGCAGATCACAGGAGTGGCTGCTGGTTCTCAAGATACTGACGCAGTCAATATTGCACAGTTGAAAGAATTGAGTGAGCTAGTACAAGATGCTGGAAAGGGATGGTCACTTTTAGTTGACAATGGGAGTCTTATTACGATTGGTGCAAAAAGTGAAAGCGCCAAGATCGACGTTTCTGGTAGTGGGGGCATTACACGAACCGTTTCTGGTCTTACTGACGGATCGATTTCCGCTACGTCTACGCAAGCCATAACAGGAAAGCAACTCTACGAAACGCGTAAAGAATTTGCTCATTATCTTGATGGTAAAGCGGGGTATGACTCGGACGGTGATTCATGGACTAATCCTAGTTTTGAGGTTCATGGGCAAAAGGCGGAGAGCGTTTCAGATGCTTTCAGCAAGATTGATGCTGCTGTTAGTAAAATTGAAAAAGGAGAGACCGGCCTCGTTAGGGATGACTTAGGTGCTCAGACGATTACCATTGGTGCAGAAAGTGGAAGCACCAAGATCGACGTTTCTGGTAAAGGAAAAATCACGCGGGTCATTTCCGGTGTGAAAGGAGAGGAACTTACAGAAAATTCCACCTATGCAGTCAGTGGTGCTCAGCTTTGGAAAGTCGATGATAAGGCAAGCAAAATTAATAAAAATATTAATAAATATTTAGGTGGTGGTGCCGATGTTCTCGAAGGAACAGAGCCGAATTTTACGATTCAGAGTGAAAGCGCGCATAGTGTAGCAGAGGCTTTTAATAAGGTCGGCACGTCTCTTGGTAGTCTTGAAGGAAATATAAATGGAGTTAAGGCTGAGGTAGCGCAGGTTGAGAATAATATTACCAACAATATCTCGAAGAATTCCTTGATGTGGGATCAAGGCGAGGGGGTATTTTCTGCATCTCATGGAGAAGAGAAAACAGCAAGCGTCATCAGACATATTAAGGACGGAAAAATTGCTTCTGACTCTACAGAAGCCGTAACAGGAAAACAACTCTACAAGACTCGCCAAGAATTTGCTCATTATCTTGATGGTAAAGCGGGGTATAACTCGGATGATGATTCATGGACTAATCCTACTTTTGAGGTTCACGGGCAACAAGCGACAAATGTAGCAGATGCTTTCAGTAAGATTGATGCTGTCGTTAGTAAAATTGAAAAAGGGGAAACTGGTCTCGTTAGAGATAACTTAAATACGAAGACGATTACTATTGGCGTAGAAAGCGAAAGCGCCAAAATCGACGTTTCTGGTGAGGGAAAAAGAACACGGGCGATTGTCGGTGTGAAGGGTGAAGCACTTGAAGAAAATTCCACCTACGCAGTGAGTGGCGCTCAGCTTTGGAAAGTCGACAATAAAGCAGACAAAATTAATGAAAATATTAATAAATATTTAGGCGGTGGCGCCAATGTTCTTGAAGGAACAGAGCTGAATTTTACGATTCAGAGTGAGCGCGCGCATAATGTTGCAGATGCTTTTGGTAAGGTTGATACTTCTCTCGGTGAACTTAACCAAAGTATAATTAGCGTTAAGAACGATATAGCGGACATCACAAATAATGTCGCCGGCGGAATTTTGAAGAATACCATATTGTGGAATACTTCAGAAGATGCATTTGTTGCATCTCATGGAGAAGAGAAAACAGCAAGTGTCATTAGATATATTAAGGGTGGAAAAATTGCTGCTGATTCTACAGAAGCCATAACAGGAAAACAGCTTTACGACACGCGTAAAGAATTTGCTCATTATCTTGATGGTAAAGCGGGGTATAACTCGGACGGTGATTCATGGACTAATCCTAATTTTGAGGTGCATGGGCAAAAGGCGGAGAGCGTTGCAGATGCTTTCAACAAAATTGATGCTGTTGTTAGTAAAATTGAAAAAGGAGAGACCGGCCTCGTTAGGGATGACTTAGGTGCTCAGACGATTACCATTGGTGCAGAAAGTGGAAGCACCAAGATCGACGTTTCTGGTAAAGGAAAAATTACGCGGGCCATTTCCGGTGTGAAAGGAGAGGAGCTTACAGAAAATTCCACCTACGCAGTAAGTGGCGCTCAGCTTTGGAAAGTCGATGATAAGGCAAGCAAAATTAATAAAAATATTAATAAATATTTAGGTGGTGGTGCCGATATTCTCGAAGGAACAGAGCCGAATTTTACGATTCAGAGTGAAAGCGTGCATAGTGTAGCAGAGGCTTTTAATAAGGTCGGCACGTCTCTCGATGGTCTTGAAGGAAATATAAATGGAGTTAAGACTGAGGTAGCGCAGGTTACAAATACTGTTACCAACAATATCTTGAAGAATTCCTTGATGTGGGACCAGAATGAGGGAGTGTTTTCTGCGTCTCATGGAGGAGATGGAGATAAAACGCCAAGCACTATTAGATATATTAAGGACGGAAAAATTGCTTCTGACTCTACAGAAGCCGTAACAGGAAAACAACTCTACAAGACTCGCCAAGAATTTGCTCATTATCTTGATGGTAAAGCGGGGTATAACTCGGATGGTGATTCATGGACTAATCCTACTTTCGAGGTTCACGGGCAACAAACAACAAATGTAGCAGACGCCTTCAGTAAAATTGATACTGTTGTTAGTAAAATTGAAAAAGGGGAAACTGGTCTCGTTAAAGATAACTTAAATACGAAGACGATTACCATCGGTGCAGAAGGCGAAAGCACCAAAATCGACGTTTCTGGTGAGGGAAAAAGAACACGGGCGATTGTCGGTGTGAAGGGTGAAGCACTTGAAGAAAATTCCACCTACGCAGTGAGTGGCGCTCAGCTTTGGAAAGTCGACAATAAAGCAGACAAAATTAATGAAAATATTAATAAATATTTAGGCGGTGGCGCCAATGTTCTTGAAGGAACAGAGCTGAATTTTACGATTCAGAGTGAGCGCGCGCATAATGTTGCAGATGCTTTTGGTAAGGTTGATACTTCTCTCGGTGAACTTAAAGGAAGTATAAATGACGTTAAGAACGATGTAACGAATATCACAAATACTGTTACCGGCAATCTTTCAAAGAATGCTTTGATGTGGAATGATTCAGAAGGCGCATTTGTTGCATCTCACGGAGACAGTAAAACACCGAGCAAGATTAAGCATATTTTGGACGGAGACATTTCCGCTGAGTCTTCAGAAGCTATAACGGGAGGCCAGCTCTACGATACGCGTCAAAAAATTGCTCGTTATCTTGATGGTAAAGCAGGATATGATAGAAAAGGCGAATGGACTGATCCTAGTTTCAAAATACGTACAATTAGCGAAGACGGCGATATTGGTGAAAAAGATTATGATACAGTCGCTGGTGCTTTAGCAGATGTAGGTGGTTCCCTCAAAAATATTAGGGATGGACTTAAACACGAAATAGATAATGCTCTTGTTAAAGAAGACAGTGGAGTTATCACCGTAGGTGCACAAAGTAGTGCAGGCACGATCAATGTTATCGGTCAAGGCGGCCAAAAACGCGTTCTTTCTGGTTTAGGGGAAGGGCAAATCTCTGCTGGATCTACCGATGCAGTGACAGGTGGTCAGCTTCACACTGTCGACCAGAAAGTCGCTGGTCTAGGCACGGCTGTAGAAAATGCTCAAGGTAATGTTGGAACAATTGCTGCCAATATTAATAAATATTTAGGTGGTCAGGCTGACATTCTTGGGGGAGCAGAACCAACTTTCACAGTTCAAGGTAATTCGTCTCATAATGTCGCGGATGCTTTTGGTAAGGTCGATCATTCTCTCGGCGAAATTAAGGGAGATCTAAATGATGTTAGACGCGATGTAACAGACATTACGAATAATATTACCAGTAATATTTCAAAGAATGCCTTGATGTGGAGCGATGAAGAAAGTGCATTTGTTGCATTTCACGGAGGAGATAAAACGCCGACCAAAATTAAGCATGTTTTGGACGGAGATATTTCTACTACCTCTTCAGATGCCATAACGGGAGGTCAGCTCTACGATACGCGTCAAGAATTTGCTAGTTATCTTGACGGTAAAGCAGGATATGATAGGAAAGGTCAATGGACTGATCCTAGTTTCAAAATACGCACAATTGGCAGAGATGGCGACGTCGGTGAAGAAGAGTATGATACAGTCGCTGGTGCTTTAGCAGATGTGGGTGGTTCTCTCAAAAATATTAGGGATGGACTTCAGTATGAAATAGATAATGCCCTTGTTAAAGAAAATGGTGGGGTTATCACCATAGGCGCGCAAAGCGGTGCAAGTACAATCAGTGTCACTGGTAAAAGCGGCCAAAAACGAATTCTTTCTGGTTTAGGGGAAGGTCAAATCTCTGCTGAATCTACCGATGCAGTAACAGGCGGTCAGCTTTTCACTGTTGACAAAAAAGTTGCTGATCTAGGTACGACTATAACAAATACTCAAGATGACCTTTCAGAGGTTAAAGGTAATGTTGGAACAATTGCTACCAATATTAATAAATATTTAGGTGGTCAGGCTGACATTCTTGGCGGAGAAGCGCCAACTTTCACAGTTCAAGGTAATTCGTCTCATAATGTTGCGGATGCTTTTGGTAAGGTTGATACTTCTCTCGGTGAACTTAAAGGAAATATAAGTGACGTTGAGAACAAGCTAACGGACGCTACAAATAATATTACCGGCAATATTTCAAAGAATGCTTTGATGTGGAGCGATGAAGAAAGTGCATTTGTTGCATCTCACGGAGACGGTAAAGCACCGAGCAAGATTAAGCATGTTTTGGACGGAGATGTTTCTGCCGCCTCTTCAGACGCTGTAACGGGGGGGCAGCTTTACGATACGCATCAAGAATTTGCTCATTATCTTGATGGAAAAGCAGGATATGATAGAAAAGGTCAATGGACTGATCCTAGTTTCAAAATACACACAATTGGCAGAGATGGCGATGTCGGTGAAGAAGAGTATGATACAGTCGCCGGTGCTTTAGCGGATGTGGGTGGTTCTCTCAAAAATATTAGGGATGGACTTCAGCATGAAATAGATAATGCCCTTGTGAAAGAAGACAGTGGGGTTATCACCATCGGTGCACAAAGTAGTGCAGGCACAATCAATGTTACCGGTCAAGGCGGCCAAAAACGCGTTCTTTCTGGTTTAGCAGACGGAAAAGTGCTCGCTGGGTCTACCGATGCAGTGACGGGCGGTCAGCTTTTCACTGTTGACAAAAAAGTTGCTGATCTGGGTACGACTATAACAAATACTCAAGGTGACCTTTCAGAGGTTAAAGGTAATGTTGGAACAATTGCTACCAATATTAATAAATATTTAGGTGGTCAGGCTGACATTCTTGGCGGAGAAGCACCAACTTTCACAGTTCAAGGTAATTCGTCTCATAATGTTGCGGATGCTTTTGGTAAGGTTGATACTTCTCTCGGTGAACTTAAAGGAAATATAAGTGACGTTGAGAACAAGCTAACGGACGCTACAAATAATATTACCGGCAATATTTCAAAGAATGCTTTGATGTGGAGCGATGAAGAAAGTGCATTTGTTGCATCTCACGGAGACGGTAAAGCACCGAGCAAGATTAAGCATGTTTTGGACGGAGATGTTTCTGCCGCCTCTTCAGACGCTGTAACGGGGGGGCAGCTTTACGATACGCATCAAGAATTTGCTCATTATCTTGATGGTAAAGCAGGATATGATAGAAAAGGCGAATGGACTGATCCTAGTTTCAAAATACACACAATTGGCAGAGATGGCGATGTCGGTGAAGAAGAGTATGATACAGTCGCCGGTGCTTTAGCGGATGTGGGTGGTTCTCTCAAAAATATTAGGGATGGACTTCAGCATGAAATAGATAATGCCCTTGTGAAAGAAGACAGTGGGGTCATCACCGTCGGCGCGCAAAGTAGTGCAGGCACAATCAATGTTACCGGTCAAGGCGGCCAAAAACGCATTCTTTCTGGTTTAGAGGAAGGAAAAGTGCTCGCTGGGTCTACCGATGCAGTAACGGGCGGTCAGCTTTTCACTGTTGACCAGAAAGTTACTGATTTGGGCACGGCTGTAGAAAATGCTCAAGGCAATGTTGGAACAATTGCCGCCAATATTAACAAATATTTAGGCGGTCAGGCTGATGTTCTTGGGGGAGAAGCACCAACTTTCACAGTTCAGGGTAATTCTTCTCATAATGTTGCGGATGCTTTTGGTAAGGTTGATACTTCTCTCGGTGAACTTAAAGGAAATATAAGTGACGTTGAGAACAAGCTAACGGACGCTACAAATAATATTACCGGCAATCTTTCAAAGAATGCCTTGATGTGGAATGATTCAGAAGGTGCGTTTGTTGCATCTCACGGAGACGGTAAAGCACCGAGCAAGATTAAGCATATTTTGGACGGAGATGTTTCCGCCGCCTCTTCAGAGGCTATAACGGGAGCTCAGCTCTACGATACGCGTCAAGAATTTGCTAGTTATCTTGATGGCAAGGCAGGATATGATAGAAAAGGCGAATGGACTGATCCTAGTTTCAAAATACACACAATTAGCAGAGATGGCGACGTCGGTGAAGAAGAGTATGATACAGTCGCTGGTGCTTTAGAAGATGTGGGTGGTTCTCTCAAAAATATTAGGGATGGACTTAAACATGAAATAGATAATGCCCTTGTTAAAGAAAATGGTGGGGTTATCACCATCGGTGCACAAAGTAGTGCAGGCACAATCAATGTTACCGGTCAAGGCGGCCAAAAACGTGTTCTTTCTGGTTTAGCAGAAGGAAAAGTGTTCGCTGGGTCTACCGATGCAGTAACGGGCGGTCAGCTCTTCACTGTTGACCAGAAAGTTACTGATTTGGGCACGGCTGTAGAAAATGCTCAAGGCAATGTTGGAACAATTGCCGCCAATATTAACAAATATTTAGGTGGTCAGGTTGACGTTCTTGGCGGAGAAGCACCAACTTTCACAGTTCAAGGTAATTCGTCTCATAATGTTGCGGATGCTTTTGGTAAGGTTGATACTTCTCTCGGTGAACTTAAAGGAAATATAAGTGACGTTGAGAACAAGCTAACGGACGTTGCAAGTAATATTACCGGCAATCTTTCAAAGAATGCTTTGATGTGGAGTGATGAAGAAGGTGCCTTCGCTGCATCTCACGGAGATGGTAAAACGCCGAGCAAGATTAAGCATCTTTTAGGTGGAGACATTTCTGCTACCTCTTCAGACGCTATAACAGGAGGTCAGCTCTACGATACGCGTCAAGAATTTGCTCATTATCTTGATGGTAAAGCAGGATATGATAGGAAAGGTCAATGGACTGATCCTAGTTTCAAAATACGCACAATTGGCAGAGATGGCGACATCGATGAAAAAGAGTATGATACAGTCGCTGGTGCTTTAGCGGATGTGGGTGGTTCTCTCGAAAATATTAGGGATGGACTTCAGTATGAAATAGATAATGCCCTTGTTAAAGAAGATAGAGGGGTTATCACCATCGGCGCGCAAAGCGGTGCAAATACAATCAATGTCACTGGTAAAGGCGGCCAAAAACGCGTTCTTTCTGGTTTAGCAGAAGGAAAAGTGCTCGCTGGGTCTACCGATGCAGTGACGGGCGGTCAGCTTTTCACTGTTGACAAAAAAGTCGCTAATTTGGGCGCAACTATAACAAACGCTCAAGGTGACCTTTTAGAAGTTCAAGATAATGTCGGAGCAATTGCTGCCAATATTAATAAATATTTAGGCGGTCGAGCTGATGTTCTTGAAGGAGAAGCACCGACTTTCACAGTTCAAGGTAATTCGTATCATAATGTTGCGGATGCTTTTGGTAAGGTTAGTACGTCTCTTGGTAATCTTGAAGGTAGCATAAGCGAAGTTAAGACTGAGGTAACGCAGATTACAAGTAACGTTACCAATATTACCAGCAATATGTTGCAGGGTGCCTTGATGTGGAGTGATCTAGAAGAGGCATTTGACGCATCTCATGGAGAAAATAAAACACCGAGCAAGATAACGAATCTTTTGGGAGGGATGATTTCCGCTGCGTCCACGGAAGCCGTAACAGGAAGTCAGCTTCATGATATGGGAACTAAGCTTGCTACTTTCCTTGGTGGTGGCGCGCAATATAAGGGAGGCGAATGGACTGGTCCTACTTTCGGATTTAATATTATCGATCTAAAGGGCAATTTTGTTTTAACGGAAAACAAGAGCGTTACTGAAGCTTTTCATAATGTAGCCAATTCTGTAGAGAACGTTAATTCTAGGCTCCAGCACACAATAGATAATGCCCTTGTTAAAGAAAATGGTGGGGTTATCACCATCGGTGCAGAAAGTAATGCAGATATAATCAATGTTATTGGTTCTGTCGGCCAAAAACGCGTTCTTTCTGGTTTAGCAGACGGGAAAGTGCTCGCTGGGTCTACCGATGCAGTGACGGGTGGTCAGCTTTTCACTGTTGACAAAAAAGTCGCTAATTTGGGTACGACTATAACAAATACTCAAGGTGACCTTTTAGAAGTTCAAGATAATGTCGGAGCAATTGCTGCTAATATTAATAAATATTTAGGCGGTCAGGCTGATGTTCTTGGGGGAAGGGAACCGACTTTTAAAGTTCAAGGTAATTCATATCATAATGTTGCAGATGCTTTTGGTAAGGTTGATCGTTCTCTCGGTGAGCTTAAAGGAAATATAAGTGACGTTGAGAATAAGCTAACAGACGTTACAAATAATATTACCGGCAATGTTTTACAGAATGCCTTAATGTGGGATGATATAGAAGGTGCCTTTGTCGCATCTCACGGAGAAAATAAAACACCGAGCAAGATAACGAATCTTTTGGGTGGGAAGATTTCCGCTGAGTCTACGGAAGCCGTAGCAGGAAGTCAGCTTCATGATATGGGAACTAAGCTTGCTACTTACCTTGGTGGTGGCGCGCAATATAAGGAAGGCGAATGGACCGGTCCTACTTTCGGATTTAATGTTATTGATGGAAGCGGCAATCTTGTTTTAAAGAAAAGCGAGACGGTTGCTGAAGCTTTACAGAATGTAGCCAGTTCTGTAGAGAATGTTCATTATGAATTCCAGCATGAAATAGATAATGCCCTTGTTAAAGAAGACAAAGGAGTTATCACTGTTGGCGCGCAAAGTACTGCAAATGCAGTCAATGTTATTGGTAGTAATGGCCAAAAACGCGTTCTTTCTGGTTTAGCAGACGGGAAAGTGCTTGCCGGGTCTACCGATGCAGTAACGGGCGGTCAGCTTTTCACTGTTGAACAAAAAGTTGCTGGTCTGGGTACGACTATAACAAATGCTCAAGGTGACCTTTTAGAAGTTCAAGATAATGTCGGAGCAATTGCTGCTAATATTAATAAATATTTAGGCGGTCAGGCTGATGTTCTTGGGGGAAGGGAACCGACTTTTAAAGTTCAAGGTAATTCATATCATAATGTTGCAGATGCTTTTGGTAAGGTTGATCATTCTCTCGGTGAAATTAAGGGGGATATAAATGACGTTAAGACTGAGGTAGCGCAGATTACAAATAACGTTACTGGCGATCTTTCAAAGAATGCTTTGATGTGGAGTGATGAAGAAGGTGCCTTTGTCGCATCTCACGGAGATGGTAAAACATCGAGCAAGATTAAGCATCTTTTGGGTGGAGATATTTCTGCTACGTCCACAGAAGCTATAACAGGAGGTCAGCTCTATGACACGCGTCAAGAATTTGCTCATTATCTTGATGGTAAAGCGGGATATGATAGGAAAGGCAAATGGACTGACCCTAGCTTCAAGATACACACTGTCGGTAAAGACGGTGATATTAGCGAAAAAGAGTATGATACAGTCGCTGGTGCTTTAGCAGATGTAGGTGGTTCTCTCGAAAATATTAGGAACGGGTTTAAACACGAAATAGATAATGCCCTTGTTAAAGAAGACAAAGGAGTTATCACTGTTGGCGCGCAAAGTACTGCAAATGCAATCAATGTTATTGGTAGTAATGGCCAAAAACGCGTTCTTTCTGGTTTAGCAGACGGAAAAGTGCTTTTTGGGTCCACCGATGCAGTAACGGGCGGTCAGCTCTTTGTAGTCGATCAGAACATCAAAAAAATACAGGGTGATATGGTAGATATTCACGGAGGTCTATCAGAAATTCAAGACAACCTCGGTGATTACGCTAAAATTGTATCAAAATATTTAGGCGGTGGCGCTCGTGTTGCTGATGATATACAACCAAGTTACTATATTCAGCAGGAGATATATCATGATGTTGGTTCTGCATTTAAAGCTGTTGACGTTGCTTTCGATGATATAGGCGTGAAGTTTTCTGACGAGATAAAGAAACTTGATAAGAAAATTTCCGGCAATATTTTGCAAAATACTCTGTTTTGGAGCGATGACGAAGGAGCATTTATCGCGTCTCGTAATAGCAGTGGTAACGGCAAATTGACGAAACTTTTGGACGGGGATATTTCCGCGGGTTCATCGGACGCCATAACAGGAAACCAACTCTATTCTATGAGCAATCAGATTGCCGCTTATTTTGGTGGTGGTGCGAACTATAAGAACGGCCGATGGACTTCCCCTACTTTTACGGTTGATGTTGTTGACTCGGAAGGCAATATTATTTCTAAGGAAAGTAAGACGGTTGCTGGAGCTCTAAAACATGTGAGCGATTCTTTCAAAAATATTAGCCATGAAGCCGAGACCAAGAGTGAGCGTGGGGTAGGAAACTTCCTTGTTGCAGAAGATGAAGGGATTATCACTATTGGTGCGAAAAGCAGCGCAAGGGCAATCAATGTTGCTGGCAAGGATGGCAATAGGATGGTTCTTTCTGGCTTAGAAGAAGGAAGGGTTTCTTCTGACTCTAATGATGCAGTGACGGGTAGTCAGCTTTACGTTGTTAACAAGAACGTTAGTGATCTGGACGCGACTATAACAGATACCCAAAATAGTCTTTCAGAAGTTCGAGAGGATGTTGGATCAATTTATACAAATATTAATAAATATTTAGGTGGTCAGGCTGATGTTCTTGGGGGAAGGGAACCGACTTTCACAGTCCAAGGTAATTCGTATCATAATGTTGCGGATGCTTTTGGCGGGGTTAGTAATTCTCTTGGTAAGATTGACCAAAGTATAGATAGCTTTGGGAACAAGTTGAAGGATGCCTTGATGTGGAGTGATCTAGAAGAGGCATTTGACGCATCTCATGGAGAAAATAAAACACCGAGCAAGATAACGAATCTTTTGGGAGGGATGATTTCCGCTGCGTCCACGGAAGCCGTAACAGGAAGTCAGCTTCATGATATGGGAACTAAGCTTGCTACTTTCTTTGGTGGTGGCGCGCAATATAAGGGAGGCGAATGGACTGGTCCTACTTTCGGATTTAATATTATCGATCTAAAGGGCAATTTTGTTTTAACGGAAAGCAAGAGCGTTGCTGAAGCTTTTCATAATGTAGCCAATTCTGTAGAGAACGTTAATTCTAGGCTCCAGCACACAATAGATAATGCCCTTGTTAAAGAAAATGGTGAGATTATCACCATCGGTGCAGAAAGTAATGCAGATATAATCAATGTTATTGGTTCTGTCGGCCAAAAACGCGTTCTTTCTGGTTTAGCAGAAGGAAAAGTGGTCGCTGGGTCTACCGATGCAGTGACGGGTGGTCAGCTTTTCACTGTTAATAAAAAAGTTATTGATCTGGATACGGCTGTAAAAAATGCTCAACATGATATTTCAGAGGTTCAAGGTAATGTCGGAGAAATTGCTGATAATATTAATAGATATTTAGGCGGTCAGGCTGACGTTCTTAAGGGAAATGCACCAAGCTATACGATTCAGGGTAAGGGGTACCAAGGTGTTGATCGTGCGTTTGCTGCCGTTAATAGATCTTTTGATAATATCAAACAGGAGTTCAATGAGAATATAGGTGAAATTAAGGATGAAATTTTAGGACAGGTTACAGACAACGCTTTATTATGGGATGACAGCGAGAACGCGTTCGTTGCGCTTCATAAAAATGGCGGAGGCTCCCCAGAAAAGGGCACGTTAAAGTATCTAAAGAATGGGGATGTTTCTTCTGATTCTACAGAAGCTATAACGGGAAGTCAGCTTCATCATCTGGGTACTAAGCTTGCTGCTTATCTCGGCGGTGGCGCACAATATGAGCAGGGGGTATGGACAGCTGATCCTACCTTTAAAGTTGGCATCATCGATGAAGAGGGTAATGTTGTTGAAAAGGAAAGCAACACGGTTGCTGGAGCTCTGGCGGATGTAAGCAGTTCTATCTCGAATCTTCAGCAAGGGATAACGAATGGTCTCGTTCAGGAAGATAAAGCTAACGACCGCATTACTATTGGCAAAGAAAGCAAGCTTTCTAAGGTCTATATTGGTGCTGGTGACGATGCACGAACCCTTCTCGGTGTAGCTGCAGGAGATATTTCCGAGGGGTCGACTGATGCGGTGAACGGCTCGCAAATCTTTGCATATAATAAGCAGGTTTCTGAATATTTAGGCGGTGGAGCTGATATTACTGCAGGTACAGGGCCGGTTTACGAGATTCAAGGCGAAAAACACCAGAGCATTGGTGATACGCTTGCCGCTGTCGATGAATCTTTCGATAAAATTAAGGAAGAATTTAGTGAAAATATAGGTGGAATTGAGGATAATATTTTAGGACACGTTACAGAAAGCGCTTTGTTGTGGGATAACGACGAGGGTGCATTTGTCGCGCTTCATAAACATGGCGGAGGCTCCCCAGAAAAGAGCACGTTAAAGTATCTAAAGGATGGGGATGTTTCTTCTGACTCTACAGAAGCTATAACGGGAAGTCAGCTTCACCATTTGGGTACTAAGCTTGCTGCTTATCTTGGCGGTGGTGCACAATATGAGCAGGGGGTCTGGACAGCTGATCCTACCTTTAAAGTTGGCATCATCGACGAAGAGGGTAATGTTGTTGAAAAGGAAAGCGACACAGTTGCTGGAGCTCTGGCGGATGTGAGCAGTTCTATTTCGAAACTTCAGCAAGGCGCAATGAGTAGTCTTATTCAGGAAGATGAAGCTAATGACCGCATTACTATTGGCAAGAAAAGCAAGCTTTCTAAGGTCTATATTGGTGCTGGTGAAAATGCACGGATCCTCTCCGGTGTAGCTGGGGGAGATATTTCCGAGAAGTCGACTGACGCGGTAAACGGTTCGCAAATCTTCGCATATAATAAGCAGGTTTCTGAATATTTAGGCGGTGGAGCTGATATTACTGCAGGTACAGGGCCGGTTTACGAGATTCAAGGCGAAAAACACCAGAGCATTGGTGATACGCTTGCCGCTGTCGATGAATCTTTCGATAAAATTAAGGAAGAATTTAGTGAAAATATAGGTGGAATTGAGGATAATATTTTAGGACACGTTACAGAAAGCGCTTTGTTGTGGGATAACGACGAGGGTGCATTTGTCGCGCTTCATAAAAATAGTGAAGGAGTCCGAGAAAAGGAAAAACTGACGAAACTTTTGGATGGGAGCATTTCTGCTGATTCCACAGACGCCATAACAGGAAAACAACTCTACGAAACGCGTCAGGAATTTGCTCATTATCTCAGTCCTAATGCGGGCTATGATAATGGCCAATGGAATAATCCGGTTTTCAAGGTTTTACAATTTAATGCCAATGGTGAGATTTCCTTAAAAGACTACGCTAGTGTTGCAGAAGCTTTTGGCGGAGTTAACGAGAGTTTGGAAGATCTAAATAACCGCCTTAATGGGATGCAAAATGCAGGTGGCTCATCATCTGGAAACGGAGGTGGATCGTCGCCTGTAGATGGCTCGTCGTCCGGAAACGGAGGTGGCTCATCATCTGGAAACGGAGGTGGATCGTCACCTGTAGGTGGCTCGTCGTCCGGAAACGGAGGTGGCTCATCATCTGGAAACGGAGGTGGATCGTCGCCTGTAGATGGCTCGTCGTCCGGAAACGGAGGTGGCTCATCATCTGGAAACGGAGGTGGATCGTCACCTGTAGATGGCTCGTCGTCCGGAAACGGAGGTGGCTCATCATCTGGAAACGGAGGTGGATCGTCGCCTGTAGATGGCTCGTCGTCCGGCAACGGAGGTGGCTCGTCATCTGGAAACGGAGGTGGATCGTCATCCGGCAACGGAGGTGGCTCGTCGTCTGGAAACGGAGGTGGCTCATCATCTGGAAACGGAGGTGGATCGTCATCCGGCAACGGAGGTGGCTCATCATCTGGCAACGAAGGTGGATCGTCATCCGGCAACGGAGGTGGCTCATCGTCTGGCAACGGAGGTGGAGCGTCATCTGGCAACGGAGGTGGATCGTCATCCGGCAACGGAGGTGGCTCATCGTCTGGCAACGGAGGTGGATCGTCATCCGGCAACGGAGGTGGCTCATCGTCTGGCAACGGAGGTGGCTCGTCGTCTGGAAACGGAGATGGCTCATCGTCTGGCAACGGAGGTGGCTCATCGTCTGGCAACGGAGGTGGCTCATCGTCCGGAAACGGAGGTGGCTCATCGTCTGGCAACGAAGGTGGATCGTCATCCGGCAACGGAGGTGGCTCATCGTCTGGCAACGAAGGTGGATCGTCATCCGGCAACGGAGGTGGCTCATCGTCTGGCAACGGAGGTGGCTCGTCATCCGGCAACGGAGATGGCTCATCGTCTGGCAACGGAGGTGGCTCATCATCCGGCAACGGAGGTGGCTCATCGTCTGGCAACGGAGGTGGCTCGTCGTCCGGAAACGGAGGTGGCTCATCGTCTGGTAACGGAGGTGGAGCGCCGTCTGTAAACGAAAAGCCGGTTTTAGCTGATAATGTTTTGAGTTGGAATGAGGGTAAAGGTGCCTACGACGCGACTCATGATGGTAAGGACGGTAAAATTACCAATGTAGCAGATGGTAAAATCGAGAAAGATTCGACAGATGCTGTGAACGGCGGGCAGATCGCTGAAATTCAGCAGAATATGGAGCAAAACATCAACGCGCTTGAAAATAAAGTCAACAATATCGACGTTGACGGCGTAAAACTCGGCAACATCGTTCAATATACAACGGACGAGGATGGTAAAAAGAAAATCGTCTTAGAAGGAGCTCGTGACGGAGAACCTGTTATGATTGAGAACGTCGCCGATGGTAGAGTCGAAGAAGGCTCGAAAGACGCCATAAACGGTGGAGTGTTGAAAAAAGAACTAGATCTCGTTTTCGACAACTCAAAGAAATACACTGACGAAAAGATAAAGAGCGCTGTAGAAGAGTCCGTTGCCCAAGCTAACAGCTACACCGACTTCAAATTCAACGCTCTAAGCTACGGCATCGAAGAAGCCAAACAAGAGGCGAAACAAGCCGCAGCAATCGGCATAGCAATGGCCAGCCTCCGTTACGGTGAAACACCTCCCGGAAAAACAAGCATTGCCTTCGGTAGCGGTGTATGGCGCGGCCAATCCGCATTCGCCTTCGGTATGGGCTACACTTCCGAAGACGGAAACATCCGGCCTAACATATCGGTCACCACCTCTGGCGGCCACTGGGGCGTCGGCGCAGGCCTGAACATCATCCTAGATTAGTCAGGACGGCGATACACACATCAGACGCGTAGGGACAAAAGAGAAACCAACAGTTCCCTCCCTACGCGTCTTAATTTTCTGCAATACACCCGCCGCACAACTCACACCAAAAAAGCACGCAAATAATACCAACCTAAAAAGAAACAACCACAAAAACAGAAGAGAAAAATATCCTCTTTCTTTCTTTTTCACTCACACAACCACCTCGAGCGAAACTAAACGTCTCCCTTTTACTGATTAAAAACACAACCCACAAAAAAACAACACGCCCGCTTTTGATCTCAAAATGTGTTTTTTTTATGTTTTAAATTTATTTTTTTAAGTTTTGTCTATTGGATAATTTGTTATCATGCTCTTCTTAAGGGAAGTGACGCGAATTATCCTCGCTTTTCTTATCGTTTACTTTGGTTAAAGTAGCTTCATCCAGAGCCGTAATGGCGGTATTTTGCGCATTTCTTTAATTTTTGCTATGGACAGTTCTCTAAAAAGAACAGAATTTTTTTTGTCAAAAACGAATGGAGAGGCTTAAAACAGTGAGAAGAGAGCTGCGTTAGATGAAACCGGTCAAGGCAGTTTTGAGACCAGGGATGCTAATGTACTGCAGGCAAAGGGAGGGTGAATAGAAATACCCAGGTGAACGGTGAAGGAGCCCCTGAATATATTGAAATCGCGGTAAAAAATTGTCTAAACAGATAAGACAATACATCAATGAGGCACTGTAGGACGTCGAGAAAAATAGGACTAAAAACGCAGCAGAAGCTTTTTGTGAGACTGAAGCTCAGATTAAAGGCTACCTTGAGGCGAAATTTGGTTCTTTAAGTTACGCCAACATTGTCACGAAAAAAGAGGTTAAACAAGCTGCGGCAATGAACTCGGCAGTAGCTAATTTGCGTTGCAATAGCGCACATAGAAAGATGAGCGTTGCATTTAATGATAGTGTACGACGCAGCCAGTCTGCTCTTACTGTTGGTGCTAGTTATGCTCGTACAAGTGAAAAGTTTTTCTCTAATTTTTTCGTAATTGGTAGTAGTGGTTATTGGAGTTTGGGAGCCGAAATAAGTATGTCATTGAATTGACGAAAGAGATTAGCACAATATCGCAAATCTTGGATTTGTATCTGATTTCTTATCGGGAGAAAAGGCTGGCGGAAAGGGAGCATGTGGAGGCTGGTTCGTGCAGCTCGGGAATCATCTGTAGAGGGCCGTTTTGTGATTTTCTTAAGTATAAATATATTTCAATTACCCGGAACGCTTTTAAGAGGGCTGAAGAGTCTTATTTCCACCCATATATTGTATGCATAAGGAAATTTGCCGGCAATAGGGCTCATTTAGGCAAAAAATGACCTCCTCGTTAAAGCGGTACGTGCTTTTAATTTTTTTAGTTCGGAGTATAAGGTGGCTTCTTTGGGGGAGAGGCGTAGCGTCTTCTTTATTTTTTAGATAATTGGAAATTATTCTGGGATGCATCTTTCGCTTTTGGTGATAATTTCGGGATGCACCGCCAGTTTCCTGTCAGTGCACAGGCATATTTTTCTGATATGGTCTTAATTTATCTCCGGAGAATTTATTATAAAAATTATATGCTGTATGAGGGAGGGGCTTTGAATCACTGTATCGCCCATAATTTATCAGATATGAACGCGACAATGATGGGAGGTGGTGTTGTACAGTTATTCACTATATATCGGTATAGGTTTTATCAAGGACGATACCATACAATTATTTTTCATGAATAATATTACGCTAGATAATTCAGGTTTTTTCTAAGAGTGTGCGACTAAAGTAGTTGCCGTTTGTTGTGATTCGAAAAGGGACTAGAAATAGGATGATGTCAAAAAATTGGAATATCACCGCAAGCTTTTTGTTTATCTTTATTTTGCTGAGCAATAGTGTAGGTTTTGCTGATGAAAAAGATAATATTTACACAGTGCATCCGCCACGGTTATCTGTTCCGCGTGGGAAGCCTGGTGAAACGCGTCGGGTTATTATGCAATTTAATTATTGGACTTTGATTTGCGATGAAAATCGGGTGCTGAAGCAAGGGATCTGTAATGTGACACAGACTATCCACGATAAAGAAGATCAGGTAATTTTTAGTTGGTCGCTTGTATCTACAAAGAGTGGTCAACCGGTTATGCTTTTCCGGGCGATGTCAAACGCTGACACGAAAATTCCTATTAAATTGCTTTTAGATGGGGTTAAAGAGCCTCTTTGGGTTAATTATAAACAATGTGATGAAACAGTTTGTCTCGCGCAATTAGCTGTCGGGCCGACTTTAAGTAAGCAAATAGAGCAGAAGAAAAATGTGCGCATTTCTTACAAGATTAAAAATGGCAAAACGCTTTCTTTTGTGGCCCCTTTTGAAGGACTGAGTGAAGCACTTTTCTCTTTACAACGATGAAAGCCGCGAAGCCGATTTTATGAATGGGGCTATTTTTAGGTCACAGAAAATATTATTGCAGATAGGAGTATAGGCGATTTGATACGAAAATGGTTTTCCCGAATCATGCGACATTTCGCAGATATAGATTCATGATTGACGGTGAATATAGGGCTAACAATAAATGAGGTAAATTGGTTTTTTCGAGGATTATGGTCGTAAAAAACTTACATGCGCGGTGATAATAAAAATAGTCATAAAGATTAAAGACGCACTCTGTTACTGTTTGTGAGAGGGAATAATTGCGGATGAGGCATAAGAAGAAAAACGGATACTTCCCCGGTTGTATGTGGACTGCGATTCCACGGTTATAGATGCGAAAATGGGGAATAGAAAAACAATTTTTCTCAGTTAAAGCTTTTTAAATGCACTACTTAAATTTAAAATTAATAACTGCTATTTTCTTATTACGTTCCGTAACAAGCTCGATATTTCCGAATTGTTAATGCTCTTTTGCGCACCGTAAAGTCACGAGACGGACTCATTAAAAATGACTTTCTCAATATGAAGACTTGCGGATCGCGCTGTTGAAGCAGTGTAGATTTGTTGTCCGAAATTAGAACAAAAGCGTACGGTATACTACCGAATGATCATGATAAAAGCTTGCTATTCAGCCAAAAATGGCCAATATTTTGTTTCGTGTGCTTTGGATGATGTGATTTTGGGTTAAAAATTATTGAACGAAAAATAGGGGTGCATTTTTCTGTTTTTGGGCGGTATCTGAAGCTGGGTGTTGGTGTACTTGTTCTTTTGATGCTGGAGGTGGGCACCGAGAAATGGGGTTTCTTTGTGTTTGGTAGAACAGATCGTGGTTAGGACGTTTCTTCCTACTGAAATTGTTATCTTGCTCGACGTTTTTGGGGATATGTTAGTTTAGGCGATTTTGAACAGGTGAGGACTATATGCGCGTTTTTTGATGACTTCTCAGATTGTCGTAAATTAGCCAATAGCGTAAAAATTTTATCTTTTGGGATCTTCGGAACAGCGGCAATTTTAGCAAAATATATTCCAATCTAGAGTTAGAGTACTGTGATCAGAAAAAATTGGCAGTATGGAGTTAATAGTGTGGGCGTTATCCTCATAATGAGGCGTTTATTATCATAGGGTATAAGAAAAATAAGCAAATAATCCTGGCATTGAGTGAGAGAGGACAGGCTTATTTTAGCTAGATACGCGATTAATATTATCCGAGAAGCTTCGTCCAGTTAGCAGTTGAGAGTGCTAATTGTAGAATGAAGGGGGCGTTTAATAGAGTTGGTATTGGGCTGTGGTGTGCAATATTATTGCAATAAAAAGACATTTTAAGCGCCAAAAATTGCCGAAATATGGAGACAATAAGCGGCTATGAAAAAAACGACAATAATATCAACAGGTGGACGTGGTGGTTCAGGGTCGCATGAATTATATCAACGAGTGAAGAAGAAAGCAGGGGCTATTAAGCCGTCATCACGGCGATGGCTAGAGAGGCACTTAAATGATCCTTACGTTCATCAGTCAAAAATAGATGGTTATCGTTCACGCGCTGCTTATAAATTGATCGAAATTGACGAGCGTTACAAGATATTCAAAAAAGGTCAAAAGATTATTGATTTAGGAGCAGCACCCGGGGGGTGGTGTCAAGTGGCGGCATGTATAGTTGGATCAAGTGATCAAAAACCTAGTGTGGTCGGTATCGATTATTTGCACGTGGATCCGTTGCCTGGAGTTGTGATGTTGGAAATGGATTTTTTGCATGAAAATGCGCCGCAAGAATTAATGAGGGCTTTGGGAACAAAACCAGATATAGTCCTTTCTGATATGGCGGCACCGACAACAGGCCATCGTCAGACAGACCATTTAAGAACAATTTATTTATGTGAAGCCGCTGCTGATTTCGCTATTTCAGTTCTCAAGCCTGGTGGGCATTTTTTGACAAAAACCTTTCAGGGAGGGGCAGAAAACATTCTTCTCACTACATTGAAACAGAATTTTAAAACAGTCCGACACGTCAAACCGCCCGCAAGTCGAGCAGAATCAGCTGAACTTTACCTCTTAGCGCTTCAATTTAAAGGAAAAACCGAAATACAACGATAATTGAGGGTAGGGATGTTTTCAGGCAGTTTTCGATGACGTTATGTGCCGTTTTTAAGTGTATGATGAAAAACTAGCAGAATTAGCGTATTTTCTGTACAAATAAAAATAATTGATTCCCAGCGAGCGTCTCTATGAAATTTCTTGATCAGGCTAAAGTCTATATTCGTTCTGGTAATGGCGGGGCGGGGGCAGTGTCATTTCGCCGCGAAAAATTTATAGAATTTGGGGGGCCAGATGGTGGTGATGGGGGGCGTGGCGGTGATGTTTGGGCCCTCGTTGTCGATGGGCTAAATACGCTGATTGACTATCGTTACCAGCAGCATTTTAAAGCAAAGACAGGTGGTCATGGCGGGGGGCGTAATATGACGGGCGCCAAGGGTGATGATATTATCCTTAAAGTGCCGGTTGGAACGCAGATTTTTGAAGAAGATAATAAAACATTGATCTGTGATTTAACGGAAGTCGGCCAACGTTATCTTCTTGCAAAAGGAGGCAATGGAGGTTTTGGCAATCTTCATTTTACGACATCCACTAATCGAGCTCCTCGCCGCGCAAATCCAGGTTTGAGCGGAGAAGAGCGCACGCTTTGGCTGCGCTTGAAACTGATTGCTGATGGTGGGCTTATTGGTCTACCAAACGCCGGGAAGTCGACATTTTTGGCATCGGTAACAGCTGCGAAGCCAAAAATTGCCGATTACCCTTTTACCACTCTCCACCCCCATCTTGGCGTAGTACGTATTGATGCGCGCGAATTCGTTTTGGCTGATATTCCCGGTTTAATTGAAGGTGCTCACGAAGGTGCAGGGGTCGGTGACCGTTTTTTAGGGCACGTGGAACGCTGTCGTGTTTTACTCCATTTAATTTCTGCTCAAGAAGAAGATGTGGCCAAAGCGTATCAAACTATCCGTAATGAACTCGATGCGTACGGAAATGGTTTGAGTGAGAAAGCCGAAATTGTTGCTTTAAGCCAAGTGGATACTCTTTCTGTCGAGGAGCGTGAAGCTAAACAAGCAGTTTTGCAAAAAATATCTGGTAAATCTGTTGTGGCGTTATCTGCGGTCAGTCATGAGGGCTTAGAAAATGTGTTACGTTCTTTGGCACACATTATTGAAACGGTCCACAAAGATAATCTCGACGAGAATGAGAAAGATTGATCAAGATGGCGCTTGGATCACAAAAACTTGAGCAATATAAACGTATTGTCGTCAAAGTTGGTTCTGCACTTTTGGTTGATCCCCAAGCAGGGTTGCGAGTTGAGTGGCTCAAGAGTTTGGTAAGTGACGTTGCTGAGTTACGCCAAAAAGGAGTGGAGATTTTACTAGTGTCTTCTGGCGCTATTGCTTTAGGGCGAACATTATTACATCTTCCTAAGGGGACTTTAAAATTGGAAGAAAGCCAAGCGTGTGCTGCTTTGGGTCAAATTGAACTGGCTAAGGCTTATAGTGAGACACTTGATCGCCACGGATTAAGAACAGGCCAGATTTTACTCACGCTATTTGATACGGAAGAACGGCGGCGTTATTTAAATGCGCGTGCCACCATTAATACGCTTCTGCATTTTAGAGCTGTGCCCGTTATTAACGAAAATGACACTGTGGCAACGAGCGAAATTCGCTACGGTGATAACGATCGTTTGGCAGCGCGTGTTGCGACTATGATGGGTTCAGATCTTTTGATACTTTTGTCAGATGTTGATGGTCTTTATACGAGCTCTCCTTATCTAGATCCGAAGGCTGAATTTATCCCTTTTGTTACATCAATTACGAGCGAAATTGAAAAAATGGCGGGTGCTGCTGCTTCAGGGTTTTCAAGGGGCGGAATGAAGACAAAGCTCGCTGCTGGAAAAATAGCTAATTCTTCTGGGACGGCTATGATCATCGCGTCGGGTAAGGCCTTGAATCCTCTTGCGGCAATTGATCGAGGGGGACGTAAGAGTTTTTTTGCTGCCAGTGAAAAGCCGATAAATGCTTGGAAGACTTGGATTTCAGGCAATTTGGATCCATCTGGTACCTTGATGATTGATCAGGGGGCAGTTAAGGCGCTTGAATCTGGAAAGTCATTATTAGCCGTGGGGGTTATCGCGGTTGAGGGCGTTTTTGATCGCGGAGATACGGTTGCAATTGTTGGCGTAGATGGGATTGAGGTCGCTCGCGGCCTTGTAAATTATGGTAAGGATGAAATTGTGCGCATTATGGGCTGCAAAAGTAAGGAAATAGAACGCGTCCTTGGGCATGGGCCGCGTTCTGCTGTAGTGCATCATAATGATATGGTTTTACGCTATTTGGCCGATTTTACTTAAAAAGTTACCCCTTTTTTCTTTACCGTTTTTTGGAATGGATGATTACATGGCTTTAAAAGAACAAATGAAAGTTATGGGGCAGAAAGCACGTGATGCTGCATCGGCGCTTGCGATTATTTCGGCCGAGCAAAAAAAGGACGCACTGGAAATGATAGCTCTGAGTTTGGAAGCTCAGTCAGACGAGATTTTATGCGCTAATCGACAAGATTTAGCTAATGCTGTTCAGAATAATTTGCAGGCATCTATGATTGACCGGCTAAAGTTAGATGAATCGCGTTTGCGTGCAATTATAGATAGCGTTCGTCAGATTGCTTATTTGCCTGATCCAGTCGGACAAGTGATAGGTGAATGGACGCGTCCAAATGGGCTTCATATAAGTCGTGTACGGACGCCACTCGGTGTTATTGGTGTTATTTATGAAAGCCGGCCCAATGTTACAGTTGATGCAAGCGCTTTATGTTTGAAGGCTGGAAATGCTGCAATTTTACGTGGTGGTACAGATAGCTTTTGTTCTGCACATGCGCTTCATTCGGCATTGGTACAGGGATTAGAAAAGGCCGGTTTAACTAAAGATGCTGTCCAAATGGTTAAAACCACAGATCGTTGTGCTGTTGGGGAAATGCTGAAGGGATTGGATGGAGCGATTGATGTTATTATACCTCGTGGCGGCAAAAGACTTGTTGCACGTGTTCAATCTGATGCACGTGTCCCTATTTTTGCACATTTAGAGGGGCTTTGCCATATTTATATCGACAAATCAGCAAATTTAGAGATGGCACATGATATTGTGCTGAATGCGAAATTGCGGCGTCCCAGCGTATGTGGGGCCGTTGAGACAGTTTTAATTGATCGCCAGGCACTTAAAAAGTTTTTCCCCGTCCTTACGGCTTTACAGGAGAGAGGATGTGAAATTCGCGCGACAGAGGATATTATTTCACTGATGCCAGTGGCAAAGTTAGCAACTGAAGAAGACTGGTCATGTGAATATCTTGATACAATTCTTTCTGTCAAAACAGTCGATGGTGTTGAGGGAGCCATTGCGCATATTAAGCGTTATTCATCAGGACATACTGAGTCAATCATTGCTGAGGATATGAGGACAGTAGAGACATTTTTTTATCGTTTAGATTCGGCTATTTTGCTTCATAATGCATCCACGCAGTTTGCTGATGGTGGTGAATTTGGTTTTGGAGCGGAAATTGGTATTGCTACGGGGAAAATGCACGCGCGTGGACCGATAGGCGTTGAACAACTGACGTCATTTCAATATCATGTTAAAGGAAATGGACAGGTTAGGCCTTGAAGCAGCTATTTTTTCCGTGGGAAAATCGTATGCCGCATGTTGAGAAGTCTACTATCGTTGGCTTATTTGGTGGCTCATTTAATCCGCCGCATGAGGGGCACCTCCTCGTTGCAAAGAGCGCAATCCGGCGTTTGCACCTTGATCAATTATGGTGGATGGTTACTCCAGGAAATCCTTTAAAAGATTGTACGCGATTACCGTTTTTACATGAAAGAATGCGGCTTAGTATTGAACTCGTTGATCACCCAAAGATTCGTATAACAGGTTTTGAGGGGAATATAGGGAGTACGATATCGGCGGAAACAATTTCTTATATTCTCGCCCACTATAGCGGAGTGCGTTTTGTGTGGGTTATGGGTGCGGATAGTTTGGTAACGATTCATCGTTGGCACCAATGGCGTGATATTGTGTCTACGCTTCCTATTGCAATTATCGATCGTCCTTCAGCGCGTATGTCAGCGCTTTCTTCTCCTATGGCGCGGGCGTATCGTTATTTCCGCTTAGATGAAAGAGAAAGCGCGAGATTGCCTTTTATGAAGCCACCGGTTTGGACCTATTTGCACGTGCCTTTGTCTTTTCAGTCTTCAACGAAGCTCCGTTCAAAAGGGGATCATTTTGCTTGAATATCTTATAAGATTCTGTCAATCTCTTTAAAGCAATTCCTCTTTTTCTTTATTTTAACCGATGAGAAAGGATATCAATCTGGAAAACGCCCCACAAAAAGGTCATTGTAGTATCACGGCGGTAGAAGAAGGTTTTTTTTTAATAGCCGATAGCCTCAAAATTATTCTTAATAGCTTAGAAGATGCAAAAGCAGGCGATATTGTTTCTATTAACATTCAAGATAGGTCATCTTTCGCCGATTATATGGTTCTCGCTTCGGCGCGTTCTCAGCGTCATCTTTCGGCTGTCACCGGTTATTTACTGCGTAATTGGAAAAACAGCGGACGCGGACAAGTAAGGGTGGAGGGGCTCTCTGGCGGCGGTTGGGTGTTAATTGATACAGGAGATATTATTGTTCATCTTTTTCGCCCAGAAATTCGCGCTCTTTATGATTTAGAAAAAATATGGCTTGCTCGGGATTAAAGTGATACAAGCTCGGTTTTCATTTAGGGCAATTGATATGCAAATTTCTATTTTTGCTGTTGGTCGTATGAAAAAAGGAGCTGAGCAAAAATTAGTTCACCATTATTTAGACCGTTTTTCTAAAAGCGCTAGGGGGGTAGGTCTCCATTTAGCAAAGTTGCAAGAAATATCAGAGAGTCGTGCTCAGACAGCCTATCAGCGTATGGAAGAAGAAGGTAAGAAACTCTTGGAATTTTTGCCTGAAAAGTGTCGATTAATTGTATTGGATGAGCGCGGAAAGTCAATTTCGTCGCCTTTTTTCGCCGAAAAATTAGGGTTTTACCGTGACGAAGGCGTCCGCGATTTGGTAATTGCGTTGGGGGGTCCTGACGGACATAGCGAGCAGGTAAGAAAGCGCGCTGATTTTCTTTTATCGTTTGGTTTTATGACGTGGCCACACCAAATCGCGCGCATATTACTCACAGAACAGCTCTACCGGGCCGTGACTATTGCCGGTAATCATCCTTATCACCGTTTTTAATTTTTGTATATGTTTTTTGGCACCTATTTATACGCTTATTAATATTGTTTTAGGTGTCACCATTTAAAGCACTTTTAATTTATGCGATTGGGTTTGGATGGTTAGATAAATGAAGCGGCTTCTTCATGGAAAGATGCGATATTTATATAAGGGATGGGTGATGTCTGTGGTTTTGACATCTGGCGTAGCGGGATATTCATCTATACTACATGCAGAAAATACACAGAGTCGTGAGGCTGCGCGTAAAGCATTGGCAGAAATTCGCCAAAATATCTCTGTATCGCGTAAGCACGTCGCTTTTCTTGCTAACCAAATTGACCGTTTAAAAAAAGATCAACGTACTGTAACTGATGCATTAATAAAAGTGGCTAAGGCGGAACGTGATGCGGCAAATGATATTGCTGAAAGAGAAAAAGAACTTGAGCAACTTATAGAGCGGCAGGAGTTTGTGCGCCAAAACTTAAGAAGGCGTCGTGCTGAATTTTCAGAAGTGCTGGCTATCTTGGAACGAATGGGGCTAAAGCCGATTCCCGCTCTTCTAGCACGGCCTGAAGATGTATTAGCTTCTATACGCAGTTCCATTTTGTTGGGGACTGTTATTCCAGAAATGCAAGAAAAAACGCATGCTTTGACAGTAAGTCTCAAGGAATTATCTAAGTTAGATCATTTGGTTACTGCGGAATACAAGGCTTTAAAAGCTAAAATGCAAAATCAAGCCGAGCAGAGAAAGTATTTAGAGCTTTTATTAAATGAAAAAGAAAAATTGCAAATAGGATCGGAAAAAGAGCTTGCAGAACAGCGACAAAGAAATGTTATTCTTTCTAAAAAAGCTCAGTCTTTGGAAGAAATGATTTCAGAGTTTGATCACCGGTCACAGCTTAAACTCAATTCATCGGCGCAGATGCGAAAAAATTTGCAATTGTTAGAGAGGTTTGATTTCGAAAGCCGAAAAGGCTCTTTATTTTTGCCTGTTTCAGGAAAAAAAATTCAGCAATTTAATAGTGGTTCGCGCGCTGCGCGCTTTGGTGAAATAATTGCGACAGAACCTGCCGCTGTAGTTACAGCACCTACTGATGCCTTTGTTGCTTTTGCCGGGCCGTTCCGTTCTTATGGACAGCTCATTATTCTCAATGTTGGACGTGGTTATCATATTATCCTTATTGGGATGTCTAAAATTAATGTAAATCAAGGCCAGTTTGTTCTTTCAGGTGAGCCTCTTGGGAGGATGGGTACGCAATTTATCGCGAACGCTTTCTCATTGGATATAGGCAAAAGTGTTCCGATGCTTTACATTGAGTTTAGGAAGCGGGGAAAGCCTGTAAATCCAAATCTCTGGTGGCGAATTGAAAAATCGGGAAGGAACCAAAATGATTCGTAAAGTTGTTCTTTTGGTTGTCGGGGTACTGCTCGGCGCTAGTTCAATGATTATAGTGCAGCCCGTTGCTGCTGATAATGAGGGTAATGTTTATAAACGTCTAGCCGTATTTGGCGATATCTTTGAGCGGGTGCGTGCACAGTATGTAACAGTTCCGGATGATAAAGAGCTTATTGAAAATGCCATCAACGGCATGCTCTCGTCGCTTGACCCGCATTCATCTTATATGGATGCTCAAGAAGCCAAGGATATGCAGGATTCTACTAAAGGAGAGTTTGGAGGCATTGGTATTGAGGTAACTATGGAGAAAAATTTAATTAAAGTTGTTTCTCCGATGGATGATACGCCCGCTTCAAAAGCAGGTATTTTAGCAAGAGATCTCATTTCAAAAATTGATGGCGTACAGGTGGGCGGTAAGACATTGAATGAGGCTGTTAATCAGATGCGGGGTGCTGTTGGAGCGCCTATCACGCTAACAATTATTCGTTCTGGTGTTGATAAGCCGTTTGATGTTAAGGTTGTTCGTGATATCATTAAGATAAAAGCAGTTAAATATCGCGTTGAAGGTGATATCGGATATTTAAGACTTATTAAGTTTTCTGAGAAGACTTTCGGTGACCTCCGAGCTGCAATTAAAGATATTCAGTCCAAGATTCCTCAAAATAAGTTGAAAGGATATGTTCTTGATTTGCGGCTTAATCCCGGTGGTCTGTTAAATCAAGCTGTTAGCGTCTCAAGTGCTTTTCTTGAAAAAGGCGAGATTGTTTCAACTCGCGGTCGCAGAAAAAATGATGTGATGAGGTTTGACGCTAAGCCGGGGGATTTAATTAATGGAAAGCCTCTCATTGTGCTTATAAACGGTGGTTCGGCGAGTGCTGCCGAAATTGTCGCAGGTGCTTTACAGGATCATCGTCGTGCTACAATTTTAGGTACGCAGTCTTTCGGTAAGGGGTCGGTTCAAACAGTTATCCCTTTAGGCGAAAATGGCGCTTTGCGTTTGACGACGGCGCTTTACTATACGCCAGCAGGTACATCAATTCAAGGAACTGGAATTACACCGGATATTATTGTAGAGCAGCCGTTACCTGAAAAATATAAGAATTATGATGTAAAGCTTGGTGAATCTAAGCTAAAAGGACACATCAAAGGAAAACAGGAGAGTGATCGAGGATCTGGTTCGGCCGCTTTTGTCCCAAAAGATCCTAAGGACGATATTCAATTAAATGAAGCTTATAAGCTTTTACGAGGTGAAATGGCGAATGCAGCATTTCCACCAGATCCCAATAAAAGTATTTTAAAGTAAGAAAAATTTGCGCTGTCTTTTTTGTATGGCTCGTGCTCTTTTAGAGGAATAGTTAAATGGATGCGGTCGTTGATTTTGAATCCCTTCCTTATCGAAGATGCGTCGGGATTCTTGTATTTAATCATGTAGGTAAGGTTTGGGTTGGGCACCGTCTGATGACGTTTTCTCACACAAACACCCAAATATCTCAGTGCTGGCAATTGCCTCAAGGGGGAATTAACGAAGGGGAAGAGCCGTTAGATGCCGCACGACGTGAACTTTACGAAGAAACCGGGATTCGGTCGATAAAGTTGATTAAGGAAGCACAGGGTTGGTTTCATTACGATTTTCCACAAGAGCTTGTGGGATGTGTATTAGAGAATAAATACCGCGGGCAAATACAAAAGTGGTTTGCTTTTCAGTTTACAGGAGAGCCTTCTGAAATCAAGATTAATCCACCTCCAGATGGCAATAAAGCAGAATTTGATCAATGGAAATGGGTTAATCTCGAAACACTGCCTTCAATTGTTATTTCTTTTAAGAAGCGCGTTTATATAAAAATTGTCAGAGAATTTCGCGATAGCATCAGACATTTATAAAATCTATAATCACGGAAAGCTGCTTTTTGCCAAGGTACTTTATATCGTATATATATCGCGTACGTCCATTATGGATAGTGTAAAGTGATTCTACTCGTCAATTTTATTTTACATAAAGAACTGGGATATAAAATGAAAAAGTTATTAAATTTCTTTGTAATTTCCGCTCTCTTGAGCGTTTCCTCTGCAGCATTTTCTCAAAACGCAAAGCTAAGCGCAGAGAAGCCTGCTGCGGCTATGTTGCCCAATGGTGCTTCTTCTTTAACGGAGACTTATGGTTTATGGAGCGTTAACTGTGGCGTCCAAGAGGGAAAGAAAATCTGTTTTATGAACCGTCAAGAAGTTAATAATCAGAATCGTGTCATTTTGGCTATGAATATTATTCTTGGTGCTGATGGTGGCGTGTCTGGTAGTTTGACTGTTCCTTTTGGCGTTTTGGTTTCTAAGCCTATTCGCTTGCAAGTGGATGATGGAAGGGCTGTTGTTGAAACTGGTGTTCGGACTTGTATACAAGCAGGTTGCCTTGTTCCAATAGCTTTTGATAAAAATTTTGTTGCAGCTTTGCGCGCTGGGAAGCAACTGAAATTAGCTATGACAGTGGCCGCTCCAGGTGAGCCGGACTTAAATGATTTATTCGTTCAGTTAAACGGTTTTAGTAATGCGCTTAATCGTTTGATGAATTTGCAAAAATAATCTAAATGAGATGAAAAACGGCCTTCTGAGGCTGTTTTTCGTTAAGTATAATTTTCCTTGGCAAAAAAATAAGTTAAGAAGTTGGGTGGTTATGCAAAGGGTGGTCTAAGATTTCCTGGCGCTCTTTTTTGTGTTTAACGTCGTTTTTATTTTTTCTGCTAGTTTTCCATTTTATTATTTTGCGTCAGGCTATGTTATTATGACGCGCAGCTAAAGTTGAGCGTTAGAACGCCCTCTTGTTGAAAAACAGAATTAGTGAGAATATTATATTATCTAAAATGGATTTTAAATTTTGTGCAAGGCTTTTCGTCTTGCTACGCAGTGAGGAGATAGAGTATGGGAGTGCTTTGCATTTTTTTGTATGGAGTCGATCCGATCGCAAATCTATTTTTGCCAGGTGGTTTCTCGTTTTACCTTGCTTTGCTCAATGTTGGTGCAGGGTGTTAAGGTAAGTATTTATTTATTCTCTCATAGAAAAACTAAATTGACGAGAATATTAGAGCATTTAGATTGAATTTATTTTTATGAGTATTATGTGCGTGAATCTCTTTTTCTGTTGGTTAGCGAGGGGATAAGGAATGATCTATGCGTTACTCCGAGTGTTAGACCTAATTTTCAGTATTTACATCGATATTTTGGCCGTCAGAGTTATTTTTTCTTGGCTTGACATATTTGGCATCGTAAATGCGCGCAATCGTCTCGTCTATTTGGTTGGGAATTTTCTGTATCTCTCTACAGAACCAGTTTTGAGCCGCGTTCGGCGCTTTATGCCAAATCTTGGAGCAATTGATATTTCACCTATTGTAGTGTTTGCGATTATTTACTTTATACGTATCTTTATGTGGCGTGCATACGCAGGCTTATTGTTATAAAAATGAAAATGGCACATCAGATGAACAAAAATGTTTTACCACGTTGATACCGATGGCCTAGTCCTATTTATCCGTCTCATTCCTAAAGCTTCAGCAGATAGTATAGTAGGGGTTGAGAGAAAAGGTGATGGAAAAAAATATTTGGTTGTACGCCTACGTGCTTTGCCTGAAGATGGAAAGGCAAACAAGGCATTAATTAAGTTTTTGGCAAGGCAATGGGGAATCCCACCTTCTCGTATTTCTTTCAGAAACGGTACTACATCACGTTATAAAAAGCTTCATTTTTTAGAATGTTCAGGAAAATTAGAGCAGATATTACAGTCTTTAAACGACGACACTCTTACACGAAAATAAACAAAAAACACTAACCCGCTCCCTCAAAAGAATTTTATCTGTTGCACTAAAAGGTTATGCTTTTTTAACGCGCTCAATAGCTTGATTAATCAACTCATTTGCGAAACTTTTATTACGCCAACCTTCAATTTTAACCCATTTTCCAGGTTCGAGATCTTTGTAATGCCCAAAAAAATGCTCAATTTGTTTTAGCATAATTTCAGGAAGATCTGTATATTCATGGATATTAATATATCTCTGAGTCAATTTTGAAGTAGGGACAGCGATAATTTTTTCATCTTTACCACCGTCATCCTCCATAATTAGAGCACCGATTGGGCGAACATTGATAATACAACCGGGAATCAGTGGGAGGACGTTACAGATGAGAACGTCAATCGGATCGCCATCTTCTGAAAGCGTATTCGGAACAAAGCCATAATTGCCGGGATAGACCATGGGCGTATAGAGAAAACGATCAACGAATAAAGCTCCAGATTTTTTATCCATTTCATATTTTATTGGGTGGCCTCCGACAGCTACTTCGACGATGACATTGATATCCTCCGGCGGGTTATTGCCAATAGGTATTTCTTTAATATTCATGTTAAATATCCTTTCTAGAGCAAAACGAAGCCGAGTGTAATAAAATAAATAGCCGAGGCAGCTGTAATCAGGTTAAAATTGAAGAACGTGTTTTTTCAAAACGTTTACGTTCATTTGGATCTAGATAAAGTTTACGAAGGCGGATATTTTTAGGAGTTACCTCTACGAGCTCATCGTCTTGTATCCACGACAATGCGCGTTCTAACGTCATTTTAATCGGAGGAGTTAGTTTTACGGCCTCATCCTTGCCAGAGGCGCGCATATTTGTCAGCTTTTTTCCTTTTAAAACATTTACTTCCAAATCGTTATCGCGCGAATGTACGCCAATAATCATACCTTGATAGACTTTAACACCGGCATCAATCACCATAGGTCCACGATCTTCAAGATTGAAGAGCGCGTAAGCAACAGCTTCACCATCGTCATTAGAAATCATAACACCGTTTGTTCGGCCACCAATCTTTCCTTTATGAGGTTCATAGGCGTGGAAGAGACGATTCATAACTGCTGTGCCGCGTGTATCAGTCAAAAGCTCAGATTGATAGCCGATGAGCCCCCGCGTTGGTGCGTGAAAGACGAGGCGTACACGATTACCACCAGAAGGACGTAATTCGATCAACTCTCCTTTGCGTTCTGACATTTTCTGGACAACGGCCCCAGAATATTCTTCGTCAACATCTATAACGACTTCTTCGATGGGCTCAAGAATTGTTCCATTTTCATCTTTTTGTGTGACTACGCGTGGACGTGAAACACTGAGTTCAAATCCCTCGCGGCGCATATTTTCAATGAGGACTGCAAGTTGTAATTCTCCTCGTCCTGAAACATAAAAGGAATCTTTATCGGCTGATTCTTCAATTTTAAGAGCTACGTTGCCTTCCGCTTCTTTTAATAAACGATCACGGATAACGCGGCTTGTTACTTTATCTCCTTCTGTACCAGCGAGGGGGCTGTCATTTACTAAAAAGCTCATAGTAACAGTAGGGGGATCAATTGGCTGAGCAGTGAGGGGTTCGCTGACTGCAGGGTCGCAGAAAGTATCAGCAACAGTACCTTTTTGTAAGCCTGCAATTGCCACGATATCGCCGGCAAAGCTTTCCTCAATGGGTTGCCGTTCTAGCCCTCGGAATGCCAAAATTTTTGAAATGCGTCCAGTTTCTAAAAGCGTTCCATTTTGCCCAAGAACTTTAACATTTTGATTAGGTTTGAGGGATCCCGAGTGAATTCGTCCGGTGATGATACGGCCTAAAAATGGGTCTGCTTCGAGAATAGTACCTATCATGCGAAACGGTCCCTCAGCGACTGTAGGTGCGGGGACATGGCGGATTACAAGGTTAAACAAGGGGCCCAGCTCTTGATCTTTTGGTCCTTCAGGAGATTCAGCCATCCATCCATCGCGACCTGATCCGTAAAGAATAGGAAAATCGAGCTGTTCGTCGGTTGCATCGAGAGCAGCGAAAAGGTCAAAAACTTCGTTTACGACTTCGTCAGCACGCGCATCAGGCCGGTCAATTTTATTAATGGCAACAATGGGACGTAACCCTACTTTTAACGCTTTTCCAACAACAAATTTGGTTTGTGGCATAGGACCTTCAGCTGCATCAACAAGCACAATTGCACCGTCAACCATATTGAGAATACGTTCAACTTCTCCGCCGAAGTCGGCATGGCCGGGAGTATCGACAATATTAATTCGGGTGTCTTTCCAGACAACTGACGTCGCTTTCGCTAAGATTGTAATACCGCGTTCTTTTTCGATGTCATTTGAATCCATCATACGCTCACTGGTGCGCTGATTATCCCGAAAATTTCCTGATTGTTTGAGAAGCCCGTCTACAAGTGTGGTTTTTCCGTGGTCTACGTGGGCGATGATAGCAACATTGCGCAATTGCATAGATTTTCTTCTTTTTCTCGATGGAATTTCCTTCAAGGCGAAGCTTTTTACTCCCCCGCCTTACAATTTAGAATCTTTTACAGTTTTTTTTATAATTTTGGAAGGGGGAGAACTGTTTTTATAAAGAAGCTACAGAGAGGTTTTTTTGTATAGTTTTCAGTAGTAATTTTTATAGCACGCGCTTCGTAATGAATATCGCACAAAATGCGTGCCGAAAATGATAAAGTTCAGTTTGACCTTTGCGACAGAAGAGCATTGTGAGCTGCTTGGAACAGATTTCTGCCCTGCACGTTAAAGCAAGATTCCAGATAAGATGAAAGAGGCAACAGAAAAATAGATAATAATACCCATGACATCTACTAAGGTTGCTACCAAGGGAGCTGAAGCACTTGCTGGGTCAAACCTTAAGCGTTTAAGGATGAAGGGGAGCATAGAGCCAGATAAGGAACCGAATGTAACAATTCCAACTAAAGCTGTGCCCACTGTCATGGCAATGAAAACCCAGTGTTCGCCATAATCGTAGACGCCAAGCTGTTGCCAGATCATTATACGTGTAATCCCAATGATTCCGAGCAACAGGCCGAGAAATATCCCTGCTGGAATTTCGCGAATGATGACTTTCCACCAGTCTTTGAGCGCGAGTTCACGTAAAGCTAACGCGCGAATAATGAGGGATGTTGCTTGTGAACCGGAGTTTCCTCCCGAACTCATTATAAGAGGAATGAATAATGTAAGAGCAATGGCTTTTTCGAGCGACGTTTCGAAATATTGCATGGCACTGGCTGTTAACATTTCACCAACAAAAAGTAAAGCAAGCCAGCCACCACGCTTTTTCATCATCCCAAGAAAATTTATTTGCATATACGGCTTATCTAGGGCTTCCATACCACCGAATTTATAAGCATCTTCGCTCATTTCATTGACCATCGCATCAAGTACGTCATCAACCGTCACAATACCGATGACGTGATTGCTGTCATCAATAACTGGTACAGAGAGAAGATCGTGGCGCTGAAAAAGGCGAGCGATATCTTCGTGGTGCATAAAAGGTGATATCGTGATGGGTGCATCACGTGTTAGGACGTTTATAATTTGATCACCAGGTGAGGCAAGAATAAGGTTACGCAGCGAAACAGCTTTGAGAAGGGCGCCTGTTTTAGGATCAATAACGTAGCTCGTATAAACTGTTTCACGTGTTCGTTCAACATCGCGAATATGATCAAGAGTTTTTTGCACGGTCCAATTTGCGGGCACCGCTATAAATTCGGTCGTCATCATTGCACCAGCTGTGTGATCAGGGTAACTAGTGAGTTTTTTAAGTTCGGTTCGGGTTAAGGGTTTCAGCAAGGCATAGAGCTGTCTTTGAGTTTCTTCATTCATTTCTTGAAAGACGTCTGCAGCGGCGTCTGCAGACATACCATCAAGAATTTCAACGGAACGATCGACAGGCAAAAGTTCAAGAATAGCCGCTGGTTGTCCAAGCTCCGGTTTGTCGAAGAGCTCAATAGTATAATCAAGAGGTAAAAGACTCAGGACAGTCACGCGTTTTGCAATATCGAGATCATTGATGATATCAATTGAGTCGGCAAAATGGTGGTTTTTAAGTTCTTCGGCGAGAGCCTCGGGAGACAATTTTTTGAAATCGAAGGTTGTTTTAGTCTCAGTCATAAGAAAGCACCTTCCAGCAGGTTATGGAGTTATTGATCCGGATATACAGGAAAGAGAAATTAAAGTTACAGAAAATTTAGAAAAACTTTCTTTATAATTGTATTGGAGATGGTTAATATTTCAAATAAATTCGAGAAGAAATAGCAAGCTATAAACAATTTCAGCTTTCAGACAAAGAGGGCTTTTTTATCTTTGTTTGCTTTTTGTGATAAATTTGCTTTTTACTTTTCTATTTTTATATCAATGTGCGTTTTTTTAACGCTATCTTAGGTCGCACGAAGTGGCTTTACGGTGCTGCCGATTTGTGTTGTTAAGACTGCTATTCTGCCTTAAAATATAATGGAGACGTATAATATTATGACGACAGCGACGGTGCTAGACTGGAAGGGATTTTGCGGGCTTCCTGATTTTTCTTCGATAAACGACGAGGATTTTAGGCCTGCTTTTGAACAGGCGCTCAAAGAAGCTGAAAAAGAAATAGAAGCGATTGCAGCTGTGGAAGCACTTCCAACGCTTCAGAATTTTTTACAGCCTTTTGAACTTTCTGGCGCGGGATTGGATCGTGTATGTTCGATATTTTTCCTGCATTCAGGTGCGTGTAGTAATGCGTTAATTCAGAAATTGGAACGAGAGTTTGTTGTAAAGCTTTCTCGCTATTCTTCAAAAATTATGATGGATGAACGGATATTTGCGAAGATGGACGTGCTTTATAAACAATCACAGGAGGGTGCATATGATAGTGAAACGACGCGTGTGCTTGAATTGTGGTGGAAGAAGTTTGTTTGTAATGGTGCAAGACTCGGAGAAAAAGATAAAAAGAATCTCATCGAAATTAATGAAAAACTCGCTCTTTTAAACGCTACTTTCGGTCAAAATGTACTCAAAGATGAAGCCGAATGGATTTTATTTTTGGAACAGGAAGATTTATCTGATTTGCCTGACGACCTAGTTGCTGCGATGAAGGAGATTGCCCGTGAAAAGGGCCGTGAAGGAGCTTACGCGTTAACATTAGCGCGTTCGCTCGTCGAGGCTTTTTTGAAATTCTCTAATCGTCGAGATTTGCGCAAAACAGCATTCCATGCTTGGTCTACACGCGGTGAAAATAGCAATGATAATGATAATCGAGCGATTATTGTGGAAATTATTGCACTTCGCAACGAAAAAGCTAAATTATTGGGGTACAAATCTTTTGCAGATTTAAAACTTGATAATACTATGGCCAAAAATATTGGTTCAGTTATGAATCTGCTCGCGCCTATATGGGAACGAGCGAGAGCTAAGGCCATTACTGAACAAGGTGAGTTACAAGATTTTGCAAAAAATCAGGGGGCTGACAGACCTTTAGAGGCGTGGGATTGGCGTTATTATGCTGAAAAATTGCGTGCTGAAAAGTTTTTTTTCGATGAAACTGAAGTTAAACAATATTTTCAGCTTGACCGTATGATTGAAGCAGCTTTTTCGGTAGCAGAAAAACTCTTTGGAATTTCGTTTGAAGAAAAGACTAGTGTTCCACTTTGGCATCCTGATGCACGTTTATGGGCGGTAAAAAAATCTGATGGAAGCTTAATTGGGCATTTTATCGGCGATTATTTTGCACGTTCTTCAAAACGGTCGGGTGCGTGGATGAGTAGCTTGCAATCACAGCATAAATTAGATAGCGGGCAAAAACCCATTATTTACAATATTTGTAATTTTACTAAGCCGCCTGAAAAAAATGCGGCCCTTTTATCGCTTGATGATGCACGGACGCTTTTTCATGAATTTGGGCATGCATTGCACGGCTTGCTTTCTGATGTGACATGGCCATCTGTGGCGGGAACATCTGTTTCGCTTGATTTTCTTGAACTTCCTTCTCAACTTTATGAACATTGGTTAACAGTACCAGAGGTGTTAAAATCTTATGCAACGCACGTAGAAACCGGTATCCCTATTCCGCAAGTTTTGATAGATAAGATTTTGTCAGCACGTACATTTAATGCTGGTTTTTATGCTGTTGAGTTTACTTCATCTGCTTTGATGGATATGGCTATGCATCAGGGAGTAATAATAGATGATCCGGCAGCGTTTGAACGTGAAGAATTAAAAAAGTTAAGAATGCCTGATACTATTATTATGCGCCATCGTCCTCCGCATTTTTTGCATATATTTTCAAGTGATGGTTACGCTGCTGGTTATTATTCTTATATGTGGGCGGAAGTGCTTGATTCTGATGCTTTTCAGGCTTTTGAGGAAACACATGATGTTTTTAATTTAGAACTTGCGGACCGGTTAAAGCGTTTTATCTATTCCGCAGGGGGGAGTCGTGATCCAGAGGAGCTTTATAGAGCTTTCCGGGGGCGGTTGCCGTCATCAGAGGCGCTCATTAAAAAACGTGGCTTATAAAGTGCAAACAGTATGGAATAAGGCGTATTTCTCGTTTTAATCGACTAAATGTATTAACTTCGGCGTTTTGCGTAAGAAGTATAGTGAAAGTCGTAAAATCAGTCAGCGTGGTTACGCTGATTCCGATATCGGTGTCTGGACGAATATAATCAGTCTGAAAAATATCCGGAATATAGATCTAAACAACGGTTTTTCGTGAATGAAGGTGTCGCAATAATAAAAGGAGAATTCAGATTTTATTTTCAGTAAATTGATCAATCATTAAACGAAAATTATCGTTATTGAAGCTTATTGTAAATTTAGGTTACTGCATGGGTGTGTGTTTTGGATGTTAGCTTATTGTAAGATGCGGTACACTGTTTTTGCGCTTTTTGCCGGCATTCGCCGCGAGTAACTGCTCCGGAAACAGCGTGGCCACATTCAGATGGGTTTCGGAAGTAGTATTGACGGGTGATTTCCAAAAAGTAATTTCTTCTCGTACCCCGTTTTTAGTTTTTTGAAAAAATGAAATTTTATGCTTTAAGTTACGGGAGAGAAAAATTATCAGCCCGGTTCACTTGGTGGCCGTTTAGGTGTTGTTGTGCTTCTTTTATCAGATTTTGATCTATTTTATCGAGTAAATGAGTATTCTGTCGCGCCATATCATAAAGACTTATTGGTGATTGGCGCCCGATATTATGTATATCTCCTTTCGTCAGATTCAGAGTATTTACGTTGATAGGGAGCCCGTTTTCACGGGAAGGCATTTGAAGACTTAAAACATTTTCTAATGGCTTTTCTAAATAGGAGACGAGTTTTTGTCTCCCTTTAGAAGTGAAATTAACTCCATCGCTGGCGCGCAATATGGATATTTTTCCGTTTATATCATAGCCCGAAAAAGAAAATTGACCTTGTTCATCAACAAAGCCTCCCCAAACATCAACAAAATACCCTCCTGCTTCTTTTGTTGCTTTTTTATAAAGTTCGTTGAGGGTTTGTATTTTTTGTGTCAAAGACTTATTTTCGAAAGCAGGTTGGTCCATCCATATCCATGGTTTTCCAAAATAACGAAGGCTTTCAGTAATATCTGCAATCCTTTTTTTATAAAAATCTATCCATTCTGGTTGGGCAGTTTTTAATATGCCATCAGGCGTAACGATTGGTTGATTATCGTTTGCGCCTACCACTATAATAATAGTGTCGGGTTTATTTTCATGAATAAGTTCAGGGATGTTGTTTTTCCAAGAATAATAGTCAATTCGGACTAAGCCGGAAGCCGGAACTGCTCTGTTTATAATGGTTATACCGGCATTATCTGCGAAAAATTTGTCAAGCTCATTGGCAACAGTGGAAGCCACAAAGTCCCCTATAATGAGAATTCGTTTTGCGCTCGCGTCTTTTTGTTTTTGTATTACAGTTTTTGGGGGAGGTGCGTACGCTTGCTCTTTTATAATGTGCGGCTGTTGTGGTGGTTCTTCTCGTTTTTTATGTTTGAGCAAAAATTCAAAAAAATTTTGGGCTTTAGTTGGAACCGGCCGCATAATCGTGAGAGTAAAAGTAGAATAAAGTAGGCAAATCAAGGATATTTGGCGAAAATAGAACAAAATATCACCCAAACTTATTGTTTTCGCAGAAGAAGAAGAATCTCATGGCTTGGATGTCCATTTACTTTTAAGCCGTGTCGTAGCTGAAAAGCTTTAATTGCTTTCTTAGATTTCGTGCCAATTTTGCCATCAATTTCTCCTTTATAATAGCCAAGTGCGGCTAAACGGGACTGCAATTCTAAACGTTCTTGGAAAGAAACGGGCTTAAATGGCCGGTTCCAGTCTTGGATTAATTTGGAGCGTCCGGCGATGCGATCAGATAAAAGAGCGACGGCGAAAGCGTAGCGGTCTGCGTTATTATAACGTTTAATGACGCAGAAGTTTTTCGTCACTAAAAACGCGGGGCCTCCTAACCCGTCAGGCAATTTTAATTTTGCTAGCTCAGATAAAGAAGGGAAAGGCTTCCCGTTTGCACGTTGAACACCGAGCTTTTCCCATTCCTTGAAGGAAAGCCAATCTTTCGGAAATTTTTTCTCATGCGACAATTTGACTTCGAATCCCCAGGGGAGGCCAGATTGCCAACTATTCATGTGGAGCAGATTTGCTGCGGTGGCTAGTGCATCTGGAACCGACGCCCAAATGTCGCGGCGTCCGTTTCTGTCCATATCAACAGCATAAGTAAGATAGCTGGTCGGGATAAATTGCGTATGCCCCAACGCCCCGGCCCAAGACCCGACAAGTTGAGAGCGGTGAATTTCGCCACTTTGCAGAATTTTCATGGCAGCAATAAGCTGCGCGCGCGCATATTTTTCACGTTTTGGGTCCGCATAAGCTAAAGTTGCCAGCGAACGGATAGCGTCGCGCATTACGGCTTTATTTGACAAAACCCTACCGTAATTGCTTTCTATTGACCAAATAGCGAGGAGGACATTGTAATCGACACCAAAACGTTTTTCAATTTTGAGAAGCCATTTTTTCCATATTTCGGTTTGGCGCCGCCCTTCTGAAATTGCAAGATCGTGGATCCTGTTGTCAAAATAGTTCCATGCGGGATCGACAAATTCTGGTTGATATGCTGCTTTTTCTAAAACTTCTGGGTCAATTGTGCTAACTGTTTTGAAAGCTATATCAAACGTGGAAGATGAAATACCATTCGCTAAAGCTGTTTTTTTAAATTCATTAACCCAGTTTTTAAAGCCACTATCGGCCTGTGCACATGAGAGAAAAAGTGCTGAAGGGATAGCAAAAGCAAACATTAATTTAAGAATAAAGGTTTTCCAATTTCCTAGTTTCTTTAAAGAAGAGGAGAGGTGCAAGTTCATTTTTTACCAATTAATATTGAAGTATTTATATGTAATATAATTTTATTTTTGTATTTGGTTTAATAGAATGTTTTGTCAAGTTAGATAAAAATGCCAAAATGAATCGTCCAAGATAATGAAATTATTCGAAAAAGCGCATTTGAATGCACCTTCTTATTATCAATTATAATAACAAGAAAAATAATAAAATATATTTAAAAAACCTAACCGAAATATGCAATAATGAATCAGAAAGCTATTAGTTAACAAAAATGGCGGGAGTGCGTAAAATCCGCGAAGCAGTATTTCTTATAATAGGTCTTGGTGCTTGTTTTCTTACGGCAACGAAGATAGTTCTTAAAAAATGCTAACTATCGTTAAAACCAGTTATTTAGTATGTTGTGGACGAAGCACGTGAAGCGGGTATCGAACATTTTTTGTCGCTGGACGCAATAAAGCAGTGATTGGGGGTTATTTTAGTACGCAGGTTGAATAATATGCGGCATCCGCTGAAGGCGACAAAAGAGGACGAGCTCGAGCATTTGTGAGATTTTCAGTTTTCACTAAGCATAATGTCTTTTGCTCGGCAACGGCAGCTTCTGGGGGCAGGACGTGCTCTCTGGTGTGCGCGTAAATTAGCTGGGGAAGGGCGCTTTCCTTTGTAGAAAAAGCGCGGAGAAGAAATGTTGTTAGTTGTCCAAGGATGCGAACCCGGAAAAACGCAAATAAATATGGTATTGTCGATAAAGGAAAACAGGTCGCGAACGGTTTTAAAATTACAAAAATGATAAGGAAACAGACAGAAAGAATAGCGCTATCTAATTTTGTGCATCAATGGACGTTATATTTATATTTGCATCTGGAAATTTTTGGTATCCTTTCGCGTCACGAATGAGGGTAAGGGACGAAATTCAGCTAACAAATACCATACCGCAGCTTGTAAAATGAGCGGGTTTTTTGAGCTTTTAATCAGATGGGTATAATTTTAATTATTGTTCTAGAATTAGTTTTATTGAAGCTGATATTGCGTTTTCTTTAGCGCGTACCAATATGTATCAGCAGGTTTCTCCTTCATTAAAAAATTTACTTGAAACGATTAAAGTTGGAAAATGGTATAGACCTCTAGATTGATTTCGTTTATCAAATTTATTTATGGTGGGACAGTCTTCTAATATGTTAGCTCTACAGGATGCCGTGGCGTCGGCACTTAAAACAATCGCCAGCGAGAAGCAGGGGCTTAAGGCCCTTGAAACGGCGTTTCTTAAGGATCTTTCTTCCTCTTTTAAGGCCGCAGTTCAGACCATTAGGAACGCTGGCGGTCATGTGGTGATTACCGGTCTCGGTAAAAGTGGTCATATAGGTACAAAAATTGCAGCGACCTTAGCTTCAACCGGGACACCTGCCTTTTTTGTGCACGCTGCAGAAGCTAATCACGGTGATCTCGGTATGATTAGCTCCGATGATGTTCTCCTTGCTTTATCGTGGTCGGGGGATACTACGGAATTGAGTGGTATTATAAGCTATGCTGCGCGTTTTCGTACGCCACTTATCGCAATGACGTCTGGTGAGAATTCTATATTGGGGCGGCAAGCCGATATTGTTTTATTATTGCCGAAAGTAGAGGAAGCTTGCCCCCACGGGCTCGCCCCTACAACTTCAACAGTTATGCAATTAGCTATGGGTGATGCGTTAGCTATTGCTCTTTTGGAGATGCGTGGTTTTACAGCGACGGATTTTAAAATTTACCATCCTGGAGGTTCTCTTGGTGCAAATCTTAAATATGTGCGCGATATCATGCATAGGGGTGACAGTGTTCCTTTGGTTATGCAGGGTGTATCTATGACCGAAGCTGTGGGTGTTTTAGTAAAAAAACACTTTGGTTGCGTTGGCGTTGTAAATCAAAGGGACGAATTGATTGGGATCGTGACGGACGGTGATCTCGCGCGTAACATTCATCGCGATTTATCGAAATTTAACGTTGATGAAGTAATGACCAAGGATCCTAAAATCGTGAATTCAGACACATTGGTTGGTGCTGCAGCGGCTTTTATTAATGACCACCATATAGGTGCTTTTTTCGTTACTGAAGGTAAGAAGCCCGTAGGGATTGTACATTTTCACGATCTTTTGCGTATTGGCGTTGCTTGAGTCAGCGAGTATCAATATTGGATAAAATTCCGCGTTCAGCTATAAATGAATTAAGGATAAATCGGGGAAGTCTGTATAAAAAATAGTGCCGTTAAGGTAACTCTGGGAAAAAGTTATCGCTTCACCGCATTTTACGACATAGCGTCAGTCTATCCAGGCCGGCATAATCACACAGATGTTGATATATGGCAGATATAGCCTCTAAAAGAAAAAAATATCCTGCTTTTGTTGTTGTGTATTTTTGCGAGAGCCTCGACCTTTGTTTAGGTTTTCCGTTTAAGAAAAAATTGTGAGCTAGCATTTGACATACAGGAAAGCAGTGTTTTATCATTGGACACTGTGCAACTAGCGCGGGATACCTTCCCCCGAAGAATCGAGCGTACTTCAAGTTCTACATGTCGGGCGTTGACGTAATTGTATGTGCCTTCTGATAATTTTTCTTTTGTATCCGCAGCGCGCGTTTCAAAAATGCCGTCGCGAAAGGAGGAGATAATGCCGTTTTGGTCGGCCCATTCGCCGTCGATTCCGGTTGGCATATTGTGCGCAAACAGGTTTGGCGTATAATATTGCGAAGAACCGCAGGCTACCAACGTCAAAGCGCTGATCATAAGACATAAAATATGGCCGATGTATTTCATTTGTTTTACTCTATTTACTTCGTTCTATTTTTCAACTTTTATAACTTGTGAAATTATTTCGTTAATCAATATGAGGCTTTTGACGAAAATCAATGAAAAAGCAAAAAATTACAAAAAAATATCTTAATATTGTAGTTAATTTTCGACTCGCTAAAGTCAGTCTGCAAGGCACAAGAGGCGAAATATATCCCTGTGATTTGCGACGATTCCTGTATTAATATGCTGAATAGTCTCAAAGGAGATTATTAAAGTTATGATTAGTCCGATTCTTGTTGCGGGTGAAGACCATGGAAGGCGTATAGAACTTTCCGCTATGCTTCGGAGTCTTGGTTACCGTACCATCGAAGCAGAAAATAGTTTACGTGCGATTGATCTTTTGTATAGACGTAAAAATATTGTGCTCGCGTTGCTTGATGTTGTTATGAGCGATTTGAGTGCGAGTGATTTAATTAAAACAATTAGGGCTGCAGGAATTTCTGTTCCTGTTGTTGTTACGGCAAAACAGAATGATCAAGAATTGCTTCAGAAAGCTTTAAAAGCTGGGGCTATTGATTATTGGATTCATCCGATTACGCAGTTGCGGTTGAGGGTTACTTTGAATAATCTTTCACTTATTGCCTCATTAAAGCGTGAGGTTTGCTATATTCAGCGACAAAATAGAAATCATTTGCGGTTTTCTGATCTTCATATGAAAAGCAAGGCAATGCAAGTGGTTTTGGAACAATCGAAAAAGGCAGCTACTTCTTCAGAGAATCTTTTAATAGAGGGTGAAGAAGGGACAGGTCGGGAAACATTAGCCCGCATTATTCACCACGAAAGTTTTTTATCGGAAGGGCCTTTTATTCGCTACCAATGTTCAGCCGTTGTCGATCCAGAGGAAGAGAACCGCTTGTGGTTCGAAGAATTTTTACCACTGGTTTCTTTTCTCGAAAAAGGGACGCTTTGCCTTTGTGATATTGATCGGCTTGAGCCTATACAGCAAAAACGTTTTGCGCGTTACCTTAAAAAAAGAGCGGAAGCTGCAAAGGTTAAAGATTTATCTTTTCGCATTATCGCTCTTTCAACATCACGAGTCGCAGATTTGGTCAAAGAAGGCTTTTTTTCGCGCAGTTTATTTGAACAGTTTGCTCAATTATGCGTCAGTGTTCCCCCTTTGCGAGAATTGAGGGATGATCTTCCAGAGATTTCTCAACGCTTGATTGACCGCATTATTGCCGAAACAGGGCGATCGCATGTGCACGGTCTGGCGGGATCGGCTGTTTCGTTGCTGATGCAGCATGATTGGCCCGGTAATCGCGGCGAACTTGAAAATTTACTGTTTCGCGCAATTTTACTCAGTGAAGGGCCGTTGTTGACCATCCGGGACTTTCCCCAATTAGTGAAAAGTCCGTTGATTGGTACCCCAAATATTATTTATAATGATGATCGGGAATACTGCGAAAAAAAATTTATACAATTTTTGAACGCTGAGGGGCACGTTCGCGCTTTTTTTGATGTGGAGTGTGATATTATCGAGAAAGCTGTCAAACATTATAAAGGGCGTACGAGCGAAATTGCTCGTCGTCTTGGTATAGGGCGCTCGACGCTTTACCGTAAAATAGAGAAATTAAAGGCGATAAATAGTCAAGGGAAGGAGTGAAATTTATAATCGATTTTTATTTATAGAGAGTTACAATTTTCAAAAAAGAGTCATTAGCTTTTGCTGAAGCGAGGGGAGGTTTGCAGTTTCGCTTCTCTTAAAAAATTGTTTATTTATAAAATTTTCTGATTTAGAGTGCTTCTCTGAGTTTATGTCTTTTTTAATGATTTATAGATACGGAGTTAGTCGATGCCATTATTAATTTTTTCTCGCCATCTAAAATTTTTAGCACTTTAGCTAATTACGAGGATGGGGGGTAAACGGCGCGCTCTTCAGCACAAGAGGCGGAATTTCGGAAACACTAGTTCGCGTTTGTGTCCTTTTAAATAAAAGAGAGGCGGCGTTCTTTTTGTTCTGCAATTTGGCAATATGGTCGTTAATTTCGGCTTTATAGTCCGTATTTATAAGGGTGGAGTGGCTTCTAAAATAGAAAGTTTATCTTTTTGACTTTTCTACATATTATCACCGACTTCGTCATATTTTTCTTTATTGCGTCTATGTTAGCGATTTACGCCTATGGTCGCTTTCCTCGAAACGCTGGGGGCGAGTGCTCTTATGCATTTCAGGTTAAAGAAGATGAGACAGCGCTGGACCGTATAGTGAGTCGATTGGCAAAAGAGAGGGATGGATTGGGGGTTGATAAAGATGCTCTTTCGCTCATTGTCAGTAATTTAGATGCATTTTATGTTCGCGCTACGGGAGCGGCAGAGGCTGGGCGCAGTCTTGATTTGATGTATTATATTTGGGATGATGATTTAACAGGTCGTTTATTACTGAGCGAAATAGTGGAGGCTGCCGATCGTGGTGTACGGGTACGCCTTCTTCTGGACGATATCAATGCTCAAGGCCGTGATCCGGCTTATATTGCACTTGACAAACATCCCTTTATTGAAGTCAGAATGTTTAATCCATGGCGAGCACGTAATGGCGGGTTACGCCGCGGCATAGAGATCATATTGCGGGCAATCACCGTAACGCGCAGAATGCATAATAAAGCTTTTATTATAGATGGGCGGGTGGCTTTTGTTGGGGGACGGAATCTCGCGGATTCTTATTTTGATGCAGGTAAAAAATCGAGCTTTCGGGATTTAGACCTGATGTTAATAGGTCCGTCGGTTAAAAAAGTGGAAACTGTTTTTGATGATTTCTGGAATAGCGCTGTAGTTTTACCGATTCGTACTTTAGTAGTGCCGAAAAGCACGTACGATCTGGGCAAATGGAGGGATAAGTTACGTGAGTTTCGCGATTCCAAAATTGCAGAAGTTTACCTGGATTACGTCAAAAAGCATATCGATTTTGAATATTTTATTCACGCAGGGAAGCGATTATTTTTAGCGGACAAAGTTGATGTCCTTTCTGATCCTCCGGAAAAAGCATTGCGCAAGGGGGAAAGGAATTGGCTAATGGAAGCGATCTCGCGAGTTATAGGCGAAGCTCAAAAAACAGTCCAGATCACGTCACCTTATTTCGTCCCCGGCAAAGCAGGTACACAAAATTTTGGCAGCTTAGTATCAAAAGGTATTGACGTTAAAATTCTTACTAATTCTTTAGCAGCTACTGATGTAGCAGCAGTACATGGTGGTTATGTGCCTTATCGTAAGGCATTATTGAAAAGTGGTGTTAAACTTTACGAATTGAAACCGGATGGAGGCACTCATCTTTTAAGATTATTTGGATCAAGTAGGGCAAGTTTGCATACAAAAGCTTTTTTAATTGATCATAAAACCGCTTTTATTGGATCTTTAAATTTTGACCCTCGATCAGCTTCTCTCAATACTGAAATGGGCATTCTTTTTGAATGCGCTCCGATTACAGCGAGGTTAGATTTACTTTTTTCTGAGGAAACGACAGGAGAAATGAGCTATCATTTGCGGCTTGGTGATAATAATCGTATTTATTGGGATTTTACTGAGAACGAAAAACAGTGTAGTACCGATTCTGAGCCAGAAAGCAATTTTTGGCGCCGTGCGTTCGCAAAGATAATGAGCTGGCTGCCTATTGAATCACAATTATAAAGAGTGTGAATCATAATCTTAGGAAAAATATTTTATTTTTTCTTTTCATTTAATCTACAGCGTGGCATAATTTGCCGCCAATTCGCAGTTTATGAAGAATCGTAGAGGCGTCCACGAGCTTCTCGTAGTGCTTCGTTATTAAAGGAATTTGGCTATGGCAAAAATTGTTGAAACAGGAACGGGTGCAATCGCACTAACGTTTGATGATGTGCTTCTGCAGCCGGGCCATTCTATGGTCATGCCTGGTCAAGTAAATCTTAAGACCCGTGTTGTGGCTGATATTGAGCTGAATTTGCCGCTGCTTTCTGCGGCGATGGACACAGTAACGGAATCGCGTTTAGCAATTGCTATGGCCCAAGCTGGGGGACTTGGCGTTATCCACCGCAACATGTCTCCCGCGGAGCAAGCTGAAGAAGTGCGTCAAGTAAAAAAGTTTGAATCTGGTATGGTTGTGAATCCGGTAACAATCGGGCCAGACGCGACGCTCGAAGAGGCGAAAGCTTTGATGGGCTTTCATGGTATTTCAGGTATTCCGGTTGTCGAAAATGGTTCTAAGGGTGGGGTCATTGGCCGACTCGTTGGCATTTTAACTAATAGGGACGTGCGTTTTGCATCAGATCTGAAACAAAAAATTCACGAATTAATGACGTATGAAAATTTAATTACAGTGCGTGAAAATGTCCAATTGGATGAGGCAAAGTACCTTTTGCATTATCACCGTATTGAAAAATTATTGGTCGTGGATGAACAGGGCCGCTGTGTTGGTTTGATAACTGTTAAAGATATTGAAAAAGCGCAATTAAATCCGAATGCTGCCAAAGATTCTCAAGGTCGCTTACGCGTTGCAGCCGCAAGTAGCGTCGGGAGTGATGGAATTGAGCGGGCTGAGCGATTAATTGATGCAGGCGTTGATGTGTTAGTAATTGATACGGCTCACGGGCATTCTCAGCGGGTGTTAGAAGCAGTTGAGCGTATTAAAAAGATAGCACCTTTTACGCCTATTATTGCCGGTAATGTAGCAACCCCGCAAGCGACGCAGGCCTTGATTGATAGTGGTGCGGATGCAGTGAAGGTCGGTATTGGGCCTGGTTCTATTTGTACAACGCGAATTGTTGCGGGCGTTGGTGTACCTCAGCTTGCTGCCGTTATGGGTGCGGCAGAAATTGCTGATAAAGCGGGTATTCCTGTCATTGCTGATGGCGGTATTAAAACTTCGGGTGATTTTGCTAAAGCTTTGGCCGGTGGGGCTTGCGCTGCTATGGTTGGTTCCCTTTTAGCTGGCACGGATGAAAGTCCTGGCGAAGTTTATCTTCACCGGGGGCGATCTTTTAAGGCTTATCGCGGCATGGGGTCAGTTGGCGCTATGGCCAGGGGCTCAGCAGATCGTTATTTTCAGGCTGAGGTTCGTGATGCGCTTAAATTAGTTCCTGAAGGTGTCGAAGGGCAGGTTGCTTATAAAGGTCCTATAGAGTCTGTTTTACATCAGTTGGCTGGTGGGCTACGTGCTTCGATGGGTTATGTTGGGGCGAAAAACTTAATTGAGTTCCGTGAAAAAGCAGCATTTGTCCGTATTACTAATGCTGGCCTTTACGAAAGTCATACACACGGCGTTGCTATTACGCGGGAAAGCCCAAATTACCGTGGTCCTGTTTGAAATAGGTGAAGACTCTGAGGTCATTTCCGTATTTATACGGCAAGTGCTCTCTTTGATAGGCAGGTGCGGTACTGGTATTTTTTGCCAGCGGCCGAGTTTGTAATATTAGAGGCGCAGAAAGAAGGAATTGGGCATTAACGCTCCAATTCCTCCCGGGGGTATGCTGAATAAAAAGATTAGCTTTTTACAGTCTTTCGTGTTGTTTTCGGCGCGCGCTGGCGAGTGTTAGCATTATTACTTTGTACGGATTTCTTTCCGTTGTTTGAGGGCATTGTATTATAGCTGCTTTTAGATGAAGTTTTATCATTTTTATGAGTGTTCATTGTTTTCTCCTTTTTGATTATCTGGCATATACCAGTGCAGGAAAAACGGTCATACTAAATAGTAGTTCCAAGAATCTTTGAAAAGTTGGTTCATATTTTATTCTAAACGGAGCAGCTTTACATGATTTTTACAGGAATATTTTTCAAAAAGACAATTTGTACCGACGCGTTAATTTTCAATGTTTAGGGCATCTTAATGAACTTTTAAGCGTCTATTTTGTGAAGATGAAAAGGGTTTTATGATTTTCCACATAGAGCATAACTGAAAAAATATTTTATAGATGATAGCTTGCTTTTAAGATACAATGAGGGATAAAAGGGCCAAAGAATATTCATGAGTAGCGGTAAGCGCCGAGTGGTCATATACTGCAAAGGCACGTTTATTTAAAGTGAGTTCCTGTTTTGAAAATCCCGGCGTTAATGCGGCGTATTGCGGCCGCGTTAATGCCTTACCGAAATTTTCTCGTGCGGTTCACGTTTGTCGTTTTTCGTACAAATTTTACGCAAAAAGCATCTTAGTGAAAAGCGGAATTTCGTAGTTTTAGGAGGGATAAATAAATCCAGTAAAATACCATTGTCGTTGGTTTGTTATGTGTTTAGTGGGTCAAATTTTTCTTTTAATTCAGTTTTAAAATATAAATAACAGGATTGTCGTTTGCATAAATTCGGTGATTTATGGTACGGGAGTGCCGTATTTATACGAGCTGAAGTACGAGCAATTGGCTCTGGTAGCGCGCGAGATTCTTTGAGGTTTGCAAGTTATGGGGCTAACAATCCCGTTTATTTAAGAATAAAACATTCTAAATTATGGCGCTGAAACTTGGGGTTTTTAGTACAAATTTTAAAGCCTCTCTGAGATTATTAGTAATCAGAAAGATAGTTTTCGTTTTTTGACTAAATTATTTACGGCCTCACAAAAGTTGAAAGGGAAAAATAAATGCGATTGGGAGGGCGGTTACAGGCAGCGATAGATGTTTTAAAAGAGGTGGAGATACGGCATCGTCCTGTAAATGAAGCTTTAAAGGATTGGGGGCTTTCTCACCGTTTTGCTGGATCGGGTGATCGTTCGGCGATTGGCACGATTGTGTATGATGTTTTAAGGCGGCTTTATTCGTTACAATGGCGGATGGATAGTGACGATATCCGGGATGCGGCTTTCGGCACTTTGTTAGATACCGGAGCGATGAGGATTGAGCAGATCGACAGCGCCTTAAAAGGGGACCGATTTGCACCGCAGCTATTAGCTCTTAAACAACGTCAATCATGGCAACAACGCCAATTAATTGACGCGCCAGATTATATTCGTGGCGATATTCCTCAATGGTGCCGAACTCATCTTTACTCTTCATTTTCTGATAATTGGGTCACCGAAGCTTCGGCTTTAGCAGCGCGTCCTCCTCTGGACTTACGTGTAAATAGCATAAAAGCAACACCGGAGAAGGTACTCAAAGAATTAGCAAAAACCGAGATTAAAACTTTTTCATGGTTTCAGCAAGCCTTAAGAATTGCGCCAGTCGAAAAGTTCGGCCGCCATCCTAACGTTCAGGTTGAGCCTGCTTTCCAGAGAGGATACTTTGAGATACAGGATTTAGGATCTCAGATTGTTGCTCACCTTGCAGAAGCAAAAGCGGGCATGCAGGTTCTGGATTATTGCGCGGGAGCTGGCGGAAAAACGCTAGCTTTGGCCGCTAATATGGGAAACCGGGGGCAAATTTATGCTTATGATGCAGACAAAGCTCGCTTAGCTCCTATTTTTGATCGTCTTCGGCGGGCTGGTGCCCACAATGTACAATCACGGGCGTGTATAGAAGAATTAAAGCCGTTGCTAGGTCAGATGGATATAGTTTTACTCGATGCACCATGTAGTGGTACAGGAACGTGGCGTCGCCGCCCAGATGCTAAATGGCGTTTAACGCTAAAACAGGTAAGAAAGCGTCAATCAGAGCAGAGCGCTCTTTTGAATAAGGTGCGAGATTACCTTAAACCGGGCGGGCACTTAGTATATATCACATGTTCTCTTTTTGCTGATGAGAACGAAGGGCAAATTTTCCGTTTTCTCCAAGAATACTCAAATTTTTGCCCACTTAATACACAGGCACTTTGGCTGCGACATTTCGGTTCTTCGACTATGCAACCGATATTTTCAAATCACGGGCTTACTTTATCGCCAGCGGCAACAAATACAGATGGCTTTTTTTTAGCTATTTTGCAAAAGAAACGTTAATATATATTTTTATGCTTTTTATTTTAAATTCTATCAGAATAACATTTTCTCATGTTAATAGACTTGTGAAAAGATATGGATTGAATAATAAGCTTTGCTTGTCATTTTCGCACTTATTGATTGGTTTTTTATGAGCACATTGCATTTAGATACTGTCCTTATTATTGATTTTGGTTCACAAGTCACACAGCTAATTGCACGGAGAATACGGGCAATGGGTGTTTATTCTGAAGTTGTTCCTTTTCAATCGGCTTTAGAGGGAATGAAGCGAATTAAGCCTAAGGCTATTATTTTATCGGGTAGTCCTTATTCAACTGTCGACGACGGCTCACCACGTGTTCCGATGGCAATATTTGAAGCTGGCATCCCGGTTCTTGGTATTTGTTATGGTGAACAGGTCATGTGTGTTCAGCTTGGCGGAAAAGTTGAAGCTGGGCATGAGCGTGAATTTGGGCGTGCTTTCTTGGATGTGAAAGAAGAAAGCGCGCTCTTCAATAATGTTTGGGAAAAAGGATCGCGTCATCAAGTATGGATGAGCCACGGTGATCGCGTGACAGCTTTGCCAGAAGGTTTTCGCGTAATCGGAACATCAAAGGGCGCTCCTTATGCTGCTATTGCTGATGAAAAACGTCGTTTTTATGCAGTGCAGTTTCACCCTGAAGTTGTTCATACACCAGACGGTACAAAACTTTTGCAAAATTTTGTGCATGAAATTTCTGCGCTTAAAAATAATTGGTCGATGGCTGCTTACCGTGAACACGCAATTACCGCGATACGCAAGAAAGTTGGAAAAAGCCGCGTGATTTGTGGTCTTTCAGGTGGTGTTGATTCATCAGTTGTAGCTGTATTACTACATGAAGCAATAGGAGATCAATTGACATGTATTTTTGTGGATCATGGATTGATGCGCAAAAATGAAGCTGAAGAAGTCCTTACTTTATTTCGCGAAAATTACGATATAACCCTCATTCACGTTAATGCTGCTGATATGTTTATTAATGCGTTGGAAGGTGAGATAGATCCAGAAAAGAAACGCAAAATAATAGGCCGTCTTTTCATTGAAGTTTTTGAAAAAGAAACCCAAAAAATAGGCGGCGCAGAGTTTTTAGCACAAGGGACGCTTTATCCAGATGTCATCGAAAGTGTATCGGCTATCGGTGAGGCTGTAACTATTAAAAGCCACCATAATGTGGGGGGATTGCCGGAACGGATGAATATGAAGCTTATAGAGCCGTTGCGTGAGCTATTTAAGGATGACGTTCGTTCTTTAGGGAGAGAGTTAAAATTGCCCGATCAGTTCATTGGACGTCAGCCTTTTCCTGGACCTGGACTCGCTATTCGTTGTCCAGGTGCGGTTACGCGCGAAAAATTGGAAATTTTGCGTGAAGCGGACGCTATTTATCTCGATGAAATCCGTAAAGCTGGCCTTTACGAAAAAATTTGGCAGGCTTTTGCTGTTCTTCTGCCCGTCCGGACTGTCGGTGTTATGGGTGACGGGCGTACTTATGAATTTGTTTGTGCTCTCCGTGCTGTAACCTCTGTAGACGGGATGACTGCCGACTTTTATCCGTACGATATGGAATTTTTAGGCAAGGTGGCAGCGCGTATCATTAATGAAGTTCGGGGTATTAATCGTGTTGTTTATGATGTGACTTCAAAACCTCCTGGCACTATTGAGTGGGAATGAGTAAAATTAAGAGCAGGTATTCCAAGAATATAGCTTTGTTTAGGGTTTAATATTGAAGGGAATTAGGGGGCGAAAATAATTGTTTGAAGGAGATTGTCATGGATCTAAATTTGTTTTCTGGAACAATATCTTACTATGTTGTGAATGGTGTAATTTAGAATTTTGAAGTGTGGAATTATACATGCCTAAGAAAAAAATCGTTGCTCATCGCGGTGGGGCTAATCTTTACCCAGAAAATACACTTTCAGCGTTTTCCCATGCAATTGAATTAGGGGTTGATGAGATTGAGTGCGATATTCATCTCCTTAAAAGCGGTGAAGTGGTTGTATTTCACGATTTTTGTCTTGAGCAATTGGTTGGGGAGAAAGGGTATATTCACGATATTGATAACGAAACGCGCAAAAAAATCTGTGTGAGAGGGAGCACCGAACCTCCCCCTTTATTAGAAGAGGTGCTTGATCTTTTAGTGCCGACAAATATTGCACTTCACCTTGAAGTTAAAACTTGTGGTGAAGTTGATCGTGAATATATTTTATCCCAGAAGGCGCTCGAGTTAATTAAGAGCAAAAATTTAGCGGAGCGGGTTTCTGCAATCAGTTTTGACGCTGCTAGCCTTCGTCCCTTCATTGACGCAGGAATACCATCTGGGCCATGTATCGATAGCTTCGAAGGTGATATGTTTAGACGCTTTTCTGAATGGAAAAAGTTGGGATATTCCGATTTGAGTTTAGACGGCTCTATTGTACCGCAGAGTTTCATTGAATCTGCGCTCGATTCTGGCTTCACTATAGGTGTATGGACAATAAACGGAGTAGCTCGCTTATCATATTGGCTTGACTCACCTGTGCATTATATCACAACAGATCAACCTGATCTTGCTTTAAAATTGCGTGCACAAAAATAATGAAGCGTGAATAACAGAAGCGTGCATTTATATAGGCGGGGTCACGCATTTCAACGAAGACAAGAATAATAGGGGGGATCAATCTTCTGTTGGTGAATCTCATGAGATTCGAGTTTTTACTTAATCAATTATGTGCGTTTTCCTGTGGTTTTGTTAAAAGTATGAAAACTTTGATTAGCAACAGTGAAGCTTAATTTTTGTCCATAGTCGTTTGTAAGGCGCTCTTTTACTTCAACAGTAAAAATAGCGTCGTTCCAGCGTGTTAAAACATGGCACCCCGTTCCAACAGGTTTGATGAGTTCAATTTGTGTATGAAAAACAGGCCCTTTATCTGGATATTCGCCTAACAAGATTACTTCTGGTCTAAATGCTAAAATATCAGTTTTTTGATTGCAAGGAAATGAATGGCCTAAATATTGTTCTAAGATCTGACGATCAAGGAAATTAATAGGAGGAGAGCCAATGAAGTCAGCGACAAAGGTTGTAGCTGGGTAGTCGTAAATTTCCATTGGAGTTCCAACTTGCTCTATATATCCTTTGTTCATTACGACTATTCTGTCAGCTAGTGTCATGGCTTCTAGTTGATCATGGGTAACGTAAAGGCTTGTTGTTCCCAATGAGCGCTGCAGTGTTTTAATTTCAACGCACATTTGGGCACGCAATTTTGCATCGAGATTTGAAAGAGGTTCATCAAAAAGAAAGACACGTGGTTGGCGTACAATAACACGCCCCATTGCGACACGTTGACGCTGCCCTCCAGATAATTGCCGCGGTTTACGGTCAAGAAATGGCTCTATTTCTAAAAGTTTTGCGGCACGTGCAATACGTTTATTAATTTCTTCTCTGGGTGTTTTACGATTTTTAAGCCCATATTCCAAATTTCCGCGGACTGTCATATGCGGATAGAGCGCGTAATTTTGAAAAACCATAGCAATATCGCGGTCAGCTGGTTCGCGGTCATTGATACGCTCATCATCGATATAGAGTTCACCTGAAGTAATTTGTTCAAGCCCCGCGATTATACGTAATAAAGTCGATTTCCCACACCCTGAGGGACCGACGATAACGAGAAGCTCACGATCAGCAACAGTTAAATTTAAATCATCGATGACCACGATATCATTGCTATATTGTTTTTTTATATTTGATAATTGGATTGTAGCCAAAGTTATTTCTCCGTTTCAATGAGGCCTTTAATAAAAAGCCGCTGCATGAAAATGACAACTAAGACAGGCGGCACCATGGCCACAACCGATACTGCCATCAAGATATTCCACTGAGGATCATGTTGAAGTGATTCTACAACAAGTTGCTTCAAGATAACGAGAATAGTTTGGTGATTCTGATCTGTCGTTGCAATAAGAGGCCAGAGATACTGCACCCATCCGTAAATGAACATGATGATAAATAAAGCAGCAATATTACTTCTGCTGAGAGGTAGAAGGATATCTTTAAAAAATTTAAGTGGCCCCGCACCATCGACACGAGCGGCTTCTAAGAGCTCATCAGGAACGGTCAGAAAAAATTGACGAAATAAAAATGTAGCGGTAGCTGATGCAATGAGTGGAATAATCATACCACTATAGGTATTTATCATCCCCAACTGCGCAACTACCGTGAATGTCGGGATGATGCGAACTTCGATAGGCAACATTAATGTGACGAAGATGAGAGCAAAAGCGGTTTTACGAAAGGGAAAGCGCATATAGACAATTGCATAAGCAGACAAAAGAGAAATAATAATTTTGCCAACACTAATACCAATAGCCATAATGAGAGAGTTCATTAAAAGCGTCCAAAGGGGCGGAAGACCGAGTTGCACGAGGTTCCCGCCGAATATCATTTTGTAATTTTCTAGACCATATTTCCCGGGGAGGAGAGGCAACATTCCCGAATTAAATATGGCTGAATTGTGAGTTGATGCAATAATAGCAACATAAACTGGGAAGCATATGACGATAACACCGACGATTAGGACAAGATGGGTTAGAAATTTCAAAAAAGGGCGATTTTCAACCATAATTTATTTCCTAATATTGTACGCGACGTTCAATCCAGCGAAATTGGATGAATGTTAAAACGGCTACCATTAGCATCAAGATCGTCGATTGTGCTGTTGACGCACCTATTATCTGATTTTTGAAACCATCATCGTACACTTTGTAGACGAGAGTGCTCGTCGCACGCGCGGGCCCTCCGGAGGTCATGTTATCTATAATACCAAATGTATCAAACATGACATAATGGATGTTGACTATAAGTAGAAAAAAGGTTGTTGGCGAAATTTGTGGGAAAACTACAGTCCAAAATCGTTTAAAAGGACCGGCACCATCGATTGCTGCTGCCTCTATTTGAGAATGTGGAACTGATTGGAGACCAGCAAGAAAAAAGAGGAAATTATAGGAGATTTGTTTCCAGCTGGCGGCAATTACAATAAGGATCATCGCTTGTGTTCCGCTGATACGATGATTCCATGCAATACCTATTTTTTCGAGAAGAAAAGGAACGATTCCAACGGTTGGGTGGAAAATAAACAGCCATAATATGCCCGCCAATACAGGGGCAACTGCATAGGGCCAGAGTAAGAGCATCGTGTAGACCTTTTTTGCACGGATAACACGATCAACAGAAACGGCTAAAATAAGTGATATTGTCATTGAAACGACAGTGACGGAGACGGAAAATATTACGGTCGTGATGAGTGATTTTATATAAATTGGGTCAGATAGGACCGTTACGTAATTTTCAAAGCCAACAAAGGTTGTTGTAAAGCCGAAAGGGTCTTCCCTTTCGAAAGACGATTTTACTGCTTGGGCTGCGGGCCAGAGGAAAAATAGAAAAGTCACAGCGAGTTGAGGTAAGAGCAGCCAATAAGGGAAGAAGCTCTTTTTAAAATACGCATGTTTCTGTTGCATTTACATGACTCTTGAATGAAGGGCTTAGGGAGACGGGTTAAAAAAAATCCAACTTCCTAGGTTAAGCTTTTTAACCTTCGACAGTTATCAGGAAATTCTAATAGTTGGTTTTTTCAAATTCGCGCAAAATTTCATTACCGCGCCTGACTGCCTCGTTTAACCCATCTTCCGGCGTTTTTGAGTCATTAAGAACGGCCTCGAATTCTTGATCAAGAACGGAACGAATTTGCGGTAAGTTGCCAAGTCTTAATCCTTTCGAGTTTGCTGTCGGTGGGTTGAGATTAAGCTGTTCAATAGCGATATTTGCGCCTAGGTGATTATCGTAGAAATGCTGTTTTTTGCTCAATTCATAAGCAGCTTTTGTGATTGGAAGATAACCCGTTTCCTGATGCCATTTAGCCTGATTATCTGTTTTTGAGAGGAATTCGAGAAATGCTGCTGCACCTGCGTATTCTTCTGGTGTGTGACCTTTCAAAATCCAAATAGAGGCACCACCAATAATCGAGTTTTGAGGCGCGCCGTCTACATAACCGTAATAAGGCAACATACCGAACCCAACATCAAATTGAGCTTCCGAAACGATTCCACCAAGTGATCCTGAAGATTGTATAAAAATTGCACAATTTTGCGCCATAAACATCGGTTCTGAATCTAATGAGCCAGCCGGACCACCGTAGTAAAAAATGCCCTGATCTGACCATTTTTTAAAATCAGCCCACATACGTATCTGCACAGGGCCATTGAACGTGAGTTCTGAATCAAATCCTCCAAGGCCATTTTCTTTCGTCGCGTAAGGGAGATTATGAAATGCTGAAAAATTTTCTAAACCAATCCATTGTGGCGCATAAGACATTGTAAAACCGCAGTTTGCCGCTTTACTCTCGAGGATTTTCATTGAAAAATCCTCGATATCTTGCCAAGTTTTAGGCGGCCGCTCTGGGTCAAGGCCCGCTTTTTTAAAAATATTTTTATTATAAAAAAGGATCGGCGTTGAAACATTGAACGGCATGGACAACATCTGCCCCGTAAGATCAGAGTAATAGCTTCTTACAGCAGGTAGGTAGTCCGCGGGGTTGAATTCCCTTTTCGTATCAGCCATAAGCAGATAAAGTGGGTAGACTGCGTTTTTTGCAGCCATCATAGTGCCGGTACCAGCGTCATAAATTTGGGCAAGAACTGGTTGCTGTCTTCCGCGAAATGACGCAATAAGCGAAACCATACCTTCTTCGTACTCGCCACGATACGAAGGAACAACTTCGTAATCAGATTGGCTTGCATTAAAATCGTTAATAAACTGCTCGACTTTTTTCCCAATATTTCCACTCATGGAATGCCAAAAACTGATTTTTGTTTGCGCAAAACCCGCTGTTGCCGCGACCGTAGTGATTGTAAAGACTATCGCGGAAAGATAAAGACGGTTCATGACACACCCTTTCTGAATTGCTGGAACGCAGTTTTCTTAGATTATAATGACCCGTTAATATATTACGAATTGCTCTGTTTCGGAAATATGCCGGCCCATTTAAACATGAACCACGAAAAGGTCAAATAAATTTGTTAGAATAAGCCGGCTTTCGGCTTAGTGTGTATATTGTTGCTGACAAATGTAGCCGTCAATAGCAGGGGATAGAACCAAAATAATTGAAAAAAGAGGCTAAAAAAATGATAAAGGATATGGACAGTGGGATATTACTCTGGCGAGGGAAGTACAGTGGCTCTACGGGACATATCCTTTGTGGCGTTTAGTTTATAATTTTAAAGTAATTATATTTTCGCCATTCATTATTGTGTATTTCAGCGTTTTATTATAGCATCGACGATGGTCGTGACGTTGTGTGTCATCATATCAAGATAAGTTGCGGCAGGGCCGTCTTTTTCTGATAGTGCGTCGGAATAAAGCGTGCCGCCGACCTTTAAGCCTGTTTCTTTTGAGATCTGCTCTATGAGACGAGGATTTGAGATATTTTCGACGAACAGCGCAGATGCTTCCTTGCTTTTAATTTGTTTGATAAGTTTGGCAACATCCGCTGCGGTAGCTTCGGTTTCGGTCGATGTATTCTCGGGTGCAAGTATGGTAAAATTATATTCATGAGCGAAATAGCCAAAAGCGTCATGAGATGTAATAATAGTGCGCTTATTTTTCGGGATGGCAGCAATTTGCGCTTTGATGATCGCCTGTGTTGCGTCCAGCTTTTGGATATAAGCGTCAGCATTTTTATTATAGTTTTCGCATGATTGTTGATCGATTTTGCAAAAAGCAGCTGCGATATTTTTGATATAAATTTTAGCGTTAGGGACAGCCTGCCACGCGTGTGGATCAATATTACCGAGGTGATGATGTGCGGCGTCACGTTCTTGATTTTCGATGTTAATGGGAGAAATATTATCGCTGACTTTGACGAGGAGCGCTTTCGTATCGGTCGCTGTGATTAATTTGTCGATAAAGTCTTCTAAGTAGAGTCCGTTAACAAAAATAATACGGGCATTTTTGAGAGCTTTTGCGTCGTGGGGAGTAGGTTCATAAATATGAGTATTTCCGTTAGGGCCAACAAAGGTAGTGATAGAAACGCGGTCCCTTCCTACATTTTTTACAAAGTCTGCGATAATGGAAAAGCTCGCAACTACTTTAATTGTCTTATGTGCAGCGGCGGGGAATGGGAAGGAAAGAAAAAATAAAAAAAAGCTAAATAGGATGGATTTTTTGACGAGCTTGCGCATGCTGCCTTTTTGCGATAAAGGGGAGCCGCAAAAAAGGCAGGGGGACCAAGCAGCAGCGAGGCCGCGAGGGCTTATGAAGCAAGAGACAAGGTAAATAAGTCCCGCTGCCATGATAATCGCTGGGCCGGAGGGGAGTGATATATGGAAAGAAAGCAGTAGGCCGAATATGCTGGAAATTATTCCTAATATGATAGATAAGACGCAGATAGGAATAAGACGCGAAAACCAAAAACGGGCTGTAATGGCCGGAATCATCATGAGGCCGATCGAAAGAAGCGTCCCTAGTGATTGAAAGCCGCCAACGAGGTTTAATACCATAAGTCCAAGCAGCGATATGTGGACGTATTTTCCCAGCGGAGAGAGCGATCTAAATAATAGTGGGTCCAGGCTTTCCATCGCGAGAGCGCGCCAGAAAATGCGTAAGCTGCTCACTGTTATTAACATTATAGCGGTGATTAACCAAAGGGTTTGTGGGGTGATAGCGAGTACCGAACCAAATAAAAGATGAAGTAGATCGATAGTCGATCCTTTAAGCGAAACGATAATAACACCCGATGCTAACGCAATAAGATAAAAGACTGCCATTGACGCATCTTCTTTTTGCGGGCTGTTTCTTGAAATTAAAGCAGTTGCTAATACAACGACAATGCCCGCTAAAAAGCCACCAATTGTCATGGATATGAGAGAGAAGCCACAAAAAAGAAAAGCGATTGCAACACCAGGGAGGATAGCGTGCGACATGGCGTCGCCTGTTAAACTCATACCACGTAGCATCAAAAATACGCCGATAGGGCAAGCGCTAATTGCTAATAAAATCGAACCGATTAAAGCACTTTGCATAAATTGGAAGTCAATAAAAGGAGCTATGAAAAACGCGTACACGTATTAAGATCCAATTCGGCCGGAAATATTAGCTAGAAGATATTGTTTTTGTAAATTAACCCAGGAAAAATTGGGCATAAAAGACGGTAGGAAATGATGATTGCCGGCATCGAGAAATTGCGCTGTTTTCTCATAAACAGCGCATCGTTTATCGATATGAATCACTCGTGAAAAATGTTCTTTGACAATAAGTGGATCATGTAGTGCTATAAAAATCGTTCGACCTTGCTGTTGCCAACGACGAATCAATAGAAGGAGGTCTTTTTTGGTATTAAGATCAACACCGTTGAAGGGTTCATCGAGCAAGATAATATTAGAATCTTGCACGATAATACGCGCAAAAAGAGCGCGTTGCAGTTGACCACTTGACAGCGTATCGAGCGGATAGTTTGCTTGTGCTACGAGCCTGACTTTTTCGAGTGCATCCTGAATTTTACTTTGATAAGGGCGTTGGCTTTTCCATAATCCACACAGGGGCCACAACCCCATTTTTACGAGCGTCTCTACATCGATTGGGAACGTTTTATCTATATCGCTTTGTTGAGCTAGATAAGCAACGCGGCTTTTTTTAGGTTTTGTAATTTTACCACTGACAGGCTTAATTACCCCAGCAATGGCTTTGAGCAGCGTAGATTTCCCAGAACCGTTATCACCAATTACCGCGATCAGCGAGCCCGCGTCCAGTTTCGCTGAAAAACCCTTTATGGCTATTGTACCAGCATAACCCAATGTCACATCGTTAAAATGTAAGCTCATAATCAGGACCGTCTTTATTAATTTTTTATAATGTTATGTTATATAATTACATTTGTCAATAAAATACCGTCCGTGACATACGCTTTGGGAGATCGTGTATTTTGATCGGAATGTCGTGGAAAATTTAAAATAATGTTTGAATTTTTCTTGACGAAATAGCGTATACGTATACTATATATGGTATCAAAGTAATATACAGTATCAGAATGATGGTGGTCTAAATCTAAGTGCAAATTTAGAAGAGGTGCAACTCGTCTTAATTTGAAGCCTGAATTATTTCCACAATAATAATGGCGAATGGTATTGTATTTATAAATAGTAAATGAAGTAGCAGTTTCGCTGAGATATGTGCATTTAGGGGTGGTTCTTTTTCTTTTTTGTTAAACTTTTTTAACGCAGTGAGGGCAGAGTTATAGCACCGGGGTTATTATTGGGGTGTTTTGCTCTGTGACGAATTGGTCATAAAAGGTAGCGGGAGGGGAGCAAGGCGCCGAAAAAAGTGTTTTGTAACTGGGGAGAGTCGGTTATTCGGATTTTGCAGTGATCGTCTATTTACGTCATAATTCGAATTATTTCCGGTACAAGGTGACGGAAATTTAAGGTATGTCGGGGGGTGTTGCTTTAATTGGAATGTGGTTGTGCGGTTTTTGCACATAATTTTTGATTTTTATCGTTTTTAAGTTTTACGAAATTATCGAAATTAGCTCCTTTACGGGGTTATTTTTTGAGAATATGGAAGTTGAAGAAAATGCCTGTTACTATTTACAGCAAGCCGTCTTGCGTTCAATGTGATGCTACTTATCGAGCCTTTGACGCTAAAGGCATTAATTATCGTGTCGTCGATGTTTCCCGCGATGAACAAGCATATAATTTTATTCAATCTTTAGGCTACCGCCAAGTTCCTGTGGTTGTTTGCGGCGAGAATCATTGGTCGGGTTTTAGGCCAGATATGATTAGCGGTCTCTGCGGTTAATGGGGCTGATTGTTTATTATTCGAGTGTAACGGGTAATACTGAGCATTTTGTTTCTCAGCTTGGGCAGAAACTTTTCAAAATTGATAAAAGAAGGCCATCTACCTTAGTGAAGGAGCCTTATGTGTTGGTTGTCCCTACTTACGCGGATGGTGAGGGAAGAATGGCTGTACCGAAGGCCGTTATTCACTTCCTTAATGAAGTAGAAAACCGTAAATTAATTCGTGGAGTCATCGGCGGTGGGAACCGTAGTTTTGGTCGCAATTACGGTTTAGCTGGAAGAGTAATTGCTGAAAAATGTTGTGTACCTTGCCTCTATTGTTTCGAGTTGCGTGGAACTGAGGAAGATGTTGTCTGTGTTAAAAAGGGATTGGAAAAATTTTGGAAACAATTGATATAGAGCGGTCGCAAAAACTGGATTATATTACAGATTATCATGCGCTGAATGCGATGCTGAACCTTTATGACGAGAACGGCCATATTCAATTTGACATGGACCGGCTTGCTGCGCGGCAGTATTTCCTTCAGCATGTCAATCAGAATACGGTTTTTTTTCATAATTTAAAAGAGAAAATAGACTACCTAATAGAGGAGGGCTATTACGAGAAAACGCTATTCGAGCTTTATAGTTTTTCTTTTGTCAAAAAACTTTTTAAACGCGCTTATGCTTTTAAGTTTCGCTTTCCTACTTTTTTGGGCGCATTCAAATATTATACCAGTTATACGCTGAAGACTTTTGACGGAAAGCGTTATCTTGAACGTTATGAGGACCGCGTCTGTCTTGTAGCTTTGTACTTAGCACAAGGGAATGAGGCCCTCGCTGAAAATTTTGTTGATGAAATTATGACAGGGCGGTTTCAGCCTGCAACACCGACATTTTTAAATGCGGGAAAAAAGCAACGGGGCGAATTGGTATCGTGTTTTTTGTTGCGGGTTGAAGACAATATGGAATCGATAGGTCGTTCAATCAATTCAGCTTTGCAACTTTCGAAACGCGGTGGAGGTGTGGCGCTTTGTTTAACTAATTTGCGAGAAGCAGGTGCACCGATTAAGCAAATAGAAAATCAGTCATCGGGTGTATTGCCCGTGATGAAACTATTAGAAGATGCGTTTTCTTACGCTAATCAACTTGGTGCACGACAGGGGGCAGGTGCTGTCTATTTGCACGCGCACCACCTGGATATTATGAAATTTTTGGACACAAAACGCGAAAACGCTGACGAAAAGGTCAGAATCAAAACCCTTTCTCTTGGTGTGGTTATTCCTGATATTACTTTTGAACTTGCACGTAATAACGAAGATATGTACCTGTTCTCGCCTTATGATATAGAGCAGGTTACAGGAAAGCCCTTTAGCGATATTTCTTTAACAGAGCATTACCGATCTTTTGTTGATGATTCGAGAATCCGTAAAAAGAAAATAAGTGCACGTGTTTTTTTTCAGACATTAGCGGAAATTCAGTTTGAGTCAGGTTATCCGTATATTTTATTTGAAGATACAGCTAATCGAGCTAATCCGATAGCGGGCCGTATTAGCATGAGTAATTTATGTTCAGAAATTTTGCAGGTAAGTGAAGCGAGTGAACTAGAGACGGATTTAACTTATCGCACTGTCGGAAGTGATATATCTTGCAATCTTGGTTCAATGAATATAGCAAAAGCTATGCAAAGCCATGATTTTGGGCAAACAGTAGAAACAGCTATTCGCGCTCTCACGGCCGTCTCCGATATGAGCAATATCGCCTGTGTGCCCTCTATTGCAAAAGGAAATGCTGAAAGTCACGCAATTGGCCTAGGACAGATGAATTTGCACGGTTTTTTGGCGCGTGAACAGATTTATTATGGGTCCCCAGAAGCAATTGATTTCACTAATATCTATTTTTATATAGTAGCATACCACGCGCTACGTGCGTCTAATTTAATTGCACGTGAGCGTCAGGAGATATTTGCGGAATTTGAAAAATCAGCTTACGCTGACGGTAGTTTTTTTACAAAATATATAGAGAGAGAATGGAAGCCACAATTTGCGCTTGTACAAGAACTTTTTGCGCGAAGTAATATTATCATACCGAACCAAAAGGATTGGCAAGAACTTAAGGAGTTGATAGCACAGCATGGACTTTATAACCGCAATCTCCAGGCTGTTCCTCCTACAGGGTCTATTTCTTATATTAATAATGCGACTTCTTCTATTCACCCGATTGCTTCAAAGATTGAAATTCGTAAAGAAGGAAAGATTGGGCGTGTTTATTATCCTGCTCCTTATATGGATAATACGAATTTAGATTTTTATCAGGATGCTTATGAGATAGGGCCTGAAAAAATTATTGATACTTATGCTGCTGCTACGCAGCATGTAGATCAAGGTCTTTCGTTAACATTATTTTTTCCTGATACGGCTACTACGCGTGATATCAACCGCGCGCAGATTTACGCCTGGAAGAAGGGCATAAAGAGTATTTATTATGTGCGGTTGCGGCAAATGGCTCTAAGTGGCACAGAAGTTGATGGCTGTGTTTCGTGCAGTCTATAGGAGATAATCATATGACAAAGATTTCAACTAAAAATCCCGTCGTCAGTGCCGTAAATTGGAATAAGTTACACGATGAAAAAGATCTTGAAGTTTGGAATCGTTTAACTGGAAATTTTTGGTTGCCAGAGAAGGTCCCTCTTTCTAATGATATTCCTTCGTGGTCTAGCTTAACGGAGGAAGAAAGGAAGTTGACGATTCGTGTTTTCACGGGTTTGACTCTGCTTGATACAATTCAAAATACTGTAGGAGCTATTTCGCTTATGGCTGATGCAGTGACAGAGCATGAGGAAGCTGTATTGACAAATATCGCATTCATGGAAGCGGTTCATGCAAAGTCTTATTCTTCCATTTTTTCAACTTTGTGTTCGACAGTAGAGGTTGATGAGGCTTTTAGGTGGTCAGAAGAAAATACCCATTTGCAGAAAAAAGCGAAATTAGTGCTCGAACGTTATGAAGCAAATAATCCACTAAAGAAAAAAATTGCTTCAACTTTGCTTGAAAGTTTTTTGTTTTATTCCGGTTTTTATCTGCCAATGTATTGGTCAAGTCGTGCTAAATTAAGCAACACAGCTGATTTAATTCGGCTTATTATCCGTGATGAAGCTGTGCATGGCTACTATATAGGTTATAAATTTCAATTAGGATTTGCAAAGCTCAGTGAAGCTGAAAAGCAAGAAATGAAGGATTTTGCTTTCGGTCTTCTCTTTGACCTTTATAATATTGAATGTAAATATACTGAGGACCTTTATGATCCTATCGAATTGACAGAGGATGTTAAAGTTTTTCTCCACTATAATGCGAATAAGGCATTAATGAATTTGGGGTTTGAACCCCTTTTCCCGCCTGAGGTTTGTCGGGTGAATCCCGCTATTTTGGCCGCTTTATCTCCAAATTCTGATGAAAATCATGATTTTTTTTCGGGTTCAGGTTCTTCTTATGTGATCGGTAAAGCGGTTTCGACTACAGACGAAGATTGGGCATTTTAACTGTTTGATCTAAAGAGAAGCGCACGGGGTATAGCACTTAGGTCTTTGCGCATTTCTAAATATTTGAATCCATTTTTTTCAAACAAATTGCGAACTTCTTTTGTTTGCGAATAGCCAATTTCGACAGCTACATAACCTTTTGGTTTGAGGTAGTATGCTGATTCCTGAGCGAGCTTACGGTAGAAATTAAGGCCATCTTTTCCGCCAATGAGAGCACATAATGGATCATATTCGCGTACTTCTTTTGCGAGATTTTTTATATCTTTTTCTGGAATATACGGCGGATTCGAAATAACAAGATCAAATCGTTCCGTAACGAGTTCAAACCAATCACTGAGAAGAGGTGTAAACCGCTCTTCAACGTTTGCGTTTTCCGCGTTTTTTGTGGCTGTTTTCAGGGCATCTTCAGAGATGTCGACGGCTGTTGCATAGGCTTCAGAAATTTGTTTGAGAACCGCGACAGCGATAGCACCGGTTCCTGTCCCCATATCAAGAAATGTCGTTTTTTTAAATTTTTGTACGCATTTTTGAAGGATTGGCAAAACAAGGTCAACCAGCGTTTCTGTGTCGGAGCGCGGTTCTAATGTATCTCGAGACAAAGCAAATGATATGCCATAAAATTCCCGTGTCCCAATAATACGATAGACCGGTTCACCGGAGATACGTCGTTTCACAGCTTTTTCTAACTGCGTGATTTGTCTGGAAGACAGGCGCATATTTGGTCGGAGAATTCTGTCAGACAGGTTTGTTCCTGTTGCCCACTCAACGAGTATTTTTGCGTCAAGGTTAGCCTCAGAGATTCCGTGCTGCCTCAGCTTTCCTTGTGTTTGCCGGATGATATTGTCTAGGAAATGATAGCTCATTCATTATCATCTATTTCGGTAAGGAGTGCTGCCTGGTGGTCAGAAATAAGTGCGTCGATAAATTCATCAAGATCTCCTTCCATAACGCGGTCGAGCTTGTACAAAGTGAGATTAATACGGTGGTCAGTGACGCGTCCTTGGGGGAAATTATAGGTGCGAATACGTTCTGATCGATCACCAGAGCCAACTTGAGTTTTACGGGATGCTGAACGTTCGCTCGCCGCTTTCCGTCGTTCGATATCAAATAAGCGTGCGCGCAAAATTTGGAGTGCACGTACACGGTTTTGGTGTTGTGATTTTTCCGCTTGTACAACCATAATTCCCGTTGGAATATGAGTGATACGAACGGCTGAATCAGTTGTGTTGACATGTTGTCCACCTGCGCCAGAAGCGCGCATTGTATCTATACGGATATCTTCTGGACGGATTTCGACGTCAATCTCTTCGGCTTCCGGAAGCACAGCAACGGTAGCCGCCGACGTATGGATGCGTCCACCAGTTTCTGTTTCAGGGATGCGTTGTACGCGATGGACGCCTGATTCAAATTTGAGCTTAGAAAATACCCCTTTGCCTGAAATGGAAGCAATAATTTCTTTATATCCGCCAACTTCACTTTCGCTAAGTGAAACGATTTCGACTTTCCAATTATGGGCACTAGCGTAACGTTCATACATACGGAAAAGATCTCCAGCAAAAAGAGCTGCTTCTAACCCGCCTGTTCCTGCTCGAATTTCAATGATGGCACTTTTTTCGTCGGCAATGTCTTTGGGTAAAAGAAGAATTTGAAGTTCTCTCTCAAGTTGTTCAATTTTCTGATATAATAACGGCATTTCTTCTTGAGCGAGGGTGCGCATTTCTGGGTCTGTTTGCGTATCGTCTATTATAGTTTTAAGTTCTTTTATTTCTTTATAGGCAGTATTTAATATCCGTATAGGAGCGACGATCGGCCGTAATTCCGCGTATTCAGAAGCTAATTTTACATAAATCTCAGCATTTGGATTTTCAGCCATTTGACTTTCAATTACTTCGAAGCGCTTTTCAAGTTTTTTCATACGGTCTTGCGGCAAAGAAACCATAACAATGTTAGCCTAATTTCGTTATAATGTTAAAAAGCGACAGTATTACACCATCGTGTGATAAGGGGTGATAAAACAGAAAAATGCTTTTGCCAATGAAAACTGCAGATTTTTTAAGTAGGCTTTCATAAAATTCAATTTGCATGAATAATTTTGATCGTATACATGGTCAATTTTTGCGCTTTTTTCCGTAAAATTCAAGGCGGTGGTGAATGATATCATAGCTGAGGGAATGGGCAATTTTTTCTTGCAGTTTTTCAATGATATTAGACTGAAATTCGATGATTTGTCCTGTTTCTATATCGATAAGGTGGTAATGATGCTGGCCATCAGCTTGCTCAAAGCGAGAAGGGCCTCCACTGAAGGCATGTCTATGGATCGTTCCGTTATTCTCTAATATTTTCATAGTGCGGTAAACAGTCGATAGAGAAATGCTAGAATCTATGTCATTAGCACGCTGGAAGATTTCAACTGCATTTGGGTGGTCATCTGTATCCGCCAAAATACCTAGGATAACGCGCCTTTGACGCGTTATTCTCAGACCTGCTGTGCGCAATTTTTGTTCATAATTTTGTTTTTTTCTCATATTAGCCGTCTGCTTTTTAGACCAGCGACCCATGACAGTGTTTATATTTTTTTTCTGAACCGCAAGGACAAAGTTCATTACGTCCGATTTTCCCCCATGTGGTTGGGTCATTCGGGTCGCGTTTTGCCGGATTAACGAACGTATTTTTTTGTGTTTGCAGCCGCGGTGCAAATTCTCCTTTTTTATCTTGGCTATCAATGGCAAGGTGCTCAGCGTGGATTTCTACGGGAATTGCAGGTTCTGCAGGGTGCTGGACAATCTCGAAGCGCATAAGCTTAGAAATAGCATTTTTACGGAGATTCTGTAGCATAGTCTGAAATAGTTCGAATGACTCTGTTTTATATTCATTAAGTGGGTCCCGTTGCGCGTAACCGCGAAAACCCACAATAGAACGCAAATGATCCAAATTAACCAGATGTTCACGCCACAGCGTATCGATAGTTTCAAGCAATGCGATTTTGTGAAAGTAAGCTCTAATTTCTGGAGAATAGCGCTCCGCACGTTCGCTATCAAGCTTAGTGATAGCGTTTGATACGCGTTCCAATATTTGTTCTTCAGCGATTCCGTCTTCTTTTATCCACTGTTCTATCGGAAGCTCAAGATTGAAGAGTTGGTATAATTCGTCTTTTAGAGCTTCGGTATTCCATTTTTCGGAATATGTCCCGGACGGAATGTGAGATTCTACTAAATCCTCGATCACTTCATTACGCATTTCAGTAACCATTTCAGTTAAATCTTCTGCGCTCATAATTTCCATACGCTGCTCAAAAATCACTTTCCTCTGATCATTCATCACGTCATCGTATTTTAATAAATTTTTGCGAATTTCGAAGTTACGTGCTTCGACTTTTTTTTGAGCTTTCTCAAGTGCTTTATTAATCCATGGATGAATAATGGCTTCACCTTCTTTCAATCCGAGTTTTTGCAGTATAGTATCCATACGGTCAGAACCAAATATACGCATGAGATCATCTTGGAGAGAAAGAAAGAATTTTGAGCGGCCAGGATCGCCTTGGCGGCCAGAGCGGCCACGAAGCTGATTGTCGATGCGGCGGCTTTCATGTCGTTCGGTAGCAATGACGTAAAGTCCCCCGGCAGCTAATGCTTTTTCTTTAAGTTGTTTGACGTCCCTCTTAATTTCCTCAATCTTAGCAAATTGCGCTGGTCCCTCAGGAATATCCTGTAATTCTTGTCGGATACGCATTTCAATATTACCGCCGAGCTGTATATCGGTGCCACGGCCTGCCATATTGGTTGCAATAGTCAGCGCTCCTGGAACACCCGCTTGAGCGATAATATATGCTTCTTGTTCATGATAACGCGCGTTCAAAACTTTAAAATCGGTAATACCTTCTTTCCGAAGACGTTCAGCTAGTTGTTCTGACTTTTCGATAGAGGTTGTACCAACAAGAATGGGCTGCCCTTTTTGGTGCGCTTGGCGGATATCATGCACGATAGCACGATATTTTTCTTCTGCTGTTCGATAAATTTCATCATCTTCATCAAGACGCTTTACTGGCAAATTTGTAGGGACTTCTACGACTTCAAGGCCGTAAATATTACCGAATTCTTCAGCTTCTGTTACAGCGGTTCCCGTCATACCAGACAATTTTTTGTACATACGAAAATAATTTTGAAAAGTAATAGAAGCTAATGTCTGATTTTCCGGTTGAATAGCCACGTGCTCTTTGGCTTCTAGCGCCTGATGCAAACCCTCAGAATAGCGCCGTCCCGGCATCATACGACCGGTAAATTCGTCAATAATGACGATTTCACCATTGCGGACAATGTAATCTTTATCGCGAATAAACAGCTTATGAGCTTTTAGAGCGTTATTGATATGGTGGACGAGAGCAACATTTTCTATATCATAAAGGCTTCCGCTTTTAAGATGCCCGGCTTGTTCGAGCATTTTTTCGACTTTTTCAGTGCCGACTTCGGTGAAGGTCGTTGTCCTTTGCTTTTCGTCTATTTCGTAATCTTCAGGCATTAGGAAAGGAATAAATGTATCGATAAGATTATAGAATTCTGTGCGATCTTCCAAAGGGCCAGAAATAATAAGCGGGGTGCGTGCTTCATCGATAAGAATTGAATCAACTTCATCGACAATTGCGTAATGATGACCGCGTTGGACCATTTGGCTACGGTCAAAAGCCATATTATCACGTAGATAATCAAAACCCAATTCATTATTTGTTGCGTAAGTGACGTCGCACGCGTAGGCCGCTCGTCGCGCATCATTATCCAAATTGTTTAGAATTACGCCCGTTGTTAAGCCAAGAAAGTCGTAAATCTTGCCCATTGTTTCAGCATCACGGCTAGCGAGATAATCATTCACCGTGACGACGTGAACACCTTTCCCTTCTAAGGCGTTGAGGTAAACTGGCAGAGTTGCCATTAACGTCTTACCTTCACCAGTGCGCATTTCGGCGATGCCCCGGTCATGAAGGACCATTCCACCAATAAGTTGTACATCAAAAGGGCGCATATCGTAAACACGCTTCGCTGCTTCACGGACGGTTGCAAAAGCTTCTGATAAAAGCGAATCAACGGTTGCTCCTTCGGCTAACCGTTGACGAAATTCGTCGGTTTTTTGGCAAAGTTGTGTATCGCTCAATTTTTGAAATTGTTCTTCTAAAACGTTAATCTGCGCGACTTTTCGGCGAAGAGCTTTAATACGACGTTCGCGAGCCGAACCAAAAAAATTACGCGCAAAAACACCTAAACCGACCATTTCTGGCCCTTTCTTTGTTATCTGTTGTCACCGCTGTTTGGTGCTTTATAGGTTATATCCACACCTTGCATCTCTTGGGGTATTTGATACAATTAGATGTAAGTGGTAGCACTATATTTGCCGGTGCTTAATTTTTTCATTTAATTTTAAAGTAGAGATAAGGGGCTAAGTCCGCTGTGTCAACTTCGGTGATGCTATTTGGCTGATGAAGCGCGGAGAAATTCAGTGCACGATGCAGTATTTTCTATATCATGGCGCTTTGTAGTATCCAAGTGGAACAAAGTATATTAAGATATAGAGAGTGAAGTTTGCGCCTTTGGAGATAAAATTATTATATTTATCTGTAGTTAGAGGTTAAGGTATTATGGTAAAAGGAATTTAAGCCGTAGATACGCGGTTGTTCTTAAGGAGTATATTTATGAAATTTGATTTTATCACGCTATTTTTGACGTCAACCTTATTGGTAAGTACGAGTTTAGGGGCGGTGGCTCAAGGGGATGCGAAATCTGCGCCCGATGACTTAAAAACAATGGAGAAAGTCTCTGAAAAACCAGTTGCGCTTTCTCATATCATGGCAATTATTGACGGAAATAACATTACTGCAGGGAAATTAGACGAGCTTGCGCTCGAAATGAATCCTAATTTAGCTCGTCTTCCTGAGGAACGACGTCGTATAATGATCTTAAAAGCCTACGTAGATATGCAAGCGCTTGCTAAAGCTGCAATTCAGAAAGGCATGGATAAGACGGAAGATTACGATAAACGTATGGTTGTAATGCGTGATAATGTTCTCCAGCAGCTTTATTTTAAGCGGATGATTGTTGATCAAATTACAGATGCTGATTTGAAAGCTCTTTATGATAAAGAAGTTGCTGCTTTACCTAAAGAAGATGAAGTTAAAGCACGCCATATTTTGGTCAAAACAAAAAAAGAAGCGGAATCCGTTATTAAGCGCTTAAATAAAGGAGAAAAGTTTGAAGAGATTGCAAAGAAGGATTCTACAGATGGTTCAGCTGCTGTTGGTGGCGACCTAGGTTATTTTAGTCGTGGTCAAATGGTTAAGCCTTTTGAAGAGGCAGCGTTCGGCTTAAAAGTCGGCACATATACTAAAACGCCCGTTGAAAGTCCGTTTGGCTGGCACGTCATCAAAGTAGAAGATCGCCGCTTGAGACAGCCCCCAGTATTTGATGATGTTAAAGAGGCATTGCGTGCGCAGCTTATAAGAGATCGGTACCAAATGCTTATCGTCGGTTTGCGCAGTCAGCTAGATGTGAAATACCCTGACGCTAACGTTGAAAAATTAATCCGTTCGCTTGATAAAAACGAAACATCGCTTCTAGACGGTTCACCCCATAAGAACGAAAAAGAAGAAAAATAACATCCTGCGAGCTGGGCTTTTTGACGTTTCTTATTTCTCATAGAGCCCAGCAAGTGCTTTGTTGTATTGCACCTCGTTTACGTTGATGAAAGAGCGCGTAATAGCTGTGAGAATATCGCCTTTATATCCAAAAATGAGACAAGAACTTCCGCCATTATCCGGCGTGCGGATGGCAACAGCGGAAGCTGGAATTAAATATAAAAATCGCGCAGATCTCCTTTTTATCGTATTTGATGAGCCGGCAAGTGTGGCCGGTGTTTTTACACGTTCAAAATGTTCATCTACTTCTGTAGATCATTGCCGAGAGTCACTTTCCCACGGAATTGCTAAGGGTGTTGTGGTTAATGCTGGGAATGCAAACGCTTTTACGGGGCGTAAGGGCGAGCGGACAACGAAAGCAATAGTGCATGCTGCGGCTGATATTTTAGGGGCGAAAGAAAATGAAATTTTTATAGCCTCTACTGGTGTTATTGGCGAGCCAATGGATGAGTCTCGTATTTTAAGCCTTTTACCAGATATGGCAGTCAGAGCCAAAGAGGGAGATTGGCTAGAAGCTGCGAGAGCCATTATGACAACCGATACATTTCCGAAAGTCGCAACCCGTAGATTTAATTGCTGTGGAGAAGTTGTTATCATTAATGGGATTGCAAAAGGCGCTGGCATGATTGCACCAGATATGGCCACCATGCTTTCTTTCGTGGTAAGCGATGCCGCGATCGCTTCGGATATACTTCAATCTATGTTGTCTGAGGCAGTTCATGGATCTTTTAACGCAATTACTGTTGATAGTGATACTTCAACATCAGATACATTAATGATGTTCGCGACAGGCAAAGCAAAAGGAAGCCTCCCTCGTTTAACAAATAAATCTGACCCGCGCTATAGTGTATTTTCGGAGCAATTAGGTAGCCTTCTGCGCGATCTTGCTCTGCAAGTCGTCTGTGACGGTGAGGGTGCACGTCATTTAATTGAAGTAAATGTAACTGGCGCCACAACAGATGATGCTGCTAAAACTATTGCTATGTCGATTGCCAATTCGCCACTTGTAAAAACGGCTATTGCGGGGGAGGACGCTAACTGGGGGCGGGTGGTTATGGCAGTTGGTAAAGCAGGCGTTGAAGCAGACCGAGATCTTTTGACGATTTGGTTTGGGGAATATCGTTTGGCTATCAATGGCGAACGTGACCCTGATTATAATGAGGAAGAAGTCGGCGCTTATATGAAGGAAAAGAATATTATGATCCGCGTTGATATTGGTCTCGGAGGTGGTAAGGCGCGGGTTTGGTCCTGCGATTTGACAAAAGAATATGTTGCAATCAACGGAGATTACAGAAGTTGATATTCACGCGGCATAAACGCGAATATCAGGACCAGTGTATCCTTGAAGGAAGAGAGTATTGAATATTCAAACTTTTTTGTTTTTAGATAGCGGCCTGTGGTAGAAAAAGAAACGATCGTCATTATCTTTGCTAGGGGTCGATATGTGTGCAAAAAATTTACTTCTTCTCGTCGTCGCCTGTGCATTACTAGACCGGGATAACCGGGTCTTGCTGACAGAGCGGCCCCAAGGAAAAACGCTTGCTGGTTTATGGGAATTTCCTGGCGGCAAAGTTGAAAAGGGTGAAACGCCGGAGGAGTCGCTGATTCGTGAATTAGAGGAAGAGCTTGGCGTTTATGTTCGGGCAGGTGATTTGTTACCTTTAACATTTGCGAGCCACGGCTACGAAACCTTCCACCTATTAATGCCATTTTATCATTGTCACTGTTATGAAGGCACTCCACGGGGACGAGAAGGACAAAAATTACAATGGGTTTTTGTCGGCGACCTTCACAAATATCCTATGCCCGATGCTGATAAACCGCTGGTTCGGGTGTTGAACAATTTTCTTCTTTAGTGTATTTACCGACAGAGGGTCTTTTGTTTCCAATGACTGTTCGAAAAGGGGGACCAATGGGGGGTTGTCTTCGAAAAAGGGGCAGGCTGTCCCAAAAAAAATCTCTATTTCTGCACAATTAATTTCCCTGATTATTGCTGTTATGCATTTTTTGCACAAAGCTTTGTATCAAAAACACGATAACGGTCACGCGGGGTTTGCCTCTTAATTAAGGAATAGCTCTTTTAATGCCCGCCGTATAACAGAAGATAAAGTTCGTTTTCAGAATACGCGAATATATATTTAAAGTAACAATTTTGTAAAAAGATAATAACCTTTATGTTCTGCTTTGTAACCAACTTAATTGCGAGTTAGGCGTTATCTGCAACAGCGAGCACAATAATATCAGGAATAGACTATGACATTCAATTTTTTTATTAATTTAGCTCTATTTGTTATTCTTTTATGGCTTCTTGCTCAATGTAAAAAAGGCAATTGGAGTCTTTCGCTTCGTGTTATGCTGGGCCTAGTTATTGGCTTAGGTTTTGGTGGTGCCTTACAGGTTATTTATGGAGGAAATGAGCCTACTCTATTAAAATCTGTTGAGTGGTTTAATATCGTCGGGCATGGTTATATATCATTATTGCAAATGGTTGTCGTACCGCTGATTTTTATCTCTATTCTCTCGGCAGTAGCGCATCTGCATTCTGTTTATGCTATCGGCAGAATTAGTATAGTGACAATTTCGATATTACTCTTCACAACCTCTTTGTCGGCGTTGGTTGGTATTTTGGTAATTGACTTATTCGGACTAACAGTAGACGGTTTTGTGCATGGAGGAGAAGATGTATCCTCTGTTCTTACAGGTTATACTTCTCAGCTTGGAGATATGAGCGTACCAAAGGCAATTTTATCGCTCATTCCTCAAAATCCATTTGCTGCGCTAAGCGGGGAAAAAGGGACATCTATTATTAGTGTTGTTGTTTTTTCAGCATTTTTGGGGGTTGCAGCTATTTTTTTAAAGAGGGATGATCTAGGTAAAGGGCAGAAAATTCTTTCATTTGTCCAGATTGTGCATTCTTGGATTATACAGTTAGTGCGCATTATAGTTTCCTTAACGCCTTACGGCGTTTTTGCACTTATGACTAAGCTAGGGGCGACCGCAAATACTGCAAATATTTTAAAATTACTGATTTTTGTTATCGCTTCTTACGTCGGCATTATTTTTGTATTTGGAATTCACGGTATATTGCTTAGTGTATCAGGTATTAATCCATTCCGCTTTTTCAAAAAAATTCTGCCTGTCTTAACATTTGCTTTTAGCAGCCGTTCGAGTACCGCTAGTGTTCCTCTAAATATTGAGGCACAAACACAGTGGCTCGGTGTGCCGCAGTCAATCGCTGGTTTTTCAGCCTCTTTTGGTACAGTGATTGGACAAAATGGTTGTGCAGGTCTTTATCCGGCAATGGTCGCAGCTATGGTAGCTCCTTCCGTCGGTATTAATCCCTTCGATCCTCTTTGGGTTCTTACACTTATTGCTGTTACGACGTTAGGTTCTATCGGCGTCGCTGGGGTTGGTGGTGGCGCTATTTTTTCTGCATTGATCGTATTGCCAATTATGGGGCTTCCTGTTTCTTTGGTAGCTGTGTTAATCTCTGTCGAACCTTTAGTTGATATGGGGCGCACGGCCCTTAATGTAAGTGGTTCAATGTTGGCCGGCACTATAACAAGCCAGGTATTACGTACAACGGATAAAAGTATTTTTGAGAAATAATTTCCGCGCCGAGGTCACGGGGTATTTTGCTTTGATTGCTTCTCTAAAACATTCACAGGAGGCGTTTTAGGCAGATCCGGTTGTGCGAGCAGGCATTAGTTTTTATTAGGCGCCCAGCCAGATAGCCAAATGAAGGAAAAATGCGCTTGAATGCGGCCGTCTGGGTCGCTAAACCGCTCTGCGTAGATTTCGGCGGCACGAAGAAAAAAGCGTCTGGATACGGGTCGTTTCGAGCGGTTAATGAGCGCGTTTTGCATTCCCATAGCCTTAAGATCCCGCATAAGATCGAACATTGTATTGTATCGTATAGTAACATTTTCAACGTCTACTACGGGTACAGAAAAACCGACACGCTGTAAAACAGCCCCTACATCGCGAATATCAGCGAAGGGGTAAACCCTTGGGCTAACTCCGCCATAAAGTTCCATTTCAGCTTGAAGTAAACTTTCGCGTAATTCTCTCAGTGTACCAGCTCCAGCCATAACAGCGAGAAATAGACCGTCTGGCTTTAGAATGTTTTTTACCTGACTGAGAACACCAGGGGTATCATTTGTCAGCTGTAATGAGAGAAGCGAAACGATAAGGTCACAATAATGCCGAGGAAAATCGAGTAGTTCTCGATGACGTAAGTGAAATTTTTTGCTACGATTCTCATAAAGGGTGTCGGTTTCGACGCATTCTACGGAACAGATTTTACCGGATTTTGTCAAGGCTTCCGCAGCGAGGCCTGTGTGTCCGTGCAAATCTAAAGCTAATGTAAATTTGCGATCAACAGCACTGAGACGTTCATAAAGATCTTCGACAACATAAGACAATAAAAAGTCATATCCCTTTTTTGCTTTTTTAAAAGCCCGTTTACGGAATTGTTCAATACGCGTGTAATCAAAAATCGAAGGATACGACATATTATCGAGTTCTTTCAGTATATGGCGCCGCGCACTTTGAATATAGTTATTGTATGCATATTACGTTAAGTTTATAATGCCAAATAAAAAGTAAAAGTGAGTTTATAAAAGAGTAGAGCCTTCAAAAAAATTAAATTTCGTAAATTTTAAGGTGCGAAAGGAATTTTTGGTGCATCGCAAACTTATATCAAGCAACAAATTAATAGCATAATATTTTTTGGAAATTATTTTAAATAGCGGGGGTATATTGGGTGAATATATTGAGCGTTTAGCAGCGATTCTGTATCCACCGATTTGCCTTGGATGCAAAAAAATAGTCTCTGCTCACGGTACAGTTTGTCCCGATTGTTGGAAAGATCTCCAATTTATTACGAGACCTTATTGTCCTGTTATGGGCGTTCCTTTTCACCATGATATGGGAGATGGTTTTCTTAGCGGTGAGGCTATCCAGACTTCTCCTCCTTTTTCACGTATCCGCTCTGCTGTTGTTCATAAGGGACTAGCTCGAATTTTAGCAATACGACTGAAATACAGTGACCATATAGAATTAGCACGTTTTATGGCTAACTGGATGATACTTGCAGGACGTGAAGTAATTAATGATTGTGACGTTATTATTCCCATCCCACTACATTTTCGTCGTTTTTTTCGGCGGCGTTATAACCAATCTGCTGAGCTTGCTCGTTATATCGCAGTGATACGGAAGAAACCTTTTAAACCTGGTTGGCTTACGCGTTGTCGGCATACACGTCCGCAGGTCGGCTTGTCTTCTAGGGAGAGAAAGCTTAATGTACAAGGCGCTTTTAAGGTGCCTAAGGAAGTTAAAAAACATATAAAAGGATGCTCTATTTTGCTCATTGATGATGTTTTGACAACGGGTGTAACAGTTACCGCAGCAGCCGCGATATTAAAACGCGCAGGCGCGCGACAGGTTGATATATTAACATTTTCGCGTGTACTAAAGAATGACCCTATTTTTCCTAATTTAGGAGAGGCTACTAATAATGTATCATATTAAATAAAGAATGGAGATTATTATGAAAAAGATCACACTTTATACACGTCCTAATTGCCCTTATTGCATAAAAGCGCGTGCCCTACTTGATGAGAAAGGCGTAAAATATACTGATATTGATGCTTCAACTTCCCTCCGCCAAGAAATGATACAGAAAGCTAACGGGCGTAATACGTTTCCGCAAATTTTTATAGGTGATTATCATGTTGGAGGGTGTGATGATCTCTACGCTTTAGACGCTGAAGGCAAGCTCGATTCTTTATTGGAAGGAGCTCATTAGTTGTTGATTATGGCGCACTTATTTAAGCCGTTGCGCGAGAAGAATGTAGTTGACATCTGTATTTTCTGAGCGATTCCAACTGTCATTTAATGGATTATAAGTTATACCGATCTTATCAATAACAGTAAGAGAATTTTTTAATAATAGATTCGAAAGTTCTTGGGGTTTCAGAAATTTTTTGTAGTCATGAGTTCCTTTAGGAAGCCAGCGTAAAATGTATTCAGCGCCTATAATAGCTAATCCCCATGCCTTCCAAGTACGGTTGAGCGTCGCAATAAACATAAGCCCCTCTGGTTTGAGCATTTTAGCTGTTGCTGATAAAAAGAGGTTAACGTCAGCAACGTGCTCGACGACCTCCATATTGAGGATCACGTCAAATTGCTCACCTTCATTTGCAAGTTCTTCCGCAGTGGTAGCGCGATAGTCGATTAAAAGGCCGTTTTGTGCTGCATGGCTTTTTGCTATTTCGATATTAGCTTGCGCAGCATCGACTCCCACAACAGTGGCCCCAAGACGGGCCATTGGTTCGCACAATAAGCCTCCTCCGCAGCCAATATCAAGAAATTTTAAGTCTTTAAAGGGTGTCAGTGAAATAGGATCGCGGTCAAATGCTAAACAGACTTTTTCCTTAATATAAGCAAGACGCGTCGGGTTGAACTTATGCAGAGGCCGAAATTTGCCTTGCGGATTCCACCACTCAGCGGCGATACGCGAAAAATGGTCGATTTCATCCTGATCGATTGTTGTGCGATTTTCGTTTATCATACTGCCCTCCTTTCACTTCTCGATTATCACGTCAGATGAATTTTTTTTAAAGTCAAGCGTAAATTAACGTAAACCTGCTAAGGCTTGCGAAAATGGTAGATATTAGTTATGTCAGAAGGCGGCTTTGTATAATTACAGGGTCCCATTCTAGCTATTGTGTGAAATAAGAAATATAAGAGTGTCGTGAAATGGCGCGTATTGTCATGAAATTCGGCGGAACATCTGTTGCGGACATTGAACATATCCATAATGTTGCGCGGCACGTCAAAAGAGAAGCGGACGCAGGCAATGAGGTCGCTGTTGTAGTGTCGGCAATGGCGGGTAAAACTAATGAGCTTGTCCAGTGGACGCGTGATGCTTCACCAGTGTATGATACCCACGAATATGACGTAGTTGTCGCTTCTGGCGAACAAGTGACGGCCGGTTTATTAGCTATTACACTCCAAGCAATGGGAGTGAAGGCTCGTTCATGGCTTGGTTGGCAAATTCCTATTCATACAGATGATGCCCACGGAGGTGCGCGGATTGTAGATATTAACGGATCTCTTTTGCTGCAATGTTTTAGGGAAGGTCAGGTGGCGGTTATCGCTGGCTTTCAGGGGGTAGCTCCAGGTAATCGAATTTCTACTTTGGGACGCGGTGGATCAGATACGAGTGCGATCGCAATGGCTGCAGCTTTGCAGGCTGATCGCTGTGATATCTACACGGATGTAGACGGTGTTTATACAACTGATCCGCGGATAGAACCAAAAGCACGCCGTTTGTCAAAAGTGGCTTTTGAAGAAATGCTCGAAATGGCTTCTCTTGGGGCGAAAGTTTTACAAGTTCGTTCTGTTGAATTGGCTATGGTTCACAAAGTCCGCACTTTCGTGCGTTCAAGTTTCGAGGACCCCGGGGCTTTGGACATGGGTGATTTAATGAATTTTTCCGGGACACTTATTTGCGATGAGGATGAAATTGTGGAACAACAGAACGTTACTGGTATCGCTTTTGCAAAGGATGAAGCACAAATTTCGCTGCGTCGACTGGCAGACCGCCCGGGTGTCTCCGCGGCAATTTTTGGTCCTTTGGCTGAAGAGCGTATCAATGTCGATATGATTGTGCAGAATATCTCTGAAGATGGTTCGAAGACAGATATGACTTTCACTGTGCCGTCTGCCGATGTAGATAAGGCTGTTGCACTTCTGGAAAAAAATCGTAAAAATATTGGCTACGATGTTATTCAGTCCGAAGGTGACCTCGCAAAAATCTCTGTTATTGGTATTGGGATGCGGAGTCACGCGGGTGTCGCGGCTACAGCGTTCAAGGCTTTAGCTGAAAAAGGCATTAATATTCAGGCAATAACCACTTCGGAAATTAAGATCTCTGTTTTGATTGATCGCGCTTATACTGAACTTGCAGTCAGGACTTTGCACGCCGTTTATGGTCTCGACAAGGGGTAAGAGCTTTTTGATTTTGGTGTTTTCTCAGTAAACAATAATTATACACACAGGATAGCTGAGAGTTATAAAATGGGTCTTCAGCAGCGAAGAGAGAAAAGAGGGTAAATGTCCGCTTAGATGCAGTTATTTTGGCTATTGGTTTAATAAAAAGAGCGCTATTAAAGTTGGACGCTGAAGTTCTGCAAGCACGATTGTGTGCGGATGCTGAGAATCATAAAATGAAAATGCTGCATTTTTGATAGTTAAAATTTTCAGCTAATAGAATAGGCAAGAATATTTATCAGGCATTTTCGCCATAATTATAAGAAAATGACAATAAAATGAGCAAGCTAAACTTCTTTTGGGAAGTTTAGCTGTAGGGGTTTTGCGAGTGCTTTATTGATTAAGGGTCACCGTGCGCTTTTTTTTATTGTTCTTAATGTAACAGAGTCCGTATACGAGGCCAGCAAGGGAAGATAGACCTGATCCACAAAGTACGCCGATTTTTGCGGAATCAAGCTGAACAACGTCTTTAAAAGCGAGCATTGAAACGAAAATAGACATGGTAAAGCCAATCCCTGCTAAACATCCAATCAATAATATACCCGCCCATGTTATATTAGGTGGAAGGCGGCAAAGTCCTGATTTTACCGCTAGATAGCTAGCAGTCATAATCCCGAGCGGTTTACCGACACATAGGCCAACGATAATGCCAAGAACGATTAAGAACGATTTGTCAGAAGAAAGATCAAAATTTGCAAAACTAACGCCTGCATTTGCAAAGGCGAAAATCGGCATCACGCCGTAAGCTACCCACGGATGCAACGCTTTTTGGACGCGTATTACAGGTGCGATTATATCACGCTGCCCTTTGCGCATTTTTTTCAATATGAGTGAGATATGATTCAGATCTGTTTTTACGTTTTTTTCTTGAAGTGCATTAACTGCGTTACTTAGTATAGTAAGGGGTGCTACAAGATTGCGAGTGGGTAAGACGGGAGTCATCATGCCTAAGATCACACCGGCGAGCGATGGGTGAATGCCCGTTTTCATGAGACCCCACCAAATAATTGCGCCGGGCAAAATATAAAGCCATGCCGACGCGAGCCCAATCCATTGAAAAAATAATACTGCAAAAACGCCTGTCAAAGCGATAGCTAAACCACTAAGATCAAGATTAGTCGAATAGAAAAAGGCAATGATGAGAACAGCAATAATATCGTCAATAATTGCCAATGACAAAAGAACGATATGAAGATTAGTCGGGATTGCTTTCCCAAGAAGAGCAAGAATGCCCACAGCAAAGGCAATATCGGTTGCTGTAGGTACAGCCCAACCATGGGTATATCCGCCGTTAAAGTTAAAGCTAAGATAAATAACTGCAGGAAGACAAACTCCACCTATTGCGGCGATGATTGGTAAAGTTGCTTGTTTAAAACTAGAAAGAGCACCTTCATAAATTTCCCGGCGAATTTCCATTCCTGCTACGAGAAAAAATACTGTCATGAGAGCGTCGTTCACCCAGAAATGCAGATCCCACGATAATGTAAAATTGCCAAAATTGAAGCCAAGAGGTGTATGCCAAAAAGCTTCATAGGAGGAGGAATATTCAGAATTTGCAAAAATAAGCGCAGCGGCAGCGGCCAACAAAAGAACGACGCCGCTCAAAGCTTCAATATGGAGAAAACGTTCAATAGCAGAAAGCGCCCGATTTGTGGCACGGGAGGCACGATTAGGTAAGCGATTTGAAGATAAATCAGCCATAAAAAACTCCATTTATCGGCAATTTTGCCAACATATCTTTTGTATAAACTGTCCTGTGCAGAACCCCAACCGGCATTATATCAAAGAAAAAGCAAAACTAATAATTTTAAATTTACAATAGAAGGCTATTGTTTCGATATTGACTATATTTTTAGTGGATCACTTCGTTTTTAACAATTAGATTTACTTTTTTTAGAGCCGCTGATAGATCTCTTTGTAAGGCAGTTTCGAGGTCGGCCGCGGTGAGGCCTTTATCATCTTTTGCCCTTATTTTAATCGTGAGTGTTTGCGGATTTTGGGCAAAGTCACCGAAAGATTTTGCAACTTCTTCGGCTTCAGCGTGGTCCTTTAACAATATGCTTGGGCTTTGAGTCATAATTAGGTAAAAATCATCATAAAGCTCTTTTTTGAGATCATGTTTATTATCAGTAAGATTTTTTGCAAAATAAGAAAAAAGTTTATCAATAAAGCCTGCATCTGTGTAACGTATATCAATTTCAGTTACACCAAGATTTTGCGTTGTAGCAGCTATCGCGTCTTTTTGGCCAGAGAAGAGCGCTTCATCGACATTGATAATTTTTGCTGATACTTCTCCAGAGCCCACATCTCTTACACCGAAAGATATTGTATTAAGGAAAAGCGTGCGCTTTTTTTCATTATACGCGATATCGACTTTTCCAGAAAAGTCGAAAGATTCCAAGTTCATATCTTTGAGAAGGTCTAAGTCGTGTTTTTCCAATTCCTTAGGCGAGATCGAAAGGCTACTGAAAGATATAAGAAGCTTTTCAGGTACAGATTGTTGCCATTGGCTTGGTTGCAACTGAAATGATTCGAGCGTTGTTTTTAGCTTCGGTGTGTCAATAATCGCTTTGTCAATTTGGGCATCAATCGAGGTAATAGCTGAAAGAATATTTACAATAATGGCATTTTGTACTGTTTTTTCGGCAACTCTATTATTCGAGTTTTTCGCATCGAGATAGGTTTGAATAAGCTGCTTAAGATTTTGTTTAAACGGCTTCATTTTTAGGCCGGATGTCTGAAGCTTCCCAAGAGAAAAGGAGGATTTTTTTTCTGTTTCTCCGAAAATGTTAAGCGTCACATTTTCTAGTGCAATGGGTCCGGTAATAGTTTCGCTTCGATTATCAGTGGGGTTTTTACCGAAGATAATAGAATAGGCATAGCCTAGATCAATATTACGGACTTTCACTGCACCGCTTTCAAGTAACAGGTACGCCTGTTTTGTGCTATCTTTGGTTACTGTTGCAGAGTCTGTTTTGGTGCTTATATTTTTGATATCGATAGAACGAATACGGCCGTTTCTAAGATCAGTAAGCTTAAAATTCTTTATATCGACTTTTTCTGTCGGTTTATTCTCGTTTTTTACAGAAAGCAGTATATCTGATGCAACAATAGATTCTATATCAATGCGCATGAGGGATTGTAGAAGGCGAGATGGGATTGCGGTATTTTTCGCCTTTAAGGATATATCACTAATGGAAACGCGAGGGATTTGTAGGTGGATGTTATTGTATCTTAAATCGACGTTATAAAGTGTGAACGCGCCAGGAATGAAAGAAATAGGAGGGCGGCCTGAAACAGCGCCAATTCTAAGAGAGACGCCTTTTGGAGCCGGAACAATGACATTAGTTAAGTTGATTTTGCCCATAATGCTCGTTTCTGATGTTTCTGCACTAATGGAATGACGGGCCATTTCCTTTTTGAGAAAGCTGTCAAGATAGGGTTTTGCTGTGTAAAAAACACCAATAATTACGATCGCTAAAACAGCGATAAATCCGGTGATATATAATAACCAGCGTCTTTTATTATTTCGATACCTATCATTAAAATTGACCATTATTTTTTCTTTCTATTCCACTATCACGCACTAAAAGCGTAGGCAATTTTTGTAGGCAACGATAAAGGCCCATGTATGACGCACATCAATTTGACGTTATTTATTTTTCGCATGTAGGGTAGTTGTGGCCTTTTTTTCAATAAGCTTTCATTCACTGTCAACGGTTTTCTTTGGTCCGAAAATTTCGCAAAAAAGCCACGTTGATAAATGAGGAGGTACGTGTGGACCACAATCCTCTTTGCTATTTTTAACTACCTTATAAATGGTACCCGTGTCCAGTTTTGTCTTGTCGCTAGTTACAGGAACAGTTAAAAAAGGGAAATATCTATTGCTGATTGTTTCAGGCTAACGGGGAGAGATGAGTATCATGACAGAAGATCAAATAATGGCTTTTTCCATCATTGGTCTTATGATGGCCGTTTTTATTTGGGATCGATTTCGTTATGACCTTGTTGCTGTTTTTACGTTATTGATTTCCTGTTTTGTTGGTCTTGTCAGCCCGAAGGAGGCGTTTAGCGGTTTCAGCAGCGACATTGTCATTATTGTAGGGAGTGTATTTATAATCAGTGCGGCTGTATCACGCTCTGGTGTGATGGAGTTTATCGTTCAACGAATATGGCCCGATGTAAAGTCAATACGACTTCAATTAGCTTTTTTGGTTATCTGCGTAGTAATTTTGTCGACGTTCGTAAAAAATATTGGTGCTTTAGCTATTATGCTTCCGATTGCCTTTCAATTTTCTCGCCGTTCTCAGGTTGCTCCATCTTTATTTTTGATGCCGATGGCGTTTGGCGCTTTATTAGGTGGCCTTATGACACAGATAGGCACATCACCTAATGTTGTGATTTCAGCTATGCGAGAACGTTTAGTGGGGATTCCTTTCACAATGTTTGATTTTACGCCGGTTGGAGCGACAGTTGCCGCTGTTGGAATATTATATTTGGTCTTTTTCTCTTGGCGTTTACCTGTTCGAGTGCGTTCAGGCGTTTCATTTGATGACGCTATTGATATCCGTGATTACGTTTCAGAAGTACGTATTCCTGCCAACTCTTCAATTATTGGAAAGACCATTATTGATTTAGTCAAGCCATCAGGTGGTGAAGTTATGGTCACTCAGGTTGTCAGAAACAAAATATCTATTTCGCCATTTCCGGATTTTGTTTTGTCTGAGGGAGACACTATTTTACTAGAAGGTTCGCATACGGGGCTAGATATGGTGATTAATTCTGCTCGTTTAGAATTTTCTACCGGTCACGTCATTTCCGCAGGTGATAAAGACAGCGATGTTGATATTGTTGAGGCAGTCGTTACGCATAATTCGTCTCTTATTGGCATCAGTATTGAAAAATTTTTACTATTTGACCATTATGATGTGAATTTACTTGCGTTAAGTCGCCAGCATGAGCGGTTGCGGGGGAGGCTTGGCGACGTCGTTTTCCGTCTTGGGGACGTAATTATTTTACAGGGACGGGATACAGTTATCCCAAATTTGTTACGGGAGCTGAAATGTCTTCCCTTAGCAAAACGCAATATTGTGTTTGGTAATTTACGGCACGGTCTCGTATCTTTGTCTATTATATTTGTCGCAATTATTTTGACTGCTTTTCAGATTACCCCGGTTGCATTTTCTTTTTTCACCGCGGCTACTGCTATGGTCGTTTTTAGGGTTCTTCCGGTACGTGACTTATATCAGGCTTTGGATGGCCAGATATTAGTATTGTTGGCAGCCCTTATTCCGGTTAGTGAAGTATTGGAAAAAACAGGCTGTACGAATTTAATCGGCCATTGGCTTAGTCAAGTGGCTGTATTTTTACCTCCATCTGGGGCATTAGCGCTCATGTTAGTTACAGCAATGCTGGTAACGCCGTTTTTGAATAACGCAGCAACAGTGATGATGGTAGCGCCAATTGCGTCAAGTTTTGCTCATTCTCTTCATTATAAGCCTGAAGCTTTTCTGATGGCTGTTGCAATTGGTGCTGGATGCGAATTTTTAACGCCTATTGGGCACCAATGCAATATGTTGATTATGGGGCCGGGTGGTTATCGTTTTAGCGATTATATACGTTTCGGCGCTCCGTTAGCAGTATTGATAGCGGTCGTGGCGGTCCCGATGTTAATGTGGGTTTGGCCATTACAATAGAAAAATATCAGAATTTTAGAACGTAAATTACGGTACATCGTCGTTCACCGGCTTATATGATGAGCGACTTTATTTTTAGACAAATTTTGTTTTCGTCTAGTCGATAAAGAGCTCTACATCTCGCTCATTTTTGTTTTTTCATATTTTTTAAATAGCTAATTTGCTACGCATCTTCATACTTAATTTTTTGCGGTTTTGTGAGGCCGTTAATAAATGGTATTTGCAGGAAGTGGAAGTGGTTGCTAGGATAGATGCACGGATGCACCATGCCTGTTATTTATTACCGTGATCTATATTTCTGGGAAGCGTTCAGACAAAGTAAGGCGGCATAGGCCAAATGGTTTTATTTTTCGGGAATCAGCAACAAATTTTGCACAAATGCGCTGCTGAAATTGAGGTAATTAGGTGTAGCTTCACGTGTTTTGTAGTGTTAATTATACGTAAAGCTCGCGATGCCAACCCAAAAGCGATCAGAAGATGCGAACTGACAGAGTTACAAAAAGGCTAATTTGCTGGAGGTATATATTGATTCTAAAGTGAATCGGCTGACAAATATAGGATTTTTAGTTAGTTAAGGCTACCATCTTCGTCTGTTTATGCGTAAAAGTGCAACAATAAATTTGTCTAAGGTAGGATAATATGTCGTACGATAGTTTTATTTATGAGGTTAATGAAGAGCTCCGCCAGGAAAAGGCCCGTATTTTTTGGAGGCGTTACGGTTTCTTGGTTATCGCTGCAGTTGTTATTATTGTATCGTCAACGGCCGTTTATCAAATTTACCGTCATGGACAGATAAATAAAGCCAGAGATATTGGTGATGTATTTATAAGAAGTCTTGATTTAGCAGATTCGCATCATTTTGATGATGCGATGAAGCAATTGGAGGATGTCCGAGTATCTGATTTTGGGGGATATTCATTTCTCGCACGTTTACTTGAGGCTTCTTTGCTGATGGAACAAGGTGACACTGTTAAGTCAGTAGAGATATTTGATGCGGTCGCAGCTGATAAAAAGGCACCACAAATATTGCGAAAAGTTGCAAAAATTCGGGCTGCTTATATCTTGGTTGATACCGGGACATTCGATGATGTTATGAAACGCGTCAAAGATATGACGAATGATATTGACCCCATGCGTATGTCTGCGAGAGAGACTTTGGGCTTAGCTGCTTATAAAGCTGGTAAGATAGATGATGCATTTTATTATTTTCAGAAAATTTTTGAAGAGGGGGCTCCTGGGTTACGGATAACAGATCGGGCGAAAATCATGCTTGAGCTTATTCAGGCTGGGGGAAAAAGTAAGCACGGGGTAGATTAATGAGCATTATTGTTGCCATAGTTGGCCGACCCAATGTTGGAAAGTCGACGCTCTTTAATCGCTTAGTTGGACGAAGATTAGCTTTGGTTGATGATAAGCCAGGCGTAACGCGTGATCGGCGTATGCACGCGGCAAAGCTCCAGGATTTGCGTTTTGATGTGATTGACACAGCCGGTTTAGAAGAAGCGTGCGACCATACGCTTGAGGGCCGTATGCGTTCTCAAACGAAGGCTGCCATTGATGAAGCGGATCTGATTTTATTCGTTCTTGATGCGAAGAGCGGGATTACACCAAGTGACTTAAATTTTTCTTCACTAATCCGCAAGTCAGGTAAACCGATTGTACCCGTCATTAATAAATCTGAGTCAAAAGCGGCAGCAGGAGGGGGGTATGAGGCGTGGTCATTGGGATTGGGTGAGCCTTGCTTAATATCTGCTGAACACGGTCTTGGTTTTGCGGATCTCCGTGATGCGATGGTACATGTTATTGGTGGAGATAAAGCTTTTAAAAACAGGATAGAAGAAGGATGTGCTGCTGTACAGCTCACATCCATTTGTGACGATATTGATGAGTTGGAAGAGGAAGATTCTGTTTACGATAAAAGTAAGCCTATCCGAATCGCAATTGCTGGTCGGCCCAATACGGGAAAATCAACGCTTATTAATACTATTTTGGGGCAGGATCGTTTATTGGCTGGGCCTGAAGCGGGCCTTACACGTGATTCTATTTCTGTGAATTGGGAATGGCGCGGTCGTCGTATTGAGCTTTTCGATACAGCAGGTTTGCGTCGAAAGTCAAAAATTCAAGAAAAGTTAGAGAAACTTGCTGTTGCAGATACTTTACGTGCAATCCGTTTTGCGGAGGTGGTAGTGATTGTTTTTGATGCGACAGCGCCTTTTGAAAAGCAGGATTTACAAATTTCTGATCTTGTGATTCGTGAAGGGCGAGTACCCATTATCGCTTTTAATAAATGGGACCTTATTAAAAACCGTCAGGAAACATTAACTGATTTGTATAACAAGTGTGCTCGCCTTCTTCCCCAAATTCGTGGTTTAAGAGCCGTCCCTGTATCGGGCCAATATGGACAAGGGATTGATAAACTCATGGAAAATATTACGATGGTTCATCATGTGTGGAATCGCCGTATTTCTACGGGAAAATTGAATCGTTGGCTTGAAACTGTGATCGCTCACCATCCGCCGCCGGTAGTTTCTGGGCGTCGACTTAAGATCAAATATATGACACAGATTAAAACACGTCCTCCTGGATTTATGATTTCCTGTTCACAGTCGAAAGAGGTACCTCAATCATATTTGCGTTATCTTTCTAACGAATTACGTGATGCATTTGATATAAAGGGTGTGCCAATTCGTTTATCGTTACGGACGTCCGATAATCCTTTTGCGGGGCGCGCGTGAAAAGGAAAGCCCCGTTTATTTTCTTGAGTAATTTCCAATTTTTATGAAAGCTAGTAGAATTTGCGCTTAATGACTGGGTTAAAAATATGTTGTTAGAGACCCTTTAGTGCCTAATTTAGCGATACCGATAATAGTGTTTTAGTAACTATGAATAAAGAGAAAAATCGCTGTTCTTTTCTGTGTGAAGAATCTTTTTTCATTTTATGTAAGTTTTACGGTGGTGATTTGTACACTATTTTTGCGTATCGTTTACATAGGTTAAATATATTGGTGAAAAATTCAGTATTTAAGATTTTAATTTCGGCAAAAATTGCGTTAAGGACGGGAGTAAAATACTAAGTCTAAGTGGCAATAATGCCGGATTTAATCGCGATAAATGCGTAATATACGTTCGTTAACGAGTTATAAAATCGAAAATCCCAGATACAAGATGGTTCTTTTGGCGTCTTTTAGGCATGAATTAGAAAGTTGCAACAATAACTTTGCTTTTCAAAAATAGCGGTTGCAATGTCGCCGACGTTCAAGATTTTAGTATCTTTGGTAAAGAGCGATACAGTCCGCATTTTTTACTTGGTGATCGCTTATTGAGGAGGTTGACTTCACTTCTCGGTAGCATAATTAGGGGTGCAAAGATGAATGTGATCGGTTATTTTGTTCCGCTTAATCGAGGATAGAAATAGAAGATGCCTGGCTAGGTCTGATTATTTGAAAATATGAGAAAAACGCCACAAAGAGCAAACCGCAGGCGTGCAAATAGTGTAGGAGGTGGGGGTAAATTTTGTTGTTATATTTTTCACGGTAAATCGTTATTGTTTTATTTATTAATAAAGATCCTTGTGGTAGATTCCTTTTGTCTACTTGACGAATAAATTCGGTCGCAATATGTTGCTCACAATTTTATAGAGATTGTTTCAATTTTTCTTTTTGATTAAGGAGCTGACTATGGCGGAGGGTGACGAGCCCGTCGTGCCACAAGGGAAAGCCGAAGGGCAAGAGGCTTCTTGTAGTTTAGGGGATTTGGAATGTCGTAGTCGGAATTTGGGATTAGCTTTAATGCGTAAAGGGGTGCTGCGAGATTCCGCAAACGGGGGCGGGGTACCTCAAAAAAGGGTAGCGCGCGCTGTAAAGCTATCCAGTGAATTTTTGGCGAGTATTATTGTCGGTGCTGTTTTGGGATTAGGATTAGATAAACTAGCAGGTTCCTTGCCGTGGGGGTTGGTGTTTTTCCTTTTTCTCGGGTTTGCCGCCGGCATATTGAATATTCTTCGGTCTGTAGGGTCTGTTGCCCCCAGTCAGGTAGGGCGGCGCGGTACGCTGCACCAAAATAAAGAGGCCGATAGGCCCGGTAAATGAGGTTGAAGTGGCATCATACGTTCCAGATCCCGTCCATCAATTTGAGGTTTCACGGTTGATTAATATTTCCGTAGGAAATATGGATTTGTCGTTTACAAATGTGTCATTTTTCACTGTTTTGACGGTCGTTTTGTCTTCAGTATTTCTCTTTATTTCGTCGTCGAGTCGCGGGTTAGTGCCGACACGAACGCAGTCAATCTCTGAGATAGCGTACGAATTTGTGGCGTCAACTTTGCGCGAGTCGTCAGGTACACAGGGAATGCGATTTTTCCCTTTGGTGTTTTCGTTGTTCATTTTTATTTTAGTAGCCAATTTTATCGGGCTTTTTCCTTATTTTTATACCATTACCTCTCAAATTATGATTACTTTTTCGTTGGCGATGCTGGTGATTTTGACGGTGGCCGGTTACGGTTTTTATAAACATGGGGTTGGCTTTTTAAAATTATTTGTTCCCGATGGTGTGCCTGTGATTATTTTGCCTTTGGTTACGATGATTGAGGTAATTTCCTTCTTGTCCCGTCCTATCAGCCTTTCTCTCCGCCTTTTTGCTAATATGCTCGCGGGCCATATCACGCTTAAAGTTTTTTCTGGTTTTATCGTTTCGATGGTTGGACTAGGGGCCATGGGCATCGGTGGTTCAGTTTTGCCGCTCATTATGACTGTCGCAATTACTGCTCTTGAGTTTTTAGTGGCATTTCTTCAAGCTTACGTTTTTACAGTTTTGACTTGTATGTATCTCAGTGATGCGATTCATCCAGGCCATTAATGAAACTGGCGGGTTTCCGTCGAATAATATAATTTCGCTTCAAAGGAGAACGATATGGAATTAGTACTTGCAGCAAAATATATCGGTGCTGGCCTTGCTTGCTTCGGTATGGCCGGGACAGCATTAGGCCTTGGAAATATTTTTGGCAGCTATCTTTCTGGTGCGTTGCGTAACCCATCAGCAGCAGATAGTCAGTTTGGCCGCTTAGTTTTCGGTTTTGCTGTAACAGAAGCTTTGGGTATTTTTTCATTGCTTGTTGCACTTTTACTTCTTTTCGCGGTCTAATCTCTTTTATAGTAGGATATGCCTGCCTTTTATACAGGGAGCCGTGCTCTTGCGGCCCTTATGATAAAAGGGGGTGGGTTGAGTTATTGCGGGTTCCAAATAGGGAGTCTTCATGTTTTGGAGGATGAAGTAGGATGTTTGTTTCCGAGGTTTATGCGCAGGCTGCTGAGACGCCGATAGAGCGTATAGAAGGGGCAGCAAAGCACGCAAGCCGTGTATTTCCTCCTTTCGACCTTTTACATTTTAGTTCACACTTTTTTTGGTTAGCAGTTTGTTTTGGGCTTTTTTATCTCTTTATCTCTCGTGTTATTGTGCCGCGTATCGGTGGCGTTATTGAAACACGTCGAGATAGAATCGCGTCTGATCTGGATCAGGCAATGCGCATGAAGCAAGAAGCAGACGCTGTTGTCGAGATTTACGAGCAGAAGTTGGCAGAGGCTCATTTACAAGCACATGCTATTGCGCAAACAGCGGGCGGTGAAATAAAAGTGAAAGCTGAGTTGGAACGGAAAAAAATTGAGGCGAATTTGGAGAAAAAGTTGGCGGATGCTGAAGTTCAAATAGAAAAAATTCGAGATAAAGCTATGAAAAATGTCGGCGTGATCGCGGAGGAAATAGCTCTTGAAATTGTTAAGAAATTGATTGATGTTGACGTTAGTAAAGAATCTGTCCGTTCGGCTGTTAAAGCCGGGGGGTATTAAGGGTTACGGAGATGACTGATACATTTTGGGCTTTTATTGGGTTGATTTTTTTTCTGGCTCTTTTGGTCTATTTCAAAGTTCCATCTATGATAATACGGGGCCTTGATGAGCGCGCGAAGCGTATCAAAGATGAGCTTGATGAAGCTCTTCGTCTTCGTGAAGAAGCGCAGGAGGTTTTAGCTGAGTATCAGCGTAAGCGTGCAGAAGCGGAAAAGGACGCACAAGAGATTATTGCCGCCGCTAAGCACGAAGTTGAGGCTATGATCGCTGAAGCTCGCGCGAAAACAGAAGAGTATGTAAAGAATCGTAATAAATTGGCGGAGAAAAAGATCGCTCAAGCAGAAGCTGATGCAATTCGTATGGTTTCTTCATCTGCTATTGATTTAGCAATTTCTGCCGCGCGCACGCTTATTGCTAAGGAATTAGACTCTGATAGGGCTGATGAACTTATTAAAGAGTCTCTTATAAAAATGAAGACATATTTTCACTGATATTGGCGTTATTTAGAGTACTTTTTATAACCTTCTTTAGCTGTCTCGTACGGCAGGTGATGGAGAACGGCGGAGTCTGAGCTTTACTATTTTTTTAGCTAAGAGAATACTAAGCTTCAGATCATAAGTTTTGAGAAATTTGCAACTTCTTGTGTGATCGCGTGTACACACTCAAGAAGAGCAAGGCGGTTGGTGCGAATAGTAGGATTTTTATCATTCACAAGCACTTTTTCAAAAAATATATCGATAGATTGTGTAAGGGGAATCAAAGCATTGAACGCTAGTGATGAATTTTCTGCGTTGATATAATCACGAACCTTTTTTTCTACCTCAATGGCTGCTTTATACAGCTGTTTTTCTTCCACTTCACTAAAGAGATCTGGATCAAGTTTGTTTATTATCGGAGCTCCTTTTTTATTCTCATTCTCGAGAATACTCGCAGCGCGCTTTACAGAGATTATAAGATTGTTTCCTTCACGCGTGTTGATAAAGGCGGTAAGTGCTTCAATACAGCGTGCAACTAATAAAAAGTCATCAGCATCTTTGGTCATAACTGCTTCAATAGCGTCGTAACGAACCCCTTCATCTTTTAGGTGGATTTTCAAACGTTCATGGAAGAAGGACAGTAAGTTTAATAAAATATCTTCTATTTTTTCTGGGGATGCAGATTGCGGTTGTATAGCTTTTATTGCGGGGGAGATAAGTTTAATCTTTTGCTGCAATAAAAGATCAGCCGCCTGGTAAAAGAGCGGCATAAGGTTTATTTTCCGGTTATTAGAAAGCACGAGCTTTATAATTCCCAAGGCTGCTCGCCTTAACGCGTAAGGATCTTTGGAGCCAGTTGGTTTTTCATTTATAAGCCAAAAGCAAACAAGCGTATCAATTTTATCAGCTAATGCAACCGTTACAGCAATAGGTTCGTGTGAAATTTTGTCTGTAGGGCCTTGAGGTTTATAGTGGTATTCGATTGCTTCTGCTACGCGGGAATCTTCTCCTTGGAGAAGAGCATATTTTCGTCCCATAAGTCCCTGCAGTTCTGGAAATTCATTAACAACTTCTGTTTGTAAATCAGCTTTTGCGAGGATTGCTGCGCGCTTAGCTAACACGGGATCTGCTTGCGCTAAAGGTGCAATTTTTTGCGTCAAAGCGGCGATCCTTTCTACTCTTTGGCCTTGCGTTCCTAATTTTGCATGGAAAGCGACATTTAGGTGATCGAGGCGTGCCATCCGCTGATCAAGGGGTTTATTTAAATCAAGGTTAAGTTTTTTAGCGGAAGATTCTAAGCGCGCGATATCGGGTAAATCGTCTTGATCTGTTTGCCAAAAGTAAAGAGCATCAGAAAGGCGGGCGCGTACAACTTTGCTATTGCCCTTAGCGATTTCTTTTCCATCATCGCTCGCGAGGATATTAGAAACGAGAACAAAATGGTTAGATAAGTTAGCCTTTTCACCTTGTTTACTGGTTACAAAGCATTTTTGATTAGTTTGAATGGTCAAACGAATAATTTCTGGAGGGATATTAAGGAAAGCTTTGTCAAAATCACCCATGAGTACAACAGGCCATTCAACGAGCCCCGCCACTTCTTCTAAGAGAACATTATCTTCGACTAATGTTAAGCCGTTCGCAAAGCAAAGATTTTGTGCATCTGCTAAGATAATATTTTTTCGCCTTTCCGCGTCTAGGATGACCTTGTTAGTTTCAAGCTGAGCGATATAGTCGCCAAAGCGGCGTACTTGTATAGGTTTACTATCACTCAAGAAGCGGTGGCCATAGGTTAAGTTATTACTTTTGAGAGAGGAAACCGTGAAGGGAACAACGTGTGTTTCACCGATTTCTGGCCCAAAAACGCAAAGAATATTTTGTAAAGGTCTAACCCATTTTAACGCCGTATTTTGGGTTGAAGAATTTCCCCAACGCATAGATTTTTGCCAAGGGAAACTACGAATAATATCTGGCAAAATATCGGCAATAATTTCTTCTGCTGCACGGCCTTTTTTGGTAATTTTGGCGATATAAAAATCACCTTTTTTAGCGTCATGTACAATCTGCGCTTCAGAAATATCATCAAGACCTGTAGTACGTAAAAAGCCGTCAATGACTTGCTGCGGTGATTTTGTGTTGGGACCTTTCCTTTCTTCGACAATATCTTGTGAGCTTGCAGGAAGACCGCGCACATCTAATGTCAGCCGACGGGGTGTCCAATATTCACGGGCAGCTTTGTAGGTTAATCCTGCATTTACGAGCTGATCAGTGACACGTTTTTTTAGATCAGCGGCGGCTTTGCGCTGCATACGAGCAGGAATTTCTTCGCTGAAAAGTTCAAGAAGAAGATCAGGCATTAACTTTTCCTCTAGAGTGTGCGCTGCCAGCTTCAGTTAATAAGAAAGCGTCGCCACAGCGGCGCGCAAGATTACGTACACGGAGGATATAATTCTGCCGTTCAGTGACAGAGATAACCCCGCGCGCTTGCAAAAGGTTAAAGATATGGCTGGCTTTAATACATTGATCGTAAGCTGGAAAAACACACAAGTGCAAGCCGCTTTTTGCATTTGGTTTTCCAGCCTCAAGAAGTGTGATGCATTCGCTTTCTGCATCGATAAATTGCTGATGCAGAAGTTTAGTATTGGCAAACTCGAAATTATAATAGGAATATTCCTGTTCTGCTTGCAAAAAAATGTCGCCATAATTTATTCTGTCTGCACCATCCAAACCGTTAAAATTAAGGTCATAAACGTTGTCGACACCCTGGATGTACATCGCTAAACGCTCAAGCCCGTAAGTAATTTCTCCTGAAACTGGGGCGCATTCAATGCCGCAAACTTGCTGAAAATAAGTAAATTGAGAGATTTCCATTCCATCACACCAACATTCCCATCCAAGCCCCCAAGCGCCGAGTGTTGGACTTTCCCAATCATCTTCAACAAAGCGAATATCGTGAAGTTTTGTATCAAGACCGATAGCTTGCAGCGACCTGATATAAAGCTCTTGCAGGTTCAGGGGAGAAGGCTTGAGAAGAACTTGGAATTGGTAATAATGCTGTAAACGATTTGGATTTTTACCATATCGGCCGTCTGTCGGACGCCTAGATGGTTGGGCATAGGCCACTTTCCAAGGACGAGGTCCCAATGAACGTAGTGTTGTAGCTGGGTGGAAAGTTCCAGCACCCACTTCCATATCGTAAGGTTGCAGAATTGCGCATCCATGTTTGGCCCAATAATTTTGCAAGGATAAAATTAACCCCTGAAAAGAACGTACAGGATTCAAATATTCTGGTAAGTTCACGCTTTGCACTCTTTAAATATTTAAACAACAGAGAAGCTAAAAAGGTTTTAGCTTTTATTACTGTACTGTCTATTGCTTCATATTGTTATGGTCAAGTATTGTTGTTTCTGGCAGGCCAAACTTCAATTTTTCTTCGATTTTTTCTGGATTTTTTGGTTTTCCGTCGAGCGCATGGTTCCATTGAAATACCGCCTCACGCTTGCGTCCAGTTCGCCAATAAACATCACCCAAATGATCGTTTAATGTTGGATCTTCAGGTTGTAATTTGACAGCAGTCTCCAATGTTTTGACAGCGTCGTCGTACTGCCCAAGTTTATAATAAGCCCATCCCAGAGAATCAAGGATATAACCATTTCGAGATTGCAAAGAAGAAGCTTTTTGAAGCATTTGGAGTGATTCTTCGAGTTTTTGACCACGATCAATGAGTGAATATCCTAGATAATTTAGTACTTGTGGTTGATCGGGGGAAAATTCGAGCGCTTTTCGTAGATCAGCCTCTGCTTCTTGCCATCGTCCTAAACGTTCTAATATGACACCACGTTGATAAAAAAGTTTCCAGTCATTTTGCTGAAAATTTGTTATTTGTGCGATAGCGCGATTCATAACTTCAACAGCTTCGGCAAATTTATTTTGTTGCGTGTAAATATCAGCTAACACTACGAAAATATAGTGATCATTAGGGATCTTTTTCTCTAATAATGTTAGTAAATTAACGGCTTCATCATGGTTATTTTTATGAGCAAGGATCAGCGCAAGCCGCATCTGACTATCTCTATAATAAGGGGAGTTAGCTGGTAATGCACGATAAAACTTAACCGCTTGCTCATAGTCATTTAATTTGGCAGAAATGTGCGCTAATTGGAATAGTGCGGCGTCATTTTGGGGATATAAGGTCAAAGATAATTGCCCGAAGATACGTGCAACCCACTCTAAATTTCCTCGATTAAGGGCGGTGCCAAAGTCGTATAATGCCTCACCAGCTCCTTGTTGCGGCGTGGTAACTGGGTTTGCTAAGTGGGCGCCTTTTTCGACCCTTTTCCGGATATTTTTAAGTATTCCCCATCCCGACAATGTTTGCTCGCCGTGCCGGATAGTTTTAAGGGCCTGATCACGCATTTTATGACGCAATTGGAACGAAGCGTAGGCTATAATAACACGTTCGTAGGTATCGGGCGCGACGGCGGCGCCTCGCGTATTGTTTAATGCTTGAGTAAAATATTTTTGCGCGTTTTGCGTACGTCCCATTAGGTTATTCATAAGTGCAAGATGATAATGTACGAAAAGGTTGTACCAAATAGGTCCCTGGTGCTTTTCAAGATTGGCGATCGCCTCAGATTGGCGACCAGACCCAAATGTAGCCCAGGCATCTATTAATTCAGATATCGGGTTATTCGCGGAGGAGGGGGAAGTAACTTGCAGGGATTTTTTAGCATCTTTGTAGTTTTTTTTGATTAAATTATCCACCGACAACGTCAAAGAAACGAAGGGGGAAGTAATACCTTCTAGCTTTAGTTTTTGTGCTATTTCTACGGCCTCTTTAAATTCACCTACGGACAGCGCTGCTTCGAGCATCTCTTTTTGTGCTTGAATATTACCCGGTTCGTAACTAAGCGCTTGTTTAAAGTAATCAATAGCGAGATTGGTTTTGCGTTCATAGTTTGCGATTCGTCCGGCCAGATAAGCACCTGCAAATGAAGTTGCGTTAGTTTTGCCGTGGGTAATTGATGGCACCAACATGCTTCCCGCAATCAAGAAAATAAAAAAACGGGATATCGTTGCATTGCACATAGCACGGACACTCCTCGGAATAATTAACTGATTATGTAGTTTATAGATCATATCCGGTCGCTGTTTTAAGAAATACCGAGAATTCAAGAATTATTGATCGATAATTAATTTACACGCGTGATACAAAAATCGACAGCTTCGATCAAGGCTTGTTTAGCAGGGCTTTCTTTCATGGAAGAAAGAGCGTCGATTGCGCGTTTTCCATAAACGCGCGCTTGTTTTATTGTATCAGCTAGGCCGTCGTACTTTTCCATTAAGTTCTGCGCATGCATTAAAGATTCATCATTATTTTGACGATTTTCAAAAGTTTTTTTCCAGAATATTTTTTCTGCGGCATTGCTACGCGCATACGAGAGAATAACAGGCATAGTAATTTTACCTTCTCTGAAATCGTCACCTATATTTTTCCCGAAATATTCGGCATGACCGCTATAATCAAGTGCGTCATCGGTTAATTGAAAAGCCATTCCTAATGATGTGCCGTATTCACTTAGCGAAGAACGTTCTTTATGTCCATAAGCAGCAATAATCGGACCGACTTCGGCTGCAGCCGAAAAAAGCGCGGCTGTTTTAGCGTTGATGATTTTGAGATAATCTGAAGTAGTAGTTTCTATATTCCCTGCAGTTGCAAGCTGCATAACTTCTCCTTCAGCGATAATTGCTGCCGCATTGGCCAAAACAGCGAGTGCTTCTATAGAGCCAACATCTACCATCATCTTAAAGGCTTGCCCTAACAAAAAATCACCCACAAGCACACTTGCTTGATTTCCCCAAACTATCCGTGCGGTGGATTTTCCTCGTCGTAAATTGCTTTCATCGACTACATCGTCGTGCAGTAAAGTCGCTGTATGCATGAATTCGACCGCTGTTGCGAGTTTTATATGCCCACTCCCTTGATAGCCAAACATACGAGCAGCGGCTAATGTAATCATCGGGCGTAATCGTTTTCCACCTGACGAAATGAGATAATTGGCAATTTCAGGAATCATTTCAACATTTGATTCGACCATAGAGATAATGGACCGGTCCGTGTGCTCCATATCATCTTTAGTGAAATCCACTAAAGGTTGGAGAGAAGCCTGATTATTCTTTTTATAATTCGGATTTGCGGTGGTACCCAATGCATTTGCTCCCAGAGTATTTAAACGGACATACACGAGTCCCATTTTAATTCGTAGCATAAAGGGGTATCGATTTTGACTCAAGCTTTGATACCTCTTTATAGAGACAGTTCTTAGCGGTATTGATAAAAAAATTGAAAAATATTTTTCTTATTTGAATAATGCAACTATTTATAGTGCTGTGTAAATTCGAGATAGGGTAACAGTGATTTAGTTAGCCAGAGGCAGAAACATAAATAATGAAAATTGATATTGGCTTTGCAGATGGATAAAGCGACAAAATACGAAGATGAAACGATTGATAAGTTTCATCGCGGTAAATTTTACTTAGTTCAGCCGCGTTTACGTGGCCATCGTTCTGGCGTGGACGCTATGCTGTTAGCTAGTCTGGTTCCTAATCACTTTAAAGGAAAAATTGTTGATTTAGGCGCGGGGGCTGGAGCTGCGGGGTTGGCGGTTGCTTCACGTTGTTCTGAAGTTCATGTAACATTGGTTGAGCGGTCAGCTTTTATGACAGGTTACGCTAAAAAAACGCTAACATTAAAACAAAATGAAAAATTTGCTAATCGGATTTGCTTGTTAGAAGCAGATGTTACTTTGAAAGGCAAAGCGCGTTTAGAAGCTGGGTTGATGGATAATAGTTTTGATTTTGCGATCATGAATCCGCCTTTTAATAATCCTGTGGATCGCAGAACGCCTGATGAACAAAAGCTAGAGGCACATGTTATGCCTGAAGCAATGTTTGACGATTGGTTACGGAGTGCAGCAGCGATTATTAAGCCGGGTGGGTATTTAGGGTTAATCGCACGTCCACGGTCGCTCACCGATATATTGCGCGCTTTGGAGGGGCGCTTTGGCGATATATGTATAATTCCTATTCATGCTCGTACCGAAAAAGCCGCAATTCGTGTCTTATTTTACGCAAAACGAGGGAGTAAAGCGACTTTATCTGTGTTACCAGCGCTTATTATGCACGAAGGAAGTGATCATGCCTTTTCAGCACAAATTGATGCGATTAATAACGGGCGTGTGAGTTTGTGGGAAATTTTATGATAATACTTTGTAATGATATCTTGCGTTTTTTGATTTATTTTTTAAATTTAGCTTAGGCTTTTTATTTATCTCAGAGTTGTTTTTCTTAATTTTTTATTGGGAGGTTTTATTTTGATTGACTGTGTTAGTAATTTTATTGTGCGTTATTTTCGCCCCAATAAATTGGAAATTCCCGTAGTGCGTCTTCAGGGGGTGATTATAGATTCAGCTTCGTGTATGGCACGTAACCTTTCATTAAGCAGATGTGCGGGCCTTTTAGAAAAAGCGTTCGCTGATAAAAAAGCGCCGGCTGTCGCTTTGATCATTAATTCTCCTGGGGGATCAGCTGTGCAGTCGCGTCTTATCTTCCAGCGTATCCGTAATTTAGCAAATGAAAAAAATAAAAAGGTTCTCATATTTATCGAAGATGTGGCGGCATCAGGAGGTTATATGATTGCTTGTGCTGGTGATGAAATTTTCGCTGATCCCTCTTCCATTGTCGGTTCTATTGGGGTCGTTTCAGCTTCTTTTGGTTTTCCAGAGCTTTTAAAGAAAATTGGTGTGGAGCGGCGTGTTTATACAGCGGGAAAAAACAAGGTTGTGTTGGATCCATTTCAGCCGGAAAAAAAGGCGGATATTGAGCATTTGAAATCTTTGCAACTTGAGGTGCACCAAACTTTTATCGATTTGGTTAAAGAACGGCGCGCGACGAAGTTGTCGGATGATGCGGATATTTTTACAGGCAAATTTTGGAGCGGGAAGAAAAGTGTTGAATTAGGCTTGATCGATGGATTAGGTGACGTGCTCTCTATCGTTAAAGAGCGGTTTGGTTGCGACACAAAACTTCGGTTAATTTCTCCTCCTAAAAGTTTTTTCGGGCCTAAAATACCCTCAGGAGTTGCTTCTAATATGGCTTATGAGGCTATTGACGGCGCATTGATGGCAGCAGAAGAACGGGCGCTTTGGCAGCGTTATAATTTGTAATTGAATTGTTCCTCTAGATGTATGTTTAGCCTAAGGTGGCCGTTTGCACAAAAATTACCGTTAGAGGGAAAAGAGCTGAGATGACGCGGTTTGTTTTGGTGAGTTTGCTTTGTGCCGTTATTCTGTGCGTTTGCTGCGTGTTTAAGTGTCAATTACGGCGAGTATCGCGGTGTATTTATCACGCGAAAATTAAATCGCGCACAGACATAAGGGGAACATTAGTGAGGGATCCCCATACAGGCGAATATTACGCCGAATGACACCGGATCTAAAAATTTTACTTAAAGGGTGTTCTTATATGTTTACGCCTATTAAGTTGAATTTGGCTTTGCACGTTGTGGGACGACGTTCTGATGGTTATCACCTGTTAGAAAGTTTGGTCTATTTTAGTCTTGATGGTGATTGTTTAGGCTATATACCTTGGGAAAGGGATCGCTTCATTTTAGCTGGCCCCTTTGCCGGTGGGATTGTTTCTGATTCAAATAATTTAGTTATTCGTGCGCGTAATTTTATGCGTGAAACATTCCCCGAAAACGCTAAACCCACCTTTTTTCACCTTACCAAAACATTACCTATTTCTTCAGGTGTTGGCGGTGGATCGGGTGATGCCGCCGGCGTTTTAAATATACTACGTCGCGAATGGAATCTTGATTGTTCTTGCGAAAAATTAGCGAAAATGAGCTTAAGCCTTGGGGCTGATGTGCCGATGTGCCTTGTTGCATTAGAATACCAGCAGCCGCTTTTTGTTAAAGGAATCGGTCATGATATAATGCGGCTACAAGAGGCTTGCTCTATCGCAATGGTCTTAGTAAATCATGGTCAAAAAATTGCAACACAGGTTGTTTTTAATGCTCTGGAAAATCGCAAGAATCCTCATTTGAAAATTGATTTAACGGCTTTGAAAACAGTTCACTCTTTGGTCGAAGCTCTACAAGAAACGCGTAATGACCTCTTTACTACTGCGTTGAAAATTGCGCCTCAACTTTCTGATGTTTTATATGCATTAGATGAGAGTGGATCGCTTTTCTCCCGCATGTCTGGATCAGGTGCTACTTGCTTTGGTATTTTTAAAAATCTGAAAGAAGCACAAAAAGCAGCTTGTTTCATTAAATCGGTGAATCCTCATTGGTTTGTTAAACCCATTGTAACTGTAGGACGGCCCCAATTAACAATGTGAAGGGAAGATTTTTTGCTTAATATTACATCCTCTATCGTATCATATGCATATACGTAATTAAGGAAGTTGAAAGCTCTAATGATATTGGGGGGGGAAGCGGCTCCAAAGAGCTTGTTGTTACTTAAAAGAATGCGCTATTCCGTGCAATAGGGCCACAATATGTATATGTGAAAGAATTGATAAATTGCTTTTATATTGAGCTCCACCACAATGGAAGGAATTATTTTGTAGAGCAGGGATATTGTACCGGAAACCTCTGGATTTTCGTTAGGTAAAATGGATAGCTTCTTGATGATATTTTATAAAGTTTCTTCTGAAATGATTAGCGTAATAACGATCCTGCTATACGCAATAGCTGAGCTGATAAGCAGAACTTCTTTTTATCTCGTAGATTTAATTAGAGCATGTGAAAAAGGTGAATAAAGCGCCTTATAATTTAGTTATTTTATTATCGTGATCGCGTAAAATTAATAGGAATGTTTGGATAAACCAATTTTTGGCAGGGCTTGCGAAAAATAGAGAGTAGTGCAAATATAAAAATTATGTCTCGTCCTATTCATGGTTTATCCAATACATTTAATTTGCCGCTTCAGCCAGATTTTTCATGCGAGTTAGATTTGCGGAGAAGAGGTTTTTTTTATATCGCAGGTGTCGATGAAGTAGGGCGCGGCCCTTTAGCGGGACCCGTCGTGACGGCGGCAGTCGTTTTGGATAAAGACTGTATTCCGAATGGACTAAATGATTCAAAAAAACTTTCGGTTCAACAGCGTAACGGGCTTTACCGTGAAATTTTGCAAAGCGCATTGGCAATTTCGATCACCAGTCTTTGTGCACGTACAATTGATCAGTCTGATATCAGAAAAGCGACTTTAGAAGCGATGCGGCGTTGTATCACAGGACTTGCAGTTCCAGTTCATTACGTACTAGTTGATGGACGTGATATTCCTCTCGGTTTGCCGTGTCCAGCAGCGGCTCTGGTTAAAGGTGATCAACGCTCAGTTTCGATCGCGGCTGCATCTATTATCGCTAAAGTGACGCGCGATCGGATGATGAAATGTGTTGGACAGGTTTATAAAAGATACGGCTTAGAGAAGCACGTAGGTTATGCGACAGCAGCACATCGCGCGGCTATTGATGAACACGGGCCCGTTGTAGGACTGCATCGTTATAGTTTCGCCCCTCTCAAAAAAAACTATAAGGGCGATGTTTCATGACAGTTTTGCCCCTTAATAGCACTTCGATAAGAGAAGCGATTGCGATTCTTAAGAAGGGCCGATTGGTCGCTCTTCCAACAGAAACTGTCTATGGGCTAGCAGGTGACGCGACGAACGGAAAAGCTGTCGCGTCCATTTTTTCTTTAAAGAAGCGGCCACAGTTCAATCCCTTAATTGTCCACGTAAATGGTGTAATTATGGCAGAGCGCTACGTGGAAATTGATTTGCTGTCACGCCGGTTGATGGAAGCGTTTTGGCCGGGCCCTTTAACATTGGTTTTACCCTTGAAAGTGAATCATAATATTCACCCTTTAACGACTGCTGGCCTGAATACATTAGCCGTCCGTTTCCCAAGCGGTGGTTTTGCAGAAGTTATTCGATATTTTGACCGACCTTTAGCTGCTCCCAGCGCAAATCAATCGGGGCGCTTGAGCCCTACTTCAGCTGAGTCTGTATTGTCGTCTTTAGGGTCGTTAGTGCCTTTGATTATTGATGGAGGAGTTTCCAGCATAGGGATTGAATCGACAATTATTAAGGTGTGTAACGAAAGTGCTTATCTGTTGCGCCCGGGGGGAGTAGCTACTGAAGAAATTGAAGAAGTTATGGGCGGGCCTTTACGGCGATTGGATCAGCAGACTGCGATTGAGGCACCGGGCATGTTGAAGTCACATTATGCGCCTAATGCTTCGGTACGCTTGAATGTGCGAAGAGTGGAAAGCCACGAAGCACTTTTGGCGTTTGGACCCGAGCGCGTCGCGGGTGCCGAAAACGCTGTTGCTGTACTAAACCTTAGTGAGAACGGCGAATTGAAAGAGGCCGCGTCCCGTCTCTTTCAATATATGAAGCAATTGGATTCACTCAAGGTGAAATGCATAGCAGTAGAGCCTATCCCATTTTGCGGATTGGGTGAAGCTATTAATGATCGCCTAACCCGCGCTGCAGCTCCGAGAGGAAAATAAAGATGAAGCAGGATTTGATTGAGGAGTTTAAAAAAATTGTCGGTCCCGCATATGCTGTAACAGACCAGGAGTTAATTGCACCGTATTTATCTGAGGAACGTGGACTTTTTCGTGGAAAAACACCGTTGCTTTTACAGCCATCTTCTACTGCAGAAATATCGTCTATTATGTGTTTGGCCAGCTCTACGCGCACACCGATTGTTCCTCAAGGAGGAAATACCGGCCTAGTGGGCGCTCAGCTGCCGGATGATAGCGGACGCAGCGTTGTTTTATCTATGGAGCGTTTAAATAAAATTCGATGTATTAATCTTGAAGGCAATTTTGCTGTAGTGGAAGCTGGTGTTATTTTACGAACTTTGCAGAAAAAGGTTGATGAAGTAGGAGGTTTTTTTCCCCTTTCTTTAGGATCAGAAGGGTCTTGCCAGATAGGAGGGAACCTTTCATCTAATGCTGGAGGAACGGCCGTTTTAGCATATGGTAATATGCGTGAACTTTGCCTTGGTTTGGAAGTTGTTTTGCCTGATGGACGTATATTGGATGATCTGCGTTTTACTAAAAAAGATAATAGCGGCTACGACTTAAAAAATCTTTTTATCGGTTCAGAAGGAACTTTAGGGGTTATCACTTCAGCGGTTTTGAAGCTTTTTCCGCGGCCTAAAGGAAGGGCAGTTGCTTTTGTGGGTTTGCGCAGTCCGGCTAAAGCCCTCAAGTTTCTAACTCTGGCTCAATGTCAGGGAGGTTCGTTGTTAACCGGTTTTGAGCTTATGGGAAAATTCAGTTTGCAAATAGCCTTACAATATAAAATGTCTGCTCAATCTCTTTTCGAAAATGAACATGAATGGTACGTTTTAATCGATATTTCTTCGTTGCGTGGCGATGATGAAGCGTCTTCAGTATTAAGCACTATTTTAGAAACAGCTTTAAAGGACACCGTTATAGAAGATGCAATTGTTGCACAGTCACTAAAACAGCAAGATTTTTTTTGGCAATTACGTGAGAATATATCGCCTGCACAGAAGTTGATAGGAGAATCTATTAAACACGATATTGCCGTGCCTGTTTCTGCCATCCCCGATTTTATTGCTGAAGCTGCTTTTATAGTCGAAGATATTGCTCCATGTGCGCGGGTAGTTTGCTTTGGTCATATGGGCGATGGTAATCTCCATTATAATGTCATGCCGCCTACAGGGGCTGATAATACGGAATTTTTGCAATTATGGCCACAAATGAATCAGCGTATTCATTGTTTGGCAGTTGATTATCAGGGCGCATTTTCTGCCGAGCACGGAATTGGTCAGCTTAAGCGGCAGGATCTGCGCACCTTTAAATCACCTATTGCATTGGAAGTTATGCAGGCAATTAAGAAAGTATTCGATCCTTTAGGGATTATGAATCCCGGAAAGATATTATAATTGCAAAATAGTTGGCAAATTTACGCGCCATTTTACGCATAGGGAAATGACGCTTTAAAAGCTAACTTTTTTGTACAATAGCGCGCCATCCAATGTCACGCCGAACAAAGCCTTGTGGCCAATCAATATAATCAACAGCTTCGTAGGCACGTTTTTGTGCGTGTGCGATAGTCGTTCCTATTGCCGTTATGTTTAAAACACGTCCACCGTCAGCGATTAATTCCCCGTTACGTAAAGCTGTACCAGCTTGAAAAACTTTTACGTTAGGTAGAGTATCCACTTTATCAACGTTACGGATAACGCTACCTTTTTGAGGAGAATTTGGGTAACCTTCAGCAGCCATAACGACTGTTAAAGCCGCTTTTTCTGACCATTTAGGATATTTATTTGTGAGATTTCCTTGAGCTGATGCGAGAAGAAGCGGCAAAATATCATCTTTAAGACGCATCATTAAAACTTGGCATTCAGGATCACCGAATCGCACGTTGAATTCAATTAATTCAGGTCCTGTTCGGGTTATCATCAGTCCAACGAAGAGAACACCCTTAAAGGGCGCCCCCGCTTCGGCCATACCGTGCAGAGCTGGTTCAACAATTTCTTTGAGGGTGCGGGTAATCATTTCTTCTGTCATAACAGGCGCCGGTGAGTAAGCTCCCATGCCGCCGGTGTTAGCCCCGGTATCGCCGTCGCCGACGCGTTTGTGATCTTGGGCGGATCCAAAGGGAATAGCAATTTTACCATCACAAAGGCAAAAAAAGCTTGCTTCTTCACCTTCAATAAAGGCTTCTACAACAATTTTTTTTCCTGCATGACCGAAGGCGCCTTCAAAGCAGGAGTCTATGGCGTTGAACGCTTCTTTCATTGTTGTAGCGATGGTGACGCCTTTCCCAGCGGCTAAGCCGTCTGCTTTGATAACGACAGGAAGGCTATGTTGACACACGTAAGATTTTGCCTTTAAGGCATCATCAAAGCATTGATAGTCTCCTGTGGGGATGTTATTTTTTTTACATAAATTTTTTGTAAAGCTTTTCGACCCTTCTAGTTGAGCGGCTTCCCGATTAGGACCGAATACACAGATATCAGCGGCGTTAAGGGAATCTGTTATCCCCGCGACGAGGGGTGCTTCTGGTCCAACAACTACGAGGTCAACGGAGTGTGCTTTGCAAAAATCAATGACGAGGGGATGATCATCAATGTCCAAGTTAATATTTTCGCCAAATTCCTTTGTTGCGGGATTTCCGGGAGCGCAATATAGTTTTGTTAAGAGCGGGGATGCTGCTATTTTCCATGCCAAAGCATGTTCTCGCCCGCCTGAGCCGATAAGAAGAACGTTCATTGCTTGCTCCTATCATAGAAGGTGGTTAAATTAGTTTTTCTGTCATAAAAATGAAACGTTTCGATCGCAAGCTAAAAGGTGAATTTATTTGACGAAAAAAAGCAAAAATATTATACGTGTCCAATCCCGCGAATACGAGGGGCGGGTTATGGATGCGCCCGGCAGGCAGTGGGTCTATCATTTTTTTCCTCCCTCTTTGCGGCTTTGCGCTCAATTAGCGCGTTGGGATAGGCCTATCGGGTGGAAGTTATTGATGTGGCCCTGTTTTTGGTCGACAACCATGGGTGTTCTTTCTTATAAAGCGCCTCTGTCGCTTTTTTCGCCAATTATCGTCAGCTGGATTTGGTATCTCTTTCTTTTTTTTGTGGGTTCTGTAGTTATGCGTGGAGCGGGTTGTACTTGGAATGACCTCGTCGATCACGAGATTGATTCTCAGGTAGAACGGACACGCTCTCGCCCATTGCCAACGGGTCACGTGAGTCGGCTTCAGGCAAAAATCTTTATATTGGTGCAATGTTTAGTAGGTTTAGGCATTTTATTGCAATTTAATGTGTTTAGTTTTTTTTTAGGCATTTCATCTTTAGTCGCGGTTGCATTTTATCCTTTCATGAAGCGTGTGACGGATTGGCCGCAATTTTTTTTAGGCGTCACGTTTAATTGGGGCGCATTAATGGGATGGGCCGCTATATACGGGAGTCTTAGTTGGGCGCCGATTATGCTTTACGCAGGCTCAATCTTATGGACGATTGGGTACGACACAATTTACGCTCATCAAGATAAGGAAGATGACGCCATCATCGGCATACGTTCCACGGCGCTTCTTTTTGGGAAAAACACTAAGCGCGTTTTGGCATTTTTGTATAGCGGCTTTGTAATGCTGGTCGGTTTTGCATTTTATCTGGCACAGGTACCTGTCGTTAGTTTTTTAGGACTTTTTATTGCTGCTGGTCAAATGTTTACCCAAATTAAAGTTATCGATATAGATAATAGCCCACAGTGTTTAAAGCTTTTTAAGTCAAATTCATTCGTCGGTTTCTGGATCTTTTTTGGTTTAGTGTGCGGGGGCATTTGGGAGATATTGTACCCCGCAGTTTAGCATAAAGTGTAGTAAAAAATCATATCTTATGCGGTGCAGAAACAAAAAAGTGACCGTTTTATTGACGAAAAGGCCTAATGACTTTAAAGACTGGAAACTCAGGGGTAGAGTATTTGTCTTTGCCAGTCGTTTTGCTCGGTAGAATTTCGCGTAAAAAGCAAGCGATCATGTAAACGAAATGGGCGGTCGCGCCAAAATTCGATGAAAAGAGGGTTAATGCGGAAGCCAGACCAATAGGGCGGGCGCGGAATATCACCCACGGCGTAGCGCGCAGTGTATTCAGCGACCGCTTTTTCAAGAGTAAAACGGTTTTTTAGCGGCCGAGATTGTTTCGATGCCCACGCACCAATACGGCTTTCACGCGGTCGCGATTGGAAGTACGCGTCTGCCTCTTCAGCACTAACTTTTTCAACAATGCCCCTAATATTGACTTGGCGGCGGAGCGATTTCCAGTGAAAGCACAAGGCTGCTTTCATCGATTTTAAGATTTCTTGCCCCTTACGACTTTCGTAATTTGTGTAAAAAACAAATCCTTTAGAGCTAAAATCTTTGAGGAGAACCATACGGATATTGGGTAACCCTCTCTCATCGTTTGTCGCCAATGCCATAGCATTAGGATCGTTTATTTCGCTTTTTGTTGCCTCTTCAAGCCAATTTGCGAAAAGTGCAAAAGGCTTTTGCGTCTGCATAAAATCGTCGTTTGTTGGTATTTTATCGTCCATAATATACTCGAATACCCACCCACGCCCACTAGCACAAATAAGGTGTGCTCTGAGTTGTCTTTGTCAACGAAAAGTAAGTTATTGCTTTTCTTCTTATCTTAAAAACTTAGCGACGTCATGTATTTTCGTGGTGTTGCAGTTATTTTTACTCTTAGTATAGAATCTAATGAACTACACTGAGTACAAAAATATCCATCTTATCTGGTATTTTCGTTTTTTTATAGACATATAGATAATAGGTAAAAGAAAAGAAGTTTATTAAATAAATCGATAAAGTAATAGAGGCAATAAAAAATATTTGACAACAACTTAGTTGATATTTTGAAGATGAAAAGGCTGGAAAGAGGGCAATATGCGTGATCCCTATACGGTTCTTGGTGTAGAACGTACCGCAAAACCGCAGGAGATTAAATCTGCATTCAGAAAATTAGCAAAGAAGTATCATCCAGATCATAATGCGGATGATGCGAAGGCTAAGGAGAGGTTTTCTGAAGTTAATCAAGCTTATGAAATTATAGGCGATAAAAATAAAAAAGCGCAATTTGATCGCGGTGAAATTGATGCAGAAGGAAAGCCGATCCACCAAGCTTATGGTGCTGGGGGCAATTTCAGAAATAGACAGAATCCTTTTTCAGGAGAGACGAGAGGATTTGATTTTAATTCTTCAGGTGGTGCAGGTTTTGATGTAAATGATATTTTTCGTGATTTATTTGGGAAAGGGGAAGGCTTCCCAAATTCTACAAAATATAACCCGTCTCAACGAGGTTCTCACGTCCGTGCCAATCTGTCAGTAACACTAGAACAGATAGTCGGCGCAGAAAAGGTGGAAGCAATTTTTCCTAACGGGAAAAAGTTAAAAATTAAATTACCAGCTTACGTTGAAAATGAGCAAACTATTCGTTTAAAAGGCCAGGGGGAAGAAAGTCCGTATGGGCAAGCTGGGGACGCCCTTGTGACAATCCATATTCAAAAACATCCTCGTTTTCGGGTTGAAGGGCGGGCGCTTCACCTCGATTTGCCGGTTTCTCTCAAACATGCTGTTTTGGGAACAAAAGAAGAGGTCGAGACGCTAGAAGGTCGTGTAGTTTTGACAATTCCTGCGTGGTCGAGTTCTGATCGTGTTTTGAGATTAAAGGGGAAGGGACTTCGTTTAAAAAACGGAGAAAGAGACGATCTTTACGTGCATATCCGTGTTATGCTGCCGGAAAGCAGAGACGCCGCGTTAGAGCAGTTTTTGCGAATGCAAAAAAGTTAAGCTATTCTGAGCGCGCAAAATCGTTGTTTTGGTTTGATGTTTGAACCAATTGCTTGAAGAAAAAGTCGACCTATGTCATAGGCAGGTTGATAATGTAATTTGGAACAGCAATGAGGCAGTGCTTATGGCTAATAATAATGGTTTGTTGTACGGTAAGCGTGGTTTGATTTTGGGGCTTGCTAATAATCGCTCTATTGCCTGGGGAATAGCTAAAGCAGCGAGTGCGGCAGGGGCGGAACTTGCTTTTACCTATCAAGGTGAAGCGATGAAGAGGCGTGTTGAGCCTTTGGCCAAAGAATTGGGGGGAAGTGTTTGTGGTCATTGTGACGTTTCTGATAGCGCGTCTATTAATGCAGTTTTCAGCACGATAGAGAAAAAATGGGGTAAACTAGATTTCTTGGTTCATGCTATTGGCTTTTCTGATAAAGGCGAATTAAGTGGTCGCTACGTTGATGTCAGCGAATCAAATTTTATGATGACGATGAATATTTCTGTTTATTCGTTGACGGCTCTCACGCAGCGTGCAGAAAAATTGATGACAGACGGTGGATCAATTTTGACGTTGACCTATTATGGCGCGGAGAAAGTTGTCCCTAATTATAATATAATGGGTGTGGCCAAAGCAGCTCTTGAGGCGAGTGTGAGATATTTAGCTGTGGATTTAGGTCCGAAAAATATCCGCGTTAATGCTGTGTCTGCGGGACCAATTAAAACGTTAGCGGCTTCCGGCATTGGTGATTTTCGTTATATTTTAAAGTGGAATGAATATAACGCTCCTTTACGTCGTACGGTAACAATAGAAGAAGTTGGCGATTCTGCCCTTTATTTTCTCTCAGATTTATCCCGCTCTGTTACAGGTGAGGTGCATCACGTGGATTCTGGGTATCATGTTATTGGTATGAAGGCTGTTGATGCGCCGGATATTTCTGTTGTCAAAGATTAAAGCTTTATTCGCGAGGTTTTATCTATTTTGATCACAGCTGAAACAGTAACAATGATCTTGGACGGAGTTGTATTGCGCGCGGTTGGCCGTGTACTATAGTCGTGTATGTTTGAAAAAGAAGAGGGTCTTTTTCCATGTCGCATAATATATTTGGTCGTTTATTTCGTTTAATAACGTTGGGTGAAAGTCACGGCGTTGCTCTCGGCTGTGTTGTTGATGGTTATCTTCCGGGGATTGCTTTTGTTCTTGCGAAAATTCAAACATATCTTGATAAACGTGGACCGAGACAATCAAAATATACGGCGCAGTGCCAAGAATTAGATCAAATAGAGGTTCTCTCAGGGGCCGTTTTCGAGATGACGGTGTAATATTTATGGCAATGGGCGCACCAATTTCGATGTTTATTCGAAACGTAGATCAACGTTTTCAGGATTATAACCCAATTATTGATCAGTGCGGCCTAGGGTATGTAGATTATATTTACGACGTAAAATATGGTATCCGTGATTATTGTAGTGGAGGGCATGCTTCGCGCGAGACGGCAGTGTGTATCGCGGCGGGGGTTCTTGCGTGTAAAATCGTTCCCGATTTAACTGTGCGGGGAGGGGCGGCAGCAATCGGTCCTTATAAGATCGATTATGATTGCTGGGACTGGTCAGAGGTCGATAGTAATATTTTTGTCGCACCTGATACAGAAGCGGCAGATATTTCCGCTGTTTATGTATATGGGCTGTGCGAAGCTGGTTCACCGGTAGGTGCTATTGTTGAGATCGTTTCAGAAAACGTCCCGGCGGGTTTAGAAGCGCCTATTTATGCAAAGCTTGATCAGGATATTGCACTTGCTGCTCTAACTGGTAAGAAAAATACCTATGGAATGCGGGTGGGAAGTGATGGGAAATTGTTTTTTTTTGTTTAACCGCATTGGGGGTATTTTAGGCGGGATATTGAGTGGACAGCCGATTATTGCGCGTTTCGCTATGAAGTCCACACCGTCAATTTTAGTTTCTCGTTGCTCAATTGATATCAATGGTAATAATGTGGATGTTGCGGCGGAAGGGCGTCATAATCCATATGTTAGGATTTGTTCTGTTCCCATCGGTGAAGCGATGGCTACTTGTGCTATTGCGGATCATTATCTGAGATATTGTGGCCAAGTTGGCGGCATTTGAAAGGTTGATGATGACTTATAATCAGGAAAAAATTATTTCTGCCATTAGGGCTTTTGAATGCGGTGAAGTCGTTGTGGTTACGGATGATGACGATCGTGAAAATGAAGGTGATTTAATTGTTGCCGCCTCTCATTGTACAGAAGAAAAAATGGCATTTATCATTCGTCATACATCGGGCATCATTTGTGCACCTATGCCGAAGGAGAAGGCGCAACGACTTAATCTTTCGCCTATGGTCTCGGATAATAATTCAGCGCATTGTACTCAATTTACTGTTACCGTTGATCTTAAACGTGGAATAACGACCGGTATTTCAGCATATGACCGTACATTAACTGCGCGTAATCTTGCTGACCCAAATAGTGATGCTAATGATTTTGTCCGTCCAGGGCACATTTTCCCCCTGATTGCGAGTGAAGGCGGTGTTCTGACACGTTCGGGCCACACTGAGGCTGCTGTTGATTTATGCAAATTAGCTGGTTTACCGCCAGTCGGTGTCATTGGTGAGTTAGTTAATGATGATGGAAGCGTCAAGCATGGAGACGAAGTTGTAAAATTTGCACAAGATAACCAATTGCATATCGTAACGGTTGCTGACCTTATTGCTTATCGTCAGCGAGAAGAAATACTGGTTAAACGTGTCGGAGAGATGCATATAGAAACGTCTGCGGGGCCAGCTGTGATTTGGGGTTATCAGCTCCCTTGGGAAATAGTTCAGCATGCTGCAGTCGTTTTGGGTGATATTTACGACGGTAAAGATATCCCAGTCTGCTTGTATCATGAAAATATTGTGGGTGATGTTTTCGGTCAATCATCAGACGTAAGGATTATTATGCAGCGTATGGTAGAAAAAGAGAAACGTGGTGTATTCGTTTATCTACGCGAGGGATCTGTTAATTTTGGTTCTCAGCCGGTTGTTCATGGTCGAGAAATGGGAATGAAGGATGCAGCAGGTCATGCGCGGAAAATTGGACGTGAAAAAGAATGGCACCGAATTGGTTTAGGGGCACAAATTTTGAAAGATTTAGGGGTTAATTCTGTTATTATTTACGCTCTTAAAGGATTCCATTACGCCGGCTTAGAAAATTTCGGGATTCGAATATCGAGGACAGATATTGTATGAGGGTTACATGAAACAAGAAATTAAAAAAGAAGATATTGCTACATTAAGTTTTGAGGAAGCGCTCAAGCAACTCGAAGTGATTGTTGAAAATTTGGAACGTGGGGACGTTCCTTTAGAGCAATCTATCGATATTTATGAGCGCGGTGAAGCTCTTAAAAATCATTGTGACAAATTATTAAAGATAGCTGAAGCTAAAGTTGAGAAAATTCAGCTCTCAGATGAAGGGTGCCCTGAAGGTCTAACTCCACTTGATCCTGAATAATGCAGAACAGTTTTCTGTATTTATTAAGCGGTAAGAGGTATAAAAATTTAAGGAAGATAAGATGGCTTTTATCGGTTTCTTTTTCGTTGAATGAGTTAAAAGCTGTGGATAAGCCCGGAGAGGTGAAATATTTCAATCAAAATACATCACACTACGAGTGGGATAACAAAAGATGTGTATTTATCATCTAACTGTGTCGATAATATAAGGGGGAAGGTTTGCCTCGGCCATTAACACCGCTGCTTGACCGTGTTCGCTTGCCGCAAGATTTGCGGACACTGGCTGAGTCTGACTTAGCGCGATTGGCTGATGAGCTGCGGTCTGAAACAATCGATGTAGTTTCTGCAACAGGTGGTCATCTCGGTGCAGGACTTGGTGTTATTGAATTAACTATTGCACTACATTACGTTTTTAATACACCTAACGATAGGATTATTTGGGACGTCGGCCACCAAACTTATCCTCATAAAATTTTGACTGGTCGCAGAGATAGGATTCGTACGCTGCGCCAAGAGGGTGGCTTGTCAGGTTTTACAAAACGTTCGGAAAGTGTGTATGACCCATTCGGTGCTGGTCATTCTTCTACTTCTATTTCGGCCGGTCTTGGTATGGCAGTAGCCAGCGCGTTAAAAGGAGAAGGAAGACGTAACATCATTTCCGTTATTGGTGATGGCGCTATGTCTGCCGGTATGGCTTATGAAGCAATGAATAATGCCGGCGCTTTAAACGCACGTTTGATTGTTATTCTCAATGATAATGATATGTCCATTGCGCCTCCTACTGGTGCCATGAGCGCCTATCTTGCATGCTTAGTTTCTCGTCCTTCCTATCGTCATTTTCGTGAACGAGTGAAGATATTGAACAAGAAATTGCCCAAATTCTTTTCAGAGAAAGCGCGTCGTTCAGAAGAATTAGCACGTGGTTTTTTGGTTGGTGGTACCCTGTTTGACGCGCTTGGTTTTTATTATGTTGGACCGATAGACGGCCATAATCTAGGGCACTTGTTGCCTGTTTTAAAAAATGTCCGCGAATATCCCAATGGTCCTGTTTTGGTGCATATAGTAACACATAAGGGCAAAGGTTACGCACCTGCAGAAGCATCATCTCATAGATACCACGGTGTTAGTCGTTTCGATGTTATTACGGGCAAACAAATTAAAGCACGAAGTAATTGCCTTCCCTATACAAAAGTGTTTTCTAAGGCTTTAATAGAAGAAGCTAGCTATGATGATAAGATTGTTGCTGTGACGGCGGCTATGCCAACAGGGACTGGCCTCGATGTTTTTGCTGAAAAATTTCCCGGAAGGATGTTTGATGTTGGTATTGCTGAACAGCATGCTGTGACTTTTGCTGCGGGCGTTGCTTGTGAAGGTTATAAACCTTTTGTTGCCATTTATTCTACCTTTTTACAGCGTTCTTATGATCAGATTATTCATGATGTATCGATTCAAAAATTACCGGTGCGGTTCGCGATTGACAGAGCAGGTTTTGTGGGCGCAGACGGCCCGACTCATGCCGGCAGTTTTGATATTATTTTTTTGGCAGCTCTACCTGATTTTATCGTGATGGCTCCTTCTGATGAAGTGGAACTTATGCATATGGTGCGTACGGCTGCAGATTACGATCAGGGGCCTATTTCTTTTCGTTATCCACGCGGTGAGGGTACTGGGATAGTTTTGCCGCAGCGCGGTGAGTTACTTGAAATTGGTAAAGGGCGTGTTTTGTGTGAGGGAAGCAGGGTGGCTTTGGTTTGTTTTGGGACACGGTTGTCTGAAGTATTATCGGCAGCTGAGGAATTAGAGGCAGAGGGGCTGTCGACAACTGTCGCAGACGCACGGTTCGCAAAGCCTTTAGATAAGAATTTAATGCGCCGTTTGGCACGTGAGCACGAAGTGTTGGTAACAATCGAGGAGGGAGCAGTAGGAGGATTTGGAGCGCATTTATTACAATTTTTAGCGCAAGAGGGGTTATTAGAACACGGTTTAAAAGTCCGCACGCTAAAATTTCCGGATAAATATTTAAATCATGGTTCGCCGGAGAAGGTTCTTTCGCTTATTGGACTTGATGCGGCCGGCATTATTAAAACTGTTTTTAGTGCTCTAGGACGCGAAACCCGGACAGTATAACAAGTTTTAAGTATGACATGGTAACTGTAAAAAGGCTAGATGTTTTTTTAGTTGAAAAAAAAATTTTTGCGACGCGTTCACGTGCACGTGACGCGGTTGTACGGCAAACGGTAAAGATCAACGGAAAAATAGCTTTTAAAGCTGGGCAAATGGTTCATGATGATGCCGAGGTTGTAGTTTGCGATCCTGCGCAGAATTATGTTTCACGTGCGGCGTTGAAGTTAATTAGTGCACTTGATACATTTCCTATTATAACAACTAAAGTTACTGCTATTGATGTTGGCGCATCAGCAGGAGGTTTTACGCAGGTTCTTTTAGAGCGTGGAGCAGCTCATGTTATTGCTGTTGATGTTGGCCATGGTCAGTTTGACGCCCGTTTATCGGGCAACAGCGCGATAACTTTACTAGAAGGTTTGAATGTCAGAGATTTGAAACAGGAGCATTTGGGGGGGCACGAGATTGACCTCATTGTATCGGATGTGAGTTTTATTTCTCTCAAGCTTGCATTACCGCCTGCTTTATTTTTAGCCAAAAAGGGAGCGCAAGCAGTTTTGTTAGTGAAACCCCAATTTGAGATTGGTCGGGGGAATATTGATAATGGTAGGATATTGAAAGATCCGTTAATGACAAAAAAAATCGCTGAAGAGCTTTTTGGCTGGTTAAACACTCAAATAGGGTGGAAAGCAAAAGGTTTGCTCCCTTCTCCCATCGCTGGTGGCGACGGGAATTTGGAGTATTTGCTATTTGGGGAAAAACAAGAGTGAGTAATGATGTGATAATTAGCCGCATCGGAGCTAGTGGTTGTGGTATTGCTGAGATACAACAGAGCTTTGTTAATGTTCCCTTTGCTTTACCGGGAGAGATTGCAAAAGTCGATTTTCGTGGAAAATACGGCGTCCTTACTGCGATAAAAGAAAGATCACCGGAACGTGTTGACGCTGTTTGCCAACATTTTGAGAAATGTGGAGGATGCGTGCTGCAGCATTGGCGGACCGATGCTTATTGTTTTTGGAAGCGACAATTGGTGGTTGATAGATTCAGAGAATGCGGGCTTGATGTAGTCGTTTCCCCTTTAATTGAGTGTGGGCGCTATAGTCGCCGGCGTATTACTTTGACTGCATCTACAACTCAGCGGGGCTGTACCGTCGGTTTTAACCGTTATCTATCCCATGATCTCGTAGCAATTGAGGAATGTCCAGTTGCTTGCCCGAAGATTATATCTAAACTAGGCGCTATCAGAAGAATATGTGCTCTTTTAAGTAGTCGCGCTCAGCGGTTTCATGTAACGATCACATCTACCGAAAATGGCCTCGACGTTGCGTTAAGTGGTCACATTGCGCTGAATGAATCTGTCCGCCAAAAAATAATATGCGCTGCTCTCTCATTTGGAATCACGCGCTTATCTGTCGAAGATGAAATCTTGGTTGAACAAGAAAAGCCGTTTGTCTATTTTGGAGATATACGCGTTGAACTTCCTCCGGGTGGTTTTCTTCAGGCCACTGCCGAAGCAGAGACTATTATGAGTGATATTATTTTGGCGCATTTGAAAAAGGCAAAAAACGTCGCTGATTTATTCTCAGGGTCAGGAACTTTTACTTTGCGTATGGCTAAAAAAATGAATATTCATGCAGTGGAGAATGATGGATTAGCATTAGCAAGCTTAGATCGTGCCGCACGTTTTACCCATGGTTTAAAAACAGTCACTTGCAAAAAACGTGATTTATTCCGTTGTCCGCTTCTTGCAGAGGAACTTGAATGTTTTGATGGCGTTGTCTTTGATCCGCCGCGCGCTGGTGCAAAAGAACAGGCGCGCGAATTGGCAAAGACAACGGTGCCGTACGTGGTCGCTGTTTCATGTAATCCTGCTACACTTGCCCGCGATTTATCTATTCTCGTGGCAGGTGGTTATATAATAGAGAAAGTTACACCAATTGATCAATTTTTGTGGTCTCCTCATATAGAGGTTGTTGCTGTTTTGAGCAAACGCAAAGCAAAAGCCGGCTGGAAGCTTTAGCGTAAACTGCGCGGCTATTTTGAATTATATTAAGAAAATTTTAAGGTGAAACTCTCTCGAGTCACATTTATGGAAATGTTGTTCCACCGATCGTCATATCATTGATTCGTAGGTGAGGTTGTCCGACGCCAACGGGGACATTTTGTCCCGCTTTTCCGCATGTACCTATACCACTATCGAGCTCGCTATCATTACCAATCATTGTGATACGTTTCATGGCATCTGGTCCATTTCCTATAAGCGTCGCACCTTTGATTGGCGCTACGATTTTACCATTTTCTACCCGATAAGCTTCAGTACATTCAAAGACAAATTTTCCAGAGGTAATGTCTACCTGTCCCCCGCCGAATGAAACAGCATAGATACCGCTTTTTAGCGAGGATAGAATTTCCTCAGGTGTCTTGTCCCCTGCTAGCATCATCGTGTTAGTCATTCGCGGCATTGGCGTATGAGCGTAAGATTCGCGTCTCCCATTTCCGGTTGGGCTAACGCCCATAAGTCGAGCATTAAGTCTGTCTTGCATAAAGGAAACTAATTTTCCATCTTCAATCAAAATATTGCGGCTTGACGGTGTTCCTTCATCATCGATAGTGAGCGACCCGCGGCGCTGAGGAATTGTGCCATCATCAACGATAGTCACACCTTTTGCTGCCACCTGTTGGCCTAAAAGTTCGGAAAAAGCAGATGTCTTTTTACGGTTAAAGTCGCCTTCTAAACCGTGGCCAACGGCCTCATGAAGCATAACGCCAGGCCATCCATTAGCTAAAACAACATCAAATACTCCCGCTGGCGCTTCTTCTGCTTCTAAGTTTACTAGAGCCATGCGAAGAGCTTCGTCAGCCGCAATTTTCCAATTTTTTTCGTTAATGAATCGGTCAAACGCTTGCCGTCCTCCACACCCATAAAAGCCATTTTCACGTCGATTGCCATCAGCAGCAACCACAGAGACAGAAAGCCGCACAAGGGGGCGGATATCACGAACAAAATACCCGTCAGCACGCAAAATTTCAACATGCTGCAGTGATCCAGAAAGGGAAACAGTCACTTGATGTAATTTGTCACTTTTTTTGCGTAAATACGCATCAATTTTTTGCAAGAGCGCACTTTTTTCCTCAAATGACGGATTATCAAGAGGATTGTTTGGTTGATAGAGTTTCTTGTTTGTTAGTCGGGGCGCTACACTATAAGGCCCTGCGTGGTTATTGTAAGTGGCGGCTTTAGCTGCCTTGCTCGCGCGTTTGAGCGCAACAGCCGATAATTCACCGGAGTGAGCGTACCCGGTGGCTTCTCCGGCAACAACGCGTAGACCGAATCCCATATCTTGGTGAAAGGAGCCATTTTTCAGTTGTCCGTTATCCAACAAAAGCGCTTCATTTTCTGTATATTCGAGGTACAATTCACCGTCATCGGCATTATGAAGCGCTTCTTGCACAAGTGATTGCACTTTAGAAGAAGCTATATCAAAACGATCAATCAGCGCTTTCATAGTTATTATCCTATTTTCGTTGATGTTTGGAAATTTTCCATTTTCTTTATCAGAGAATTTACTGAAAAACCTCTGGAGTGCTACAAGCGCTCTTTATTACATTGGTAAAGCTGAGTAAGCATCACTGAGACCGTTAAGGTCAACGAGACCACCGATTCCTTTTTCAGGGGTTGTGAAGACAGAATAGATCGCCGTTTTTCCTTCTAGGAAATGTTTTAGCATATCTTCTTTGAGGAGAGCTTCAGCGATACAAACATTGTTCAAACAACGACGATACGTTATTTTCCCTATGTCTTTACCGTCGATTTTAATGAGGATACCAGGACGCAATTCAACTAGAATAGGTGCAAAAACACGCATCAAAGTTCCTTTATTTCCGGGTAATTTATAAAATGCGATACGAAAGGTAATATCGCGTCGGTCCTGTGTGCGCACATCTTGCACAGCTTCACATTGCATATTAGGGGTGCCAGGCGGCAAAGAACAAATTTTCGTCCACGCACCATAAGTTTGTGGAGCAGGAATACTGTGTGCGTTGGGCATTTGTGCAACAGTATGGTTGGCAAAAATACTGCAGAGTGCACAAATAATAGCGCCAACGAGAAAGATTTTTTTTAAGAATTGATGAAGTAGCATAAAAGTTCCTATCCGAATCGTCATTGTGTCGTCATTATAGCATTGTGCATAAATTTTCATGAAAAATGAATTCGAAAGCTGGAATACCCACGCAAAACCTGGGTCTGTTTGGGTGCTTAACCTGTATTATAGAGGATAGAAGCAAAAAACGAAAAGAATGGGACCTTCTAGGCTTCTTTGCAATATTGAGAGGAATATTGTTCATTTTTGCGGTGGCTTTGTCTTTCTTTATAAAAATAATATTATTGAAAAAATACATTTTTATTGTAAAGCTTGTATCTGTTTTTAGCGGGTATGTACATATAGGTACATATATAGACATCCTAATATAGTCTCAAAAGCGTGATGGTATTCATTAATCGCTCTTATATGCGAGGTTAATGTTTGCTTATGGATGACAGATAGAAGAGGTCTTTGAGCAAAATGTTCGCTTCAGGAAAACTACCAGCCACGGGCAGTAAAGGAGTCCCACCAGTAGCCAGCGTATATGATTATATCGCGTTATTAAAACCGCGAGTTATGTCGCTCGTCGTTTTTACAGCTTTAGTTGGATTAGTAGTATCGCCTGTTACTATGAATCCCTTTTATGGCTTTTTGGCGATTTTGTGTATTGCTGTGGGTGGTGGTGCTGCAGGGGCGCTGAATATGTGGTATGAAGCCGACATTGATGCAATAATGAAACGTACCCAAAATCGCCCAATTCCTGCCGGGAAAATAAGCCGCAGGAAGGCATTAGTTTTTGGCCTGGCTCTTTCTGTAGTTTCAGTTTCGGTTATGGGTTTTTTCGTTAATTGGTTTACAGCGCTTTTTCTCGCTTTTACAATTTTCTATTATGTTGTTATTTATACAATTTGGCTCAAGCGTATAACACCACAAAATATTGTTATTGGTGGTGCTGCCGGAGCTTTCCCACCGATGATTGGGTGGGCGGCCGCGACGGGGACAGTGAGTGTTGATAGCTTCCTATTATTTTTAATTATTTTTATGTGGACTCCGCCACATTTTTGGTCTCTTTCGTTGTTTTCATCCACTGATTATGACGCTGTGGCTATTCCTATGATGCCTAATGTACGGGGCGAGTATTCGACAAAAAAACAAATTTTAGTTTACACTATTATTATGGCAGTGTGCGCGACGGGGCCTTATATTACAGGCCTTGGAGGGGGTGTTTATGGCGTATTTTCAACGATTTTAAGCGTTATTTTTGTTTATCTTGCTTATCGCTTATGGAGAGCTAGTACACACAGCGAAACCCTCCGCATAGCGAAAAAAATGTTTTTCTTTTCGCTCTTTTATTTGGCTGCTATATTCGGAATTCTCTTGGTTGAAGCCTTAATTTGGTATTTTATTACCTTTTAGCCTTTATTAAATAAAGGAGTAAAATCAATCTGTTCGTGCAAGTCAACATACTGCGGTGCTGTACTAAGGAGATATAGCGTTGTCGCGTAAAGGTGATGTTTCGAGTTTTTCTTTTTATACTATTTGTTGTACATTGACGTGCTTTGGGTAATAAAGATCGCTAACATCAAGGATAGGCTATGCGTGGGCTTCCCCCTTTAACAATACGCCTTTGCAGTCCGCGTGGGTTTTGTGCTGGAGTCGATCGTGCGATTCAGATTGTCCTTCTTGCATTAAAAAAATATGGGGCTCCAGTATATGTCCGGCACGAAATTGTGCATAATCGCTATGTGGTTGAGGGATTACAGCGACGCGGGGCTGTTTTTGTTGAAGAGCTTGATGAGATTCCTGAAGAACATCGCAGCCAACCCGTTGTGTTTTCTGCCCATGGTGTGCCGAAGTCTGTTCCAGAGGAAGCACGTCGCCATAATTTGTTTTACCTCGATGCAACATGTCCGTTGGTTTCTAAGGTTCATAAACAAGCTATACGGCACCAACGTCATGGTCGCCATGTCATCTTGATTGGCCATTCTGGCCATCCTGAAGTGATAGGCACGATGGGGCAGCTTGAAGAAGGGGCTGTCACATTAATTGAAACAATAGAGGACGCTTTACATTATCAACCAGGTGACTCTGATAAATTGGGATTTGTGACGCAAACGACGCTTTCTGTTGAAGATACAGCAGGAATTCTTGATGTACTGCGACGACGTTTCCCTGCTTTAAAAACACCAGCCGCTGAATCAATTTGTTATGCTACCACTAATCGACAAGATGCCGTTAAGGCTGCGGCGTCGGGGAGTGATTTATTTTTGGTTGTCGGTGCGCCAAATTCATCTAATTCGCGACGTTTGGTAGAAGTTGCTGAGAGATTCGGAGCGCGGCGATCTATTTTAGTTCAACGTGCTGATGAAATTGATTTTGATCATTTGGGAATTCTCTCAGTCGTCGGTCTTTCTGCTGGGGCATCTGCTCCCGAAATTATTGTGGATGAAATTATCTCGGCTTTCCGTGAACGTTATGATGTTGCAATAGAATTGGCTGAAACTGCAGTAGAAAAAGAAGCGTTTCTGGTTAATCGTGAATTGCGTGATGCTGTTTTAACTCCATATGATACGGCTTTTGTTAACGGTCAGTCTGAGGCACTAATAGATGAGAATCGCAATAAACGAACGCTTAAAACAAAAGCGGAATGACAGCAGATTAATATTTACCAAAATGGTTTGAAAGCGCTCAAAACTCAACACCTGATAGTTTTTTCTATCAAAAGATAGAAGGAGGCGCCAGCAATCCAAATATGATATTTTCTGCGTCAGAGAAAGATTGATTTTGAGAAGCTCTATGCAGCAGTGTGATCGGCATGGAAGCGCCTTTCCCTCAAGAAGAGAGGAGGATAGGGAAAAATTACTAGATCAGGAAGGACGTTTTAGCTGGTTCCTTTTCTAGAAAATATGAGGATTTGCAAATCTAATATATATCATTTCTGTGAGGTGGGGCGTAATTGAGCGTGGCTGTATTTAGCCGGTTGAGACCCCGCTTTGGCTAAAAATATTTGTTTAGTTTGGACTGGGAAGAGTCGCGGAAAATTATTTAGTAGAAGGAAGTATGCTACCGGAAAGATTCTGGCAAAAATTGATATAAAGTTTATTTTTTAGGCGGTTATTAGCTGTTATATTTACAAAAAGGTGCTGTACGCGCTGATTTAGTGGATAATTAACGTATTTTGGATGGTCCCATTTTTGATAGATATTATAGATTTCTCGGGTCATTTATGAGGGCTTTTGAATTTATAATCTTGTGGCCTATTTATAACCGGTTAGTATCCTGGGTGCGATCATTCTTATAGTTTAATCAGGGTGCGTAGCTTATCAGCGGATCATCAAAAATTGGGCTATTGATTTTTTTGAGCAATGGGAGCGTTTTTTGGATTAGTGTATGATTCTAATTTCGCGCTTTTTACTTATAGAGTTCTGTCATTGCTTTAATACATTATCTGGTGGCTTTGTCATTAAGGGAAATTTATGGGACTATTGAAAAAAGCTTCATTTTTCAATGATACGGATTCGCTAAGTAGATTGGATTTTCAAATTTTATGTTAAATCAAAAAAAAGTCGTTGAAATTTATACAGACGGCGCGTGCTCCGGCAATCCCGGGCCCGGAGGATGGGGAGCAGTTTTACGCTGGAAGGGCCACGAACGCGAGCTTTACGGCGGAAAAGCGCACACTACCAATAATCAAATGGAATTGACAGCGGCGATTTGCGCACTGAACGCACTTAAGGAGCCTTGTTCAGTCGCCCTTTATACAGACTCAGTTTACGTGCGAAATGGAGTGTCTACGTGGCTCGAAGGTTGGAAAAAAAATAATTGGCGCACCGCATCGAAAAAAAACGTTAAAAACATGGAGTTATGGCAGGAACTTGATAGAGCTTGTTTTAGGCATACTATCAAATGGCACTGGGTAAAAGGGCACGCTGGCCATCCAGATAATGAGCGCGCGGACGCGCTCGCGCGCAGAGCTATCATTGAATATCGCGAAAATGGACGCTTTTTAGCGTAATTTTTCGAGATTTTTTTTGGGTTCTTTATAGAAGAGTTGGATGACTCGGTTCCGCGTGTATTACGAACGTTCCGCTGAAAGCATGGTCTTTAGAAGAGACTATATAAAAAACTGTGCGGTCTGTTTTTTTAGGAGCAAAATATATAGGCGCGCTAAAGAGGGTGTATCCTTCCTGGTCGTTTATTTTTTTTGCGGGTCCAATTTGTATTTCTCCTCCATCTAAAAAAAGAGCTAAAGGTATATTGTCACTGTTATGTTGTATTTTTATCAGGAGGGTGTCCTTATTTTTTTCGCTGCTTATTTTAAATTCGTTGTGCATCGTCCTGGGTAAAGCAGCTCGAGCGTTTGCTAATAAGGATAAAGGGAGGCGCTTATTTTCTTTGGTAAACGGGGAAAAATTAAAATTAACAGTAAAAGGGATACAGATTTTATTACATATTCCAAGAGTTAATGAGCCACTTAAATTTTCTTCTGAATTGGAAATATTAAAGGGTAATACAACATGATTTTTATAGCCTAATGACCAGTCATTGCCCGCCTCGTAAAGTTGTGGGGCGGGATAAAAAATTTCGTAAGAAACTTGCTGATCGAAGTTAAAAAACGGTGCCATGCCTGAATTTCCTGGATTACGCCAGTAAGTTTTCCATCCTGGTTGCAGGATAATTTCGATAACGCCGTCCCTCGTTCCAGAAAGAGAAGGTTTTGTTACAGCTAATCTCACACGGTTACCGTCTGATTTATACCATGGTGTTGCAAAAAGGTTTGCTTCTTGCTCTGGTTGAGCACAAATAGCGAAGTTGGATTGTCCTAAAAACGCGATTATCAGGCTCAAACTTATTAAAAGATTTTTATAAAAAATATTTGAAGTTCTTTGTGACATTGTAAATATTTGAAGTTTTTTCATTTAGGCTTTATTTTCTTTTTGTATTAACTTAGTTGAAGTCTGATATATAAGTCACGGAGAATATCAAATTAATGAAACAAGGTGGTGGATTTTTGAACGGACAGTTGCTTATAGCAATGCCTGAAATGAGTGATAAGCGCTTTATTCGTTCTGTTATCTATATTTGCGCTCATTCTGACGCTGGTGCTATGGGAGTTATTCTTAATCAGCCGCACGATATTGATTTTCCCGAACTTTTATTTCAACTCGGAGTGATCAGCCAGCCTCAAAAAAAATATCTTTCTGAGCCGATAAAAAAATTTCCGGTACGTTACGGCGGGCCGGTTGATACTTCCAGAGGTTTTGTGATTCATTCAGATGATTATATTTGTGAGACAACAATTTCTGTCACGGATAAGATTTGCCTCACTGCAACGATCGATATATTGAAAGCCATTAGTTGCGAACAAGGCCCCCAGCACGCACTTATAGCGCTAGGCTATGCGGGATGGAAAGCAGGACAGCTCGAGATGGAGATTTCCGCGAATGGTTGGTTAACCAGCCCCACGTCGCCTAGTTTTCTTTTTGAAAGCGATATAAGCAGTAAGTACGACGAAAGCCTCACTCGTATGGGAATTAACCCGGCTTATCTTGTTTCTGAAATAGGCCACGCCTGAATGCATTCATTATTTTGTGAGCTTTTTAACATTCTGTCTATGATACCTTAAGCTTTATAGGGAAAATTGTTTTGAACGAGTGTGATTAATCTTTCAACGGCGATTGGTTTGGTAACGATCGTACTTTGAACGTACTGACAGCCTTCTTGACGCAAAAAGATGGCCTCCTTTTCGTTCGCAACACCTTCCGCAATAATTTGCAAGTTGAGCTCAGTGGCCATGTTGATAATTGACCTGAGGACAAGCTTTTTCTTAGGTGTACCTATTGAGATGAGTGAGCGGTCTAATTTTACCATATCGAATGGGTAGCGGACGAGGTAGGAAAGCGACGAATAACCCGTCCCAAAATTATCTAGCGCGAGATTTATTCCCAGTCCCTTAATTTGTTCGAGAAAATGGGCTGATTGTTCAGGATTTCTTCTCAAAACAAATTCCGATATTTCTATCATTAAGCGTCCTTTAGTGAGTGGATTGCGAAGAAGAGCAGAGCGCAATTGATTTATAAAAAAAGGATGGACCATTTCTGCGCTTGGTAAATTGATCGAAATGAAAAAAGATGGTTGAGTAAATTTTTCTTGTATATTTGCAAGATCAGTAACAACATTATCGATGATAAATTGCGCTAAATCCGCAATGATCTGTTCATTTTCCGCAATTTTGATGAAATCGTAGATGCTTAAATTTCCGTGATTTGAGTGATGCCATTCTACAATCGTTTCAAAACCAATAATTTGCCCGTCTGATAGGTTAAGAATAGGGTGATAAAGAATTTTCATTTCATTGTATTTTATGGCGCGACGTATATCGTGTCCCATAGTTTCATGCTCAGTGCTGAAAGTACGAAAATTTGGGCGAAAAGGCTCAATATGGTTGCCGCCTTTTTGTTTTGCGTGGATCACCGCGAGCTCACTGTCATCAAAAATATCTTTAGCAGTCGATCTGCTTTCACTCCACGTAACGAGTCCGATTGATGCGGAAAGCGTTATTTTTTTTCCGGCAAGCGAAATAGGTGCCGAAATTATTTTATGTAGGTGGTCTACAAACGCCGCGATTTTTTGTGATCTAGTTTCGCTGAGTAAAATGATTGCGAAACGATCTGCAGAAAGGCGTGATAAAGTATCTTGGAGGTTTATGAGCCGGCTTAAACGACGCGCGATTATCAGAAGTATAGTATCGCCTACAGCTATGCCCAATTTGCGATTAATTTGACGAAAATTATCGAAATCAATCATAAGGACGGTTGGCCTAATTTTTATATTTTCTCTGGCTAAGGAAGTGTAATTTTGTAGTCTGTCAAAGAAAATTTGCTGGTTAGGCAGGCCAGTTAAACTATCGTGAACTGCGTCGTGCAATAAGCGTTCTTCGGCTTTTTTATGGTTAGTAATATTGACAATAGTTCCGATTACGCGGGTAATATTCCCATCTTTTTGCATGGCTGGGCGCGCGCGAAGGGAAAACCAATGATAGTAACCTCCGCCGGAAGAGAGTCGAAAAATTTGATCAATGCGCCCCTTTTTTTGTTTAAGAATAATGTCTAGAACGGCATTAAAGCGCTCACGATCATCGTAGTGCAAAGCTGAAATCCAGTTATCCATGGTACCATTAATTTTGTGAGATTCAGTACCAAAGAGGGCTGTCATATCCGGGTGAATGACAATGCGATCACGTTCAACATCCCAGTCCCAAATGATATTCCCAGCCCCTCTCGCAGCGAGCGCTTGCCGTTCAAGATCAGAAAATATTCCTTCATGAAAAGAATCATTTGAAAAAGTTTGTTGCATAATGGTAAAGCTGATGAGTAGGACAATGAGTACTAACCCTCCCGCTAAAGCTGGTTGAATAATATCGTTATCTAGATATCCTACTATGCAAGCATAAGCTCCAAAAGACCAAAAGCTAATTAATAACCATGTTGGAATAAGCATGATGGCACGGTCATAGCTGCGGATTGAAAAATAGCTAATCAAGATAATACCAAGTGCGGTAGTGAAGCCGAATGATAAACGGGCTATTCCTGCTGCTCTGGTGGGGTCATAAATAGAAAATGCTCCTAAACCGCAAAGAGCTATAATCCACGCAATTGCGCCATAGCTGAAGTGATAATGCCAGCGGTTAAGGCGTAAATAGGTAAAAAGGAATATGAAAAGTGTCGCGGCGAGTGCGACCTCTGTACCTGCGCGCCAGACTGGTTCTGTTATTTGCGTGATTGCGAAAAATTTATTCAAAAAATTGAAATCGATGCCAATATAGAAGAGGACAGCCCAAGCGATAGAAGCCGTTGCAGGGAAGAGACTTGTTCCGCGAACAACAAACAGGACAGTTAATAAGAGCGCCAAAAGACCTGATATGCCAAGTAAGATACCATGATAAAGCGTATAAGAATTGATTGTATCCTTATAAGCTTCAGGTTGCCATAAATAAATTTGCGGTAAATTAGAAGAATTAAGTTCTGCAACGAATGTAACGATGGCACCGGGATTAAGTGTGATACGAAACACATCTGAGTTTGCACTTGTTTGACGATCGAGGGAAAAACCTTCACTAGGAGTGATGGAATGAATGCGCGTTGAATCGAGATCCGGCCAAAGAAGGCCCGAGTGAGCCATACGGTAATGAGGTGCGACGATAAGGCGGTCGATTTGTTCATCTGTCGGATTCGCGAGGGCGAAAACAGCCCAATTTCCAGAAAAATTTTCGTCATTAGCCTGCACTTCAATACGCCATATAACACCATCTGGCCCCGGTGCCGTACTCGTTTGGAAAATAGGGTTACTCGTATGGTGTATTTCAATCGCTTTTGATAGATCAAGAGCTACATCTTGAGGGGAAATTTTAATTGGCTCAACGGCTTGCGCTGATGTCAGGCAAACAAAAAAGCCCATTACCGTAACAAGGATGATATCGATTATTTTACGCAAGCTTTCCACAATATTCCACTTTCGGTGTTGTAGGCCAGTTAATTTCAAATCAGATTTTCTAGAAAATACACCCACTGTTTTAAGATTTATTTTTTGCTGAAGGGCGACCGTTACTTTTCAAAAAAGTCACGCAATCCTACACGAAAATAAACTAGATATTTGCTCTTTGCAATGAATCTTAAAACTGATGGAGTTCTATATTTTAAAAGGTAAAAAAATATCGGTTTTTATATTTTGCACATATACCCTTGCCCGCTCAAGTCTTGATCATATAAAGCGTTAATTAAGTGAGTTTGTATGTTTTTTTGATAAACATTTTCTAAACTTATTTGATAAAAGAATTTTTGCTATGATTTTAACTATAAAATATGTACGCGCCATAATATTGGCTGTTTTCGGTGATGTTTCATTCGTAGAAAACACATAAATTGAAATACTTAGGGAAATCTTTGTTCGCTGCGGTTACGCGCGCCAAGAGCGCCGGTTGTATTGGATGAAAGAGTCGAGGTTAGATCATCAAAATTCATGAGAGTGCCGATAGGGCCGACAGCTGCTAGTGTCGGATTGGAATTTATAAAAAGGCGATCTGCTAAGTCAGTGAGGCGCTCTGGCGTAATAAGTTCCAAGCGCTCAGTCATTTCAGATATTGGAATTGGTCGGCCATAAAGAAGAATTTGGCGGGCGATAAGATCCGCTTGACTAGATGGGTTTTCCCGCGACATTGTGAGGCTGGCACGATATTGCGCTTGCGCGCGCCGGAGTTCGCTTACTTGAATATTTTGGCTTGCTTTAGAGAGTTCTTCAAGAATAACCGGTAAAAGCGCTTTTAGTCCCTCTTGTCCCGTAGCAGCATGAATGCCAAAAAGTCCAGTATCTGAAAAATCCCAGTGAAATGAATAAATAGAATAGCATAATCCGCGTTTTTCTCTAATTTCTTGAAAGAGGCGCGATGACATGCCTCCCCCAAGAATAATAGAAAGAATTTGAGCTGCGTAAAAATCACGTGCATGATATGGGCGTCCCTCAAAACCAAGAACAACTTGTGTATCCATTAAATCACGGTACTCACGAAAGTCGCCGCCAATATAATTAGCAAGGTTAGCGAAAGGAGCTGTTGAATGTGATCTAAAAGTGCCAAGGCGACTTTCTATTTCGCGCAGAAACCTTTCATGCTCTACTGCTCCCGCTGCAACTACAATCATGCGGTCTGCGCTGTATTGCTTATTCATGAAATTGTGAAGATCAGCAGATGTAAATGATTGAATCGTTTTTTGTGTTCCTAAAATAGAGCGCCCAAGGGACTGATTACGAAAGGCCGTTTTAGTAAAGTGGTCAAACACAACATCGTCTGGAGTATCATAAGCGGCACCAATTTCTTGAAAAATGACTTGTTTTTCCCGCTCTAATTCATCCTCGTTGAATTTTGAGGATGTTAGAATGTCGGCTAGGATGTCAATAGCAAGGGGAACATCATTTTTAAGTACGCGCGCAAAATAGGCGGTTGTTTCGACACTGGTAGTGGCATTAATTTCGCCACCAACATTTTCAATATCAGTTGCAATTTGAAAGGCTGTACGGTTTTCGGTTCCCTTGAAAGCCATATGTTCAAGTAGGTGAGCGATACCATGTTGTGAGAAGGTTTCGTTGCGTGAGCCTACTTTGACCCATATCCCGAGTGCTACACTATCAATTTGCTGCATTGTATGCGTAGCGATAGTCAAACCATTCTCGAGTCGACTGATATCTACACCCATGTATCCATGACTCCATTTAAATAAACCAAATGCCCATTCATAAAGGCACGTGGGGTATCTTTGATTTGAATAAACGCAGCTAACTCTAATGAGATGCACGCAATTGTAAAGAAGTGCAATTCTTTACCATTTTTTCATTATTAGCAAGCCTTATAAAGTACTCTTCATTTTTAATAATTATTTAGACAAGATAATCGTAGTGTATTCATACCGCGAGTATTTGAGGTAGAATCAGCAATTCAGCAGAGAGAGCAGTCACGAAGATGGCTGTTGCAATCAATATATAATTTGTCTTTTTTCAGGCAGAGAATCATTGCCGCGTACGTAGAGCAGAGGGGTGGGTGTTGTTTCGCGAGCACTGCCAATTAGTTACGTAGTTTTAGGGTGGATATGATGGGCGTTTATAAACCAAAAATGATTTTTAATATCCGTATATGAGTTTGTGGTAACTGGTTATCGTTTTCTGCTTCCGAATTGGTGATATGTGCGCTTTAGGAAATAACATACAAATATCTGAGATTTTTCTTCAAAGAAGGTTTCAGATCGCAGTGTTGTCTGTATCATTTTCTGTGGAGTATCGATAATGACCGCATATTTACTATTTTGACCAGAGCATAATTTATCGGTCTAGGGAGACGTCGTATTGCACATTGCGATATTTTAAATGTCAAAATAAGATTGTGGAAAAGCCTAAGGTGAATTCATTTAGGCCGATGCCTGGCAATAAATGTTTTTGAGAATAACGCATTTTTGGATCTCGTAAAGGAGGATATTGCATATAGCCTGAAAATCTATTTTTACTTTTTGTGGAGCATTAATTTGTTAACAATTTGTGCAATTTTATGCAGTTACCTCTAGGTAAAATTAGAGGACAGTGTGGCGCATCAAAGGGGGGGCTTATAAACGCTTAACCATTGCGCTTACTGTTTTTATCGTAGTTGCACGTGACCGTGATTTCACGATGACTCGCGCTTCTCAGACGAAAGTAATGATTCGGGCGGTGTAATTTATGAGGAGGTATTGTGCGAAGTTGCAGGCACGCGCTATACACTTAATGTGATCTTATCCATGAAAATAGACGTCGCAAGCCACATAATTGCGCGGTTGCAACTCAAAATTGGCCAGGTTAATATTTACGTCATTTTTTGCTGAAGATTTTAACTGAGCTTATTCCAAGCCGCACCATTACCCAGTTTGCGCTGTGAATATTTACCGAAATATACAGTTTATTTTCGCGATATTTAGCCCTTTGAGTTAACTTTAAATTGGATATTACCGGGATTATTTATTATGATAAAGATGCACCACACCCCAAGTATTTCTACAATACATTATTGACACCGTTTTGGGCATCTTTTGACTGCCCTGATATATGCTTTAACTCAATGATATCTTGATACAAAAAGTTGCAGAAGAGGGTGTCGATGTATGTTTAATATACTTTAATTATTATTATGAATCTTGCCATATTGCCATTGCTTCTAAAAGTTCTGGCAAGTGAGTGTGCCTTGTAATAACTGTTTCAGCCCCGGCGTCCGTGAGGGCATTAGTATGGCTAAAATAACTGTGAGATCCTCCAGTAAAACCGACAGTGCGCATGCCTGCTGCCGTCGCTGCGTGTACGCCGTGAATAGAATCTTCTATAACAATAGTGTTTGCCGGCTTCACACATAGCTGTTGCGCAGCGAAAAGAAAAACATCAGGCGCAGGTTTTAGTTTTTTAGCTCCAATTTCAGAGGCGGAAAATATTTTATCTTCAAAAAGATCGTATATGTTAACGGCGGTGAGCATTTCTTTTATACTTACGCTCGTCGCATTAGAGCAAATACAATAAGGATAGCGAGGCTTAATAAATTCTACTGCTTTTCTTACACCGCCAATAGCACGTAACTCAGTTTTGATTTGCGCACGAAAAAGATCGTCCATTTTGTTTATAAGATGAGCTGGGATTGGTTTCTCCGTTTCCTGTTCAATTTTTTTAAGAATATCAAAAAAGATAAGCCCGCAATAACGCTCACTTAATTCTTCTGGCGATATTTTATATCCTATTTCTTGAAGCAGTTGCGATTCGATTTTTGCTGCGAGATATTCAGAATCCACCAGAACTCCGTCACAATCAAAAATAATAAGATCAATTTGGGGCATAAGGCACTCCTTTATACGTTATCCGCAGCTTAAGAGTTTGCAAAAAAGGTATTCGTAGATTTTCAGTTCACGGGGATAGTTTCACAATCGTTACCGGTGATTTAACGAAGCACGAGGTATGCGAATAGCACATTGAAGAAAAAGAAAACAAGGCTAAATCGGCATCCAATCCTTTACCTGTCTTATAGGGATAAAACAAATATTATTTTTGGAACGCCTTAACGATACATTTACTTTATTTTGTGAGTATGACGGCCGATGCGGCTCTCTAAGGCATTTTAATCACAGGAAAATTTTGGTTTGTATTGTTGAGCGTTTTATGACAGTTGTTCAGCTTAAAAAAGATTTGGTTCGTGCTTCTTCACAGATGCAGTGGCGTAATAAAATCTTTAAAGGAGATTGCATTGCGATTCTGGGGAAACTTCCTAAGCATTCAATTGATGTTATTTTTGCAGATCCTCCCTATAATTTACAGTTAGAAGGTGCGTTGTACCGTCCAGATCATTCGCTCGTTGATGCTGTTAATGATGAGTGGGATCAATTTGAAAATTTTGCCTCTTATGATGCTTTTACGCGTGCGTGGTTGCTTGCTTGTCGTCGCGTCTTAAAGCCTAATGGAACACTCTGGGTTATCGGGTCTTATCATAATATTTTTCGAGTTGGCACAGCGTTACAGGATTTGGGCTTTTGGGTGCTTAATGATATTATTTGGCGCAAAAATAACCCTATGCCTAATTTTCGTGGGCGTCGCTTTCAAAACGCTCACGAGACGCTCATTTGGGCCGTGCGGGATCAGAAAGATAAAAAATATACATTTAATTATGATGCTTTAAAAGCTGCAAATGAAGATGTGCAAATGCGCTCGGATTGGCTTTTCCCCCTCTGCACAGGGGCTGAGCGTTTAAAGGATGAAGCAGGGCGTAAAGTGCATCCAACCCAAAAGCCACAAGCATTATTGGCGCGTATTATTTTGGCCTCTAGTAAGCCTGGTGATGTCATTCTTGATCCGTTTTTTGGTTCAGGGACGACAGGCGCTGTTGCTAAGCTTATGGGGCGTGATTTTGTGGGTATTGAACGTGAGCAACACTACATTGATGCAGCGCATAAGAGGATTTCTGCGGTAAAACCTTTAGCTGAACCAGAATTGACGATTTTAAATGGGAAAAAAGCAGAACCGCGTGTAGCATTCACTAGCTTACTGGAAGCGGGCTTACTTCGCCCTGGAAAGGTCCTTTATGATCGGAAGAAACAAATATCGGCGACTGTGAGGGCAGACGGTACTATTACGTGTTGCGGCGAAGCTGGTTCCATTCATATGATGGGACGGAAGGCACAGGCTTCGCAAAGCTGTAATGGTTGGACATTTTGGTATTATGAAGAAGATGGTCAATTAAAATCGATAGATGATTTAAGGACGGTAGTACGTTCACAGATGCTGGAAACCGGTGTTTTATAGGCGGCAAATTAAATTTTTTATTTTGGATTGTCTGCTTCTAAAACAGGTAGTCGGCTTTTTAGGGAGCGGGATTACTTTAGTTTGAAAGAGTCAGGGACCACGACTGAAATGGCTTTTTTCATGACTGTGGGGAGTGCTTCTTTAGCAAGCTGATGGGTGTCGCACCACCATCCATGTTCAAGGTTAATTTCTTGAATGCTGTCAACGCAATAAACGTCAAGTTTTAAAGAAAAGTGGGTAAAAATATGCGTAATCTGCCCTTTAAATTGCCAATTGGCGGAAAAAGGTGCGTCTTGGAGTCCGTTTTCACCGCGTGTCCCAATATTATTAGGGATTTGGGTCATGCCGCCGAGTAACCTTTTATTTTGTCGTTTTTCTAAGTAGATTTGCTTATTTTCATTAAATATTACAAAAGCAGTGCCAGTTTTTAAAGGGCGTTCTTTTTTAGCGGTTTTAACTGGAAAAATTTCCGTTGCTTGCATTTTTGCTGCTTTGCATAAATTTTGAAGAGGACAGAGTAAACAAGCCGGTTTTCGCGGTGTGCAAATTGTTGCTCCTAAATCCATCACAGCTTGAGCGAAGTCGCCGGGACGTTTTGAGGCGACAATTTTTTGCGTTTTTTCTCTGATTTCAGATTTTGCTTTAGGTAATACTGAAGTGATGGCAAATAAGCGGGTTATAACGCGCTCGACATTACCGTCAATAACAGCTACGGGGTGATTAAAAGCGATTGCAGCAATAGCTGCTGCAGTATAGTCTCCAATTCCGGGTAAAGTGCGTAATATTTTTGCAGATTGCGGAAATTTACCCCCGTGTTCTTGAACGAGTTTGCAGGCGCAATTTTTAAGATTACGCGCGCGCGAATAATAGCCAAGACCAGCCCATGCTTTCATGATATCATCTTGCGACGCTTGCGATAAAGAAAAGAGATCAGGCCATAATTTTAGAAATTTTTTGAAATAAGGTTTGACGGTTTCGACAGTCGTTTGTTGAAGCATGACTTCAGATAGCCAGACTTGATAAGGATCGGGGCGGGTGTTTTCTGTTTGTTTTTTAGGGGCGACGCGCCATGGCAAATTCCGGTGATTTTGGTCGTACCAAGCAAGGAGGAGTGAAGAGATTTCGTGCATCGTTATTTTCAACCATAGGAAGGTATAAAATGCAAAGAAAAAGTATTTATTTATCGTAGTGTACGGTTTATTTTGAGCGCTTTATCGCGGAATTTTAGGCTCAGCAGGTGCCGTATTTTCACTCGTGCTTGAGGTTAGCCCTGTGAGGTGGTAATTTTAAGACGAAAGAAAGGGCGTAACGATTTGGTAGATAATTTGACGAAGATTTAGAGCGAATGAGAAAACAATTTCAGGAGTGCCGTTTTTATCCTCTTTCCAAGGTGGTGTCTGGGATGCTCGATCCGATTTTGCGAAAGCGGGCGGGGCTTAATATGGTGCTTATAGAACATTGGCCGCAGATTGTGGGCAGCGATATCAGCGAACATACGGTGCCGTTCAAGATTATTTGGGAACATCATACAGGTCGAGATGGAGTTTTTCGACCTGCGACGCTTATTGTAGTTTCTGAGGGGTTTGCTGCATTAAAATTGATGCATGAAACAGATGAATTGATCCAGAGAGTTAATAGTTTTTTTGGGTATGCTGCCATCGGCCGCATTAAGGTAGAGCAAAAGCGCGCATCAATTTCCGTTGGTCCGCAGAAGGCGCAGAAGCTAGAGTCGCCTTTGGATAAAAAGGATAAAGAGCGTGTAGAAAAAATGCTTGAGGATATTGAAGATACGAGTTTGCGTCAGTTACTTTATGAACTTGGGTGTTGCATTTTTGCGGAAAAAAATAATAAAGTATCATAAAGGAGTTTATAATCTAAAATTATAGTTTGAAATTATAGCCTAAAATTATAAAAGGGTTTTGGTCTCTGTTTGTTTTGCAACAATATAAAGAAGTATTATCAAAGAAGTATTATTCATGCCATATTTTCGCGTCTTTCTATCTTCGGTCGTAGTTTTTAGTTTAGCCACAATTACGCATATTAGCGCTGCTGTCGCTCCATCTAGTGAAGTTAAACCGGTTGCAATTGTTGATATGGCTCGGCTTCTTCAATCGAGCAGGGTTAAGGATAGAGTTGAGGGGGAGGATAATGCGCCAGTAACTATTATTGAGTATGCTTCGCTGACGTGCGCTCATTGTGCCTTTTTCTTCAATGATATATTTCCGAAGCTTCGCGAAAAATATATCAAAACAGGGAAAGTAAGACTTATTTTCCGAGATTTTGCTTATGACCCCAGAGCGACAGCGGGCTTTATGCTGGCACGGTGTGTACCAGAGGATCGCTATTTTCCTTTAATAGAAGTTTTATTTCAAAAACAGGGTGAGTGGGTTTGGGAACAAGATGCTCTAACGCCATTAAAGAAGATTGGCTTAATGGCAGGGTTAACGGATGAAAGTTTTGATGCTTGCCTGAAAAATCAGTCTATTTTAGATGAAGTTAATGCATCTTTCGAGCGCGGGAAAGAGCTGGGCGTTACAGCGACGCCTACCTTTTTTATTAATGGCCATAAATATGAAGGCGCTGCATCAGAAGAGTCTTTCTTTTCGGTAATTGATAGTTTCCTTCCAAAATAGACTTCTTCTTCAAAAGATGAGCATTTCATTTCGCTAACAGGGATTAATTTTCGCGTTTACCCAGGTGATGTTTTGCTCAGCTTGGCCAATTTTTGGATCAAAAAATTACTTTTGACAATTAGCCTGAATCAGAGGATGTTTTGATGCTGATAACGGGAGAGTTTGTGTATGACAAAGTGGGTTTATAGTTTTGGCGACGGCCGTGCAGAAGGCAGTGCGAATGAATGCAACCTCCTTGGCGGCAAAGGAGCGAATTTGGCAGAAATGAGCAATCTTGGTTTGCCTGTGCCTCCTGGATTTACCATTACAACAGAAGTGTGTAACTTTTATTATGCAAATGATAGGGTATATCCTAAAGGATTGCGGGAAACCGTCAAGCAGACGCTCAAACGTGTCGGTGAGCAAACTGGACGCGAGTTTGGTAATGAAAAAATGCCACTTTTGCTCTCTGTACGTTCGGGGGCCAGAGCTTCTATGCCGGGGATGATGGATACAGTTCTGAATCTCGGTATGAATGATGGAACCGTGGAGACAATTGCTGTACAAGCTAACGATGAGCGCTTTGCTTACGACAGTTATCGCCGTTTTATTCAAATGTATTCCAATGTCGTTTTGGGATTAGATCATTCATGTTTTGAAGAGATCCTCGATGAAACGAAAATACGCAATGGCTATAATATCGATACAGAAATGACAGCTGATGATTGGAAAAATGTTATTATTTCTTATAAGGCGCACGTTGAAGAAAAGTTAGGGAAACCTTTTCCGCAGAATCCTGAAGAGCAATTATGGGGCGCGATCGGGGCAGTTTTTTCAAGTTGGATGACCATGCGTGCAGTCACTTATCGTCGTTTACACGATATTCCCGAAAATTGGGGGACAGCTGTTAACGTTCAGGCTATGGTTTTTGGCAATATGGGGGAAGATTCGGCGACAGGTGTTGCTTTTACACGTAATCCATCGACAGGAGAGAAAGAGCTTTATGGCGAATTTTTAGTTAATGCACAGGGTGAAGATGTCGTAGCGGGGATTCGCACTCCTCAAAATATCACAGAAATCGCACGTGTTGCTGCTGGTTCAAATAAGCCATCGCTGGAAAAAATTATGCCAGAAGCTTTTCGGGAACTATGCCGGATTGCTCATAAGCTTGAACAGCATTATCGAGATATGCAAGATTTAGAGTTCACGATTGAAAAAGGTAAATTATGGATGTTGCAGACTCGTTCAGGCAAGAGAACAGCGCGTGCAGCTCTAAAGATGGCAGTCGAAATGGTCGAGGAAGGATTGATAAGTCGTGAAGAAGCTATAATGCGGATTGAACCAAAATCTCTTGACCAGCTTTTGCACCCGACGCTTGATCCGCAAGCGACGCGTTCTGTTATAGCGTGTGGTTTGCCCGCTTCTCCTGGAGCGGCAACTGGTGAAATTGTTTTTACTTCAGAAGAAGCGGAAACAGTTAAGGCAGAAGGTCGGAAGGTTATTTTAGTACGCATAGAAACAAGCCCGGAAGACATTCATGGTATGCATGCTGCAGAAGGCATTTTAACGACGCGTGGTGGCATGACGAGTCACGCTGCCGTTGTAGCACGTGGTATGGGAAAACCCTGTATTTCTGGTGCGGGAAGTATACGGATTGATTACAGTACGAACACAATGGTTGCTTCAGGGCAGAGTTTTCAAAAAGGCGATATCATTACGATCGATGGTGGAAGTGGGGAGGTCTTCGAAGGGAAAGTCGCAATGTTGCAGCCTAAGCTTTGCGGAGATTTTTCTAAATTGATGGAATGGGCCGATGGGATGCGGCGTATGAAAGTTCGCGTTAATGCTGAAACGCCATCTGATGCACGTATGGGACGTTCTTTTGGGGCCGAGGGTATCGGCCTTTGTCGTACCGAGCATATGTTTTTCGCGGCCGAGCGTATTGTCGCTATGCGTGAAATGATTTTAAGCGGTGATGAAGAGGGACGTCGTAAAGCGCTGAATAAACTTTTGCCAATGCAGCGGTCGGATTTTATCGAGTTGTTTGAGATTATGTCTGGCCTGCCTGTCACTATCCGGTTTTTAGATCCGCCTTTACACGAATTTTTGCCGAAAACAGATGCAGAAATTCTCGATATTGCGACAGCTATGGGGGTTTCTCCTGAGATACTTGCAGAACGTGCTCAGCAATTGCACGAGTTTAACCCTATGCTTGGACTGCGGGGGTGCCGTCTGATTATTACTTATCCTGAAATTGCAGAAATGCAGGCGCGGGCAATTTTTGAAGCAGCAGCGGAGGCAGCTCAGAAAACTGGTTCTCCTGTTATGCTTGAAATTATGGTGCCGCTCGTTGCGCTTAAGTCTGAATTGGTTTTTGTTAAAGCCTGCATTGATCATGTAGCTGGTGAAGTGATGAGGGAGAAAAGAATAGACCTTCACTATATAGTTGGAACGATGATTGAATTACCAAGGGCAGCTCTTCGGGCGGACGAAATTGCAGAAATCGCAGAATTTTTTTCGTTTGGGACAAATGATCTGACGCAAACGACTTTTGGTATTTCGCGTGATGATGCAGCATCTTTTTTGGAAATTTATTTTCAAAAAGGGCTTTTAGAACAAGATCCTTTCATATCAATTGATCGCGGTGGAGTTGGAGAGCTCATTGCCACCGCAGTACAGCGTGGACGTTCTCAGCGTGCGAAAATTAAATTGGGCATTTGCGGTGAGCACGGAGGTGACCCTAATTCAATCGCTTTGTGTGAAGAAAATGACTTAGACTACGTCTCATGCTCTCCCTTCCGAGTACCAATTGCACGTTTAGCCGCTGCGCAATCAGCAATTGCTAAAAAACGTAGGCGCTGAAGGTGTTGTCTATATGATTATTTCTGTGCGCAAATAATACTTTTTAACCTTTTATATATCACTAAAGGCGGGGAAAAGGGGGATATTGCTGGGATGCAGTGGGAAGAAGGTAGTATCACGCTTTGATATGCGTATAGGCCGATAAGGCGGGGTACAATGGTATACGATCCGTTGTCACCGCAGCTCGTTATTTATAGAATAGTACCGACTTTCTAAATTTTTCTTGAAGGTGAATATCAGCGTTTTTCTGTTTGCCAAAAGACGAGAAGGAGGGGGCGTATTACAAAAATAAAAGGCCAAAATACGATGATCTATATAAATTGGTTAAAATAGCTATCGGAGGTATCAAGCAGGATTATCCTTGATCTCACGAGTAAGTGCTTTACTTTTTCTATGTGATTGGAAGCGGTCCATGAGATACAAAATCTGAGGGTAGCTTTACCAAGAACACGTTATCGAGAAAAAGAGAGCTTAATGCAAAAGAGATATGTTCGGTTAACCTCAAGGGCGGCGGTATGGGCGCCGCGTTTCGGTGGATTGGCTTTCCTTATTTTGCTATTTTCGGCGCTCCTACAGCGTTTTTCTGTGATTCGCACGATTGACTTCGCTATTTTGATGGTAGTTTCTGCGTGCTGCGTTCTTTTTTCTCTCTTTCTTGCTGTAAAAGCGCTTTACAGTTTATGGAGGTATGGCGCCCGGGGTGGGATGAAAGCTCTAAGAGGTATTGTATATTCATTGATAACTGCTACACCACTGATGTTATTCGTCTGGTTTTGGTTTGCTTTTCCGGCTATTTATGACGTTTCTACTGATACACGAAGGCCGCCGGTTTTTTTTCGTTCCGCACGCCCTAGTGATTCTTTGCCGCTTAAGAGCGTTTTGATTGAACAGGCAGCGTTACAAATGTCAGAATGGCCGGAAATGTCTGGTCGTCGTTATGAGGGCTCTCCTGATTATATTAGTAAATCTGTTCTTAATGTTTTAGCTGCTTATGGTTGGCCAGTGATAGCTCAGCGGTCTGTTAAGGGAGAAGAAGAAGAATTGTATATTGAGACAGTAGCGAAGTCTTTTAGCTTTGGTTTTATTTCTGATATCGCGATTCGCTTAACAGATGAAGGAGGTACAACTTTTGTTGATATGCGCGCTGCTTCACGTTATTTTCCGAGGGATTTTGGTACAAATGCCGCTTTTATTATCGCTTTTATGGATGCACTCGATATGGAAATAGCTTCGCTCCCTTTTTATCAAAGTGATGAGTAAAAGCTGTTGAGATATAGTGCGTTGTTGCAGCAAGGCGCCTTATTTCTTCAATAAATTTTTGAGCTGGGCAAAAATAGGGAGATTGGTTTCCTCCTATAATTTTGAGTTAGAGCTTTTAAACGATTTTTTTGATGGGGTGATCATTGCGGGCGGCAAATTCTAAAGTGGTTTTTTGTTTCATTTTTAGTTGCTTGTTAAGGTATTAATATAACGGAGGGCGTTTATAAATAGCGATTGCTGAAGATTGGATGGGAGAAAGCACGCTATGGGAGGTAGCATCACCGCAGAGTTTTCCATTAACGTGAATGCTTGATTGTTAGTAATATTTATTCGCGTCGTCACCATGCGGGCTAACTTTACGGCACGAAAAAGTGAGAGCTTTAACTTTCAGATGTTGCGTACGATTGCGGAAATGGCTATAAGGTGCGGACGCGGATGCAGCTGCGTCCTTTTGGGGTATAGCCAAGCGGTAAGGCACCGGTTTTTGGTACCGGCATTCCCTGGTTCGAATCCAGGTACCCCAGCCAGATTTTTTAAAGCTTTGTTTCGAGGATCTTTTTTCGAAGTGGGTAGCAACAGGTAGATGGTTTTGCAGGGTTTCGAGTTATTTCCCCGTAACCTTTCTGTAATGTAGTTTTGACTGCATGTAGCGGCGTGGCCATTAATTACGGCTTGGATTATGGGGTTTTCTCGAGTCTAGACTGTTTAAATTTAGACAAGTTCGCACATTTAGGATTAACGTGGGGAGCGTTTTGAATATGTATACGCACCTTTCTAAGATCACTTATGGTTTAGGAAACTACATTTGCTTTTCAAGGGCGTTTTTGAAGCTTCGATTGAGAAAATAGAATAAGGCCGCTCGTTTCGTTCAGTAAAGAAATGTGGGGGTTTATTTTACCGAATCTGTTTGATATTCTTGGGCCTACTTCAGCGTAGCTTAATCAGCCGCATTCAATGTGGGTTTCGCTGCTTATTTTTTTGAAAATCACGATGGAGAGGGGATTGTATTTTCAACTTTTTGTGCTAATCCGCAATTTTATACAATGGGGCCGACAAAGTGGCTCTCTGAAGGGGGGCTTCCTGTTTTGTTCCATCGATCGCCCGACACGCGGTTAAGAACTTTTTTAGCGATGCAATTGTATTAATCGATCATATCTTGATTGGTTAATTAAACGGTCCATGAAAAGCTTCTTTATAGATAGACGCTTGTGAATGCTAAATGATATGTATAGATATTTATTTATTTTTAGATGCTATGAGTACCAAATTAGGTCTATAGAGTGAGCTTAAAATTAGAATCGAGGAGATTTTTAAAATGGCTTTTGAATTGGCAGAATTGCCTTATGCTTATGATGATTTTTCGCCGTATATGTCGCGGGAAACGCTCGAATATCACCGTGATAAGCACCACCTTGCTTATCTTACTAATACTAACAAGTTGGTGAAAGATTTGGGCTTAGAGGGTAAAAGCATCGAAGATATCATTAAAGAAAGCTTCGGAAAAAATCCCGCTTTATTTAATAATGCCGCCCAGTATTACAATCACAACCAGTTTTGGTATTGGATGAAAAAAGGCGGTGGTGGTCGAAAATTACCAGAAAAATTAGCGCGAGCTATTGAAACCGACCTGGGCGGCTATGATAAATTCCGTGCAGATTTTATTGCGGCGGGTTGTGCTCAATTTGGTTCTGGTTGGGCGTGGCTTTCTGTCAAAGATGGCAAGCTTGAAATTACAAAAACACCCAATGGTGAAAATCCCTTGGTTCATGATGCTCAACCTATTCTAGGGGTCGATGTTTGGGAGCATTCTTATTATATTGATTATCGTAATGCACGCCCGAAATACCTCGAAGCTTTCGTGGATAATTTGATTAATTGGGATTACGTTCTCCAACTGTATGAAGGTTGTGGGTTTTAAACAATTTGTTTCAAAATCGGGGGCTCCGTGCTTTACTGAATCACGAAGCCTTTTTAGAAAAAAATACTTAAGTTATAAATGGTGTTTGCCTGCTATTTTCAGAATATACGCGTATATGTACGCGGTCTCTTTTAGTCTTGAGAATCGACCGGCTGTCCCTGTGTGACCCGAATCCATATTTATTCGCAATAAGATTGGGTTGTTATCTGTTTTACAGTCACGTAGTTTTGCTATCCATTTTGCAGGCTCCCAATAAGTTACGCGAGGATCGGTTAGTCCTGCGGTAGCGAGGATAGGGGGGTATTTCTGTGCTTTTACGTTATCATAGGGTGAATAAGAGGCGATAAGATTATAATCTTCTTGTGATTCAAGCGGATTGCCCCATTCAGGCCACTCTATGGGTGTCAGAGGTAGTGAAGCATCTAACATAGTCGTGAGGACATCGACAAAAGGGACGTTCGCTATAATGCCGGCAAAGTCTTGCGGGGCCATGTTCGCGATGGCGCCCATCAACATTCCTCCTGCTGAGCCTCCTTGAGCGATGAGACGGTCGTGAGCGGTGAATTTATTTTCCACGAGGTGGCGTCCGCATGCGATAAAATCTGTGAATGTATTTTTTTTGAAAAGGTGTTTTCCTTTTTCGTGCCACTCAACTCCTTTTTCTTTTCCCCCACGAATATGAGCAATTGCGTAAATAAAGCCTCTATTAACCAATGAAAGGACGTTGCTGTCGAAATCTGCGGGTATGGAAATTCCATAAGCGCCGTAACCATAAAGAAGACAAGGTGCGCTGCCGTTAAGCGGGGTGGTTTTATGATAAAAAAGTGAGATAGGAATTTTTTCACCATCATCTGCAGTTGCTGTAATACGCTTCGCTATATAATCATCTTTATTGTGCCCGGAGGGGACTATTTGTGTTTTTAGAAGTATTTGTTTGCGACTTTTAATTTCATAATCAAAAACCTGATCAGGTGTTGTCATGGATGAATAAGAAAAACGAATGGTTTGGCTGTCATATTCTGCAGCGCCTTGTAGGCCTAAAGAGTAAGCTTCTTCTGTAAAGGCGACGAGATGAATTTGTCCAGTAGAACGCTCCATGACTTGTATACGAGGAAGCCCATCGAACCGTTCAAACCAGATAAGAAAATCTTGATAAGCATCATGAGATAAAATTAGGCGTCCGAGTTGGTGAGGTATGAGTTCGGACCAGTTTTCTGGTTGCGGTGATGCGCACGGCGCTACCATAATTTTAAAATCTTTAGCGTTATCTTGATTAGTGAGAATATAAAAGACATCCCCTCCTTCTGTGAGAGAATACTCAACACCTTTTTGACGCTTTTTTACGCATCGGGGAGCTGTAAGAGGCGATTCAGCAGGGATGAGCCAAGTTTCTGATGTTTCATGGTCATGAACATTAATATAAATAACGTTATTGAGCTTAGAACCACTTATATTTAAAAAAAATCCCGGATCTTTTTCAGAGAAAATAAGCTTGTCTTGAGATTGCTCGGTATTCAATCGATGATAATAGAGTTCTGAAGGACGATGATTTTCATCCATTTTAGTGTAGAAAAAACCTTCAGATTTTGCATCCCATACAATTTGTCCAGATGTTTCAATGATCGTATCCGTATAGTCAGACAATGTTTTAAAACTGCGAATCTTAGCTGTATAAAATTCAGATCCTTTGTCATCGTAAGTCCATGCAACATGTGTATGATCAGGAGATATTTGGACCGATCCAAAATTGAAATAGTTTTTACCTTCGGCCAAGGCATCACCATTAAGGTAAATATTTTTTTTACCTCCGTCTCTAGGCATGCGAAAATAGCGTGGTTGTTGACCTCCGGTGATATAGGATAGGCCATAGGAAAAAGGGCCACGTTTCACGGGAACAGAACTATCATTTTCTTGAATACGATTTTTCATTTCTGCAAAAAGTGAATCCTGCAATAGTTGTGTATCAGCCATTTGAGCGGCTTGATAAGCATTTTCTTTTTCGAGATGACATCGGATATTTTTACAAAGATTGTTAGGATTTTTGAAAACATTCCGCCAGTTAGATGCACGTAACCAGTGGTAAGGGTCATTACGGCAGGTACCGTGGTATATTTTTTTATAAACAATTTTGGGTGCCTTCGGGGGAAGTACAGATGGGTAAGTCATATATGGTCCTATATTGAAAGACATCAGTGGTTTTTTCACATGCTGAAGAAATAATATGCACGTAATAACATGAGCTTGTAAATTACAGTTTATTCAGCAAAGGTGCGGCTGAAGGAGATTTGGCGGTTCATACAACACATTATTCATTATGTGCTATAATGAACGTTCCTTAACATATGTAACAGCATTTTCACCGATGAGTTGGAAAAAATTAGCTATTTGGTACCGAGACCAAATTTTGCCGTATGGTGGAGTCGCTTGCTACGACTTACGCAGTAAAACAGCAAAGAAGTGAAGGTACCAAAATTCGCATAGAAAAAAGCCCCCTTGAGGTCATATTAATGTGCCTTTCCGTACTGTTTTAACGTTAATCATTCACATTTAAGCTGTTTTATACATTTTGTTTTTATTTATCTATGCATTTCCCATGCGTTGAATTTGAAAGGTTATTTGACTCACTTTTTAATGTCTATGGAAGGTTGTCCTCTGATATTAAAGTTGAGATTTTCAGAGAAAATAATAAAGTACGATATCATTAATACATAAAATAAAAAACTTATTTTATGTATTATAGCCTTGTATTGAACATATTTATTCCTAAATTCAATGTAAAATGTTAAGTTTATACTGTACTTTGTTTTCGTAAAAGGTGTTTTACGAGGCGAAGTCCTTTTTAAAAAGGGAACAAATCAGCTTTTTTGTTATATAATATGACGAAAAATGGGATTTTGTTTTGTTTTTTTGTGTTAGAGCTATTTTATAGAATAATTGAATTGACAAAAAAGATTTTTATACAATATGAAACTTATGCGCGTGAAATTCTGGTATTACGAGTGTAAATGCGAATGATGTCTCAATTTTAATATTTAAAGGAAACAAAAATGGAACGTCATCCAGTCCTAGAGACTGAAAGCAATTTAGTTATTACGTTGGTTGCTGATGTTGTCGCTGCTTATGTGGGTAATAATTCGATCCGGCCGACTGAAGTACCAAGTTTGATTGCTGATGTTCATGCTGCTTTTTTAAAAGCGGGAAATGCGGCGTTAACGGAAGTTGAAATCGAAAAGCAAAGGCCTGCTGTTAATCCGAAACGTTCAATCTTTCCTGATTACCTTATTTGTCTTGAAGATGGGAAGAAGTTTAAGTCTTTAAAGCGTCATCTTATGACGCATTATGGGATGCTGCCTGAGGACTATCGTGAAAAATGGCAACTGGACAGTTCTTATCCTATGGTTGCACCCAATTATGCGAAAGCTCGTTCGGCTTTAGCCAAGGAAATGGGGCTTGGGCGCAAAAGTCAGCAGAAGAAAGCTAAGTAATTGCATTTTCTGAAAAGCATTCCGAATTTCGGCGTGTGGAGGTTCTGTTTTAGAAAAGATGTTTGTCGCGGTCTTTTTTGGTCGCGGTACAAGGGTCTGATTCTTATAGAGAGCTCTCAGCGCGGATACGATTAATCATTGATTTAAGGCCATTAGATCGTTGTGGGGTTAAATTTTCGTGTAAGCCAAGTGTTTCAAAAAGTTTTTCAGCGTCCGCTGTGCGAATTTCAGAAGCCCTCTTGCCTGAGTAGAATGCAAAGAGGATGTAAATGAGCCCGCGCACGATATGGGCGTCGGAGTCACCTAGGAATGTTAATATGGGATTTTCTGAGTTATCATGAGAAGATAAGAGCCATACTTGGCTGACGCAGCCGTGCACTTTGTTGGCATCATTCCGGGCACTTTCGGGAAAAGGCGGTAATTTGTGGCCAAGTTCAATTACATAACGATAGCGATCTTCCCAATTATCGAGAAGAGCGAAATTTTCCGCAATGTCGTCGATCGTCTCTGTCATAGACGCAGACCTTTCTTTGTGTTATTGTTTAGTGAAATTTTATTGACGGGTAAATATTTATTATCCCCTGTTTATTTTTCCATGAGGTTCGGTGTGTCTTATTTGGGGCCAGTGTTTTTGGATTGAGTTGTGTCTTTACCGCTAAATGTGCGATCGAGGTATTCATAGGCGATTTTTGCGCCATCGCGTGCGTGCTCTCCAATGGAATTTAAAAAAGATTTTCCGGTTTTACAGATTGTCATATTACGCCCGCAAAATGCCCGCAAATCGTTTACAGTTCCTGTAAAGGCGGTAGCCACATCGCTTATTGTTATGTCTACGGTTGCTGAAGAGGAAGAGCGGCCGCCGTTTGGCTTTGTTGCAAAAAGCGAAATAACCACGAAGGCAAAAAATAAAAAAAACACTGTTTTAATTAAAAAACGCACCATGGGAGGCTAATATACCGCAGTTAGAAATGAATAAAAAGAAATAATTTATGATATTTTTGCTGAAAGATTGGTAACACCTTATATCTTAAAAATACACGTCATCGATTATGTCAGAAAAGATGCATAACGCAATGTGTGTACAAGGCAGTGCTCATTGTCTTTTTGATAAAAATCTTAACATCAAATTTCCGCGTGAAAGATCATTGAAAATGCGCGACGTTTCCGGTTCTATCAGGGTAGTTGGAAAAAAATCTTCCTTACTCCTTTCACTATTTCGAATAAAAGTTTGAATGGAGCCTGCAAAATTTGTTAAATAGCAGCGGAGTAAATTGACATTGTCGTACGATATTATATTAACCGCGTTGACTACGTTATTACACGGGGGTGTGAGTTTACGTACGGGATATCGGGAAGATATATGCTGTGAGGTTGATTATTTGACATTAAGGTAAATGTCGAATTTTGCTTCATGTGTCGTCCGGAGTATGCTTGAAAAAGCGCATTACGTGCGCGGTGGTATATAGAGAGGTGCGGAGGACTGATTATACGCAATGATGGCGTTGAATAAAACAAAAGGGCGTCGTGTATTAAGCTCTTCTTGCGTGTGCTTGGAGTGCCTGTGAGGTGTGGTATTACGAAAAATAGATTAGAAGTTATTGCCGGTCTACAAACTTACCTATCTACGTAATAATTAACAGTTTAAAAGAACATGGAACAATAGCGCCAGTGTGTTTTCTCAGCCGGCTGAAAATGGAGGTTGTTTATATTGGACCTCGCACAGGGAGCAGTTAAAACCGAGAATAAAATTGAGATAATGGCAAAAAAACGAAAGACGCGCAAAACCAAAGTTGCCCGACAGCGCAGCTTTATTATAGCATTTTTTTTAATAAGTAGTCACTTTTTTTTCTGGTTAGTGAAATGGCTTTATCAGCGTACACGCGCGAACGCTTTATTGGTCGTTGGCTTTTTTCTTTTCATTATCAGTTTTGGGGTCGTTACTTTGAATGCTTTATTTTTACAAAGAAATATGCATCAAAATGTATTTATTCAAATGGAATCATTGCCGTTTTCAGCTTTGGTCAAAAGTTCCGCTATACTTAAAAAGCCGGCAAATTTCCCAGAAGACATTCGAGTTATCCCTATACCTGTTTTGAATAGTTTACGTAAAAATTCATCTTCACATCCTCTACGTAACTCTCTGTCGCAGAATTTGCCAGAAATGAAAGAAAAGCCGACAAAACTTGGATTTTATGATGGCGCTTTAGGCAGGATAAATAGTCCTGAAACACGTCGTGCTGTACCACTGCGGGAACAACGAACTGCTCATGGAACTTCATCAGCGCAAAGGAGCATTCTACCGAAATACTCTACAGATGAGATTGCTTTATTAATTAAGCGCAGCGAAGAAAATATAGCAAATGATAAAATAATAACAGATAGCCCGACGCATCCAGAGAAGGTCATTTTAAGTCTTTCTACCGCGGATATTACGCGGGTGCAAGAGGCTTTGCGCATTTTCGGCAACCAGGAAGTGGTCGTCACTGCTGTAGAAGATAAGGAGACTGAGAGCGCTTTAAAACAGTTTCAAAAAATGTTTAATCTTCCCATAACAGGTAAGATTAGCCGTGGGGTTTTGGTTAAAATGCGTGAAGTTGGTTTATTGAGCTGAAGACAATCCCCTTTATGCAGAGTCCTCACATAATTGTTTGAGTTTTACGGACATCGGGCTTACTTGGGAGTAAATGTGGATTGTAAGTTAAATAATCGATGTGGGTACGCTTATTACTCAGAGCCTTTCGATGTTACTTGTAGTGCTGGAGGCAGTCTTCGCCAAACATGGATATTTTAAGTGAAATAGAAGGAATTTTCGTTTTATTTCACGAGAGGTGGCGAGTGGATGAATTCAACTGTGTTTATATCGTAGGAGTCTTTATGTATTGAATAGGAATAGCTGTTAGCATTTTTTCGCCAGCCTTCTAAATTGATAAACAAATTTCAAGTTATCAAAAATAAAAAATAAGGGCCGTAGCGCAATTCTATATCTCTCTCGATCGAGGATAAAATTGTCATTTCGGTAATCTCGTTCGCTTTTACAAAAATAGGATAATCGCAAAATTAGAGGTTAATGTGATTTTATTCATTAAATATGCGACAAGTTGCAGATGAAAGAAAAGCTTCGCTTTCCTTTTTCGTGGAGAGAGAAGGGGTGAAGATACGCAAGATAGCAAAGCCTTTGTTTAATTTTTTAGCCACTAAAACTGGATCGGTCTCGTTTTTAGATTTCGATTGCCTGAGAGTCATCACTTGTATAGGGGTTCCAACGATAAGATTGAGCACGGCATTAGGGGCTGTTTGGTCGTTGATACTATAAAAAATCGTTCCTTCATATGTATAAACTGACAATGACCAAAATTGTGTAATTGGGGGAGTTGTTAAATGAACAGGGCCATTTTTGAGGTTAAATTTGCAGACTTTAAAGAGGAATAAGGGGTCAGCGGATCGGCGAATAGGATCCTTTGGATCTAAATCTACAAATTGATAATATTTTCCTGTCTTCTCAAGTCGCTCCCACGTATTATGCTGCGTATAATAAGGGACTAAAAATAAAACACAAATATGAACTACAACAGCACCAATACTTGTAAGAAGCGCGGCGTAAATGAATTTAGTCACAGCCTTTTTGTCCTGATGGAATTCGTTTTATGGATGGCATGATAAGTTTGTGTAACGGCGTTATAGTCATGATTGGTGTATCGTACAAGGTGAGGACGAGCCCGAATTCTTTTTTACTAAGAGTCGTAAGCCAATTTCCAGTTTGCGGTATTGGTGATATGTGTATACGCAATGACCCATCGCTTTCATAGATGGCATTATGAGTGTGAAGTTCGAAGGGTATAGATTTAGTTGAGATATAGGGTTCAAGAAATTGGTTGGCTGCATAAAGAGTAAAGAGTCGTGCCGTGGGGATTTGGCCTTCAAGTAAATAATGGCAATAGGGCTGTAGTGGGCGCCCGTCGTTATCCCTCCAAGCTTGAAAAGCTACGTTTTCTACGTATCCAAGGGAGAGCTCACCACGTTTCGCGGTGCGTGCGCGGGTATAGGGGTCCGCGTTTAAGGTTCCTATTTGTGGATAAGCACTCCATTCTCCAATTGTTAAACGCCCAAAATTTTTGGAAGAATTGAGCATGTAATCAACACTAAGTGTTCCAAATAGAATGGAAAAAGAAAAAATTAAAAAAGCACTAGCGATATTAATAGCCATTCCGGGATACTCGAATTTAATGTGTTAAGGACTCAGAGATTTTTATTTTCGATGAGATCTTAGGTGGGATTTGTTTTAAACTGTTGTAAATATATCGCACAGTGTCTAACGTTTTAGGCGAGAGTGTGTAGGGGAATTGAGGTACATGCTCAGAATTATCGCGGGAGGAGATATCTGGTGGCTGATAAGGTAAAATAGAATCTTTGACACCATAAAGAGGTTTGATTTCTTTATTTTGATGTGCATAGAGCATGATGCGGTGCCATATCATAGCGGGGATGACGCCGCCAAAAGCGCGGTTCATGGAGGAAAAATCGTCATTGCCCATCCATACAGCTCCAGTGTAATTTCCAGTGAAACCAACAAACCACGCGTCACGATAAGCTTGCGATGTTCCGGTTTTTCCAGCAACAAGGGTCATGGGTAGAGCTGCACGTTTACCAGATCCTCTAGTTGTAACACCAACCATCATTTGGTTCATATAAGCTGCTGATTGTTCACTGATAACCCGATGCAGATTTTCGCTGTTTCGTTTCCAATCCCATATTATTTCTCCATCTGCCGCGCTAATTCGCGTAAACCCGTGGCGATTCCCAGCTATACCTCCATTAGCAAAGACATTGAAGCCAGTTGCTTGATCCATTGGAGTCATATTAGAGGTGCCTAAAACCATCGTTTTGTGCGATAAAATGTTGGCGTTAATACCCATATTCTTGATCAGGTTTATGATTGGCTGAGTACTGCGATTGAGATATTGGCGGGTGATATAAACGGGAACTGTATTTATAGAAAATGCTAAAGCAGTTGCCACATCGACTTTGCCGAGATAGTGGCCAGAGTTATTTTTTGGTGTCCACCCACCCCAATTAATAGGTACATCGGGAACTATTGTTGAGGGGGACAGACCGCGTTCCATTGCAGCAGTGTAAACATAAGGTTTAAATGAAGAGCCAGGTTGCCGACCACCTTGTGTCGCCCTATTAAATTGGCTCTGAGCATAATCAAGTCCCCCGACAATCGCGCGCACGGCCCCGTTATTAGATATAATAACGGCAGCTGCTTGCGTCGCACGATATTGCTTACCATATTGATTTAAATAATATTGGACTGATTCTTCTGCTATTTTTTGAATCTCTGGGTCAAGAGTGGTTTGGACAATCAAATCGTGGGTCGGTAGTTTATCGCTTATGCTACGGACTTCGTTAAATACCCAATCAAGAAAATAATTAAACTGATTATTTTTAAATTTTGTAACAGTGTTGGCAGGATGGCGATATGCTTTAATAATTTGGCTGTCAGTCATAAAACCACCTCCGACGAGGTTGAAAAGCACCACATTGGCACGTGCTCGTGCGACGGGTAAGTTGCTATGGGGAGCGTATTTAGTCGGTGCTTTGAAAAGGCCCGCCAGCATAGCTGATTCAGCAAGAGATACATTGCGTATATTTTTACCAAAATAAAATTTCGAAGCTGCCGCGATACCAAAATTATTGCCTCCCATATATACGCGGTCAAGATAAAGCTGTAAAATCCGTTTTTTACTCAAATTTGCTTCCAGCCATAAAGCTAGATAAGCTTCTTTGATTTTGCGTGTGATGGTTCTCTCACTTGTTAAAAATAAATTTTTAGCCAGTTGTTGTGTGAGGGTTGAGCCACCTTGGACTACGCTTTTAGCCTGCATATTCTGTGAGATTGCCCGTATGAGGCCGTAAAAATCAATTCCCCAGTGGTCAAAAAAACGGCGGTCTTCTGTTGCGAGAACTGCTTTGATAACATAATCAGGCATTTCTTCAACGGGGACAGATTTAGCCGGTAAGGCACCACGGTAACCGACAGGAATCCCATATCGATCTAAGAAAAGAACGGAAAAATTCTCAGATAAATACCAATCTCTTTTCGTTAGCTCAAAGACAGAAATACCGATAGCGGTGAAGATGGTAAAGCCAATCAATCCCAACGTTAAGGTTTCATTGAGAATTTCGACCGTAAACCGCTTCCATCCTCGCACGCGAAAACGTTGCAAAATAATAGCTGTTTTGTTCAAGAAAAAACTGCTCGCAACGCGGATGTGGTAAAGAGTTGTGTCCAGCCACGCGTCTAATTCGATGAGCGCAGGGCTACAGAACGGCCTATTATGCCGCGCTTTCTTTTTTCGCGATAAATTAAACATTCAAAGAAGCCCACTACACAATGATGCAACCGGATAGATCTATAACTATATGGAGTGAAAGCACTTTTTTGCTATAGTGGTGATAGAAGGAAGTTTTTTGAATGAGGCAGTTTGTTGTATACAGTACACGCATTCAGCCTTTATGGCCTCTTTGAAGCTTTGTTATTTAAATTTTGCGTAATTTTTAAATGCTTTTGAGCGAGAAGTTTTGAGATTTATGGTTACGATACACTTACCTATTGAAACGGATAGAGGTTATATTTTTATGATTTTTGATAATTTCCATTATTCAGTTTATATTCAGGTTGAATAGGTTATGAAAGATCCATGATGGTAAGAATCTCTTTTTTTGCAGTACTGATAAGTCTCGTAGGTGTAAATTCTGTTTTGGCAAATAATTGTGCCGAAATAGGCAAAAAGGTTGCAATTCAACAGAGAGGAATGTTGACTCGTTCGACGTTGAGTGTTCGAGGTGGCAGAAATGTGTGTGTAGTCGTGGTTGTAGTACCTGCTTATGATGGTCAAAAACCACGCCGCATTGAGGTTACGGTCCCCGCTGATTAGTTTTTTCAGGTACGGTGATGCGCATTTTAATTGTCGAAGATGATCGGGATCTTAATCATCAATTAGCGGAAGCTGTAAGAAATGCAGGGTATGTATCTGATAGCGCTTTTGATGGTGAAGAAGCTTATTTTTTGGGCAGTACGGAGCCTTATGATGCTGTGATTCTTGATATTGGTTTACCGCGCATGGACGGGATTCGCGTCGTTGAGAAATGGCGTCAAGAGGGGTATTCTATGCCCGTTTTGATACTTACGGCGCGTGATTGTTGGTCTGATAAAGTGTTGGGCATTGATGCGGGCGCCGATGATTACGTTGTTAAGCCATTTCATTTAGAGGAAGTCACGGCGCGGTTAAGGGCGTTAATTCGCCGCGCTGCCGGCCATGCGACAAATACGTTGTCCTGTGGTAAGGTTTTATTGGACACTAAAACTTCCCGTGTTTTTGTCGAAGATAGGTTAGTTAAATTAACGTCACATGAGTTTCGGCTTCTCTCCTATCTTATGCATCATCGTGATAAAGTGGTTTCGAGGACAGAGCTCATTGAGCATCTTTATGATCAGGATTTTGACAGGGATTCGAACACAGTCGAAGTTTTTGTGGGGCGGTTGCGTAAAAAACTTGGAGTAGATTTAATCGAAACTATCCGGGGTATGGGCTATCGGGTAAAAACGTTAGGTGATCAATGACGGCTCCAAAAAATGATAGCCAGTTTAGGCGATTGTGCCTTTTTATCGGCAGGTCTCTCAGTTTGCGTGTTATGATTTTATCGACAGTATGGGTTGCTATTTCTCTTTCGTCTATCTCCGCAGTTAGTATTTTATTTTATAAGCGCTCAAGTGAACAAAGCTTAGAACGCGTCCTTTTTGCTCATCTTTATAGCCTGATTGCGACTGTGACTGTGAAAGCTGATGGGGTTTTAGAAGGAAATTTTGGGCTCGATGATATTCGTTATTCAGACCCGACATCGGGATGGTATTGGGAAGTTTTCGCGATATCACCTAGTCTGCATGGAAGGCTGACCTCCCCGTCGTTAGGAACTAAGAAAATTTTCTCTCCGAGTGATAGTGATGTGCCCTTTGACGGCAATTTTTTGCGCTCTTACCGGACCAAGGGGAGCGACGGCCAGGAGGTACAAGTTATCGAAAGCGATGTTGCTCTGGGCGATCAGAATCGTGTCGCACGCTTTCGCCTCATTGGGAATATTGATGAAGCACATGCACAGGTACAGAAATTTAAACGGACCTTGCAAATTTTTCTTTGGAGCTTTGGTATAGGGAGTGTTCTCATCAATATTGTCATTATTTTCTTAAGTTTTCAGCCATTGAAGCAGATAAGGCAAACGCTGAACGATATTCGCGAGGGCAGGGCCGATCATGTAAATACGGATTTATTAAGCGAGATTATGCCGTTAGCACAAGAAATGAACGCTCTTATTGATAATAATCAGCGCATCATTGAGCGGTTTCGAACGCAGGTTGGCAATCTCGCTCATTCATTGAAGACACCTTTGTCGGTTATTATGAATGAAGCGGATAAAATGAGTGGGGCGCGGGCTGTCTTATTGCGGGAGCAAACCAAGATAATGCAGGCCCAAATCAATCATTATTTACGACGCGCCCGAATTGCAGCGCAGCGTGATAGTGTTATTTATCATACATCTGTCCGTACGACGGTTGATCGTCTAGTACGGGTTATGAGAAAGCTCAATCCCGAGAAACATATACAATTTACTATGAACGTCGATGACGTTATTTTTTCCGGTGAAAGAGAAGATCTGGAGGAGATTGTGGGTAATTTAGTCGAGAATGCAGCTCAATGGTCTCGCACTCAAATCTCAGTCCACTGTTTTTTAGAAAAAAATATTGGAGAAACGGCGTCTTTTAGTATCACCGTTGAGGATGATGGCCCCGGTTTAACAGAAAAGCAGATTAATGAAGCTTTAAAAAGAGGCCGACGGATCGATGAAAGTAGACCAGGGACGGGTTTAGGATTAGCTATCGTTTCAGATATGGTTAATGAATATGGCGGGAGTCTTTCTTTGTCGCGTTCCAAGCTGGGCGGATTATATGCAAAAGTCTTATTACCAAGACAATAAATGTACCCCCCTTATCTAAAGGAACATATATGTTATAGATTCTTTACAATTGTGGATCTATGTCATTGCATAATGTATGAGGCAGAAAGAACGCGGGATGAGAAGGTTATTTTTGTATTTTGAGAGTTATATTTATGCGCGACAAGAATGTATAAAGGAAAGTTTCATTTTTTACTATCAGCGATGTACGTTGAACAGCTCGCATTAATATGCGCTGCAAGGCGGGAAGTCGGTTTTCTTGCTTAAATATTTTAGTAAATGGAAGTGCGAGCAAATGGGTTGCAGATTTTTGACTCGTACTGGTACAGAAATGATATGTTACTGTTAATTTTTATTGCACTTCTTTTTATTTTTTTACAGTTCTTCCTTTTTTCATTGAACTTTAATTGTAAGAAAAAAAAGATAAGAAACTTGTGGTTATTGATATTAACAAAAATCGAATTCACGAATTTAAGGCCAATTTTAAGCGCGATTGTACTAGCGAAGAAAGTATGCAGAAAGCGCATTTCGGGTCAGCTCTTTTTGTTATTATGACGAAAATACAGGAAAATTTCGCACAAAAGTTCCGCAAGGATCATAAAAGCATCCGCACTTTTATGATCCTTGGTGCTTTGTTTATTTTCTTCGTAACGTGGGGCGTTTATAGTTTAACGGGCAATCCAAAAGTCAAAAGTTATTTTTTTAGCGAATTAATGAATAAAGATCCAAAAATGCTCAATGAGTACGAAAAAGTTGTACGTCTACAAGCGCTTTTTTTCCGCACGCCAAATGATGGCAAAATAGCGGATGCCTTGGCAGTGGGCTATTTTGAAATAGGTCATTTTCAGGATTCAGTAAATACTTACGTAGACGCACTTCGTTTAAACGGAGAGTCGCCTCAAAGGCTTGTAGGCTACGGTTTGGCTTTGGTTGGTTATGAAAACGGAGTGATTACGCAGGAGGCGCAAAGTGCTTTTCAAAAGGCCGCGGATTTAGCACCAAATGATTTTTATCCTTTTTTGCTCTTAGCTAGCGCATTTCAGCAAGCAAAGAAGTTTACCCAGGCAGTACAAATTTTACAAAATTTTCTTGATAGAACGCCTGAGGATATTACAGGACGATCACAGATCGAGGCAATGATAGCTTATTTACGTAGTGTATCTAATCAGGATGCTGGAGAAGTTTTAGAATCTCTTCACTGAATAGGGCTGTTTAGTAATAATAGAAATAGCAGATAAGAAGTTGCACTAACGTGAAGGATATGTAAAATTGCTAAGAGATTAATGCATATGAATATTGTGTGATACACCATGCATTTATAAAATATTTTTCGTAAATAGGTTATGAGCAATCAATCTTTAGAGAATTTTCCTTCGCTTAAGCTTTTGTTAAAAAGGCGGAAGCAAAGGCGTTTTGTGATGATTTTACTATGCCTTGTCGTTATGGCAGTTGCAACGGGTCTTATATTGTACGCGATGCGTAATACAGTAAGTTTTTTCCGAACGCCATCTGAAATTACGAGAGAAGATATTTTGACAGGCCGTTCTTTGCGTTTAGGTGGTTTTGTCGAAAAAGGAACTGTGAAGTATAGTGGGAAGACGAAGGTCACTTTTTTTGTGACCGATCACGTGAAACACGAAAAAGTCGTTTTTGACGGCATATTGCCGAATCTTTTCCGTGAAGGGCAGGGTGTCATCGTAGAAGGGTATTTTGATGAGCAGGGTCTTTTTATAGGCACGCGTGTTTTAGCAAAACATGACGAAGTTTATATGCCTAAAGAAATAGCTGATCGTTTAAAGCAACATAGTACGGAGAGGCAATTCGACCGTGATCGTTGAATTAGGCCATATTTTTTTGGTGGCGGCGTTTGCAGTTAATTTATTACAAGCATTTTCACTTACCTTCTGTGCTTTAAGGGGAAAGCGTTTGTTAATGCAGGTAGCGATGCCATTAACGTATATTGCCTTTATATTATTACTCTTTTCTTTTTTGATTATTGTTTATTCTCATGTAGCTTCTGATTTTTCCGTGTTGAATGTTGTTGAAAATTCCCATTCAGAAAAACCACTATTTTACAAGATCGTCGGTGTCTGGGGAAATCACGAAGGGTCGATGCTGCTGTGGGTTTTAAATCTAGCTTTTTTCAGTACATTGGTGGCCTTATTTAGCCGAAAGTTGCCAAAACAGTTTAAAGCATTGGTGTTAAGCTGCCAAAGTTGGATTATAAGTGCTTTTCTTTCATTTATTCTTTTTATGTCCAATCCATTTTTGCGCGTTAATCCGCCAAAATTGCAAGGGAAAGACCTTAATCCCCTTTTACAAGACGTCGCCTTAGCAATTCATCCGCCGCTCCTTTATTTAGGCTATGTTGGTTTTTCTGTTTGTTTTTCTTTTTCGGTAGCTGCGTTAATTACTGGAGATATTGATAAGGTTTGGGCGCATTGGGTGCGGCCGTGGGTCCTTCTTTCGTGGTCTTTTTTAACGCTTGGCATTATGGTTGGATCTTATTGGGCTTATTATGAGCTAGGTTGGGGGGGCTATTGGTTTTGGGATCCAGTTGAGAATGTTTCTCTTATGCCTTGGCTTTCAGGAACAGCTCTTTTGCATTCTGTTATTGTTCTTGAAAAGCGGAGTGCGTTAAAGAGCTGGACTTTATTTTTAGCTATTCTTACTTTTTTTCTTTCTCTTATAGGAACTTTTCTGATTCGCTCGGGTGTCTTGATATCTGCCCACAGTTTTGCTGTTGACCCTGCTCGGGGGTGGGCGATTCTCGCTATTTCATTTTTTTTTATAGGTGGGGCTTTACTTCTCTACGCTTTGCGTATGCCTACTTTGAAGACAAACAAATTCATTCGGCCAATTTCACGTGAAGGCTTCATTGTTTTAAATAATTTGTTTCTCATAACAGCAACAGCGACGGTGTTGATTGGTACACTCTATCCCTATTTTTTCGAACTATTAACTGGACACAGAATTTCTGTAGGGGCTGCCTTTTTTAATTTTACAGTAGGACCTTTAGCAGTATTGCTATTGTCGTTGATCCCATTTGGGACAATAATAGCGTGGAAACGCGGTGATTTTCTCGCAGTTTTTGAACGGTTATGGCTTATCTTCGGATTAGCCAGTATGGCTTGTTTTATGACACTTTACGCAACATCTTGGCGTGATATCATTGCGGCCGTTGGGATTGGACTTTCAGTTTTCGTTACTTTAGGTAGTCTGGTTGACCTTTGGGTAAAGAGCGGCCATCACAAAATCCCTTTATTGGTGCGGGCTAAGAGGCTTGGGGGGCTGCCATGGTCTGTATTTGGTTCTACGTCTGCGCATATGGGGTTAGGTGTTACATTATTTGGCATTATTTACGTCGCGGCTTTTGGGCAAGAGCGTATTTTAACTATGCAAATAGAGGATACGGTCGCAATTGCCGGCAAAATTATTCGTTTTGATGAAATACGTAATATTGCCGGCCCAAATTATTCTGAAACTCAGTTCAATTTTAAGGTGTATGAAAATAAAAAATCGGTACGCATTGTAACAGCATCGAAGCGATTCTATCCGAGTCAAAATATATCTACAACGGAAGTCGGCATTCGAAGTTACGGCTTTTCTCAAGTTTATATCGTGGCAGGCCACGTAGATAGTCAAGGGCTTTCTGTGCATATTTATTGGAAACCTTACGTAATTTGTATTTGGCTTGGTGCATTGATGATGGCCGCGGGGGGCTGTTTTTCTCTTTTCGCTTATTGGGAACGTATGGATATGTGCCGACAGATAGCCTCTACTCGTAAATGCGCTAAGGGGAGATTAAGATGAAAAAGTCTTTCTTTTGGGCTTTAATTTTTTATCATTATCCTTCCTGGGTTGGTGGAGGCAATAGAGCTATATGAAGTCTTAAAGGATCTATGACTGGAATCGCGCACTCGTGATATTTCTTTGTATTTGCGTTGTCCGGTTCATCAAAATCAATCGATTGATGATTCAGACGCCTCATTAGCATGTGATCTACACCTTTTTAGTGCGCAAACATTTAAAAATAGGCTATAGTGATCAATAGATCACCGATTTTCTTATAGCATGATACGGTGAATTTATTTTACTGAAGCCGCCGTTCAATAAAGCAATGTGTTTTTTATAGACACCACCCTTGATAATTATAACCATTGGTGTGGACATTATATTTTTCAGAGTAAGGCGGTGCAGACACAAAAAAATAATTATTTAAAATGTTGATGAGGGAAAATAATTAAAAATACTAGCAGACTTGGGAAAATGAAAATATCGTCGCGAAAAAAGAAACTGTATGAGTTTAAATTAATGATTAAGTTCTATTTATAATTGCTAATTACTGTCCGCTGCTCGTTTGTTTAAGCTTACAAAAATTTAACAATTTAGACAGAAAACGGCAAGGTCTGATATTTTATTATCAATTCCGCTAATGGTGAAATATTACTGAATAGGAGCATACAAAATGATCAAACTAAATTTCCGTACGACATTGACGGCTATAGGTTTTTCTGCCGCTTTAGCGAGTACAGTGTTTTTCAGTGAATCAAGTTTGTGGGCGATGGAAGTTGATGCAAAGCCCGTGTTTGTTCCATCAGTACAACAACAAGGATTTGCAGATATTGTTTCCCGAGTGAAACTCGCCGTTGTTTCTGTGCAGGTGAAGAGTAATGAGAGGAAAAAAAAGGAATGGTTTTTTAGTGATTTTTTTGAAGCTCCGGGATTTGATCAATTGCCAGATCAACACCCTTTGAAAAAATTATTTCGGGAGTTTTATGATCGTAGTCGGCCTGATCGTAAACTTCAACGCCGTTCACGCAGGCTGCATCCCATAGGATTTGGATCTGGCTTTTTTATCTCCTCTGATGGTTATATTGTGACAAATAATCACGTGATTTCTGACGGAACAAGCTATTCAGTTGTTCTTGATGATGGCACAGAGCTTGAAGCAAAACTCATTGGAGCTGATCCGCGAACTGATCTTGCAGTACTAAAAGTGGACGATAAACGGACGTTTTCATATGTTGATTTTGCCGACGATTCAAAACTCCGTGTCGGCGATTGGGTTGTTGCTGTCGGCAATCCGTTTGGTCTCGGTGGAACTGTAACCGCTGGTATTGTTTCAGCGCGTGGGCGTGATATTGGAGCTGGCGTTTATGACGATTTTATCCAAATTGACGCTGCCGTTAATCGCGGTAATTCTGGTGGTCCAACTTTCAATCTTAATGGGCAGGTTGTTGGAATTAATACGGCAATTTTTTCCCCTTCTGGTGGGGGCGGAAATGTTGGGATTGCTTTTGCTATTCCCGCGACAACAGCGAAACAGGTTGTGAGTCAGCTTATAGAAAAAGGTTCAGTCCAGCGCGGTTGGCTCGGTGTTCAAATTCAGCCAGTGACGAAGGAAATTTCTGATTCAATTGGCTTAAAAGAGCCTAAAGGCGCTTTGGTCACTGATCCATTAAAAGGACCTGCAGAAAAGGCCGGTGTTAAGACAGGCGACGTAATTATCGCGGTAAATGGTGATAAAATTGCTGATGCACGAGATTTGGCAAGACGTATCGCAAATATTAAACCAGGAGAAACGGTAATTTTAAATATTTGGAGATCTGGTAAGGAGGAAACTATTAAAGTCAAACTCGATTCAATGCCGGCTAATGAGGATAAAAAAGAAGGTCAAAAATCTTCAAGTGAGCAAAATGACCCGAATGAAATTCTGGCTGATTATGGCTTAATTTTAGCTCCCTCAGATGACGATATAGGACTAGTTGTAACCGATGTAGATCCAGAATCAGAGGCAGGTGATAAAGGGATCCGCCCGGGCGATGTAATTGTGACGGTTAATAATAAATCTGTTAAAAAGGTTTCCGATATCACCGATACAATTAAGAACGCGCAAAATTTGAAGCGAAACGCGATATTATTGCAAGTGCGGACAAATGGTCAGAGCCGTTTTGTTGCTCTTTCAATTATCAAAAAATAGCATTTTGTTAATAGTGGGACGAAAATTTGGTAAATTTTTTGTCCCCTGACCATCCGATGAAATAATGGAGATATATTGTATGAAGGTACTCATTATTGAGGATGATTGTGAGACAGGGCGTTATCTCGAAAAAGCTTTTTTGGAAGCGGGACACACAGCTGATGTTGCTCGTGACGGGGATACTGGTTATGCTTTGGCTGAAACGAGGAGCTACGATGTTATAATCGTTGACCGTATGTTGCCACATCGTGATGGTCTTTCGGTTGTTTCTGAATTGCGTGCAAAAGGCAATGAATCCCCAGTCCTTATTCTTTCAGCTTTGGGGCAGGTTGATGACCGTGTGACGGGTTTGCGTGCGGGGGGTGATGATTATTTGACAAAGCCTTATGCTTTTTCTGAACTTCTCGCCCGTGTTGAAGTTTTGCAACGGAGAAAAAATCCTAAAGTGACAGAAACTATTTATCGTGTAGGCAATCTTGAGCTTGATCGATTAGCACATACAGTGAAACGTGGTGAAATGAATATTATGTTGCAGCCACGCGAGTTTCGTTTACTTGAATATTTAATGCGGTATGCTGGCCAGGTTGTCACACGTACAATGCTCTTGGAAAATGTCTGGGACTACCATTTTGATCCACAGACTAATGTAATTGACGTCCATATATCTCGTTTGAGGGCTAAAATTGAAAAAGATTTTGATATTCCACTTTTACATACGGTACGCGGTGCTGGATATATGCTGAAAGTGCCAGATAGAGAGATATGAACCGTTTAATCAATTTAATGCGCACGACAGCGTTGAGACTTTCTGCATTGTATATCCTATTGTTTGGACTAGTCGCAATGGGGCTCTCTATTTATGTTACAGCATTTTCCGTTTCATTGTTGACAGAGCAAACCGAGCAGGCTTTGCGCGAAGAACTAAAAAGTATTGAAAGCGCTTATGATTATGGCGGATTACCTTTATTGATGCGCACTATTAACCATCGTTCACGGCAGCCTGGAGCTTTCCTATATCTTGTTATGGATCCAGTAGGGCGTATTTTAGCGGGCAATGTTGCACGCATTGAATTTGATCTTCTTAATAACGGTGGCTTTTTTTCTGATTCTTTTGTGTATTTTCGTTTCGAGGAGCGTGGCAAAATGAGTGAACGCCGTGCTTTAGCAGTTGTTATTGATTTGCCAAACGCCATGAAGCTCCTCGTTGGACGAGATTTGGATGAGCCTGAACGTTTCGCTGCAGTTATTCGTAAAGCTGTGATGATTGCTTTAGCTGCGATGGTTGGGGGCGCTTTATTAATATGGTTTTTTGTTGGAAGGCGGGCATTGCAGAGAATTGATCAGGTGACAGCTGCGTCGCAGCATTTGATGAGTGGTGACTTTAGCGGGCGTTTACCTATTTCTGGGGCAGGCGATGAGTTTGACAGATTATCGGTTAACCTTAATGTCATGTTAGATCACATTGAAGAATTGAATACCGGCTTGCGCCAAGTGTCTGATAATATTGCTCACGATCTTAAAACACCGTTAACACGTTTGAGAAACCGCGTTGAAGAAGCACTTTTGGGGAAAAAAACGGAGTCTGAGTACCGGCAGGTGCTGAACGACGTGATCGCTGAATCAGATCAACTCATTCGTACTTTTAATGCTATTTTGATGATCTCACGCATCGAAGCTAGCAGTGCAATTGAGCATCTTGAAACGATGAACGTAAAACTGATTCTTGAAGATGCGGTTGAATTTTATGAACCTTTTGCGGAAGAAGCAGGTATTTTGCTTCGGTTAGGGTGTACATTTGATAAAGAGCTCAGGTTGAATCGAGAGCTTATCGCACAATCTATTTTCAATCTCGTTGATAATGCAATAAAATATGCGCCTCAAAGCGGAAGGAAGACAGAGGTGTTCTTATCAATGGAATATCGCGCAGAATGTTTGCTCATTGTAATTAGCGATAATGGCCCAGGAATCGCAGAAGATAAGTATGAAAAAGTAACGGAGCGGTTTGTTCGCCTCGAAGAAAGCCGAACACAACCAGGCTTTGGTATTGGGCTAAGTATAGCAAAAGCCGTTATGAAATTGCACGGGGGTGAACTTTTACTCGAAAACGCGAACCCCGGCCTCAGGGCTATTTTATCATTTCCCTAGTTGATTTTTTTTCGTTGCCCTACTTTAGCGCTAAATTACTCCTTTTTTGAATTGACAATGCTATAAGACAGAAACGGAGATAAATTACCTTCGTGAGGGAGTATAAAAAAGCTTTTTAAAATAGGGCTTTTTATCCCACACCCCCTTCAATGAGAGCGGTTTTAGATGGCCAAATTATGTTGAAGAATGAGCAGGGAAAGAAAATTTATAATCACCGTTTTTTGTATCGTATATGTTAGAAAGCAGTCTGATTTTATTAATGGGTAACGACCATGTCTCTTTTTTACACAGAGTGTTAATCGCCAATCCGTCTTATTTTGGTCCCTTGTTGGACGTTAATATAGAATTAAAGCCAGCTGGGTTATAGAAGATTACGATTAATCAATGAGGCTGAATCTATCCATGAAGCTTTGTTAATGTTAACTTTAGAGCGCAAAGAAAGAGGCACATATTTTAATTACCTTAGCTGATTTAGGTAGTGTTTTTACTTATTTCATCTTGATCTTCGGCTTTGATCAGGCCCAATATCTGCTCTTTTGGTATCAACAGATAGGGCTGCTTTACATATTCTTTTAAAAAGCTAAGCTTTTTTCCGCAGCGTCGAATATCTCTTTCAAATATTGGCAAATGAATAAAATATATTTTGTCGGATGACGTTCCCCAAATTATCAGCATTGTATATTTGACGAGGTATAAGGAAAGTAGTTGCTTTATACGCGATTTGATAGAAACATTTCAAATTTTTTAAAAACATTATACAGTGCTTTCAAAATCTGAGTAAAAATTTGAGTTAGAGGTGGGCAATTTTGTTTTTACAGGTGAAAGAGGATGATCCGGAAACGCTTATTAGATTAAGCTATCTAGGTTTTGAAAAGGCAAGCGATATCTGTTGTACTATGCGGATACCGCGGTTAATATATAAAGCTGCTTAAATTTATTGAAGCGCGTGGAACCTCAACAAGAAATGACGCCAGCAATTTTAGAGGCTTGCAGTGCGACCAAACAAGTAGACGAAGAATATCCGTTTAATAATTTTTCACGAGGTTCTCCTTCAGGGATTTGGCTTTTTAATGACGTAATTGTAGGAAATAGAGCGGATTTTGCTCTCACAGTGCTTGTGGATCTTGAGATTGCAAAAATATTTACGGCGATTCAAAAAGAATTTTCTAGTTGCTGTAGTTACATCAAAGAGGAGTGCGTCGGCACACTGTGGGTGAATAAACTTGAAACTTGTAAGTTAACTGCAGGCTCGGATGTCGACCTTATTTACTTTATGAGCATGGTGAGAATCCGGAAATATCTGACGGGGATCTCCCCTTTATATTCCCCGATATTGTACGTCAATATAAATGCAGAAATATTTGCGCGCAGGGTGCGTGTTACGGTGAAAAAGAAAAATAAACAGTGTATTATTAAAGTTTTGGTATCTCATAAATATCGATTTTACCGGTTTTTTCGTCTCTGTGTTAAGTTTTCTCTCTTTTAAATGAATCTTGAAGAAAACTTTTAGCGGTAAAAAAGCTTTATTATCAGGTGACATATTGTTGTTATTGAGCCAACCAAAAAGTATTTTATATTTGAAGAAGTTTAGAAGAGTATTATGCATAGGGCCATGTTTGATTAAAACCAGGGAGAAGTTTTATGATTACAAGATGTTTAATGACAGTACCCATTTTGGCTATGCTTTCAGTTTCTGCGGTACAAGCAGCGGATGTTGCGGCTCCTAAAAATTTAACACTGATCGTCCCTGTTCCTGATTTTTCTTGGACAGGCTCTTACATCGGCGGGCAAATCGGCTGTTTTTCAGGCAAAACCGTCCTAAATTATTTAGATGATGACGTACCCGGTGGCAGATGGGTTGAGCTTGATAAAGAATTAACTCCTAAACTTTCAGGATTCGCGGGCGGTTTTTTCGCGGGTTCTAATATTGCTCTCGGTAATGGCTTGGTCCTGGGCATCGATACAGATGCAGTGTGGTTTAATAAGAAGGACACAAAGACTCTGTTTACAGACTGGGGCGAAGATGGTGATGAAAATGGCGACGGCCAGGAGTTAAGTGTAGGCTCAGGTTTGAATTTAGGTCCATATGAAGAGCTCGACACAGGCCCGGATTCAAGTGCAGACGAAGACAAAGGGTCGCATGACCAGCTGATGGAGGTTGTTCACGTGGAAAGATCTGCTCGTGGTCAAGATAAAGGTGGGGGAAAAACTGTTACGACTGATTATACTTTAGAGCAAAAATGGTCTGGTGCAACACGGATACGTGTCGGTTTCGTTACTGGTCGTATCATGCCTTATATTGCCGGAGGTGTTGCTTACACGCAGCTTCACGGCATTTACTCAGAGACAGTTGAAAAAAAAGATGTAAATCCGCAATCTTATAACTTAGAAGATGATAAAAAGACGATGGTTGGTTATACCCTTGGCGGTGGTTTGGATTATGCGGTGACAGATAATATTATTTTGCGTGCAGAATATCGTTATTCAGATTTTGGAAAAAAGAAATTTGCACAGGATCGCATTAAAATTCATTACAGGGCCGATGATTTCCGCGTTGGTATGTCTTACAAATTTTAATGTACTTTAAAATTTAATTACTGGTGAAGCTCCGCCTTTATGCGGAGCCCTTTTTTATGGATTTTCATTGCAAGACTTTTCCTTTAATTTCGCTGTAAAAATATTGCTTTCAGAAAAAAACGGTGAAGCCGTATCTCTAATTTATCTCTTCAAGCAACTTCACTATTTTGTATTCCGGTTATAATACAAATGTGAACTATGGGAGTATTTCTGGCTAAAAATAGAAAAAATGAACGACCTTACAGCGGAGCAGAGTAGCTTCTGTAAGGTGGTACTCAAAAATTAACTTGAGTTGGCTTAATTTTTTCAGCTAAGATCGCGCCGCCGGCGTTTATGATTTTTGGGAAGGGTGCGTATAGTGCCTTGCATAGTCGGTTATAGGGAGAGATTTATGACTATAAGATATTTAGTAACAGTGTCTGTTTTAGCTATGCTTTCATCTTCTGCGGCGCGAGCATCAAATGCCGCAGCTCTCGGGGATCATGAAGAGATTGTTCTTGCTCCTAATTTTTCTTGGACAGGTTTTTACATCGGTGGACAGATCGGTAATTTTTCGAGTAAAACCGCTCTAAATCACTTAGACAACCGTAGCCCCGGTCGCGAATGGGTTCAGCTTGATAAAGAATCAACCCCCAAACTTTCGGGATTCGTGGGTGGTTTTTATGCTGGTTCTGATATTGCTTTCGATGATGGTTTTATCCTGGGTGTCGATACGGATATAATGTGGTCCAATAAAAAGCAGAAAAAAGCTTTTTTCACGGGTCGGAAAAGTGGTGAAGAGACTGTTACAAACGCTTACACTTTAAAGAAAAAGTGGTCTGGTGCTACACGAGTACGTGGAGGGATGGCTTTAGGTCGTGCTATGCCTTATATCGCTGGAGGTATTGCTTATACGCAACTTAAGAGCATTTATTCAGAGACGCTTGATAGAAAAGTTGAAGGTCCGATATTTTCTGAAGATAATACAAGAACGATGATTGGTTACACCCTCGGCGGTGGTTTGGATTATGCGATGACCGGTGATATTATTTTGCGCGCAGAATACCGTTATTCAGATTTTGGAAAAAAGAAATTTGAGAAAGGCCGCACTGAAATCCACCATAAGACCAATGATTTTCGCATTGGTGCATCTTACAAATTTTAATGTGTTTTTAAATTTAACCGCTGAGGGGGCTTTATCTTTGAATAGAGCCGCTTCTTTCGTGAATTTATATTATGAGACCCATCTTTGAAAGGGAAGTTGGGTCGTTCCATTAATTTTTTTGTTTAGGCGAATCTATCCGACCTATTTTATATTTTATTGAAGAGTGGGCATGGGTCATAGAAATATTTTCAGCCAAAAATAGGTACAAACGGGTGATTCTGCGATAAATTTAAGCAATTTTTGCGACGTAATATTAAAAAATTCACTTGACTCTTCCAATCTAGACTGTACTACCGATATCCGCGGGTTTTTTTTGGAAAAGCGCGTGAGTATAATATCACGCTCGATTGATTATAGAGAAAAACTTATGACTGTAAAACATTTAATGACAGTGCCCGTTTTAGCTATACTTTCAGCTTCTGTAGCGCAAGCAGCAGATATCGTAGTTTTCGAGGATCCAAAACAAATTGTTTCTGTCCCTGATTTTTCTTGGGCGGGTTTTTATATCGGTGGACAGCTTAGTGGTTTTTCGAGTAAAACCGTCCTAAATTACTTAGACGGTGAGGGTCCGAGTAGTAAATGGGTTGAGCTTGATAAAAAATTAACGCCTGAACCTTCCGGGTTTGCTGGGGGCCTTTACGCGGGTTCCAATATCGCTCTTACCAGTGGTTTTGTCCTGGGCATCGATACGGATGTGATGTGGTCTGATAAAAAGAGCACAAAGACTCTCTTCACAGATTTGGATGATAAAGGAAAAACTGTAACAGACGCTTATACTTTAGAGCAAAAATGGTTTGGTGCTGCGCGAATACGTGTTGGTTTTGCTGTAGGCCGTATTATGCCTTATATTGCTGCAGGTGCCGCTTACACGCAGCTTCGCGGCATTTACTCAGAGACAGTTGAAAAAAAAGATGTAAATCCGCAATCTTATGACTTAGAAGATGATAAAAAGACGATGATTGGTTATACCCTTGGCGGTGGTTTGAATTACGCAATGACAGATAATATTATTTTGCGTGCTGAATACCGTTATTCAGATTTTGGTAAAAAGAAATTCTCGAAGGATAAAATAGAGATTGGGTACAAGACGGATGATTTTCGCATTGGTGCGTCTTACAAATTTTAACCAGTGTTTGAAATATAATTTATAATGATGGTATCCAACGGGGGGGACTTTTCGCGTAGTCAGCGATACGCTGTGCTCGGCCGGTTTTCACTCGTCATTCTTTTTCATTGTATGGTGTAAAAGGTGCTGCAGGTTAACATTATCATTTAGGGGCCGTATAGGGAATTTTTGATAAAGTGTAAGAAGCTTCGTTAAGAAATTTAATTTCGTCGAATTGGCATTACGATGGTTACAGTCGTCCCTTTTGCTTCTTTGGAAGTGATTTCGAGTTTCCCTTTATGTAATTCTAGTAGAGAGCGGGAAATGGCCAGTCCAAGACCCGAACCGGGATGAGTTTTTGTGAATTGATTTTCGACTTGTTCAAAAGGTTGTCCAAGTTTTTTAATCGCTGATTGCGGGATACCAACTCCTGTATCTTTAATTTTAAAAATAAGGTTGCTTTCCTTTTGGAAGGCGCAAACGTCGATATTTCCACCAGAGGGAGTGAATTTAACAGCGTTAGAGATGAGATTAAGAAAAATTTGTCTCATGGCACGGCAATCAACTTCAGCGTGGAGCTTCGGTGCGATATTAGTCGTGACAGAGACCTTTTTTTCTTGTGCTTGTGGCGTGAGTGTGCGGACTGCCTCGCTAATGATTGGCTCAAGATTGGCGTTTTTACAGTCAAGGGTGAATCTTCCGGCCTCAATTTTGGACATATCAAGGATATCATTGATGAGAGTCAAAAGATGAGTGCCTGAATTATGTATATCTTGCATGTATTCTCTGTAGCGTTGTGAGCCAAGGGGGCCAAAAGTAGATTGCAACATAATGTCTGAAAAACCAAGAATAGCGTTAAGCGGAGTGCGTAATTCATGAGACATATTGGCCAGAAATTCCGATTTAGCTTTATTAGCACTTTCGGCTCGCTCTTTTTCTGCTTGCAGGCTCTCGTTCAGCTTTTCAACTTCTGTGGCGCGTTGCTGAGCATTTCCTCGTGCACGTTTAAGCTCTTGAATGAAGGAAAAAAGTCGTCTTTCGCTGTCCTCAAATTTTTCTTGTTGTTGCTTCAGTTCAGAAATATCAGTACCGATGCAGACGAGCCCCCCGTCTTGGGTGCGCCGTTCATTAATTTTGAGCCAGCAGCCGTCGGCCGTTTGGCGAATACTGGTTGAGTTACCGGCACCGTCATCTTTTAGAGGGTATTCACTAATAGCAGGGCGTGCCATGGCCTCAACAGCTGCACGTTGGATACCTGATTTCAGCATTTTTGGAGAGATAGAGGCGTATTCACAAAATTTGCTATTAGACATAACCAGGCGTCCCTCTGGATCCCATAATACGAAAGATTCTGAAATATTCTCGATAGCATCACGGATACGAAGATCAGCTTGCGCTGTTTGTTCAGCAAATTGACGTTGTTCACTGATATCGAAGGAAATACCTACCAGATGGGGTTCCTCCTCTTCAGTTACTTCAGCGCGGATGCGCATCCATACATAATGGCCATCGGCGTGGCGCATAGGGACGTTAATGTCGACGTATTTTTTTTCACCGCTCATTAATTCTTGAGCAATATCAAAAAAATTGGCATCGGTTGGATCGATGATAGCTGTGATTTGAGAAATTGATAGCAGCGCATCTTGAGGTATGTAGCCGAGCATTTCGTACATCGCGCGTGACCAATAAACCCGCCCACTCGCCATATTCCAGTCTAACAGCCCGCAACGTCCACGCATCATCGCCATGTCAATACGATTTTGAATTTTTTCTGAAACAAGATCCATATTGCGTGCCCGCGCCACTTGACTGTAATAAGCGCATAGGAGGGCCATCATAATGCCAGTAGTCCCTACGAATAAGGTCACGTTTAATGAAAATACCTTGCGCCATTCTGCGTAGATATGACGTTTTGTTTCCGCAACAAATACACCATATTGGCCGTTTTTTGTTTGGTTAAACGAGGCTAGTGCAGGTTCCTCCTTTATTGTAACCTTCATAGTCCCCATATGCTGCCCGAGAGTTCGCAAAACAGCGCTTTCAGGAGTAAAATTTTGTAAAGATTTTCCTGAAGTGATCTCTGCACTTGATGAGACAAGGACGTTTCCACTTTGGTCTACTATAGCAATAATAGTGTTAGTATTGCCAAGACCTTGATCACGAAAATTAATAAGAATATTTTGTAAATGATTATGAGAAAGGGCGGCGGGTTTTCCTTGCTTGCTAGCGGCAGGAAGGCTACGGTTGGCTGCGTCAATCGTATTTGTGATATGAGCGGTTATAAGCGCAATTGTAGAACGCGTATCTTTGTCAATCTTGTTGTGCCAATCATGCATTGAGACGAAACGGATCGTTGCCAATACGATAAGAAATGTAATAATGATAAAGGGAATAGAGCGTCGTAGCCAAGGTTCAATGAATAAGAGTTTTTGATAAGTTAAACCAGAAAGCAAACTGACGTGCGCCGTCCGTGTCTTGCGGCCATGAGCGCTTGATTTTGAATCGGCACACACCTCCGTTGGCGCGTTATACGCGTCCAATTTAGCCATCCCTAGTTCCTTTAATCATGAATAATGTAACTGAAAAACCGTCCCGGTATTCATAACAACCTACTCAGGCGTAGTGAATCAAAACAAGAGTCTTCTGTCCAGTCTTTTTTTCGAGAACAAACAATTTTGCTTCTACGATCGCGAATTATAGAAACAAAAAGTGGCTTAATATGGCCTATAAACAGTCTGAGTTTGCCTGTTTATAGGCTTATTGTCGCCGGATAGTTATTTTTTGTTGCTTTAAAATAAAGTTTTAACACACTGATGGTGTTTTTTCTATTTTTTAAGCAAGTGTCCGGTTTATGATATCTGCTACATCGCTCGACAAGTTTGGCGCTTTTGCGATGGTTTGTAATGCAGTTTTAAGTTTTTGTTGTCGGACAGGTTCCCACTGTCGCCAAGAGCGCATAATGGTCAATAACCGCGAAGCAAGCTGTGAATTTTTTGCGTCTATTCCCAAAATGATTTTACAAAGAAAATGATAAGCTGCACCGTCAGCTCTATTAAAACCCGTTTGGTTACCGGCGGCAAAGGTACCAATTAAGGCACGTACTCGGTTAGGATTATCTTGTGAAAAAAGGGGGTGTTCCATGAGTTTTTGAACACGGCCGAGCGTTTTTTCCCCTGCAACCATCGCTTGAATTGCAAACCATTTATCCATAACCAATGGGTCGTTCTGATATCGGTTTTCAAAATCATTTAAGGCATCTTGCGCTTGTTCAGTTTCGTTAAAGCGCTGTACTAAAACGGTTATACTAGCCATGCGGTCAGTCATATTATCAGCTCTTTCATATTGGGCAGCCGCACGGTCTGGTACTGCTTCAACGATGGAAAGGTAGTCCAATATAATATTTCGCAATGCTCGCTTTCCAGTTTGCACAGTATTGGGTAAATAAGGCTCTTTGACCTGCATTTGTTCATAGAGTTTTGTTAAGAGCTCTTGATGAGTACGTGCGATAGAAGCTAAAAATTGATTACGCACGTGGTGAATACGATCTGGATCGACATTTTCACCGATTATACGGGCAAGTTCAACTTCGTTAGGCAAACTCAAACAAAATGCGCGAAATTCGGGTTCAAGATTTTTGTCGTTAAGAGTAACCTCAATTAATTCCAACAAATTGGGAGGCATAGCTGCTTTTTCCAGTGTCGCGTCTTTGACCACTTGAATGAGAGCTTGCGTTATTAAATTATTCAGAGACTGCCAGCGATTGACTTGGTTATTATCATTTTTGGCAAGAAAAATAAGTTCTTCTTCGTTAAATGAGGCTTGTAAGGTGACAGGAGCAGAAAATTCACGGAGTAGCGATAAAACAGGCTTTTCGTGCAGTCCTCTTAATTTGAAGGTTTGCGTTTCTTCAGAGAGCATTATAATACCTGATTGAATATCATCATCAGCTTCATAAGTCAGTTGTTTCCCTTCGTGCCCTAATAAACCAAAAGCAATAGGGATGAGCATGGGCTTTTTTTTGTTTTGTTGCGGCGTTTCTGGAATATGTTGCTTTGCATAAATTGTTAAAACCCCATCACTATAATGGCTATTAATTGTCACATTAGGTGTGCCTGCTTGTTCGTACCACAGCATGAATTGCGAAAAATCTTGACCGGAAACTTCGGAAAAACAAGCGATAAAATCTTCAATAGTGCACGCTTGACCATCATGTCGCTGAAAGTAGAGGTCCATACCTCTACGAAAAAGAGTAGGGCCTAAAATAGTATGCACCATACGAATTATTTCTGCTCCTTTTTCGTAGATGGTTGTAGTATAAAAATTGTTAATTTGGCTGTATTGACGAGGACGTACAGGGTGAGCGAGTGGCCCGGCATCTTCGGCAAATTGTGTAGATTTCAGTGTTTGTATATTCTCAATTCGTTGTAGGCTGCGCACATTTTGGTCTGAAGAAAATTCTTGGTCACGGTAGACAGTTAGTCCTTCTTTTAAACAGAGCTGAAACCAATCGCGGCAGGTAATACGATTGCCAGTCCAATTGTGGAAATATTCATGTGCAATGACGCGTTCAATATTTCGGTAATCACGGTCAGTCGCTGTTTCAGGATTTGCAAGGATATATTTATCATTGAAAATGTTTAGACCTTTGTTTTCCATTGCCCCCATATTGAAGTCAGAAACAGCGACAATGTTGAAAACATCAAGGTCATATTCGCGCCCGAAACACTGTTCATCCCAGCTCATAGAACGTTTAAGTGCGTCCATTGCGTAGAGTGCTCGCTCGGTTTTTCCTTTTTCTACATAGATGCCAAGTTCGACGCGGCGTCCAGAAGCGGTCGTAAAATAATCTTCTAATTTGTCAAGATTTCCGCCAACTAAAGCAAAGAGATAAGATGGTTTTGGATAAGGATCTTTCCAGAGAGCAAAATGATGGCCATTATCAAGAATTCCTGTTTCAACAAGGTTTCCATTAGAAAGCAAGATAGGAGCCGTTTGGGAATCTGCTTCAATTTTTACTGTATAGGTAGAAAGAACATCGGGACGATCATAGAAGTAAGTGATACGACGGAAACCCTCTGCTTCACACTGCGTACAATAGACGCCATTGGAAAGATAAAGCCCCATGAGTTGGCGGTTACTTTCGGGATTCAGTTCTGTGACTAATTGCAGTGTGAAAGGGGCCGTAGGCGGAGCTATAATTTCTAGATGTGAAGGGGTGCTTTTATAAGCATTTTCAGGCAATTTTTCTCCATTGATGGCGATGGAAACTAATCTGAGCTCATCGCCAGAAAGCACAAGAGGCGTGAACTCTTTAGTATGTTGACGAGCTTTGACAAACAATGTCGCTGTAACGCGAGTTTCTCTTGGTTTCAAACAGAAGTGAAGTTGTGTTTTTGGTATAGCGTAGGGTGTCGGTTGGTAATCTTCTAAGCGGTAAACGGGAATTGTTGGTTGCTTCATAATTTTTTCCTAATTGTATTTCGGGGGTGTAAACGGTTGGAGTAGCATTTATATTTTTAGAAAAAGGAAGAGATAAGAAATCACGGGAGGCTATCTAAACGGTTTTTTACTTCTAAAAAATCTACCCATGTGAGCTTTTTTTGACTAGGTGTTCGTAAAAGATAAGCAGGGTGAAAGGTCGGCATAACAGGTATTTGAGTGTTATCTTTATCTTCGTAAGTTTGCCATTTTCCCCTTATGCGAATAATTCCGCTTTGTGTTCCTGTGAGAAATTGCGTTGCAACACCTCCTAATGCTACAAGGACGCAGGGCGCGGCCAACTGAATGTGCCGTTCAATGAAGGGACGGCATAAGGCGATCTCTCTCGGCGTCGGTGTACGATTTCCTGGTGGACGCCAGGGGACGGTGTTGGCTATGTAAACATCCTGCCTTGTTAAGCCGATCGACGCCAGTATTTTATTAAGAAGCATGCCCGCTTTTCCCACGAATGGAAGCCCTTGTAGATCTTCTTCTCGTCCAGGCGCTTCTCCTATAAGCATAAGCGGGCTCCCCGCCGTTCCATCCGCGAAACAAGTATTTTTGGCCGTCAGTTTCAGTGAACAGCCATCAAAAGCAAGGAGGGCAGACTTTAATTCATCGAGTGTACGAGCATTTTTTGCCATCTCTGTGGCTGAAAATGCGGGCTGCGCGTTACTAAAATTATGGAGTGGACGGTCACATGGCGCTGCGGTTGGAGGTATTTGTTTGGGGCGAGTAATGTTATTACGCGCCTGTTTTAATTGCTGCCTCAGAGGAGAAGATTCATTAAAGTGATCAATGGGTGTCTCAACAAGTACAGCATCCACACCACTTTCTTTATAGAAGCTCAGCAGTTCTTCGTACGGAATCGAACATTCTATTTGTTTAGGCATCGCACTTCTTTGTTCGTAAATCGATCCGTCGATGAATAAACCAAGCGGGGCCATTCTTCAAGCTTTATGACGTATTTATTGCCGATTTTCTGCGTAAAATATTGACAGAACATCTTATAAAAAGGGGCAGGCTATTACGTTTAACGCTTTTTTTGACGGTGGTTTAGAAGGAGTGCGTGGATATACGCTTTCGCATTTTTGACGGCCTCAGTCATAGATTCATTTAACGCTAAGCGTGCCGCAATAGCACTCGAAAGAATGCAACCCGTTCCGCGCATCGTTCCTTTCAAACGTGAAGCAGAAATATTCATTATTTCAGTTTTGTCAATTAAGCTGTCGGTGGCAAGAGTATCGTTCGTATGGCCGCCTTTTATAAGTATATAGCGCGGACCGAACGAAAGGAGTTTTTTTGCTTGTTGTATTGCTTCTTCACGATTAGAAGCTAAAGGGCTTTGGCTGAGAAGAGCGAGCTCTCCCATATTAGGTGTCAGAAGATCAATATGGGGAAGCAATTTAGTGATCATAACCTCTATGATTTTTTCGGTTGTAAGTTTTCCTCCTGATGAAGCAACGAGTACAGGATCAAACACAACAGGAATATGGTTGTAGTCTTCTAGTACATCGCAGATTTCTGATATGATTTCTTGAGTACCCGTCATGCCGATTTTTATCGCACTGATTGGGTTGGCTTTCAGAGCTACCCTCATTTGCGCATTAACGGATTTCCCGCTCATGGGCGTAATTTCGGCTACGTGGTTGTTGTCTTGTACATTAACAGAGGTGATTGCCAAACTTGCTTTTATTTCAAAATGCGCCGCTGTTTCTATGTCCCGGACAATACCAGCACCCCCTGTGGGATCGGTGCCTGCGACGATAAGAATAGAAGGCACTAACGCCATGCTTTAGTCGCCTTTATCCACTGTTGGGTGCGATCTTCAGGTTTTTTATGTAAGATAATATCGGTCACAACAGCGGCACTATCAGCTCCCGCCTTCAAAACATCAGCCGCACGTTCTGGAGTTAAACCGCCGATGCAAACTAAAGGCAAGGTACCAATTTGTTTTTTCCATTGTTTAATTTTCTCTAATCCTTGCGGCGCCCATTTCATTTTTTTCAAGATCGTAGGATAAATAGGACCAAGTGCAATATATTCCGGATGAGCAGATAAAGCGGTGTCCAATTCATGTTCGTCGTGAGTGCTAAGACCAAATTTGATACCATTTTTACGGATCATAGGAATATCAGCTTGACTCAGATCTTCCTGCCCAAGATGAATAAAGTCGCATTTTTTATCGATTGCTATTTTCCAGTGATCATTAATAATTAATTGCGCTCCAAATTTATCGCATATATTTTTTGCTCGTTCTATATGCTTACTTATTGTTTCTGTATTTTCGTTTTTTACGCGTAATTGTACTAATTTGATCCCAATAGGGACTAAACGTTCTACCCAATTGGCACTATCAACAATGAGATAAAATGGGTCAAGTTTCACGAAAACACCGCCCTCCCAATAACTGGCGTTGAAGGTACAGCTACATTACGTGCTTCGAGCATTCCTGCTTTGTAGCCCATACGTCCTGCTTGAATGGCCTTAGAGAATGCTTCAGCCATCAATATAGGGTCACTCGCTTTAGCGACAGCGGTATTGAGCAGTACTGCGTCATATCCTATCTCCATGGCGGTAGCGGCGTGAGATGGACGTCCAATACCTGCATCGATGACAAGAGTAAGGTCAGGGAGGTAAGCACGAATAGAGCGCAAGCCGTCGAGATCACGGGGACCTCTGGCAGACCCAATAGGAGCACACCAGGGCATAATAACGCGACAGCCAATTTCAAAGAGTTTTTCGGCCACAATAAGGTCGTCGGTTGTATAGGCAAAAATCTGAAATCCTTCATTATTTAGAATTTTTGCTGCTTCAGCTAAGGAAAAAATATTTGGCTGTAATGTATCTGGATTACCAATAACTTCGAGTTTAATCCAAGAGGTTTTAAAGAGATCTCGTGCCAGTTGAGCAGTAGTGACGGCTTCTTTGACAGTGTAACAACCGGCTGTGTTGGGAAGCACTGTTACACCAATTTCTTTGAGAAAGTGCCAAAATTGTCCACTTTGCTTCCCGCCTGCGGTCTCTCGACGCAGTGAAACTGTGACAATTTCCGTACCGGATTTACGAATAGCATCACGAAGAACGGCCAGTGATGGGTATTGAGCTGTACCCAATAAAAGGCGGGAAGAAAATTCACGGCCATAAAAATTTAACATAATCTCAGCCTCCTTGCATTGGGCTTAGAATTTCAATTTTATCTCTTTCATGTAAGACAAACTGACTCCGTTTATCCAAAGGAACAACTTCAGCATTGACAGCGATCGCCAGCCAATTTCCTTCATAACCTAATTCTTTAAGAAGTGAACTGAGATAAGTTACTTCTGTTTGTAATATTTCACCATTGACAGATATTTTCATGTTTCATTCCAATGCCAATTTTACTGCTCGTTTTGCCATTTCTGGGGACAAAAGGAAACCATGTCTATAAAAACCATTAATAGAAATATGATTTCCGTGTTTATGGACACAGGGTAAATTATCAGGATAACACGGGCGTATACCAACACCAGATTCGAGAATTTCCGCTTCAGCAAAAGCGGGGTGTAAAATATAGCTAGAATTAAGTAATTCCATCATTGATCTTGCTGAAATTGGACCGCTTGAATCACTTTCAATCATTGTTGCCCCAATCATAAAAATATTATTTTGTCGGGGGACTATATAGAGCGGAAACCGCGGATGAAGCAGGCGAATTGGACGAAAAAATTCAACATCTACACTGCGCATCAAGAGCATTTCGCCGCGTACTCCCCGTATATTTTTATCTTTTTCTGAACGCGCTATTCCTGTTGCATCAATAACAATATCAAAGTTTTTTTCGGATATTCCCACATCAACGAAATACGCTCCATTTTTTATAAGGGCTTCTTTCAAAGTAATAAGTGCTGTGCGGGGATCAATATGTGCTTCAGTTGCGTAAAAAAGCGCACAGTCAAAACGTCCCGCAAGATCGGGCTCAAGATGAGCTATTTCCGCGCTATCTATAATTTTATGATTGTGTGTGCGTGTCGAAAATCGTTCAAGTTCTATTTTATCGCGTGCAGGCGCTACAACTAAAGTCCCTTTGTGTGTCACAATTTCGGGAAATGTCTCGCTCCACCATTGTATGGCCTGTATACCAAGATCTTCAATAATCTGTTCAGCACTTTCTCTTTCACAATAAGGTGCCAGCATACCTCCTGCGTACCAACTTGCAGTTCCTATAGGGGAACGAGGAGGGGCGGACACAGTAACAGCAGCACCTTTTTGTTGCAACATAAAGGCAACTGTTAAACCGCCTATGCCCGCACCTTTGATAAGAATGTTTTTCAATTGTTCAGTGTTTCTTTTTCAGGGGAGGTGACCTTTATATAAAGATCACCATTTTTTTGATATTGTTTAGCCATGGCAGCCATACCTTCGTCTTTTATCGTTTTCATTGCTGCTGCATTACGGATGTCGTGAGAAATACGCATCGAGCAAAATTTAGGTCCGCACATAGAGCAGAAATGCGCTAATTTGTGCGCTTCTTTAGGCATTGTTTCGTCATGAAAAGCGCGTGCAGTGTCCGGATCAAGAGAAAGATTAAATTGATCATGCCATCGGAAATCAAATCGCGCGCGAGAGAGGGCATTATCACGCAATTGTGCGCCCGGCAAACCTTTGGCAAGATCAGCGGCATGGGCAGCGATTTTGTAAGCGATAACACCAGTTTTTACGTCATTTCTATCTGGTAGTCCTAGATGCTCTTTAGGTGTCACATAACAAAGCATGGCAGTGCCAAACCAACCGATCATAGCAGCACCGATTGCCGATGTAATATGGTCATATCCGGGTGCGATATCAGTTGTGAGAGGGCCTAAGGTATAAAAAGGCGCTTCGTGGCAGATTTCTAATTGTTTTTCCATATTTTCTTTAATTTTATGCATCGGTACATGGCCGGGTCCCTCGATCATAACCTGCACATCTTTTTCCCATGCAATTTTTGTTAATTGTCCCAAAGTTTCAAGTTCAGCAAATTGGGCCTCATCATTCGCATCAGCAATAGAACCAGGGCGCAACCCATCACCTAATGAAAGAGATACATTATACATGCGCGCAATGTCACAAATTTCATCAAAATGTTCGTACAGAAAGCTCTCTTTATGGTGATGCAGGCACCACTTAGCTATAATTGAACCACCTCGTGATACAATACCTGTTGCGCGGTCAATAGTCAGAGGAATGAAAGGCAATCTCAATCCTGCATGAATGGTAAAATAATCAACACCTTGTTCTGCTTGCTCAATGAGGGTATCACGGAAAACGTCCCATGTTAAATTTTCGGCAATACCATGCACTTTTTCAAGTGCTTGATAAATCGGAACAGTCCCGATAGGAACCGGGGAATTTCGGATAATCCATTCACGAATGTTATGAATATTACGTCCTGTTGAGAGATCCATAACTGTATCTGCGCCCCAGCGAATGGCCCAAACCATTTTGTCGACTTCCTCTTCCATAGATGAGCTGACTGCCGAATTGCCGATATTGGCATTGATTTTAACACGAAAATTACGCCCAATAATCATCGGTTCGCATTCTGAATGATTGATATTTTGTGGAATAATAGCTCGCCCGCAAGCAATTTCATTGCGCACAAATTCCGCAGTGTAAGTTTCTGGTATTGACGCGCCGAATGTTTCACCTGATGTTGTTTTTTTCTGGTCTTGTGTTACTAATCCCCCGTTTTCACGTATAGTAACATATTCCATTTCTTCAGTAATAATACCCGCGCGCGCGTAGGCTAATTGCGTGACCGCTTTACCTTTTTTTGCGCGTAAAATTGGGTGCTTTTGTTCAAAAGATGGCGCGAGATTTTTGTCTCTAGTTAAACCATTATCTTCCGGCTTAACTAATCGCGCGGGGTAAGATTCTGTGTCGGCACGCTTGGACAACCAAGGCGTGCTGATTGCAGGGAGTCCTTTTGTTATATCAATATGCACATTTTCATCAGTGTAGGGCCCTGACGTGTCGTAAACATTTAAAGGTTTTTCACCGCTGCCATCTGTCAATGAAATCTCGCGGAAAGGCACACGTACATCAGAAAAGAGAAGACTTTGTCTATAAATTTTGCGTGAATCGGGGAAAGGGCCGCAGCTAACTGATGGAGTATTTTTTTGCACAAATTTTTTCCTTATAGGCTCGCAGTTTAAAGACACATTGCAAGGTTAACGATGACGCACTCAACTAACGAACTACGTGAGCTTTGACCAGATTACATACTCTACCATTCTTACACTGGCGAATGTCTGATAAAGTCCGGGAAATACCACTTTGAAAAAACCGGTAAAAGCATTTTTAACAATGCCTTTATGTACACCCCAACCCCAATCAAAGTATCTTACTTGCATGGTCATGATCAGCTTAAATAATCACATTGTCAATTATAAAGATGTACGCTTAATAAGTTTGAATCGGTTTTTTAGAAGGAACAGAGGGAGCATTACAAACAGTTAACCTGTACTGTTTAAGCAATCTTCTCAAAGCGGCGGTACGAGGAAAAAGTATATAGTGATGACTTATACGTTATAATATTCAGTATAAAGAATGAAACCCGACTTATTAGCATCAGTATTTATGATAGTACTTGTCGTGAAGATAAAGGAGAAATAAATAAAAACAAGCAAATCGCATATATTACAAATAATTATCTATATATTTAGAGAATAAATTTACTTAATTAAGTTATTTGGTAATATATTTTTTGCTATGAGTTCAAGAAATTAATAAAAGTTTTAATATTAGTGGAGATGTTGTTTCTCATATTATGATATATATTTGCTTATACTCTGTTATCATTATTTTTTACGCAGTGGGATCGTAGGATATTTTATGATGACGATATTTTATGATGACGACGGGCACTTAAAAAACAAAAAAAACCGACGCCTTAGGCGCCGGTTTTTTTCAAATGTAAATTTTGAGGGACTAAAATGAACGCTGAAGACGGATCATGGCTTGTACAGCGCTCTTTCCATTTAAAGCATATTTATAACTCTGGCCGGAGTCATTTTTGCCTGCAAAAGTGCGATCATCTCCCCAAGAAACGTAGGTCAATTCAGGTGTGATGACAAAGCCTGGGACGAGCGTGTACGAAATATTGACGGAAGTTGCGAAGGTTTTTACAGCGCTATAAGAAACTTGGGCATTGAAATTTGCTTTTGGACTAATTTTGTAAGTAGCACCAGCCCAAGCAGCCCATGCGCCCCCCCAGTTTGCGTAGATCGTCGTATTTTGCCGCGACAATGCATTATCTTGATCCACTGTATAGTAATCAACATTATTTTTATAGCCGCCCATCACCCAGAAATTGATATAATCATTGAAGTTGAAGTCCGCGCGCACTTTAGCAGCCCATTTTCTGTAATAGGCGTCATAAGCAGAAATCGCTGAGAAGCCACCCCATCCTTGCATAAATTTGACACCGAGGAGGACATTAGGTACGTAGCCCTTTATCCGCTTACTCGGGAGTTTATCATCAGGAACGATGTCGATTTTGTCAGCTTTATCGACGTAGTAATAATCGATTTTGTTACCTGTTTTAGTTTTAAGAGCAGGACCCGAATCGTTACCTAATTCAGCTCCTATTATAGCCGAGAAACCAGAATCGCCGTTAAAGGTATAGGCAATAACATTTGTGCGTGTATTACCTGATGGTGCTATGCTGTCGTCGTTCATAACTTGACCATAACCGCCGGTCCAATCATCAAAAATTGTGCTATCAAGACCTACACGAAACCCTCCAAGCTCAATATAAGCAGCATTGAGCCGAGCGCCGTAACTATCTTTTCCTTCACTCCATTGCGAGCTGATTTTTGCATATGAGCGGAGTGTCCCTAATTCTGTTTCAGAGGCAGTCTGAAAAACAAGGGTTAAGCGTGAGGCCGCAGTATAGGTTTTTTTACGATCCTCCAAATCAGCATCAGTTACTGCGTCGATGTTCTTACCACCTAGGAGATCGGCACGAACATTTCCTGATAAACGTATACAAGTTTCTGTTCCGGGGATATAAAAATATCCCTTACCATACGCATCGCAAACGCGAACATACCTCACAGGTTTTGGTTCCGCAGTACCTTCCGAAGCTGCTTTTGCCCCGGAAATTGCTACAGTAATCACTGTAGAGCTCAGAAGGAGTGTTTTAATATTCATACCTAATCTCCAATGGAAATTTAATATTTTTAAAGAGGCACCACCTGTAGGATAACAGAGTAGAATACCGATATTTAAGAACGCTAATAACTACAATAATCTCCGTGAAACATACAAATACGAAATGGATCCATTAGAGGTCATCAACGCACTATTTGCGATAATGTGGCAAAAAAGCTACAAATTTATTCGTTAATTTTGTGTTCAATTTGAGGGAATGAAAAAACAAAACCCCAGATATTTTTGAAAAAAATCGAAAATGTCTTGAACTTTTTGCTTATACCGTTTATGCACCGCTTCGGAGAGGTGGCCGAGTGGTCGAAGGCGCTCCCCTGCTAAGGGAGTAGGGCCCAAAAGGCTCTCGAGAGTTCGAATCTCTTCCTCTCCGCCACAATCTGTTTGAATTAAAAGGTCACGTGAAAGTAAGTTTTTGCTTTTGCATTTTTTGCGATTCTGTTTTTAACTTCCTTCTCATTCTTCATAGATTCTATTGTGAAACATTTTGGTCGGCTCCCTTAGTTTAGGATCGCATTTTCTTTTTAATGAAAATACAGTCCTAAATCGCGACGTCACTGTATTCTAATTTACGGTATTTTTATGATCGGCGGCTCTATGTATATATTTTAAATATCTATTTAGGCCCCTTACTAAAAAGAAAGCCAGCTAAAATTTTTTAACTGGCTTTTTAGTAAAGGATCATCGACCGAACTGAACACAGCGCTCATAGTTTTTTCAAGAAAAATTAGAAAAAACCACGAGCATTGTATTTTCTTTCTTTAAAAAGAACATCTCCCGCTTGCACACTGATTGACTAAAGCGCTCCTCGGTAATTGGCCACTTCCCCTTCTATCTTCTCCTTCCCCGGTACAATTACTTTGGGAGAGTGTAATACTCAGAGGCTGCTCTTCCTCTGGGCCTAGGCGCAGTGTAGCAAAGGAGTTAATGGTTACATTTGTACGCTGAGCAAGCCGCAACATAACAAGATTAGCATCAGTTGTTTCCGAAACTTCGTTGGTAAACTGGAAGAAGCTCATTATAGTGTTCGTCGGAATCACTTTAAGTCCATTAGAAGAACGCAAAATCGGAAGTGCATGCCTGGCCGTACCACCACCTTGGAGAGTATAGCTAACTAAACCAATCCATATTGTCCCAGGAGGCGCGTCAAGAAGTCTTCTGATGGAATCCAAAATAGCACTACGATCTGTTGCTAGATTCGACAACATCCAACTGAAGCGGGGCAAAACAGACTGAGTTGTCGAAGATGCTATCCTCGCAGCAATCATGTCACTTGTTTCTGTTGGAGACAAAGGAACGCCATAAAATTGAGGAGCATTTTGCATAACATTATGGATTGAAGCAAACCTTTCTCTTAACGAAATCATCGGGTCAGTACTGGGGGCTGTATCAAAGAAATAGCCTCCGCTTGAACGGGGAGGACCCGAAAAATTCTCTTGAAGTTCCGCAATCATCTGATAAGTTTGCAAAAGGCAGGTGCCGCATATCCCCACCGAAGCTGTAACATCAGACGTAGAGGTCGCTATCGCATAAAGCCGCTTGCGCCATGCTTCGTTGAATTGAAAATTAGGAGGGAGGGACCGCTTTACTCTCCGTTTAGATTCGGAAATATTTTGCTTGTTTCCCGGAGCTGGGCAGTAAGGAAGGGCGTCCTCTAAATTTGCTGTAACATAGCGGTTCCAGCGCTCAATATCATAATCTAAAACAAATTCAGATGTGGGGGAATTTGTTGTATCTTTTTCGATATAATCGGGCCTCATCGTATAAGGCGTTCCCCAATTGGAGCCATACTGAGTAACCCTTAAAAGATTACCTCCACGGTCTAAAATTGGCCCCTCGCGTCCAGCTAAAAGAGAAATATCCCAGTAGCCGCTATCTTTCGTAGCGGGAATATTATCGTTGCAAAATGACCACTTGGCCCAGTCCCAATCTTCGTGAGAAGATTGCCGAGAAGTCATGCAAGAAAGTAAGCCGGAGGAAGGAAAATATCTAGCGATATGGCCATTTTCGGGGTTATAGTAAAGATTAAAGACCTCAGATTTAGAGCCATCATCCGAAATGTAATACATAGAAAAACCAATATCGCTCTTAAACTTCCAACCCAGGGAAGTTTTGAAGCTCATATTACCGGGAGTTGCGATGGTATTTATCCATTTCTCCATCGCGGGGCTTAAGGTATGGTCGTAATAATCTTCTTCATTGTTTGAGATATAAGCGTACCACTTATAATCTTTCACACGAAACTTTTCATCGGCTGTATAAAAGGCATTATTTTTAATAACCCAGCGCTGGTTGGCATCGTTGATGACGCAAGGCCTGAGCGTAATGTAACCCCAATTCGCTGTCGCTTTCTCATCAATACCTGTAACCGAGCCTGGAGCCGCCATACATAACCAAACATTTTTAACCTTCCAAGCTACCCTCTGAAAAACATCATATCGGGCAAATTGAACATTGGGAGAAGCGCAGTCATCGATGTAAACGTAACTTTCACCATCCACGAAGGCTGGAGCATAACAATATTCCCCTCCGTTGTGAACTTTAACGCGGATAGCTTTATCAATAGGCATATCAGCAAGCTTTTGAGAAGCAGGAGAAGCAGCGAGAGAATCGATAAACACTACAAAAATAAAAAAAAACGAAAAAAATTCCAGGCCGCTTTTTTTCTTTAAACTACGACCACTTAAACTCAGAAACGCAATTTCATTGTGTCTCATCGTACATCAGCCTTAATGTTTAACAATCCAAGCCGTATTCAAGGCCGATTTTAAGATAAAAAAGAGTTAATTAAAACAGGTTATTTGAAAAAAATGGGCAAATTATGGCAAAAATATTCCAACCTAAGAAGCAACAACTAAAAATTCGCGTAAATTTCGGCTTGATTTTTAGCCAATTTAAGAGCCTTAAAAAGATTATAAAACCTATGAAAGCTATGTTTGCGTTGTTAAAAATTACCAATTACGCTGGGTATAAGAGGGCAATTTTTTAAAAAGTAGTCAGTTTTTATCATTGATAAAATAGCAGCAATATGCGCAGGCCTTAATTAGTCTCTTCGAGAGTACCTTATTATATATTGGAGACTTTGGCTTGTTGGTGCGCTTGTGGTTTAAAAAACATGACTGAGCGTTGTTAGGCATACAATAGCTTTACTGAAAATGTATAGCAACGGCCTGCGTATTGTATTTTCGCGCACTCGGTATCTTATTTAAGATATTGGTCAAAAATATTTAATGATACGAGGGTTCATTTTGAATATTTTGGCAGAAGCTATTATTAAATTAGCGACAGAAAGTACGGTACTTTCAGAACGCTCAGTAAGTTGTATTTTAATGAAGCTTCCCCAGATGTAAGACCGTTCTTTAATTAGCGAGGCAAATATTAGCTGTGCTATCGCACGCTTGAATACGGGTATTTTTCTCTTATTTCGATTTATAATACTACTCGACATCAAGGATTATTAGGTGCTAGGGGGTATCAGATGTGTAAGTGCTTATGTCTCACATTGCTGTTACAGCTTTTAAAATGATCCTGGATATTTTAGGCTGTGTCAAAGGTGAAAAAGAGCGAAAATTTATATTGCTGCCGAATTAATGTCAAAAATGTGGTTATCTAAAAATCTGGAACAAGTTGTGGTTCATTTGGTCTTATTGAGGTAGAAAAATAATGGCCAAAAACTTGATTAATACTTTACATGGTAATAACCGAGCTTGTCGACGTAGTCGTAACCAAGCTGAGTGCTCGTATTAATTTTAAGAGCAGGGTCTGGATTATTGTCCAATTCAGCCCTTAATTATAGCGAGAAGGCTAGAGTCGCCATTAAAGATAATAGGAAGTAATATTCGTGCCCACACTACCAGTAACGCTAGGGTGGTGTCATTTATAATTTACGCCGCAACTGCGCTGCAGGCCGGCCGTCAAAAATTTGCGACCTCGGTGCATACGCGAAAACCGCTGAACCCCGCGTAAATCGTATTAAGCTTTCCACCGAAATGATTTTTTTCATTACTTTATTATAAATTAATTTTTGCGTAAAAGCGAAGCACTCCTAACTCGGTTTCAAAAACAGCTTAAAAATGAGGATAAAGCGCAAGAGTGCGCTATAGGTTTTTGTATTTTTTACAAAAGAGTACATCTCCCGTTTGTACATTGATTAATAAAAGAACTCCTTGGTAATTCTCTGCTTCCTCTCCTACTGTCTCCTTCTCCGGTACAGTCATTTTGGGAGATAACGGTGCTCAGAGGCGGGGCCGTCACTTCAGTTAGCCGTAGTGTTGCAAAAGAAGCAGGGAACCCCTGTCTTGACTGGGCAATTCGAATAAGAAGACCACGAATACTGTTAGTCTCTGCCGCTAAACGGGAAAAAGCGGATAAAGTTGCTGAAGGGGCTTGGATATTTGTCGGAATTATTATAACCCCTCCGGAAGAACGTAAAATCGGGAATGCATGCCCACTTTCGCTACCATCTGGCATAATATGAGTAGATAAACCAATCCAAATTGTTCCGACAGGCGCGGCCAAAAGCCCTCGGATGGCAGCTAAAATATCATCAGGCTCAGTGGCGATGGATGACCGCTCCCACTCGAAATTCGGTAAAGCAATTTGTGCTGCTGCAGCCGCTGATCTTACACGAGTTACAGTTATGTCTTCTGTCGGACTTATAGAAACGCCATAAAGGGTATCAGCAAGTTCTAGAGCCCCAAAAAGCCTAGGATACCTTCGTCTCAATGAAACCATTGGATCAGTATTCAGAGCAGTATCAAAGAAATAACCTCTTTCACGGGGGCGATCTGGAAATCTATCTCGGATTTCTGCAATCATTTGAAAAGTCTGTATAAAGCAGACACCACATGCTCCTGCTCTGGATATAAAACCAGGCGTAGTAGCAGCTATATCGTAAAGCCGCTGTAGCCATTCCTCATTAAGCTGGAAATCAGAAGGCAAAGTTCGCTTCACTCTTTGCTTAGATGCAGGAATATTTTGCTTTTTTCCGGGAGCAGGGCAGTAAGGAAGGGCATCCTCCACATTTGCCATCACATAGCGATTCCACCGTTCAATATCATAAGACAAAACAAATTCAGATTTTGGGGAGTTTTCCGTGTCTTGTTTAAGATAACTAGGTTTTGCCGTATAAGGCCTTCCCCAATTGGAACCGTACTGAGTAATCCTTAAAAAATTACCCTGATAGTCCAAAAGCGGCCCTTCACGGCCGACTAAAAGAGGGATTCTCCAGTAGCCATTATCCTTTATACCGGAAATATTATCACTGCAAAATGACCACACCACCCAGTTCCAATCTTCTGAAGAAGATTGCTGAGAGGCCATACAAGAAAGAATTCCAGCGGAAGGGAAATATCTGGCAATATGGCCATTTTCAGGGTTATAATAAAGATCAAAAACCTCAGGTTTAGATCCGTCATTGGAAATATAATACATATTGAAGCCGGAAGTACCCGTAAACTTCCAGCTTAGGGAAGTTTTTAGGCTCATATTACCGGGAGTTGCGATGGTTTCCGTCCACCGTTTCATCTCGGAGCTCAGAGTATGATTGTAGTAGTCCTCTTTATTTTTTGAAATATAAGCATACCACTTATAATCTTTAACACGAAATTTCCCGTCGGCTGTATAAAAGGCATTATTTTTAATAATCCAGCGCTGGTTGGCATCGTTGATGACGCAGGGCCTAAGCTTGATATAATCCCAATCCGCCGTTGCTCTTCTACCAACACCTGTGACTGAATTAGGAGCTGTCATACACAACCAGACATTTCTGACTTTCCAAGCCACCCTCTGAAAAACATCATAGCGAGCGAATTGAACACTGGAAGAAGAGCAGTCATTGATGTAAATATAACTTTCGCCATCCACGAAGGCTGGAGCGTAACAATATTCTCCTCCATTATGAACCTTAACGCGAATAGCTTTATCAATAGGCTTATCGGTACGCTTTTGAGAAACTTCGGGGGTAGGGGGGATAGGGGCGGCAAAAAGAGGATTGAAAGAGAACAAAAAGACGAAAAAGAAAGAAAAAAAACTCAGATTATTTTTTTTGTTTAAATCACAATTTCCTGAATTAAAAAAGGGGGCTCTATCGTACCTCATCACGTGCTGGTCCTAATATTTAATGGCCCGCGTTATATTTGAGATTAAATTTAAGGAAAAAAAGCGGGTCAAATCAAGCAGCTTGTTCATAAAAGTGGAAAAATTATGACAGAAATATTTTAAATTAAGAAATAGTATATCAAAAATTTGTATAAATTCCGGCTTGCTTTTTGGTCGTTTAATCCAAGGATTTAAAAATTTATTAAAGGTCCTTGGAGGCCGTACTTAAGTTACCGAAAAAATATCACAAGACTCTGTTATAAATTATCAATTATACAGAAAATAGCCTTCCGAAAGGAGGAAAACAGTTTTTACATTTTATGCATAACTATGCATTGCTTTTCAAAAATTCTAACTGCGTGGCATAAAAGCACAGAGGCGGTTCCTTTTTTATATCGGAAGCTTCAACGTGTTATATGCTTATATTAAAATCCGATTACATTATTAAGCCAATCACAAAAATGACTTTTCCCATTTTTAAAATAGGACAGAGAGTTTCTGACTCAGTTTCAGAATTAGTTAGATGAACAAGAGTGGAAGTGTAAGGGCGCACTGTAGGTTTTTGCATTTTTTTTTAAAGAGGACACCTCCCACTGTCACATTGATTAACTGAAGCGCTCGTAGGTACTTGCTTGTTTCCTCTTCTGCCTTCTCCTTCTCCGGTACAGTTGCTTTGAGAAATCATAACGCTCAGAGGTTGGGCCCTTATTTCAGTTAGCCGTAATGTCGCAAAAGCAGTAACAGACGGGTTTCTCTGCTGGGTAATCCTAGACAAAATAAGAGGGATATTAGAAGCGGGGAGTTCTCCGAGTGTAGCAGAATAAGCAGAAAAATCCGCCGCAGTAGTTGGAATATTTGTCGGAATTATTATAAGCCCATTAGGAGAACGCAAAATTGGAAGCGCATGTCTTCCTGTGGTACCGTTTGGACGGATATAGACAGATAAACCAACCCACATTGTTCCAATAGGTGCGTTAAAAAGATCCAGGACAGAAGCTCGGATAGCAGCTGAATCAGTGGCTATCGGTGATAATACCCAATCGAAGTTTGGCAAAACAACCTGTGCTGTCGCGGCTGCCGCTCTCATACTCATAGTAACGGGATTCACCGTCCGAGTTATAGGGACACCATAAAGGACGGTAGCAAGCCCTATGGCACGATGAAGTCTAGGATATCTGCGCCTTAACGAAATCATCGGATTAGTATTGGGAACTGGATCAAAGAAATAACCTATTGGACGAGGGGGATTTGGAAGCCTATCTTGGAGTTCTGCAAGTATCTGAAAAGCTTGTATAAGGCAGACACCGCATATCCCTTGCCCGGGCGGAACACTAGACGCAGAAGGCGTAGTAGTCGCTGTCGCGTAAATCCGCCTCTGCCATTCTTCAGTAAGCTGAAAATTGGGGGGCAAATTCCGCTTCACTCTTTGTTTAGATCCGGAAACATCTTGCTTTTTTCCGGGAGCCGGGCAGTATGGAAGAGAATCTTCCACATTTGCCATAGCATAGCGATTCCACCGTTCAATATCATAGGACAAAACAAATTCAGATTTTGGGGAGTTTTCCGTGTCTTGTTTAAGATAACTGGGTTTTGCCGTATAAGGCACCCCCCAATTAGAGCCGTACTGAGTAACCCTTAAAAAATTACCCCTTCGGTCCAAAATTGGCCCCTCGCGTCCAACTAAAAAAGAAACGTTCCAGTAACCACTGTCGTATGCATCGGAGATATTATCATTGCAATATAACCACTTTACCCAATTCCAATCTTCTGAAAAAGATTGTTGAGAAGCCATGCAAGAAAGGAGCCCAGCGGCAGGGAAATATCTGGCAATATGGCCATTTTCGGGGTTATAATAAAGATCAGAGATTGCAGGTTTAGATCCATCATCCGAAATATAATACATATAGAAGCCGGAAGTGCCTGTAAATTTCCAGCCTAGGGAAGTTTTGAGGCTCATATTACCAGGAGTTGCGATAGTGTCTATCCATTCATCCATCAAGGGGCTTAAGGTATGATCGTAGTAATCTCCTTCATTTTTGGAGATATAAGCGTACCATTTGTGATCTTTAACACGAAATTTCTTATCAGCCGTGTACAAAACTCTGCCTGTAATAATCCAACGCTGATTAGGATCGTTGATGACACAGGGCCTAAGCTTGATATAATCCCAATCCGCCGTTGCTTTTCGCCCAACACCTGTGACTGAATTAGGAGCTGTCATACACAACCAGATATTTCTGACTTTCCAAGCCACCCTCTGAAAAACATCATAGCGAGCAGGTTGAACACTGGAAGAAGAGCAGTCATTAATGTAAATATAACTTTCACCGTCCACAAATGCCGGAGCGTAACAATATTCCCATCCGTTATGAACCTTAACGCGAATAGCTTTATCAATAGGCTTATCGGTTGGCTTTTGGTGAACAGGAGCAACAAAAGGAGAATTGAGAGAAAACAAAAAGACGAACAAGAAAGAAAAAAAAGTCACCAGACTTTTTTCCTTTAAATTACGATTTCTTGGGTTAAAAAACGGAGCTCCATTGTATCTCATCACATGCTGATCCTAATACCCAACGGCCCACGTTATATTCAAGCTCAAATTTGGGGAAAAAAGCGACTTGAAGCAAAAAAATTATTCACAAAAGTGAGAAAATTATGACGGAAATATTTCAAATTAAGAAGCGGTATATCAAAAATTTGTATGAATTCCGGCTTGCTTTTTGGTCGTTTAATCCAAGGATTTAAAAATTTAATAAAAGTCCTTGGAGACCGTACTTAAGTTACCGAAAAAATATCAAAAGGCTCTGTTACAGATTATCAATCACACAGAAAATAGCCTTCCGAAAGGAGGAAAACAGTTTTTACATTATATTATGCATAATTGTGCATTGCTTTTCAAAAATTCTAACTGCGTAGCATAAAAGCATAGAGGCGGTTCCTTTTTTATATCGGAAGCTTCAACGTGTTATATGCTTATGTTAAAATCCTATTACGTTATTAAGCCAATCACCAAAACGACTTTTCCCATTTTTAAAATAGGACAGAGAGTCCCTAACTCAGTTTCAGAATTAGTTAGCGAGAGTGGAAGTGTAAGGGCGCACTGCAGGTTTTTGTATTTTTTTTAAAGAGGACATCTCCCACTGTCACATTGATTAACCGAAGCGCTCGTCGGTGATTGCTGGTTTCCTCTTCTGCCTTCTCCTTCTCCGGTACAGTTGCTTTGAGAAATCATAACGCTCAGAGGTTGGGCTGTTATTTCAGTTAGCCGTAATGTTGCAAAAGCAGTAACAACCGGATTTCTTATCTGGGTAATCCTAGACAAAATAAGAGGGATATCAGAAGACGGGAGCTCTCTGAGTGCGAGATTATAAGTGTAAAAATTCGCTGTGGTAATTGGAGTATTTGTTGGAATTATTATAAGCCCATTAGGAGAACGCAAAATTGGAAGCGCATGTCTTCCTGTGGTACCGTTTGGACGGATATAAACAGATAAACCAATCCACATTGTTCCAACAGGTGCATTAAAAAGATCTAGGATAGCAGAACGAATAGCAGATTGATCAGTGGCTATGGGTGACTGTACCCAATCGAAATTTGGCAAAATAACCTGCGCCGTTGCAGCCGCCGCCCTCATACTCATATTGACAGGATCTGCCATCGGAGTTACAGGAACACCATAAAAGACGGTAGCAAGTCCTATGGCGCGGTGAAGCCTAGGGTACCTTCGTCTTAACGAAAACACCGGATCAGTATTGGGAGCTAGGTCAAAGAAATAACCTCTTTGACGGGGGGGGTGTGGGAATCTATCTTGGAGTTCTGCGAGCATCTGAAAAGCGTGTAAAAGGCAGATACCACATATTCCTTGCCCAAGTGGAATACGAGACGTAGAAGGCGTAGTAGTCGCTATATCGTAAAGTCGCCTCCGCCATCCTTCGTCAAGTTGAAAATTAGAAGGCAAATTCCGCTTTACTCTTTGTTTAGATCCGGAAACATCTTGCTTTTTTCCGGGAGCCGGGCAGTATGGAAGAGAATCTTCCACATTTGCCATAGCATAGCGATTCCACCGTTCAATATCATAAGACAAAACAAATTCAGATTTTGGGGAGTTTTCCGTGTCTTGTTTAAGATAACTAGGCTTTGCCGTATAAGACATCCCCCAATTGGAGCCGTACTGAGTAATCCTTAAAAAATTACCCCGATAGTCCAAAAGCGGTCCCTCACGTCCAACTAAAAAAGAAACGTTCCAGTAACCACTATCGTATGCATCGGGGATATTATCATTGCAAAATAGCCACTTTACCCAATTCCAATTCTCCGAAAAAGATTGTTGAGAAGCCATGCAAGAAAGGAGCCCAGCGGCAGGGAAATATCTGGCAATATGGCCATTTTCGGGGTTATAATAAAGATCAGAGATTTCAGGTTTAGATCCATCATCCGAAATATAATACATATAGAAGCCGGAAGTACCCGTAAATTTCCAGCCTAGGGAAGTTTTGAGGCTCATATTACCAGGAGTTGCGATAGTGTCTATCCATTCATCCATCGAAGAGCTTAAGGTATGATTGTAGTAATCTCCTTCATTTTTGGAGATATAAGCGTACCACTTGTGATCTTTAACACGAAATTTCTTATCAGCCGTGTACAAAACTCTGCCTGTAATAATCCAACGCTGATTAGGATCGTTGATGACACAGGGCCTAAGCTTGATATAATCCCAATCCGCCGTTGCTTTTCGCCCAACACCTGTGACTGAATTAGGAGCCGTCATGCACAGCCAGACATTTTTAATCTTCCAAGCCACTCTTTGAAAGACGTCATACCGAGCGAATAGAACACTGGAAGAAGAGCAGTCATTGATGTAAATATAACTTTCACCATCTACAAACGCCGGGGCATAACAATATTCCCCTCCGTTATGAACCTTAACGCGAATAGCTTTATCAATAGGCTTATCGGTTGGCTTTTGAGAAATTGTGGGAATAGGGGCAGCGAAAAGAGGATTGAGAGAGAACAAAAAGACGAAAAAGAAAGAAAAAAAACTCAGATTACTTTTTCGCTTAAAGCTACAATTATCTAAATCAACAAATAGAACTCCACGGTGTTCCATTATGCGTAAGTCCTAATGTTTGACAATTTAAACTACATTTAAGATAAATTTTAAGGCAAAAAGAGGATCAAATTGATTAATTTAATTGTTAATTCGTGTATTTAAAATTATATAGGAAGGGAGATAACTTTAAATTATACATATTAGCCCGATTAATCTCTTTAAAAAATATCTTAATTGCATGGTAGATAAAACGCCAAAGCGGTCTTTTCATATTGGAGGCTTTAGCTCTTCGTCCGCTTGTGGTCTTAAAAATTTAATTAACTGTGATTGTGCTGCGCAATATTTTTACGGAAAATACTGATAATGGACCGCATTTTGCATTATCAAGCTAATCACCAAAATAACTTTTCCCATTTTCCTGCATGAGGCGGGGAGTCACTAACTTAGTCTCAGAATTAGTCAGATAAATGAGACTCAAGAGCGAGGGTGCTTTTTAGGTTTTCGTATTTCTTTAAAGAGGACATCTTCCACTTTCACACTGATTGACTAAGGCACTTCTCGGTAATTGCCTGCTTCCTCTTCTCTCTTCTCCTTCTCCGGTACAATTATTTTGGGAGATAGTAACACTAAGAGGTTGGGTTGTTATTTCGGCGAGTCGCAGTGTTGCAAAAGCGGTAACCGTCAAACTTGTCGGATAGGAAAGCTGATTCAAAACAAGATCAGCAGTGGTAGCCTCCACAAGTTGGTAAGAAAAACCGAGAAAACTCGCTGAAACATTCGTCGGGATTACCTTAATTCCGTTAAGAGAACGCAAAATTGGAACTGCATGTCTGAGTGGACTACCATTTGGGAGAGTAAAGACAATTAAACCAACCCACATTGTTCCAACAGGTGCGTTGAAAAGCTCTCGGATGGAAGCATGGATAGCAGATTGATCGGTGGCTATGGGCGATTGTACCCAATCAAAATTCGGCAAAGCAACCTGTGCCGCTGCATGTGCTGCCCTTACACTAATCACGTCATCCCCCTCGGCTGTATTCAAAGAAACACCATGAAGAATAGTAGCAAGTTCTATAGCCCTATAAAGGAAAGGATATCTTTGTTTTAACGAACGTATCGGATCAGTATTGGGGGCCGTATCAAAGAAATAGCCTCCGCTTGTACGCGGAAGACCAGGATAAGTTTCCTGGAGTTCTGCAATCATTTGGAAAGTCTGTAAAAGGCAGGTACCACATATCCCTGCCATTGCCCCAGCTCTAGTTCTGGTGATTGCTATTGCGTGAAGCCGCCTTTTCCATTCTTCGTTGAGTTGAAAATCGGAAGGCAAATTCCGCTTTACTCTTTGTTTAAATCCGGAAACATCTTGCTTTTTTCCGGGAGCCGGGCAGTAAGGAAGGGCATCTTCCACATTTGCCATAACATAGCGATTCCATCGCTCGATATCATAATCTAAAATAAATTCAGATGTTGGAGAATTTGCTGTATCTTTTTTGATATAATCAGGCTTTACTGTATAAGGTCTCCCCCAATTAGAACCGTATTGAGTGACCCTTAAAAAATTATCGTCACGGTTTAAAACTGGTCCCTCACGTCCAGCTAAAAGGGAAACATCCCAATAACCATTATCTTTTGTAGTGGGGACATTATCATTGCAAAATAGCCACTTTACCCAGTTCCAATCTTCGGAAGGAGATTGCTGAGAAGCTATGCAAGAAAGCAAGCCGGAAGAAGGAAAATATCTGGCAATATGGCCGTTTTCGGGGTTATAATAAAGATCGAAAACCTCAGCTTTAGATCCATCGTCCGAAATATAATACATATCGAAGCTAGAGCCACTCTTAAACTTCCAGCTTAGGGAGGTTTTGAGGCTCATATTACCAGGAGTTGCGATAGTATTTACCCATTTATCCATCGTTGAGCTTAAAATATGGTTGTAGTAATCTTCTTCGTTTTTAGAGATATAAGCGTACCACTTATGATCTTTAACGCGAAACTCTCCATCAGCTGTATAGAAGGCGTTATTTTTAATAACCCAGCGCTGATTAGCATCGTTGATGACGCAAGGCCTGAGCTTGATATAATCCCAGTTCGCTGTTGCTTTTTCACCAACGCCTGTAACTGAACCAGGAGCTGTCATACACAACCAGACATCTTTAACCTTCCACGCCACCCTCTGAAAGACGTCATATCGAGCGGATTGAACGCTGGAAGAAGAGCAATTATTGATGTAAACATAACTTTCACCATCCACAAAAGCTGGAGCGTAACAATATTCCCATCCGTTATGAATTTTAACGCGAATAGCTTTATCAATAGGTTCATCGGCGAGCTTCTGAGAAATCTTGGGAATAGGAGCAGCAAAAAGAGAATCGAAAGATAATAGAAAGACACAAAAGAGCGATAAGAACTTCAAGTCACTTTTTTTAAAGCTGTAATTACCTATAAGCAAAGCCTCATCGTACCTCATAATACATCACCTAATGCTCAATGATCTAAATATATTAAGCAAAATTTAAGGAAAAAAGGCAAACTAAAGCAGCCAACTTATTCAAAAAAGTGAAAAAATTACGGCAAAGCTCTCTCAAACTAAGAAGAAATATACCAAAAATTTCATGAATTTGAAGCATGATTTTTAGTCGTTTAATCTAAAGATTTAAAAATTCAACAATGACTCTTGAAAGCCACATTAAGTCATCAAAATTTAAAAAATATCAAAATGTCCCATCGAAAAACCGTTAATTACACAGAAAAGCGTCCTCCGGAAGGAGGTGTCAGTTTTTATCTTAAAAACGGACCGCGTCTTGCGTTACCAAGCTAACCACGAAAATGGTTTACCTAATTTTTCACCCGAAAACGAGGAACCAGTAACTCAGTTTCAGAAATAGCTTGAAAATGAGAGGTAGGCACCAAGTCCCGCATCGTAGGTCTGCGTATTTTCTTTAAAGAGGGCATCTTCCGCTCGCACATTGATTAACCAAAGAACTTCTCGGTAATTGCCCACTTCCTCTCCTGCCTTCTCCTTCTCCAGTACAGTTATTTTGAGAAATTGTAACACTCAGTGGACGGTCTGCCGGTCCAGTTAACCGCAACGTTGCAAAATCATTAACGGTCGAACCTAACCCAAGGTGCCATAAAATAACATTGGGGTGGGCAGCCTCTGTAAGCAGGCGGACAAAATTGGTAAAGCCACCCGTGGTAGCCGGAAAATTTGTAGGAATTATTATAAATCCATTACGAGAACGCAAAATTGGAACTGCGTGTCTGGCTGCTCTACCACCCGCAGGAGTTAGCCTAAGTAAAGCGACCCAAATTGTCCCGGGAGGTTCAGCTGAAAGTCTCCGAACGGAATCTAAAATGGCATCCTGACCTATGGCTATGGGCGACAGTTGCCAATCGTAATTCGGCAAAGCAACTTGTACCGCCGCGGCTACGGACCTTACATTAGCCTCGACTATGCTTCTTCCCGGAACTATAGAAACACCCTGAAGGGTATTAGCAAGCTCTAGAGCTCGGTAGAGAAAAGGGAATCTTCGTTCTAACTCACGCACTGGATCCCTATAAGGGGCAGGATCAAAAAAATAACCTCTTGTACGGGGGGGACCCGGGTAACTTTCCGCGAGCTCTGCGATCATTTGCATAGTATGTAAAATGCAGGCACCGCATAGTCCCGTTACAGTACGAGAACCTGTGGTGGTAGTCCCTATCGCGTAAAGCCGCCTTTGCCACGTCTCATCGAGTTGAAAATCAGGGGGCAAAGTCCGCTTCACTCTTTGTTTAGACGCAGGGATATTTTGCTTTTTTCCGGGAGCTGGGCAATAAGAAAGGGCATCATAAGCATTTGCCGCGACATAACGATTCCATCGCTCAATATCATAATCTAAAACAAATTCAGATGTCGGAGAGTTATCTTTGTCTTTTTTAAGATAACTAGGCTTTGCAGTATAAGGAACTCCCCAATTAGAACCGTACTGAGTAATTCTTAACAAATTACCCTTAGGATCTAGAATTGGCCCCTCACGTCCGACTAAAAAGGAAATATCCCAGTAGCCGCTATCCTTCGTGGCGGAGATATTATCATTACAAAATAGCCACTTTACCCAATCCCATTCCTCCGAAGAAGATTGCTGGGAAGCCATGCAAGAAAGCAATCCGGAGGACGGAAAATATCTGGCGATATGGCCATTTTCGGGGTTATAGTAGAGGTCAAAAACCTCGGCTTTAGACCCATTATCCGAAATATAATACATAGAGAAGCTAGGACCGCTTGCATACTTCCAGCCTAGTGAAGTTTTAAAGCTCATATTACCAGGTATTGCGATGGTTTTTACCCACTTGTCCATTGTGGGCATTATCAAAGTATGGTCGTAGTAATCTTTTGCATTTTTCGAGATATAAGTGTACCACTTGTAATCTTTAACGCGAAACTTTTCATCGGCTGTATAGAAGGCGTTATCTTTAACGACCCAACGTTGATTGGCGTCATTGATAACACAAGGTCTGAGCTTGATATAATCCCAATCTGCTGTTGCGCTTCCACCAATAGCTGTGACAGAGCTCGGAGCTGTCATACACAACCAGACGTCTTTAATCTTCCAAGCTATCCTTTGAAAAACATCATATCGAGCGAATGGAACTCTTTGAGAAGAGCAGTTGTCAAGGTAAACGTAGCCCTCGCCATCTACAAATGCCAAGGCGTAACAATATTCCCCCCCGTTATGAGCTTTAACGCGGATAGCTCTATCAACAGGTTCATCAGCAGGTTTCTGAATAACTTGGGGGACGGGAGCAGAGAGAGAAGGGAGAGAATTGAGAGATAATAAAAAGACAAAAAAGAACGGAAGAAATTTCACGTTACTTTTTTTAAAGCTGTAATTACCTACAAGCACGGCCTCATCGTATCTCATAATACATCACCCTGACGTTCAATGACTCAGAAACAGTTTGTAAATCAGGGGCGGGCGCTAGGTTTTGCATCGTCGGTCTTTGTCTTTTCTTTAAAGAGGACATCTTCCGCTCGCACACTGATTGACTAAAGCGCTTCTCGGCAATCCTCCGCTTCCTCTCCTGCCTTCTCCTTCTCCGGTACAGTTATTTTGGGAAATTGTAACACTCAGCGGACGGTCTGCCGGTCCAGTTAGCCGCAATGTTGTAAAATTATTAACGGGCAAGCCTGATCCAATCTGCCACAAAATAACCTCTGGATGGCTAGCCTCTGCAAGCGTACGGGAAAAATCGGCGAAACCGCCTGTGGTAGCCAGAAAATTTGTTTGGATTATTATAAGTCCATTACGAGAACGCAAAATTGGAAGTACATGCCTTGTTGCTCTACGGCTTGCAGTAGTCTGACCGAGTAAAGCGAGCCAAATTGTCCCGGGAGGTTGAGCTAAAAGTCCCCGGATAGAGGCCAAAATATCATCTCGGCCGATAGCTATGGACGACCGCTCCCAACTAAACATCGGCAGAGCAACTTGCACTACCGCAGTTGCTGCCATTACATTAGTCTCGACCATACTTCTTCCCGGAACTATAGAAACATCGTAAAGGGTATTAGCAAGCTCCAGAGCCCGGTGGAGAAAAGGGAATCTTCGTTCTAACTCGCGCACTGGATCCCTATAAGGGGCAGGATCAAAAAAATAGCCTCTTTGGCGAGGGGGACCAGGAAAATTTTCTTGAAGTTCTGCGACCATTTGCATAGCCTGCAAAAAGCAGGCACCGCATAGCCCCGCTACAGTACGAGCACCAGTTGTAGTGGTCGCTGTTGCATAAAGCCGCCTTTGCCACGTCTCATCGAGTTGAAAATCAGGAGGCAAAGTCCGCTTCACTCTTTGTTTAGACGCAGGAATATTTTGCTCTTTTCCAGGGGCTGGACAATAAGGAAGGGCGTCCTCAGCATTTGCCGCAACATAACGATTCCACCGCTCAATATCATAATCTAAAACAAATTCAGACGTCGGAGAATTTTGAGTATCTTTTCTAAGATAATCAGGTTTTGCAGTATAAGGAACCCCCCAATTAGAACCGTACTGAGTAACTCTTAACAAATTACCCCTAGAATCTAAGATTGGCCCCTCACGTCCGACTAAAAAGGAAATATCCCAGTAGCCGCTATCCTTTGTAGCGGAGATATTATCATTACAAAATAACCACTTGACCCAATTCCATTCCTCCGAAGAAGATTGCTGGGGAGCCATGCAGGAAAGCAATCCGGAGGATGGAAAATATCTGGCGATATGGCCATTTTCGGGGTTATAGTAGAGATCAAAAACCTCAGCTTTAGATCCATTATCCGAAATATAATACATAAAGAAGCTAGGACCGCTTGCATACTTCCAGCCTAGTGAAGTTTTAAAGCTCATATTACCAGGCATTGCGATAGTTTTCACCCACTTGTCCATTGTGGGCATCATCAAAGTATGGTCGTAGTAATCTTTTGCATTTTTCGAGATATAAGTGTACCACTTGTAATCTTTAACACGGAACTTTTCATCGGCTGTGTAGAAGGCGTTATCTTTAACGACCCAACGTTGATTGGCGTCATTGATAACACAAGGTCTGAGCTTGATATAATCCCAATCTGCTGTTGCGCCCCCGCCAATAGCTGTGACAGAACTCGGAGCTGTCATACACAACCAGATGTCTTTAATCTTCCAAGCTATTCTTTGAAAAACATCATACCGAGCGAATGGAACTCTCTGAGAAGAGCAGTTGTCAAGGTAAACGTAGCCCTCGCCATCCACAAATGCCAAGGCGTAACAATATTCCCCCCCGTTATGAGCTTTAATGCGGATAGCTCTATCACCAGGTTCGTCAGCAGGCTTCTGAATAACTTGGGGGACGGGAGCAGAGAAAGAAGGGAGAGAATTGAGAGATAATAAAAAGACAAAAAATAACGAAAGAAATTTCACGCCACTTTCTTTCTGCCAGCTACAGCCGCTTAAATTAAAGAACAGGGCCCCATTGTATCTCATTACACCAATCCTAATACTTAACACTCCAAGTTATTTAGCCTGAATTTAAGAAAAAAAGACACAGCGGCCGCGTTAATTTATTCAAAAAAGTGAAGAAATTATGACAGATATATCTCCAATTAACAGGAAATAGCTTCTCGAAAAGAGGTAACCAATTTTTTGAATTAGACTATACTAAAAAACGTAACTGGTCCGATCAATCTTTTCAAAAGTTCCTTAAATGCGCGGCAAATGAAGTGTCAGCGACCCCCCTTTTTGTACCAAAGCTTTAACTCATTACTTGCTTGCGGTTTTTGAAATTCACCTAAATATTGATTACTCTGTATAGTATTCCTCTGAAAAATCATTGATAACAGATTGCATCTTGCATTATCAAACTCATCATCAAAATGATTTTTCTCATTTTTCTGTTTAGCGCAGAGAGTCCCTAACTCAGTTTCAGAAATAGCTTGACAAATAAGGGTTAAGCGTGATGAGGGGACGGTGTAAGTCTTTGTATTTTCTTCAAAGAGGGCATCTCCCACTTGCACATTGATTAACTGAAGCGCTTGTTGGTAATTGTTTATTTCCTCTTCTATCTTCTCCTTCTCCGGTACAGTTATTTTGAGAAATTGTGACGCTCAGAGGCTGGCTTGCTTCCCCAGCTAGCCGCAATGTTGCAAAAGCGGTAACGACCGGATTTCTCTGCTGGGTGAGCCGAAATAAAATAATATTAGGATTGGGAGCGATAATCTCTTCAAGTGCGTATGCAAAATTAGAGAAGGTTGCTGAAGAAGCTGGAAGATTCGTCGGAATTATTATAAGTCCCCTAGGAGAACGCAAAATTGGAACTGCGTGTCTGGCTGTGCTACCATCCGGAAGAGTAAACACAGATAAACCGACCCAAATTGTTCCAACAGGTGCGTTGAAAAGCTCTTGAATAGAAGCCAAAATAGCAGCTTGATTGTCAGCTATGGATGACGATATCCAATTGAAGGTCGGCAAAGTAATCTGCGCTGCTGCGGCTGCTGCCCTTACACTCATAGTGGTGATGTCCTCTGGAGTTATAGGAATACCATAAAGGACGGTAGCAAGTTCTAGAGCTCGATAAAGCAAAGGGAATCTCTGCTCTAACGAAATCATCGGATCGGTATTCGGAGCAGTATCAAAAAAATAACCTCTTGTACGTGGGGGGCCAGGAAAACTTTCTTGAAGTTCTGCGATCATTTGAAAGGTCTGTAAAAGGCAGACACCGCATACTCCTGCTCCAGTTGGAACACTGGATGTGGAGACCGCTATCGCGTAAAGCCGTTTTTGCCATTCTTCGTCGAGTTGAAAATCGGGAGACAAAGTCCGTTTCACTTTTCGCTTAGAGCCAGGAATATTTTGCTTTTTTCCAGGAGCCGGACAGTAAGGAAGCGCTTCTTCTATGTTTGCCATAACATAGCGATTCCACCGCTCAATATCATAGGACAAAATAAATGCAGATGTCGGAGAGTTATTTTTGTCTTTTTTAAGATAACTAGGCTTTGCTGTATAAGGTGTTCCCCAATTGGAACCGTACTGAGTGACTCTTAAAAAATTACCCTTTCGGTCCAAAAGCGGCCCCTCACGTCCAGCTAAAAGAGAAACGCCCCAGTAGCCGCTATCCTTTGTAGTGGAGATATTATCATTGCAATATTTCCATTTTACCCAGTTCCAATCTTCCGACGAAGATTGCTCAGAAGCCATGCAAGAAAGAAGCCCAGAGGAAGGGAAATATCTAGCGATATGGCCGTTTTCGGGATTATAGTAAAGATCAAAAACTTCAGATTTAGACCCATTATCCGAAATATAATACATAGAGAAGCCAGAACTCCTCTTAAACTTCCAGTTCAGAGAAGTTTTGAGGCTCATATTACCAGGAGTTGCAACAGTTTTCATCCATTGGCTCATCGTCTGGCTTAAGGTATGGTTATAGTGGTCTCCTTGATTTTTCGAGACGTAAGTATACCATTTATAATCTTTAACGCGAAACTTTTCATCAGCTGTATAAAAGGCGCTATCTTTAACGATCCAACGCTGATTAGCATCGTTGATAACACAGGGCCTGAGCGTTATATAACCCCAGTTCGCTGTTGCTTTTTCACCAATACCTGTAACTGAACCAGGAGCTGTCATACACAACCAGACATTTTTAATCTTCCAAGCCACCCTCTGAAAGACATCATATCGAGCGGATTGAACGCTGGAAGAAGAGCAATTATCGATGTAAATATAACTTTCGCCATCCACAAAAGCTGGAGCATAACAATATTCCCCCCCATTATGAACCTTAATGCGGATAGATTTATCGATAGGCTTATCGGCGAGTTTTTGAGAAATTTGAGGAATAGAGGCAGCAAAAAGAGAATTAAACGAGAACAAAAAGACAAAAAAAAACATACCACTTTTTTTCTTTAAACAGCAACTACCTAAATCAAGGAACAGAGCTCTATTGCGTCTCATAGTACACCAGCCGGAATACTCGAGGGCCTAAGTTATTTAGGCCAAAATTTAAGGGAAAATGCGAGGCAGGGGGCCAGTTTATTCAAAAAAGAGAAAAAATTATGACAAAGATATCTAAAATTAAGGAGCGATATGCCAAAAATTTGCGTGAATTCCGGCTTAAGTTTGAGTCATTTAACCCAGACTAAAACTTTAATAAAGGTCCTTGGAGGCCGTACTTTTAAGTTACCGAAAAAATATCACAAGACTCTGTTAAAAATTACCAGTTATGCGGGAAATAGCTTTCTGAAGAGAGGCGATCAGTTTTACATTATAATATTATGCATGCGGGCCTGATTAGTCTCTTCAAAAATATCTTAACTGCATGGCAAATAAAGCACTGAGACGGTTCCTTCTTTATACTGGAAGCTTTATTTGTGGTCTGCTTATGGTTTCTGAAATCCACCTAAATATTGACTACGCTATGCAATAGTGATAATCCCATGAAAAATCGCTAATAACAGACTGCATCTCGCGTTATCAAGCCGACCACCAAAGTGATTTTTCACATTTTTCTATATTTCTATATAAGGTAGAGAGTCCATAACTTAGTTTTAGAAATAACTTAATAAACAAGAATTAAGCGTGAGGGTATGGTGCGGGTTTTTGTATTTTCTTTAAAAAGAACATCTCCCACTTTCGCATTGACTAACCGAAGCGCTCGTTGGTAATTGCCCGCTTCCTCTTCTACCTGCTCCTTCTCCGGTACAGTTATTTTGAGAGACCGTGACGCTCAGAGGTGGGGCTGCCACTTCAGTTAGCCGTAATGTCGCAAAAGCATTAAGCCTAAAATGCCCTGGGTAAACGAGCCGAAACAAAACAAGATTAGGATCGTTAGTCTCTGCAATTTCATGGCTATAATCGAGGAAATTTAGTGTAGTATTTGTCAGAATTATCTTAAGCCCATTAGGGGAACGCAAAATTGGAAGCGCGTGTCCGGTCACGTTGCCATCGGGGCGAGTAAAGGCAATTAAACCGATCCAAATTGTCCCAGGAGGCGCAGCTAAAAGCGCTCGGACAGAATCTAGCATGGCAGATCGATCAGTAGCTATGGTTGATGGTATCCAATCGTAATTCGGCAAAGCAACCTGCGCTGCTGCGTGTGCCGCCCTTACATTAGTCTGGATGTTTCTATCCGCTGGAGTTAAAGGAACGCCGTAAAGGACAGTAGCAAGTTCTAGGGCACGACGAAGCAAAGGATATCTGCGACCTAACGAAGTTGCCGGGTCTGTATTGGGGCCTGTATCAAAGAAATAACCTCCGCTTGTACGCGGAAGACCAGGATAAGTTTCCTGGAGTTCTGCGATCATTTGAAAAGTATGTAAAAGACAGACACCGCATACCCCCGCCCCAGTTGTAACATCAGCTGTAGTAGTCGCTATATCGTAAAGTCGCCTCCGCCATTCTTCAGTAAGCTCAAAATCAGGAGGCAAATTCCGCTTCACTCTTTGTTTAGATCCGGGAACATCCTGCTTTTTTCCGGGAGCCGGGCAGTATGGAAGGGCATCTTCTGCGTTTGCCATAGCATAGCGATTCCACCGTTCAACATCATAAGACAAAACAAATTCAGATTTTGGGGCGTTTTCCGTGTCCTGTTTAAGATAACTAGGTTTTACCGTATAAGGTCGTCCCCAATTGGCACCATACTGAGTAACCCTTAAAAAATTACCCTTTCGGTCCAAAAGCGGCCCCTCACGTCCGGCCAAAAGAGAGACGTTCCAGTAGCCACTATCCTTTTTACTGGGAATATTATCATTGCAATATAACCATTTTACCCAGTTCCAATTCTCCGAAAAAGATTGTTGAGAAGCCATGCAAGAAAGAAGACCAGCAGAAGGGAAATATCGGGCAATATGGCCATTTTCGGGGTTATAATAAAGATCAGAGATTGCAGGTTTAGATCCATCATCCGAAATATAATACATATAGAAGCCGGAAGTGCCTGTAAATTTCCAGCCTAGGGAAGTTTTGAGGCTCATATTACCAGGAGTTGCGATAGTGTCTATCCATTCATCCATCAAGGGGCTTAAGGTATGATCGTAGTAATCTCCTTCATTTTTGGAGATATAAGCGTACCATTTGTGATCTTTAACACGAAATTTCTTATCAGCCGTGTACAAAACTCTGCCTGTAATAATCCAACGCTGATTAGGATCGTTGATGACACAGGGCCTAAGCTTGATATAATCCCAATCTGCCGTTGCTTTTCGCCCAACACCTGTGACTGAATTAGGAGCTGTCATACACAACCAGATATTTCTGACTTTCCAAGCCACCCTCTGAAAAACATCATAGCGAGCAGGTTGAACACTGGAAGAAGAGCAGTCATTAATGTAAATATAACTTTCACCGTCCACAAATGCCGGAGCGTAACAATATTCCCATCCGTTATGAACCTTAACGCGAATAGCTTTATCAATAGGCTTATCGGTTGGCTTTTGGTGAACAGGAGCAGCAAAAGGAGAATTGAGAGAAAACAAAAAGACGTAAAAAAATAAAAATAGCTTAAAAATACTTAAGCTAATAAGCGGGAATTTGTTGCGTCTCATTATATATTAGGCCCTCATATTTAAAATCTATGCTGCGTTGAAACCCGAATTTGAGGCAAAAGGTAAATTAAATTGACCGAGCTCTCTAAAAAAGCGAGCAAATGCGGCTTATAATAAGGATGCATTAATGATAAAACTGCATTAAATAAGAAGAAATACGCCAAAAGTTTGAAGTTATTGCTGGAAGATTAGTGCTCCTGGGGGAGCGGTTTCATGGGCGGAGGCTGTCTGTGGTAAAATAAACGGGACGCCCGCTTTGGGCAATTCGGAGACCGCTAAGGAACAATGGTAAACGTCGCGCAGATTTTGCGTCGTTAAGACGGCGGAGGCGCTGCCTTTGCAATGGATTTTCCCCTGCTTGAATAATATCATTTCATCTGCGTAGTGGGCCGCGAGGTTGAGATCATGTAAAACGGCGAGAACGCCACCGCCACAACGGGTAAAATTTTGCGCGATATTCATGACAATAAGCTGATGTTGGATGTCAAGATTAGCGATAGGCTCATCTAATATTAGCCAACGAGGGATTCCCTTATGAATGGGTTTCAAGATTTGGCAAAGTACGCGGGCAAGATGCACTCTAGCTTGCTCGCCGCCCGATAATTGATGATAATATCGGTTACCATAGTCAGCTAGGCCGACATATTCCAAAGCTTGTTGGGGTAGGGTACGTAACTGGGTTTTTGTAACGTTGAGTCGATTAATAGAAAGACCAAGTTTTACAACTTCGTGAACTAAAAATGGAAACGCCAACGTTATTGATTGCGGCAAAACAGCGCGCATCGTTGCCATTTCGCAAGCTTTTGTCTGCATAATCTCATGATTATTCAATGTTATTTTTCCACTATAAGGAATATCACCGCTCAGCGCTTTGATAAAAGTGCTTTTTCCAGATCCGTTAGGACCTATTATGATAGTAAAGGCACCACTTTTAGCTTTGAGGTTAATATGGTGAAGAATTTGTGTTTTGCCGTATTGGACGCCGACATTTTTTGCTTCAATCATGGAAAATTTACTCCCCGTTGATATACGAGAATCCAAAGGAAAAATGGCGCACCAAAGAGTGCTGTGACAATCCCAATTGGCAATTCTGCGGGGGCGATAATTAAGCGCGCGAGCGTGTCAGCGGAAATCAATATTGTTGCCCCTAAAAGGGCTGAACAGGGAACGAGGTAGCGGTGGTCGGGGCCAATGAGCTGGCGCAAAATATGTGGAACCACAATACCGACAAAACCGATACCGCCACTGACAGCAACTGCTGTACCACACATGAGTGCGACAATTAAAATAGCGATATTTTTAGTCCGCTGAATATGAAAGCCGATATGGCCGGCGGCGGCTTCACCGAGAGAGAGAGCGTTAAGCGCTCGTGATAAAAAGGGGGAAAAAAAAATACCAACCAAAATAAAAGGCAAGCTGAACCAAACTTTCAGCCATGTTGCACCTGCGAGAGAGCCAAGGTTCCAAAAGGTGATATCACGCAATTGTTGGTCATTCGCTATAAAAATCAAAATTCCAACGACGGAACCGCTTAAAGCATTGAGAGCAATCCCTGCAAGGAGCATCGTTGCGACAGAGGTATAACTGTGATGTGTTGCTATTGCGTAGAGAATAATTGTTGACAAAAGTCCGCCAAGAAAGGCTCCTACGATAATTTCGTAAGATTCCAAAAAAGGTATAAATGAAAGAGGAAAAATAATACCGACAACAATCGCCAATACTGCGCCAAGGCTCGCCCCCGCCGATACGCCTACAATCCCAGGATCAGCGAGGGGGTTACGGAAAAGCCCTTGCATGAGAACGCCTGAAACAGCTAAAGCCGCTCCAACTAATATTCCTAAAATAACACGAGGCATCCTTATATCGACCAATATAAGGTAATCGCGTGTTTTACTACTCACCGAGAAATCTTGCGTAAAAAATGCGTGAATGAGGTTGACAATGGAAGCATCCGACGTACCATTTGATAACCCTCCGAAAATGCTGAAGACGAAGAACACTATTAAGCTAAATAAAGCAATTTTTTTTCGGTTTACGTGCTTTTCTTTCATTTTAAATGTACAAGCCATGAAAATGCTATTTCCCATCTTTACCGTAAAGTATATGAATAAGTTCTTTTGACGCTTCTGCGGTACGCGGGCCGAAACTTAAAAAATACACGGCGTCCATTTGTTTTATAGCGTTATTTTGTGCTGCAGGTGTTGCTTGAATTGCTGGTACAGCCAAAATTTTATCCAGAGTAACAGAATTTCCAGTGTGGTTCATGAGTAAAATAACATCGGGGTTTGATTTTAATAAGGCTTCACTATTCAGAAGTTTGTATCCTTTGTAATCAGAGATAACATTTATACCACCTGAGAGTTTTATCATGCCATCGGCAGCTGTATTCGTCCCGGCTGCCATGACGCGTCCGTTTTTTATTGATAGAACGAAAAGGACGCGCTTCAGCTTGGTTACTTTTTCTAAAAGAATGTCATTATCCATAAAGGTGCGGTTCACTTTTTCAATCAACATTGTTGCTTGTGTTTCTCGGTGGAGAACTTTTCCGACGAGGCGGATTTTTTCTGTTACATTTTCACGAGAAAAGTTTTCTGGCACAACCACTATAGGTATTGACGTTTTTTTGAGAATGTCGATCGTCGAGGGAGGACCGCTTCCTTCAATCAATAATATACCTTCTGGAGCGAGCGATAAAACACTTTCTGGCGAAAGAGCACGCATATATCCAAGCTCAGGAAGTTTGAGTGCTTCTTGCGGGTAGATGCTCGTACTATCGCGGGCAATGAGTTGATCCTGTGCTCCTAATGCATAGATAATTTCTGTAAGCGCTCCGCCTATGGAGATAATTCGTGCATTTTCGGGAAAATTGGTTATTGGTTCAGCGATTGCTTGTCCAGAAAAATAAGCAAAAGGCGGCACTACGCAAACAAGGAGCAAGTTTAATAGTCTACGCGAAAGAGATGTGAGCATGTTTGATCTTATCCTTTTAAGCCGCTACTATTTTCGGGTTAGAGGTAAACTATTCAATAAAAAACGCCAATCTTCACGTTCTTTTTGGCCTTTTTTTCGCAGGCCGAAAAATTGGGTAATCATTTCACCATTTTTGTCGAAAACTTCAAGTGAATTGACGTAACCATCCCGGGTAGGTTTGCTAACACGCCATACTTCATCAATTCCAGAGACCAGTAAATGCAAATGAAACTTTGGATCAAGAACATTGAGCCAAGGTCCCATTTCCTTGATTTCTTTTATTTGTCCGCTGAAGATTTGGATACAGCCTTTATTGCCGACGAAACACATAATCGGTATTTCTTGTTGTGCCGCTTTTTTCAGCATGGTTTCAACAGATTCCCTTTTTAATCTGTCGGTAAATTCACTACCGGCGTATTTTACGGCATCATGTCGGCTTATTTCAAATTCAGAGATAATTTCGTAAAGTTGATGCACATCGGTCATTTGTCTCCAACGATCTCGAAATTCTCCGACAGCCAGTTCCGTTTTACCAGATTGAGTAGGGGTTGGAGCGGGCAGAACGTCAAGGATATGCGACTGTGTTTTGCTGAGCAGTTTTTCAACAAGTGCGTTCCATTCTTCCATATTTGTCGTATTCTGAGAATAAACTTTGAGAATCGCGACACCATGCTGATCAAAAAATTGCAGACTTTTTGCGGGTTTTCCGAGGATAGCTGTCTCATATTCAAAACCAAATTTCCATTGCTTTGGAAAAATACGCAAATCGATTTCTCCGAGTGTTAAGGGGACATGTTGGCTTTGCACAACCTTTTCAAAACAGCCAGTTCTTTCATGAACAGCATGTTCGTTACGCGTTAACGCCATAACGGTCCCAATTTTAGGAATATTTTCTAGAAGAACGGCCACATCAACCTGTAATCTTTTTGCTTTTCCGATCGTGCAATAAGCAGCGATAAGCTCTGCCTCAGATATGCTAATTGAAGCAGCAAAATCACGGTTGTGCATCTTTTTGTTTTCTTTATGCTGATTAATAATCATTTTAGCTGCGTAAGACATAAACCTTCCTTATTATGACTGGCTTTTTTAATTTTGCAGGCTTAAGCAGTAAACAGAATCATCGTAGATGATGATTCTGCTCGCCATTAAATACGTCTCTGCTGTCAGTGATAAAACGGCCAAAAACTAACCAATTAGGGACAGCTAAAATTTCTGCACTGATTATTTTATTTAAGGAAAAGCGAAAATTGAAACGCAACAACCCGTCCTTTCGTAGGTATAATTTAAAAGCCAGTTAAAGATTCAACAGAGATACTCAAAATTTCTGCACGAATGATATCTTAAAATTACGGCCCGGTTGGCTGAAATAATCTTTGGGCGGTGGTGCTACTCCACTAGGAGACTCAGAAGGAAGATCAGTCGCATTCCAATATTTTTTGTTCAAAAGATTGTAAATGCCAGCCCTTATAATAGGGCCTTTTTCGCCGAAAGGTTTCCACCACCCCAGCACATCAATCAGGTTGTAGTTGGGGATTTCCCCGTAGCTCGATTTATTTTCTACCTTATTGAATTTGGTTACTGAGGTGAAAATCACATCTGCACCCCAAGCTTCTCGGCTATATCCTAGTCCAATGACCGTTTTTAAAGGTGGGACTGAGCTAAGATATTCGTTTTTATCAAGATCTTTTCCTTGTGCGTAGACGAGGGAAAAATTACTATGGAAGCCGTTACCAAAAGTCCAAAATGCTTTTGCCTCAATACCGGAAATACGTACACTCGTGCGGTTTGCATAATGCCTGCGTGCGTACTTAAATTCTTGTGAAGGTCCCAGGTCTATAATGTCAATAAAGTTTTTATATTGATTATTAAAAGCGCTGACAGAACCACCAAAATTTGCATTTTTATATTTCACACCGATGTCGTACCCATTGCTGGTTTCTGGTTTAAGATTTGCATCGCCTGCCATATAGTAAAAGCTGGGATTGATATAGGTAAGATAGAGTTCCGAGACGCTCGGTGCCCGGAAAGCTTGCGCCCATTGAGCGTAAAGCACTGTTTGGTCATTGACATCCCATTCTATACGTAATTTCGGAGAAAAATGTGTGCCGCTATTTACTGGGGGATGTTCCCCGGTACTCACTATTTTTTTGTAAGAAGGCGTCTTTTTGGGGTCGTGCTTATACCAGTCATAGCGGATTCCAGGCGTTACGCGGAAAGGTTTACCGGGAAAACTAATTTCGTCTTCGAAAGCTAGGCCAAAATTACGGCTATTCGTATCCGGCGCATCCGACTGGTTGGTGTGTAAAAAGGCGCATCCACGCGCATTTTCTTTTAAATGACAGTTATCTTTACCGTATGAATATTGGTGGAATTTAGATTCTAAAACATTTACAGCGAATTTAAATGCGTGATTTACGTTGCCGGTATCCACATGTTTAAGGCCTTCAGCACTAAGGCCGTAATTTATATCACGTACGAGATTATCTCTTTTATAATCCCCTTCTGGCTGCCTAACACGATACCCTTCTAAGATTTGATTATTGCGCCACTTTTGCCAATGAAGTTGCCCGTGAAATCTATCAAAAATAGCATCTCCACCGCCATTATAATCATAGGAAAGCGAAAAACGTTCGCGGTGTTTATTTTTTTCATTATAAACAGAGCCTGGCAAGTATGTTGCGGATGAAGCATTTAGTGAATGAATATCTTTATTATAGGCAAAACGTTCTACTGTAAAACCAAACCGGTGGTCGCTACCGAAATATTGATGAGCTTTAAAAAGAAAATTATCTTGGCTGAAGTCAGCGGGGTTTTCGCGTGTACGCTCATTACCATAACCGTCTATGGTTCCCATATTTTTACGCTGGTGCCCCCCTGCACGGGATCCTTGAAAAAGCAGAAGTGTTTGACCAGCACTCATTGCAAAAACTTGGTCTATATGCCAACTGTCATCGACTGTATGATAACCACCTTTTACGAGGCTATTTTGTCTTTTTCCCTCTGTAAGAAGATCTTCAGGATTAAGAGTGCGTAAAGCGATAACCGCGCCTAATGCACCAGATCCATAAAGACTGGAATCGGATCCTCGAATAACGTCAAGCGTGGAAAGTGCGTTAAAGTCAAACATCAAATTACCGCCTTTAACACCACGCGCTCCGTCATTAAACCACGGAAGAATGACGCCGTCTATCGTCGTTAGAATACGGTTGGCATCCAAACCGCGAATTACGAGACTATCATTATCCGAATTGTAAGTTATAGACGAATTAAGGCGGCTAATATCGTGGACATCATCGACTTGCTTTTGGGCAAAATTTTTAGCAGTTTCGCGATCAGTTAAGATTGCCGCCGCATCTGAAGCACCTGCTGTTTCGCTTCTTTCGATCACGATCGGCTTAAGCTCAGTAATAACATTTTTATCATCGCTTTGTGCAAAAATATCAACGCTGATGCGCTCACTGTTGTTTTGCGCAAAAACGAGTGAAGGTGTACAGATGAGTAATGTACTTAAAGCTACGCAGCTTTTACAGATATTTTTTCTTCTTATTTGCATAATGCGTCATGACCTCTTCTTAAACGCCCCCCCGGTAAAACTTCATACATAAAGGCGCCTAACTTATTGAGCATAAAAGCCGCACAGCTAAGCAGTAATAATCTGATTTCAATACAGAAACACGAGGAGGCATATTAAACATGATAAAAACAGTCAAGAAAAAAGTTGTAATTCGCAAATAGCCTATTTAATAAAATACTAAGTGCTAATATCAGACTCAAAAGAACAGTGGATGAAAACTACGAATTTTGCGCATACTGAGTTACTACCAACTCTTTGGGTGGGAGCGTTTGTTAGTGCTCTTTCTTTGCATATTGCCTTGGGGATAAAATTTTATTTTCAAAGCGTCGACATAAGTGATGATGTGCATCCACCGGCAATTATGCTGACTTTTGCCCACGAAGTCGTACATTCCGCCATTGATGCGGCGTTACCCGATGTCGATATAGATTCAGAGGTACCACCGTTCAGCTTTTTAAAGCCGGAATTTTCAAGGTCTGTGCTAAATGAGGTACAAGGAGAAAAATCCCAATCCATTGAGGAAAAAAGCGATTTCATAGCGCCGACACCTTTAAAGAAATTTTTTTCCTCTAAAACAGAGCGCGGAGCCTTTGTTAAACAACCGTCCCCGACATTAAAAACTACGGCAAAAAATGAAAATACAAAAAGGGGACGCTTATCTGCTACTTTTGCCACTGATAATGGAAACGGTACCGCTGTGTTTGCTGGTTCATCTCCAATGCAATGGTTAGCAAAGGTACAGGCGCAGTTAGAAAGACAAAAGGGTTACCTTGCGAGGCAACGTATCGGTCTTGCAAAAGGGGTGGTGCAGCTAGAATTTAAGGTGCATGAACAGGGGGATATTTTTTCTAGCCGCGTTGCGGTTTCTTCCGGTGATCACGAACTTGATCAGTTGGCTATAACAGCGCTCCAGCGTGTTGGTATTTTTCCTCCTCCCCCTGTTTCAAAGGCAAACAAAATTATTAGAGTATCTCTAATATTCAATTGAATTTCACACAGTTCTCATTATTGTGAGGGAAAAATTTCTTAAAAAAATAGTCTGTTTTTGCAGAGGATATTTAGCTAAAATTGGCCGGTATTTACCCGAAGTAAATTGATTTCGTTTTATGTAGGAGATGGCTTTGAAGAGCGATTAGGGGTCGCTCACTTTATTATAATTTTCACGATATTGCGGTTTGTGATATAGGAGACGGAGAAGAGCCTCTAAGCGGAGGGGTTTTAATGACCAGAAATAAGATCAATTTTGATATCTATTTCTCCGGTGAGTCGTGCTTTGTAAATTTCATAATTTTCCATAACACGCATGACGTAGTTACGTGTCTCTGCGTAGGGGATGCGCTCAATCCAATCAATAACTTTATTGAGGGGTTGGCCTCTAGGGTCGCCATAACGGCTTATCCATTCATCAACGCGACGGGGGCCCGCGTTATAACTGACGATAGCTAATATATAAGATCCGTTAAAACGTTCTAATTGCTCGCTTAAAAAACGAGAGCCTAATGTAGTATTATAACTAATATCACTGGTGAATTTTTTAGGTGACCATGCAATGGAATACTTATTTGCGAGCGCTTGCGCTGTTGTAGGTAGTAATTGTAATATGCCTCTGGCACCAGCTTTTGATACGGCTTTTTGGTTAAATTCGCTCTCTTGGCGCGCAATAGCATAGATGAGTGCTTTTTCCGCTGCAAGGATATTGGCGGACGCTGGAATAGCTCCGATAGGGTGGGAAAGTGCACCAACATTTTTCCCCTGAAAAACAGCGATTTTACCGATTATGAGGCTAGTATTATAATCACCTTTTTTTTCTGCCATAACAGCTAGAAGGGCTAATTCGCCCGGACTCTCTATTTTTTTGCTGAGCTCCCTATAAAGAATCTTAGAAAAATTAACATAGCCGGCGGCTTCAAGCCATTGAATAGCTTGGACAGCTTTTCGTGCGCTAAAATGCTCCCGGTCGATAGTTGTTGGTTTGGGGAAGGAGATCTTAAGTTTTTTTTGGTTAAGTCGCGAAGCTGCTAATTGGCCATAATAAGTTTTGCTGAAGTGAGAGGCATGGTAAAAATAACGCGAAGCTTTTTCATGTTCGCCTAAAATTTCTGCTGTTCTTCCTGCCCAATAATAGCCGCGAGATATTGAAAGAGGGGTCGAGGACAATTGGAGAATGCGCATAAAATGATGCATCGCTAAGTTAGCATTATGAAGGAACTGTAGCGCGTACCATCCCGCGTGGAATTCAGCATCTACCATCGATTCAGGCGTTGAGTCGCCGCGGGCTGCAACGATTTGGTATGCGATTTGAGGTTTATTTAAATCAATCATTTCTCTAGAAAGAGCACGTCGTTCCACCCACCATGCATCAGAGCATATGAGGCACGCTGAATTTTGATGTGCTTTCAGCATAAGCGTTGCTGCAGCATTGTATTGCTTGTTTCGTCTAAGGTAGCGAATTTGAGCAAATTGTAAAAGAGGATCTTTTTTCCATGATCTGTTAACGGCCTGTAATTTTTGTGCAGCTCGGGGATTATTTGTTTCAACTGCAATAAAAGCGTCAAAAAGAGATTGGGCGCGGGCTAATTTTGCAACTCGTTTGGCTGAATTAAAACGGCGTGCATAAAGCATAACCCGCATGCGTTTTAGGTGATCAATGGGTTTTAATACAGCACCCGCTTTTTTAAGGATAAGCTCTTCTTCTTGCGCGCTGAGTTTCGCTTTATACCACAATGGTACAATGATTTTTCGTGCGTGGGCAGTTTGTCCGGTTGCGATGAGTGCTTGAGCAAACGCCGCCGTGCCTTGTGTAGTTAAGGGAAGATGGCGGGCAAATTTTTGAATAATTGCCTGTGCAGAACTTGTTTCGTTAACAAAAGCACGCTCAGCATTGCGCCGTATGATAGATAAGCCAGGCCACTCTTTCAATTCCTTAAGGGCACTAAGTAGCTCAGAACTGGGTATGTCCGGCTGACCTGATGTACCGATTGCCCACATTAAAATTTGGCGCTCAAGGCTATCTTTGGCCATTGTGTTGCGAATAGCTATTACTTTCGTGATATTGTTATTTTTAAGAGCGTCTAGACCGATTTTAAGCTGGTTGGCTGCAGTAGGGCTACTAATAGTTGGAGTTTTATCGAGTATATCACGGGCCGGTTTAAGCGGATTTTTATGTTTTTTTGTCGTTGCAAGGGGGTAAGGGTGAGACAGAGGGACTGGTATTTTTTCGGGTAAAAAAACCGTTTGCGCATATGCACTCGGAAACAAAATTCCTGCGGCCAACATTAACAAAATCAAAATTAGTACAAAAAATTGTATGAAGAATGCACGCATCGAGAAAAGGCCTTGAAATCCTGCTTTTTAGCATTTTTTAGTGAGTTTTAAAGCAGAAGCATGAAAGACGTGTTAACGTATCATTGGTGCTTTTAGGGGATACTCAGAGCTAAAAAGCGTACGCTTGCGTTGCGAGGGGAGGTGTAAAATTTGTGTTGTTTCAATTATCCAGAAAGATTACGCTCTATAATCGGTAATTTGGAAGGCTATCTTAGAATGAAGTTCAACATTACAAAAGGAGTTTATCATGCTCAAGGGAGTGGTGACTGCGCTTATCACGCCATTTGATGAAAATGGCGCCGTCGATGAAAAAACGTTTTGTAATTTCGTCGAATGGCAAGTTAAGGAGGGCGTGGACGGTGTGAGTCCCGTTGGCACAACAGGCGAGTCGCCGACTTTAAGCCATGAAGAGCATAAGCGAGTTGTAGAATTATGTGTCGAGCAGGTTGCTAAACGCGTTCCCGTCGTCGCGGGGGCTGGGTCAAATAGTACAGACGAAGCCATTGATCTCGCACAACATGCCGAAAAAGCGGGCGTCGATGCGGTTTTGGTGGTAACTCCTTATTATAATAAACCTAATCAGCGGGGATTGTATGCTCATTTTGCTGCTATCGCGAAAGCTATTTCTATCCCAATTATAATTTATAACATTCCTGGTCGTTCTGTTATCGAGATGACTGTAGAAACTATGAAAAATCTCCGCCAAGACTTTAAAAATATCATCGGTGTTAAAGATGCAACAAGTAAAATTGGACGGGTGAGCGAGCAAAGGAAAAAATGCGGGGAAGACTTTATACAGCTCTCTGGTGACGATAGTACGGCATTAGGCTTTAATGCCCACGGGGGAGCAGGATGTATTTCAGTTTCATCTAACGTTGCCCCAAAACTTTGTGTAGAGCTTTATGCTGCTTGCCGCCGTGGTGATTATAAAGCAGCGTTAGCGCTGAATGATCGCCTGATGCCTTTAAATCGCGGGGTATTCATCGAGCCGAGTCCGGCAGGTATTAAATACGCTGCTGCAAAATTGGGGCTTTGCCGTGATAGCGTCCGTTTACCGATGCTTCCATTAGAAGATAGTACAAAAAAAATTATTGATGCGGCTCTGCAACATGCTGGTCTCATTAAAAAATAAAATGGTGTTAAAGTGGTCGTGAATAAAAAAAAAGCCGTGTCAGTGCGAAAAGTGATAGCAGACAATCGCAGGGCTCGTTTCAATTTTGAAATTCTTGATAATCTTGAGGCTGGCCTCGTATTATGCGGAACAGAAGTTAAATCTTTGCGTTCTAATCATGCTAATATTGCGGAAAGTTACGCTAGTTTTGAAGATGGAGAGCTGTGGTTGATTAACAGCTATATTCCAGAATATACGCAGGCTAATCGTTTTAATCATGAACCGCGTCGCTTGCGTAAATTATTAATTTCGAAGCGTGAAATGGCGCGTTTTTCGAAAGCAATTTCTCGTGAAGGAATGACTATCGTCCCGCTCAAGCTTTATTTTAATGAACGAGGATGTGTTAAATTGGAGATCGCTTTAGCGCGTGGTAAAAAGCTTCATGATAAGCGCGAAACAGAAAAGAAGCGCGATTGGGGACGTGAAAAAGCAAGAATCTTAAAAAAATGTGGATGATGAGGTTGGTTTGTACACTTTATATTTTTAGTGTGTTCTACAAGATTTCAGCATTGATCCAAATATGTTTTTGCTGCTTGAAAAATCTGATGAAACATAGCGTCTGTTAGACGGCCGGTATTGGTGTTGTAGCGCGAACAGTGATAACTTGAAAAAATGCGTAGTTTGCCGATGTCACTTGTTTCTCCGTGACCGAAAGGGTGTGCTAAAATTTTTGCATTTAAAGCGCGTATAGTTGAATGGTGGGCAATGGTACCGAGGGTTATAACGGCTCTAAGTTGAGGAAGGTTTGTTAGAAGAGGTGAAAAGAAATATCGGCAAGTGCTGATTTCAGCGCCGGTCGGTTTATTTTCTGGAGGAACACAACGTACGGAGTTTACAATTGCGGCGTCGATCAATTCGAGATCATCATCTGGTTTTGCTTCAAAAGTGCCTCGTGCAAAACCAAATTTCTTCAAAGTTGAATAAAGTAATTGGCCGGCATAATCACCTGTGAAAGGGCGCCCAGTTCTGTTTGCTCCGCGTAATCCTGGCGCGAGCCCCACGATAAGCAGGCGTGTTGTTGTCGCACCTTTATAGGGAAAAAATGGCTTTACGGGCGCATTGTGCCAACGAGGCTCTTTTATGCGCCAGTTAGCGATGAAACTGTGCAAGCGAGGACATAAGTTACAATTTTCTGGCGGCTCAGGGCAAAGAGACATCGATTCACTATTCATAACGGCAGGTATCAACTATTTTTCTAAAAACTCTTTTCGGGTTGTCTTTATAATATATCGCGGACTTTATTTACAAACAATTCCGCAATTAATACAATGACTTGTTCCGCAACGTGACTTAACATAAAACATTGCCGGTTATATTATAATAGATAAAAATCTAGCTTGGTAATAAACTGTTAATCATGCAGTACTGAAAAAGCGTAAGGCTCTTAGTTTTACTAACATATTTTCTGGGTACAATATTAAAGGCTACTGGATCGTCGTTATTAAGAAATTATCAAGTCGGCACAAAATCTGCAAGCTTGGGAGGCCTTCATAAGCTATAAACAGCTATTAATATTTAAATGGCCCATTTTTTGTCTTGCATTAACGTTGTTTTATTCAGAGTGAAATCTACGATAAGAAGTCTCACCCACTTTAAATTATACAAAGAGTTCAAAAATTATTTTATAAACAAGCTCCTTGAGCAAAAAAATGCTGAAGCGTGAGTTGTTTTTCTTGTGTTTCGTTTTGATTATTGTATATACTTCGCGCCGGTCGTGGAATTTTTGGACTTTTGGGAAAGATGCATAAATGGCTCGCGTGACAGTAGAAGATTGTATCGATAAAGTAGATAACCGTTTTGAGTTGGTACTTTTAGCTGGGCATCGGGCGCGTCAGATTTCGCAGGGCGCGCAGATTACAGTTGATCGCGATAATGATAAGAATCCCGTCGTCGCTTTGCGTGAGATAGCCGATGAAACATTATCGCCTGCGGATTTAAAAGAGGACCTCATTCATTCATTGCAAAAATACGTGGAAGTGGATGAGCCGGAAGCGGCGACTGAATTTATTTCTCATTCAGGTGGAGCTGAGGGTGTTTTTGACACGCAATTAGAAGGAGAGAGCTGTTCCTTTAATCATATGTCAGAAGAGGATCTTTTGGCGGGTATTGAGGGTTTAGTTATGCCGGAAAAAAGTGACGATTATTAATTTTCAAGTGATATGCGTCACCATCGGGGCCATTTTTTTGTCTTTTATCGGTGGAATACTCGAGAGTGATTGGGTAATAAAATTTTGAAGGACACGCCTGTATGATGCGTCAGTGCGAGCTTGTTGAGCGTGTACGGCGTTATAAGCCCGATGTAAACGAGGCTTTGCTGAATAAAGCTTATGCCTACGCAATGAGAAAGCACGCTCATCAAAAACGTGCGTCGGGTGATTTGTATTTTTCTCACCCTTTGGAAGTTGCCGCTATTTTAACGGATATGCGTTTAGACGAGGCGACGATCGCTGTTGCCCTTTTGCATGATACCATTGAAGATACAAGCGCTACACGGGCCGAAATTGATCAGTTTTTTGGCTCCGAAATTGGCAAATTAGTTGAAGGACTTACAAAGCTCAATAAGCTCGATCTTGTTTCCAAAAAGGCGGTGCAAGCGGAAAATTTGCGCAAACTTCTCATTGCTATTTCTGATGATGTTCGTGTTCTATTAGTCAAACTTGCAGATCGCCTTCATAATATGCGTACTCTCGCTATTATGCGTGATGATAAGCGTTTGCGAATTGCTGAGGAGACAATGGAGATTTATGCGCCGCTCGCTGGTCGCATGGGCATGCAGGATATGCGCGAAGAGCTAGAGGACCTTTCTTTTTTGTATTTAAATCCGGAAGGTTATCGTGTTATTACTGACCGACTCTCTGAATTATCGAAGCGTAACCGTGATTTACTGTCGACAATCGAAAACGAATTGATGAAGCTTTTTTCTGAGTGCGGTATTAAAGCGGATGTTAAAAGTCGCCAGAAAAAATCTTATTCAATTTTTCGCAAAATGGAGAATAAGGCGTTATCTTTTGAGCAATTGTCTGATATTTTTGGATTTCGCGTGATCGTTGAGACTGTGGATGATTGTTATCGCGCTCTCGGCATTATCCACACGACGTGGCCGATGGTTCCTGGCCGCTTTAAGGACTATATTTCAATACCCAAACAAAATGATTATCGTTCAATCCACACAACGATTGTCGGTCCTTCAGGGCAACGTGTGGAGTTACAGATTAGAACCGAAGCTATGGATGAAATTGCCGAATATGGCGTTGCAGCGCATTCTATTTATAAGGACCGTGGTTCTAATTATTCTACTTCAAAGTTATCGAATGAAACCAACGCTTACGCGTGGTTACGTCAGACGATTCAATTTTTATCGGATGGTGATAATCCAGAAGAATTTTTAGAGCATACAAAGCTTGAACTTTTTCAAGATCAAGTTTTTTGTTTTACGCCGAAAGGGCAGCTGATTGCTTTCCCGAAAGGCGCTACGCCTATTGATTTTGCTTACGCAGTTCACACTGATATCGGTGATTCTTGCGTAGGAGTAAAAATTAATGGCCGTATTATGCCTTTAATGACTAAATTAAAAAATGGTGATGAGGTTGAAATTATACGTTCGCAGGCTCAAGTTCCGCCGGCTGCATGGGAAGCTTTTGTAGCAACGGGGAAAGCGCGTTCAGCGATTCGTCGAGCAACACGCGCAGCGGTACATAAGCAGTATTCTGGTTTAGGTTATCGTATCCTTGAGCGTTCATTTGAATGTGCGGGAAAACAATTTTCGAAAGAGATACTTCAACAAGTTTTGCCGCGCTTGGCGCGCAAAGATGTAGAAGATGTATTAGCTGCCGTTGGACGTGGCGAATTAGCTTCTCTCGATGTCCTGAAAGCGGTTTACCCAGATTATCAAGGTCACAGCGTAGTACAAAAAACGCCTTTGAAACATAAAAAAGAAAGCTGGTTTGATATTGCGAATGCCCGAGGCATGATTTTTAAGGTACTCAGAAATGAAAAAAACACTCCTTCGGGGGAAGAGAAGCAATATAAGGCGTTACCTATTCGGGGAACTCATGAAGATATCCCGGTGCGATTTTCTCCTGAGGGTGCTGTGCCAGGGGACCGAATTGTCGGCATTATGCAGCCAGGTGCAGGCATCATTATTTACCCAATTCAGTCTTCGACTTTGATGGCTTATGATGATCAACCAGAACGGTGGATTGATGTACGTTGGGATATTGATCCTGAAATAAGTGAGCGTTTTCTCACGCGAATCGGTATTTTGGCTGCTAATAGTCCTGGTTCTTTGGCCGAAGTAACCCAGGTCATTTTTGTGAATGATGCTAATATCCAGAATTTATCTTTAGTTCGTACAGAGCTAGATTTCACAGAAATTATGATTGATCTAAAAGTTAGGGATTTAAAACACTTAAAGTGTATTCTTTCTCAGTTAAAAAAATTAAGTTCAGTTAGTACTGTACGTAGGGTTCACGGATAAGATAAGAGATTTTACAATGAATACACAAGATGTAATTGATATTTTCAAAGAGGCAAATGCTGTCCTGGAAGGGCATTTTATTTTAACATCAGGCCGCCATAGCGCTATTTATATGCAGAAAGCGAAAGTGTTTATGCGCGCTGATTTAACTGAAAAGCTGTGTTATGGCTTAGCTCAAAAAATTAAGAAGTATGTTCCAGGAAAAATTGATTATTTAGTCGGACCTGCAATTGGTGGTCTTATTCCTTCTTACGAAACTTCGCGCCATCTCGGTGTTCCTTCTATTTGGGTCGAGCGCGAAAATGGTATATTTCAGTTGCGCCGTTTCGAAATTGAAAAAGGCGCGAAAGTTGTAGTTGTTGAAGATATCGTGACGACCGGTCTTTCCATCCGTGAGACGGTTAAGGCGCTGCTTACAGCAGGAGCAGATGTCGTGGCAAGTGCGTGTATCCTTGATCGTTCCGGCGGTAAGGTTGATGTCGGAGTTCCATTAATTGCACTTGCTGAATACGAAATAGCATCTTATGCTAGTGACGCGCTACCCGTTGAACTTTCTGCGCTTCCAGCAGTTAAGCTAGGAAGCCGGGGTATTTAGTTATCTTGATGTTGCTTTATTTTTGTGGCAGGGGCCCGGCGGAGTCGGTTTGAGTAACAAAGGTCGTTTTGTTTGCATGGGGTATGTGTAAGAATAATATGCTTTCTCGTCATAGAAAATCAGTAAATTTTAGCGAGTGCATCCGACTTTTGTTGCGGCCGTTTCGTTCGTTTTTCTATATGCGTGAACGTATTTTGCGTATATCGGCGGCGCCTCATGAAGTGGCGCTAGGGTTTTCCATCGGGATTTTTTTAGCCTTTTCGCCTTTTTTTGGACTACATATTGTTTTCGCAGTATTTTTTTCTTGGATTTTGCGCGGAAATTTCGCTGCGGCGATCATCGGAACCGTTTTTTCCAACCCACTGACATTTCTACCTATTATTATGGCAGATTATAAGATAGGTTACCTTTTTTTATCATTTTTTCGCGATATTAATGAAATTTCTCTTTCTCAAGTTCGTACTATGCTCGGAAGTTTAACGTTCTCAGAAGTGTGGCTGGTTTTTGGGAATACATGGGATTTGATTATGATGCCGGTGATTCTAGGCAGCGTTCTTTTGGGTTTTATTTTTAGTGGCTTGTCCTATATGGGCATTTACAGAACGACGGCCCGTTTCCAACAAAAGCGGTACCAAAAGATGATGAAAAAAATGCATTTGCAGCAAGACGGTTCAGGCGATGCATTATGATTATCGGGATCGGGAACGATGTAATCGATATAAGGCGGATCGAAAAGATTCTGATTCGTCACGGGGACCGCTTTATCCAACGCGTTTTTACAGATATTGAACAGGACAGGTCAAAAAATCTCCGAAAAAGCTCTTGTTCTTACGCTAAAAGATTTGCCGCTAAAGAAGCGTGTGCTAAAGCTTTGGGAACGGGAATCGCCTGCGGTGTTAGTTGGAAAGATATAGGGGTGATTAATTTGTTATCCGGGAAGCCGGTTATGGAGTTGACGAACTGCGCGCAAACGCGGTTACAAAAATTGCTGCCCCCCGGTCACGATGCGGTCATTCATCTTAGCATAACGGATGATTTTCCTTGGGCGCAAGCGTTTGTTATTATAGAAGCGCTTCCGCGTGGGAGGGTCTCGTGAGAGATTGTGCTTTTATTATTTGAGCATTATGATTAGAAAGTGAATTTTGTCCATAACGAGAAGGCAGTATATGATGAGCCAAGAAGAAAAAGCCATAAACAAGAAGAAAAAAGGCGAGATCTTTGAATTTATTTCCGTCCTGATTCAGGCTCTATTTTTAGCTGCAGTTATCCGTACGCTCTTTTTTCAGCCTTTTAGTATTCCCTCTGGTTCGATGCGTCCGACTTTATTGGTAGGGGATTATCTTTTTGTTTCCAAATATGCCTATGGGTATTCTCGTTTTTCAATACCTTTTTCTCCTCCTATTTTTTCTGGGCGTATCTGGGTATCTCAGCCTAAGCGTGGGGATGTTGTGGTTTTTCGTTTACCAAGCAATCCAGACATCGATTATATTAAACGCGTCGTTGGATTACCCGGTGATCGTATTCAAATTCGTGGAAGTGTGCTTTATATCAATGGTGAAGCTGTCCCACGTCAATTTATGGGGCAGGTTAATGATTCTGACGTAACAGAAGTAAGCCGCCCCGTTGATGTTTATCGCGAGACACTGTCTAATGGCGTGAGTTATGATACACTTGATCTAGGTTTTTCTTCGCAATTTGATGAAACAAAAGTTTTTGAGGTTCCTCCGGGGCATTATTTTATGATGGGTGATAATCGTGATAATTCAGATGATAGTCGCTTGGACGTTGGTTATGTGCCAGAAGAAAATCTCATTGGTCGGGCTAACCTGATTTTCTTCTCCATTAGCAACGGTTCGAGTGCCTGGCAATTTTGGCGTTGGCCGTTTGATGTGCGCTGGAACCGCTTGTTTTCTTTCGTTGCTACTGTCCGTTATCTCCCCTTTGATTAAGTAGGGGCTGTCTATAATGAAGCATTCAGTCATTGACCGGCTTAAAAAATTGACGGGGCATAGCTTCAAAGATGAAGATGAACTAAAAAGGGCGTTAACGCATTCTAGTGTACAAGAGCTAGGGCGGGGCAATTATGAGCGGTTGGAGTTCTTAGGTGATCGGGTCCTCGGACTTTTAATTGCGGAGATGCTGTATCAGTTTTTTCCGCAGGCTAGCGAAGGTGAATTATCGGTACGCTTAAACGGTTTGGTGAACGCGCAAACATGCGCTGATATTGCGTTAGAAATGGGATTACCCGATATGATTCATGTCGGTTTCGAAATGAAAAATTTAGAAGGTCGCCGGCTTGCTAATATGCACGCTGATGTCGTCGAGGCTTTAATTGCTGTCATGTATCTTGATGGCGGATTAGAGAGCGTTCGGCCTTTTATTCAAAGATATTGGCGAGATCGTGCAAAAAAAATGGATGCGGGCCGACGTGATGCTAAAACAGAGCTGCAGGAGTGGGCTCATACGCAAGATAGTGCGCAGCCGCATTATCGGGTCGTAAAGCGTTGTGGTCCGGATCATGATCCTGTTTTTGTAGTAGAGTTAAGTATCTCCGGTTTTGCGCCCGAAATTGGGCGAGGTAATTCTAAGCGGCATGCAGAGAGAGTAGCTGCTGAAAAAGTTTTGCGGCGTGAAGGTGTATGGGAAGAATCAGGGAAAAATAGTCGTGAGTGATATTGCTAAAACACGCTCCGGCTTTATCGCGCTAATCGGGGCGCCTAACGCCGGTAAGTCGACTTTGGTTAATCAGTTGGTCGGAACGAAGGTTTCAATCGTGACTCATAAAGTACAGACAACGCGAACTTTGGTGCGCGGTATTGTTATTCATAATAATGCACAGATTGTGTTGATCGATACACCGGGTGTTTTTCGTCCCCAAAAGCGATTAGAATGTGCCATGGTGTCTACTGCTTGGGGCGGCGCGAGGAATGCTGATCTCCTTTTGGTTTTAGTTGATGTTAAGGGTGGTCTTTCGCATGAAGTTGATGCGATCTTGGATATTTTGAAAAGTGTCGAACAGGATAAAATTCTCGTCCTTAATAAGATCGATACAGTAACTAAATCGTCTCTTTTGGCGCTAACCGCCGAAATTAATAAGCGGGTAGAATTTTTGCGGACATTTATGATTTCGGCTTTAAAGGGTTCGGGGTGCAGGGATTTGCTTGATTATGTGAGTTCGATAATGCAGGAAGGGCCGTGGTATTATCCAGAAGACCAAGTTTCAGATATGCCGATGCGTCAGCTTGCTGCAGAAATTACGCGCGAAAAACTTTTTCTTCGCCTTCATGAAGAACTTCCTTATTCCTCCACAGTCGAAACAGAAAATTGGGAGGAGCATAAGGACGGCTCAGTTAAAATAAGCCAAGTCATTTACGTAGAGCGTGATAACCAGAAAAAAATTGTTTTAGGAGCAAAGGGTAACACGATTAAAGAAATTGGCCAGGCAGCACGCAGAGAATTAATGGAAATTATGCAGCAGAAGGTCCATCTTTTTCTATTTGTGAAAGTGCGTGGCAATTGGACTTCTGATCCAGAACGCTACCGTGAAATGAGGTTAGATTTTTCTTAAATAAAATGAAATGGAAAGAGCAAGCTATTATCCTCGGCGCGCGCCAGTACGGCGAAACGAGTGTTATTCTTGAAATTATAACGCGTCAACGTGGCCGTTACACAGGAGTGGTAAAAGGAGGGCGTTCCCGTCGTATGGCCGCTCTTCTTCAGTCTGGGAATTTCGTAGAGGCTGAATGGTGGGCGCGCTTGGATGAACATTTAGGGTTATTTAGGCTTGAAGCACTTAATTTACGCGCTTCACAGTTGATGCTTTTTCCGGAGGCGCTTTATGCTTTGCAATTGATGGCTTTTTATTTTCGGCTTCTCCCTGAGCGTGATCCTCACCCTGTTTTATACGATATTTTGCATCTTTTTATGCAAAATTTCAGTGAGCCGTTTGTGAATGCCGAATTGCTTATACGTTTTGAGATGCGGCTTCTTGAAGAACTTGGCTTTGGCCTCGATTTATCTTGTTGTGTTGTAACTGGTCGTCGTGAAGGACTTTGTTACGTATCGCCGAAATCGGGGCGTGCTGTGTGCGGAGAAGCAGGGCACCCTTGGAAAGATAAACTTTTACCTTTACCGCAGTTCCTTGCACAAAGAACTCGTCGCCCTGCTGATTTTAATGATATAAGAAATGGGTTCGCTCTAACAGATTTTTTTTTAATGCGCTACGTTTTGGAACCGCGAGGTGTAAAACGTCCGGTAGTTCGTGTTAATTTAATAGAATTATTTAGGCGACGATTTCATACGCAAGCAATAATTTGCTGATTTAATGGAAATGGATGAAGATAAATATGCAACTTTTGACAACAATTGCTGAAACGCGCCGGTATATAGAAGGAGAACGGCGTTTAGGACTGTCTATTGGTCTTGTGCCGACCATGGGGGCATTGCATGATGGGCATATTGCATTAGTGCAGCAGGCAAAGGCAATGTGTGATCGAGTATTAGTCTCTATTTTCGTTAATCCGAAGCAATTTGATCTTCGTGCAGATTTTGATAAATATCCAAGAGATTTAACAGGTGACTGTATTTTGTTAAAAAAAACGGGTATCGAGTACGTTTTTGCGCCTTCTACGGAAGAGATGTGGCCGCCGGGAAATGATACAATCGTGGAGGTAAAAAAACTATCGCGTATTTCGATGGGAAAGTTGCGCCCAGGGCATTTTTGCGGTGTTGCCAGCGTTGTTGCTAAACTTTTTAACATTGTTCAGCCAGATAAGGCTTTTTTTGGGGAAAAGGATTTTCAACAAATTTTGATTATTCGTCGCATGGTTGAAGATTTAGCTTTTCCTGTCGAAATTATCGGTATGCCTATTTTGCGCGATGCGGATGGTGTAGCTAGTTCTTCGCGCAATCAGCTATTAGCATTAGAAGACCGTAAAGCTGCAAAAATTATTCCTGAGAGCGGCAAAGCCGCTGAGAGGCTCTACCGTCAAGGTGAACGGTCAGTTAATAAATTGCGTAAAATTGTTCGCTCTGTTTTACAGCGGGAACCGCGCGCTGTCATTGAAGCGATAGATGTACGAGATATGGAGACTTTACACGCAGTTAAAGGGAAATTAAGCGCGCCTGCGGTGTTATTGTTAACCATCCGCTTTGGAGGAGTCAGGCTCCTTGACCAATATACACTGCGATAAGAAGGGCTGTAGAAATGAGTTCGCATAAAACTATAAAGCGTGTTACCGCTTTTGACATACAATCAAGGAAGGGGCAAGAGCCGATTGTCTCTCTGACCGCTTATCAGGCTTATAGTGCGCGAATTGCCGATCCATATTGCGATTTTCTCTTAGTCGGTGATAGTGTTGGTATGGTTGTGTACGGGTTTGAAACAACTTTGTCTGTTACTGTAGATATGATGATTTTACATGGACAAGCGGTTATGCGCGGGTCTAAGCGGGCGCTTGTGGTCATTGATATGCCTTTTGGTTCTTATGAAAAAAGTCCAGAACAGGCTTTTTTGAATGCGTCACGTATTATTGCAGAGACAGGGTGCGGTGCTGTCAAGCTTGAAGGTGGAATTTATATAGCGAAAACAATTGAGTTTTTGCATAAACGCGGTATTCCAGTTATGGGCCACATTGGTCTTACTCCGCAGGCAGTTAATCGTTTTGGTGGTTTTAAGACACAAGGATACGACAAAAGCGATTGGCTAAAGATTAAGTCTGATGCAATAGCAATTGAAGAAGCAGGCGCTTTTGCCGTTGTTGTGGAGGGGGTAGTGGAACCATTAGCAGTGGAGCTTACGAAGAATCTTTCTGTCCCTACTATCGGCATTGGTGCATCCAATCAGTGCGATGGACAGATCTTAGTGATGGAAGATATGCTAGGTTACGGCGCTTGGGTGCCTAAGTTCGTGCGACGCTACGGTGTTTTGGAACAAGCGGCGGAAGCGGCAATTAGAAATTACGCAGAAGATGTTAAATCGCGTGCTTTTCCAACTGATGCAGAAATTTATAAACTCAAATAAACTTAGGTTAAGAAAAAATCTTGCAGGAGTGGTTGATTGCCGTTAGAGCTTAATATCCTAATATAAAAAATATTGGTTCAAGTGCGCCTTTTTTATATTTCGTCAAAGCTATTTTTGTATTTTACAAAATAGTTAAATGTATTATTCATTGTATAATGAAATCTGCGCCTTTAGTTGATGTAATTCATACATATTTTTAAGGCTTATCTAGGTTTTAGAGTGTTAACTTTTCATATGATCAGACTACAGGGCAATGCTTAAATAAGCAATTACAGAGTTTGCGATATCTACGATATAACAGTTTAAAAGAGATAAAAATTATTCTATTCATTGACCGGTCTCAAGTGGAGCGTGGGCACGATAAAGAGTGGGGTAGTAAGCAGCTTTTTCGAATATATGTCATTGAAAACAGGAATGAAATGATGTTTTGCTAAAATCGCGGGTAATTGGCATAATTTTTTACTTCGTCGAAGAGGTAAAGATATAGGGCGAGGTGCTTTGCAGAGTCTTTTTATCTATGACGGAAGATAGATGATCAGGAATAATCCTCGAAATATTAATGTCGTTAAAAGTGGATTAAAGAGGCATATTTAATTTATTGCGTGGGGCACAATTGCAAATTGAGTTCAATTAAGCAAATATTATTTTGAGAGTCAAAATAGAGGCAAGCTTCTTCCGCATTACAGCCAAAAAGGCAGCGGCTTTATAAAAAGCGGCGACGCGAATAGCTTTAAAAGGCAAAATATATCTTCCGTGGTGTATTTTGATGCATCGTGGAGAAGAGAAAAGAGATATTCGTCATGAAGGGATTGTACAAAAATTTCTGAAATTTTTATCCTATCAAGAGCGAATGTTGTACAGAAAGGTGAGCGCATCTGTCTTGTCTCTAACCACTCTGACTCCCGACACGGACGAAGCTGCGGATAGCGATGTCTTCTATTTCAGTATCGAAAGAGCAATAGAAGTCAGTAAACCAAACAGTCAGTTCGGAAGCATGCTCCGCTCAATGTGTGTTGCTCCGACTTCTGTGATGATTCAGCTTTAGCCATCAGCGGTCTCTGCAGTGCTCTCAGGGAAAGTAAAATTCACATTTTCTGGGATGTTTATTGTTACAGGAAGATTATCTACAGTGATTTGAATATTTTCGTTCATTGCGTCTTTCACATGGTCAATGCGCATTAAAGCTAGAGCTTCATTTGTAGCACATGTTCCCAATTGTCCTAGCTTTTTTGCTCCTGCTGTAACAGTGGAGCCTGGCGTTAAGTTATATCGGCTTTTGACGATTAAAAGACGACGACGAATTATTTTACGATGGTGCATCCGCGAAATAACCTCTTGCCCGATATAACAACCTTTGTTCAATGCTAGTCCATTGATTTGGTCATAGTTAATATCGTGGGGAAAAACTTTTCCTATTTCATAATCATGGCCGCTTTCTGCGATCGCGTAACGAATACGCATTCGGTCCCAGTTGTCGTTGCGTTTTGGAGCAGATAGGGATGTTTTTCCGTAATATCTTAAGACTTTTTCTTTTATTGGAAATCGCTTATCAGAAAAACTTAAAACAGAATCTGATATACTTATTTTATTTTCCCAACAAATTGTTATATCTTTTTGTAATGGTTGTGTAATTTCTATTTCTTTACGTAATTTATAAAGCATAAGACGTTTCTGAAAGGAGTCAGCTAAGAGCGCATCAATATCGATCATGTAGCCCTTGTTTATTTTGCTAATAAGAAAATCAGCAACGACTTTTCCTTGTGGGGATAGAAGAGCACCTGGGAGGAGTTCTTGTGGCCTCATTTTTTTTATATCTGTGGTGATAAGAACCTGCAAGAAATGCGTAGCTTCTTCGCCGGTCACTTTAATAATTTTACGGTTTTTTAGGCTAAGAGCGTTTTGTTTTTCGACCATGATACTTGCCTTTCTGCCCAGAGTTGCATAATCGATAAGAAGGCGGCATGTAGGGAGCACGGTTATGTTTAAAACATTTGATACAATTTTTAAAGGCGCAACGCTTGTTAATCACGATGGAAGCGGTAAGCGTGATATTGGTGTGGTGAATGGTCAAATTGCTGAAATTGGTGATCTTACACGTGCATCTGCTTGTGAGGTAATTGACTGTACAGGCCTGCATATTTTACCCGGTATCATTGATAGCCAAGTTCATTTTCGTGAGCCGGGTAATGAACATAAAGAAGATCTAGAAAGTGGTTCTCGTTCTGCGGTTTTGGGGGGAGTCACAGCAGTTTTCGAAATGCCTAATACCAGTCCACTTACGGTCTCAGAAGAGACTTTGGCTGATAAGGTGAGACGTGCATTTCACCGGATGCATTGCGACTTCGCGTTTTGGGTTGGAGGAACGCGTGAGAATATACATGAATTAGCTGAATTAGAGAGATTGCCTGGTGCCGCTGGTATTAAGGTATTTATGGGATCTTCTACGGGTGATCTTTTGGTAGATGATGATGAAAGTGTGCGCCTTATTTTAAAGAATACACGTCGTCGTACAGCCTTTCATTCTGAAGATGAAGAACGACTCAATGAACGTAAACTACTGCGTGTTGAGGGGGATGTGTTATCGCATCCGGTTTGGCGCGATGAGATTGCTGCATTAAAGTGCACACAGCGTTTGGTTAAAATTGCGCATGAAACAGGGGCGCGTATTCATGTGCTGCATCTTTCCACAGCAGAAGAAATTGATTTTTTAAAAAATCACAAGGATGTCGCGACAGCTGAAATAACTCATCATCATTTGACGCTGGCCGCTGATGATTATCAGCGGTTTGGTACATTGATCCAGATGAATCCGCCTATTCGTGAAAGCCGCCATAGAGAAGTTCTTTGGTACGGAGTTCAGCAGGGCGTCATTGATATTTTAGGTTCTGATCATGCTCCTCACACACTCGAGGAAAAACAGAAAATTTACCCTTTTTCGCCTTCGGGTATAACAGGTGTACAAACAACGGTTGCAATTATGCTCACCCACGTGAATACAGGAAAAATCTCTCTTGAACGTTTTGTTGATCTTACGTCGCATGGACCTAATCGCGTTTTTGGTATAAGCCGTAAAGGGCGCATTGCCGTTGGATATGATGCTGACCTGACCATTATTGATCTGAAACGAGAAGAGATCATTACTAATGCGCTAATTGGTTCACGTGCAAATTGGACGCCTTATGACGGAAAAAAAGTTAAAGGCTGGCCAGTTGGCACAATCATCCGTGGTATGCGGGTTATGTGGGAAGGTGAAATTGTCACACCTTCACAGGGGCGGCCTGTTAAATTTACAGAAGCACCGGCGCAATAATATACGAAAGTTAAATACGCGCTATTGAACAATTTTGTGGGGACAAAAAATACCCATAATAACTTTGTCGCGTGTATGCGAGAGCAGCTTTAAGACTTGCTGTTCTGATCGTATCTGAAGAAGGTACTGCAACGCTGTGTCAAAAGCGGCTACCGCGAGAATTTCTGGTTCGATGCCATTTAAAATTCCATCGGTCCACACTTCAGTTTGATATTTGACGGCAAGAAGCTTTTGTTCTTCAGCTATTAAATCGGTTGTATTCATATCAGATTGGCTCATGGACTAACTCATTTTTAGAAAAATCACCCATGTGTAGCACAAATTTGAGGTTTGTCAGTTATATTTAAAAAAAAGATTAATCATTAAAAGGTGCGAGTAGGCTTTCGGATAAGGCTCTACCTTCTTCGATATATCTCCGGTCCGCTTCGATTGCCGATTGCGTACAACGATGATAATTTTCCGAAAAAGCGCGATAAGCTCCGTTGAACGATTCATAAAAGTAAGCGCGCCTTTGTGGTGCTGGTTTTTCTGCTTCAATTAACGCGGCCATATAATCATACCACTGGTTTGTGGGAGTAGTACAGAGATTGCGCAGATAATGCAGAGAACCCAAAATTTCTGCCAATCGTAGCAATTTTGTATCATATGATAACAATTGTTGCGCAAAGGTTTGTGCTGAACTTAGAAAAAATACTGAAATAATAATATTTATCAAAATGTTACGCATTATTTTTCTCATAATAAATTTTTGTGGGATCGAAATTATAAACAGGGCAACCTCACTGTCGGGGGCATCTTGGAGTGTTTATGCCCATAAAGAGATAGCCAGAAAATGTTATATATTATCGCCAGTGGCGAACATATTGTAGAAATCTAGGGCGCGAAAGGCAGTAAGAAAATGATTGCGAGGATATTAAAAGTTTTTTCTAAAATGTTTTAAAGATATTTCGAATTTTTTATTTAATTTCGTTACTTGCAATAAATTTAGGCTAACCGCTTGTTTAGAGTTTTTCTCTGAGTTCATTTCTATCAGGAAAAGCAAATTGGCCTTTGTTAATGCTTAGTTAATAAAATTGGTTTGTTTTAACAGACAACAAAGAACCCCTCCTAAACGAGGTGCGGTGGAATGGCTCTAGCTTTCACATAAGATATGCCAAATTTTGGTTCGAAGTTGTAGGTTTTTTGCAGATTATATCGGGAACGGATAATATGTCTAGTAATTTGATAGTATAAACGGAGTTTATCAGGAACGCCGGAAAGTAATGCCGCTCACGGAGTATGCTTATGAGCAATTTGCGATTTTATAATACGCTTACACGTAAAAAAGAAGATTTCACACCGATTAATCCCGCTAACGTACGTCTTTATGTTTGTGGTCCGACGGTTTACGATTATGCCCATATCGGCAATGCACGTCCTGTTATCGTTTTTGATATTTTGTTTCGTTTATTACGTCACGTTTATGGTGAGGCTCACGTCAAGTATGCTCGTAATATCACAGATGTGGATGATAAGATTAACGCACGTGCAGCTCGTGAATATCCGAAGCTCGCACTTAATGATGCTATTCGTTTACTAACTGAGCGCACATATCATCAATTTCAGCAGGATACAATGGCGCTCAGCTGTTTAATGCCGACTAGCCAACCGCGCGCAACTGACTATTTGGAAGAAGTGCGGTTTTTGATTGAAAGACTTCTTGAAAAAGGCCACGCTTATATCGCAGAAAATCATATATTGTTTTCCGTAAACAGCATGAGAGACTGCCCCCATTATGGTGCGCTGGCAAGACGATCACTTGACGAAATGAGAGCGGGGGCAAGAGTAGATGTTGCTGCTTACAAAAAGGAGGAAATGGATTTTGTTTTATGGAAACCTTCTACAGAGGAGGAACCAGGGTGGACATCGCCGGCGGGAATCACCGTTTTAGGCCGTCCGGGTTGGCATATCGAGTGTTCGGCAATGTCGATGGCAGATCTGTTAGTTCCTTACGGTGGAGGTTTAGCTTGTAATGATCCGGCAGCGAATATGTTCGACATTCATGGTGGCGGTATTGATTTGATTTTTCCTCATCACGAAAATGAGATCGCGCAAAGCTGTTCAGCTTTGGGAACTGAACGAATGGCCAACTTCTGGATGCATAACGGTTTTGTGCAAGTTGAAGGTAAAAAGATGTCTAAGAGTCTTGGCAATTTTATCACTATTCGTTCTATATTAGAGAGCAATTTTTTTCAATTTAACAATGTCTTGACAGATGAAATTAAACAAAAATGGGCAGGTTTATCTGCGCGTTTTTCGATGTTGCAAACTCATTATCGTGAACCATTGAATTGGACGACTTTACGTTTAGCTCAATCCAGTAGCGAGCTGTATCGGTGGTATGAATTTCTTCGCCGCGAAAGATGTTGTTTGGATGACGACGAATCTGTAGAAGGATCTTTGATAGCTGCATTAAGCGATGACCTTAACACCCCGAATGCACTCACTATTTTGCGAAAATTTTATAAAGAGGGAAATGCCGTGGCTCTCGCAAAGGGTATGGACTTATTTGGATTACTGCAACGAGAATGGGTTACAAGGCCAGAATGTCCACTTTTTGCTACCGGGGTGGCCCTTGATGCACAATTAATTGACCAGCGTATCGCTGAGAGGTTATTACTTATTCATAATAAAAAGTGGGCGGCTGCAGATGCAATTCGTGATGAGCTCGCGGCGGAGGGGATTTTGCTAAAAGATGAAAAAGACCCCCAGACTGGTGAGCGTATTACTACGTGGGAAACGAAGCGATCATGATTATTAGTATTCTGGTAATTTTCTCAAAAAAGGGAGAAGGCGGTGAATTTTTTGTATGATTATGGGTATACAGCGCTTAAATTAGTTTTGGGTCTTGCCGCCTTTTTATTTATCTTAAGAACAACAGGTCGTGGCAGCCTCAGTCAAATGACGCCGATTGATCTGGTGAGCAATTTTGTGATGGGTGGTATTATTGGGGGAAGTATTTATAATCACGATATAAGCGGCACCCAGGTGCTGGTTGTTCTGCTTATTTGGCAAACCTTGATCACGTCCCTTAATTTTTTAGCGCGATATTCAGTTTTTTTTCATCGGCTTATTGTTGGGCAAAGTGTTGCATTAGTTTTAGATGGTGTGTTTCAAATAGATGAGATTAAGCGCCTGGGTATCAGCGTGAATGAATTAATTACAACGTTGCGTATTAAAGGCTGTAGTTTGCGCGAAGCAGCTTTTGTTCGTTTAGAAGCGAATGGTGATTTTTCCGTTGTTCCAAAAAAAGATGGAAAAAATTCTATCATTCTTGTGCAAAATGGTGAAATTCTTAAAGAAGGTCTCGAAGAAATTGATAAATCGGAGGCGTGGCTCAAATCGGAGTTAAGAAAAAGGCGCTTAAAAGTCGAGGATTTATTTGCAGTGGAATGGTACGAGAAAACAGACAAAAATAATCAATCTTGCAGCGAATTGTTTCTTGTTCCTTTTCAAAAAACAGTCTAACTTCAGACACTTTGAAAGCGCACAGCACACAAGAGGCGAACGAAGAGCGTAACATAATCAACAAAGCGCGGGTGAAGGGTCGCTTTTGCGCGTATTAAGTGGGTGATGAAGAAATAGGGCTTATGAGACAGGATGAAATGCCGAAAACCGTGTCGGCGGCTTCGGGGCGGACTTTACGTACACTCTGTAATTTATGGCCCTATATGTGGCCATCCGCCCGACCTGATTTAAAGATGCGCGTTATATGGGCGGTATTTTACCTCATTTTAGCAAAATTAGTCCTTTTATCTGTGCCGTATTTTTTTAAATACGCTACAAACGCGCTCGATGCACACTTTGAGCCATCTGTGCAGTCTTCGTCTATCTTACTCGTTCCTGTTATGCTGGTTTTAGCGTACAATGCCGCGCGTATTGTGCAGGCTGGATTGAATCAGTTACGTGATTCTCTTTTCGCGATCGTTGGTCAATATGCCATCCGCCAATTAGCATATAAGACTTTTATCCATCTTCACAAATTGTCTTTGCGCTTTCATTTAGAGCGGCGAACTGGTGGGCTTTCCCGTGTGATTGACCGTGGTACAAAGGGCATTGAGGCTATTGTGAGGTTTTCAATCCTTAATACGGCACCAACCATTTTAGAATTTGTCCTGACAGCGCTCGTATTTTATATAAATTACGGGGTGTATTATGTTTTTGTAGTTGTGGTGACGGTCGGTTTATATAGTTGGTTCACAATTAAGGCAAGTAACTGGCGCATTAAAATTCGAGAAGAAATGAATACCGCGGACACCGAGGCAAACACGCACGCAGTTGATTCCCTTTTAAACTTCGAAACGGTTAAATATTTTGGCAATGAAGCTTTAGAAGCAAATCGATTTGATTCTTCTATGGCGGGTTATGAAGAGGCCGCGACGAAAACTTGGGTATCATTAAGTTGGCTGAATTTTGGCCAGGCCTTTATCTTTGGTGTCGGGATGACTGTCCTTATGTTGATATCGGCGTATGAAGTTTTCCGTGGGTCTCAGACTTTAGGTGATTTTGTTTTCATTAATGCACTTCTGATACAGCTTTCAATTCCACTGAATTTTATTGGTTCGATTTATCGCGAAGTTCGCCAGGGCTTAACCGATATCGAATCTATGTTTGATCTTTTAGATGTTCAGCAGGAAATTGTCGATAAATCGGACGCTAAGCCATTGGTGGTGAGTGACGGCACCATCCGGTTCCATAAGGTGCAATTTTCATACGATGCAGCTCGCCCGATTCTCAGAGATATTAATTTTGAAATACCTGGGGGTAAGACAACAGCAATTGTTGGCCCATCAGGCGCTGGTAAATCAACTATTTCTCGGTTACTTTTCCGATTTTATGATGTTGAATCGGGTTCGATAACAGTTGATGGGCAGGATATCCGTGATGTGACCCAAGGAAGTTTACGTGAAGCGATTGGTATAGTGCCACAAGATACGGTTTTGTTTAATGATACAATTGCTTATAATATCCGCTATGGGCGTCCAAATGCCACAAATGAAGAAATGCATAAAGCTGCCGAAATGGCTCAGATGTCGAAATTTATCGAGATGCTTCCAGAAGGCTTTCAGTCCGTAGTAGGGGAGCGTGGTCTCAAATTGTCAGGTGGTGAAAAACAACGTGTGGCTATTGCACGAACACTTTTAAAAGCACCCCCACTTCTCATCTTAGATGAAGCGACTGCAGCTCTTGATACAGCTACGGAACGAGAAATTCAACAAGCATTGGATATTATAAGCCGCGGGCGCACAACGTTAATTATTGCACATCGTCTTTCCACTGTTATTGGAGCAGATGAAATTTTAGTGTTAAAGGGTGGTCGTGTCATCGAAAAGGGGACACACACTGACCTTTTGCGCAAGAAAGGTTTATATGCTTCGATGTGGGCTAAACAGCTTGAAGCTTCACAGGCTGAAGAAAAATTGCGTAAAATACGTGAAGAAGATGAGCTAGGTGTTGTTAAGCGTAAAACGTAATGTGCATAAAATGAACTCTAGCTTTATGCGAAATAATTGATTAAATATTACGGAGAGAGGGGGATAACAAGGAGATTTATTGGTTTTTTAAAATCATATATGAATAGGAAATGATATGAGTGTTATGCAGTCTATCCGTAATGGCTTTGTTCCGATTCACAAAGAAGGCTACCCTTTTATCGTAGCGTTTTTTGTTATTTCACTCATCCTTAGTTGGATATGGAGCCCTTTATTTTGGTGTGGCCTCGTTCTGACGGTATGGTGTATATATTTTTTCCGCGACCCAGAGCGCGTGACGCCTATGAATGAAAATTGGGTTATATCCCCTGCTGATGGGCGTATTTCATTTGTTGGGTTGTGTGTTCCACCAGAGGAATTTGGGTTGGGTAGCGACGAAATGATGCGCGTTTCTGTATTTATGAATATTTTTTCGTGCCATGTTAATCGTTTTCCTATTAGTGGCACAGTGGAGTCCATTGTTTACCGTCCGGGTAAGTTCTCTAACACCGAGTTTGATAAGGCTAGCCGATTTAATGAATGTAATGGACTGGTGGTTGACAGTAAACATGGAAAATTTGCTGTAGTACAGATAGCAGGGTTAATTGCTCGTCGGATTATTTGTTGGTCAAAAGAGAAAGACTCGGTTGTTACTGGGCAGCGCTTCGGGCTGATTCGTTTTGGTTCTCGTCTTGATGTTTATATGCCGGCCGAGGTGAAATTGCGTGTTGCCGTCGGTCAGATAGCGGTCGCCGGAGAGACAGTTTTTGGCTCTTTCGACGATGATAGTGCCACGACTGATTTTAGAATTGATTAGGGTGAATAATGGGAGATTCCTCGTTATTTTCTTCGTTTGATCCCGAAGGACAACATGGCGTTATTGCGCACCGGCGGCGTTCGCTTATGCCAATACGGTATGTTGTCCCTAATATTATCACTATTTTGGCAATTTGTGCGGGGATGAGCGGTATTCGTTTGGCTTTTGAGCGATGCTATGAATCTGCTATGTTAATGGTGCTTTTAGCGGCAATTTTAGATGGGGCTGATGGTCGCGTTGCGCGTTTAGTGGACGGTTGTTCGTCTTTTGGGGCTCAGATGGATTCTCTTGCTGATGTTATCAATTTTGGCGTTGCTCCTGCGCTTGTTGTTTATTCCTTTATTTTATCGCAGGTTCATCAAGTAGGCTGGGTTGCGGCCCTCGTTTATTGTGTAGCCTGTTGCTTGCGGTTAGCCCGTTTTAATGTGACGCTGGATAGTACTGATACACCAAGATGGAAATGGGATTATTTTGTTGGTGTTCCTGCGCCTGCGGGCGCGTTATTGCTTTTATTACCTGTTTATCTGGGCGCTCTCGGCCTTACACCTAGTTGGGGCTGGGCTTTATTCTTTAGCATTTATACTGTTGTTGTTGCTTTTCTTTTAGTTAGTCGTCTACCAGTATGGAACGCGAAGAGGATTGGCCGAAAATTAAGGCGTGACGTTGTTGTACCGTGTATGTTGGTTATGGTCATTTATGTAGGTTTTCTCGCGACTTACACATGGTACACTTTATTAATAACAGCGGTTAGCTATATGATTTTTTTGCCTTATAGTGCTTTAATTTACAAAAAACGGGCTGCTTTAGAGGCACGTAAGATGAGCGCTAACACTAGCCAAGACACATAGAGTTTTGTATTTAGCTTTTAGGGAAAAGATAAAATTAAGGAGGATTTTAATTCAGTTGAGTGGCGTGTGTGGCTGATGTCAATCGGGCATACAGTAATTCACAAAACGATTTGTGCGGACATCAAAAAGCTTGCCCGTCTCTTTTAAATTGGGTGACAATAGAGGCGCTATTTTTGCGGCAACTTCTTGCGGGGAAGGTAAAGTTTGCGGGTCTTCGTCAGGCATAGCTTGAGCGCGCATCGCAGTGCGCGTTGCGCCGGGATTGACGCAATTGACTTTGATACGCGTTTGCTTAAGTTCTTCTGCCCAGCAACGGGCGATAATTTCCAAAGCAGCTTTAGAGGCTGCGTAGGGTCCCCAGGAAGCGCGCGCGAGATGAGCAACACTCGATGATAATAGGATGGCTCGTCCAGCATTAGATTTGCGCAATAATGGTTCGAAGGCCTTCATTAAGCGGTACTGGCTGGTGAGATTCACTCGAAAAACTTCTTCAAATATTTCGTTTTCAACATAAGCTATTGGTGAGAGTGTCCCAAGAATCCCGGCATTTGCAACCATAATATCCAGTTTTTTCCAGCGTTCATTAATAGAAACTGCCAAAGTATCGATAGCTTCCATATGACGTAGGTCAAGAGGCACTAACGTTGCAGAAGAGCCTTTTTCTCGAATTTTGTCTTCAAGTACAGCTAGACTATTGATTGTCCGCGCAAGAGCGATAATGTGAGCACCGCGTGCTGCCAACTCTAAAGCTAAATGATAACCAATCCCTTTAGAAGCGCCGGTAACCAGCGCGACACACCCAATAAGGTTAAAATCAGATTGTTTCATAATCATTATCAGTCTTTTGTTTTAAGAACAGATGACTGGTGAATTTGGGGGATATTTTTTTGATCTGTTAAATGTGTAGGGTAATGCCCAGTAAAATAATGATCAGTGAATTGTGGTGCAGAATTATCCCGTTTCTTTCCTATAACAGCGAGATATAGGCCATCAGTTGAAAGAAATTCTAATGAATCGGCCCCTATAAAATTACACATAGATTTTAAATCTGGATATTGATTAGCCAAGAGGTTTTCGATGTTAGGTGTATCAATACCATAAAAATCAGGATAGAAAATCATTGGGCTGGAAACGCGCATGTGGACTTCTTTTGCTCCTGCATCGCGCAGCATCCGCACAATTTTGACAGATGTTGTTCCACGCACAATAGAATCATCTACTAAAATGACGCGTTTTCCTTCAATAATGGGACGATTCGCAGAGTGTTTTAATTTAACGCCAAAGGCACGAATCTGCTGTGTTGGTTCAATAAAGGTGCGACCAACATAGTGATTACGAATGATGCCGAGCTCAAAGGGAATTCCACTTTTTTGCGCATAGCCAATTGCCGCAGGTGTACCTCCATCTGGAACAGGGACCACAACATCACCGTCACATGGTGCTTCTTGTGCCAAATGGATACCCATATTTTTGCGAGCTATGTAAACACTACGTCCCCCGACGGTTGAATCAGGCCGGGCAAAATAGACATATTCAAAAAGGCAAAGCCTCTCTGGTTTTTCTATTTTTGGTTTAACTATTTTCGTGGTGATTTCACCATTTTTCTGTATTTCGCATATAATAATTTCACCGTTTCTGACATCGCGGACATATTTCGCTCCAATGATATCAAGTGCGCATGTCTCTGAACAAAAAATGGGTTTGCCATCAAGCTCGCCCATAACAAGCGGCCGAATACCTATTGGGTCGCGCGCAGCAATGAGCTTCGTGCGCGTCAGCGCTAACATGGCGTACCCACCTTCTACTTGTTGAATAGCATCAACAAATCGATCAGATGACGATTCGTAACGTGAACGAGCGATAAGATGAAGTAAAACCTCTGAATCTGACGTTGACTGGCAGATAGCACCAGAAGCAATCAAACCGCGGCGTAATGTGAGACCATTTGTTAAATTTCCATTATGCGCAATAGCTATACCTCCCACTTTTAATTCAGCAAAAAGGGGCTGTACATTACGTAATGCTATTTCTCCAGTTGTTGAGTAACGAGTATGCCCGATAGCGCGATTTCCTGGCAGACGGGCAAGTGTTGCTGGATTTGTATAGTGATCACCAACAAGACCTAAATGTTTTTCCTGATGAAACATTTTATTATGATAAGACACAATCCCGGCGGCTTCTTGTCCACGGTGCTGAAGCGCGTGTAGTCCAAGAGCTGTTAATGTCGCTGCATCTTCATGTCCGAGGATACCGAATACCCCGCATTCTTCATGAAGGGTATCGTCGTCAAATGAGAATTCTTGGCTGGAAATATTAATCTTTATCATAGCATTTTTTCAGTAATAATATCAAAAATTGTTGATATTGTGTGGTATATATTATTCAAGATTACTAGCCAATGATGGGCTATTCCCTATTATGCGAAAGTACATCTGCGTCAGAGCTTCCGTCATTCGTTCCTGCATCGTCTTTTTTTAAAATACTTTCAGCTTTTTCGAGAGCGTAATCGAGATCTTTAGGCAAAATTTCCAAAATTTTTTGACCTAATGAATCCAACATGGGCTTTGTTTTTGCATTTTTTAGCCAGTCAGCTTGTTGCTCAGGTTTGATGAGTGCGTTAACGAGCAGCATGCTAACAACCATGATTAATAAGCCACGCAGCATCCCAAAAATAAAGCCGATAATTCGGTCAAACATACCAATTCGACTATCAATAACAAAATCAGAAATTTTCATTGTAATGACGGAAGTAATAATAAGAACAATAACAAAAATTGTGATCAATGTCGTGATCAATGCGATCATTTTGTTAGAAAGATATTGTTCAAAAAAGGGCAATACAGGCTTAAATAAGAACAGCGTAGCAGCAGCTGAAACTGCCCAAGAAATCAACGACAGCACTTCGCGTGAAAATCCGCGGAGCATAGCTAAAAAAGCGGAAAACAGAATGATTGCTGCGACAATACCATCAAGAACTGTTATGATCATTTATTTGTTCCTCATATATCAAAGTTATGTTCTATTTTAATTAGCGCAAAAGTGTGTTTTTAGTTATGCCACCTTTCGTTTTTATATCAAGGATCCTCTGAATTTTATAGAGTTTTCTCTGTTATTATGCATGTGATGCGAGTTTCATTTTGTCTGTAGTGATATCGGTAACCAATTCAGAAAGGTCGGAGAGCGTTTTTTGTTGAAAGGTTTGCGATTTTATCGTTTCAGTTGCTGCAGTGGGGTGTACAGCTCCTCGGAAGCCGAGCTTCTTCGCTTCTTTGATACGCTGTGTTGAATGCGCGACGGCGCGAATTGCGCCAGAAAGGCTGATTTCGCCAAAATACACATAATGGGTTGGGAGAGGAATGTTTGCAAGCGAAGATACCAAAGCTGCTGCAACAGCTAAGTCAGCGGCGGGTTCTGATATACGGTAGCCACCCGCAATATTAAGATAAACATCGTGTTGCCCAAAGCGGATACCGCAGTGAGCTTCTAATACCGCTAGAATCATCGAAAGACGATTTCCATCCCATCCCACAACGGCACGTCGTGGTGTACCGAGTGAAGAGGGGGCTACAAGCGCTTGGATCTCTACCAATATGGGGCGTGTTCCTTCTACTCCGGCAAAAACAGCAGTTCCTGGTGCTTTTTCATTACGTTCACCCAAAAATAGCTCAGATGGGTTTTTGACTTCCCGTAACCCTTTATCGGACATTTCAAAAACACCAATTTCATCGGTTGGCCCAAAACGGTTTTTCACAGTTCTCAGAATTCGGTAATGATGGTTACCTTCACCTTCAAAATAAAGAACGCCGTCGACCATGTGCTCGACAACCCTGGGACCAGCAATTTGTCCGTCTTTTGTGACATGGCCGACAAGAACAACAGCCGCACCTGTTTTTTTTGCAAAACGGATTATTGCTTGAGCGCTAACACGTACTTGCGTCACAGTTCCAGGCGCTGAATCAGCCATATCTGACCACAAGGTTTGAATTGAATCAATGACAACCATATCGAGTTTTTTGTGCTCATTTAAAGTTGCGAGGATATCTTCGACATTAGTTTCGGCAGCTAATTTAACTTCTGTATTTGCGGCGCCAAGCCTTTGCGCACGTAAACGAATTTGCGCGACAGCTTCTTCACCTGAAACATAGACGACATTATATCCTTTCCGCGATAAAGCGGCTGCTGTTTGAGTAAGGAGTGTCGATTTGCCGATACCTGGATCGCCGCCAATAAGTAATGCGGATCCGCGAACAAAACCGCCGCCAGTAACCCGATCAAGTTCAGCAATTCCAGAATGGATACGCGAAGCATCTTCAATATCTCCAGAAAGGGATGCGAGCGTGACTATACGCCCTTTACGAATATTTCGCGCGGGGCCACTACCGATGCCAGCGTTCGTACTTTCTTCGACGAGCGAGTTCCATTCTCCGCAGGAAGCACATTTCCCGGCCCAGCGTGAATAAGTTGTGTTACAGTTTTGGCAGATAAATTGGATATGATTGCGCGCCATGGCGGTTTAACCAAATTGTTCTGGGAGATGATCACTTTCTGCCAGATCAGTAAAGCGTGTAAATTCTGATTGAAAAGCAAGCTGAATTGCTCCTGTCGGTCCATGACGTTGTTTCGCTATGATAATATCAGCTCTCCCAAATGCTTTATCCATTGCATCTTGCCATTTTTCATGTTCAAGACTGCCTATTTTAGGCTCTTCATTTTTGAGATAATATTCTTCACGGTATACAAAGAGAACGACGTCGGCATCTTGCTCAATAGAACCAGATTCGCGTAAATCTGATAATTGTGGGCGTTTGTCTGTTCGGTTTTCAACTTGGCGCGAAAGTTGTGAAAGGGCGATAATAGGAACGTTGAGTTCTTTGGCCAACGCTTTCAAGCCTGTAGTAATTTCCGTAATTTCTTGAACTCGATTTTCGGATGAACGTCGCGAATTACTCGTCATTAATTGTATATAGTCTATGATCAAGACGCTTAAACCATGTTGTCGCTTCAGGCGGCGTGCGCGCGCAGCCAATTGAGTAATTGATATACCACCGGTTTGGTCGATGTAGAGCGGCGCTTTCTGTAAGCGGTTCATTGTACGTAATAATTTTACAAATTGCTCTTCTGAAATATTGCCGCGCCGGATTTCAGAAGAAGAGACTTCTGTTTGTTCAGAAATAATACGTGTCGCAAGCTGTTCAGACGACATTTCAAGCGAGAAAAATCCAACAATATTTTCTTCGTTATCCTGTGATAAATCTTTCGTTTTAAGATTACCATTATTGGCATTGGCAATATTAAAAGCGATATTGGTTGCAAGTGAGGTTTTACCCATACCAGGGCGCCCAGCGAGGATAATCAAGTCAGATGGTTGCAGTCCTCCCATTTTCTCATCAAGCGTTTTAATATGGGTGGCTATACCTGATAGTCGCGAAGAACGTTTTTTTGCGGCACCTGCCATGTCAATAGCTTTTTTTACAGCTTCGTCGAAACTTTCAAATCCACCACCATATTTCCCTTTTTCTGCTAGCTCAAACAAATTACGTTCTACATTTTCAATTTGTTGGGTCGGCGTAAGCTCGATAGGGGAATCAAAAGCTGTGTTGACAATTTGTGTTCCGAGGTTAATCAGAGATCGCCGTATAAAAAGATCGTAGATCACCCGTCCATAATCTTCAGCATTAATAATAGTGACTGCTTCTGTGCTTAAACGAACTATATAATTGTATACAGTGATATCTCCGATCTTTTCTTCGGCCGGAATAAAAGGTTTTATTGTGACGGGAGTTGCACTTTTCCCTTTTTTAATAACGTGCGATAGAATATCAAAAATTTTCTGGTGTAATGTTTCAAAAAAATGTTCTGGTTTTAAAAAATCAGAAACGCGATCGAGTGCGTCGTTATTGATAAAAATTGCACCAAGCAACGCTTGCTCAGCTTCAATGTTATACGGCAGTTGTCGAAAAGAAGAATTTTCCTCTTTTTGCAGAGAGCTGAAATTAAGGATACTTGTTTCTTCCATGACAATTTTTTCCACTAAGATTTTGACTGGGTTAGTTTAAACAACAAATTGAGCGCTGTACATTAAAAGGATAAAATTTCAAAGCTTGTTTTAATTTAAAATAACACGTTTATTTTGGGGGGGATACATTATTAGGCACTCACTTAATAATGTGTGTATATGTTCCTTTATAATTTGTGATCTAAAAATTTGAAAAAGACTATTAGCAGGATAATTTTTCTCCTTTTTCATAATTTTGGCTTTTGACGCCATCAATAAGACTCTGAAATTTCGCACTTGATAATTTAGCTTTGAGCTTGTTGTAGCGATAAAAAAAACTACTCAGCCTGCCAGCTGAGTAATTTTAGATTTAGAATTAATAAAAAGATAACGACCAAAATTTAAATAGACAGGGAAAATATAAGTTAAGCTTCTTCATTAATAGTGCTTTCAGCATTGTCACTCGTTTTTTCTTCCAGTTGCTGTCCCTGAATATCAGATATTGTTCCTACTGCTTCGATAAAGGTAGAATCTTCGCCTTTTGCTTGATGCTGTGCTTCACTGGTTGAACGCGCAATGTTAATCGTCACGGAAACTTGGATTTCAGGATGTAAACTAATAGTGATAGTATGGAGGCCGATAGTCTTTATTGGATGATTGAGCACAATTTGATTACGTCCGACAGAAATACCATCGTTTGTTATAATTTCTGAAATATTACGTGTCGATACAGAGCCGTAAAGCTGCCCTGTTTCACTGGCTGAACGGATGACAATGAACGACTTACCGTCGAGTTTCTCAGAAATTTTTTGAGCTTCATTTTTACGTTCAAGATTACGAGATTCAAGCTGCGCGCGCTGCATTTCAAAATGTTTTTTGTTAGCCTCGTTGGCGCGTAAGGCCTTGCCTTGAGGGAGCAAAAAGTTACGTGCATAACCATCTTTGACCGAAACAACATCGCCCATCTGACCGAGGCCGGTAATACGCTCAAGTAAAATAATATCCATAGTTTTTTCCTTTCGAATAAACAAATTTAGCGGAGTCTGTCGCGTTGTCGGCGATTGTATTGAATAGCTGCCCAAATACCCATCAAGAGAATCATGAAAGAAACAGGTGGCGAAAAAACAACAGTTAAAATGGCAACATAAACGAAGGATAATATAATTATCCTACCTTTTATGCCTTTTGTGATATCGTGGAGATACGCTAATCCGCTGATTGATATAATCACAGTATACGCAGCGGTGAAAACATGTGCGCTTAAACTAAGGGTAGAATTGAGATCAATCATTGATGCTATACAAGCGACCGCGAAGATAATGAGCCCGGAAATTGGGATGCGGAAAGTTTGTCTCCAATCATCACGGGGTCTTACTAGCCAGTTCATACGCTGTGCTATCATCATTGAAAAATAAAGATTACCAACGAAAAAAATTAAGCTATAAACGGTTAGTGCGACGGCTGCTAAAGTTGCTGCATGTGTTGTTAAAAGTTCGCTAAAGGCAATGATATCAGTTTCTTTTATAGATTGTGATTGTCGCATAGCCCGTTGTATGTTTTCAGTAATTTCTTTCACAACAATAGGAGTGATTGGGTGAGTCTGAATATAAATTCCAATAAGGATTGATACGAGCGCGATAAAATTGGTTAAAAGGAAGATAACCGATGATAACGGGTACCATATCAAAGAATTTTCTTCTCGTGCTGGTCGCGCAAGCCCAAGAAGCCAAGAAGCGTAGACAGCAGGAAGAAAAAATAACAACATAAAGCCAAAACCAACATAAATATCATTGGTTATAACAAGAAAAATGGTAGAACTTATTAAGGCAACAAGACTGGACAAAGTTCCCCAGCCAAACGCGGAAACGAAGATTGGGAGAGAAATAAAGCAACCTAAAAGGATAGAAAAGTGAGGTGCAATACCCGCGATGCTGGTAACTATCATTCCTACAACAACAACAAACAGTCCAGCTACAATGCCGGCTGCTATTTCATAAAAATGAAAATTTTTCATTTATCGCTGTCCTGCTTTTTGCAGTTAGGGGCGTTATAACACCTCAACTTTGGGCATATTACGCATTTTATGCACGTATACCAACCGAAATATAAAAAAGCAGCCAGAAAGATACCCTAACTGCGTGATATATTTGAAAATTTATTTTACGATATAAGGAAGCAAGCCAAGAAAACGGGCGCGTTTGATAGCATTCGCCAACTCACGTTGCTTTTTTTGGCTGACAGCCGTGATACGTGAAGGGACAATTTTACCGCGTTCTGAGATATAACGCTGTAGTAGTTTAACGTCTTTATAATCAATTTTAGGGGCATTTACACCTGAAAACGGGCACGTTTTGCGACGACGATGAAAAGGGCGACGCACTGAGGCTTGATTCATATCGGTCATTATTCTATTCCTCCTGCTCCTACAGCATTTTTACGCTGGCGACGTGGATGGTGGTGGTATTCTTCATTTTTTCCGAAGGAATCATCGCGGTCAGAGCGCGAAAGCATAGCAGATTGTTCTTTCTCGTGTTTTTCAACGCGGATAGTCATATAACGCAAAATGTCTTCATTAATACGCATTTGCCTCTCGACTTCAGCAATTGCTGCGGCCGGGGCATCAATATTGACTAATACGTAGTAAGCTTTACGGTTTTTACGAATACGATAAGCAAGGGAGCGGAGACCCCAATTTTCTGTGCGCTCGACTTTTCCGCCGTGTGCTTCAATGATGCCACTGTAAATTCCCAGAAGTTCTTCAACTTGCTGCGGCGCAATGTCCTGCCGAGCAAGAAACATATGTTCATAAAGAGCCATTGTTGTGCCTTTCTTCAATTAAACTTCACCGGTTTTGGCGCAAAGCCTCTGCAACTTGTCTTTTTGGGAACCCCAAAGAAGAAAGGACGCGTTTGCAATTCGAGACACTCGAGAGCGAGGATACGGGAGGCCGGAATTATCACATTTCCTACTGATTGTCAGTCAGTCCTCCGTTCAACCCCCGGCCAAAACACCGGCAACGAACGGTTAGTATCTACAGCTTATCTCAAAAAATAGCAAGTTGACGCTTGTAAAAAATGTGAATTGTTGAGTTCTAATATGTTTTTTTATATATTCCACAGCCGTATATGCGGGGACGGCATCATAAATCCGTGAGATAAAAGGAACTGAGAATGGCTTTTTTAGACCAGATTGATGTAGCATTTCTTGAAATGCTTGCTGGTAGTCACCAAACTTGGACCATTTTGGCCATGTTTGGTATTTTTTGCGCAAAATTTTTAATTTATATCGTTCCTGTTCATCTTTGTATATTGTGGTTTTGCGGCGGATATGCGGAGCGGCGCGTAGCATTAAGCATTTGCACGAGCATTTGTTTTTCCCTTTTTTTAGGGTATCTTATCTCTTGCATTTATTTTCACCCACGTCCGTTTGTTGCGGGTTTAGTGCAGCCACTGCTTAAGCATCAGGCGACAGCTTCTTTTCCCAGTAATCACGCGTTGGTTATCTCTTCCTATACGGCCGGCCTTTATTGCTACCGGTGTAAAATTGCTTCTAAGTTTGCATTGATATTTTCGTTCTTGATTTGTTGGGGGCGTGTTTTTACTGGTGTACACTACCCTTTTGATGTCTTAGCTGGTGCAATTTTAGGGAGCCTAGTAAGTTGGAGTGTTATCCGGTTTGCTGCGCCGTATTTTCCCGAATTTGTGTATCAAGTTCCACCCTTGAAATATAACTTCAAGACAGATATTTACTTTAGATGAGTTGTGTTATTTTAAATTAATATCAAGAGCAGGTAACTTGATTGTTCAGTTTAGGAGTCTACTGATGGGGGCGGTGTTTACTTTTCCGGGGCAGGGGAGCCAAGTTGTCGGTATGGGCAAAGCGCTTGCCGAGCAATTTTCTGAAGCACGTATGGTTTTTGAAGAGGTAGATGACGCTTTGGGTGAAAAATTATCACATACTATTTTTGAAGGGCCGTCGGATGTCTTGACGTTAACCGCGAATGCACAGCCGGCCTTAATGGCAGTATCCATAGCGGTCGTCCGTGTAATGGAGAAATTGGGACTTGATATAGAATCAAAAGTACAATTTGTCGCAGGCCATTCTTTAGGGGAATATTCGGCTCTTTGCGCAGTTGGTATGTTCAGCTTAGCCGATACGGCAAAGCTTTTGCGAATTCGTGGAAACGCTATGCAGCAAGCTGTTGCCGTTGGCGAGGGTTCCATGGCAGCGCTCATTGGTCTGGACGAGAGAGAGGTTGAAAAAATTTGTGCAATTGTTTCAGGAAAGGGTGCCTGCCAGATCGCTAACGACAATGGCGGCGGACAGATTGTCATTTCGGGTGAAGCGAAGGCTATTGAGGCAGCGGTAAAAATCGCTTCAGAAAAAGGCGCTAAGCGCGCTCTTATTTTGCCAGTTTCAGCACCTTTCCATTCAACTTTAATGCAGCCTGCTGCTGATGCAATGCAAGATGCATTTTTATCTGTTGATGTAGCATTGCCTATTGTTCCGCTTATTGCGAACGTTTCCGTTGCACCTGAAAGTGATCCGGAACGCATTCTTACGCTTCTTGTTCGCCAAGTAACCGGGCGAGTGCGATGGCGTGAAACGATTGAATGGATTGGAGCCAACGGGATTGATATGCTTTTTGAAGTTGGTTCCGGGAAGGTTTTAACGGGTTTAGCTCGCCGTATTAATAAGAATATCAGCGGGTTAACGATCGGTACAGCTGAAGAAATTGAAGCTGCATTACGGGGGCTTGGTGTTTAATCTTGAGGAGTCTAAAAATGTTTAAATTAACAGGTCGTAAAGCCCTAGTAACAGGTTCATCTGGGGGCATTGGTGAAGCAATTGCCCGTTTTTTGCATGCGCAGGGAGCAGTAATTGGGCTTCACGGGACGCGTGAAGAAAAGCTCAGAGAGGTCGCTGAAGATCTTGGTCAAGGTGTTTTTATTTTTCCCACTAATTTATCTGAGCGTGAAAACATTAAAAAATTGGCTGAAACAGCAGAGAAAGAAATGGATGGTGTCGATATTCTCGTCAATAATGCTGGTATCACTCGAGATGGTCTTTTGGTACGTATGCAGGATCAAGATTGGGATGATGTGTTAGCTGTCAATTTAACAGCTGCTTTTACTTTGACACGAGGATTAGCACATGCCATGATGCGCCGACGCTATGGGCGTATTATTAACGTAACATCCGTTGTTGGCGTTGTCGGTAACCCTGGGCAAACAAATTATTGTGCTGCAAAAGCTGGTCTAATAGGTTTTTCTAAATCATTAGCACAAGAAATTGCATCAAGAAATGTAACTGTTAACTGTATCGCGCCGGGGTTTATTAAGTCTGCAATGACTGATAAACTTAACGAAAAGCAAAAAGAGGCGATTATGGCTACAATTCCGATGAAGCGTATGGGAATAGGGCAAGAAGTAGCTTCTGCTGCTGCTTATTTAGCCAGCGATGAAGCGGCATATATCACCGGCCAGACCATCCATATCAACGGTGGTATGGCAATGATTTAAATATTTGCCTTTATTCTACATTGATTTATAAATTTTATTATTTTAGATGATACTCAGATAATAATTGAATAAAATGGAACGATGTGTTTATTATCTTCGGCGATTTTGGTAACGGTGGGGACCCGGCTTATACCGGGGCGTCGTGTTAGTTCATTTTACAGGGAATATCCACGGAATGTCCTAAATCGCCGCTAAAGTTCCTGAGTAACGCATCTATTGCTTGATTAGATGAGCCTATACCGCTAATCAAGTATGGAAAATGGATATAAAGTAAATTTGAGGATTTCAACATGAGTGATACAGAAGAGCGCGTTAAGAAGATTATCGTAGAGCATCTTGGAGTTGACGCAGCTAAAGTTACAGAAAGTGCAAGCTTTATCGATGATCTAGGAGCAGATAGCCTCGATACAGTTGAGCTCGTTATGGCTTTTGAGGAAGAGTTTGGTGTAGAAATCCCGGATGAGGCTGCTGAAACAATTTTCACGGTTGGTGATGCTGTAAAGTTTATTGATAAAGCTTCTGCATAATTCTTGGAAGGCAAGAGCATTTTACGCTCTCAGCTTTATTTTTTATTTGAAGCTATTTGAAAAATATAGTTCCAAGGGGTGAGTGGTTGATTCAGGGTTGGGAATATGAGGCGTGTTGTTGTTACCGGTGTGGGATTAGTATCTCCTCTAGCCGGTGATGTCGAATATAGTTGGAAGCGGCTCCTTGAGGGGAAGAGCGGTGTTCGGCGTGTTACTGAGTTTGATGTAGCTGATTTACCGTGTAAAATTGCCGCGCGAATCCCTTTGGGGGACGGAACGAGCGGCACGTATAATGCTGATTTATATATGGAGCCCAAGGAGCAGCGTAAAGTTGATGCGTTTATCACTTACGCGATGGCTGCTAGCAGTCAGGCGCTCGCAGATGCCGAGTGGTGCCCTAAAAAGGATGAAGATCAGGTCCGCACGGGCGTGATGATAGGTTCGGGTATCGGTGGTATTGAAGGCATCGTTGAAGCAGGTTATACGCTCCGCGATAAGGGGCCGCGGCGTGTTTCTCCTTTTTTTATCCCGGGACGCTTAATTAACCTTGCTTCTGGCTATGTTTCTATTAAGCACGGTTTACGTGGTCCTAATCATGCAGTTGTCACAGCTTGTTCGACGGGTGCGCATGCGATTGGTGACGCAGCTCGTTTGGTCGCTTTGGGTGATGCTGACGTGATGGTGGCAGGGGGGACTGAGTCGCCGATTAATCGTATATCGCTTGCTGGTTTCGCCGCTTGTAAAGCCCTTTCTACTTGCCGTAATGATGATCCTGAGTGCGCATCGCGCCCTTACGATGCAGATCGTGACGGCTTTGTTATGGGTGAAGGGGCGGCGATTGTAATTTTAGAAGAACTTGAGCACGCAAAAAAACGTGGTGCTCGCATTTACGCCGAGCTTATAGGCTATGGTTTATCCGGAGATGCTTACCACATCACGGCTCCTTCAGAAAATGGCGAGGGCGCGCAGCGCAGTATGATGGCGGCTCTTAAGCGTGCCCAGGTAAATGTGTGTGATATTGATTATATCAATGCTCACGGTACATCGACGATGGCTGATGTTATAGAATTGGCCGCTGTTGAGCGTGTTTTAGGGCACTGCGCAGCGCGAGTATCGATGTCGTCAACAAAATCATCTATCGGACATTTACTCGGTGCGGCTGGTGCAGCCGAGGCTATTTTTTGCATTTTAGCTATACGAGATAATATTGCGCCTGCGACGCTCAACCTTGATAATCCATCAATTGAGACAAAAATTGATCTTGTACCGCATAAACCACGTGAGCGGAAAATTAATATAGTTCTCTCTAATTCATTTGGCTTTGGTGGAACGAACGCATCTCTGGTGATGCGGCGCTTCGGGGAATGATAAATATTTTTGTCTATCATTGCTGTTTCTTAGTCTTTTTCTTTATTATAAAGTTTAAGCGGGAATCTGCGGTGTAGTTCCCAGAAGTTGTCGAGGTTTATGGTTATGTTCGGTACAAAAAATGAGAAACTGCTACAAGATACCGAGAGTGTTTCAGTGAAGCATTCAACGGATGGCGGTGATGCATTAGCGTACGATAAGCGGAAAAAGTCCTATATTGTGCGCAATCCGTTGGTTATCCTCAGCCATTTCTTTCTTATGCTGATTGTGATTGCTATTCTGTCTATAAGTATTCCCCTTTACATTGGAAAAAATATTTTTGAAGGTAAGGGAATTGCTAAAGAAGAAAAAATTGTGCTAATCCGTCCTGGAACAGGGATCCGTGAAATTGCGTCGCTTCTCGAAAAAAACGGCCTCATTCGATCGTCTGACATTTTTGTTTATGGGGTTAGTTACCATCAAAAAGCGGCGCACCTTAAGGCTGGTGAATACTTGATTCCACCTTATGCGTCGATGCAAGATATTATGGAGATTTTGGTAAAAGGAAAATCTCTTGAATACGCGTTTACAGTGCCAGAAGGTCTAACGGTTCAGCAGGTTTTTGATCGATTAGCTGCTAATAAAATTTTAGTCGGTGACCTTCCCGAAATTTTACCCCCAGAGGGTAGTTTAATAACTGATACTGTACGTTTTATCCGCGGTACGACACGCAGAGAGATAGTAAAGAGATTGCGCGAAGAACAAACAAAGTTAGTTAATGCAATATGGGCTGCTCGTTCGCCTAATCTACCGCTTAAGTCTGTTGATGAACTTGTCATATTAGCGTCGATTGTCGAAAAAGAAACAGGGATTGCAGTAGAAAGACCGCAAATTGCTGCGGTGTTTTATAATCGTCTTGCTCAAAATATGCGTCTTCAATCTGATCCAACAGTAATTTACGGTCTTTTTGGTGGAAAAGGTAAGCCTCCAGACCGTGCGATTTATTCTTCAGATCTTGAGAAGGAAACGCCGTATAATACTTATAAAATTTACGGATTGCCGCCAACGGCTATCGCGAATCCGGGTCGTGATTCTTTGAAGGCGGTGGCAAATGCACCGAAGATTGACGCGCTTTATTTTGTGGCTGATGGTTCAGGTGGGCATGTTTTTTCTAAAACTTTGGATGAGCATAACGAGAATGTCAGGAAATGGCGCGCGTTAAAGCAGGCGCGTTAAATTTTTTAGGAAAAGCTTTGACAAAAAGTAGAGTAAGACCATGATATCGCTTGATAGTAAATTAAGTGCTCAAACGATCCCCCGGCGTCGCGGTTTTTTATTTATTCTCTCTTCTCCTTCGGGTGCCGGTAAATCGACTCTTTCCCAGTTAATTTTGAAGGATGAGCAATTAGAGCTATCTATAAGCATAAGTGTGACGACACGGGAAAGGCGTCCTAGTGAGATAGATGGTTTTCACTATCATTTTATTTCAAAAAAAGAATTTGAACGTAGACGTGATGGAAATGAGTTTATTGAATGGGCTGAAGTTCACGGAAATTATTATGGAACTTTACGTGAAAGTGTCGAAAATGCAATGATGTCTGGACAGGATATGTTGTTTGATATTGATTATCAAGGTACCGAGCAACTTCAAAAAAAGATGCCGGGGGACACAGTATCCGTTTTTATCCTCCCTCCGTCAATGAAAGAGTTGGTTTCTCGTTTGTGTCGTCGAGCAGAAGACGACCAAGATATTATTAATTTACGCTTAAATAACGCCCGAACGGAAATGCAACATTGGCGTTCTTACGATTATATTATTATAAACAAGGATTTAAATCAGTCTTTGTTATTTATTAAATCAATTTATCTAGCAGAAACTACCAAACGCAAACGCTGTCGCTTCCTCAAAGCATTCATAAATGAGCTTATTACTGAAAAAATTGATTAAAATACTTATTCACCAATCAAATTAGCTAAAGCTACAAATTCAGAAATTGAAAGTGTTTCGGCTCGGCGTGTCCCATCAATTCCGGCTTTTTCTAAAAGTTTTTCACCCCCGATAATCTTGAGGCTTTGGCGGAGCATTTTTCGTTTTTGTCCAAAAGCAACTTTTGTTACAAGACTTAATTTTTGAACCGAGCAGGCGAGAGGCTGTGAGCGCGGAAGAATATGGACGACAGAAGAAGTTATTTTAGGTGCCGGTATGAAGGCTTGAGAAGGAATATCAAAAGCAATTTTTGCAGTAGCGCGCCAGCCAGTTAATACGCTGAGACGACTGTAGTGAGGAGATTGGGGGTCGGCAGTAATACGTTTGGCCACTTCGCGCTGAAACATCAGAGTCATTGATTCATAAAAAGGAGGCCATGATTCGGTTAAAAGCCAATTTAATAAGAGCTGTGTTCCAATATTATATGGGAGATTCGCGATGATACGTGGTTTTTCTGTATATGTTTTGAAAAGCTCTGAAAAATCCTGCTTTAAAGCATCATTGCAAATAAGTGTAAGTTGTTTTGGGTAGTGTTTTTTTACGTCTAATAATGCTGAAAGGCAGCGCTCGTCGTATTCTATAGCTGTTACAATAGCGCCTCTTACGAGTAAAGCGCGGGTCAGTCCGCCGGGGCCCGGCCCAACTTCAATAACCGGTTTTCCATTTATATTCCCTGCTTGGTGGGCAATTTTAGAAGTTAAATTGAGATCAAAAAGAAAATTTTGACCTAGAGATTTATTAGCTTGCAATCCATATTTATTGATTACTTCGCGCAGGGGAGGCAGATTATCTATTTGCATGTCGTTGAACTATTTTCTGCGAGTTGATCTGCGAGCGTAAGAGCGGCGATAAAGCTTTCGGGAGAAGCAATTCCCTTATTGGCGATATCGAAGGCAGTTCCATGATCTGGCGATGTCCGAATAAAAGGCAGCCCTAAAGTAACATTGGCGGTGGTGTCAAAGTCTAATGTTTTAACAGGAATGAGAGCTTGGTCATGATATGCGCATAAAGCAACATCATATGTTTGTCGTGCACGTTCATGAAACATTGTATCAGAAGGTAAAGGGCCCACGATGTTCAGTCCTTTTTTCTTAAGGTATTCAATAGCGGGGGCGATAATTTCAATATCCTCTTTTCCTATTGCTCCATTTTCTCCAGCGTGAGGATTCAGGCCGGCAACAGCTAAACGGGGTGAAGTTATCGCAAACTGCGTCCTTAAAGCACTTTCAGTGATCAACGCGGTTTGGACGATCAAGCTATGGGTAAGGTATGCAGAAACTTCATTAAATGGGATATGAACAGTAATTGGCACCGTCCTTAACCGGGGTCCAGATAACATCATAACTGGATGATATTGTTTATTAGAGGCTTGACGAGAAAGATAAGAAAGAAATTCGGTGTGACCCGGAAATTTGAAACCCGCATCATAAAGTTTCTTTTTTGCGATAGGACAAGTGATCAGCGCACGCGCGCGACCGCTTTGAATCAGCTGGACACCGCGTTCGATTGCTTCGACTATTCCGGCACTATTGCTTACCAAAGGAAATCCTGGCTGACAGTTTTGGCGGTTTTTCAATGGCATTACAGGAAGAGCGATTTGAAAATTTTTCGCAAGATCGCCTGTAAAAACGTAGTCTACCTCAAGTTTAATTTGCAAAAAACGAGCACGTGAACGGATAATTTCCGGATCAGCTAAAAGAACAAACGGCGGAATGCTACGGATATTACGTTTATTCCACGCTTTTATAGCTATTTCAGGACCAATTCCAGCGGGGTCACCGCCGCTAACAACTAATGGAGGCATCACGATTCTTGAATACGCGCTCTTTGTCGTAATTCTTTTAAATATTTTCCGTTTAACGCTTCAAGTTTCCCACTAATATTTTTTTGATTATCTTGAATAGAAAATATAAGCTGAGCGACGCGATCATCCGAAACCCTTTTTATTTGACAAACAGCGACCGCCTCAATGCCGTTTTGCGTTTCTTGCGGTTTTGTCATTTTTCCGATAGGTGTTGCGCGGATAGCTCCTTCCCAACCGCTAGGAAGCTGGGGTTCTAGCATTTTCCCTAAATCGCGGATAGTAACATCCAATATACCTTTCGCTTGATTTCTCGTATTGTTACATCCTCGAAAATGTGCGCGGAAATTATTTGCCTCATATTGGCGCCTTCCTAAGATTTCCGAACGGCGACGCGCGGGAATAACAAAAATGATCTGCTGCAATGTATATTCATTCGTCGAAGGTTTTACACCGCCATTTTTTAATATTCTGTGTGCCACTTCTTGTTCTGTGAGAAGAACATTTTCAGCTTGATAACGAGCACTAACAAGGCGTCCCCATCCTATCTGACCGCGAATATAAGCTTTAAAATACCCCTCTGTGAGGTCAAATTGAGCTAATATCTCGTTAATTTGGTCAAAAGTCATATGATTTTGCGTAACAAAGGCTTCAAAAGCGCTGTTAACTTCATCGTCACTAACTTCAATATCACGATTCTTCAGTTCGATATTCTTGAGCATTTCGTCAATAAGCTCATTTTTAGCCTGAGCAAGGAGGTTCCCCTGCTTTTGCTGCAATTTAAGAAAAGAAGCGCGTCTTTGAATATCATAATTTGTTATAGCATTCCCATTGACTACAACAGCAATCTCACTTTGAGCAAAGGCTGGGAGAGCAAAAAATGCACTAACAAAGAGGCCGCCTACATTTAGAGCAATGATATAAAATAAGGCGAGAGCGTTATTTTTGAATTTATTCATGTAAGCGAGCCCTTAGTTGTTCATCGGTTCCCTATTCGCCGCTTAAGAATATATATTTTTCTGCGTAAAAACAATGATAAGTTAAAATATCTGCACATTCTCTTTATAAATCTTCCTTTATTTTTTGGCCGATGTCCGCGATTGTGCGCAATGAAAGGGAAAAATTAAAATTTTGTAAAGGTGCGTTTTTTTCTGGATTGATTATCTGTTGGTAGCTGAATGTTACACCGAGACATTCGTCTGTATAGTTTATACTTATCCCGCGTTTTACAAACGTGGCGGACTCTAAGTCGTAGCTAACATTATTATTCATGGACCAATTGTCAGAAAATTTAATACCAGTTTGAAAAGAAATTTCTTGGCGATTTTGCGTATATTCGTAATTTGATTGGCTCGGAATATAGGCGTATTGCACAGCTGCCCAGAGATTTGACCATTTTTTTGACGCTTCTAATTCAGCGCGATGGATTTTACCTGTTTTTTTGTCAAAGCGTCCACGAGATTCTACGTAAAAGCCACTATCATGACTCGCACCGAGCATTGCAACATAGTCTGAGCTTGCTGTTTCAAGGCCAGAATTAACGCCAACAGTAATAAGACCTTTTTCTGCAAAAGAATTTTTTCCTGCAAGATGAAAAGATTGTCCGGCCAGACCATAGAGTGACAAATGATGGCCAAAATTTCCAGAATATCTTAGACCTATATTAGCTCTCACTCCGCCTTCTACGCGGTCGTAACCCGAAAATTTATCACGTTGAAATAAAGTTGTCGCATCGAATATAAAGTTTTGTGCGTCTTCATTTGGTAATTGTTCAGCGTATCGTTCATTATTACGAATAAAGATTTGCGCTGTTGGTTCTAAGATATGCGTGGAGGTTCCAGTGGTGATGAGAAGAGGGTAACGCAATTCCATGCCCGCTGTTGCCGTATTTCGGATAGCTGATGAGGCGATATTAAAATTGGCAGCAGGGTTATTTACTGAGTCAGAAGTATAGTCTCTACGAGTATTTGTTATAATTACATCAGTACGTAAAGCGAGGATGGGAGATAATATCAATCCATTTTGTATATTAAGGCGCCTTTTCCATTCTAGTTCGCCTGTTAAGCGGAAACTGTTTCCAGCTATACCAGAGAGGTTTGTAGTACCGAGAGAAGAGCTCTGCCAATCGGTATGAGGACGGTAAATTGATCGCATATTGCTGTGAAAGCTAAGCTCTCCAGCGTAAATTGGCATAGCTGGTGCAAAAAAATAATCAACGCGGGGTAGGGCCCATACTCGTCGAGAATAATGTTTATTGAGGGGATCTTTAAGAGCTAAATCTTGGGTTATGAAGTGGTAAAAGCGCATATCAAAGTAATTTTTGTCCGCAAGGCCGCTTAAATAAAGTTGGGAAAGCTGTGTAGGATTTGCGTAATTTCCGAGTTTGTACGTGCGATTGAAGTGTTGATCTGATTGTGCGACAATATCCCAGCCGTAGATCCAGCGAGGATTAATACGAAAGTCGCCTTTTGTCGCTACCATATAACGGTTAGTATTTTGAGAATCGACAGTGTCGTCGTCGAATTCATTAGGGTTGATCTGATATATATGGGCGAAGCTGACGTTATAACTGCCTGTTTTAAAACGTTGACGCCATTCACCTTCAGTTAAAATGCCTTGTTTTGTGTAGACGGTAGCAGAAAGTGTAAAATCATAATGAGGTGATAAGCTCCAAAAATAAGAGCTCTTCACGCCTGCCCCGAGATGGCTAGAGTAAAAAAAACGAGGTACGAGTAAGCCGCTGGCACGTTTCACAGTTGGGTCAGGAAGCTCGAAAACCGGTAATCGCACGACTGGTACGCCAAAAAAATCAAGGTGGCTATCTTCGAAGCGAATTTTTTTGATTACGCCATTCCATATGATCTTTTTTGCTTTGATCTGCCATAAAACTTCTCTATCTGGTTTATAATAGCAAGGTTCGCACGCTGTATAGGTGGCGTTGTCGAAGGTTATTATTTTGTCTCTGTGATGTTCAGCGCTTAAAGCAGAAAAATGCGTGTCATTAGCCGCTTCAACGCGCAGGAAGTTTATAAAGCCTTCGCTAAAATCTTTGGTCATGTCTATTCGATTAGAATAGATTTTATTGCCGTCTTTTTGGGTAATTTCGACGTTTCCCCATGCCGTAATTCGCCCCGTTTTTTTATTATAAACGACTTTTTGAGCGATGATTTTATTGCCATCATATTCAATTTGGACATTTCCTTGTACGGAAATAGTGTTTGTGTCGTGATCGTAAATGAGTTCGTCAGCAAAGAATAAAAGGGGGCTTATTGGGATTCGAGTCCCATTGTGAGAAGAACGAGTAAGATTTTGTGCTGTTACAGAACAAGATAAAGATAAACCTAAAAAAAAGCCGATGACACTATTTAAAGCCAGCTTGTTCAACTTTGTCCAAATTATTTTTTTGTTTATTCTCATTAATGGTTTCACTCAGCCATCCTCTTTATGAAGCAGAAAGAAGATGCCTAAAAATAATGCAATAACAACTGGTGCCCAAGCAGCGATAATTGGCGGAATGTACCCGGCGCTACCAAAAGAACGAACGAGAACAGAAACGACGTAAAGCACGAATCCAGCGATAACACCACCAAGAATTAAGATGCCGGATTGTTCAAAGCGTGTAAATTTTAATGATACAGTTGCCGCAATGAGAGTCATTGCCACAAGTAATGCTGGTAGCGCTATCAGCGACTGTAAATACATATTGAACTTATTAGCAGAATAGCCAAATGATCGCGCAGCCGTGATTTTTTTTGGCAACTTGTAAAACGGAATAGTTGCGGGATCAGAAAAATATTCAGTCAAAAATTCGGGCTTTAAGTTTGTTTGTATCAAAAGCTCAGTAAATTTTTGCGGCATACGACCTATTTTATAAATCGTGCCATCAGTTAATAGCCAAGAACCATTTGTTAATGTTGCTTTTTTAGTGTTAATCCAATTTTTGATCGTGGCGTCATCATTATATTGTACAAAGGTTGCGTCAATAAGAGAGAGACCCTGATGGGTAATTGATTTGGCCCCGATCGTCGTCGTTCCCGAAGTTGTATGTTGTGTTAACCACGGAACGCGAGGGGGGCTGATAGATGCTTGAACGTTGCTGCTACGCCATTCAGCTATCATTTTTTCTGCTCGGGTAGAGCTCCATGCAGCAAATGGATTAATAAAAAGAATCGAAAACAATCCAAAGAGGAAAGCCCCAAAACAAGCAGGAGAAAGAAATTGCCACGCAGAAATACCGATTGAGCGAGTAATAACAAGCTCTAGTCTTCGATTAAGAGAGGTTAGCATTGTCATTGCGGAAAATAGTGCGATAAAGGGGAGGAGCTGCTGCACAATAAAAGGGGTACGCAGAGCTGAGATAAGAAGCGCGCCTTTTGCCGTGTAATGAGGAGAAGAGGCTAAACGACTAGAATTTTCCGTAAAATCGATTAAGACGGTAAGAATACAAATACCTATCAAAAAATAACAGGTCGTTCTCAAATAACGCACAAAAAAATATCGTCCAAGTGTCCATCCGATCATGATGCTTTGTCCGGGGGATAACGGGAATTTTTATATTTGAACCTGTTTTTTATCTTTTGGAAAACTATTTTAACTGCGTTGCCAAGTGTCGCGGCAGTCGTAATTTTGTGATCCGTCAATAACCCAAAGAAGAGCACTATACTGATCCCTGCCAGGGTGATGTAAAGCAGTGGAACGTAGAAAAGGTCGTTTTCTATTTTTTCAGCGAGAAAGTATTCTATCCAATAAATCAATAAAGAAAAAGTAACGGCGGAAAAAGTTGCAGATATACGTGCTTGCCGGTGCGAACGTGCATCTCCTGCTGCAGTCACTGCAATTAACGCAAAAACAATAGGATAGAACCACTCTGTAAGCCGACGGTGAAGTTCGGCTTTATATTGAAGTGGTTCCCGCTGGTAATAAGGGTCATTTGGATCAGGACGTAATAAATAAGAGAGGGGTCTATCTTTAGGATAAATAATTGGAGCTTTAGTATTCGGCGTGAATTCGCTTAGGTTGAAGGTGTAAGAGCTGAATTCGATAATTGAAACGCTATCATTTTGGTGATTGACTCTTTCTATTTCGCCGTCATTGAGGAGTAAAAATTTGTCATTTTTATTGCTTATAACAGCCCCTTTTGTTGCATAATAAAACGTACTGATCTGGGGATTGCGCTGGTCGGCAATGAAAAGACGACCGATGGTCCCATTCGGGCGCTGTTCGCCAATTTCTATATAAAGGTTTCTGGTTAATTCTTGAAAACTACCTTCACGAATAAAGAGGCTGATGAGATCGGAATGGGTATTTGCCATCATTTGTCGCATATTAAGGCGTGCTCTAGGGACGACAAAATTAGCAATAGAAAAGGATACAAGCGAAGCGATAATAGCTAAAAGAAGAACTGGTTTTCCAATAGTGCTTTTGGGTAAGCCACAGGCGCTGATGCCGGTTAGTTCTGAGTCTTGATTCATTGTTGAAAGGGTGATTGTAACGGCGATCATTAATGCAAATGGAATAATAGGAGAAATAACGGAAGGAATCAGTAAAGATGAGAAGTGCAAAACCGTTAAGAGAGTTTGCCCATTTATCGTGAGAAAATCGATCCGCGCAAGGATCTGCACAGTCCAACCAACACCGATTGCCGCGGCCGTTACAGCAATAAAGAGAATAAAAACGCGCCTTAGGATGTATAATTCGATAATACGCATAGATTAGATGACATCCTTGATCTTCACTTTTAAAGTAGATACTTTACGATACGCCGAATTAAGACATACAACTGAAATTCAAAGATTATCTTCATATGTATGTATATCCTCCCGGATTAAGAAGCGGCGGGGTGTTATCCAATCCCAGCTTACTCTGCCATATATAGCGTTGTGTTTTCAAGAGCGGTATGCAAAGAAGTTGTAAAAACGAATAGAATGAGCTTTTCCATTTATCTAAAAATTAAATTTTTTCTTTTCCAGCGTTTAACATACATTATGAGCGGAAGATGGTACACGTAGTAGAAAGAAGAGGAGTCCTTATGCCTCAGATTTTTCTTTTCCTCACCGGGGATACAGAATTTTTTTCGATGAGATAAGGGTGAAGGGTGAGATAGTGGATATTCTTTTTTATCATTTAATACACTCAGCGTTAAAAGATACTTTGCCGGTACTTGTAGAACGTGCGCTCGCACGTTTTAAGCGTGTGACGATACAGTGTACGAGCAAAGAACGACGCGATGCCATAGATATGCATTTATGGGTTTATGCTGATGAGGCATTCATTGGGCATGGAACTGAAAGCGATAATTATCCACATTTTCAGCCCGTATTTCTCACTACAGGGCATGAAAACCCAAATAGCTCAAAAGTGCGCTTCCTTATAGAAGGGGCAGTTTGTCCAGATATCGATACTTATCAACGGGTTGTGATTATGTTTGACGGCCATAACGAAGCGCAGTTGGATTTCGCTCGTAAACAGTGGAAAGAATATAAAACGAAAAATTATAATTTAACTTATTGGCAGCAAACTGAAGACCGCTATTGGGAAAAAAAGGCGTGATGCACATGACATCTGTTATTTTAATTTTTATCGGTATCGTGGGGATAATTAACTCTGAGCTTTTTATTGTGGAAAAATTGGGAGGAAATCGTTGGATTTTTGTTGTTATTTTTCTTTTGGGAGCGGTAAAATTACAATTCGAAAGCAAAATATTCGAGCGAAATAAGGTGATAATCGACAGAGTTTTACTTATTTTGTGGGCAGTGATGTTGGCTTTTTTGTGCGTTTCATGGTTAGGAACAACGCATATTTTGTCGAGGATATTTTCTGCCACTTATATTGGAGATATTGCAGATATTTTATTCTTCTTTCTTTGTGCGCTGTTTACAGGGATATTATGGTGGGGTATTCCTCAGCCAATGCCTTTAAAAATGAAATTGGCGGCATCTTTGCCGCCATTGCTGGTTTTGCTGTTTTTTGTCGCGTCTTAGCGGGATATTTCTTCATCTGTAAAGAGAACAAAACAAATAAGCGAAACAAGAGAGCAAAAGAGCAGGTAATAACCAACATAAGCGGCGCTAAAATGTTGTACTAAATACTCTGCTATATAAGGGGCAACGGACGCACCTATGATGCCAGCTAAATTGAAAACTATAGAAGAGCCGGTGTAACGAATTTCAGTTGGGAATGGTGAAGCAAGAACAGCACCAAGAGGGCTATACGTAATTCCCATAAGTGATAAGCCGATAATGGACATCGCAAAAACACCTACAATTCCAGAACTTAAGAAATAAGGAATTGCGAGAGAGTAGGCAGCAGTCATCGCTGTCACCCAGATCATTAGAGTTCTACGTTTAATACGGTCAGCAAGTTTTCCGGTTAGCACGATAAAAAGACCGCAAAAAACAGCGCCCAGCATTTCTATTTCAAGAGCTTCTTTCAATGGCAATTGTAGATGGTTCGTTGCGTAGCGCAGTAAATAAGTGGTAACCAAGTAAAATAATGCAAACATCGTCATACCGGCAAATGTACCAAGGAATAAAATTCGCGGATATTTCGAAAATACGTCTATTATAGGTAATTTTACACGTTCTTCACGGGCGAGGGTTTTTTTAAATTCAGATGTTTCATTAATAGAAATGCGTATCCATAATCCTAGGATCATGAGAAAAATTGATAAAATAAACGGGAGGCGCCATCCCCACGCTAAAAGTTCGTCTTCGTCAAAAAAGAACCACAGTCCAAAAAAAGCTATAATAGACAACAGTAAACCGGCCGGAACCCCTAACTGCGGAAACATAGCGTACCAACCACGTTTTTCCGGTGGAGCGTTTTCTGTCGCGAGTAGAACGGCCCCACCCCATTCACCTCCTAACCCGATTCCCTGGCCAACGCGGCATATAGTTAAAAAGAAGGGTGCCCACCAACCAATTTTGTCATAAGTGGGAAGAATGCCAATAATAACCGTCGAAATACCCATCGTGAGAAGAGCTGCGATAAGTGTCGCTTTTCGGCCAATTTTGTCGCCAAAGTGTCCGAAAATAACAGATCCTAGAGGGCGAGAGAAAAACGCTGCACCGAAAACAAGAAAAGATTGCAGGATAGCAAATTGATCATTTTGAGGTGGAAAAAATAAATGGGGAAATATAAGAGCTGCAGCGGTTCCAAAAACGTAAAAATCGAAATACTCGATCGTCGTGCCGATGAGGCTTGCAAACAAAATCCGACCGGGCGAATTTCCTCCGTTTATGCTCTGTTTTTTTACACTCGTAGGCATGAATGGAGCTTCCTTTCATTATTATGATAAAATTATAATAAATAAGTGACAAAACTGACATTTTAATTATAAAAACTTCCTGGCATCGAACCAGTCTCGTTGCTATTTTTGCGATTGCACCACCGTGATAACGGGGCACCGTTAAGTGTGAGGGATACACCGCTGATATCTAAAATAACCTCTCGTTAAATTCAATATCCGAGCCAAATACGAAAAAAACATCGCTCTTAAAGATGCAAAATGTGGTAACATATTCTGCGCAAACGGCGCAACTTTTTTATATCAGGTTATTGTAATCTTCCTTTAAAAACAGTATTTGTATTTTATTAACGTTTGATCTTTAGCGCTCCGTATCATTAAACTGTTGAAATTTTGCACATGTAATTTGAGTGCACCCCGTTATCGATTATATTTTCGCGTTCAAGCACACACAATATCTAACAGGAAAACATTAACGTTTTGCAGGTTGACCTGTGGCCTTGAGGTTCATGAGGCTAAAGAGCTCCTCCTTCTCCAAGCTATTAGGGCATTTTCTGCGATTTTTGGCGGTGCATCTGCTACCTTATTTCTCTGCGTAATTTGAGGGGATGTTATCATATTTGCATATTTTATAAGGGTTAAAGATAATTACGGGGGGAGGCCATAGCTGCCCTTTATCTTTTTTTTACGAGCGAGTTGTAAGCGCGCACGGCAATTATATGTCAGGCCGTCACGCACCCCGTTTTCCACCCAACAAGTATTCTTGAGGAAGTGCGTATTTTTTCAGTGATATAAGTTTTTCTCAGTGTTGTTGCTTCTTATAATTTGGCGTTGCTTTTGCTATTATAAAGTGTTTCATTAAATTTTACAATCAATAATTGAAATCTGATTTTGCAGAGCTATCTACATCCAACGTTTTGGTCGAAAAATTTGGTCAAGCTTGGATGATGAAGGGTAGAGTTATGCAATATAAGTGGAAATCGGGTTATTGGGCTCTCATGATAGGGAGCTGCCTCGTTCAAGCGGCGAGCGCGAATGTGAAAGCGGGAGGTATAAATGCAAAGGGGGCTGATGGTGGTCTAGGGGCCAAAATGCAGTCTCTTTGTCATTTTTCGGGTATAGACAGGGTAAGTATAGACGCACTTGAGGGTCAGCTGCAACAAGTGGAGCGTAGCGGGCTGTTACAAAGAGAAAATACGGGCGAAGAGGGGTGCGTAAAGGTCCGAAGAATGGATATGGGTACCGAGATTACGGTATCGCCGTATGGTGAATTAGAGCATTTTGGGTTCCTCGCCGGCGCTGACAGAGCGCTCGTTTATATTCGCGATGGGGCGGTTTTGCGAGATTCTTTGATCGGTGCTGGTGATAAAACGTATATCTTAAATGATGGGACCACGGGGAGTCCGGGGGTGTCTTCTAATAATGAGGTCCGAGATGGGGGAGTGCTTTATGTGCAGAAAGGTGGCTTTAGTGAGGGCACGGTAATTAAGAATGGCGGCATTGAGATCATTGAAGCGGGTGACGCCAAACAAGGTTCTTCGCTGGGTGCTATTGTACAGAAGGGCGGGCAGCAAATGGTCAAAGAAGGAGGAAGGTCTGACGGTGCTAAAATTTATGGAGGCATACAGACTGTTTCAGGAAAAGGGAATGTTCAGGGAAAAGAGGTGGAAAGTAGTGCTAATTCCGCTGTAATTTACAGTGACGAAGATGGGACGTTGGGACAGCAGCAGGTATATGGTGGCGGGATAGCTGCGAATACGAAGGTTATGAGCGGGGGGTTGCAGACTGTTAATATGGGCGCGGCAAATCAGGCTGAGGAGAGTTTTGTGATAAATACAGAAATTTTTGGTCAGGGTAGGCAGCATATCGGAAAGGGGGGGGGGGCTCTTAGTGTTGCTTTAAGCGGGGCCGCTGTCCAGGTGATACATGAGGGGGGATACGCAGTTAATGTAACAATCAAGGATAGAGCGCAATCGTGGCTGTATAAAACCGCGGTGTTGGAAGGAGACACGGAAGTCGATAATTTCGGGCGGGTTAGTATTTATGCCGCAGATGAAAAAAATCGCGCTGTAGCAGAGCATATTGCTTTGAATGGGAGGAATTCGACGTTATTCTCTGTCGGCACGGAGAATGATACAAATGGTTCTTTGGTTAAGAAGTTAAGCGGCATAGGGGAGGTTCAGTTTATCTCGAGTGGGAGCGATGAACATTATTCTCAGCTTTATGTTGAGGATCTGTCAGGTAATTTACATTTCGTATTTCGTACGGATATTGCAGGTGATCGTGGCGATTATCTTTTCGTCGATAAAGGTGAAGGTGATCATACAATTAGTGTCAGTGATTCTGGTGCTGAAATCACAGATCCTAGCAAAAAAAGTCGCGATTTAATTACCGATAAAAGCGGGGGAGCTGATTTTACTTTGACGAGTCTTTCCGGCGTCAAAATTAATGCTGTTGACGGGGGGACCTATGTGTACGGTTTGAGGCAAAGAAAAGATCAAGGTGGGAAAATTTGGTATTTATCCACAGATCCTGTATCCGATGATCCTGACCATAAACCGGATCTTCCAGTTCCCGATCTGGTGACGACTCCATCTACTGATGCGGTATTGTCTGTAGCGACGGCTGCAGGGCTCATTTTTCAAAATGAGTTGCAAAGTTTGCGCACCGGCAGAGGGATTTTAGACAAAAATAAGAAAAATACGGCTTTATGGGCCCGCGCAATTAAAAACAGAGAGCGGGTCGCTACAGGTCATACGCATTTTAAGCTTGGTCAGACCGGCGTAATGTTCGGTTTTGATCAGCCGAGGGATTTGGCAAACGGAGATTTTTATGTTGGCGGTTTTACTGGCTATGACCAGGCACGTATTACGCACGAACGAGGTGGCGTCAGCGATATGGACGTTTATAGTCTGGGGGCTTACGCGACTTATTTTGATAATAAAGGTTGGTATTTAGACGGTGTTGTGAAATATAGTTATTACCAAAATGATCTGAGGGCTATTTCAACTAATAATTTGGCTGTGAAAGCGGATTATAGTCAGTGGGCAGTGGGTGGATCGCTTGAAGCAGGTTATCGCTTTCAAGTAGCTAAAAATACTTGGGTGCAGCCTCATGGTAAATTAACGGGGGTGCATGTTGAGGATCAAAAAATAGAACTTTCTAATGGTATGACGGGCGATATAGACTCTTATGCCTCTTTACTCAGCGAAATGGGGGTATCTGTGGGGCGTGAATTAATTTTTGGCGCAGGCTCTTCGTTAACAGCTTATGCGACGGCCTCTTGGTTACATGAGCATGTCGATGATAATCGTACTGTCATTAACAAAAAGAATAAATTTATCACTGACGTGTCTGGGGATGCGGCCAAATTAGGTGTTGGTTTCAATGGTTCTGTTAGTGATAATTTAGTGCTTTACGCAGAAGCTAGTTATCTTAATGGCCGTAAAATTAAACAGTCGCTTCAAGGTATTTTGGGCGTTCGCTATAATTTCTAAAGGTGCGATTATATCTTGTTTTTCGGTTAAGGGGGTGGGGTGCGGCTGCCTTTGAAGTTTAATGCCCCTGTGGTCGGGGTGGTGGTTTTGCTCTTCGCGTAAGCGGGGAGCTTTTTTTATTATCACAGATTTTTTTGAAGTAAAAATACGATTTGTGTTTTTTTATTTATTTTCCTTATATACCGGTAGTTTATAGAAGTTTATTTCGGCGTTGCTGATTAAAAATTGGCGTATTGTAATTGATGTATTGTAATATAAAACACATTATGATATAATCAGAAAACGTTACATTAAATAATGGCACGCTATTTAGCGGGTGTTGGGTGTCTATCTCATTTTTGATGATGGAGTATAGACTGTGCGGTATAAATCAAGTTTTTCGCTATTAATGATGAGTGGTCTTTGGGTGCAAGCTGCGAGTGCTGGCGGTGACATTAGCGAATTTATAAAAGAATTGCAGGCTAATGGGCCGAAGACGTCAAAGGGCTTCGTAGCGTCAGGGCCTGTTGTTAGAAATACCGCAGTTGGGAATGGAGATGTGGAGGTAGTCGAAAAAGAGAAAATATCTGCAGGTGCCAAGGTTGGAGTAGGTGGAAGTCAAGCGGTTATGTGCGGGGGAAAGTCGTTATGGCCTGTGATTATGGGGGGGGAACAGTTTGTTTTTGAGGGAAATGGTCTTACTGATCGTTCTGGGGAGTGCAGTAATTACGGGGATTCTGTGACTAGTGATACTATAATTTATGGTGACGATGAGGCATTGGGGGTGCAGAATATATATAATAATGGGTTTGCTTGGGGCACGCATATTGGGCCACAAGGGGTGCAAAATATTTTTGGTGCATCCATGTATTATAATGGCGGCGTTGCGTCAAAGACCGCGGTTTACAATGAGGGGAGACAAAATATTTGGGGGAAAGGACAGGCCGATGATGTTACCTTAAAAAAGGGGGCTATGCAGGTAATATATCTCGGTGGCTCTGCGAAAAATTTAACGATTGAGGACGGAGGGCATTCGTGGATATACGATGGTGTGAAATTAGAGAGATCAACAAAAGTTGATAATAACGGGCATCTTCATCTGTATAGTGGTATTACAGGAGGCCGTTTTAGAAAAGAAAAAATTTCTTTGCGGGGAGGCGCAAGCGAAGAGGTATTTTTCGTTGATAGTGGGAGTTCTCGATTTGATATTGAGAATTTGAATGGACAGGGAGGTATTATTAGTTTTGGCTCTTTTGGTCCTGATAAGCGCTTTTCTAAGCTTCATGTTATACAACTTTCAGGGGGGCTGCATTTTAATTTCAGAATTAATATTGGCGCAGGGGGCGGCGATTACCTTTTTATTAAAGAAGGCGCGGGTGATCATACGGTCAGCGTTGTTGATACTGGTATTGAAGTTGCAAATCATTTTTCTCAAATAAGCACTGGGGTTTCTGCGTTAGATTTGATTACTGATGAGAGCGGAGGAGCTAAATTTTCTCTAAAGAGTTTTTTCGTTGCTAATGCGCCTGCTATTGATCTAGGGGCTTATATGTATGAGCTCAAGCAGCGAATTAATGGACCAGGTAAGGAAAAAATTTGGTATTTATCTGCGAGTGTCAGCGAGGCAGGCCGTATGACTCATCCTTCACGAAGTACGGTTCCGCAGTCACCTGTTTTAGATGATAGTATTTTTTTATCCGTCCAACCTGGTGGAGAGGCGGATTCTCGAAAACGTACTCCTCGGCATTTGGCTTCAAATTCAGGAAATCCTAGTTTTTCATCTCCTGTGTTTACGGTTGTAAATAAAAATATAGAAGAGAAGTTGAAATCTACGATTTATGATCAGGTGATCGGAGGGGGAGATCTGCTCATTGTGAATTCTTTGAGTAATGGCACTAAGATTAATGATAGCGGAATAGAGTTTGTCGAGAGTGGTGGATACTCAATGGGTGCAGTTGTTAATGTTGGTGGCAAACAGGTCGTTAAGGGCGGTGGATTCACATGGTATACTAATATTAACGGTGGTGCGCAGTTTATTTTTAGTGAAGAGGATTCTTTCGGTGATGTTAGGGGAGGAGGAAGTTCCGGCAAACGCAGTGGAGCTTATAACACTTCGGTTAATGGTAATAATAGAACGCACGGACAGCAAAATATATATGATGGTGGAGTGGTTTGGGGGACGAAAATTGGGGAAGGAGGTGTGCAAAATCTTTATCAAGTGAGCATAAAAAATCCCAGTATTGCATGGAAAACCGTGATTGATAATGGGGGGAGGCAGAATGTTTTTGAAGGAGGGCAAGCCAGAGGAGTTATTGTAGAAAAAGGGGGGATGCAAGTAGTATATTTCGGTGGATTTACAGAGGATGTGACGGTTAAGAAAGCGGGGCATTCATGGGTGTTTTCTGGTGCAAAATTAGGAGGATCAATGGAGGTTCAGGATGGAGGGTATCTTCATTTGTTTGCTGGAGATAATACGCCTCACGTCGCAAGTAAGACAATTATTGTAAAAGAGCAGCCTCCTGAGACAGTATTTTCCGATGGTGGTGGTAAAAATAGTTCTCGATTTGATGTTAAAAAATTAAGTGGTGAGGGGGGGAGAATTATTTTTGATTCTGTTGATTATAATAAGGGCTTTTCTCAGCTTAAGGTTGATGATCTTTCAGGACGTTTGTCTTTTAATTTTAGAGTTGATTTTGCAGGGCATCATAGTGATTATCTTGTTATTAAACGTGGTTCAGGTAATCACGCAATAAAGATCATTGATTCTGGTGATGAAATAAAAAATCCCGTTCCCCGGAAAAACAGTTTGGCCGCCGGGATCAATTTGATTATGGATAAAAGTGGGGGGGCCAATTTTTTTCTGGAGGGTAGTTTCGGTGATGAGATATATAGTGTTGATGCGGGGGCTTATACATATATTTTGCAGTATCAAGATATGTCTCATAAGCCTAATAAAAAGGGTAGAGAAAGTAGGGGAAAAATTTGGTATTTGGCTGTAGCAAGTTCCCGAGAATCTCAATATTCCTCTTTTACTTCGCGGAAAATAGTTAAGAGACCGCAGGGTTCGAGTCTTACAGTTTCTTCGCTCGATAATTCAGGTAGTAGTGCAAAAAGTCAGAAACGCCCTCCTCAGCGCGTCAGCCGGAAATTGGAGAGCGCTAATCCTTCTTCTAGTAAAGATAGCGGTAAAAAGCAGTCTCGAAGACGTCCTCCCCGACATGTGGTTGATGAGGCACAAATTTCTAGCCTTTTGGTCGCTTCGGTCGATGATGCAGATGTAGGCACGTCTGTGCGTCAGGGCCAGCGTCGTTCTCGTCGGCATGTGGTTGAGGATACGCAAATAGCTGATCTTTCAGCTGTTGCAGTTGAAGCAGAGATTATTGATGTGTCAGAAAATCAAGGCCGTTCTCGTCGGCGTGTGATCAGGGAAGAAGAGGTCACTGATCTTTCAGCTGTTTCACCTTCGATTCTAGAACGTCGGGCTAATGGGGCAGATGTTTTTGAGTCCGGTTTAAAAAGGCCGGAAGTTTCTGCTTCTTCGGCGCTCATGTCTGATGATAAAGATGATGCAGTAATGGTCGCGTTCGATTCGAAGCTGATGTCTGATGATGCGACAGTGGTGTTTGGTGATGAAACATTAGATCTGTCTGATGATAAAAATGATGCAGCAATGGTCGCGTCCGATCCGGAGCTGATGTCTGATGATGCGACAGTGGCTAGTGTTCGGTGATGGAACATTAGATCTGTCTGATGAATAAAAATGATGCAGTAATGGTCGTGTCCGATGACGCAAATAGCGGTGAAACGGAGCATCAGGTCCGTTCCGCTCGAAATGTCAATCAGAGATTACGGGTTCCTGCTTCTTCAAGCGTCTCGAGACCAGAACATGAGGCTGTTCAGGTCATTTCACCAGAGGGTTGGAATCCTAGCTTAGGAAAACCAAGAGTCTCTCTTCTTTTAACGGCCCCATCCACTGATGCGGTGTTATCTATGGCGGCGGCTACCGGGCTTATTTTTCATAATGAGGTGCAGAGTTTGCGCTCTGGAAGGGGATTTTGGATAAAAATAAGAAAGGTACAGCTCTGTGGACCTCTATGATTAAAAGTAAAGAACAAATTGCTGCAGGCCACGCGCATTTTAAGCTTGAGCAGACTGGTGTGATATTGGGTTTAGGCCATTTAAGGGAATTTGTGAGTGGGGAGGTTTATATTGGAGGCTTCGGCAGTTATGATCAGGCGCGCATCGTACATGCGCGGGACGGTGTTAGTGATGTGAGCACTTATGGCGTGGGAGCTTATGCGACTTATTTTGATCATAATGGTTGGTATTTAGATAGCGTCGTGAAATATAATTATTACCAAAATGATCTGAAGGCTATTTCAACTAATAAACTTCCGATAAAAGGGGCTTACAATCAGTGGGCGGTAGGTGCGTCATTTGAGACAGGTTACCGTTTATATGCAGGAAAAGATACTTGGATGCAGCCTTATGGACAATTAACTTGGTCGCATGTTGAAGGTCAAACGCTAAAACTTTCCAATGGTATGATAGGTGAGATAGCGCCGTCTGCTTCGTTGCGTAGTGAAGTTGGGTTATCTGTGGGGCATGAATTAACCTTTGGCGTAGACACTTCATTAACGGCTTACGCTACAGTTTCTTGGTTACGTGAATATATCGATAATAATCATACAGTAATTAACAAAGTGCATAAATTTACCACTGACTTATCTAGGGATGTAGGTAAGTTAGGAGTTGGTTTGAGCGGTTTTTTACATGATAAGCTGACATTTTATGCGGAAGCTCATTATATGAAGGGGCATAAAACTGAACAATCTCTGCAAGGTATCCTGGGCATTCGCTATAATTTCTAATAATGTGATCATCTTTTATTTTTCGATTAAGATGCCCGTGTTTTCTTGTTTTTAAGGTGATCCTTATGATAGAGGGGCAGCTTTTAGAGCGCGCGCGCAGGCTGTGGGAGCGGTCTTGCATCTCGCTTATGCGGGGGCTTTTTGTTTATTGTTGCAGTTTTTTAAAATATACGATTTGTGTTTTTGTTTTCCGATAATTATAGGCAATTTGTCAAAATATACCCTGATAATCGCTAATTTAAAATTGATATATTGTAATATAAAACACATTATGATACAAACAACAAATATTACTATGTAAAAACGGCACGCTGCTTAGCGGGCGTGGGGTGTCCGTCTCATTTTTGATGATGGAGTATAGACTGTGCGGTACAAATTGATTTTTTCAGTGTTAATGATGAATAGTTTTTTGGTGCAAACTGCGGGCGCTGGGATGAGTGTGGAGGAGTTTGTGGAAAAATTTCCGGCTAATGCACCTAAAATACCGGCAAACTTCTCATTTGGTGTGAAATTTTTTGGTAAAACTGCGAGTAATGGAGGCGCAGTGGAATTAGTCGAAAACGGGGGTGTATCAGTAGGTTCTGAGATTAAAAAAGGTATGAAGCAAATCGTTACGCATGGGGGAAACTCATTCTGGCCTAGGATTACAGGGGGCGCGCAGTTTGTTTATGAGGAAGATGGTGCCAGCAGCGCGTTTAAGGAAGATAGTTTTCGTAGGAAGAGTGCGTCCAGTAGCGCTATAATTCATGGTAATGGTGGGGTATCAGGACAGCAAAATATATACAATGGTGGGGAGTCTTGGGATACGCGTATCGGTCCAGGAGGGGTGCAAAATGTTTTTGGAACAGGTGAACATTTGGGCGGTACTGCGTCGAATACCGTAGTTTATGAAGGAGGGAGGCAGAATATTTGGGGAGGGGGGCGTGCTAACACAGTTACGCTGGGGAACGGAAGTAAACAGGTTATATATCTCGGCGGGTCCGCGGAAAATTTAACGATTGAGAGTGGAGGAAGTTCGTGGGTGCAGAGTAGCACAAAATTAGGAGGGACAACAAAAATTAACGAAGGAGGGCATCTTTACCTTTTCACAGGTGGTAATGGAGGTCATTTAACAAAAGGAGAGGTCGCTTTGGAGAACGGATGGTCTAATGAGGAGGTGTTTTCTGTTAATGACAGTAGTTCTCGAGTGAATATTGATAATTTAAATGGCGATGGGGGTACTATTAGTTTTAGCTCCGTGGGGCCTGATGGGCGCTTTTCTGAGCTTCATATCGATAACCTTTCAGGTAGCTCTCATTTTAATTTTAGGGTTAACGCCGGAGAAGGTAGAGGGGATTATCTTTTTGTCAAAAAAGGCGCAGGTAATCACACGGTAAGCGTCGTAGATACTGGTATTGAAGCTACAAATTCTTTTTCTCAAGTAAGCGGTTCGCCTTTCGGGATTGATTTAATTACTGATCGGAGTGGGGGGGCTAATTTTACTTTGGAAGGTTCTTCCGCTGGCAGTATACGCGCTGTTGATAGGGGGGCTTATATGTACAACTTATCGCAGCGGAGTGGTGGAAAGGGCAGTGAAAAAATTTGGTATTTATCCGCGGCAGGTAATAGGACGGGGCGTTTGAGAGATTTGTCGCGGATATCAGTTTCGCGGCCGCCTTTCCCTGATGATGTTATGACTCGATTAAGCGGAGGAGGCCGGGAGTCCGGCGGTCACTCGAGTGATATTAGTTTTCTGGTCGTTAGCCCGGGAGGAAGAGATGATAAAAAGAATCGAGGGCGTTCCTCTCGGCATGTGACTCGAGGTTTGGAATCTACCGATTTTTCATCCTCTTCATCTACTCTTTCAAGCAGTCTTATGACTAAAAAATTGTACGACTCTATGACTCTTAATCAGGAAGTATCGAAAGGTCGTTCACTTATCACGACGCTTTTTAGCAGAGGCACTAAGGTCGGTGACGGCGGCGTGGAAGTAGTTGAGCATGGTGGGTATTCAACAAGCGCTACTATTAATACTGGCGGTAAGCAGATTGTTAAAGATGGTGGGTCGGCATCCGGCACTAAGATTGAGGGAGGAGAGCAATTTATTCACGGCGAAAGAGGTTTTTTCAGCAGCTTTGAGGAAGGCAATTTTCGTAAGTATAGCGGGTCTTACGGGGATTTTGTTAGTGGCACAGAAAGCACAAAGGGAAAACAGAATGTCTATGACAGTGGGGTAGCTTGGGGGGCGCATATTGGGCGGGGGGGGGTGCAAAATGTTTTTGGGAGGCATGGACGTCCCGGTGGTGCAGCGTCAAATACTACAGTCTACGATGGGGGACAGCAGAATATTTTTGAAGGGGGGAAGGCTGAAGGAGTTATTGTAAAAGAGGGGGGCAAGCAGGCAGTATATTCCGGTGGATTTACCAAGGAGTTAACTATTGGGAATGGGGGACACTCATGGATATTTTCTGGCGCAAAATTAGGGGGAGGGATAAAGGTTGATACTGGGGGGGGGCTCCACCTTTTTACAGGCGATAATACCCCTTATAGCACAAAAGAGGAGATTCCTTTAAGCGGACGAGTTAATGAGGAGGTATTTTTTAGTGGTGCAAACAATTCTTGGTTTGACATTGAAAAATTAAGCGGCGGGGGGACGGTCAATTTTGAGTCTGTTGGCTATGATGAACGTTTCTCTACACTTTATGTTGGCGATCTTTCAGGAAGTTTGCATTTCAATTTTAGGATCAATTACGGTGGGCACCGCAGTGATTATCTTATTGTTAAAAATGGGTCGGGGAATCACACGATAAACGTCATTGATACTGGTATTGAGGTAGCGGATTCTGTCTCACTGAAGCACAGTTTAGTTTCTGAGCTCAATTTAATTTTTGATAGAAGCGGAGGAGCCAATTTTACCCTAAAAAACCCACTTGGCGGGGAAATTAGCACTATTGATAGTGGGGCTTATATGTATATTTTGCGTAGTAGGACTAAAATTTCGCACAAACGTAAAAGGGATACAGAAAATGAAGGAAAAATTTGGTATTTGGTAGCTGCTACAGGCGCTCAAGGAACACACCAATCAGGTGAAAGCTTTTCGCAACGAAGAGTGAAAAAGGGGCCGCAGGTTTCTGCTTCTTCATCTTCGCTGCCGGGTGGTTCTTCGCTTATTTCGTTTAGTGATGAAGGTCAGAAACAAAGCCGGCGTCGTCCTCCTCGGCATGTGAATGATCAGCCGCGTGTTTCTGTTCCTTCGAGGCATAAGCCTGGTCCACATTTGCCGCCTGGTGGTCTTTCACCTATTTCATTTGATGGTAGAGAAGATAATGGCTGGAAACAAAAGCCAGATCAGCCATCTCGGCGTAAAGATAAACCGCGTGTTTCTGTTCCTTCGAGGCATAAGCCTGGTCCACATTTGCCGCCTGGTGGCCTTTCGCCTATTTCATTTGATGGTAGAGAAGATAATGGCTGGAAACAAAAGCCAGATCAGCCATCTCGGCGTAAAGATAAACCGCGTGTTTCTGTTCCTTCGAGGCATAAGCCTGGTCCACATTTGCCGCCTGGTGGCCTTTCGCCTATTTCATTTGATGGTAGAGAAGATAATGGCTGGAAACAAAAGCCAGATCAGCCATCTCGGCGTAAAGATAAACCGCGTGTTTCTGTTCCTTCGAGGCATAAGCCTGGTCCACATTTGCCGCCTGGTGGCCTTTCGCCTATTTCATTTGATGGTAGAGAAGATAATGGCTGGAAACAAAAGCCAGATCAGCCATCTCGGCGTAAAGATAAACCGCGTGTTTCTGTTCCTTCGAGGCATAAGCCTGGTCCACATTTGCCGCCTGGTGGTCTTTCACCTATTTCATTTGATGGTAAAGAAGATAATGGCTGGAAGCAGGGCCAGCGTCGCTCTCGTCGGCACGTGGTTGAGGATACGCAAATAGCTGATCTTTCAGCTGTTTCGCCTTCGATTCTAGAACGTCGGGCTAATGGGGCAGATGTTTTTGAGTCCGGTTTAAAAAGGCCGGAAGTTTCTGCTTCTTCGGCGCTCATGTCTGATGATAAAGATGATGCAGTAATGGTCGCGTTCGATTCGAAGCTGATGTCTGATGATGCGACAGTGGTGTTTGGTGATGAAACATTAGATCTGTCTGATGATAAAAATGATGCAGCAATGGTCGCGTCCGATCCGGAGCTGATGTCTGATGATGCGACAGTGGCTATGTTCGGTGATGGAACATTAGATCTGTCTGATGATAAAAATGATGCAGTAATGGTCGTGTCCGATGACGCAAATAGCGGTGAAACGGAGCATCAGGTCCGTTCCGCTCGAAATGTCAATCAGAGATTACGGGTTCCTGCTTCTTCAAGCGTCTCGAGACCAGAACATGAGGCTGTTCAGGTCATTTCACCAGAGGGTTGGAATCCTAGCTTAGGAAAACCAAGAGTCTCTCTTCTTTTAACGGCCCCATCCACTGATGCGGTGTTATCTATGGCGGCGGCTACCGGGCTTATTTTTCATAATGAGGTGCAGAGTTTGCGCTCTGGAAGGGGGATTTTGGATAAAAATAAGAAAGGTACAGCTCTGTGGACCTCTATGATTAAAAGTAAAGAACAAATTGCTGCAGGCCACGCGCATTTTAAGCTTGAGCAGACTGGTGTGATATTGGGTTTAGGCCATTTAAGGGAATTTGTGAGTGGGGAGGTTTATATTGGAGGCTTCGGCAGTTATGATCAGGCGCGCATCGTACATGCGCGGGACGGTGTTAGTGATGTGAGCACTTATGGCGTGGGAGCTTATGCGACTTATTTTGATCATAATGGTTGGTATTTAGATAGCGTCGTGAAATATAATTATTACCAAAATGATCTGAAGGCTATTTCAACTAATAAACTTCCGATAAAAGGGGCTTACAATCAGTGGGCGGTAGGTGCGTCATTTGAGACAGGTTACCGTTTATATGCAGGAAAAGATACTTGGATGCAGCCTTATGGACAATTAACTTGGTCGCATGTTGAAGGTCAAACGCTAAAACTTTCCAATGGTATGATAGGTGAGATAGCGCCGTCTGCTTCGTTGCGTAGTGAAGTTGGGTTATCTGTGGGGCATGAATTAACCTTTGGCGTAGACACTTCATTAACGGCTTACGCTACAGTTTCTTGGTTACGTGAATATATCGATAATAATCATACAGTAATTAACAAAGTGCATAAATTTACCACTGACTTATCTAGGGATGTAGGTAAGTTAGGAGTTGGTTTGAGCGGTTTTTTACATGATAAGCTGACATTTTATGCGGAAGCTCATTATATGAAGGGGTATAAAACTGAACAATCTCTGCAAGGTATCCTGGGCATTCGCTATAATTTCTAATAATGTAAAGCGCTTTTCTGTTTCCTGATTAGAGAATAGTTTTTGGGGCTACGCTTCATCGTAGCGGGTTGTGTATATCGTTACATTTTATACTTCGCTCCCCTTGGCGGATGAGTTAAGGGGGGCGTTTTTTTCAAGTGCAGGATATATAAGCGTTTTTGCATTTTTAGTGGAGAAAGGCCTTTAGTTCGGTCCGTTTTGAAATTAATTGGGGGTAATTTGACTCAATTAATTAGTATAAGAGAAAGAACCAGGGATGAAGAAAAGATATACTTTTTTGCACGAGGAAAAATAAGACTTGAATTATGATAGCTCAGTTTTGTACCATCCGCGTTTCATATTGGTCGGATAACGCAAACCAGAGTGCTTCGGCTTCTTCGAGTGCTTTAGTTGTTTTTGCGCGCTCTTTCGCTTTTTCAGGAAGGCGCTCGTTGAAAGAAGCAGAAACTAGCTCTTCGTCGAGCTGTGTGATATGTTTGTGTAAATGCTCTATCAATGCTTCTATTTCGGTAATTTGCTTGCGTAATGGTGCGAGATCGGAGCGCTTTTGAGCGTTAATTTTTCGTTGGGCATTTTTAGAAAGAGAGGGTTGTTTTTTAGAAGAAACTTTCGTTTTTTGGGAAGAAGAAGAGCCAATAACCTCTGAATGGTAGGCGTCCATATCACCTTCATAAGGAAGTACAGTTTCGTTTTTTACACACCATAGGCGGTTCATCGTTGCTTCTATGAGGTGGCGGTCATGAGAAATTAGTATAATCGCCCCGTTAAAATGATTAAGTGCATGTGTTAGTTCCATGCGGCTATCAATGTCGAGATGATTGGTTGGTTCGTCAAAAATGAGAAGATGGGGGCCTTCAAAAACGGTAAGCCCCATAAGCAAGCGTACTTTTTCACCTCCTGAAAGATCTTTAGCTTTTGTCATCATTTTTTCTGTTGATAGCCCCATACGTGCTACTGCAGAGCGTATTTGCACTTCTGTTTTTCCCGGCATTAAATGACGTACGTGGTCTACAGCACCTTCTTCTGGTCTAAGATTATCTAGTTGATGTTGTGCAAAATAAGCAATTTTTAAGTGGGGAGCGAGCGTTATTTCGCCCTGTTCTGATTTAAGACGACCGGCAAGCAATTTCGCGAAGGTTGATTTACCATTTCCGTTTAAACCTAAGAGCGCAATACGGTCGTCATTATCAATTCTTAAATTCAGTTGTTTTAAAATTGGTTTACCTGATTCATAACCAACATTTACATTTGATAATGTGATGATGGGTGAAGCTGCTGGTTTTTCTGCTTCCGGAAAAATAAAAGGCTGAGTCTTTTTTTCTCTCCACATTGTGATTGATTTAAGTTTTTTGAGTGCCTTAAGACGTGATTGTGCCTGTCGGGATTTGCTTGCTTGGGCGCGAAAACGAGCGACAAAGTCTTGTATATGTTTTTGTTGTATTTCTCGTTTTTCAGTTTGTTTTTTCTGTACTTTAACAGCTTCGGATTTTTGTTGCTCAAATTGGTCATAATTACCACGCCAGAGGGTAAGCTTATGATCTTCAAGATGCATAATAAAATCGACTGTGCTATTTAAAAGATTGCGGTCATGGCTAATTATAATGGCTGTGCGGGGGTACAGGCGTATATAGTCGATGAGCCATAGGGTGCCCTCAATATCGAGATAATTTGTTGGTTCGTCGAGAAGCAGAAGGTCGGGTTCGGTAAAAAGTACAGCCGCTAACGCAATTCGCATGCGCCATCCACCAGAAAAAGATGAGCTTGGCCGTTGTTGTGCGTGAGAATCAAATCCTAAACCAGAAAGGATTTTGCTAGCACGTGCTTCTGCGGTATGGGCACCGATATCAGTTAAGCGTGCGTGAATAGCGGCAATACGCGCAGGGTCAGTCTCTGTTTTTGCTTCACGTAGAAGGTCGGAGCGTTCTTTGTGCGCTGTTAAAACAAGGTCGAGCAAAGATTGTTCGACCGCCGGGGCTTCTTGGAGGACTTGACCAATTTGTGTATTTTGCGGCATGGTAATATTGCCGCTGTCGGGGAAAATATCACCTATAATTGCGCGAAAAAGTGTTGATTTTCCGGTGCCATTATGGCCAACAAGCCCAGTTTTTGAGCCGGCAGGAAGTGCGATATTAGCGCGGTCAATTAGGAGACGCCCACTCATTCGTATTGTGATATCGTTGATCATCAACATAGGGAAAAGTTCTCTCCGCGTGATTTTAACTATGCGTAAACGCGCTTAACCTTCGAAAAGGAGGAAGCCATAGCAATCAGATAAGTAAGCTGCCAATATTTTATTTGCTTAAGGTCAGCTATATTAAAAAAAATCATAGAATCTCAAAAATTAAGAAAGATTGTCTGTACTTACTTGGCAAAAGACGCTTTGCAAGTTATAAAGAAACGAGACGATTTTGTAAATGAAATAGGTAATCATATGGCTGTGGAACGTACTTTTTCTATGATTAAACCAGACGCGACGCGTCGTAATTTGACGGGGGCAATTACAAAGATGCTCGAGGATGCGGGTTTACGTGTTGTCGCATCTAAGCGTATATGGATGAGCCAGAATGAAGCTGAGGGATTTTACGCGGTCCATAAAGGGCGTCCGTTTTTTGCAGAGCTAGTAGAATTTATGTCTTCGGGTCCAACTGTTGTGCAGGTTTTGGAAGGTGAAAGTGCTATCACTAAAAACCGTGAGGTGATGGGCGCTACGGATCCTGCTGATGCAAAGGAAGGGACAATTCGTAAAGTACACGCTTTGTCGATTAGCGAAAACTCCGTTCACGGCTCAGATAGCGCTGAGTCCGCAAAAATAGAAATAGCCTACTGGTTTTCCGATATCGAAATTGTTGGTTAATTTTAATGTGTGCGGGAAGTAAAAGATTCCGGGACAGTATTTGGTGGCGATTTTTTCCGTGAGGTAGCAGGCTTTCTTGTTAAAGAACGCGCGCACCCCGGGGGCCTTTTGTGAGATATTTTCTGACCTAACTGCCTATTTGCCCACTTAATAGCAGGAGTGATTTTTTGCTATAGCCGATAAAATCAGCACGACGTTATTTGCACGGCCTCACAATTTTGTCATTAACACTCAGAAACGATTCAAAATCAGCGCTATTATCGGGCGTTTTCAACGACCGATAATAGGAAAAAAGCGCGACCTCATTATGTCCATCATGTAATGACGTGTTTTAAGCCTGCACGGAAATAGTCCCATCCTGTCCACAATGTGAGAAGGGCTGAAATCCACAGCATAATTATACCAAATTCCGTTATGTAAGGGATAATTTTATTACCAGCCGGTCCTGTTAAGAGGAATACAATAGCTACCATTTGCACGGAAGTTTTCCATTTTGCAAGACGAGAGACGGGAACACTTACTTTTAGCTCAGCTAAATATTCACGTAGTCCTGACACAAGAATTTCTCGGCAAAGAATAATTATAGCGGCCCAAAGGGACCATCCGGCGATAGTACTATCTGCGGCGAGCAGCAGCAAGCAGGCGGAGACAAGGAGCTTATCTGCAATTGGGTCCAACATGCGGCCAATGTTGGATGTTTGTTTCCAAATACGGGCAAGGTAGCCATCCAAAAAGTCGGTAACGGACGCGATTATAAAAATAGAAGCGGACATTAAACGCGCAATATCACTTGATTGTAATCGCCCTTCTAAAAAGAAGCACGCTACTACTAAAGGAACAGCAGCAATCCGCGCGTAAGTTAGAATATTAGGGAAGGAAAAAGTATGATTTTTCATAGGGTCATTTTCAATCCTTTGCGGAGCATAGCATATCCCGCGAACGTAACAAGGCGAAGATCATGAAACAAGCCTTATTTTTCGTTAAAATAATTATAGATTTTTTGCGCAATTGCGGTGGAAATACCCGAGACTTTCGCTAAATCTTCGACGGGGGCGCCAGAGATAGCTTTGACGCTTCCGAAATAATTTAATAAAGCGCGTTTTCTTGTTGGTCCTACATTTTTAATCTCGTCAAGTGGATTTTTAAAGGTTTCTTTTTTTCGTTTTATTTTGTGAGTTCCAATTGCAAAACGGTGCGCTTCATCGCGCAGGCGCTGTAAAAAATAAAGAACAGGGTCGCGGGGTGGAAGTGTAAAGGGTGATCTTCCTTTTACAAAAAACCGTTCACGGCCTGCATCACGGTCAGCGCCTTTCGCTATACCAACCGCCGTGATAAGACCCTCTAGCCCTAAGGCAGATAATGTTGCTTGCACAGTGTTTATTTGTCCCGCACCACCGTCAATTAATATAAGATCAGGCCAAATAGGAAGAGAATCTGAGCTTTTAGTTTTTATATCTTTTTTTTTAGGGAGACCGTGCATTTTGATGAGGCGCGAGAATCTTCGTTCAATAACTTCTTGCATCATGCCTAAATCGTTACCAGGCGTAATAGTAGTTGAACGGATATTGAATTTGCGATATTGATTTTTAATGAATCCTGTCTGGCCAGCAACGATCATCGCTCCTACTGCATTTGTGCCCATAATATGTGAATTGTCATAGACTTCGATGCGGCGCGGGGTACGCGACAGCTGGAATGTTTTGGCGACGCTTTGAAGAAGTGTTGCGTAGGTCGATGTCTCCGCAAGCTTACGCGCGAGTGCTTCAAGAGCATTGGTGTAAGCGTAGTATACGAGAGCTTTCCGTTCTCTTTGTTTTGGTAGAGATACGGATATTTTTTGGTTTGTTTTCAGCTTTAATGCTTCCGTTAAAAGTGATTTTTCTTTAATTTCTTCAGACAGAAGGATGAGCTTTGGGACCGGTTTGTCATCGTAGAATTGCGCAATAAAACTTGACAAAATCTCAGCGCTAGGGAAAGACAGATCTGCTTTAGGAAAATAAGCTCGATTTCCCCAGTTTTGCCCCATACGAAAAAAAAATACTTGTATACAGGTCATCCCTCCCTGCTGTGCGATTGCAAATACGTCTGCTTCTTCTACTGTTTGAGGATTAATACCTTGAGAGCTTTGTATATGAGAAAGGGCTGATAAACGGTCGCGGTAAGCTGCTGCTTGTTCAAAATCGAGATTTTTTGCAGCTTCACGCATGGCATGGGCCATATCATTTTTAATGGATTGGCTTTTTCCAGAAAGGAAAGCTTCTGCTTTTTTTACTAGCTCTATATAATCGCTTTCACTTATTTCGTGTGTGCAAGGAGCGGAGCACCGCTTGATTTGATAAAGCAAGCAAGGTCGTGTGCGGTTTTCAAGAACAGAATCGGTGCAGGTCCGTAATAAAAAGGCGCGCTGTAAAACGTTGATTGTTTGTGTAACAGCTTCAGAAGAGGCAAAAGGACCAAAATAACGGGCTTTTCGCGTCCGAGCACCGCGATGTTTGTAAAGCGCGGGCGCGGGGTGATCATCGGTGATAATAATATAAGGGAAGCTTTTATCATCGCGCAATAATATATTAAAGCGTGGATGCAACCTTTTGATTAAATTGGCTTCTAGAAGTAAGGCTTCTGTTTCCGTGTGGGTAACGACGAATTCCATATGATATGTCGAGCGAATCATGCTAGTAATACGGTTATTATGTCCCTGTTCTCGGGTATAGTTCGCGACGCGTTTTTTTAGATTACGTGCCTTGCCAATATAAAGAATATTACCGTTTTCGTCCAACATCCGGTAAACTCCCGGTTTATGAGGGAGATGTTTGACGAATTGTTGTATGAGTACCACGCCTTTGAATTTGTTATCACCGTCTTCTTGGTCGGCATTGTCCCACACGACGTTGGACAAAAAAGATAAGTTGCCTCTTTTATTTACGAGATAGGGCATATTGTCTTTCGGGGTCATTAGTTTATCCCGCAATATTTTGCGTCTTCTACATGAGGTATCATTTTTCACTAAGTATGATAGGTGTATATGTATATATTTTTCTTCTTAAATAATGCATTATGGCGCCGGATTCTATGATTTTTGAGCTATTACTTTTAATTAAAAATCACAAAGACGCTTCTATACGCCAATTTTTAAGCTTTTTAACATTAGTGAGCGACACAGTTTCAGTGGAAATTCTGATGATTAGGCCAAGAGCTGGCTTCATTAGGAAAAAATCAAATTTGTGTTACTGGTTATGATAAGCGTTTCTGACTGATAATTACCTTAAAAAACAGTGAATTTGACGCTTTAGATTTACAATGCAAGGCGTTTTGGTTTTAAAATAGGAAGAAATTAGGGAGAATGCTTCGGTATATCCTCCTGGATCCATTTATGAATGATTTGTGCGTTTTTATTTTTCCCAAGACGTGTAACGAGGAGAGGTGTAAGCTTTTCTATTTCTTCTTCAAGAAGGTAAGGGGGATTTATCACGATCATACCGCTTCCATTCATTGTAGGTGGTATTGAACTTTTTCGGATGTGCATTTCAAGTTGCAAAATTTTGGGGATTTTTGTCTGAATCAGTGTGTAAAGGAAATTATTAATTTCTTTGTCGTGTTTAACAGGATACCATAAAGCGTAAATACCGCCTGGGAAGCGTCGGTATGCTTTTACCACCCACTTAATAAGGCGGGAAAATTCATCAGGTTTTTCGAAAGAAGGATCAATGAGTATAAGACCGCGTTTTTCTTTTGGTGGAAGGTGCGAATTTAAAGATAACCAACCGTCCAGATGTATGACTTTCGTTTGGTAGTCACCAGCGAAGTTGCTTGCTAAAGTTTGATAATCTTCACGGTGTAATTCAATAGCAGTTAGCCGATCTTGTTTGCGTAATAATCGGCGAATAAGGATAGGCGATCCTGGATAAAGCACGACTTCTTTGTTATGCTTATTAATCTCATCGATGACATTGTACCACGGATAAAGAAGTGTTTTCAGGTCTTCTGGGATAGGGGCCGACAAAAACTGCCCGATACCCTCACGCCATTCTCCTGTTTTAAGTGCTTCTGAGGAAGAAAGATCGTAAAATCCGACGCCCGCATGCGTATCTATAACGCGAAAAGCTTTTTCTTTGCGCTTGAGATATTCTACGATGCGGGTGACAATAATGTGTTTAAAAACATCAGCAAAATTGCCAGCATGATAAATATGCCGATAATTCATAGAAAAGCTCTATCATATATATGGTCACCCACCAAGTCTCTTTTTATGTAGGCCAGCGACTCTTATATTAACAAAGCTTTGCTATAAAGGCATCCGCGCTATTTTTAAAAATAGGAAAATACACCATAAATTCCGAAGAAGAAGAAATTGAGGCTGAGGTGGTGCTGTTTTTGGTTTTCATTTAATTAAACTGTATCAGCAAATTATCACTGCTCTAATTATATTTTATCGTGGGGTTTTTGTCTGAGACTGTATTTTGAATTTTCTGATACGGCCTAATATCGATGGGCTATTAAAATATCAGGGGATGAGTTCGCAAATATTTATTTACGGTCAACACAAGTACAGGAAATATTTTCGGTAAATATGAAACTTTCTACCTTTGGTGAGCTGTTTTGCTATTTTTCCACACGGCTTTATAGAAGTGAGTGCTTAGCTTTCTTGCCATTTCTAACTACTCCGCCGATACCGTTTTTTGTCGGGGGAACATTCGTTCACGGTCTACTAGAACTAATGATGCTTTAGTTTAACGTTTTAAAGCAATTTTTACTAGATTTTATTCTAGGATAAAGTTTATAATTTGTAGCTCAGGTTATCTGAGCTTTATAGTATCTTTTAGTTTAATTATTCAATTACCATCCATTATGAATCCTCTAACGAAAGTTGGACCGCCGATGCCTCAACTGTTAATATCCAAGCGAAAATGGGGTGTACTTATTTTTGTCGTAGTTCCAACTATGAGTGGTGCAATCAAATTTTTTACCACTTTTACAGCCTCTCTGCCAACGACGGTATTTTACGAGACAAGGCCTCGGCGTTGATTACCCGCTATCTGGGACAAAAAGAGGGAGCCTTTTAATGGAAGCTCACATTTTGTGCTATAAAGACTAATAAGAATGATGCAAATGAGGAATTTTGATGCTTGATATTAAATGGATCCGCGAAAACCCCGAAAAATTAGATGTGGCGCTAGCGAGCAGGGGTATTGAACCGCAAGCCCAAAAATTGATAACACTTGATCTTGAACGGCGGTCGCATGTCGCTAAAGTGCAATGTGCGCAGGAGCGTCGCAACGTAGCGTCGAAGGAAATAGGGCAGGCTTTAGCCGCATGTGATCAAAAAATGGCCGAGCGCATTAAAACTGAAGTTGAAGAAATTAAAGAATTCCTTTCTTCTGCTGTAGCAGAAGAAAGACAACTAACTGAAAATTTGGAGAGAGCTCTTGCCGCTATCCCGAATATTCCGTTAGATGATGTTCCAGAAGGTAAAGACGAAAGTGATAATGTTGTCATTCGGCATTTTGGGACGCCTACAGTATTTGATTTCGTGCCGAAGGAGCATTTTGATCTAGGCCAGGGCTTAAGACAGATGGACTTTGAACGAGCAAGTCGTTTATCTGGCGCGCGTTTTACGGTGCTTTCGGGGGCATTAGCGCGTCTTGAGCGCGCGTTAGGCCAGTTTATGCTTGATATACATGTTGATGAACATGGTTACGAAGAAGTTTCTGTACCTCTTCTTGTGCGTGATGAAATTGTTTATGGAACAGCGCAATTACCAAAATTTGCTGACGATCTTTTTCGGACCACAGATGGTCGGTGGCTTATTTCTACGGCAGAGGTGCCGTTAACTAATTTGGTTAATAACGAAATTCTTGATGATTCAAATTTACCGCTGCGGTTTTCTTCGCTCACCCCTTGTTTTCGTTCAGAGGCAGGATCTGCTGGCCGTGATACACGTGGTATGTTGCGTCAACACCAATTTTGGAAGGTGGAAATGGTATCAATTACCACCGAAGAGCAGTCTTTAGTTGAATTGGAACGTATGACAGGATGTGCAGAAAATGTGCTGAAGCGACTTGGTTTACCTTTCCGTACTGTAGTTCTTTCTACTGGTGATATGGGATTTGCTGCGCGTAAGACTTACGACATCGAGGTTTGGCTCCCAGGTCAGGGGAGCTATCGTGAAATTTCGAGCTGTTCAGTTTGCGGTGATTTTCAGGGGCGACGCATGAATTCTCGGTATCGTAAAGGAGATGAAAAAGCGCTGCACTTTGTTCACAGCGCGAATGGCTCTGGTACGGCTGTTGGTCGTTGCCTTATTGCGATTCTTGAGAATTATCAGCAGGCCGACGGATCAATTATTATCCCAGATGTTTTGCAGCCTTATATGAAGGGAATGAGCCGTATTACAGCTTAATTTTACAAAAGGAAAACTGATATGCATCCGTCGTTGATTACTGGTGGTGTTTATGTGCGAAGTTTCTCTGTTTTTGAAGAAATAATACATTATATGCGATATAACGACCACTGCATTAAAGGTTGAATAACGTCATGGAGCGGAAGGGCACTTTACAATTTCGTGAGGAATTGGCGAGTCTTGTGCTGAAAATGCGCAGTAAAGGAATCGATGATGTACGCTTTTTTGCGGCATTTGAGAAAATCCCGCGTCAGCATTTTGTTGCCGCTCCTTGGCTTAATAGTGCTTACGAGAATAAAATTATCCCCATTGAATGCGGCGAATATATAGAACGTTTGGAAGAACAGCTTTTAATTCTTTTTGCATTATTATTAAAAAAAAAGCATCGTGTTTTAGAAATTGGCACAGGTTCCGGTTTTTGTACGGCTCTTATGGCGTGTCTCAGTGATCGTGTAACAACAGTGGATCGTTATAAAACGCTCGTCAATTTAGCACAGCAAAAATTTCAGGCTTTAGGGATTGAAAATATTGTTGTACGGCAGATTGACGGTAGTCGAGGTGTTGCAGGTTTTGGGTCATTTGATCGTATTCTCATTTGGCCGTCGCGTTCCGATGATCCAAAAGAATTTTTGGAACTTTTAACTGGGAATGGCATTCTTATTCAAGCTATTGGGCCGGATGAAGGAGTGCAGACGGTTACGCGTTATATAAGAATTGGTAGTCAATTTGAGCGTTCAGAAATGTTTCAAGTGCGCTATCAGCCTTTTACTAAAAACGTTGCAGAAGTGCTTTAATTTTTAAATTAAGATATCGGGTAATACGTTATTTTTCCCTTTAAAATGGGATAAGCATTCTAATGTTACTACAGAGGCGTCGGCGGATAAAATATCTGATTTTAACTCTTAGGTAATATTAACGGGATTTAATAGAATTTGATAAAGTTGACGGGATTTAATAGAGTGAATTGGGCATCGGCTAATGAGCAAAATCATGTATTTAAAAAATTGGGAAGGCATTTCGCGGTGCGATCTCCAGGGAATAGCCTTTTTCATTATGGTGACTATGGTAGCAGGTTGTAGTTCCGGCACACAGCGTTTTGCCGGTGGCTTCTACAATAGTGAAGCTTCTTCTCGGTCGGATATGATTACAAATACCGCTGCTGATAGGCGAGTATTATTGCAAGGCGATGGTATACAAAGTAGTGAGTTGCCGCCTATCGATTCAAGGGGTGATACAGGTAATAATTATAATTCTTCAAGGTCAGGAGAAGTATTTCTTTCTGATGGAAGGGTTATGGGCGCGCCACCGCGAAATCTCGGGACTCTCCCTCGCTCAGAAGCAGATGATCTCAACGCTTTTCGGCGAAATTCTTATATCGTGCAAAGCGGAGATACATTGTTAAGTATCGCTCAGCAAGTGGGAGTCAGTATTAACGCATTGAAGTTAGCAAATGGCATGAGAAACGATGCTGTTTATATTGGTCAGAAGCTCATTATCCCGGAAAGACGTGTAGTAACAACTTCGAATACTCAAAATAGCGCTCAGAGCGTATCGACGACCGCACCTCTAAACCAGCCTAAAGCGACGTCTACCGCTGAATCTAAGAAGAATCTGTCATATGTGCGCGAAGATCCCTTAAAAACTGCGCCTTCTGTAAAGGCTGGTGAGTCAAATATCGGACAGCATTCTTTTGTGCATACTGTGCCAAAAACCACGGCTGATTCATCAAATGCAGCGACTGATCCAGATAGTGCTGTTGCTCCCCAATCAACGGGAATTTCTAAGATGCGCTGGCCTGCACGAGGGCGTTTGTTGAGCCATTATGGTCAAAAAAAAGGGATGACAACTAGCCGGGGGATCGATATCGCTGTGCCTGAAGGTTCATCGGTAAAAGCGGCAGAAAATGGCGTTGTTATCTATGCAAGTGATGGCCTGAAAGAGCTTGGGAATGTTGTTATGATTCGCCACGAAAACAACATCGTTACCATTTATGGACATAATAGCAAACTTGTTGTTAATAGGGGGCAAAGTGTACGGCGGGGCGACGAAATCGCTAAATCCGGTGTTTCTGGCGATGTCACGACGCCGCGTGTTTATTTCGAGGTACGTAAAGATTCTGTCCCTGTTAATCCCGCTGAATATTTAGAAAATTGACCAATAATTACTTTATTTTAATCTACAAGGTTGCCGCGTTTTGTCAATTGTTTCAAATTGGTCCGTGAAAGGGAGAGTGAAGTAACGCCGTCTTGCGGCGCCTTTTGGTAAGCCTAAGTGAGCTTTTTGAGTGCCAAGCGTGTATTGATTAAGCGGATGATATTCTGTCTATAATCTACGAATTCTACAAAAGAGCGCTGCCGGCTGATGACTCTATTTTTGTAGCATCCTCTGTCTATTTCTAATTTGGGTATTTTTACATCACTGAATGTTACGTAAATAAAATTTATAGTGACGTAATCGAAGTAATCAGTAAGTTCGAGATGCAATTTTTTCAATTCAGAACAAGATGCTTAATGCGGCAAAGTTTGTATATTATTTAAGAAAAAAATGTCAGTACAGCTGAGGGAGGAGGGGGGATTATTTGATCTAATTGGAGGGATGAAAAAACTATTTTTTATTTTTTCATTAGTTAAAGAGTCAATATTGGTGATATACAAAAAACAAAATAAATCTGTTTTTTTTAAATTTTTGCCCGTTGCCTTCTAGCGCTTAAGCCTTTATGTCCTTCAGGCAGATCGTGGCTGTGTAATATTATTATTAGTGCGTGCAGTATTAAGGAAGCTTTCTTCTTCTGAATCAAAGGCTTATTTAGTTGAATAAGACATACCTGAATTTTAACCTATAGGAGATAAAAATGGTTACCAACGCTTATGCTCAGGCTGCAGGTGATATTGCTAATGGAACGTCGCTTATTACTTTCGTTCCTTTCATTTTAATTTTTGCAATTATGTATATTTTAATTATTCGCCCGCAGCGCGCTCAACTAAAAAAGCGGCAAGAAATGCTTAGTGCTGTGCGTCGCGGTGATACCGTCGTAACGGGCGGCGGTATCATCGGAAAAATTACGAAAGTTAATGATGAGAGCGGTGAGTTAGAAGTCGAAATTGGTGATGGTGTGCGTATTCGGGTCATCCGTTCGACGTTAGCCGATGTTCGCGTTAAAGGTGAACCGTTTTTAGAAGAAAAAGCAAAATTTGATTCTAAGGTAAAAGAATCCAAAAAGCCTAAAGCTAAGGCGGTAAAGAAGGAAAGCGCAGCTACTGCTAAAAAGGGCAAAGCTACACAGAAAGAAGATAAATCAAAAGCGTAATTCTGGTTTATAGATTTTTCTGAAACTTACTTATGAGAAGATGGGACGGTTTTATGGAGCAATTTCATTTTGTATACGCTCTGAGTTGATAAAGGAAGATTGTCCCTTCGTTTATTTTACGGGGATATTTTCTATTTTAGAAATTGTCCAATTTGCCGAATACAGCGGAGATTTGGGCTGTTACACCGAGCAGTATCGCGGCCGTGTGTATGAGCATGGTGATCCTTTTTATACAAACAGGGTGTAAAAAACTTCTTTTTTAACAGGTGTAACCTGAAGCACACTGTATCTCGAGTTTTTCGTAGCACTACCTGCTTTTTATGTCAGTTGTTTTTATAGGCGATATTAACGTGGAGGGCATTAATATCGCTGTATAATCATTATTAGTATCTATTCAGGGACATTTGTTGTATATTCGATCTGGTTTTCTAGAAGATAAACGCGGTTTGACCACTCGAACTAAAGGGTGCTTATTATGTCTCATGCAATTCAAATCCGTGAAGCACATTTTCCGGGGCGTGCGCCTATTAATGCTTACGGGAATGGAGGCTTTCGTTTTGCTGATATGTCGCATCGAGGTTCTATTATTTGTGTTCCGTCGGGTATTTACGGTATTGATATGATGGATCCTGTACCTACCCGCAATGATATTTCTCGTGTTTTAGAAGAATCTGCTGGGATTGAAGTTTTATTGATAGGTACTGGGGTTGAGTTGTTACGTTTGCCTGAGGAGTTACGGGCGCTTTTATGGGAAAAGCATATTGCAACAGATACAATGAATACAGGAGCAGCAGTGCGCACATTCAATGTTCTTTTGGCTGAAGATCGTGCAGTTGCTGCATTGCTGTTTGCAGTGAAATGACATACTGTCTCGATATTTTACGCGCCGTAGATCGTGATCGATATATGGCAGTTTTGTTTGCACCTGAAAAAAAACGTAGGGCTTTAGCCGCTCTTTATGTTTTTAACGCGGAAATTGCTCGTATTCGCGAAAGCGTGCGCGATCCGCTTATCGGCGAGATGCGGTTACGCTGGTGGTATGATTCTATCGCTAATAGCGAAGCACAAAATAGCGAGAACAATCCGATTTTGAGTGATTTGCTAGCAACAATTACCTTTTTTAATTTACCGAAAATAGCTTTTTTACGCTATTGTGAAGCACGGATTTTTGATCTTTATAATAACCCGATAGCAACCATTAAAGATCTTGAATCCCATTGTGGTCAGACGGCCGGTGCAATTTTACAGCTTTCTTGCCAGATATTGGATTCCGATGCTGCGCAAAATTTTACAGATGCGTGTATACATGGGGGGATCGCTCAGGCGTTAAGCGGTGTGCTGCGTCTTTTGTCATTTATGCAATCACGGTATCGATGCTATTTTTCTTCTGATATGCTAAAGGCCGTTGGTGTGGATAGGGAGGCGTTAGAGGCGGATCGCATCAATAATGAACAAAAGCATCGTGTTATTGAAGCTACTGCGGCTTTATCGCGAGATCACTATTTTAAGCTTTATAAGCGTTCTATCGTTTTGCCTAAAACGCTTAGACCGGCGTTTCTTCCGCTAGCAGTTACGCCAGCATCCCTCCAAAAAGCAGTGAAGCTAGGGGCAAAAGTTTTTCAAGAAAGCGCAGCTTTATCGCCTCTTCATCGTTATTGGCTGATAACAAAAGCGGCAATTAGCGGTAATCTTCCGAAGCTATCGTAGTGCTAGATCTGCCTTATTTGAGTGAAAAATATCCTGTATTTCATTTATTAAGTAATTAATATGATATTGACTTCGCGAATAATAAAGCAATTCTAAAATTTATAGACAAGTAAAAACTAATTTTGGTACTTAAGAAAGCATATATTTCATCATTGTTTCATTGAAGAGGGATATCTAGAAAGATATATTATTGGTTTACGAATTTTAAAATTCTCATCCCACCGCGGCGCACAACTCCAGCAACTTCGTAGGCTGTTCAGTGCATGATAACGATGGCTATATTATCTTAACTTGGCTTAATGAATACTCAAGATTATTTATAAGCTCTCTCACTGAAGAGAGTTTAAAATTCTGTTATAGTTAGATCCGTTAATTTGCAATGGATGCTCTTTGTTCGCAGCATGCAGCATCTGTTGTTTTAAATCTTCTTTGATTATCATGTCCATATTAGCGCGGACATCAGATGAGAAGGTGTGTACAGCGGTATTTGGAGGCGTAATCGATGCCGTTATTTCATAAATGATGCGGTTTGTTTTTACTGCCCCTTTTATTATACCACGATGGCCTGTTGGACCAGAAAACAGCTCTTTAACACCTTCAGATCCGAGAATTTCTGATGAATCTTTACGCCGTAGAGCTCGTGTTTTTTGTTTTGTGGTACCTAATTTATGCGCGAGAGAATCGAGGCTTCCCCCTTCAATAAGTTTTTGGAGGGCATTTTGAGATTTTTCATCGAGGAGACGTTGAACTTTTTCGCTTTTCCATTGAGTGATAGCGTCTTGTTTAACTTCTTCAAGTGCTCTGTCGTGGGAGGGGATGATTGTGTCCACTTGGTACCAGAGATACCCACCTTCTGGAAGGGAGAGTGGATCGAGTTCAGCGCCTTCGTTTGATTGATAGACGCTGTCCAGCAAAACTTCTTTTTGAGGTAAGTTCGTAACTTCTACACCTTCAATGGTTTTGCCTGTTTTATCAATGGTAATTTTGTGAAGGGGTAATTTATACTGATCCGCGAGCTCTTGAAGAGAAGCACCTTCAAAACGGGCATTTTCGATTTTCATGTAATTGTCGCGTATATCGGCTGCAGCGCGGCTTTGGGCTAATGCTTGGCGGATGTCTTTTTCAGCACTCTCGAAGGGGACGGAAGCTGAAGGTGTAATATGGATGACACGAATAATGACAGGACCCTGTATATCGTTGATTACAGGACTCACTTGTCCTTTTTCAAGGTTAAAAACTTCAGACGCTATACGGCTTGGAATTTCGCTTTCTGTTAAAGGGCCTTTTTTAATGCTGTCGAGGGTCTTTTTTTCTTCTTTAACCAGATCATCAAAACTCATGCCATTGGTTATTTTTTTTGCTGCTTCATCTGCAGCTTCGCGTGAGGAGAATCGCAATTCTTCAATTGTGCGTTTTTCAGGTGCAATAAAACGCGAAGGATTTTGAGTGTAGTAGGCTTTAACTTCATCTGCTGAGATATTTTCTGGTTTTATAAATTTAGCTGCTGTCATAGATAGTAAAGAGACAGCGCGATATTCTGGAGCGCGAAATTTATTTTTGTTAATATCGAACCATTTTTGCAACGTTTTTTGATCGGGATCGGCGATTGCTCCCTCTTTTTCTAGACTGATAACGAGATAATCCGCAGTGCGTGCCTCTTCTTCATAATGAGCAAGTGCTTTATAAAAGAGACTTGGCACTTTCATACCGGATAGCGAAGCTGAAATAAGTTGATGGCGTTTTTCCCTTTGAATGTAATAATCGATGAGTCCGTTTTCGCTGACGGGTAATTTTTGAAGATAGTTGAGGAATAAATTTCGACTGAAGGTTCCATTTTCCTGAAAAATATTATCAGAACCAATGATGCGAGCTATTACGTTTTTTGAAAGGTTAATTTTCATTTTGCGTGCTTGTTCATCAAAAAGCACATCCTGTTGTAGCTGATTAAGAACGAAAGCGGGAATTTTGTACCGCTGCATTTCGTCTGGTGTAAACATTCGCCCAAGGTGAGAAGCAAGTGCTAAGCGTAAGCTATAGTCGGCGAGTGCGAGGCGATAAGTATCGACAGTTATCGTGGATTTTCCAGAAGTAACGAGGTCTCTTTCATTGTTCGTATGTAAATGGGGTATATTCCATAAAAGAAGCAGGCATAAAAGTAAAATAGCAAGGAAAGCCTTGGTAACCCAAGAGTTTTGGGTATTTCTTAGGGTGTCAAGCATCATTCGATTCCACGTTATTTGCGCAATTACTGTCAAAGCAGTGATAAACTTTGCAATAAATGCAATAAAGATGCATAAGATGCAAGCTCAAAGACTTGCTTTCATTGTGTAATTTGATACTTAAAGCGGGGGTATGTTTAATAGCCTTGTGAGGTGGAGGTATGGTTGCGAATATTCGGCCTTTGATTGCCGGGAACTGGAAAATGAACGGAACAGGGGAATCTCTCAGAGAGTTACGTGATATTTCTTCTGGTGTCGGCCGTGATTCGGGTTGTTTATTTGAAACGCTTGTTTGTGTTCCCGCGACGCTTTTATCACGCGCATCCAACGTGCTAGGTGGTGGAAAGGTTTTTTTAGGGGGGCAAGATTGCCATTTTAAGGATAGTGGTCCTTATACCGGGGATATTTCAGCTTTTATGCTTAAAGAAGCAGGGGCAAGTTATGTTATTGTTGGGCATTCAGAGCGTCGTGCATTTTATCACGAAAGCGACGCGGTTGTTTGCGCTAAAGCGAAAGCTGCGTGGCAAGCAGGTCTCGTTGCTGTTGTTTGCATTGGTGAAACATTGGAAGAGCGCGAAAGTGACAGAGTATTAAATGTGCTTGCACAGCAGCTTGAGGAGTCTTTACCGGATGAGGCGACAGCGCAGAATACAGTTATTGCTTACGAGCCTGTATGGGCTATAGGTACAGGCAAGACTCCTACTTTGGAGGATATTGAGCGAGCACACAGTTTTATTCGTCATAAAATTAGCTCCCATTTTGGCGACGATGGGAATAAAATGCGCTTGCTTTATGGTGGGTCAGTGAAATCATCCAATGCATTTGAGTTGCTAAAAATTCCCCATGTTAATGGTGCCTTGATTGGCGGAGCGAGTCTAAAAGCGGTTGATTTTTTGGCTATTTGCGATGTTTATCGTAAATTTAAAAAAGAATCATAGTTACCCCTTGGATTATACGTAATTTGTGTGTAAATAGCCTGGGCGGTTATAAAGAGCAGGGTTCATGCAGACAGTATTAATTGTTATACATTTTTTAGTTGTTATTGCGTTGGTTGGTGTTGTATTGATGCAGCCTTCGGAAGGTGGCGGGCTCGGCGCCGGAAGCGGCACAGGCTTTATGAGGGCTCGTGGTTCTAAGAATTTATTGACGCGTTTAACTGCTATCTTGGCGGTCTGCTTTTTCGCGATATCTATTGGGCTCGTTGTAGTTGGGAATATGTTGAATCCTAGCTCTGATATCCTCGATCGTATTCCGGTTGGTCCAGAACAAAAACCAGGGAATGCGATTATTCCAAAGGTTACTTCGTCTTCTGATAATGGGGGGAAACTTTCTGTTCCTGGGAAGCTTGATAGTGCCCCAGCGCCATTTCAGGAGAAAAATGAGTCAGCCGCTCCTTCCGCTGAAAATCCGGTTCCGTTACCGAGTGAAGATCGGATTCTCGATGGTAACGCCGAATAATTATTTAGGATTAATGCGATTTTCAGAAGAGATGCTTTTTCGCCCTTTTATTTTATGAAAGAAAAATTATTTTTTGTGCATTTTTTGCTGGAAAAATCGGCGTAAATTGCTTATCACCATAAGCCTATGGCACGTTATGTTTTTGTTACTGGCGGTGTGGTTTCTTCTCTCGGGAAAGGCATTGCGGCGGCGGCTTTAGCTGCGTTATTACAGGCTCGCGGGTATCGCGTGCGAGTCCGTAAGCTCGATCCTTATTTGAATGTTGATCCTGGTACGATGTCGCCTTACCAGCATGGTGAGGTTTTCGTTACAGATGATGGTGCAGAAACGGATCTTGATCTTGGTCATTATGAGCGTTTTACTGGGCGCTCAGCTAATAGCCGAGATAATATTACGACCGGACGTATTTATCGTAACATTATTGAACGAGAACGGCGTGGTGATTATTTAGGTGCAACAGTTCAGGTTATTCCCCATGTCACGGATGAGATTAAGTCTTTTGTTACCGCAGAAAATGAAGAGTTTGACTTTGTTTTATGCGAAATAGGTGGGACGGTTGGTGATATTGAGGCAATGCCTTTTCTTGAAGCAATTCGCCAGCTTCGTAATGAGCTGCCAAGGCAGAGCACTGTCTGTGTGCATCTTACTTTAATGCCTTATATTTTTTCCGCGGGCGAATTAAAAACAAAGCCGACGCAACATTCTGTGAGAGAACTGCGGTCGGTTGGTATTTCTCCTGACGTTTTATTAGTACGTGCAGATCGTCCTATTCCAGAAACAGAGCGGTGTAAATTATCGCTTTTTTGTAATGTTCGCTCGAAAGCGGTTATTCAGGCATTAGATGTCTCGACAATCTACGATGTTCCCGCGGCATATCATAAAGAGGGTTTAGATTCAGAAGTCCTCTCTGCTTTTGGAATTGATTCAGCGCCTAAGCCAAAGATGGACCGTTGGGAAGATATCGCACACCGGATTCACCACCCTAAAGGAGAAGTTACGATCGCGATCGTAGGAAAATATACGGGCTTGAAAGATGCTTATAAATCTCTCATCGAGGCGGTTGCACATGGTGGGGTGGCGAATAAAGTGAAGGTTAATATTAAGTGGATCGAAGCAGAGCTTTTTGAAAAAGAAGATCCCACATCTCATTTACAGGAAATTCATGGAATTTTGGTCCCTGGTGCTTTTGGTGCACGTGGCGCAGAAGGTAAAATTCGGGCGATTCAGTTCGCGCGAGAGCATAAAGTTCCTTTTTTTGGTATCTGTTTTGGAATGCAATTAGCGTGTATTGAAGCCGCACGCAACATCGCTGGTATTGAAGGTGCTTCTTCAAGTGAATTTTGCGAAACGAAAGATGCTGTCGTGGGTTTAATGACAGAGTGGTTCAAGGGAGATCTTCTTGAGAAACGCGCCGCATTTGGAAATCTTGGTGGAACGATGCGTCTCGGCGCTTTCGATGCTGAGTTAAAAGAGGGTAGCCATATTTCTAAAATTTATGGAACGACGAGGATTTGCGAGCGGCACCGCCATCGTTACGAGGTAAATATCCATTATAAAGATAGGCTGGAACGATGCGGGTTGATTTTTTCTGGTATGTCTCTGGACGGTGTTTTGCCAGAAACGGTGGAATATGCGGATCATCCATGGTTTATTGGTGTCCAATATCACCCGGAATTAAAGTCGCGTCCATTTGACCCACATCCGCTTTTTTCTTCTTTTATTGAAGCCACTATCAAAGCACGTTTGTTTAGTCTATGAATTTGTTTTTTTAGCTGCGAGGAATAAAATGTCTAAACCGAATGCCACCATCAAAGTCGGGAATGTCGTTTTTTCAAATGAAGCGCCTCTATCTTTAATTGCGGGTCCTTGTCAAATGGAGAGCAGCGATCATGCTTTTGAAATGGCGGGTCATATTAAAGCAATTACTGATCAACTTGGTATTGGGTTTGTTTATAAATCCAGTTACGATAAAGCCAATAGAACATCTTTAGACGCAGCACGCGGCATAGGTCTTGAAAAAGCAATAGTTGTTTTTTCTGACCTTAAGAAGGAATTCGGCTTTCCAATATTAACCGACGTGCATACAGAAGAGCAGTGTGCAGCTGCTGCTTCAGTGGCGGATATTTTGCAAATACCAGCCTTTTTATGTCGTCAGACAGACCTTTTGATGACGGCGGCTAAAACAGGGCGCGTAGTAAATATTAAAAAAGGCCAATTTTTGGCCCCTTGGGACATGAAGAATGTTTTAAAAAAGGTGACCCAAAGTGGCAATCCTAATGTTATGCTTTGTGAGCGCGGTACTTCATTCGGTTACAATCATCTTGTCTCCGATATGCGCTCGCTGCCTATTATGCGCTCATTTGGTGCGCCTGTTATTTTTGATGCAACGCATTCTGTTCAGGAGCCAGGCGGTAAGGGTAATTCGTCTGGTGGGCAGCGTCAGTTTGTTGAAACATTAGCGCGTGCAGCTGTCTCGGTTGGTGTTGCGGGTGTTTTTTTGGAAACACATCAAGATCCGGATAACGCGCCGTCCGATGGACCTAATATGATAAAAGTTGATAATTTACGACGATTGCTTGAAACTTTGGTGGATTTTGATTGCTTGTCAAAAAAAATGAATCGAATATCACATTAAAAGATATTTTATTTCTTATTGGATTTGTGAACAAGATCGGTGAATTCCTTTGTTAGATGAGGAAATTTGTATGACTATAATCGTAGATATTGTTGGGCGTGAGGTACTGGATAGCCGCGGTAATCCGACTGTAGAGGTTGACGTGTATCTAGAGGATGGGGCTTTTGGTCGTGCTATGGTCCCTTCCGGGGCGTCGACTGGTGCGCATGAGGCTGTAGAACTTCGTGACGGCTACACACGCTACCAAGGAAAGGGCGTCGAAAAAGTTGTTGCTGCAGTTAATGGGGAAATTTTTGAAGAACTTTGTGGGCGTGACGCAAGAAATCAAATAGCAATTGATCAAGCGATGATCGCTTTAGACGGAACACCCAACAAAGCTCGTCTCGGTGCCAACGCGATTCTTGGTGTTTCACTGGCAGTTGCAAAGGCTGCGGCAGAATCATCTGGTTTGCCCCTGTATCGTTATATTGGTGGTACGCAAGCGCATATTCTTCCTGTACCAATGATGAATATTATTAATGGTGGTGTTCACGCTGATAACCCGATCGATTTTCAAGAATTTATGGTTATTCCGGTAGGAGCGCCTACCCTGAAAGAGGCAGTCCGCTATGGAGCTGAAGTTTTTCATACGCTGAGGAAGAAATTGCGAAATGCGGGGTACGATGTCAATGTTGGTGATGAAGGTGGTTTCGCACCTCATCTTAAAAATGCAGAGCAGGTAATTGATTTTATAATAGAATCTATAATAGCGTGTGGGTATAAACCGGGCGAACAGATTGCGATTGGCTTAGATTGTGCTTCAACAGAGTTTTACAGAGATGGCTCGTATATATACGAAGGTGAAGGCACGAGCCGTGATGTGCAAAAACAAGTAGAGTATTTAGCTCATCTTATTGATGTGTACCCCATTATTACAATTGAGGATGGAATGGCTGAGGACGACTGGGAGGGGTGGAAGCTTCTCACAGATTCGATTGGAAAAAAATGTCAGCTTGTTGGTGACGATTTATTTGTGACAAATTCGTCGCGTTTGCGTGACGGTATTAGAATTGGCGCCGCTAATTCTATCCTTATTAAAGTTAATCAGATCGGTACATTAAGTGAAACACTTGACGCTGTAGAGATAGCTCATAAAGCGGGCTATCGTGCTATTATATCTCACCGTTCTGGCGAGACGGAAGATTCTTTGATTGCAGATCTCGCGGTCGCGACGAACTGTGGACAAATTAAAGCCGGTTCGCTTGCGCGTTCAGATAGATTAGCAAAATACAATCAGCTTATTCGTATTGAAGAAATGTTAGGGGAACAGGCACGTTACGCAGGTTATTTGCGACATTACTAATTGTTGCAAAGGGGGCATCACATTCTGGTATTATCTAAACAGGATTATCGCGTTTAATTATTTTAAAGTAAAGAGTAATTTTAAAGGTGACTAAAATGAGAGGTACAATTATTAGTCAAGACCAGGGGACATATCTTGTGTCTGGTGACGATGGTAAGCGCTATCAATTTGCCACTTGGGATTGGTTGGGAAAAAATACCCCAAAAGTTGGTGATATCATTGATTTTGTATATGAAGGCGGTGTCGTTAATTCTGTTTTTCCGCTGTTAGAACAACAATCACAACAATCAAAAGCGATGCTCGCTCTTATTTGTTGGTTTACAGGTGTGTTTGGTATTCATCGTTTTATGGTTGGTAAAATTTGGACAGGTATTTTGATGCTTATTCTATCTTTATCAGTCGCAGGGTTAGTTATTACTGGGATTTGGGCAATTATTGATTTTATCGTCATTGTGGCAGGGAAATTTACCGACAAACGTGGGAATAAAATCACTTAATAAATTGCTGTAGATTTACAAGCTTTCAAAGCGTGCGTGTTTTTGCTTCAGCGATGAATATCGAAGGGTGGCAGTATGCGGCTTAGGTTCTGTTGTGATAGACCGTAAGCAAATTAAAGTACCTCGTCTGCGTAATCAATATCAGCTCATTCAAATTGAAGAACGGAGGAACGCGCGGCTCGCTATGCGGGCCTTCTGCGATCTTAATAACTATTACAAAGGGAGGGATATCTCAGTGTTATTTTAATAAGGTTGTCCAATTTAACTATTTTATCGGCGATGAAGTAGGAGCTAATTTTAGGACAATAAAGGTTAGGAGCACAATAAGATGAAAGGTATAATTATTGGTCAGGATCAGGATACATATTTTGTGTCTGATAATAATGGTAAGCGCTATCAATTTATGATTCAGGAGTGGGCAGGAAAAAATGCTCCGAAAGTTGGTGATTGCATTGATTTTGCATATGAAGACGGTGTCGTTAATTCTGTTTTTCCAATGTTGAAACAACAATCACAACAATCAAAAACGGTGCTCGCTCTTATTTGTTTTTTTACGGGCCTTTTGGGTATTCATCGTTTTATGGTTGGTAAAATTTGGACAGGTATTTTAATGCTTATTTTATCTTTATCATTCACAGGGTTAATTATTTCTGGGACTTGGGCAATTATTGATTTTATCGTCATTGTGGCGGGGCAATTTACCGATAAATGTGGGAATAAAATTACTTAATAAATTGCTGTATATTTACAGGCTTTCAAAGCGGTGTGTGTTTTTGCTTCAGCGATGAATATCGAATGGTGACGGTATGCGGCTTAGGTTCTTTTGTAATAGGCCGTAAGCAAATTAAAGTACCTTGTCTGCATAATCAATATCAGCTCATTCAAATCGAAGAACGGAGGAGCGCGCGGCTCGTTACGTGAACCTTTTGCAATCTTAATAACTATTGCAGAGGGAGGGATGCTTCAGCGTTATTTAAACGAGCTTATTAAGTTTAAATTTTATCAATACTGAGGTGATAAAAATTTTAAAGCAATGAAGACGAATCGGATCATCAAAATGAGAGGTAAAATTATCGGTCAGCATCAGAGAACTATCTGGCACCTGGTGATGATGATAAACGCTATTAATTTGCGATTTGAGAGTGGATAAGAAAATATGATCCAAAAATTGGGGGCACCGTTGCTTTTGCGCGTGAAAATGGTGTTATTAGTTTTTTTACTACCCAATGCAGCCGTTAAACTTCTCGAAAATAGTGCATGCATTTACTTCAAGGCTAGTGCTTGCACTTGCTCGTTTTTTCTTTTATGGGCTTGGTATTCACCGTTTTATGACCGGTAAAATGGGGCTGGCGTCGCAATGTTTTTTCTATATTTTCTGTAGCCCTGTTCCCTCCACTGCCGCTGATGCGGAATATTGTGCAATACAGGTTATGCCTTATAAGCCTTTTAGATATATAACTGAGATTGGGGGGGTAGATATTTATCTGGAAGAAATTAGTTTTTTGTTGTAGCGGTGAATATTTAAAAGCGGTGATGTGCTGTCTATAGGTGGTTATTTAGGTAATGAGGTATTAATGAGATCCGTGTATAATGGGGCCACGTATTATAAAAGGCTATGCTATTATGTGGACAAAGCAAAAACGTAGATCCGTCAGAGCACGCTTTATATTACCACTTATAACAGTTGGAGTTTTGAGCTATTTTGGCTATCATATTTGCCACGGTGAATATGGGCTTTATTCGCACAGCAGGATTAATCGACATATTGCCGAATTGAAAGAGGAGCTTCATAAGATAGAAGTTGAGCGGGCGCTTATCGAAAAACGAGTTTCTCTTTTACGTGATGGGCATATTGAGAAGGATATGTTAGATGAGTATGTGCGGAAAAACTTAAATTTTTCTAAGCCAAATGAGTTGACAATTTTGACTTCTCCCGACGATCTTAGAGGTTGATTGGGGTAAATTAGTCTAAAAAAATATTTGAAAACAGTTACCTATGATGCGATTTAGACTAATTTATAATGCTTGTAACTTTTGTCCGTAGAGGTTATTTCTAAATAATCATCGAAGGGAGTTTGATATGGCGAAACGGGCTGAAAAAAATCCTGAGGCGGCGGTGTGCGCCACGTTATCGGATACTATTAAGGTGGCACAAATTGCTGATTTTACAAAAGAAGAAGAAATCGATGCTTACCGTAGCATGCTTTTGATTCGCCGCTTTGAGGAAAAAGCGGGCCAACTTTATGGTATGGGACTTATCGGCGGGTTTTGCCATCTTTATATTGGGCAGGAAGCTGTCATTACCGGTACATTAAAGGCAGCAAAAGAAGGCGATCAGATTATCACATCTTACCGCGATCACGGTCATATGTTGGCAGCTGGCATGAATCCACGTGGTGTGATGGCGGAATTAATGGGGCGTCAAAGTGGTTTTTCCAAGGGAAAAGGTGGCTCTATGCATATGTTTTCTAAGGAGAAGAATTTTTATGGGGGCCACGGCATTGTTGGTGCGCAGGTTCCAATTGGCTCAGGTTTAGCGTTTTCAAATCAGTATCTTGGTAAGGATAATGTGACGTTAGTTTATTTCGGCGATGGTGCGGCTAATCAAGGGCAGGTTTACGAAAGTTTTAATATGGCTTCGCTTTGGAATCTTCCTGTCGTTTATATTATTGAGAATAATCAGTATGCTATGGGGACGTCGGTTTCGCGTGCATCTGCAGAGATTGATTTTTCCCGTCGAGGTCTTTCTTTCGGAATTCCCGGTATTGTTGTTGATGGCATGGATATTCGTGCCGTAAAAGGAGCTTCTGATGAAGCGATTGCTTGGGCACGCTCGGGTAAAGGGCCGATTATTCTCGACATGCAGACTTACCGTTATCGCGGTCACTCTATGTCTGATCCAGCACAATATCGGTTAAAGGAAGAAGTTCAGAAAGTCAAAGAAGAGCACGATCCAATTGACCAAGTAAAAAATCGAATTATCGGACAGGATTTGGTAAGTGAAGGCGATTTGAAGTCCATCGACAAAGAAGTGCGCGCGATCGTTGCTGATGCAGCGGATTTTGCGCAAAACGACCAAGAGCCGGACGACTCTGAGCTCTACACTGATATTTTAGTTTAAAGTAGGGGAAGAAAGTATGTCCATTAATATTTTAATGCCAGCGCTTTCACCGACAATGGAAGAGGGTAAATTATTAAAATGGCTTGTGAAAAAAGGCGACAAAGTCAGCTCCGGTGATGTGATTGCTGAAATTGAAACTGATAAAGCGACGATGGAAGTAGAGGCCGCCGACGAAGGCATAATTGGTAAAATTTTGGTGCATGAGGGTACCGAAAGTGTTAAGGTTAATACTATTATCGCTGTGTTATTGGAGGAAGGTGAAACTGTGGAGGATATTTCACAAAATGCAAATTCTCCGGATTTTCACGCAAAGCCACAAGGGACTCCTTCATCGGTATCGGGGGTATCGGCTCCTCCTGTTTTTGATACTGCAGCTGACTTTAACATTCCAGTGGGTACTAAAATGGTTACAATGACTGTACGTGAAGCACTTAATCAAGCTATGGCTGAGGAAATGCGACGTGACGAGACTGTTTTCTTAATGGGGGAAGAAGTAGCGCAGTATCAGGGTGCTTACAAAGTTAGTCAAGGGTTATTAGAAGAATTTGGTGCGCGCAGAGTTATTGATACGCCAATTACAGAGCACGGTTTTTCAGGGTTAGGTGTTGGTGCTGCATTCGGGGGATTACGCCCCATTGTTGAGTTCATGACATTTAATTTCGCTATGCAAGCGATAGATCAAATTATAAATTCGGCAGCGAAAACCCGTTATATGTCTGGTGGGCAGATGTCTACACCCATAGTTTTTCGTGGCCCTAATGGTGCTGCTGCGCGTGTTGGTGCTCAGCATTCGCAGTGTTATGCTGCATGGTATGGTCATGTGCCTGGTCTCAAGGTTGTTATGCCTTATAATGCTGCGGACGCAAAAGGTCTTTTGAAGGCTGCTATTCGTGATGATAATCCTGTTATTTTTCTTGAAAACGAGATTCTTTACGGTCATCAATTTGAAGTTCCGGAAATGGATGATTTTGTGCTGCCTATCGGTAAAGCACGTATTCATAAATCTGGTCAGGATTTAACAATTGTTGCATGCGGCATCGGAATGCATTACGCGGTTCAAGCGTTACCAGAGATTGAAAAACTTGGTATTGATGTTGAATTAATTGATCTACGTACTATTCGCCCTATGGATTTGCCAACGATTTTCACCTCAGTTAAAAAAACTGGGCGCTTGATAACAATTGAAGAGGGGTATCCTCAGTCATCTGTCGGTACTGAAATAGCGACGCGTGTTATGCAGCAGGTTTTTGATTATCTTGACGCGCCAGTCGCTACGATTGCCGGTAAAGACGTTCCCATGCCTTACGCTGCTAATCTTGAAAAATTAGCTTTGCCGAATATTTCCGAAATTGTAGAAGCTGCTAAGGCGATAACTTATAAAATATAGTGGAGGAAAGCGATATGCCTATTAAGATTACGATGCCTGCGCTTTCTCCCACAATGGAAGAAGGAAATTTGTCAAAATGGAATATTAAGGAAGGTGACAAAGTTTCATCAGGTGATGTTATTGCTGAGATTGAAACAGATAAAGCGACGATGGAGGTGGAAGCTATCGATGAAGGGATAGTTGCTAAAATCGTTGTGCCTGCTGGAACGCAGGGAGTGAAGGTTAATAGTTTAATTGCAGTCTTAGCAGAAGAAGATGAAGATTTAGCTGAAGCTGCAAAAACTGTGGCAGGAGAAAGCGCTTCTCCACTTATGGTCGAAATACCAGCAATTGAAAAGCAGAAAGAGTCAGAAAATATACCAGTTTCCCTCGCATCGCCGGACCGAAAATTAGCGCAGATAGATAAAGAGAATAGATGTTTTTTTTCATCTCCTTTAGCAAGACGATTAGCAGCTCAAGCAGGTCTCGATTTATCTCTTATTTCTGGAACGGGCCCTCATGGACGTATTATTAAACGTGATGTAGAAAAAGCTGTGAGTAGCGGTGTTCTCAGAGAGCTTCGTGCGCCGCAAATTAATCAGTTAGGAGCCGTAGATTCTTCCGATGAACGGATTATGAAATTATTTAAAGAGGCGGAATACGAATTCTCGCCTCACGATAATACGCGAAAAACAATCGCTAAGCGTTTGCTTGAATCAAAACAAACGGTGCCGCATTTTTATGTGACTGTGGATTGTGAGTTAGACAGCTTATTGGAGTTGCGCGCACAGCTTAATGCCACTGCAGCGGTGATGAAGACGCAGGAAAATATCAATCCCCCTCATAAATTGTCGGTCAACGATATGATTATCAAGGCTGTAGCGTTATCCTTAAAGGCTGTACCTAATGCCAATGTATCATGGCTTGAAAATGGGATGCTTTATCACAAACATTGCGATGTTGGTGTTGCTGTTTCCGTCCCGAGTGGGTTAATTACACCAATTATTCGCCACGCAGAGGAAAAATCTTTATTGGTCATTTCTAATGAGATGAAAGATCTAGTAAAGCGCGCACGCGAACGTAAATTAAGAATGGAAGAATATCAGGGGGGCACGACGGCGGTATCTAATATGGGTATGTATGGCGTGAAAAATTTTTCTGCCATTATTAATCCGCCGCAGGCAACAATTTTTGCAATCGGCGCAGGTGAACGACGTGCTATTGTTAAGAATGATGCATTAACAATTGCGACGGTTATGTCTGTCACACTTTCGGTTGATCATCGCGCTGTTGATGGCGCTTTAGCGGCGGAGCTTGCTCGAGTTTTTAAGCAGTTAATTGAAAATCCTCTGGCAATGTTGATGTAAGCCATTTTTAAGTGTTGTATATAACCGCGTGCAGCGGTGATGAAGGCTATTTTAAGAAAAACTAAAGTGGATAGCTGTTTTGTTTTTGATCTTATAGGGCATTCAGCCTGTGTACTCGGAACGGGATAAATGAGAAAAGATTATCGTGTTTATTTTTAGTTTTATGCTTGGGCGGTACATGCCCATTTTGTATGTGTCCATGGAGGGATTACTGTGACGGATCTTTATGATGTAATTGTAATTGGCTCAGGGCCAGGTGGGTATATAACTGCGATTCGTGCAGCACAATGTGGTTTTAAGACTGCCATTGTTGAGCGTGAGCATTTGGGTGGCATTTGTTTAAATTGGGGTTGTATTCCAACCAAGGCGCTTTTGCGTTCAGCAGAAATGAAGCATTTTGCCGAACATGCAAAAGATTATGGCCTAAAATTTAATGGTTCAATTGAGGTAAACATCGAAGATGTCGTGATGCGTTCACGCGGAGTTTCATCGCGTTTAAACGCTGGTGTTGGTTTTTTAATGAAAAAGAACAAAATTGATATTATTTGGGGTGAAGCAAGGCTAATGAAAGGGGGAAACGGTAGCCAGTTAGCGGAAATTATGGTTTCTCCATCGTCAAAGGAGATTAAGCAACCACAAAATCCAATACCTAAAGAGACATTAGGTAAAGGGACCTATCGGGCAAAATATATAATCATTGCAACTGGCGCACGCCCACGAGCTCTTCCTAATATCGAACCAGATGGGAAGCTTATTTGGACTTATTTCGAAGCTATGATTCCAAACGCATTGCCTAAATCTCTTTTAGTGATGGGGTCTGGGGCAATTGGTATCGAGTTTGCTTCTTTTTATCACGATATGGGTTCTGAGGTAACTGTTGTTGAAATGATGCCTCGGATTATGCCAGTCGAGGACGCTGAAATTTCTGCGTTTGCGCGCAAGCAGTTAGAGAAAAAAGGTATGCGTATCCTCACTGAAACAAAAGTGACAAAGGTTGACAAAGCCGCCGATTTCATTACAGCGCATGTTGATGTTAAGGGGAGGAAAGAAACAATAAGAGCTGATCGGTTAATTTCAGCTGTTGGTGTTCAAGGCAATATTGAAAATCTTGGATTAGAAGCGTTAGGTATCAAGACTGATCGCGGGTGTATTGTAACTGATGAATGGAGTTGGACAGGTGTGGAAGGCATTTATGCTATTGGTGATGTTGCTGGTCCCCCTATGTTAGCGCATAAGGCAGAAGAAGAAGGTGTAATATGTGTTGAACATATTGCGGGTTTGAAGAGCTCTCATTCACTCGATAAGAAAAAAATCCCAGGATGTACGTACTGTACACCACAAGTTGCTTCTGTAGGGCTTTCAGAAGCGGCGGCAAAAGAAGCAGGTTATGATATACGTGTTGGTCGTTATTCCTTTTCAGCTAATGGAAAGGCGATTGCTTTAGGCGAAGACCAAGGATTGGTTAAAACCATTTTTGATAAAAAAACAGGGCAGCTTCTCGGTGCGCATATGGTGGGAGCGGAGGTGACGGAACTTATTCATGGTTTTGTTATCGCCATGAATCTTGAAACAACCGAAGAGGAATTGATGCACACAGTTTTCCCGCATCCAACATTGTCAGAAATGATTAAGGAGAGTGTATTGGATGCTTATGGTCAGGTTTTAAATGCTTGATAGCCAGATTATATGAAAAATTTTGTGATTTTTCATCAATATTTTATTCTAAAAAGCAGAGGCTTAAATGGTTACGGTGGTTGATAGAGTTGCGAATAGGCGCGTACGTCATCCTGAGAAGATGCACCGTCCAGACACGAGCATTCAGAAAAAACCAGATTGGATTCGCGTAAAAGCGCCGACATCACAGATATATAAAGAAACGTATGGTATTGTGCGCGCTCATAAATTGGTTACCGTATGCGAAGAGGCAGGTTGTCCAAATGTTGGTGAATGTTGGAGCCAGCGGCATGCCAGCTTTATGATTTTAGGTGAAATATGTACGAGGGCCTGCGCTTTTTGTAACGTTGCAACGGGCATTCCACTTGCAGTTGACGATAATGAACCAGAACGTGTAGCAGACGCCGTCGCGCAAATGGAGCTGAAGCACGTTGTAATTACATCTGTTGACCGGGATGACCTTATTGACGGCGGCGCGCGCCATTTTGCAAAGGTTATTCACGCTATTCGCCAGAAATCTCCTACGACGACAATTGAAGTTCTTACACCCGATTTCCGCCATAAGGATGGCGCTTTAGAAATTGTGGTTGCTGCTAAACCTGACGTTTTCAACCATAACTTAGAAACGGTTCCGTCAAAATATCTAAAAGTACGCCCAGGGGCGCGCTATTTTCATTCAATTCGATTGTTACAACGCGTTAAAGAAATTGACCCAACAATATTTACAAAATCGGGGATTATGGTTGGTCTCGGAGAAGAGCGAAATGAAATTCTTCAATTGATGGACGATTTGCGTTCTGCCGATGTCGATTTTATGACAATTGGGCAATATCTGCAGCCTACGCGAAAACATCATCCTGTCATCCGTTTTGTGCATCCCGATGAATTTGAATCTTTTGCTAAGATTGGTAAAGCGAAGGGTTTTTTGCATATGGCTTCTAATCCTCTGACGCGTTCATCTCATCATGCAGGAGATGATTTTGAGATTTTGCAAAAAGCGCGTGCCGAAAAATTTTCCTGACAGGGATAGTAATGCCGGCTTTTACAACACATCGGCACATTGCCCACAATGCTCGCGAAATGTTTGATCTCGTCTCAGACGTTGAACGTTACCCTGAGTTTGTGCCAATGTGTGAGTCTTTGGTAGTACGCTCCCGGGAAGAATTCGAAGAAAAGACATTACTCCTTGCTGATATGACAGTTGGCTATAAAATGTTTCGAGAAATTTTCACAACTCAAGTTTTCCTTCAGCCAAGGGAAAATCTTATCGAGGTTAAATACATTAATGGTCCATTCAAATATCTCGAAAATCGTTGGATATTTCATCCTACTCAAGATATAAATACATGTAACATAGAGTTTTCTATCGACTATGAGTTTAAAAGCAAAATGCTTGGACTGGTAATGGGCTCAGTGTTCGATATTGCTTTTCGTAAATTTACTGACGCTTTTGAAAAGCGTGCTCATCAAATTTACGGTTCTCCGGCGGTATAATTTTCAGTCGGCTTTATTGCACGGTAAGTGCGATATTCTGTGGTTTGTGTTATGATAGGGTCAAAAGTAAAAAATTGGATGTAGGAGGTAAGGGGCATCTTTGAGGTGCTTTCAGTGTTTGCATGATGGGTGACGTCATACTTAGAGATGTTGGAGCGTGTTTTTGTGCGTGAGATTTTGCGATAAAACAAGCGGATGTACCCAATTGTGAATTTATTATTTATTGAAATGAAGCCAAATTTTTATCAGCGTAATGCAGTTTTAAGAGGAATTGCCACACAGCGGCCGAAAATAGACCAAATTAGCCTGCAAGCGGCGAACGCGACTTTTATAATAAGGGGGCCGCACGACTGTAGGGACTGCGCTTGAATAACTCTCTGTAATATATGTGTTTCATAGTTTACATAAAAATCGCAAAATCTCACGCACAAAAAATTGTCGGTAAGGCGTGCAGTAAGATTCTTTCAATTATTAGCAACAAGTCTTGAGAATTACATAAGCTCATTTTTATGCCGGAATTTCTCCTGGATAAACGATGGTAGCAGTTGCGAGAGCGGCGATACCCTCTCCACGACCAATAAACCCCAATTGTTCGTTCGTCGTTGCTTTAATGGAAATACGATCTGCTGAAATTGTGAGTAGATTCATGAGGTTTTCGGTCATTATATTGCGATAGGGGACGATTTTAGGTTTTTCGGCAATCAGTGTGATATCGATATTAGCAATACGACCACCTGCTTGCTTAATAATTCCAAGGGCGTGGCGAAGAAAAATTTTTGATGATGCATTTTTCCATTGAGGATCAGAGGGGGGGAAATAAGTGCCGATATCGCCCGCACCTTGAGTAGCGAGAATAGCGTCCGTTAATGCGTGGAGAGCGACATCAGCGTCTGAATGTCCTTTTAATTTTTTGTGAAAAGGAATTTTGATACCGCACAATATTACGTGATCGCCATCTTCGAAAGAATGAACATCGTAACCATTTCCAGTACGGATATCGGGGAATATTTGTGTTTTTTTCTGGAGATACGAATGTGCGGTTTCAAAATCTTCCGGCCGTGTAATTTTTATATTATCAGAGGTTCCATGAATAATACGCATAGGAATACCAAACCACTCGGCAATCGCCGAATCATCGGTAAAATCTTGCTTGTGAGATTGTGCCGCTTTTTCATGGGCAGCCAAAATTAGCTCAAACGGAAAGCACTGTGGGGTTTGCGCACTATAAAGATCAGTACGTGGGATCGTTTTTAGAACACGGTGTGTATTGTTCACGTATTTAAGAGTATCGGAGACGGCTAAAGCAGGAAGAATGCCTTCTTTATGGTTGAGAGCTATATGAATTTGCTCAAGGAGTTTATTTTCGATAAAAGGGCGTGCACCATCATGAATGTGAACGTAATCTGGTTTAATATTTTTGAGCGCGCGAAGCCCATATAAGGTGGACATCTGACGTGTAGCACCTCCCTCAACAATGATGAGACGCTCTTTAAAATTGGCAACAGCATTTTCACATATCTGGCGGTCATCCGGATGAATAACCAAGAGGACAGTTGTAATAGCCGGATTTTGCAAAAAACAGCGCACACTGTAACAGATAACCGGCTCTCTCCCTAAAAGTCGGTATTGTTTTGGGCCATTTTGTGAAAACCCTGTCCTTTTACCTCGCCCAGCGGCCAATATCACAGCTGCAATAGAAATACTTAATCTCCTTTCAAAATTTTATATCCGTTGGCTATCTTTCCGTTTTTTTATCATCACCAATTTTAAATGGAAGCTGCAGAGACGATTTCTGCAAATCAGCGATAGATGTCATTGATAATACATCAAAAAAAGAATTTAGTGCCTTTTTAAGTACGGTATTTAAGTTACAAAAATTCACTAATGGACAGTTACTAACTGTATTATCAAAGCATTCTGCCATAGAGAAATTATCTTCTGTTATTTTTACCACATCCGCCACTGAAATTTCTTCTGCAGGTTTAGCCAATTTGACTCCACCATTGCGTCCTCGTACCGTTTGCATAAAGCCTGCCTCAACCAATGGTTGAAGAACCTTAAATAGAAAAAGCTCGGAGATGGCATGCGCTTTGGCAATTTCTGGAATGCGACTCAAGGTATTTTGATCAGCTGCGCAATACATGAGCATCCGGAGTGCATAATTCGTTTGTTTGGTTAACCGCATCTCATCTCCTATAAAAATGTTATGAAACGCACTTTGATTTTAGGTCTATTCAAAAAATATTGAATTTCTTTCTTAATTTTCTGGATTGGTTATATTTTAAACATAGTCCTGTCAATTTTTATCATAGGGGGTTGTGCGAAAGCAGCGAGATAAGTAACGTGAGATAATTATGGATACAATGTTTGTGACCAATCTCCAAGATATAGATCAAGATGCTTATAATGATGAGCCGCGCCGTCTGAGTAGTGTGTATACATTTTTAGGCATTACGATGATAGTATCGGCTTTGCTGACGGCTTCTGCTTCATTTATTATCCTTATTGGACTGACACCTATTGTTCCCAACAGAGCTGTGACATTTGTTCTCATAGCGATTAATAGTATTTGGATTTTTGGCCTTGTAATCATTGTTTTCTATGAGATGATCCCCATCATCCGTGCATGGCGGTCAAAGCGCGCTGGTTCACGCCTCCATGTGCGCCTTATTTCATTGTTCGCGCTTGTTGCGACGTTGCCAACTGTCGCTGTAGCTCTTGTATCAGGGCCCGCGCTTAACTTAGGGCTTGATCGGTGGTTTGATACGACAACTCGCCAAATTGTGGGTTCTTCTATCGATCTAGCGAACGCTTACGCAGATGAAATGCTCCAAAATTTGAAGAATTTATCCTACGCTATGGCATTAACACTGGATAATAAAAAGCTCTTAGAGCGTAATCCAGCTGAATATCGAACGCAATTGACACGCCACGCTGCAGGCCGCAATCTTCGTGGTGCTTTTTTATTAAGCTCGAGCGGGGCTGTTTTTGTATCGAGCGAACTCGGTGACGAAGATAAATTGCCTATTCCACCACCCTATCTTATTGGCCAGGCAACGGGCAATAGACCTTTTTCTTTTCAACCGGGGGTTCATGATTATTTCGGCGTTATTTTAAAATTTACTAATATCCCAAATACGTTTTTGTACGTAGTACGTGACGTTGATAAAAATGTTTTATCTGCTTTGCGGTTAACGGAAATTAATACAGAACGTTATCGTGCTTTAAATGAAAACCGCCTTCCAACACAAATAGCGTTTGGTATGCTTTATTTGTGTCTTTTTTTGAGTTTGTTTTTATCGGCTATTTGGTCTGGTATTGCTGTCGCTGATCATTTAGTGCGTCCCATCCGACTTCTTATTGGTGCAGCTGATGATGTGGCTTCCGGGAATATGGAAGTTTTTGTGCCGGTGCGCGCAAAGGACGGCGATATTGGTCAATTATCAAAGACGTTCAATTATATGGTGAGCGAACTTAAGAGCCGACGTAATGAATTGATTGCAGTCCGTGATCAAATTGATGAAAGGCGGCGTTTTTCTGAAGCTGTTTTATCAGGTGTGACAGCAGGTGTGGCTGGAATTGATGATAACGGCGATATTACAATTATTAATCGGTCTATCGAGGCAATGTTTAATATCCGTTCTAAAGATGTTATTGGACAGAACCTCTTGTCATTGAGTACCGAAATTGACCAGGTTTTTAAGCTTGTTCGCTCATTAAGTCGTAAAAATCACAGTGAGCAGGTGACTTTAAGCGTTGCAGGGCAGGAGCGTGTTTGTAATGTGCAAATTACTATGGAAGAAGAGGATGGTCAGAGGCAATCTTGGGTGCTAACGATTGATGATATTACGGACCTTGTAGAAGCACAACGTTCATCGGCGTGGGCGGATATAGCCCGCCGTATTGCGCACGAAATCAAAAATCCACTCACGCCTATTCAGTTGTCAGCTGAACGTATTCGTAGACGCTACGGTAAAATTATTATACGAGACAGAGAAGTTTTTGATCGGTGTATCGATACAATTATTCGACAGGTCGGCGATATTGGGCGTATGGTTAATGAATTTTCTTCTTTTGCGCGTATGCCTAAACCGCAAATGTGCGCTTTAGATGTAAGGGGGTTATTGCGTGAAGCATGTTTCTTGATAGAAGTTGTTCGCCATGATATCCATTTTGAGCTAGATTTAGGAAATACACCACTTATAGGTGAGTTTGATAATCGTCTCATTGTTCAGGCATTTGGCAACGTCATAAAAAATGCAGGTGAAGCAATTGATTCAATTAGGCGAGAGAAAGGTACTGACGGCCATATTCTTATACGTTCTTACCAACGAGAAGAGCATATAGTTGTGGATATTATGGATAACGGTAAAGGGCTTCCTAAAGAGCAAAGACAGAAATTGTTAGAACCTTATATAACAACGCGGGAAAAAGGTACGGGGCTTGGCTTAGCTATTGTACGCAAAATTATCGAGGATCATGGTGGCTATATGGAATTGCATGATGCATCAGATAATTTTTATGAAGGCCGTGGTGCGATGATCCGCATGATATTTTCAGCATATATAAAAAAAGATAATGCCACACAGGCCGTAAGTCATAAGATAAGGGAATGAAATGGTGTCAGATATCTTAATTGTTGATGATGAAGCAGATATTCGTGAGCTTATTGCTGGTATTTTAGATGATGAAAGTTATGAAACGCGCATCGCGTGTAATTCAGATGAAGCATTAACGCAAATCAGTGAACGCGTCCCGAAGCTCATTTTTTTGGATATTTGGTTGCAAGGAAGCCGTCTCGATGGCTTGGCTTTGCTTGATGAAATCAAAACTAGATATCCTACTCTTCCGGTGGTTATGATCTCTGGTCATGGCAATATTGAAACGGCTGTTTCTGCTATAAAACGAGGGGCCTATGATTTCATCGAAAAGCCCTTTAATGCTGATCGTCTTTTACTTGTTGCTGAACGGACTCTTGAAAATTCGAAATTAAAGCGCGAGCTTTCGGAGTTACGGCAACGATCAAGCGAGGCGCCGGAATTGCTCGGGAAATCAACAATTATGAAGCATTTACGCCAAATAATAGAAAAAGTAGCGCCAACTAATAGCCGTGTCATGATTACTGGTCCTTCAGGTTCGGGGAAAGAAATAGTAGCACGCGCTATTCACGCGCTTTCAGCGCGTTCTAACGGACCATTTGTCGCGATAAATGCTGCAACAATTACCCCAGAAAGAATGGAAATGGAGTTGTTCGGCAATGAAATGGAAGGTGGTGAGCGTAAAATAGGCGCACTAGAAGAGGCTCACGGAGGAATATTGTATCTCGATGAAATTGCGGATATGCCGCGTGAAACTCAAAGCAAGATTCTTGAAGTTTTGACCAGTCAGACATTTGAGAGGGTTGGCGGCACAAAGCGTGTAAAAGTGGATGTCCGTGTAATTTCTTCGACAGCGCAAAATCTTGAAAAATTAATTTCTGCGAGACGATTTAGAGAGGATCTATTTCATCGTCTTTCCGTTGTTCCTATCACTGTCCCACCGCTTTCTTCACGTCGCGAAGATATTCCCGAACTTGTGCATCATTTCGTTAAGACGATATCACAGCAAGTTGGTATTAAACCACGTGAAATCGGTGATGATGTTATAGCTGTTTTGCAGATGCATACTTGGCCGGGAAATGTGCGGCAGTTACGCAATAATATTGAGCGTCTGCTTATTCTTGCACGTGATGATAACGGGCCTATAACGACGGAATTACTTCCTATTGAAGTGAGTGATTCTTTGCCACGCGTTCAGATAGATGCGGATGAGAATATAATGGACTTACCTTTGCGTGAAGCACGCGAATTGTTCGAAAAGAGGTATTTAACGGCGCAGATTGGGCGCTTAGGCGGAAATATATCGCGCACTGCTGAATTTATAGGTATGGAGCGTTCAGCTTTGCACCGTAAGCTTAAAGCGCTCGGAGTTTCATAGATCATGCGTGTTATCATTTGTGGGGCGGGACAGGTCGGTTATGGGATAGCAGAGGGTCTGGCTGCAGAAAATCATGACGTCACTGTTATTGATACTGAAGCGAGATTGGTCGAAAAAATTCGCGATACGTTAGACGTTAGAAGTCTCGTTGGCCACGGTTCACAGCCTGAGGTGCTTTTGGCTGCAGGTGCTGACGAAGCTGATATGTTGATTGCAGTAACTTTATTTGATGAAGTCAATATGGTGGCTTGCCAAGTCGCCCATTCATTGTTCGATGTCCCAACTAAAATAGCGCGTATCCGTTCGCAAGCATATTTGGATCCACGTTATAAAATGCTTTTTGCAAGGGAAAATATTCCTATTGATGTGGTTATTTCACCAGAAGTTGAAGTTGGAGAAATGGTTTTGCGCCGTATTGCTTTGCCTGGAGCAATAGATGTCCTTTATTTTTGTAACGACGATATTGTTGCATTGGCTTTGGAATGTACGGAGGATTGCCCGGTTATTAATACACCTTTACGGCAATTAACGGAGCTTTTTCCTGATCTTCAGACGACGGTTGCTGCCATTAAACGTGGCTCAGAATTATTAATAGCGCATTCAGATACACAATTACGAGTTGGTGATATCATCTATCTCATTGCTGCTCGCGATCAGGTGCGTCGCGCGCTCGGACTTTTTGGCCATAAAGAGCAGGAAGCGCATCGTATAGTTATTGCGGGCGGGGGGCATATTGGCCTTTACGTCGCTCAGGCTATTGAAAAGCGCCTGCATAAATTAAGGTTAAAAATTATAGAGTCACACAGAGAGAGAGCGTTGGCAGTCGCTGATCAACTTGAAAAAACAACTGTTTTATACGGCAACGTGTTAGATCCTGTGATCCTGCAGGAAGCTGGAATTGATCAAGCAGATCTAATTATTACCTTAACTAATCAGGATCAAGTTAATCTTTTGAGCGCTATTATAGCAAAAAGGTTAGGATGCAAGGCGAATATGGTGTTGATTAACAATATTGCTTATCAGGAGTTTAGCCGCGCAGTTGGAGTGGATGCACACCTTAATCCTCGTAGCGTTACTATATCAAAAATTTTGCAACAAATGCGTCGCGGACGTATTCGTGCTGTCCACTCAATTTTTAATGGTGATGCAGAAATTATTGAAGCTGAAGCGATGCAAACGTCTGTATTAGTTGGTAAATCGTTATCAGAGATCAATTTGTCAGATGGTTTGAGGATTGGTGCGATCTATCGCAATAAAATGATAATACAGCTTTCAGCAGATACTCGCATTTTACCTGGCGACCGAATAGTAATTTTTGCTCTTGCTGGTAGTGTTCATGATGCCGAGCAATTGTTCCGTGTAAGTTTAGAATATTTTTAATACATTGCTTGTGAATATTTATACTTTTGGGTATATAGGGACCATGAGGGTGATTATTTCGCTCGGCGCAGTGGTTGGTGCGAATCGACGGATTAAGCCGCGGCGGTGCGTGGCCGCCTGCTGCTTTTTTTAGATTTTCTAATTGTTAGGAGCGGCTATTCGGTTTTCGGCCTCTTCACGTTATGTTAATAAGGCGTTAATAAGGAGGACTAAGCATAGGTTCTTACCTCTTTAGTCGGCTTTATCTAGAGGCAACGCAAGTTTAGTTAGCAAGAAAAAGTGTCGTGGGGTTATTTTTTGCTCGGCGCTCTGTTGTGGAAGCGTTTCAGTATTAGTGATTGTTGGTCGACGTGGCTTTAAACGCCAACGCTATTTTTGGGTCCTGTCGTGGTTTATGGAAGAAGAATTATCGGTTTTATCAAGAGGATTGCAAACTATAATTTTAGCAATGATAGTGCTGTTAGGTTAGCTAAACGATATAATCCCGCGGAGAGAAACGGAATTTTATCGTTGAAGGAAACAAAAAATTGAATGAATTTTTGATATAAAACCGATAAAGCGATTTTTGTTTAGTGGGATTTTGTGTCTACAGAAAGGCAAAAATCTTTCAGAGGTTTCGGGAAGAAAATTTTCGCTATTGGGTGAATATCGTGCATTTTTGGTGTGCCGGACCCGTTTACGTATGGATTGTTATTGGCATTTTAACGATTTTTAAGTCTTATTTGAACGAATCGGTTGTGGCTTGCGTAAGAGAGTGCTGCTAGCCTATAGGTGGCGTTGTTGAATGCGTAAATAGAGATTCTTATATTGATGGAAGTAAAAACAATGAGAGATCAAACAAAAACGGCCTTGAGTCTCGTTCCTATGGTTGTTGAGCAAACTAACCGCGGGGAGCGGGCTTACGATATTTTTTCCCGCCTTTTGAAAGAGCGAATTATTTTTATTAATGGTCCTGTTGAGGACGGTATGGCAATGCTTGTTTGCGCGCAGTTACTTTTCTTGGAAGCAGAAAATCCTAAAAAAGCTATTAGCCTTTATATTAATTCTCCAGGCGGCGTTGTGACATCCGGCATGGCGATTTATGACACTATGCAGTTTATTCGCCCTCCTGTTTCGACGCTATGCATGGGGCAGGCAGCATCTATGGGATCTTTACTTTTAGCAGCCGGGGCAAAAGGACACCGCTTTGCATTACCTAACGCGCGCGTTATGGTACATCAGCCGTCAGGCGGTTTTCAAGGTCAGGCTTCTGATATAGAACGGCATGCGCGAGATATCATACAGATGAAACAGCGTTTGAACCAAATTTATGTCCAACATACAGGTCAAAGCTATGAAATTATAGAAAAGACCCTCGATCGCGATCATTTTATGACAGCAGAAGAAGCCAAACAATTCGGCTTGGTTGACAATGTTATACAATATCGCGCAGAAACTGAAGAGGGAAAAGATTAAATTTTTTTATAGAAAAAATAACTATTTGTGAGGTATGCAAGGAACACTTTTAATTAGTTGCTAGAATACCGATGTAGAGTACCGATTTTATAGAAAGCTATCGGAAAGATATCTAAAAATGTTACGGCGCTTTTAGTTTGGTATATGTCTTTGATTGTGATTAAAGAATTTTTTTTGAAAAGACGAAGCATCTGTGTCCTGAGGTGAAAGGAAAATAAAATGAGCAAAATTAGCAATAGTGGGGGCGAATCAAAAAATACTCTCTATTGCTCGTTCTGTGGCAAAAGCCAGCATGAGGTGCGTAAGCTCATTGCGGGGCCTACTGTATTTATCTGTGATGAATGTGTAGAGCTTTGTACGGATATTATTCGTGAAGAAAATAAATCTTCTGGAGTGAAAGCGCGTGATGGTGTTCCTACTCCTCAAGAGATTATAACAGTCCTTGATGATTACGTTATTGGTCAGCGGCATGCAAAGCGCGTTCTTTCCGTCGCTGTCCATAATCATTATAAACGGCTTGCGCATCAATCTAAGAGCAGCGATATTGAGTTAGCAAAATCAAACATTCTTCTTGTCGGACCAACGGGGTGCGGTAAAACCTATTTAGCGCAAACATTGGCGCGTATTATTGATGTACCTTTTACTATAGCGGATGCGACCACTTTGACTGAGGCGGGTTATGTAGGCGAAGACGTTGAAAATATTATTTTAAAGCTCCTTCAATCTGCTGATTATAACGTCGAACGTGCGCAGAGGGGCATCGTATATATTGACGAAGTTGATAAGATTTCTCGTAAAGCTGATAATCCCTCTATTACTAGGGATGTTTCGGGTGAAGGTGTCCAGCAGGCATTGCTCAAAATTATGGAGGGAACAGTTGCCTCTGTTCCTCCACAGGGTGGGCGTAAACACCCGCAGCAAGAATTTCTTCAGGTTGATACAACGAATATTTTATTTATTTGTGGGGGGGCTTTTGCTGGTTTGGAGAGGATTATTTCGGGGCGCGGTGAAAAAACTTCAATTGGTTTCTCCGCAGTAGTTAAGGCGCCAGATGAGCGTTGTGTCGGTGAGATTTTTCGTGATTTAGAGCCTGAAGACCTTATAAAATTTGGTTTGATACCAGAATTTATTGGGCGCCTTCCTATTATAGCTACCTTAGAAGATTTGGATATTTGCGCACTTGTCCAGATTTTATCACAGCCAAGAAACGCGTTAGTTAAGCAATATCAACGTCTTTTTGAGATGGAAGATGTTGAGTTATCATTCCACGAAGATGCTTTACGGGTTATTGCCAAGAAAGCGATCGAGCGTAAGACCGGTGCGCGTGGTTTACGTTCTATTATGGAGAAGATTCTTTTAGAGACCATGTTTGAGCTACCAGCTCTTGAGGGTGTCCAAAAAGTGGTAATTTCAAGCGATGTGGTTGAAGGAAAAGCCCGTCCCCTTTACATTTACTCAGAGCGTTCAGAAGAGAAAGAAAACGTATCGGCGTGATGTTATATATGGTATGAATAGCAACAGTGAGTACTGTTGCGGGGTATTATAACATTGTGCTTGATTTATACGTCTGCAATTACCACCTCATTTATTATAGGCAGGTGGTTTCTGAAAATGGTTTATGTAGGGGATGGATCGTAAGTTCCGGAAAGGAAGAGTATGCAATATATTGATGAAAAAGCAGGTGGGGTAAAAGAGGGGCTTTATGCTGTTTTACCACTGCGTGATATCGTTGTCTTCCCGCATATGATTGTTCCGCTTTTTGTCGGACGAGAAAAATCGATTCGCGCTCTTGAAGAGGCGATGTCGGTAGATAAGCAGATATTATTGGCGACACAAAAAAGTGCTTCCGATGATGATCCACAATCGGGGGATATTTACGATATTGGTACTTTCGCTAATGTTCTTCAACTTTTAAAACTCCCTGATGGGACTGTGAAGGTTTTGGTTGAGGGAATTACACGTGCAAAAATTAGCAAATTTACTGAGAATGAAGATTATCATCAGGCTTATGCATACGTCACTGAAGAGCCCAAGGGGGATGAAATTGAGATTGAAGCTCTTTCACGGTCAGTGATTGCTTATTTTGAAAATTATGTAAAACTTAATAAAAAAATTTCTCCTGAAGTTGTAAGCGCTATAAGTCAGATCGATGATCCTTCTAAGCTCGCAGATACTATTGCCTCGCATTTGGTAATTAAGCTTTCAGAAAAGCAGGAAATGTTGGCACTGTTGCCTGTGCGTGACCGTCTGGAGCGAGTTTTGTCTTTCATGGAAGGAGAAATTTCCGTTTTGCAAGTTGAAAAACGTATCCGCTCGCACGTCAAACGGCAAATGGAAAAAACGCAGCGGGAATATTATCTCAATGAACAGCTGAAGGCTATTCAAAAGGAGTTAGGAGCAGGTGATGATAGCCGCGATGAGCTGTCGGAGTTAGAGGAACGTATAAAAAAGACCAAGCTTTCAAAAGAAGCACATGAGAAGGCTGGAACAGAGCTCAGAAAATTACGTAATATGTCTCCTATGTCCGCAGAAGCGACGGTCGTGCGCAACTATCTTGATTGGCTTTTGGCTATACCTTGGGGCAAAAAATCAAAAATTAAAAACGATTTAAGTTTTGCCGAAAAAGTCATGAATAATGAGCATTTTGGTCTCGAAAAAGTTAAAGAGCGGATAGTTGAGTATTTAGCAGTGCAAAGTAGGGCATCAAAAATAAAGGGTCCCATTATTTGTCTGTTAGGTCCTCCTGGTGTAGGAAAGACGTCGCTTGCGCGTTCTATTGCAAAGGCAACAGGCCGCGAATATGTCCGTATTTCGTTAGGAGGTGTTCGGGATGAGGCTGAAATTCGCGGACATCGTCGAACTTATATCGGATCTATGCCTGGAAAAATTATCCAATCTATGAAAAAGTCTAAAAAATCTAACCCACTTTTCTTGCTCGATGAAATTGATAAAATGGGACAAGATTTCCGTGGGGATCCTTCGTCGGCTTTATTAGAAGTTCTTGATCCTGAGCAGAATGGTACATTCGTTGATCATTATCTGGAGGTAGAATACGATCTTTCAGATGTGATGTTTGTAGCAACTGCAAATACACTTAATATTCCAGGTCCATTGGTGGATCGGATGGAAATTATTCGTATTGCTGGTTACACTGAGTGTGAAAAGATGGAAATTGTTAAACGGCATCTTTTACCGAAAGCATTAAAAGATCACTGTCTGTCTAAAAAAGAATTTTCTGTTTCTGATGATGCAATAAGGTCGATTATCCAATTTTATACACGTGAAGCGGGTGTTCGTAACCTTGAGCGTGAGCTTATGAAGATGGCGCGTAAGTCGGTCACAAAAATTCTTAAGACTGGCCAAAAGTCTGTTGGAATCACAGAAAATAACATTAATGATTTTTTGGGTATCAGGCGTTACCGCTTTGGCCAAACCGATGGTGAAAATCAGATTGGTGTTGTTACCGGGCTTGCGTGGACTGAGGTGGGTGGAGAGTTGTTGACCATCGAAGGTGTCATGATGTCAGGTAAAGGCAAAATGATTGTGACAGGAAATCTGCGTGATATTATGAAAGAATCGATCTCTGCGGCGGCGTCTTACGTGCGCTCCCGTGCCGTTGACTTTGGTATTGCGCCCCCGCTTTTTGATAAACACGATATTCATGTGCATGTTCCAGAAGGTGCCACACCGAAAGACGGTCCATCAGCAGGAATTGCGATGGTGACGGCTATTGTATCAGTTTTAACAGGGATAGCTATTCATAAAGATATTGCTATGACTGGTGAAATTACTTTGCGCGGCCGTGTTTTGCCTATTGGTGGTTTAAAAGAAAAATTGCTCGCGGCGCTTCGAGGAGGTATTAAAAAAGTACTCATTCCCGAAGAAAACGCAAAAGATTTGGTTGATATTCCTGATGATGTCAAAAATAGCATGGAGATTATCCCTGTGAGTCATGTAAGCGAAGTTCTTAAGCACGCTTTGATTCGTTTCCCGGAACCTATTGAATGGACAGAGTCTTCTGCAGTATCCACAGCTGTTAGAACAGAAGGTGATAATGAGAGTATACAGATTGCACACTGATTCATTATTTTGATTCGTAATTGTGTCTTTGAGGGTAGTGATAGCTTTCTCAGAAGGTGGGGGGCCGCTAATTTTTGGAAAAAAACGAAAAATTCCGTGAATAACTGTGATTATCACTAAGAAAACAAGACTTTGAAGAAAAATAAGGCTTCTGTTTGCTGTACTTTTCAATAAACTACCCGGTGGCCGGTGAGTTTGTTTTGTCCGGCATTATAGGGAAAGGAAATATTCGATGAATAAAAGTGAATTAGTTAGCTCCGTTGCTGAAAAAGTGGGTATCTCGAAAGCACAAGCTGGTTCTGTTGTCGATGCTTTTATTGCCTCTGTAACAGAAGCTTTAGCTTCAGGCGGTGATGTTCGTCTTCCGGGCTTTGGCTCTTTTGAAGTTTCTCATCGCGCTGCTACAAAGGGCCGTAACCCTTCGACAGGCGCTGAAATTAATATTCCAGCACGTTCTGTACCCAAATTTTCTGCGGGTAAAAGTCTTAAAGAGGCCGTTAATAATAAGTAATTGGAATTGCGTTCAAAAAACCCGTTTACAAACAAATGGGTTTTTTAGGTGTGCTTTATGAGTTTTTTGTGTAAGGTTTTGTGGTTCACGGTAACTTAGGAAATTTTTTAAAGATCTTTATCAGGCGCCCGGCCCGTACGTGTGTGACGTGTTTTATTTAAATGTTTTGAATGAAATAGTTGACTGTGGCGATGGACGTTCGTTGTGAATCGCGTCTTGCGATGTCGGTTAGGCTCAAAGCGCGCGGTAGTCGATTTACGCAGCTGAAATCTGTAGTTCGTGATCGGGGTGGTGGGATTTACGGTCAATCAGGGTATTTTCTTTGCCATTTTCCGTAATTATGCACCGGAGTTTGAGATATCTTTAGTACCTCTGGGCTATTTTGGTGGTAGTAGGCTGGGTGTAGGGGCGTTAGTATCGTTATCTCAGGGACACAAAGATTGACTTGGTGTTTTAAGAATTTAGACTGCCGGTAAACAAATTTGCTGGGAGGCTTTTCGTTTGCGACGTTATAACTAAGACAGGGGAAGTTATTAAATTTATCATTTAATATAATCTTCATTCTATCTCAAAGAGATAGCAAATGTTGTAAAGCAGAATAAGTTCTTTAATTTTTGTAAAGAAGCGGATCGAGCTTCTTGATAGTCCCTAAAAAGGATCAATGAGTATTTTTCAAAATCAAGGGTAATGATCGGTTTTGGGATCATTTCGTTTCCCATTTTTTAACCACTGAATACAGTCATTTAAAGCTCGGGCGGTTATAGCTTGTTTTTTTGCTAGCTTCCTCTCTTTGCTTGATAAGCGTTGTTTTAGATGATCAGTAAAGTCGATAGGTGGGAAAAGGCCGAAATTAATATTCATCGGCTGGAATGATTGCCCTCCTGCTTCTTCAGTAACAATATGTCCGCCGGTAATATGGTTCAAAAGAGCTCCAAATGCGGTTGTTAGTGGGGGCAATGAAGGGCGAGTACGGTTATATTCAGCGGCAGCAAAACGTCCAGCTAGGAGTCCTATCGCAGATGATTCCACGTAGCCCTCGCAGCCCGTGATTTGTCCAGCAAAACGTAATTGAGGCTTTTGTTTTAAACGGAGAGTTTTATCAAGAATAATCGGTGAATTGAGATAGGTATTGCGATGCATTCCACCAAAACGTGCAAATTCTGCTTGTTCGAGACCAGGGATCGTTCTGAAAATGCGAATTTGTTCACCGTATTTTAGCTTTGTTTGAAAGCCGACCATGTTATAAAGGGTACCAAGCTGGTTGTCTTGACGCAGTTGCACGACGGCATAGGCTTTAACCGCAGGGTTATGAGCATTAGTGAGCCCCGTAGGTTTCATAGGGCCATATCTCAGGGTTTCGAAACCGCGTTCGGCCATAATTTCGATTGGTAGGCATCCATCAAAATAGGGAGTGCTTTCGAATTCACGAAATTCCGTTTTTTCCCCGCTCCTCAATGCTTGGACGAATGACTCGTATTGTTGTTTATTAAGAGGGCAATTAAGATAATCTTTTCCAGTTCCCTCGGGGCCGATTTTGTCGTAGCGAGATTGGTACCAACAAATATCCATATTAATACTATCGGTGTGAATAATGGGCGCAATGGCATCAAAAAAAGAAAGCGCTTTTGTGCCTGTGATTACTTGTATCGCTTGAGTAAGCGTCGATGAAGTAAGGGGACCGGTTGCGACAATAACGTTTCGCCAATTTTCAGGGAAATCCCGGACTTCTTCGCGTTTTATAGTTATGAGGGGATGATTTTCAAGCGCTTCCGTAACAGTTTGGGAAAATCTATCGCGGTCAACAGCGAGCGCGCTTCCGGCGGGTACTTTATTAGCGTCTGCAGCTTTCATAATCAACGATTCTGCTAATCGCATTTCGGCATGCAGAAGTCCCACAGCATTCGCTGACGAATCATCTGAACGGAAAGAATTTGAACAAACAAGCTCCGCAAGCTTTTTCGTTTTATGAGCGTCGGATTTTTTTTCCGGCCGCATTTCATATAAAATAACGGGAATCCCCGATTGAGCGATTTGCCAGCTCGCTTCGCTTCCTGCAAGTCCGCCGCCGATAATATGAATCGGAGTATTTAATTCATTTAACATGCTTCACTTTTAGCGAAAACGTCACTCTCTGAAAAGCACGAATTTTACGTTTATAATTCGTCAGGAGGTCGTTAAAAATATATTTACTCGCTTTTTTTCTTTAATTGAGTGGAATTGAGTGGTATAGAAACGCCGCTTATGTGAGGTTTCTAGCTTACAGGCTCTGAGCGGACGTGGCGAAATTGGTAGACGCACCAGATTTAGGTTCTGGCGGGAAACTGTGGGGGTTCGAGTCCCTCCGTCCGCACCAAAAGTTTTTAAAAATATCACGGATTCTCGTATGTGCTAAAGTCCGTTTTATGTGAACCCGACATTAAATGTTAGGGCATAATTATTACCGGGGTAGATTTATCCACCCCCCCAGAAATAATGAAGGTTATTCGATGCAGGTTACCGAGACGCTTAATGAAGGGCTGAAGCGCGAAATTGAGATCGTAGTTCCGGCGAAAGATTTAGAGATAAAATTAAATAAACGGTTGGATGATACTAAGAGTAAGATCAAGCTTAATGGCTTTCGACCTGGTAAAGTGCCTTCTAGCTATTTACGAAAAATGTACGGCAAGTCTTTTATGGCTGAAATTTTGAATGAGATTATCAGCGGTTCTTCTCAATCTATTCTGGCTGAACGCAACGAGCGCTCAGCAATGCAGCCGCAGGTCGATGTCAAGGAAAGTGAAAAGATTTTAGATGGTCAAGTTGATCTTATTTTCAGTTTAAAATATGAAGTTTTGCCAAGCTTCGAAATTAAAAATTTTGACAATATTAAGATTGTCCGTGAAATTGCTGATGTTCCTGAACAGGAAATTGGTGAGCAAATAGAGCGCATCCTAGCATCTGCCCGTAATTATTCGGAAAAAGGCGGTCTTTCCGAAGAAGGTGACCGCCTTACGATCGATTATTTAGGTAAGATTAACGGTATTCCATTTGACGGCGGAGCAGATAATGACGCGCAATTAGTTCTTGGTTCGAAGCAGTTTATTCCCGGTTTTGAAGAGCAGTTAATCGGCGTGAAAGTGGGCGATACGGCGGTAATTTCTGTCAAATTCCCTGATGATTATAGCGCTGCTCATTTGGCTGGCAAGGATGCAGAGTTTGATGTCACTGTTAAGGCTGTGTCCAAACCTGATGAGTTGAAGATTGACGATGAAGCAGCTAAAAAAGTTGGCTTGGAATCTCTTGATCATTTACGTGAAGTTGTTCGCGAGCAGATTGGGAGTCAGTATGGCCTAGTGACACGTCAAAAGATCAAACGCCAAATTCTCGACGCTTTAGATGCTGACTATAGCTTTGAAATTCCTGAATGCCTTTTAGATATTGAATTCAACAATATATGGGCCCAGATTAACGACGATTTGAAGAAGATCGGTAGTAGCTTTGAAGACGAGAATACAACAGAAGGGGAGGCAAGGGAGGAATACCGCAAGCTCGCGCAGCGCCGTGTTCGTCTTGGTTTAGTACTTTCTGAGATCGGAACAAAAGCTGGTGTGAAAATAAGTGATGATGAATTACAGGCTGCGGTTCTGGAACAGGTTCGTCAGTATCCTGGTCAAGAAAAAGAAGTTATGGATTTTTTCCGTCGTACACCAGAGGCTGTTGCGAATCTTCGCGCACCGATTTTTGAAGAAAAAGTCATTGATTATTTGCTAGCGCAAGTGGAAATAACAGATAAGAAAGTGACAGTTGCAGAGTTAATGAAAGAATATGATGAATCAGATTCAACTGAAAACAAAGCTCCTAAGAAAAAATCAGCAGTAAAAAAGAAGGATGTAAAAAAGGCTCCGGCCAAAAAGAAAACGCCCAAAAAAGATTAATTTTCGCGCCGATAGGACAGCTTCAGTGGGCGTGGGCTTTTTTTTCGCTTGTATTCTAGGCTTGCACTTATGGCTATTTTAGATTAGCCAGTGAGTGCGTTTTCGAAATATTGATGGTGGGTTGGCAATGGAAATCACCGATACTCGTGCTCCTGATCCTAGACGTTTTATTTCTGGAACTACAGGCGATTGGGAAGTTGTTATTGGCATGGAAGTTCATGCGCAAATTATATCAGATTCAAAACTTTTTTCAGGTGCGTCAACCAAGTTTGGTGCCGAACCGAACGATCATGTGTCACTTATTGACGCAGCTATGCCTGGTATGTTGCCTGTTATTAATCGCGAATGTGTTCGCCAGGCTATTCGAACTGGTTTAGGATTAAAGGCGAAAATTAATCTAAGATCTGTCTTTGATCGTAAAAATTATTTTTATCCAGATTTACCACAAGGGTATCAAATTTCACAATTTCGATATCCGATTGTAGGTGAAGGAAAGGTTGCTATATCAGTAGGGCCAGACTTTAATGGCCAATTTGAGGACGTTGAAATTGGGATTGAGAGGTTGCATCTCGAGCAAGATGCGGGGAAATCTATGCACGATCAGCACCCAACAATGTCTTTCGTGGATCTTAATCGTTCTGGTGTAGCTCTTATGGAAATTGTTTCTAAGCCAGATATACGCTCATCAGACGAAGCTAAAGCTTATATGACAAAATTGCGTACGATTGTTCGTTATTTAGGAACCTGCGACGGCAATATGGATGAAGGCTCTATGCGCGCAGACGTAAATATATCGGTTCGCCGTCCTGGAGAGGCTTTTGGGACCCGTTGCGAGGTCAAAAACGTTAACTCCATTCGCTTTATTGGTCAAGCGGTTGAATATGAAGCGCGCCGTCAGATCGCAATTTTAGAAGATGGCGGTGTGATAAATAAAGAAACCCGGCTTTTTGATTCTGCTAAAGGTGAAACGCGATCTATGCGTTCAAAGGAGGAAGCATACGACTATCGCTATTTCCCCGATCCTGATCTTTTGCCATTGGAGCTTGATCAGGCATTTGTGGATTCTTTAATCTCAGAATTGCCAGAATTGCCTGACAGTATAAAAGCCCGTTTTATTAATGAAATGGGATTGGCTGCGTATGATGCTTCTGTTCTTGTAACGGAAAGAGCGGTTGCCGGCTATTTTGAAGAAGTAGCACGTGGGCGCGATGAAAAAATAGCCGCTAATTGGGTAATCAACGATCTTTTGGGTGCTTTAAATAAAGATAATCGTGAAATCGAGGATATAGCAGTTACACCAGGTCAATTAGGAGCGATTATTGATCTTATCAAAGAAGGGACCATTTCAGGGAAAATTGCCAAAGATTTGTTTGAGATTGTTTGGAATGAAGGGGGGGATCCTCGTCAAATTGTGGAAAAGCGCAATATGAAGCAGGTGACTGACACAGGGATTATTGAAAAGGCTGTTGATTCGGTTATTGCAGATAATCCTGATAAAGTCGCTCGAGCGAAAGAAAAACCCGCTTTAGTTGGTTGGTTCGTCGGGCAGGTTATGAAAGCAACAGGGGGTAAGGCGAACCCTCAAACTGTCAATGAATTGATTAAGAAAAAACTTAGCATAGATTAACATCATAGGGCGGAAAAAAGACTGCAAGTACGATATTTATTATATTGGGGCGAATTAGGAGTCCTTCGCGTGTTGTGTAGATGAGATCAAAACTGGGTTTATCGATAAATTTCTTGCCTTTGATAGCGTTGGGTATCATAATCAAATTTGGTTTCAGCGGTTGGTCTCTTAGGTGTGCCAAAGAAGTGAAGTAAAAAATGGCCGGTTTTTTTAAGCAAATTTTTACGTGGTGGAATGGTAATACTGTCGGTGTGCGCTTTTTCACGTGGCGCAAGGGTAGACGTGTAGGAGAAGACCAGTTTGGTAATGTTTATTATGAGGGCGGTTACCATAAGGATGGTTATCCGCGTCGCTGGGTAATTTATAAAGGTTATTCAGAGGCTTCTACTATCCCGCCGGGTTGGCATGGTTGGATTCATCACCGTTATGATACACCCCCTCCAGAAGAGGGTTATCGGCCTTACAAGTGGGAGAAGCCCCATATCGCAAATATGACAGGAACAAGCGGGGCTTATCGGCCGAAGGGAGCTATTGCCTACGATGGTGAGCGTTCCGGTGTGCATGAAGATTATGATGCGTGGTCGCCTGAAAAATAAACTGTTTCTATGGGCATATACATTTTGCCCTTTATTTTTTACGGTGCGTGTTTAAAGTTTCTTTTTAGGTATATCGGTTTATATCATGAATTTTGTTTTACTGTCGGGGTTGGGGCGTTTTTTTTGCGTCTGTTTACTAGGGGCTATGACGGCCTTATCTTCGGTTTGCGGCGTTCAGGCTCAGCGTGTTAGCAACGGTATTGTTGTTTTTTCAGGTCTTGATAAAATTACTGGGCGGATCACTCGTTTTGAAGTTTATATTGGCGAAGTTTATCAATATGGTGCTTTTCAGGTGACACCTCGGGCGTGTTACACAGGCTCTGAGGATGAGCCTGCCCGCGCCAGTGTTTTTGTTGAAGTTAATGAGATAACGCTTGGGGAGGAAGCACGGCGTATTTTTACAGGGTGGATGTTCGCAGATAGCCCTGGTTTGAATGCAGTAGAGCACCCTATTTATGATGTGTGGTTGAAGGGTTGCAAGCGAGGCCCTCATAACCCCCAGCCGTAATGATTTTTGGGTAGACCGTCCAGTGCATTTAATTTTGTTGTAAATAGTGCGAGATTTTATGAACAATGAAAGATATGAATTCTCGACATAACGGCGCTTTATCGTCGTTGCCACAGTCTAAGGAACCTCTGTTAAATGCTCCGCCTGTCGTAGTCATTTTAATAATGTTCTGTTTCATTATTTATTTTATCCCGTGGTATTTTTTTTCGAGTCAGCTATACGCTAAAAGCTTTGTGTTTTTTTCATTTATCCCGGCGTTTTTTAAAGATGATCCCTCAGCATTTTTTTACACCGCTGTTAGCTATTCGTTTGTGCATGGTAGTTTTGGACACATCGCTATTAATATGGTTTGGCTTTTGGCTTTTGGGTCTCCTTTAGCGAAGCGTTTTGGCACTTTACTTTTTTTATTTTTTTGGGTGTTTACGGCGGTTATTTCTGCGCTGACTTATTTTGCGTTTCATCAAGATAGTTTGATGCCACTTGTCGGGGCATCGGGGGCGATTTCGGGAATGATGGGCGCTGTCGCACGTTATGATTTTTCTCATGGTTATTTTAGTTTCGATAAACAGAGTGGAGGGGGAGTGGGCTCTTTACAACCTATCAGAAAAGCGCTCTGTTCGAGGACTGTGCCTGTTTATATCAGTGCGTGGCTTATCGTTAATTTTATCACAGCCACGCTCCCGCCTCTATTCGGAGAAGAGGGGGCTTTAATAGCATGGGAGGCCCATGTTGGCGGGTTTATTTCGGGTTTTTTATTGATCGGCTTTTTTGATACTTTATTGCGTAAATTGAAAATCATAATCTAAGATATTTATGAGTCGCGTAGAGCGCAATTGTCGCAGCATTCGAGACATTTAGTGATTTAATATCTCCAGGTATATCAAGGTGCACTAATGCATGGACTGTTTTTCGTGTTTTTTGTCGCAAACCTCTACCTTCTGCCCCTAAAATAAGAGCGATTTTTTCACCTGTTAACGTTTTTTCTAAAGATAATTGGGCTTCTGAATCTAGTCCAAAGCTCGTAAAACCCACCTCAGAGAGTTCTTGGAGTGCTTCAGAAAGATTTTGGACGATAATATAATCAATAAGTTCTAGGGCTCCGGAAGCGGCTTTAGCAAGTACTCCGCTTTCTCGTGGTGAATGGCGATTAGTCGCTATTAATGCTCCGGCTTTAAATGCAATTGCAGAGCGCATAATGGCTCCGACATTGTGTGGATCAGTAATTTGATCCATTATAACAACAAGATTTGTATTTGTAAGTTCAGATAGACGGCGTGGTTTGAGAGGTTCTGTTTCTAGAACGATACCCTGGTGAACTGCGCCGCTTCCAACGAGAATATCAAGCTGTTTAGGTGAGCATTGTTTTACAGGGCAAGGTAAATCTGATTCGACTATATTTAATCGTTTCAAGGCGTTTGGTGTGATATAGAGGGCCTTCAAAATTCTGTTGGGGTTTTTTAAAGCCGCATTAACAGAATGAATACCGTAAAGGTGGAAAGTTCCTTGTATCGACGGGGTTTTCCCTTTTTGTATGCGTTGTGAAGGCAAAGAAGCAGAGCCTTTTTTATCGTAATATCGACGACAAAGGTGTGTGTGACGTGTGTAATGAGAATTTTTAGATGTTTTTTCTTTCATGATTTTCTTATAGCGTGTTTATAGAAAATGTAGACAAAAAATATTGAATCTGAATTTATCAGCAGGAAATTTGTACAAGATTGTATTTATTTTGTTGACAGATACGATACTAATCGTCATAACCGCCTCGCGGTCGGCTTCGGTTTATTAGATAGTCGGAGGTGGCTGTAGTGATGCCTCACAGCATGACTCTACAAGGTGTAATGGAGGGGTGCCCGAGTGGTTAAAGGGGGCGGACTGTAAATCCGTTGCGTATGCTACGTTGGTTCGAATCCAACCCCCTCCACCATTCGCCGGATGTGGAGAGTAAATGTGCGATAGGCGGGTATAGCTCAATGGTAGAGCAGCAGCCTTCCAAGCTGAATATGCGGGTTCGATTCCCGCTACCCGCTCCAGACGATCTGAATAATAAGGGAAGTGAGCATAGTCAGGGCGTTCTTCCGTCATAAATTGAGTGGGTGTATCCGATTAATGATTGTGGTAACCGGACTGATGTATTAGGCCGGTTGGGTTTAGTTCTTCATGCCTGTTTTATGGGCGTTAACAAAAATAAGAGATTAATGGCTATGGCAAAGAGCAAATTTGAACGCACGAAGCCGCACGTTAATATAGGTACGATTGGTCACGTTGACCACGGTAAGACCTCATTGACAGCGGCAATTACGAAATATTTTGGCGAATTTAAAGCGTATGATCAAATTGATGCAGCACCTGAGGAACGTGCTCGCGGGATTACTATTTCTACGGCGCATGTTGAGTATGAAACAGAGAAACGTCATTACGCACACGTTGATTGTCCTGGGCACGCAGATTATGTTAAAAATATGATCACAGGAGCCGCGCAGATGGATGGTGCCATTTTGGTTGTTTCGGCTTCTGATGGTCCAATGCCTCAAACACGGGAGCATATTCTTTTGGCGCGTCAGGTTGGGGTTCCGGCGATTGTCGTGTTCTTGAATAAAGTTGATCAAGTTGACGACGCTGAGCTTTTGGAGTTAGTTGAGCTTGAGGTTCGGGAGCTTCTTTCGAAGTATGATTTTCCTGGCGATGAAATTCCTATTGTTAAGGGGTCCGCTTTGGCTGCTCTTGAGGATACAAATAAAGCCATTGGTGAAGACGCGGTCCGTCTTTTGATGAGTGAGGTTGATAATTATATACCAACACCTGAGCGTCCGGTTGATCAGCCATTTTTGATGCCGATAGAGGATGTTTTTTCAATTTCGGGCCGTGGGACAGTTGTTACAGGTCGAGTCGAGCGTGGGCTTATTAAAGTTGGTGAAGAAATAGAGATCATCGGCATACGCCCAACTTCTAAAACGACGGTTACAGGGGTTGAGATGTTCCGCAAGCTTCTGGATCAAGGGCAGGCAGGTGATAATATTGGCGCATTGCTTCGTGGTGTTGATCGTGAAGGGATTGAACGTGGTCAGGTTTTGGCGAAGCCCGGTTCTGTTACACCGCACACTAAGTTTAAAGCTGAAGCATATATTTTGACGAAGGATGAAGGGGGTCGTCATACTCCGTTTTTCACTAATTATCGCCCGCAATTTTATTTCCGTACTACGGATGTGACGGGGATTGTTACTCTTCCTGAAGGTACAGAGATGGTTATGCCAGGTGATAATGTTGCAATGGATGTTTCTTTGATCGTTCCGATTGCGATGGAAGAAAAGCTCCGCTTTGCAATCCGTGAAGGCGGTCGCACCGTCGGAGCAGGAATCGTTTCTAAGATCATTGAGTAGAGGAAATAATTAAGATATATCTCTTCAGGAGATTTTCAAAAGTTAGGGGTATAGCTCAGTTGGTAGAGCGGCGGTCTCCAAAACCGCAGGTCGCGGGTTCAAGCCCTGCTGCCCCTGCCAGGGAGTTGTTGTTTTTGTTTGCGTATTTAATTAAGGAGGTAGATTTAAACTACCTTCTCCGCTTTTTTTTGTATAGGGCTTGTTTTTTTGTATGTGAATCGGTATTGAATAAAAATGAGGAAATTGCGCAGGGTTTGTGGTAAGTCCTTCGCGTTTTTCGTTGTCCGTTTTGTGTGCGATTTATAGTGAGTCTGGAAAGAATATAGTGTGACCGATGGCGTCTAAAACCAATCCGATTACTTTTTTGAAACAGGTTCATGCGGAAGCGGCCAAGGTAAAGTGGCCTACTCGTCGTGAAACGGTGGTCTCCACCGTTATGGTGCTGGTTGTGACGGCGTTTGCTTCGGCCTTCTTTTTTGTTGCAGATCAGATTGTAAATTTTTGTGTGTGGCAGGGTATTGATCTCCTAAGATATCTTTTTGGTTGATGGTGCAAGGAAGTGTGACTGTGGCTGCTCGGTGGTATATTGTTCAGGCGTATTCGAATTTCGAAAAAAAGGTGGCGGAGGCCATCGATAAGGAAGCGAAGCAAAAAGGGCTTGACCATTTATTTGAAAAAATTTTTGTTCCGACGGAGCGCGTTGTTGAAGTTCGTCGGGGCCGCAGGGTTGATTCCGAGCGTAAATTTTTTCCTGGTTATGTGCTTATCTGTGCTGAGTTAACGGATGAGGTCTACCATCTTATTAAAAATACTCCTAAAGTGACAGGTTTTTTAGGTTCGGATTCACGACCTGTCCCTATTTCTGACCGTGAAGCAGAGCAAATTCTTAAGCAGGTTCAAGAGGGCGTTGATTCTCCAAAATCTTCTGTGTCGTTTGAAGTTGGCGAGCAGGTCCGTGTGGCTGACGGTCCTTTTGTTTCATTTAATGGTGTTGTTCAGGAAGTTGAAGAAGAGCGCTCTCGTCTTAAGGTTGAGGTATTGATTTTTGGGCGTCCTACGCCCGTTGATTTGGAATTTGGTCAAGTTGAAAAACTTTGATCGGAGTCGGAGGCGGTTTTTGATCGCTTTTGGTAAAAAGTGGGAGGTGATTTAATGGTTTTTGCCGGCCTAATGATCCAGACCACGCAGCTGCAGCGCGTATTTGGCACGGCGAATTATCGGCGTGTTGGTATAAATTAAAGGCAGGTTCTTATGGCAAAAAAAAGTATAGGTCAGTTAAAGTTACAGGTTCCGGCAGGGGCGGCTACTCCTTCTCCTCCGATTGGCCCCGCTCTCGGTCAGCGTGGTATTAATATCATGGAGTTCTGCAAAGCGTTTAATGCGGCTACGCAGGAAATGGAAAAAGGTGCTCCGATTCCAGTTATCATTACTTATTATCAAGATAAGTCTTTTACATTTTCTTTGAAGACGCCTCCTGCTTCATTTTTCTTAAAAAAAGAAGCAAATTTAAAGTCTGGCTCAAAGGAGCCGGGCAAAATGTCTGCGGGGACCATTTCTCGCGATAAAATCTATTCAATTGCGCAAGTGAAGATGAAGGATCTTAATGCGAATGATGTTGAAGCGGCGGCGCGTATGATCGAAGGTTCTGCTCGCTCTATGGGTTTAGAAGTTGTGGGCTGATGTTATGGCAAAAGTAGTAAAAAGAATAAAAAAAATCCGAGAAGGTGTTGATTTTGATGAGCTTTATGCCTTAATGAATGCCGTTTTAATGGTTAAAGAGCGTGCAATTGCTAAATTTGATGAGACAATAGAGGTTTCGATGAATTTAGGTGTTGATCCTCGTCATGCGGATCAAATGGTTCGCGGTGTTGCTTATTTACCGAATGGATCAGGGCGGAATGTTCGTGTCGCCGTTTTTGCGCGCGCTAACAAAGCTGAAGAAGCTAAGGCTGCGGGTGCAGATATTGTTGGTGCGGAAGATTTATTTGAGAGCATTAATGGTGGAGTAATTAATTTTGACCGTTGTATTGCAACACCAGATATGATGCCGCTTGTTGGTCGTCTGGGTAAAATTCTTGGTCCACGAAGCTTAATGCCTAATCCGAAGGTTGGTACTGTAACATCTGATATTGCCGGTGCTGTTAAAGCTTCTAAAGGGGGTGCCGTTGAGTTCCGTGTTGAGAAAGCTGGTATCGTGCACGCTGGTATCGGTAAGGCTTCTTTTGATGTTGAGAAGATAGTAGAAAATATAAAAGCTTTTGCTGATGCGGTTATTAAAGCTAAGCCACAAGGAGCAAAAGGCGAGTATATCAGGCGCGTTGCGGTTTCTTCGACTATGGGTGTTGGGATTAAAGTTGACCCTACGACAGTTCGCTCAGAGTAGTGAGGGGGAAGGCTTGTTGTTTTTTTTGTGGGATACGTAATTATTGAAAGTGTATTCGGGGTGTTGGTTTTTTTCAGCACTTGTTCATCTGAGCTTTATTAAGCTCAGGTCATACCGGAAGAAATTCCGGAATGTCCTGTCCGAGATTGTGGGTGGTACTTTGGGTATCTTAATTAGAAAAAAGCCTGCATGAGACTGGGGTGAGAGCTTTGGAGTTATTAGACTTAAAAGGTTTGAGCCAGGGTTACCTTTGATCGTTTATGCGTGAAAAAGGGGGCAGGATCCTCGTCGGTAGCATGAGATATTTTCATGCCATCAAAGGTAATCAACAGGTTTGTTTTAGCAAGTCTGTTAAGTGGAGAGAGACAGTGAATAGAGCAGAAAAACGTGAATTCGTCACGTGGCTTAATAAAGCTTTTCAAGAGTCTGGTTCTGTTGTTGTTGCACATTATTCCGGTTTGACAGTTTCGCAGATGAACGATCTTCGTTCGAGGATGGGTGAAGTTGGCGGCGCTGTTAAAGTTGCTAAAAATCGCCTTGCCAAAATCGCTCTTCAGGGCACAGAAGCTGAGTTTATGACGGATCTGTTTACTGGGCAGACGCTTATTGCTTATTCAAAAGACCCAATTACGGCGCCAAAAGTTTCTGTTGATTTCGCAAAAATCAACGACAAATTGGTCATCCTTGGTGGTGCGATGGGCGCAACGAGTTTGAATGTTGATGCTGTGAAGTTTTTAGCTTCATTGCCTTCATTAAATGAGTTGCGCGCGAAGCTTTTAGGCACAATTTCTACTCCTGCGACTCGCATCGCCCAAGTCATCACCGCGCCTGCTAGCCAGGTTGCTCGTGTTGTCGGTGCGTATGCTCAGGAAGGGAAAGCGGCTTGAAGCCGTTTCGTATTCGCGTATACAGAGAAATTTTGGTAATTATCTGTTTTTTGGATAAATTTAAATAATGATGCAAACCTTTTAATTGAAGGAATTTTAAAATGGCTGATCTAGCAAAGATCGTAGAAGACCTTTCTAATCTTACTGTTTTGGAAGCAGCAGAGCTTTCAAAATTGCTTGAAGAAAAATGGGGCGTTTCGGCTGCTGCTCCTGTAGCGGTTGCAGCTGTTGGCGGTGCAGCTGCGCCAGCTGCTGAAGAAAAGACTGAATTTGACGTCATTCTCGTTGATAGCGGCGCTCAAAAAATCAACGTCATTAAAGAAGTTCGTGCTCTCACAGGTCTTGGTCTTAAAGAAGCGAAAGACTTAGTTGAAGGAGCACCTAAGCCTCTTAAAGAGGGGGTTTCTAAGGATGAAGCAGAAAAAATTAAAGCTCAGCTTGAAGCAGCTGGCGCTAAAGTCGAACTTAAGTAGGTTTAATTTAATCGGTGGGCGTTCACGTTCACCGATTTTATCTCTCCAAAGAAGAGCTTTGTCGATAAAGCTCTTTCTTTAACGGTTCGATAGCCATAGGCGATTTGATCCGTGAGTATTCTAACAGCAGAAATTAATGAGTGGGTGATTTGTTGTTAGATATGTGGGGTAAGTAACGCTCATTATAGGGCGTTAAGTAAACTGGTCTGCATGCGCAGATTAATGACATAAAACTTTCAAGGTTTAGTGTGCCTTGGATAGTAAAGATCAAGGAACGACGATGGCTCAGACCCTAACGATGATGTCTCAATTCAATGGTCGTAAGCGCGTACGCAAGTTTTTTGGAAAAATCCCCGAAGTAGCGGAGATGCCAAATCTTATCGAGGTTCAGAAAGCTTCATACGATCAATTCCTTATGGTTAATGAGCCCGAAGGTGGGCGTCCGGACGAAGGCTTACAGGCTGTTTTTAAATTGGTGTTTCCTATCTCGGATTTCGCCGGAACAGCCATGCTCGAATTTGTTCGTTACGAATTTGATTCGCCAAAATTTGATGTTGAAGAATGCCGTCAGCGTGATTTGACTTACGCGGCGCCATTAAAAGTGATATTGCGTCTGATTGTATTTGATATTGATGAGGATACTGGTTCAAAAGATATCAAAGATATCAAAGAGCAAGGCGTTTATATGGGCGATATGCCTTTAATGACGAGTAATGGTACTTTTATCGTCAATGGTACAGAGCGCGTTATAGTTTCACAAATGCACCGCTCTCCAGGTGTCTTTTTTGATCACGATAAAGGAAAATCTCACTCATCAGGGAAGTTTCTTTTCGCAGCTCGCGTAATTCCTTATCGTGGTTCTTGGCTTGATATTGAGTTTGATGCGAAAGATATTGTTTATGCTCGTATTGATCGGCGGCGCAAAATTCCAGTTACCAGCCTTTTGATGGCGTTGGGTATGGATGCATCGGATATTTTATCAACATTTTACAACAAGATTACTTATGAGCGGACCGATAATGGATGGCGTATCCCTTATTCTATCGACCGTTTTAAAGGGGTAAAATTGGTTTCTGACCTTATAGACGCAGATACGGGCGAGGTAGTTTTTGAAGCCGGTAAAAAGCTGACAGTTCGTGCTGCAAAACTTTTGGCAGAAAAAGGTTTGAAAGCAATTAGAGTCAGTGAAGATGATTTATTAGGTTCTTACCTCGCTGAAGATGTTGTTAATTATCAAACAGGTGAGATTTATCTTGAAGCTGGTGACGAACTTGACGAAAAAGCGTTAAAGATTTTGTTTGAAGTTAGTGCAGATCAAATTAATATTCTTGATATTGATCACATGAATATTGGTGCGTACATACGCAATACCTTAAAAACAGACAAAAATGAAAGCCGACAGGACGCACTCTTTGATATTTATCGGGTGATGCGTCCAGGTGAGCCTCCGACGATGGATACGGCGGAAGCCATGTTTCATTCATTGTTTTTTGATTCTGAGCGTTATGATCTTTCAGCTGTCGGACGTGTTAAGATGAATTTACGTATGGGGCTTGATTGTCCAGATACGGTTCGTGTCTTACGTCAAGAAGATATTCTTGCTGTCGTTAAGATGCTGGTTGAATTGCGCGATGGTCGTGGAGAGATTGATGATATCGACAATCTCGGTAATCGCCGTGTCCGGTCGGTCGGGGAATTGATGGAAAATCAATATCGAATTGGTCTGCTTCGTATGGAGCGTGCGATAAAAGAACGCATGTCATCAGTCGAAATTGACACTGTTATGCCCCAAGATTTAATTAACGCGAAGCCGGCTGCCGCGGCAGTTCGTGAATTTTTTGGGTCTTCGCAATTGTCGCAATTTATGGATCAGACTAATCCTTTGTCGGAGATTACTCATAAGCGCCGTCTTTCCGCTCTTGGTCCAGGTGGTTTAACTCGTGAACGTGCAGGTTTTGAGGTGCGCGATGTGCATCCTACGCATTACGGTCGTATTTGCCCAATCGAAACGCCGGAGGGTCCGAATATTGGTCTGATTAATTCTTTAGCCACATTTGCGCGGGTTAATAAATATGGTTTTATTGAAAGCCCCTATCGCAAAATTGTCGATGGTAAAGTGACGACGGAAGTTATTTATCTTTCTGCTATGGAAGAATCTAAGCATTATGTGGCTCAGGCTAATTCTTCGTTAGATGTAGAAGGGCGTTTTACGGAAGAATTTGTAGTTTGTCGGCATGCAGGTGAAGTTTTGATGGCTCCACGTGATCATGTAGATTTGATGGATGTTTCGCCAAAGCAGTTGGTTTCTGTGGCTGCCGCTCTTATTCCATTTTTGGAAAATGATGACGCGAACCGCGCTTTGATGGGGTCAAATATGCAGCGTCAGGCAGTTCCGCTTGTACGCGCTGAGGCGCCGTTTGTTGGTACAGGTATGGAGTCGATAGTTGCTCGTGATTCGGGAGCTGCTATCGGTGCAAAACGTAGTGGCATTGTTGATCAAGTCGACGCTACACGTATTGTTATTCGTGCGACAGAGGATTTAGATCCATCAAAATCTGGTGTGGATATTTATCGTTTACAAAAGTTTCAACGTTCCAATCAGTCCACTTGTATTAATCAGCGTCCTCTCGTGCGTGTTGGTGATCGGATAGAAAAAGGTGATATCATTGCTGATGGTCCGTCAACTGACCTTGGTGATTTAGCTCTTGGCAGGAATGTTTTGGTGGCGTTTATGCCCTGGAATGGTTATAATTACGAAGACTCTATTTTGCTTTCTGAGCGTATTGTTGCAGATGATGTATTTACTTCAATTCATATAGAAGAATTTGAAGTTGCTGCGCGTGATACAAAGCTTGGGCCAGAAGAGATCACCCGTGATATTCCTAATGTTGCAGAAGAGGCATTAAGGAATCTCGATGAAGCTGGTATTGTCTATATCGGTGCCGAAGTTCAACCAGGGGATATTTTGGTTGGCAAAATAACACCGAAGGGCGAAAGTCCTATGACGCCGGAAGAAAAGCTTTTGCGTGCGATTTTTGGTGAAAAAGCTTCAGATGTTCGTGATACTTCTATGAGGATGCCTCCCGGGACTTTCGGGACGGTTGTAGAAGTTCGTGTTTTTAACCGCCACGGTGTGGAAAAAGATGAGCGCGCAATGGCGATTGAGCGTGAAGAAATTGAACGTTTGGCTAAAGACCGCGATGACGAGCAGTCGATTCTTGACCGAAATGTTTATGCGCGCCTCGCGGATATGCTGAAGGGCAAATTTGCTGTAAAAGGTCCGAAAGGGTTCTTAAAGGGCAAGAATCTTGATAGTACAGTAATGGGGCATTACCCACGGTCGCAGTGGTGGCAGTTTTTCGTTGAGGACGAGAAGCTTCAAAATGAAATTGAGGCTTTACGTAGGCAATATGATGATTCTAAAGAGGCTTTGCAGCGTCGCTTTATGGATAAGGTTGAGAAGGTCCAAAGAGGCGACGAGTTACCACCTGGTGTCATGAAGATGGTAAAAGTTTTTGTGGCTGTGAAGCGTAAGATTCAACCTGGTGATAAAATGGCGGGGCGTCACGGTAATAAGGGCGTCGTATCGCGTATTCTTCCAGTTGAAGATATGCCGTTCCTTGAAGACGGAACACACGCCGACATTGTGCTGAATCCGTTGGGTGTGCCTAGCCGTATGAATGTTGGTCAGATTCTTGAAACACACCTTGGTTGGGCGTGTGCGAATATGGGCAAAAAGATAGGCGATTTAGTGAATTTTTATCAAGAAACTGGGGATATACTTCCTTTGCGTCAGCGTATCGAAAATCTTATTCCTGACAATGATCGCAATGAGCCAGTGCGCCAATATGATAATGAGAGCCTTTTTAAATTAGCGCTTCAAATGAGGAAGGGTGTTTCTGTCGCAACGCCTGTTTTTGATGGAGCTCACGAAGCCGATATTAACATGATGTTGGAAGACGCAGATTTGGATAGTTCAGGGCAAGTCGTACTTTATGATGGTCGTACCGGAGAGCCTTTTGATCGCCCAGTAACAGTGGGTTATATTTATATGCTTAAATTGCACCACCTTGTTGATGACAAGATACATGCCCGTTCGATAGGGCCTTATTCGCTTGTTACGCAGCAACCATTAGGTGGTAAAGCGCAATTCGGCGGCCAGCGTTTTGGCGAGATGGAGGTTTGGGCGCTTGAAGCTTACGGTGCTGCGTACACTTTACAGGAGATGTTAACGGTTAAATCAGACGATGTAGCTGGTCGAACGAAAGTTTATGAGGCAATTGTGCGTGGTGATGATACGTTTGAAGCAGGAATACCCGAAAGCTTTAATGTTTTGGTGAAAGAAATGCGTTCGCTTGGCCTTAATGTAGAGCTTGATGATGTACGTGAATTTATTGCAAAACAGGCACCATCTGATATAGCGGAATGATAAATCAGAGGGGCGCACTTGAAGTGGTGCGCTCTAATTTTGAGAGGCTAGAACAGAGAAATTTCTACCAAGATAGCACAAAAAGTTCAAAAAGTAGAAACAGGTTTCGAGAAGCTGTAGCGAAAAGGGCTATTGCGGTAGGTTTAAAGAATCTTTGAAGGAGAACGGCATGAACCACGAGGTCATGAATCTTTTCAATCCTCAGGCGCCAGCACAGACATTTGACTCTATTCGTATTTCAATTGCGAGTCCCGAGAAGATTCTGTCTTGGTCATACGGTGAAATCAAAAAACCAGAGACTATCAATTACAGGACATTTAAGCCGGAACGTGATGGCCTTTTTTGTGCGCGTATATTTGGCCCTATTAAAGACTATGAATGTCTATGCGGTAAATATAAACGTATGAAATATAAGGGTATTATTTGTGAAAAATGTGGCGTAGAGGTCACCCTTTCGCGTGTGCGTCGTGAGCGTATGGGGCACATTGAGCTCGCGGCACCAGTGGCTCATATTTGGTTTCTTAAGTCATTACCGGGCCGTATTTCTACTCTTCTGGATTTAACTTTGAAGGATATTGAAAGGGTTCTTTATTTTGAAAATTATATTGTAACAGAACCAGGTTTGACATCACTTAAACTACACCAGCTTCTTTCTGAAGAAGAATATATGCTTGCCGTTGATGAATTTGGGGAAGATCAGTTTACGGCTATGATTGGTGCCGAGGCTATTTATGAGCTTCTTGCCGGAATGGAATTAGATAAAATTGCGAATGATTTGCGCGTTGAGTTAGCCGAAACGACTTCCGAGTTGAAACAAAAAAAGCTGATTAAGCGGCTTAAGATTGTTGAAAATTTCCTTGAAGCTGGTAACAAACCTGAGTGGATGATTATGAAGACGATTCCGGTTATTCCGCCGGATTTACGTCCGTTAGTTCCACTTGATGGTGGCCGTTTTGCGACGTCGGATTTGAATGATCTTTATCGGCGCGTTATAAACCGTAACAATCGCCTAAAAAGGCTGATTGAATTGCGTGCCCCTGGGATTATTGTGCGCAATGAGAAGCGTATGGTACAAGAGGCTGTTGACGCATTATTCGATAATGGTCGTCGCGGGCGTGTGATTACCGGGGCAAATAAGCGTCCGCTGAAATCGCTTTCAGACATGCTGAAAGGTAAGCAAGGGCGTTTTCGTCAAAATCTGCTTGGAAAACGCGTTGATTATTCTGGCCGTTCTGTCATCGTGACGGGTCCTGAGTTAAAATTGCATCAATGTGGTCTTCCGAAAAAAATGGCTCTTGAGTTATTTAAGCCGTTCATTTACGCACGGCTTGACGCAAAGGGTTATTCGTCAACCGTGAAGCAAGCGAAAAAGCTCGTTGAAAAAGAACATCCAGAAGTTTGGGATATTTTGGATGAAGTGATCCGTGAGCATCCTGTGTTGTTGAATCGAGCGCCGACACTTCACCGTTTGGGGATTCAAGCCTTTGAGCCTATCTTGATTGAGGGAAAAGCTATACAACTTCATCCGCTTGTTTGCACAGCTTTCAATGCGGATTTTGACGGTGATCAGATGGCGGTTCATGTTCCGCTTTCTCTCGAAGCACAGCTTGAAGCCCGTGTTTTAATGATGTCAACCAACAATATTCTCCATCCAGCTAATGGTGCCCCAATTATCGTTCCGTCTCAGGATATGATTCTTGGTCTTTACTATCTCTCGATTATTTCTGAGAAGGAACCAGGAGAGGGGATGGCTTTTGCTGATATGGGTGAGCTACATCATGCCTTGGAAAATAAAGTTGTGACTCTTCATACAAAAATTAAAGGCCGTTTTAAGAATATTGGTAAGGACGGTGAAGAAGTTGCCAAACTTTATGATACGACGCCTGGCCGTTTGATTATCGGTGAGCTTTTACCAAAAAATCCGAATATCTCATTTGAGATTGTTAACCAAGAAATGACCAAAAAGAACATTTCCAAAATGATTGATCAAGTTTATCGACATTGCGGACAAAAGGAAACGGTTATTTTCTGTGATCGTATTATGCAGCTCGGCTTTTCTCACGCTTGTCGTGCAGGGATTTCATTCGGCAAAGACGATATGGTTATTCCTGATAGCAAGTCACGTCTAGTTGCGGAAGCGGAATCTTTAGCTAAGGAATATGAGCAGCAGTATAACGACGGTTTGATTACGCAGGGTGAAAAATATAACAAAGTTGTGGACGCATGGGGTAAATGTACTGATCGTGTTGCTGATGAAATGATGAAGCGTATTCAGGCGATTGAGTTTGACCCTAAAACGGGTCGTCAGCGTCAGATGAATTCGATCTATATGATGTCACACTCTGGTGCGCGTGGTTCTGCCAATCAGATGAAGCAGTTAGCTGGCATGCGTGGATTAATGGCAAAGCCGTCGGGTGAAATTATCGAAACGCCAATTATTTCAAATTTTAAGGAAGGTTTGACCGTTAACGAATATTTTAATTCGACGCATGGTGCTCGTAAAGGGCTCGCAGATACTGCGTTGAAAACCGCTAACTCTGGTTATCTAACTCGGCGTCTTGTCGATGTTGCACAAGATGCCATCATTTCGGCAGTTGATTGCGGCACTACGAAGGGCCTTACTATGCAGCCGATTGTTGACGCAGGACAGATTGTTGCATCGCTTGGTCAAAGGATTCTTGGTCGTATAGCACTTCTTGATATCCTACACCCAGTTTCTGGAGAGGTCATTCTTGAAGGTGGTGCGATGATTGAAGAGGCTGACGTCGCTAAGATTGAAGAAGCTGGGATTCAGTCTGTTCAAATTCGTTCTGCTTTAACGTGTGAAACGCGTCTTGGTGTTTGTGCGAAGTGTTATGGTCGTGATTTGGCGCGCGGGACACCAGTTAATCAAGGTGAAGCGGTTGGTGTTATCGCAGCTCAGTCAATCGGTGAACCAGGAACACAGCTGACAATGCGCACTTTTCACTTGGGTGGGACGGCGCAGGTTGTTGATTCTTCGTATCTGGAAGCATCTTATGAAGGTAAGGTGGAGATTCGTAACCGGAATGTGGTACGCAATTCTGAAGGTTATCTGGTTGTCATGGGACGTAACATGGCCGTTCTTATCAAGGATGAATCCGGGAAAGAGCGCATTGTGCATCGTGTTAGTTACGGTGCGCGCATTTTCGTTGACGACGGTGATATTGTCAAACGTGGCCAGCGTATAGCAGAATGGGATCCTTATACACGCCCTATCCTAACTGAAGTTGATGGTTATGTAGGTTTTGAAGATATGATTGATGGTTTATCAGTTACTGAGACAGCTGATGAATCTACGGGTATCACAAAACGTTTGGTTATTGATTGGCGCGCTAATCCACGCGGTTCTGAACTAAAACCAGCGATTATCATCCACGCGGATAAAAAGGGTGAGAATATTGCCAAATTGCATAAAGGGGGAGAAGCCCGTTATATGATGTCTGTGGAAACTATTCTTCCCATTGAGCCTGGTGCCTACGTTAAGGCAGGAGACGTAATCGCGCGTTTACCAATGGAAAGTGCCAAGACCAAAGATATCACGGGTGGCTTGCCGCGTGTGGCTGAGCTTTTTGAAGCGCGTCGCCCGAAAGATCACGCTATCATCGCTGAAATTAGCGGTACGATTCGATTTGGGCGTGGTTATAAAAATAAGCGCCGTATTATCATTGAGCCAAATGATGAATCTCTCGAGCCGATAGAGTATCTAGTACCAAAAGGTAAGCTATTTCATTTTCAAGAAGGTGATCAGATTGAAAAAGGAGATTATATCCTTGATGGTAATCCGGCGCCTCATGACATCTTGGCGATTAAGGGTGTTGAGGCTTTAGCATCTTATCTCGTTAATGAAATTCAGGAAGTTTATCGTCTGCAGGGTGTTTTAATCAATGATAAGCACATCGAGGTTATCGTCCGTCAAATGCTGCAAAAGGTTGAAATTACCGAATCTGGAGACTCTGGTTATATCCCGGGCGACCATGTCGATCGTATCGAATTAGATGAAATCAATGATAATCTGATTGCGGAAGGAAAGAAGCCTGCAGCTGGTAATCCTATTCTTCTTGGAATTACAAAAGCGTCTCTGCAGACGCCATCTTTTATTTCAGCAGCATCGTTTCAAGAAACAACTCGAGTTCTTACTGAGGCAGCGGTGTCCGGAAAGATCGATACTTTGCAAGGGCTTAAGGAAAATGTTATTGTTGGTAGGCTTATTCCTGCGGGTACGGGCGGGACGATTGCTCAAATTCGCCGCATTGCTATGGTCCGCGATGATTTGATCGTTGATGAGCGGCGCAAGTCTAGCAGTGGTGGAGAATCTAAAGCTATGTTGACCAATATGACAACTGGGGCAGCTGTTGAATAATTTAAGTATAAGCGCACTATATGAGACGTCCGAGTAGATATTCGGACGTTTTTTATTGAAGTTTGAAACATAAAATATAATGGTTATTTTAAATAAATGTATCTGTAAAAACAAAACTGTAAACTGACTACGGTTTTGAGGAATTTTTGCGATGATCATTTTAGTGAAGTTTTTTAATCAAGCTATTGGAATCTTTTGTCGCTTGATAAGTAGACTTTAAGATTCACATGACGGGGTAGAGGTTTTATAAAGGATATTATAGCTTTCTGATATAGTATAGTTTATTGGGATAGAATGATAGATGTACGGGTATTATTCGATTAGTGAATTGACACGCGAATTTTCAATAACTGCTCGGACTCTGCGTTATTATGAAGAAAAAGGGCTTATTGTGCCTTTTCGACGTGGAGGAATAAGGCTTTATACGCAGGGTGACCGCCAAAAATTAAAGCAAATATTGCGAGCTAAAAGAGCCAATTTTTCTTTATCCGAGATATATGATATGCTGGCGACAGTCGGTAAGCCACCTGATGATGAAAAAAAACTTAAAGAATTGATTGCGGGGATTAATAAAAAACGCGCTGATTTACGACAGATGCGATGCGACATCGACGAGCTTTTGCACGATCTAGAGCGTACAGAGGAGGCTTTTTTCGAAAGTTTAGCTGAATTGGGGGTTAATCGCTGATCTTAATATTTATTTTGGGTCAGTACCGGTTAAAAAGTAAACTATAAAAAGTTATTTTTTTTGAAGTGTATTCATGGAATGTCGGGCGAGCTGAAAATCGCAGTGTATTACGTATCGTATAGGATATATACGGGGATACTTATCTGTATACCCCATCAAAAAAGAAAAGTAATATGATACTCTAAAAGACAAGCTAATCTTTATTGATAAATCAAATACATATAATATTTTTTATATTCATTTTATTAAAAATGCTGATTTTATTAATATAAAAAATCGTTATGTTAATAAACTAAGTTAGCTGTAGTTACAGGGGTTTAAAAAAAGGGCTGAGCTTGGTACAGTAGCAGAGCACTATAGAAGAGGTGGCGTGCACAATTGGAAGAAAACTGATAATCGTGATCAAAAAAGAAAATGACTAAAAGGCTAGCGTGATAGGGAAATTTGAATAAAGACAAGGAAGGAGGAACATATAAATACGCTGATTGGTATTATGGGCTGGCTTTGATATGTGCAAGAAAGATGTTTTGTTAAAAAATTAAAGAAATTTTCTAAAATATTGAAGTATATGAAAAATTTCATTGCTTATCTATAAATTAACTATTTTTCTCCTTTTGGAAAAGAACTTTAATAAATGCAGCAAGAAAATAAAAAACGAAACTCAAGCACTACAACAAAAAAATGCTACGGCGTTGTGCGCAAAGGAACGTGATTGTCGTGATTAGCGATAACCAAAAGAATTACAAGGGGGTAGCATAGTGAAAAGGATGATGAGGGGGAACTCAAATTTTAAATCAAATAGCAGATATCCCACGCTAGCCTGAACGATTAGGTAACAAAAAAAGCTGTTAGGAATGGGTATATTTTGTTTAAGTTTACTCTATCGCTCTCCTTACCGTTATTTACCATAGTGGGCTTTTTTCACTAAAAAGCAGCAGCGTACCGATTTATTTTTTTACAAAAAAGGCGAAAGTAATGACAAACTCTACTGCTGATATCTTTCAATCTGTTTTGTCGCGGAAGTCAATACGAGCTTTTACTGACCGTCCAGTTGAACAGGAAACAATAGAAAAAATCTTAAAATTTGCAGCGCGAGCGCCATCTGGGACGAATATCCAGCCTTGGCAAGTGATTGTGTTAACGGGGGAAATGTTACAAAAATTAGGGCAAGAACTTTCGCAACTCGCACTGTCAGGCGTGAAAGGAGAGCGTGAATATAGTTATTACCCACTTCAATGGCGTGAACCTTATATTTCTCGGCGCCAAAAAATTAGCTTGGATCTTTACAAAAGCCTCGGAATTCAGAAGGGCGATCAGGAAAAAATGATTCGGCACCGTGCGCGGAATTTTTCATTTTTTGGCGCACCTGTTGGGCTTTTATTTACAATGGACCAAGATATGGAAATTGGCAGCTGGCTTGATTTAGGTATGTTCATGCAAACTATTATGCTAGTAGCGCGCGGGTTTGGATTAGACACATGCCCTCAAGCTGCTTTTGCTGATTATCATAAACAAATTCGCATATCTTTATCAGTGCCTTCTGAACGGCGTATTATTTGCGGTATGGCACTTGGTTATCGCGACGAAAATGCTCCAGAAAACAATTTCGACACCGAGCGTGAGCCAATCGAAAATTTTGTACGTTTTGTTAATTCCTGCCCATAGAATATTTTGGTGCCTTTATAGTCTGACATTTTAAAAATTTGAGCGTTAAAAAAGATATTTTAGTGAGAATCTGCATTTTCATTTAATTTTGATATTGCATGTTAAGACTCATTTTATTAAATTCGCCAGGTCAGGTCGATGATTATTTTGGGTTGCCGTCAATTCCTCAAAGGTTATATATGGAAAGCGCTGTAGAAAGAAACTGCTGGGTCGTGGCAAGGCGCGCGACGTTTGTGTTTGTTGCTGTTATTTTTTTTGTTTATCTTACAGTTTGATTTTAAGTGGTACAATGAGGAGGGGAAGAATTTATGCTCAAAGTCTGTGTGTGGTTTTGAGGTGAGTCGTGTTTCTGTCTGTCTTTGAGCTTTTTAAAATTGGTATTGGCCCCTCTAGTTCGCATACAATGGGACCAATGGTGGCCGCTAATATGTTTTTGCGGGAAATTGTAGCGCAAAATTCTTCTTGGCCGTCTCATATTCGTGTTTATCTTCATGGTTCGTTGGCTTTTACAGGAATTGGTCACGCTACGGATAAAGCTGTCATATTAGGGCTTTTAGGCCAGGAGGCCTCTATTCTTAATCTTGATCGCGTAGAAACGCTTTTAGAAAAAGTAAAATGCGAAAAAAAAGTGCGACCAGAAGGCCATCCCGCTTATCATTTTGATTGGCAATATGATCTTGTTTTCGAAAGAAAAAAAATCTTACCGGGACATACCAATGGGCTTGCGTTTGAGGGGCTTGACGCTAGCGGCAACGTTCTTTTAAGGAGAATTTACTATTCTATCGGGGGGGGATTTGTTGTAACTGAAGACGAATTAGATCGCGTGAATAATAGCGCAAAGTCAGAGGCGTCTGCGGTCCCGTATCCTTTTGACTCAGCGCATGATATGTTGTTAATGGCGAAGAGTTCAGGCCTTTCAGTTGCTGAAATGAAGCGTATTAACGAAGAAACAAAGATGGAGCGCTCTGCCCTTGATACTGCGCTCGATAGGATTTTCTCGACCATGACAGACTGTATCGATAGGGGGCTGTCGCAAGAAGGTGAGTTACCAGGTGGGCTTCGTGTTGTAAGGCGCGCTAAAAAACTGCATGATAAACTTTTGGAAGACCGAAAAAAAAATCGCATTCACCCACTTTGGATTAATGATTGGCTTTCTGTGTTCGCCATGGCGGTGAACGAAGAAAATGCAGCGGGTGGTCGCGTTGTCACTGCGCCGACGAATGGTGCTGCCGGTGTTGTGCCCGCTGTTTTACGTTATTATCTCCAATTTAATAATGATTCAGATCGGGAGGGAGTGCATAATTTTTTGTTGACGGCGGCAGCTATTGGTGGCGTTATCAAGCATAACGCTTCTATCTCCGGTGCAGAAGTTGGTTGCCAAGGTGAAATTGGAACAGCATCTTCAATGGCAGCTGCAGGGTTGGCCGCTGCGTTGGGCGGCACACCGGCTCAAATTGAAAATGCGGCTGAAATTGCTCTTGAGCATCATTTAGGGATGACATGTGATCCAGTTGCAGGTCTCGTGCAGATACCTTGTATCGAACGCAACGCAATGGGCGCTGTTAAAGCTGTTACTGCTGCTTCCCTTGCTTTGCATGGTAGTGGGGATCATTTTGTTTCTCTCGATGTTTGTATTGAAACGATGCGTCAGACAGGGCGTGATATGAGTGAGCGCTATAAAGAGACGAGTGAGGGTGGCCTCGCACTCAATGTTATATCTTGTTAAGTTGTACAAGAATATCCTGTCTTATAGAGTGACGTGTTGATTGTTCATTTATAAAGAATGGTCTTTTTAAGTCACTTCGCGTGCTGAAAAGCGCAAGTTCGGGGGAGGACTGAATAATACCGCGCGGGGGTATACAGCCTGGACGCAGTTGCGTATTACAGAAAAATGGCCCCTTATCGAAGCCTTAAAGAAAGTAATTGATATTAGTGCTGATGTTAAAAAGGGTATTGACTTTCTTATGATAACGAAAAATTGAAAAATCCTGAATCAGTGATATTGTTTCAGCATCTGCAAACGTTTTTTGGGAAGCAATTATATTCGCTGAGAAGCTGAAGATGCGCTGTCAAATCATAAAGCGAGATCTTCAGTGATAATTTTAACGGGTTTAAGATACAGACTCGCTTATTTTAGCGTTTTCCAAAACTCTAGGCGATAGATAAATATTTTTATCGACAAGATGACTTCCGCGAAGATTGCAGAGCTCAGAATTTAGATATTCGTCGCACCTAAACGAATTTTAATGGGTACAACCCCGGTCCTACTTGCAACACGTAAATGGATGGATACAGGGGGCATGATTAAGCGACGATTTCGAGTCGTTTGGCAAATAAGAAGGCTGACAAGTGAATGCGTATTTAGCGCAGTTGGGGCGTATTTTAAATTAGAAAATTTAGCCACAGCATCATGAAGAGAACGCAACGATAAGAGGGAAGATTGCCGCAACAGTTCTTCTCGTTCAAGAGACGAGATAATAGTGTTATGTTTCATGATAGCACCTTTACGCAGAATTCAAAAAATTTTTAGTAAGCTACAATATAGCAGTTAAAATTTGCTTTCTTTAAAGCGGAACAAGCGTCCAGCGCGGCTTTTTTCGATTCAAAACCGACGAATCTAGCACGGTAATAGAGATGTCCGCTTTTTTCAAATGGTTGCATACGTGAAGATGCACGCTGCAAAGCTGAATAAGCCGCATTTTTGGCCTTTAAAAGCGTAGATTCCGCTTGCTTTTTATTTGGAAGAGAACCAATTTGAACGGCCCATCCCTTTTTTGTGGACAAAGAGGCAGGCGTAATTTTAACAGCGGTATGTGCGGTTTTATGAGGGGCAGGGATCGGTATAATTACCTGATTTACAGCGGCTATTGCGGCATTAGAAGCGTTAGGTTGTTCTGCAAGTGCTGTTAAAATGGCAGAAGATTCGTTGTTAGAATTAGCCCGATTTACTTTTATAGTAGGTATAGGAGCGGTTACACCAGTAGGCAAATTATAGCCGGGAGAAGTTACGAAACGTCTATCTGTTTTCTCGGGACTTGCTTTTTGCAAATATCGATTCAGTAAATTGACCATATGAGCGTCACGTGCGGCAGACGATTTTGCTCCCATGACAACAGCGACAATAGAGCGTCCTTGGGAACGTACCGATGTGGCTAAATTAGAACCTGACATTTGCGTGTAACCTGTTTTAATTCCATCAACGCCCTTCATTGTTTTGACTAAGTTATTGTGAGTATTAATTGTTCGTCCACGGAAAGTGAAGGCTGTTATTTTAAATAGTTTATACCGCTGGGGAAAATCTTTGCGTAGGGCTAATGATAAAGTAGCAAGATCCCGCGCAGTGGAATAATTGCGTACATCTGGAAGGCCTGAAGCATTCGCAAAATGCGTGTGTGTCATGCCAAGCTGGCGCGCTTTCGCTGTCATCATTTGAGCAAATTTTTGTTCACTTCCACCAAGATATTCAGCGATAGCAGCAGCAACGTCATTCGCTGACTTTGTAATAAGGGCTTTAGCTGCTGCCTCTGCAGAAATCGTTTGTCCCGCTTTAAAGCCGATTTTCGATGGTGGACGTGTCGCAGCATGATTTGAAATTGGGATAGGCATATTCGGTGTCACTTGACGTTTTTTCATGGCTTCAAAAAGCATATACAACGTCATTATTTTTGTCAGAGAAGCCGGGTAACGTCTCAGGTCTGCGTTAGCTTGGAACAGGATTTTTTCCGTGTTTGCATCAATAACGATAGCCGCATATTTATCTGGGTAGACTCCTTTAGGAGCAGAGGCTACTTTAGAGCAAGAAACGACCAACATAATGAGGGCAACGGCCACTTTTTTATAGCGATAGGCGATTTTTCGACACTTAATATACAATTGTAATACCCTAATTAATGCTTCAGAAATTTTACCGAAATTCTTTAATTGCAGCTTATTTAGCGTAGTGTAGACGAATGGCGTTACCAATTTATTTATGAGGATCACCCTCTGAGTCGATATGTCAGGCTTATTCTGACCATAAAAGGAAGTTTTTTTATTTTGATGTAATCAGATATTGCAATAGCGGTGAAAGGACTTAAAATTGACGAAGGGTGCACCACATGGAAAATCATGACAATGCAAGATTCACCTATAAAGCCCACCCTCTGTATTATGCTCAATGAAAAGGGCAAGAGTTTGGATAAAAATAGGCATAGCGCTGTTATTATATTCCAAATAAAATTAAAATTGCAAAAGTCCGAGCTATATTGTGTTCTTTTGCTTAATTACAATCGTGCACCTATGAATTTAGTTATTTTTATTTTGGGGAATTTTTTTTTAAAAATTCGAAGAAGCAACCAGTATTATGTTAAGTATTCACAAAAACGGGGTGAGTGAATGCAGCCGCTTACACTTACAAAGCGGCTGAGGTGGGAGTTGTGCAAAGTATGGGGTTTGCACATCACAATGAATATCCGTTACAATATGTGATGGAATAGAAGTGAGGGGTTATGCCGTCTTTTACGCCCAGTCTTGAAGAAGTTTTGCAACGTGCATTAACAATTGCTACTCAAGCACAGCATGAATACGCTACATTGGAGCATCTTTTGCTCGCCTTATTAGACGATGCTGATGCAAGCTCAGTTATTCGTGCTTGTAAGGTAGATTTAGAAGAGTTGCGAGAGCGTCTGACTCATTACATCCAGTCAGAATTAGATATACAAATTAGAACAGATGAGGACACAAAACCGACGGCATTTTTTCAGCGTGTTATTCAACGTGCAGTGATCCACGCTCAATCAGTGGGAAAGGATGAAGTGTCAGGGGCAAATGTCCTCGTGGCGATTTTTTCTGAGCGCGAAAGCTATGCAGCGTATTTTCTTCAAGAGATGGGGATGACTCGCTATGATGCTGTGCGTTTCATTTCGCACGGTATCATGCATGATGATGGGTTGTCCTTACTGCTTGAAGATCTCGAAGAACAATTAGAGCAGCAGGTTTTTGACAGGGGCGAGAAAGTGGCAAGCGCGCTTTCTGTTTATTGTGTTGATTTAAATCGCAAAGCACGTAGTGGCAAAATTGATTTATTAATAGGCCGCGACGTGGAAATTTCGCGAATGATTCAGATTTTATGTCGAAGATCAAAAAATAATCCACTTTTGGTTGGTGATCCTGGAGTTGGAAAAACGGCTATAATAGAAGGTTTGGCCAGACGCATTATTGACGGGCAAGTACCCGAGGTCTTATCAAATACAACGATATTTGCTCTTGATATGGGGGGGCTCGTCGCGGGCACACGCTATCGTGGTGATTTTGAAGAACGTCTGAAGCAAATTATTAAAGAATTCGCGCAGCATCCTGGTGCCGTTTTATTTATTGATGAAATTCACACATTAATTGGAGCAGGGGCCACGTCAGGGGGCAATATGGACGCGGCGAATCTTTTAAAACCTGTGTTATCTTCGGGTGTTATACGGTGTATTGGTTCGACGACTTACAGAGAATATCGCAAAATTTTTGAACAAGATCGGGCTCTGGAGCGCCGTTTCCAGAAGGTCGATGTTAACGAACCGTCTATCGCAGATGCAATTAAGATTTTACAAGGACTGAAACCCTATTTTGAAGATTTTCACCAGCTTAAATACACCGATGAGGCAGTAAAAGCGTCAGTAGAGTTGTCTTCGCGTTATATGGCTGATCGCCGGTTACCAGATAAAGCAATTGATGTCGTCGATGAAAGTGGTGCAGCGCAGATGCTTTTACCTAAAAAGCGGAGGAAAAAAAGTATAGGTGTTAAAGAAATTGAGGCAACCATTGCAACTATGGCGAGGATCCCGTCAAAAACAATTTCTGGTGATGATCAGAAGCTTCTATGTAATCTCGAAAAAGAGCTCAAGCAAGTTGTTTATGGGCAAGATCAGGCAATTACAGCTTTAGTGTCATCGATTAAATTAGCGCGGGCGGGGTTGCGCGAGGCAGAAAAACCAATAGGCAGTTATTTATTTTCGGGCCCGACAGGTGTCGGAAAAACAGAGATTGCGAGACAACTCGCGTCTTCTTTGGGGATCGGGCTGTTACGTTTTGATATGTCAGAATATATGGAACAGCATACAGTAGCCCGCTTAATAGGGGCCCCTCCGGGCTATGTGGGGTTCGATCAGGGTGGTCTTCTCACAGATGCTGTTGACCAAAAGCCCCATGCGGTTGTTTTGTTAGATGAGATCGAAAAAGCCCACCCAGAATTGTTTAATATTTTACTGCAGGTGATGGATTACGGCAAATTAACGGACCATAATGGGAAAAAAATTGATTTTCGCAATGTTATTTTAATTATGACAACTAATGCGGGTGCTTCGGATATGGCGAAGTCGGCCATAGGGTTTGGCAAGGTCCTTCGTGATAGTGATGATGTAGAAGCTATCAACCGATTATTTACGCCAGAATTTCGTAATCGGTTGGATGCTATTATTCGGTTTGCGCCTTTATCTCGATTAATGATTAGCCGGGTTGTACAAAAATTTATTTTTCAGCTTGAAGCACAGTTAATTGATCAGGAGATTACTTTTGACGTAAGTGTTTCCGCGATGGCGTGGCTAGCTAATAAAGGGTACGATGTCCAGATGGGCGCGCGCCCATTAGGATACGTGATACAAGAATATATCAAGAAGCCATTAGCCGACGAAATTTTATTCGGGAAGCTTCGTAACGGCGGTACGGTTCGTGTGTCAACGCACAAACTAAACGAAGGGAAAGAGACGCTAAAATTACAAATTTCACCTTCTAATATACCTATTCACTCAAAAAATAGAAAAGCTGAAAGTTCTGTAAAGAAGCGTATAGCGAAAAAAAATTCCGCCACTTAAAAACGTTTTAAAGGGCTGTGCGGATTTTTTGTGCGTTTTCTTCGAGTATTTCTGTGGGCGTGGCCGTATTGTTATGAGGGGTAAGCTCTATTCCCTTCATACGTGGTATGACGTGAAAATGGAGATGGTAAACTGTTTGATTGCTGGCTGCTTCATTGAATTGCATAACCGTTACGCCGTCCGCGTGAAAAGCTTTTTTAACAGCATTGGCGATTTTTTGAACAGCTTTAATGAGCGGAAACAATGTTTCAGCATCTGCGTCTAGCAAATTTCTGGAGCCTTTCCGAGGGATGACCAGCGTATGACCCGGTGCTTGTGGCATGATATCCATGAATGCGATAACATCATCATCTTCATAAACACGGACGGAAGGAATTTCGTTACGAATTAATTTAGCAAAGATGTTATTATTGTCATAAGTTTTTTTCATCCAGGACTCCCTTTTTGGTAGTACTTGTTTGAGGACAGCGCACGCTCAAAGTCGAAATTTTTACTAAATGAAGTAATTTTTACCATTTTTTTTTACTTTAACCCAAGCGCTTGCGTTGATTAAGAATTATATTTCCACGATCGCCTCAATTTCTACTGGAGCATCCATAGGAAGAGCGGAGACACCGACAGCGGAACGGGCATGTCGGCCCGGGTCGCCGAGGACGTTTACGAATAAGTCAGAAGCTCCATTAGCGACGAGAGGAATATCGGTAAAATTAGGATCTACGGCGACAAAAACGGTGATTTTGGTTATTTTTTTTATTTTATTCAAAGCGCCAAGAGTTGCTTTTGCTTGGGCAAGAATATTGATAGCACATATTTCAGCTGATTTTTTTGCTTTTTTGGCACTGACGGTTGTTCCGACTTTCCCAGCAGCTATCAGTTTTCCGTCAAAAAATGGCAACTGACCAGAGATAAACAGTTGGTTACCACTCTGTGATGTTGCTGTGTAATTTGCGATGGGTTGTGTTGCTGCAGGAATGATGATACCGAGCTTTTCTAAACGGCCTTCAATTGAGTTGTCTGTCATGATTTAAACCCCATAATCATTCTACGCGTGCAGTTTTATAGAGCATTTTCTAGATTAAGGAAATGTATGGTTCACAGAGTATACGCGTTTTTTATTATTTTGATAATACACGAATGAGAAGAAGAAGTCAGAAATTTTGAATGATAAAGTTGTTATTTATATCGGGTTTATGTAGCGCCTTTCTGTGCAGTGCGGAAGCGAAGGAATCTGTTTTTCTAGCACCCCATCGAGCGATTTATGATCTTCAGCTTGATGATATTTCCAATGGAACAACAATTTTGGGAATGTCTGGGCGGATGGTTTACGAATTTACTGGTTCAGCATGTCAGGGATATACAACACGTTTCCGTTTCGTGAACCGCCTTTACCTCGAAAATATGCCGACGCGTTTAACCGATCAGCAAATAACCAGTTATGAAACAGGTGACGGTCGTGAGTTTCGTTTTAGCGTTATAGAGAAAATTGGGCAGAGTCTTTCAAATGACGTCAGAGGAGCAGCTGAGCGCACTGAAGATGGAATTATAGTTGAGCTAAAAAAGCCCAAAAAGGGCGTATATAAGCTTGCTATGGCTGACTTTCCAATTATGCACTTGAAGGCCATAATTCGACAAGCAAAAGCAAGCCGTTATTTTTATTATGGTGCTATATTTGATGGGACAAATAATGCGAATAAAGTAAGAACAGAAAGTGTAGTCATCGGAGAAAAGAAAATATCGACATCTCACGCTGAAACGGAGAATTTGAGAAAGTTAGATGGAAAGAGTTATTGGCCTGTTACAGTTTCTTATTTCGATGATGAAAATAATAAAGGTGGTTTACCTGGTTATCGTACTAGCTTCCTTCTGTACGAAAATGGCGTTATGCGCGATTTGCGCATCAATTACGGAAATTTTTCAGTACGCTCAAAATTAGAAAATTTTGAATTGTTTGATGCTGTAAAAGATCTCGGTAATTGTGAACATTGAATGATGCGTAGAAAATGACTTGAAAAAAAATCAAATATTAGTATGGTAACTTTATTCCACACGCGGAATTTGGGCGTTTGCGGAGAAATTCAGCAAAAGTCCGCCGGTAGTAAGTTCACTTGCTTTTTCCGCGGAGGTCAAACCGGAAAGGATAGGACTATGGCATTGCCAGATTTTACTATGCGCCAGCTTTTAGAGGCGGGCGTGCACTTTGGCCATCAGACACATCGTTGGAACCCGAAGATGGCTCCTTACATCTATGGTCAGCGTAATGATATTCATATTATCGATCTTGCTCAGACTGTTCCGCTCCTGCATCAGGCGCTTAAGCTTGTTTCTGATACAGTTGCGCGTGGCGGACGTGTTCTGTTTGTCGGTACTAAGCGGCAGGCGTCCGATATTATAGCTGATGCGGCTGGTCGTTCGGCACAGTATTACGTGAATGCGCGCTGGCTCGGTGGTATGTTAACGAACTGGAAAACGATTTCTAATTCGATACACCGCTTGCGTAAGCTTGATAAAATTCTTGCTGCTGAAGCGCAAGGTTTCACAAAAAAAGAACGCTTGAACCTTGAACGTGATCGCGAGAAGCTGAATCGTGCGCTTGGTGGTATTAAGGATATGGGATCTGTCCCAGATCTTATATTTATTATTGATACAAATAAGGAAGGCATTGCTATTCAAGAGGCGAAACGTCTAAATATTCCAGTTGTGGCTGTTATTGATACTAACTGCGATCCCGATGATATCGACTATCCGATTCCGGGCAATGACGATGCTTCGCGTGCAGTTGCCCTTTATTGTGATCTTGTAGCGCGCGCTGCTCTTGACGGTATCGCTCGCCAGCAGGGTGCGATGGGTGCCGATTTAGGGGCTCAGGCTGATGTGCTTATGGAGCCTGTTTCAGAAGATGTGGCTCCGGATACTGATTTGGGAGGCCCTGCCGGTGCACTTGTTGAGCCTATTGTGAAAGATGCAGCTCCGGTAGCTGAAGGGGTTTAGGTGGGTATATCCTATAACCTGTTTCAGAGGACAGGGCTCTAGCTGCTGAGTAGTAGTTTGGAAGGCTTTTTGAAGCTTTATTTTATGGGGGGAATTGCGAGCGTGCACGGGGGCTATGCGCGCTCTTACTGTTGTAGAATTTAAAGAGGCAAACAAATATGAGCATTAGTGCTGCACAAGTAAAAGAACTTCGGGAATTATCGGGTGCTGGTATGATGGACTGCAAGGCAGCTCTGGAAGAAAGTAACGGTAATATGGAAGCCGCGGTTGATTGGCTTCGTAAAAAAGGGATAGCTAAAGCAGATAAAAAAGCTGGACGTATAGCTGCTGAGGGGTTAATTGGCCTTGCATCAAGAGGCTGTAGTGCTGTTTTGGTTGAAGTTAATTCTGAAACGGATTTTGTTGCGCGTAATGATATGTTTCAAACAATTGTACGTAACGTGGCTTTTGCCGCTTTGAATATAGAAGGTGGCGTTGAATCTGTTTCTGCATCTCTTTATCCAGGTTCCGAGAAAAGTGTTGAGGCAACAATTAAAGATGCAGTTAGTACAATTGGCGAAAATATGACGTTTCGTCGTTTAGCTAAGCTGTCTGTTAAGGATGGTGTTGTCGCCACTTATATCCATAATGGTGTAGCTGATGGCCTCGGTAAGCTCGGGGTTTTGGTTGCGATCGAAACTTCTGGGGATAAAGAAGCTGCTGCCGCTTTTGGTCGTCAGATTGCGATGCACGTGGCTGCAACTAATCCACTAGCATTGAGAGCGGAAGATATTGATGCGAGTGTTGTTGAGCGCGAAAAAACAATTTTTTCAGATCAAGCACGCCAATCTGGAAAGCCCGAAAATATCATCGAGAAAATGGTGGAAGGGCGCATGCGTAAGTTTTACGAAGAAGTTGTTTTGCTTTCTCAGGCCTTTGTTATGAATCCTGATATTATTGTTGATGCTGCTTTAAGGGATGCTGAAAAATCGATTGGAGCGCCGGCGAAGATCACTGGTTTTGTTCGTTTTGCGCTAGGTGAAGGTGTGGAGAAGGAAGAATCTGATTTTGCTGCACAGGTTACGGCGGCGGCAAAAGGGTAGCTATTTTTGAATTGTTTGGTGAAGATTTAAATTGTCTGTGAATATGAAAATGTAATTGTTTAAAGGGCATCACGTGGCAAGGTGGTGCCCTTAGTGTATCAAAAATAGAAAGTAGATACGCTTTTTTGGAGATTATTAATGACATTAGCTTCTAGATATAAACGCGTACTGTTGAAAGTGTCTGGTGAGGCATTAATGGGAGAACAAAATTTTGGAATTGATGTTTCAGTTGTAGATCGTATTGCCGCTGATATTGCTGAGGTACGGGCAATGGACGTGGAAGTAGCTGTTGTTATAGGGGGAGGCAATATTTTTCGCGGAGTTGCTGTTGCTTCACGTGGTGGAGATCGCGTAACTGGCGATCATATGGGGATGCTTGCAACTGCTATTAATTCTTTAGCATTGCGAACATCATTGACGAAATTAGGGATTGAGGCAGTTGTGTTGTCTGCGATTGCTATGCCGCAAATTTGTGAAAGTTTTTCGCAGCGTAAGGCTGTAGCTTATATGAATCAAGGAAAAGTCGTTATATTCGCGGGTGGCACAGGTAATCCATTTTTTACTACTGATTCTGCCGCTACTTTACGCGCAGCAGAAATTGGCGCAGATGTTTTATTAAAAGGAACTCAAGTAGATGGTATTTATTCCGCAGACCCAAAGGTAGATCCTACGGCCAAACGCTTTGATCAATTGACGCACGTTAAAATTTTACAATGGGGATTATCCGTTATGGATACAACAGCAGTGACTTTAGCGCGTGAAAATAATGTACCAATTATTGTATATTCTATTCATGAAAAGGGCGGTTTGGCTAAGGTATTGAATGGGACCGGACGATTCACAATAGTATCGGAATGAGTATAATCTGGGGGGCATAATTAAAGGAGACGGGAATATGAGTGTTACATCGATTATGGATGATCTGAAACGCCGTATGGATGGTGCTATTTCAGCTTTTAGACATGAATTAGGTGGTTTGCGGAGTGGGCGAGCATCAGCTAATTTATTAGAGCCATTGACGGTAGAGGCTTATGGCTCTGTTGTACCTATAAATCAGGTTGCAAATATTTCTGTTCCGGAAGCGCGGATGCTCTCAGTTTCTGTATGGGACAAAACTATGGTAGGAGCCATAGAGCGTGCTATTCGCGATTCCGGTCTTGGTTTAAATCCTATTGTTGATGGCGTGAATTTGCGCATTCCTTTACCTGAATTGAATGAAGAACGCCGCAGAGAATTAACAAAAATTGCACATCAATACGCAGAGCAGGCCCGTGTCGCTGCCCGCCATGTTCGTCGTGATGGTATGGATAATTTAAAAAAATTAGAAAAGGAAGGCGAAATCAGTCAAGATGAAGCCTATAATTTGTCTGAGAAAGTTCAAAAACTTACAGACGAAACGATTGCTTATATCGATAAAATTTTGGTTACGAAAGAAACTGAAATTATGCAAGTGTAAGGCCATTTTGTCAGGAAAAAGAATGTCGTATCCACGTCATATTGCCATTATTATGGATGGAAACGGGCGGTGGGCCCGCGCACGCGGTTTGCCCCGTGTAGCAGGACATAAGGCCGGAATAGACGCATTTCGCCGTATCGTGCGTTACACAGATAAGGTTGGTTTGGAGTGGCTAACAGTTTTTGCGTTTTCATCTGAAAATTGGACGAGGCCGCGTACTGAAGTAAGTTATTTAATGGGGTTATTGAAAAAATTTATTAAATATGATCTCGCTGAGTTGCATGATAGGAACGTTCGTATCCACGTTATTGGTGACCGGTCGAGTATCCCAGAAGATGTTTTAGAAGGGCTTGTGAGCGCGGAACATATGACGCGAAATAATGATGGTCTTAATCTCGTCGTTGCTTTCAGTTACGGGGGACGTAATGAGATAAGCCGGGCGGTACGTTGTCTTGCGCAATTAGTTTTCGATGGCCTTTTATTTCCTGAACAAATTACTGATGGTCTGGTGGCAGACTACCTTGATACGAAACAAATGCCAGATCCAGATTTAATTATTCGTACCAGCGGTGAACGACGATTTTCTAATTTTCTCTTATGGCAGGCAGCTTACTCTGAATTGTATTTTTCTTCCTGTTTTTGGCCTGATTTTGATGAAAAAGCTTTTGAAGCTGCTGTGGCTGATTATCGGTCTCGCGAACGTCGCTTTGGTGTATTAAATCATCACAATAATTGTAAATAAATTCGCGAGGGTGTGGATGTGAAAATATTTGTGTGGCAGGTTTTTTGTTTCTTTATTGTTGGTGTTGGGTGTAATTTTGTCTAATTTTGCTTTACGCGTTCTGACAGCTCTTATTTTTGGCACGATCGCCTTGTATTTAACATGGTTAGGGGGAGAGGTATTTTCTTTATTTGCGTGGGGAATCGGCGGTTTTATCCTTTATGAATGGGTCAGTATAACAAAAGGAAAATGGAGTATTGCACAAAGAATATTGGCTGGCGTTTTTTATTGCGTTTTTGGCGTATTTTTGATTTTTAGTGCGCCCGCTATGTTGGTTTTTTGTGTTTTGATAGTTTTAGCGGTGATATTAAGCATCGGGCCTATTAAAAACACTGGCTGGGTTTTTTTCGGTTTTTTGTATGCATCTTTTCCGGTTGTGGCTTTGTCTTTTTTACGTGGTTGCGAGATATTAGGATTCTGGGTTGTCCTTTTTTTATTTACGATAGTATGGGGGACAGATATAGCGGCGTATTTTAGTGGTCACACGTTCGGTGGTCCCAAATTAGCACCACAATTTTCTCCTAATAAAACGTGGTCAGGAGCAGTTGGGGGCGCTCTCGCCGGGATTTTTGGGGGTATGTTAATTTCTTTTTGTGTTTTTAATGTAAATTCAAGGAGTTTTTTTGTATTTTTCCTTTCTCTTATTTTATCAATTATTTCGCAAATAAGTGATCTGGGGCAGTCGTGGCTAAAAAGGAGATTTTCCGTCAAAGATTCTGGCTTTTTATTGCCTGGACATGGCGGGTTTATGGACCGTATGGATGGATTGGCCGGTGCTGCTTTCTTCCTTTATTTAGTTGGCTCATTTAATTCTGGTATGGACGCACCTTTTAATCTCTTTTGTATGATCTAATCGGGGGAAAAGATATTTTGGAATTCTTGAATTATATATCTGGTATAGATGGTCTATTTTTACGGGGGGTAAGCGTCGTTTTTATCATTATGCTCGTCATTTTTGTGCACGAAATAGGGCATTATCTTATTGGGCGTTGGTGTGGTGTTGGGGCGTCAATTTTTTCTCTTGGGTTTGGGCCAAAAATACTAAGTTATATAGATAAGCACGGCACACAATGGCGTTTGGCGCTTATTCCTTTAGGGGGATACGTAAAATTTATCGAAGATGAGAATGAATCGCGTGTACTATCTTCTCAGTCTCCTTCTTCTATGCATCGTTCATTCGCACGCGCTCACGCTTGGAAAAGAGCAGCGACTATTTTCGCGGGTCCTTTATTTAACGCCTTTTTTGCTGTAGCTATCTTAACGTTTTTTTTCTTTTTTTATGGACGCGTCGCGATCGAGCCTGTTGTTGGTTCTTTAGTGGAAAATTCTCCTGCTGTTCAAGCGGGTTTAATGCAAGGTGATCGTTTTATTGAAATGGATGGTAAACGAATCGACAGTTTTGAAGATTTGGTGACTTATGTGGCCTTTCGTGGTGAAAATCCTATAGAATTTAAAATGGAGCGTATGGAAAAAGTTTTTAAGGCAGTGATTACGCCGATAATAACTGAAAGGAGTGATGGCTTCGGTAATCGGATTCGCATTGCTATGATTGGCGTAAGGGCGCCTACTGATCCAGGTAATTCTGGGCATTTAGACCAAACTTACGAAAAACGTATTTTCTACAATTTGGGGGGAGCGGTGAGAGAGGCGTTAAAACGCACGACATTTATTGTCAGTCAGACGGTTTTTTTTATTGACCGTTTAATGAGGGGGCAAGGAGATCGCTGTCAGCTGAGCGGTCCTTCCAAGATTGTTAAGACTGCTTGGGAGTTTAGTGAAACAGGTTTTGTCTCTTTATTGAATTTTGCAGCTCTTTTTTCAATTAGTGTCGGGCTGATTAATCTTTTTCCGATTCCGCCACTTGATGGTGGGCACTTGTTATTTTATGTTATTGAGGTTGTCGTTGGGAAAGCAGTGCCCGCTAAAATTCAGGCGATTATTTTCCAGATGGGTTTTTTCGTTGTTTTTGTATTTATGCTCTTCGCATTATTAAATGATTATTTTTGTTGGTTTAGCTAATAAAGTATGGAAAACATTTCGTAAATTAGGTAGTAATAAAAGGATACAAATTGGGGTTGTTTACCATACTTGCAAAATCTTGTGGCGCCGTGTGCTGCAGCTAGTATTTAAGTAGGTTAAACATCTCGGTAAAAAGTTGTTATGGCGGTTGACTTTTTGAGGAATTGTGTCCAGAGGATAAAGTAAGGTAGTGAAGCCAATGACTGCGAACTCACGGTTTTTTAGTGCAACGTCTGTATCGGTGTCAGCCATGATTGTGGCTGCCGCTGCGGTGGCCATTATGTCCATTTCAGTGGTTGAAAGAGCGCAGGCATCTGTCGTCCGATCCATTGAGATTCATGGTAACCAGCTTGTTGGTTCCCGGGCGATTCAGGATAATATAGGGATTAGAGTTGGGGAAAATTTTTCCAGTGGCGATGTCGATGCTGCGGTGAAGCGCCTTTTTGGATTGGGTTTATTTTATGATGTTAAAATAAATCAGGTAGGCAATAAGCTGGTTGTGGCGGTTAAAGAATATGAAGTAGTTAATCAGGTATTATTTCAGGGGAATAAGTCTATCAAAGAGCCTGACCTTAAGCGTTTTATTTCTCTAAAACCTAATGGGTCTTTCAGTTCTGCTAAGCTTTCAGCTGACGTTAAGGTGATTCGCGAGGCTTATAAGACTATTGGTCGCGATAATATTTCTGTCACGACTCAGATTATCAATCTGGGAAAAGGGCGTGTAAATGTTGTTTTTAATATTGTTGAAGGGCGGAGAACGAAGGTCGCTGATATCGCTTTTGAGGGAAACAAAGTGTTCGGAGCGCGGCGTTTACGTGATGTAATTTTAACAAAACCTTCAGGGATATTTGCATCATTGATGAGTGGCGATGTTTACAGTGAAGAGCGTTTAGCTGCGGATAAAGAAGCGTTGCAACGCTTTTATCGTGATCGTGGATACGCAGATTTTCGGATTGTTTCGTCTGAAGTAGTTTTCGACAAAGAAGGTGATGCCTATAAAATTAATTTCGTTCTTGATGAAGGGGCGCGTTATAAAATAAGCGATATTCAAGTTGAAAGCGATATTGATGGGATTGATACTCAGTCTATAAGGAATGCGCTTAAAATTCGCCCAGGTGATATTTATAATGCGAAATATATCGAGAAGTCTGCCGCGATTATTAATGACAGAGTTGCTGATTCTGGGTATGCTTTCACTAAGGTTGATATACGAGGAAATCGTGATTTTGTGAATCATACGATTTCAATTCTTTACAACATCGAGCGAGGTCCGCGGGCTTATGTTCAGCGGATTGAAATACGTGGCAATGAAAAGACTCGCGATTATGTTATCCGCCGCGAGATTGATTTGAATGAAGGTGATGCGTATAACCAAACATTGGTGCAACGAGCTAAGAATCGTTTAGAGGGCCTAGGTTTTTTCAAAGCAGTTAATATTTCGGTAGTCCAAACTGACACGCCCGATAAGGTCGTATTGGTTGTTGATGTAGTAGAAGCTCCGACGGGGGATATTTCTCTATCTGGGGCGTATACAACGGGTGGTACGAGTCCCGGTATGTCGCTTGAATTATCTGTTGCTGAACGTAATCTGGGGGGACGCGGCCAGTATGCTCGCTTAGGTTTAGGTGCTGGGCAACAGAAGTCCCGTAATTATAATTTGTCATTTATTGAACCTTATTTTTTGGGTTACAACTTGTCTTCTGGTGTTGATATTTTTCGTAGTACTTATCGCTCTGATGGAGCGTATGACGTCCGGCAAACAGGCGGTTCCCTTCGGTTTGGGGTGCCAATCAATGATCAATTGTCCGCCAGTTTATCTTATTCTTATGTGCAAGAAGAGTACGATTTTGGTGGGGATTATGACTTAACTAATGATAGTGATATAAGGAAGCTGTATGGAAAATATTCTGGTGCGATTGTTCAGGCTGCGAGGCACAGTCCTTGGCATCGTTCGTCAATTGGCTATGCTCTGACGTATAACACTATCGACAATATGAGAAATCCGCATGATGGTGTGTATGCTCGCTTTTTTCAGGAATTTGCGGGACTTGGTGGGGATGCAAAATTCTTGAAGACGACTGGTAAGGCGATAATATATAAGACATTTTCTGATCAGATGGACCTCGTCGGCTTATTTTCTTTCGGTGGCGGTTATATTCACAGCGTAGGGAAAGATGGCGTTCGTATCTTTGATATGTTTAAAAGCAATATAGATATGATCCGCGGTTTTAAATACAATGGAATAGGTCCGCGTCAAAGTTCCAGCGATGGTGGAGCGTCCTTCTTAGGGGGGACTACGTATATAAATGCAACAGCTGAAATGCAGTTTCCTGTGCCCATTGTGCCTGCTGATTTAGGGTTTCGTGCTGCTTTATTTACGGATGTTGCGACTATTTATGGCAATGATTATAAACCTGCTTTTGAGGGTGAAGCGCCTGTTACTGGTACTAAAAGTGCGTGGCGTGCTTCTGTAGGAGCTAGTTTGATGTGGGAGTCGCCATTTGGCCCGCTGCGTTTTGATTATGCTTGGCCGATAGTCAAACAGGAAGGGGATAATGTGCAGAAATTTAATTTTGGTATTTCTACTAAGTTCTAATTTGAATTTCTTCCGAAAGGAAGGATTTTAAGAATATAGGTTAGGGCCAGAAGGGAGAAGGTTCTGATGGCGGGTGCGTCTTTTTTTACACCGTCTCAGCAATTAACGGTCGCTGATATTGCGGAGTTAACGGGTGCAGAGCTCCTTAACCCGGAGTTTTCTGGCGTAGTTATAAGTGCCCTTTCTTCTATTAAAAGTGCTAGAGAGGGTTCTCTCGTTTTTGTAGAGAATCAGAAATTTTCTGGTGCTTTATCGGGGAGCTTAGCTGCTGCTGTTTTTTGTACGGCTGATGTTGTTTTTCAAATTCCCGAATCTATGGCTATATTAGTGACGTCTACTCCGCGGCGTGATTTTGTTCGAATCGGGCACATTTTATTTCCTGATTCTGTTAAGCCGATGCCTTGGTTTAGTCAAAAAGGAATTTCGCTGCATGCCCATGTTCATTTAAGTGCTATATTTGAAAATGATGTATGCATCGAAGCGGGGGCTGTGATAGGAAAAAACGTGGAAATTGGTTCAGGTACTCTCGTTTCGTCAACTGCTGTTATTGGTGAAAATTGCCGTATTGGACGTGAGTGCTACATTGCTCCTGGGGTGACAGTTCAGTATTCTTTAATAGGCGATAGGGTTCACCTCCATCCTGGTGTTCGCGTTGGGCAGGATGGTTTTGGCTATATTAGTGGTGTTTCCGAGGTTGAAAAAATTCCGCAGCTTGGTCGTGTGATTATCCAAGATAATGTAGAAATTGGCGCGAATACAACAATCGATCGTGGAACGCTTGAAGATACAATTATTGGCGAAGGTAGTAAAATTGACAATTTGGTGCAGATTGCCCACAACGTTAAGATTGGTCGTTACTGCTTCATTGCTGGTCAATGTGGGATTGCTGGGAGTACATCTATAGGCGATATGTCTCAGCTCGGCGGAGGAGTCGGGATCGCAGATCATATCACAGTAGGTAAGGGCGTCTATATTGCCGCGCGCAGCGGTGTTATGAATGATATTCCAGATGGTGAAAAATGGTGCGGCAGTCCAGCACGACCGTTTAAGCAGTGGTCTCGTGAAGTATTGGCGCTGCGTCGTATTAGCAAAATTGAGAGGGAGAAGTGCTGATATGATCGATACCGGCAAAGCTAACAGTCTAGAAGATGTAGATATTGATAAATTATTGTCGATATTACCACATCGTTATCCATTTTTATTGATTGATCGTATAATCGAAATTGATGGTGACCAAAAAGCGATTGGTATTAAAAATGTGACAATCAATGAGCCGCATTTTACGGGGCATTTTTTTGAAAAACCGGTGATGCCTGGTGTCCTGATTTTGGAAGCTATGGCGCAAACAGCAGGAGCAATTTCACTTTTAAGATCAGGCGATAAGAAAACAGGCTTAGTTTATCTTATGACTGTTGATAATGCAAAATTTCGTAAGCCAGTTTTACCCGGCGATCAGTTGAAGATTCATGTTCGTCTGTTAAAAAAACGGTCTGGTATTAGACGTTTTTCGTGTATTGCAGAAGTGGAGAACATCCGTGTTGCTGAAGCAGAAGTCGCTGCGATGATTGTCGAATCAGAATAAATAATGAAATAGGAATTGAGAAATGTCTGGTACAAAAATTCACCCGACTGCCTTTGTAGAAAAGGGCGCGCAGCTCGGTGAGAATGTGTCAGTCGGGCCGTTTTGTCATATTGGTTCGAAGGCTATTATTGGTGATGGGTGTAGCATAATGAGCCACGTTGTGATATTAGGTAAGACAACGTTAGGGGCGAATGGCAAAGTGTTTCCGCATGCGGTTTTAGGTGCAGATCCACAAAATAATAAGCATAAAGGAGGGGGTACAACTCTTTCTATTGGTGAGAACTGTTTAATTCGCGAAGGGGTAACGATGCATAAAGGATCTGATTCCAGTATGGGGGCAACGGTTGTTGGAAATAATTGTCAGTTTCTTTCTTATGCTCATGTTGCACATGACTGCCATGTAGGTAACCACGTAACGTTCGCAAATAATGCTATGATTGGTGGACACGTTACAATCGGGGATTGTGTTATTATCGGTGGTGGCGCCGCTGTTCATCAATTTGTTCGTGTTGGGCACCACGCATTTATAGGTGGTTTATCTGCGTTAGTCGGTGATCTGATCCCTTATGGAACAGCCGTCGGGGTGCAAGCGAAACTTGCTGGATTAAATATCATTGGTATGAAACGCGCCGGTCTTGAGCGTAAAGAAATTCATGCGCTACGTCACGCTGTTTCTATGCTTTTTGATCGGAGTAAACCTATTAGAGAGCGTTTAGGTGATGTTTTTTCTTCCTATTCTACTTCTCAGTCTGTGACTGACATGATTAATTTTATTCGGGAAGAAGGAAAACGCTTTTATTGTACACCTAAGTTTGAAGGTGGTGCTATACCTTTAAGAGAGGACTGAATAATGCCCTCCTCTTGCGCTGGGAATTTTCTTTCTGGCCGGACTGCTGTCATAGCAGGGGGAGGCACTCTGCCTGTTACTGTCGCTCGAGTGCTCGAAGAGCGCGGACAGGAACCTTTTCTTGTGCTTTTGCGCGGCGAGGCAGATTCCCCCGCGCTTTACGGCTACGAACATTGCGAATTATCGATTGTAGAGTTAGCGAAGTTATTCAAGATCTTAAAAGCGGCAGAAATTTGCAATGTCATTTTAGCAGGTGGCGTGAAAATACGGCCGAATCTTTTACAATTGCGACTCGATTGGGTAACTTTTTTAGCTTTGCCTAAATTATTTAAGGTATTAGGAAGCGGCGATGACGCGTTATTAAAAGCTTTTATACGAGTTGTCGAAGCGCGTGGCTTTCGTGTTATAGGTGCTCATGAAATTGTACCAGATTTATTGGCTCCGGCGGATTTTGATTTAACATTGCGGCGTGCTACCCGAAAGCAGAAAGCCGAGATTTTGTTAGCTACTAAAGCCGCAAAGCTTTTAGGTCAATTAGATATCGGGCAAGCAGTTGTGGCTGTTGGTGGTCGGGTGGTTGCAGTAGAAGGGGCAGAAGGAACTGATAATATGCTGCGGCGAATTTATGAAATGCGGGAAAGAAAGCAAATTCCATCTAAAGGTGGTGTCCTCGTGAAATGTGCAAAACCGCAACAAGATAATCGGGTTGATTTGCCCTCAATTGGGCCTATGACGGTAATTAATGTTGCAAAAAGCGGGTTGGTTGGTATTGCCGTGGAGGCGAACAGGAGCCTGATATTGTCTGCGAGAGAAACAGTAGAAAAAGCTGACGAGCTCTCATTGTTTATAGAAATCATTCGAGAAATATAATCATGAATGATTGCTTAAAGATTGCTATTGTTGCAGGAGAAGAATCTGGAGATTTACTGGGAGCAGATTTAATTTCTTCTTTATCACATCAGATGGAACGTGATATCCACTTGATCGGTGTTGGGGGTAAAAATTTAGAGTCGCTGGGTTTGAAAAGCGTTTTTAACTTTGACGATATTAATTTGATAGGTTTAGGTGCAGTTTTAAAAAAATTACCGTTGTTATTGACACGTATTCGCACTTTGTCCAAATTTATTGCACGAGAAAAACCAGATTGTTTAATTATCATTGACAGTCCTGATTTTACCCATCGTATTGCAAAAAAGGTGCGCGTATTAGCGCCTTCTATTCCGATTATTAAATATGTTGCACCGACTGTTTGGGCATGGCGGCCGGAGCGTGCTAAAGCTATGTGCGGATTTATTGATCATGTTTTGGCGGTCTTTCCTTTTGAAGAAAAGATTATGAAGGATTTAGGAGGACCGCCTACTACCTATGTCGGACATCGTCTTTTGACTCACCCACCGCTTTTAGCTATTCAAGCAGAAAAAAAGCATTCGCTTAGCAAACAAATGCCGCTGTTTACGATGGTCGTTTTACCTGGGTCGCGCACTTTCGAGGTTCGCCATTTAATGCCTATTTTTGGAAAAGCGGTAGAAATTGTTCGACAGCGTATCCCTAATTTACGCATTCTTTTACCAACTTTACCGCATTTGGTGAATGAAGTTCGTTTTTTAGCGCAGAATTGGAGCAGTAAGGCCGAGATTGTTGTCGGTGAAGATGCAAAATGGCGCGCTTTTGGAGATGCTGATGTTGCACTTGCGGCACTTGGGACAGTATCGCTTGAATTGGCACTGGCAAAAATTCCCATGGTGCTGTGCTATAAACTTGATTACCTTTCTAAGCTATTCTTCTTGCCAAAGATAACGTCATGGAGTGCTGCACTTCCAAATATTATCGTCGATAAGCCCATTATTCCAGAATATTTCAATGAATTTTCGCGGCCTGGCATATTAGCAAGACAGGTAGAGCAACTTTTACGTAACCGCTTATTTAGGCAGGCGCAATTTGATGCTTTTGACATAGTGGAACAGAGAATGAGAACGAAAACACGCTCAGGAGTAATTGCCGCTCAAGTGGTCATAAATTTCCTCAAAAAAAAGAGTACGGAAAATTGCGGGCAAAACAATATCGACAATTAATATTTGGTTTTTGCAAAAAAATCACGAGCGCGTTGGCTTTTGGGATTGGTAAAAAATACATCAGATGTCGTATCTTCGATAAGTTTCCCGTTTTCTAAAAAAAGTATCCTTTTTGAGACTTCGCGTGCAAATTTCATTTCATGAGTAACGCAAAGCATTGTTATCCCTGTATTTGCTAATTGAACTATAACCTCCAAAACTTCTCCGACACTTTCTGGGTCAAGAGCTGATGTTGGTTCATCGAAAAGCATAACTTCAGGTGTCATACAAAGTGCGCGCGCAATAGCGACGCGTTGTTGTTGTCCGCCAGACAATTGCAAAGGATATTTTTCGCAGTGTCTTTCAATACCAACGCGTGTAAGATAATGGATTGCTCGCTCTGTTGCCTGTTTTTTTGAAAGTTTTTGAACTGCCATAGGTGCCAAAGTGCAATTTTGTATAACAGTCATATGAGGAAATAAATTAAAATGCTGAAATACCATTCCTATTTTGCGTAGAACATTTTTTTGTTGCTGCATAGGAGCGGTATGAATGTCAACATTGTGAATACGAATCGTACCTTCTTGTGCTCGTTCTAACTGGCTAATGCAGCGGATTAAAGTTGATTTTCCCGACCCAGAAGGACCGCAAATAACAATACGCTCGCCTTTTTTTACATCTAAATTGATATCCTGTAATACTTGAAAATTTCCATACCACTTAGTTAAATGACGGATAGAGATAATTGAATCTTTGGGGATATTGACAGGCTTATTATTTTTATTTTCTGAATTCATATTGTTGCGTTCTTTTATTGAATAAATGAAACGATTACGGGTAGCTTAATCCGCTGGAAAGTTTTTACGATCATTTATGTTTACCGTAAATACCGGGTGAGACGGTGTTCTGCGAAAACGATAAAACAGTGAATAAGCTCAACGATGAAAAGGTAAATAATAGCAACCCACATATAAACTTGAAAATCGAATGTGCGTGAATAGATTAGTTTGGCAACGCCCATTAAGTCGTAGACAGTTACAAGTGAAGTAATGGCGCTGGATTTAATCAACAAAATAAATTCATTTCCTAAGGGACGTAACGCCATGACGGCTGCTTGCGGGAGGATGACTTTGAAAAATGTCACGAAGTTGTTTAGCCCTAAAACTTTTGATGCTTCACGTTGTCCAGTTGCTACTGACAGAAGACTCCCTCTGAAGATTTCTGCTTGATAAGCAGCGGAATTAAGCGAAAAAATGAATAGACAGCAATACCACGCGTTTTGAAAAAACCACCATAAACCGGCGTGTTGCCAAAAATCGCTCATTGAACCGAGGCCATAATAAAAAAGAAATAGTTGTGCTAATAAGGGAGAACCACGGAAAAAATAAATATAAGCGCGGGCTAAGTATTGCAAGGGCTTGTTATTTGCTAAACGTGCAAGCGCAAGCAACATACCGAGCAAAAAACCTATAAAATAAGAAATAGAGACGAGTTCAAAAGTAACTATAAGACCGTCGATGAGCTTCGGCCCATACTGATTTAAAAGTTCAGGATTAAAAAGAAAGCGGAACCACTCAAAGACCATCAGACTAATACCTTTTGATAGGCCTTTTGGCTCGACGTTTCTAGATAGCGCGAAATTATAGCAGAAATCCCCGAAAATATCAGGTAAAATAAACACGCAACAAGATAAAACAGCATGGGTTCGTTGGTTGCTGCAACCGCTAAATTAGTCTGTTGCATAAGGTCCATAAGTGAGATAGTCGAAACAAGAGATGTATCCTTGAGTAAAGTAAGCCAATTGTTAAAAAGCCCCGGTAAAGCATTGCGAATAAGCTGAGGGAAAACGATACGAAAAAACGTCGTTGAACGCGAAAGACCTAAAGCTCTGGCTGCTTCGTATTGGCTTTTATCGAAAATCTTAAATGCCCCAAGCCAAACTTCGCAAGAAAAGGATGCAAAAACCATACTGAGTGCAAGGACACTGGCAGCGAAAGCATTAATGTTAAATATTACATCAATACGAAAATATTCAAGTGTAGTTTGAATGAGACTTTGTAAGCCGTAATAAACAAGGAATAGAGTTAGAAGCTCTGGCAAGCCACGAAATATTGATGAAAATAGAGTCGCTGTAATTTTAGCCACTTTGATATCGGACTGAATCATCACTGCACTCAGAAGTCCCAGGGGCAATCCCAGAAATACACAACATAAAGCTAGCAACAATGTCATCCCTGCGCTAGAAACTATTACCGCACACCACCCCTCATTGCTAAACAATAGCAATGCCCAATTTCCCATCATCCCGGAGCTCCTAATAAAGATTCGGACAACTATTTTCTAACAATATAAATGATTTGTCTAATTTTAAATTCTTATCGATACTCAATAGATATTGATTTTAAAATATTTTTTCATAATTTCATCATATGTCCCGTCTGCTCGAATCTCTTTTATAGCTTTATTGAACTTTTCTTTAAGGTCATCGTTATTTTTGCGAATACCGATCGCAACGGGGGTTTTCGCCTCTTCAAGATCCCCTAAAAGAAGGCAACAATCCTTCCCATCATTTTCAAGCCAGTTTAATGCTTGCAATTTATCCAGGACAACAGCGTCGAGGCGGCGGCTCAAAAGATCGCGATTGACATCTATCGTCGTAGGATAGAGCTTAACAGTTACCCCTTTAGAGGCATAATTATCTTCTGCATACATAGCTTGTATTGTATTTGATTGTACACCAAGGTTTTTGCCTTTAAATGCTTCTGCTGATATTTTTTTAATTTCTGAATCTTTTAAAATAACTACGGCTGACGTTGTATTATAGTAAGAATCCGTGAAGTCAATTTTTTGTAGCCGCTCTCGTGTAGGCGTGAGAGATGCTACGACGGCGTCATATTTTTTCGCCAAGAGTCCTGGAATAATCCCGTCGAAATCTTGGATAGAGACTGTACATTCGACCTTCATTTTTTCACAAAGTGCGTAAGATATATCGATATCAAAACCACGGAGTTTATTGTTTGAATCAATATAGCTGAACGGAGGGTAGGAGCCTTCACTTGCGATTTTCAGCGTTTCAGCATTAGCTAATTGAAAAGGCAGCATCATACTAGTCACCAGAGCTGCTATCAATAATTTCATAAAGTCCTCCTGTTAAATATGCGGAAAAATGACGAGTCACCACGCGTTTTTATAATCTTTAAGTCCTGCTGAAAGGAATACAAAAGTTCATCAGTGTTTAAATAGCATCAAATTTAGCCACAAAAAAGCTCAAATTTAGCAGCTCTGCCCGCGTGAATAAGTTACGCGAATATCGGCGTTTTGGGTATTTCATGTTGAGAATAGGACGAAACTAATAGGCTTGCGTAGATACGGATGTGTTTTTCCACAGAGAAAAAAGGCAGCATATTTTACGCGAGCAATGCCAAAAAAGGCGTAGATATATGGCGTGATTATTCTGCTTATACACTAACGTTGCTTGCTGTTGCTGCGTTATTTTTCAGAAGTAGGAACTTTAGCAGTATATTTTTCCCCTTTTCTAATTTGCGGAAATAAAGATGTAAAGGCACTCTGCACGTCGCCGAAGAGCGGCCATTAAGTAGATTTTGGCGATATTATCTAAAAGGGAAGAGCATAAATTTTTTGCAGTTTCCTTCCTATATGAGGATGATTGTAAGTCAATTATATTTGTATAGGACATTGGTAGAGGCTACTTCTAGCTCAGTGGTATTATCGCTTAAAAGCATCCTCTATATCAATAGGACGGCCGCAACTTCTGCCAACGAATTGGTAAAGAGAGCAGAAAATTTTGGTAATAATTATTATAATTTTAATGATAACGCCATCTTTACAGAAAAAGCCTCAGGGATACGCCTACAAATATTTCTGCCTTAAATTAACCTGGTGGCCCGTGAAATTTAAAAATAAAGTTTCCGATAAACAAAGTTTTCACCGATTGACGATTTCAGCTTTTGAGCTTACACGGTCATCTACGGAAATATACTCACGTGCAGTGGGACCTGTATAAAGTTGGCGCGGCCGGCCAATTTTTTGCGCAGGATCTTCGATCATTTCCTTCCATTGCGCAATCCAACCTGCGCTACGCGCTAGCGCAAAAAGAACAGTAAACATTTCAGGCGGGAAACCCAGGGCTTTTAAGATAATACCAGAATAAAAATCAACATTAGGGTAAAGTTTTTTCTCAACAAAATATTCATCATTAAGAGCAATATCTTCAAGCTTTACAGCAATATCGAGCAGCGGATCATCCTGAATGTTCAATTCTTTTAAAACTTCATGGCAAGTTTTTTGCATAATTTTAGCACGTGGGTCATAATTTTTATATATTCGATGGCCAAAGCCCATAAGACGGAATGGGTCGTCTTTATCTTTCGCGCGCGCGATAAATTCGGGAATTTTTTCAGCAGAGCCTATTTCTTGCAGCATTTTCAAACACGCTTCATTAGCACCACCATGAGCTGGTCCCCACAGACACGCGACGCCTGCAGCGATACACGCGAATGGGTTAGCTCCTGATGAACCTGCAAGGCGTACAGTTGAAGTGGACGCATTTTGTTCATGATCTGCGTGAAGAGTGAAGATTCTGTCCATAGCTCGGGCAAGAACCGGGTTAATTTTATATTCTTCACCGGAGGTAGAAAAGCACATATGGAGAAAATTTTCAGCATAACTGAGATCATCGCGCGGATGGATAAATGCATGTCCAATGCTGTATTTATAAGCCATAGCGGCAAGGGTTGGAATCTTCGAGATAAGGTAAATAGGGGCGATCATTCTCTGTTGAGAATCTGCAATATCAATGGAATCGTGATAAAGCGTGGATAGGGCTCCAAGACAAGAAATCATAACAGCCATAGGGTGAGAGTCACGGCGGAAACCTTGGAAAAAGCGCTCGAATTGTTCACCCACTGCTGCGTTCTGCATAACACAGCGATCAAAATCGATTTTTTCTTGTTTAGTTGGTAATTCGCCGTGGAGCAAAAGGTAGCAGCTTTCAAGAAAATTCCCATTTTCAGCTAATTGGTCTATAGAATAACCACGATAAAGTAATATCCCTTTTTTGCCGTCGATATAGGTAATTTTTGATTCACAGGAAGCAGTTGAGATAAATCCAGGATCATAGGTAAAGGTGTTCATTTTTTTATAAAGAGAGGAGATTTCAATTACATCAGGACCGATAGTTCCTTTACGCACCGGCAACTCTATTTTTGTGTCATTTGCGATGATGTATGCTTTGTGCTCAGACATTAAATATTCCTTTCAGATTCCCCATTTCTAAAACTCAACCGAACCCTTATTTAGACAGGGGATATATAATCGAAGCTTCTCCTACCCATGGCGAGAGTAGATTTACCTTAAAAGTCAGTTCATGCAATCTAAAAATATTTTTTAACTACGATTCTACCTAACATATATTTGCTTCACGTCGAGATAGCTGCATTTAAAATGCTTAGGTGTATTTGTAATACTATTATCAGTGTTCAGCTAGAATAATTTGATCATTAATACGATTAAGAGATTCGTCTCGCCCTAATAAAACGAGGATATCAAAAACTCCTGGTGATGTTGTACGCCCTGTAAGGGCCGCTCGAAGAGGTTGGGCAATAGCTCCAAATTTTAGCTCTTTTTCTTGTGCATAATGCCGAAGAACTTCATCCAGTGTTGTTGCATCCCAATTTGGGCATGCTTTTAAAGCATGATAAACACCTTTCAGGGTGAGCTGGCCGCTTTCATCCAAGAGTGTTTTTGCTTTTTCTTCAAGAGTTAATGGTCGCTGCGTAAAGATGAAGGAAGCACCGTCAATAAGTTCAAGCAGCGTTTTTGAACGTTCTTTTAAGTTCGGTATTGCGGCTAAAAATTGAGCACGGCGTTGTTCATTGAGTTTTTCAAGTATATCTAACCCGCCTTCAATATCTGGCAAAATACCAAGAGCGGCATCAAAAAGGTTTTGAGTATCACATGTGCGTATATAATGCCCATTAATGGCATCCAGTTTTTTGATATCAAAACGAGCGGCACCTTTGTTAATATCATCGATATCAAACCAGGAAATCATGTCTTCTAGAGAGATGAGTTCATCGTCGCCGTGACTCCAACCTAGACGAACAAGGTAATTGCGCATAGCCGCAGGAAGATATCCCATTGTTCGGTAAGCATCAACACCCAGTGCACCACGTCGTTTTGATAATTTTGCACCACTTTCACCATGGATAAGTGGGATATGCGCCATAATAGGGATATCCCACCCCATTGCATTAAAAATAATTGTTTGGCGAGCTGCATTTGTAAGATGATCATCGCCGCGAATGATATGTGTTATCCCCATATCATGATCATCAACAACAACGGCATGCATGTAAGTTGGGGTACCATCGGAACGTAAAATAATAAAGTCATCCAGGTCTTTATTTGGAAAGCGAATATCGCCCTGAACACGATCGTGCAAAACTGTTTCTCCATTTTGTGGTGCTTTAATACGGACAACAGGTTTAACTCCTTTGGGAGCTTCAGAAATATCACGGTCGCGCCACCGTCCATCATAACGGGGAGGACGACCTTCTGCACGGGCATTTTCGCGCATTTCAGCTAATTCTTCAGGAGAAGCATAACAATAATAAGCTTTGCCGTCTTTTACCAATTGTTCGGCAACCTGACGGTGACGTCCTGCTCGTTCGAACTGCGAAATAGGATCCCCATCGTAACTGAGCCCCATCCAGTGTAAGCCGTCTATAATAGCTTTTACCGCGGCATCTGTTGAACGTTCTCTATCTGTATCTTCGATACGTAGAAGCATTTTGCCACCATTGTGTTTTGCATAAAGCCAGTTAAAAAGAGCGGTGCGGGCACTGCCAATATGAAGAAAACCTGTGGGCGAAGGGGCAAAACGGGTAACGACGGGCACGGATATTGTCCTCTAATTAATGTTATGTATGGAACCTTATTAAACAGCTATGTTAGCATAGGTGGCGGAGGGTGCAATAGTTGCATTGTGAGTAAGACGGGGATTCATGGATGCTAGACCAGAATAAAACTGGGGATGGTCTATCAATAAAAGGCTCATCAAAAAAGGAAAATTTTAGCCTGACGTGGCAAGGGTATCCTTATATTATCGGTGATGCAAGTAACGCTACCTATAATGAACAAAAGGTTTCTTTATTTACATCTCTAAAAGAAGCAGCAGTGTTTTCTCAAAAATGGCTGGCAGATTGCATAAAAGAGGAAATCTCTTTTGGGTTCCTTTTCTCGTTAAATTTCGTATTTTTTGCAACAGGAGCCATTTTTTATTTCAGTTTAAATCAAGAACCGAGCTGGAAACAGTTTATCGTAGCAATCAGTATATTCATTGGAACATTGTATATTTTACGTTGCTATAGGAGAATATGGCTCGTAGTTGGGGTTTTATTCTGCGTTGTATTAGGCGCTTTATCCGCAAAAATAGAAACATGGCGCATATCCACATTAATGCTAGACAGCGATGTTTTTGCTACATTAACGGGAAGGATCGTTTCTATTGAAACAACGGCAAAGGGGGAATTTCGTTTAAAAATAGATGTTTTAAGTACAGAAAAGCCTATTTTATATAATGGACCTGATCGTGTTCGTTTAACAGCGAGACATTTGCCGCCGGGGTTAACTCCCGGCGACGGATTATACGGAAGAGTAAAGCTTAGTGCTTTATCCGGGCCGGTGCGTCCAGGAAGTTATGATTTCAGTTTTCATAACTATTTTAAAGGGATTGGCGCCCAGGGAATTTATCTAGGAAAACCAATCAAAATACCAATTTCCCCGCCTGGTACAATATTAGGTATGCTCTCACAGAAAATCGAGAGTTTACGAATGCAAATGGCTGAGAGAATTAGTGCAGCAATTAGTGGAGAAGAGGGAAGCGTTTCCGTTGCCTTAATAACAGGACAGCGGAGTGGTATTTCGTATGGAACCAATGAGGCATTGCGTACGGCTGGGTTGGCGCACATTTTATCAATATCAGGTTTGCATATGGCTTTACTCAGCTGTGTAGTTTTTACTATTATCCGCAGTTTTTTCGCATTTTTTCCAGTTTTTTCATCCTGTTACCCGATTAAAAAGTTTGCTGCGATCGCAGCATTAATAATAGCGGCTTTTTACTTAGTGTTATCTGGCGCAGGCGTAGCAGCACAGAGAAGCTTTATAATGATTGCTGTTATGTTAATTGCCATACTATGTAATCATACTGCTTTGACAATGCGTAATTTTGCTATTTCTGGCTTAGTAATTATTACTGTAAGTCCACATGAAATATTAGAACCAAGTTTTCAAATGTCTTTCTCTGCGGTTGCAGCTTTAATCGCTGCTTTTGATTGGTGGAGTGGCAGGCGGTCTTCTTACAGAGGCATAACAACGCCACCATATGTTGGTGGTCGGGTGTTTCATTTTATTTTTTCATCAGTTATTTCAACTTGTGTGTCTTCATTTGTGGCAGGGTCTGTTAGTGGAATTTACGCTGCGTACCACTTTTCCAATGTAGCATTTCTCGGTATTATTAGTAATGCCTTAGCCTTACCCGTTATATTAATTCTCGTAATGCCATTTGGATTGATGGCGGCATTCGCGATGCTTTTGGGGCTTGAATGGTTGCCATTGCAGATTATGGGCTTCGGTGTAGGGCTCGTGATAAAAATCGCCCACGCTATAACGGCTATTTCTCCTGTTTTTAATCCTGGATTTATGCCATTATCTGTGCTCATTTTACTGAGTTTGGGCTTAATCGGACTAACGTTCTGCAAGACGGCCATTAGATTCTTTTTTAACATTTTTATTTTGGCTGGTATTTTTATCTACGTTACATATTCCCCTGTGCAATTAATTATAGCAGATAGCGCAAAGCTCGTGGGTATTATCGATAACGGAAAGCTGTATATTGACCGTTATTATGCACCAAAATTTGTAGCATCTGTATGGAAAAAATCATTTCATATAAACAAGATTATCAAACCGACAAAAAGCGGTCCACCCTTTAATGAACAGTTCCTCTGCGATGATAAAGTTTGTACATCTTTATGCAAAAATGGGCTGAAAATTGTTATTTTGCACGGAGAAAAGGACCAACATGCAAAACAAAATATTACGGTCAGGACATTCATAACGGATAGTCAAACACGCGACGAGACCGCGCAAATAACATTTACACCTCAAGAATTACTGTCACGTGGGAGTGTTATGGTAACAAAAAGAGGAGATATTATATGGTCCTCTGCAGGGTTCCATAGGCCATGGAATGCGCACAGAAAAAGCTTATAGAGATATTTACTCAATTGCATTAAAAAAACGCGCCCGGATCCTGAGTCCGCAAAATTACAAATTATATCCCCAAAATATCTCAGTGTGATAAAATGATTTTATGCATAATAAACAATGCAGATTACTGCAATTCGGGAATAATAGAATTTTTGAGCATCATACTCACTAACGAAATCATATTCTAAAATTTCTCCGAGATTTCTCCCGACTCGCAATGGCGAAAGGAGTCCGAAGGTTGGGGCACTCTTCGAGAAAAATAATGCGTTTAACGATTTTATCTACATGACCCATTTCTTCCACAGATTCTTTACGTTCTAATTTAGTCAGATTTGTATATCCCCAATTTTCTATCAGAAAAGAATGCAACGAGTACTAATTAATGGTTCTACTTTCGTGTGCAAGAGCTTCGTTTAATTTTTCGATAACCGCTGGATGCCTTTTCATCGTAATCTCTTTTTTCGTATTCCCGATACAAGAGCGCAACTAAAATCAGAAATAATTTGCGGTTTTTTTAATTTGCCTGAATATTCTCACCGTCATCCCCCTAGCTTAAAAAATTTCTTCAAGATGATTAATTTTCAAGACCTGATTACTTCAGCAGCTTCGTAGAGGCGTATAATTAACGCAAATTTTCGACGGTGGAAGTTAAACCAAAATTCTCTATTAAATATGGCGAAATTTAAATGATTTTGACCAATTACTAATTTTCGCGTCATTTCATTAAAATGCTTTTCTGTAATAACTAGTATTTTTTAGTTAGAAGGCAGGAATAAATTTGTGGCAGATTAAAGTGGCAGATTGCTTTTTTATGGTTAATTCGTAATGAATATCACTGATTAATATAAGGAAAAGTGATTCATGGATATCCAAGAGCTTAAAAAAATGGCGGCTTCTAAAGCGCTTGAATTCGTCCAAGATGATATGCTGCTTGGCATAGGGACTGGTTCCACAATGAATGAGTTTATTCGCCTTCTTGGTGAGCGTGTTGCGAGCGGTCTGCGTGTGACTGGTGTGGCTACTTCACGCTATTCCGAACAATTATGCCGCAAATTCGGAATAGCTGTCACTACTTTAGAGCAAGTATCTGAGCTCGACCTTGATATTGATGGAGCCGATGAGATCGGTCCTAAAATGACTTTAATCAAGGGGGGAGGAGGGGCGCTGTTATATGAAAAAATTGTAGCGGCGGCATCGCGTGCGATGCTGGTCGTAGCCGATGAAACAAAAATGGTAAAAACACTTGGCGCTTTTGCTTTGCCGATTGAAATTAACACATTTGGTGTAAACGCTACACGCAAAGCTGTTAGAAAAGCGGCTGAAAATTTGGGGATTTCAGGAGAAATTACGCTTCGGATGAATGGAGAGAATCCTTTTGAAACAGATGGGGGACATTTTATCCTGGATGCAGATTTTGGCCGTATTTTACAGCCAAAGTTATTATCGAACGCACTATTTGAGATTCCTGGCGTTGTTGAGCATGGCCTTTTTTTAGGATTGGCCTCTCGCTCGGTTATAGCGATGGCAGATGGCGAAATAAAAGTTTTAGAACCATCCGATTTTTAAAAAGTGATTTATACGTTGACATATTCGTTATAATAGAAAATACCACTGAAAATTTTGGATAAAATATTAGGACAATTACGGGAGTGGACGTTAATGAGAGCGGTGTTATTTTGTTTCCGGCGCTTTGCAGCGTCATTTAGCGTAGTTGCTATGTTAGTTATGAATATTGGGATAGCTGGCGCACAACAGGATATAGATGAGCGTCATTTAGCTTCAGCTCAAAAAGCGATTTCTGCTATTCACGCAACCGATCAATTTGATGATTTTTTGCTGATTGCTGCACGTGATCTCAAAGACAGATTGATAAGTAGTGATCCTAATTTGGCAACTAGTATTTCTGAGATAGTTGATAAACAGGCACTTGCTTTAGCTAAGCGGTACGCTGATTTAGAAAAAGAAGTCGCTTACGTGTATGCAAAACATTTCAGCGCTGAAGAGCTCGATAAAATCACGATATTTTACAGTTCTGACGTTGGAAAAAAATTTTTAACAAAAGTTCCAGATGCTGCACGCGATGCTTATTCTGCATTTAATACCTGGCGTTCTGCTATTGCACAGAGTCTCATGGAAAACGTAAAAAGGGATATGTCCAACGTGCCCGATTCGAGCAAGTCTGTTACTTCTGTTGCGCCCAGCTCCTCGAAAGGTCCAAAATAGTCTGGCTCAGATAATTGCAGTAACTGATAGCTCTTCTTTTATAAGAAAGTAGGCGGTCCGTGCGGCGTTTTCTGAAAAAATGGCTTTTATATGATGATAAATGACTTTGGAAAACAAAAAGGAGCTTTTATTTTGTGATAAATGCCGATAACGCTGTGCAATGTAGCTGTGTGGGAAGGGGTGGTCCATTATGTCTTTTAATTTTGATTTATTTGTGATTGGAGGGGGGTCCGGTGGGGGCCGTGCTGCCCGCCTCGCTGGGAAGCTTGGTAAGCGTGTGGCTATAGCGGAAGAATATCGTTTGGGAGGCACTTGTGTTATTCGCGGTTGCGTACCCAAAAAATTGTTTGTTTATGCATCACAATATGCACGAGAGTTCAGTAAAAGCGTTGATTTTGGATGGGAACACACTGCTCCAGTTTTCAGTTGGGAAAAATTAATTGCGGCCAAAGATAAAGAAATATCGAGATTAGAGGGGCTGTACCGTAGAGGGTTGGAAGATAATAATGTCCGTATTTATGAAAGTCGTGCTATTTTTGTAGATGATCATACATTGGAGCTTTCTGCAACAGGTGAACGGGTAAGAGCGGAAAAAATTTTAATTGCAACGGGGGCAAAAACCGCGTCAAATACTGAAATAAAAGGGAGCGATTTATGTCTTACTTCCAACGAGATTTTCGATCTTAAAGCATTTCCGAAGTCAATAATAATTGTTGGTGGTGGCTATATTGGTGTTGAATTTGCCAATATTTTTCATGAACTAGGTGTAAAAACAACATTACTCCATCGCGGCGATTTGGTCCTTCGTAATTTTGATCACGATTTGCGGCGATTGCTAAGTGACGCGATGATAAAAAAAGGGATTTCTGTTGTCTATGCAGAAAAAATTTCCCAAATTAAAGCCAGAGGTGAATGTCACGATGTTTTTTTATCAAATGGACAAATCCTTAGTGCTGATCAGGTTATGTTAGCTACAGGACGGGTACCAAATACAGTGGGTTTAGGGCTTGAGCGGGTAGGCGTTCAATTGAATGAATCTGGTGCGGTCATCGTTGATGAAAGAATGACAACAAACATCCCTCATATTTGGGCTGTCGGTGATGTGACAGGCCGTATTCAATTAACGCCCGTCGCTATCCATGAAGCAATGTGTTTTATTGAAACGGCGTTTAAGAATATCCCTACTGTACCCGATTATAATTTAGTTGCAACAGCCGTTTTTTCGCAGCCAGAGATCGGAACTGTTGGTCTTTCAGAAGAAGATGCTGTAGGCCGCTATAAGCGCGTTGAAATTTACCGTACGTTATTTCGTCCTATGCGCGATATTCTTTCTGCTAATTCAGAAAAAATGTTTATAAAACTCGTTGTAGATGGTGAAAGTCGTGTTGTCGTTGGCGCACATATTTTAGGAGAAGGGGCCGGTGAGATGGCTCAGCTTATAGGGATATCTTTAAAGGGAAGAGTGACGAAAGATATCTTTGATAAGACTATGGCCGTGCATCCAACTATAGCAGAGGAGTTGGTGACTATGTACGAGCCAAGTTACATATACGAAAATGGGAAAAAGTTGGAAAATTAGGCAGTGCTATTACAGTGAATAGCAAGATTTTTTGCGTTTAGATTTTGTGTAAGGCTTCAGAGAGGTAGCTTTAACACGGATTGCTTCGAGTTTTTGAGATTGGTGCGCAACATCCGCTCACATGTCACGGATCGGCAGTCGTACACGTCAACCTGGTCATACACATGTTGAATATTGCTAAAATATTAAAAATCTTGTCGGGTTGAAATGTAGCCATTCCGTTGCTCCTGGGGAGCTTTTGAAATTAATCTCTTAATTTTGAAAATGAAGCGGGAAGGCTTAGTCTAATTGTTCGCTTTGGTTGTGATAAAGTCGAGGGTCATCTTCCTGTATTAATGCGTGTAGTTGAACGTGAAAAGCTCAGGATGATATGGTCTTGTTGTCCGATGTACAGTTGTAAATGGCTATAAAATGCGCCCTTTTCGTATTTTGCAGGAGGGTGAGAATTTTTTTGGGTACATCGAAGGGAAGGAACTCATTCAGGCAGTATTTATATCGAAATGATTGGTTATAATGTAACAGAATGCACAGGTGGTGTATGCGCTATATCAGTGGGAGATCTTTCCGATCGCTATCGTATCCACTGTGATCCGCGGTCAAACGCGGGCCAGTCTCTAAAACTAGCCTTCCTCATTGCCGAACTTCTTAAAAAATTGCAATGTTGATCCGAAAACCGCCGTTGGAAATTTATAAAAAAGGCGGAGGCGGTGTCATTTATTTGCGGTATTTGTCAGGCTAAATGCTCTTTAAAAGAAAAACTTTTGCGCTTGCAACCTGTGTGTAATCAGGCTAAGCCTGCGTGTAATCATACTAAGTCGGAGCAGCATGGTGACACAAAAGCTTATAAAAAATGATTTTCGAATTTTTGTTGCTCAATTAGATCCCGTTATTGGCGATATTGATGGGAATTTTTCTCTTGCAATGATGGCATATCAAGAGGCCCAAAAACAGGGTGCTGACCTCGTTTTATTGACTAAGCTTTTTGTGAGTGCTTATCCGCTGGAGGACCTTGTTCTGAAACCTGCTTTTACAGAAGCGTGCGAGGGCGTTATCGGGAAATTAGCAGAGGCGACGACAGAAGGACCTGGAATTATCGTTGGTGTCCCGCTGAGGCGCGATGACGCCGTCTATAATGGCACAGTGCTTCTTGACGGCGGACGGATAATTTCTGAGTGCCTAGGGTTTGATTTGCGTAATAATGCTGCATTTGACAAAAAGGGCGCATTTTCTCCTAGTCTAGGCTCCGAACTTATCGTTCATCGTGGAATAAAATTAGGAATCGTGATTTGTGAAGATATTTTGAACGATCCTTCTATTGATTCAGAGTTTGGTGATGAAAAAGCGGAAATTCTCCTTGTTTTTGATGGATCTCCTTATTTTCGCGATAAGATGCTGAAACGCGTAGATGTTGTTCGTGCACATGCTATAAGGTCTGGTGTACCAGTTATTTACGTTAATCAAATTGGTGGCCAGGATGAGTTTGTTTTTGATGGAGGTTCCTTCGCTCTCGATGGACAAGGTAAGATAGCATTTCAAATGAAACATTTTGAAAGCCATATTTCTTTGAATCACTGGCAACGAAAATCTACAGGGTGGCAATGTATTTCTGGCCCGAGTGAAAAGCTCTTAGATGGTTTGGCTGCAGATTATCATGCTTGTGTTTTGGCGTTAAGGGATTACGTCAATAAAAACCGTTTTAAAGATGTTGTTCTTGGTCTTTCAGGAGGGGTTGATTCAGCGCTTTGTGCAGCGATGGCTGCGGACGCACTCGGAGCTGAAAGGGTCCGCACTGTTATGATGCCCTATCATTATACTTCAGAGCAATCGTTGAAGGACGCTGAAGATTGTGCGCGGCTTTTGGGTTGCCATTATGAAATAATACCAATTTTCCAGCCTGTTGAGGGTTTTTTGAGTGCGTTGGCACTTGTGTGTTCGGGAACACAGCCTGATGTTACGGAAGAAAATCTCCAAAGTCGTGCACGGGGAACCATTTTAATGGCCCTTTCAAATACATTTGGTTCAATGGTAGTGACAACAGGTAATAAGTCGGAAATGTCAGTCGGATATACTACACTTTACGGCGATATGTGTGGGGGCTTTAACCCTATTAAAGACCTTTATAAAACGCAGGTTTACGCATTAGCTGAGTGGCGTAATAAAAATCACTCGCAAAATTTGTTAGGGGCGAAGGGAGCTGTTATTCCGTCGAACATTATAACGAAAGCGCCTTCCGCAGAACTTAGGGAAAACCAAAAGGACGAAGATACTCTCCCCCCTTACCCTATTTTAGATGATATCTTGCAGTTTTTTGTAGAAAGAAATATGAGCATTTGTGATATTGTTAAATGTGGTTATTCACGAGAAATGGTTGAGAAAATTGAACACCTCCTTTATTTAGCTGAATATAAGAGGCGACAGTCTGTGCCCGGCGCAAAGATTAGCTGTAAAGATTTTTGGCGTGGCTTTCGTTATCCTATTACTAACCGTTTTCGTGATAAAAATTGAACGTTGTTTTGATGATCAAAGTCCGTTTTGCTCCGTCTCCGACAGGTAATATTCATATTGGCAATGCTCGTATCGCGTTATCTAATTGGTTTTACGCGCAGGCGCATAAGGGGGCGTTTATTCTGCGTTATGATGACACAGATACTGAACGTTCTAAACAAGAATATATCGATGGTATTGCGGCTGACCTCGAATGGCTCGATATTAAACCAGACGAAGTTTATTATCAATCTAAGCGGTTTGATCGATATAATGAGGTTGCAGAAACTCTGAAACGACGTGGTTTTCTTTATCCTTGTTATGAAACAGAGGAGGAATTAGATCGGCGTCGTAAAATTCGGCTTTCACGCAAACAACCTCCTATTTACGACCGTAGCGCATTGAAATTGACATCAGAAGACAAGAAGGCTTTTGAATCTCAAGGTCGTAAGCCCCATTGGCGTTTTCTTTTGCCTAATTTTGAAAATAATCCATTGCAGACAAGGCGAACAGAGATTCACTGGGACGATATCGTAAAGGGAAAGCAGAGAGTTGATTTAGCCTCTATTTCAGATCCTGTGTTAATTCGTGAAGATGGAAGCTATCTTTATACATTGCCTTCTGTAGTTGATGATATAGATATGGCCGTTACGCATATTATTCGTGGAGATGACCACATCACTAATACAGGTGCGCAGATCGCTATTTTTGAGGCTCTGGGTGCAAAATCCCCAATTTTAGGACATATCAATTTATTGACGACAATTTCGGGAAAAGGACTCTCAAAACGTAACAGCGACCTTTCCATCCGTTCTTTGCGAGAGGAAGGGTTTGAGTCTATGGCCGTCCAATGTCTTTCTGTTTTAATTGGGACGTCGCAAAATGTGCGGGCTTATCCTAATCAAAGAGCTCTTTTAGAAAAATTTAATCTCCAGGATACCTCAAAATCTTCTGCGAAATTTGATATTACTGACCTTTTTATTTTAAATGGGCATCTTATTCATGAATTAGACTACAAAGAAGTTAAGACACGGCTTGAAAAACTTTCTATTCGTGGGGAGAAGGCGGAGCGTTTCTGGAACGCGATAAGGGGAAATATCGAGAAGGTGAAGGATGCATCTTTGTGGTGGACAATTATTCAGGATGATAAAAGCTTTGACACAGTTGCGCTTAAAGATCGTGCATTTTTGGAACAGTCTCTCAATTTGTTACCTGAGGGTACATTAAATGATGAAAGCTGGAAAATTTGGACTGCAGCATTGAAAGAAAAAACAGGTCGCAAAGGAAAAGATTTATTTATGCCGCTACGCCAAGCGCTCACTGGTATGGAGCATGGTCCTGAAATGGGGAAACTTTTACCGCTTTTAGGGCGTGAAAAGATAATAGATAGACTGTCCGTTTGAAAAAAGTGAAAGTGCTTAGGCTAATAGAGTATTTTATTAATCGGGTTATTTTGTGGATAATCAGTTTTGCTACGGCACGATAAATCCGGTTATTTATTGTAGGAATATAAAAATTCGAATCATAATCAGCCTCGCAGCTTAAGCCCGGATTTTGATGAGCATGAACGCGGGGATGTCGTCACCAAATCCCAAAGGCGGGTAATTTTTATCTTTCTCATGGTAATACTGCTCGGGAGAATTTTTTTCTTTATTGCTCGCGACCTCGGTGCAAGACAGTCGACCTTTTTGGGGCACTTTCTGAGCCCGAACAGCGCGCTTTCTTTGAATTGTCTTTGAGGACGGTTTCGCAGATTCTGTTTTACAAATATCATTGCTTGTTTTATCACTAAAAGCCAAAGTGGATGGCCCTCCGTCGAGCCACTCAATTTTTTCTTTGCTCATCTCTTCAATGGCAGCGACGTATTTTTCGTCAGCTTGCGTAACGATCGTAAAAGCCTTGCCGCTGCGTTTTGCACGCCCTGTGCGGCCGATTCGATGAATATAATCCTCAGCGTGCGTCGGCACATCATAGTTGAAGATATGGCTTACAGCTGGAATATCGAGGCCGCGAGCAGCGACGTCAGAAGCAATAAGAAGTGTGATTTTGCCGTCTTTGAAATTAGCAAGCGTGCTTGTACGTGTGTGTTGATCCATATCGCCATGAAGCGCGCCTACACTGAAATTATATTTAACGAGTGATCTAAAAAGCTCAGAAATATCTTTTTTTCGGTTGCAAAAAATAATAGCGTTTTTGAGTTTATCGCCTTCATCGTGGATAAGACCTCGCAGAATAGCTCTTTTATCCCACGGTTTACTCCCAGATTTTACAAGTCGCTGAGTGATTGTCCGCGCAGTTACAAATTCTTTCGTAATTTCAATATATACAGGTGAATGCAAAAATTGCTCTGTTAATTTTGCGATTTCTGGCGCCATTGTTGCCGAGAAAAATAAAGTCTGGCGAGTAAAAGGGGTTAGTCTGCAGATACGTTCAATATCGGGGATAAAACCCATATCCAACATACGGTCGGCTTCATCAATGACGAGAATTTCGACGCCCACTAAAAGCAATTTACCGCGTTCGAAATGATCAAGAAGGCGTCCTGGAGTTGCTATAAGAACGTCAGTGCCTCGTTCAAGTTTACGGTCTTGATGTTCAAAGGAAACACCACCAATTAATAAAGCAACATTTAGGCGGTGATTCATTCCGTATTTGTCAAAATTTTCTTTGACTTGAGCTGCAAGTTCTCGTGTTGGGACTAATATAAGAGTCCGGGGCATTCTTGCCCTTGCTCGGCCTTTTTCGAGTAATGTGAGCATAGGCAAAACGAAAGAAGCCGTTTTTCCAGTCCCTGTCTGCGCAATTCCTAAAACATCTTTTTTTTGAAGAACATGAGGAATCGTCTCGCTTTGAATAGGTGTCGGAATCGTATATCCAACTGATTTAACAGCCTTAATAACCTTTGAAGAAAGGCCTAAATTATCGAAACAGTCCGAAGGTGCTATCATTCTTTCTATCGATTGCTCTGCAATTTTAACTCAGCCAGCCGGGTTATCGGCAAAGCCGAGCGTTCTACCTCATCAAGAAGGGTTAAGATGCATTTATAAAAAAGTCAACTATAACTGCCATTATGTACGAAAAGAGTGATAAAAATAATTAATAACGAAACTGTTCCAGTAAGATTCGTTCATCCCATGAATGGTCGGGATCAAAAAGAATAGAGGCTGTTACTTCTGTAGCTGATGAAATGCTAACTGAGCGAACAGATTTGACTTCGACATTATCGGCGGCGGCATTTACGGGACGTTTATCTGATTCGAGCATGTCAAAGCGCACCGTCGCTGTATTGGGAAGCAGAGCTCCATGCCAGCGCCGAGGGCGAAAAGGGCTGACAGGGGTAAGTGCCATAAGGGGTGCCATGAGAGGAAGTATAGGCCCTTGCGCTGATAAATTGTATGCAGTAGATCCTGCTGGTGTTGCGACGAGAATACCATCGCAACTTAATTGTTCCATGCGCACTCGGTGATCAACACTGATACGAATTTTAGCGGCTTGATAAGATTGACGGAATAAAGAGACTTCATTGATTGCAAGTGCCTCGATATGTCCCCGGCTTTCGGAGTCTGCAATCATACGTAGAGGGTGAATTTCTTTTTTATGCGCGGCTGCAACACGGGTTGGCAGATTTTTTTCATGAAATTCATTCATGAGAAATCCTACAGAGCCTCGATTCATGCCATAAACAGCTTTTCCAGTATTCATGACGTTTCGCACCGCTTGCAACATTGTCCCGTCACCACCGAGTGCAATGACGACGTCTGCTTCTTCAAGAGAAAAATGACCATAAACGGAAATTAACTTTTCAGTAGCTTTAATGATATTTTTAGTTTCGGCGGAAATGAAATGAAAGCGGCTTGGCGGAGTAGTCATTAAGAATTATCCTGAATATGCATAACTTACTTTCTAACGTATTTTTTTGAATTTGAAAATTTTATATTAAGAGGCATTTTTGTGAAAAGAGGGATTTTGCACAAAAAATAATTTGTCTAAAAAATAATATCTACATGAGATAAAATACAGAAATGCGTAAACGCATGGAAAGTGAGCCAGCGTTCTCGTTGCAATTTTTTTTAAAAATGCTGATTCATCATTGAAGCTGGAAGTATGATTAGTTAAAAGGTCATAACTGATTTCGACAATCAGTTTTAAGCACCCGTAGCTCAGCTGGATAGAGCGCTGCCCTCCGAAGGCAGAGGTCACAGATTCGAATTCTGTCGGGTGCACCAGACCTCTCGCTTCTGTAAGCTATTTTTATGTTGGTAATTGTCCGGAAGGTTATTTTTTCGTATCTAGTATGAATTGAGTGTAATTAAATGATGAATATCTGCATAAAGTGAGCAAATAGAGATGACACAGCCTTTCATCTTGTATTTGTTATTTCGATGGAAGATAAGCAAAATTTTAGTTTATAGGAAATTATTTCGGTATTCCTGTGCCTTTTGGAATATCTGATATATAATTGTCGTTAGCTCTCATGGAGTTGTGAATCATGGCTTTTGCGGTTAACCTAGCATTCGTCCGCAGGCTTTCAGGTTTTTAGTTAAAATGCAGGTTTTGTAACCGTTGAAGTAACTACGGCTGCGTGGATGGAAAATAAAAAAGTAGCGCATTCTGTGTTGGCTGATTCACCACCGACTTTGGCAGATTAAGAAAACTGTATTTTAATTGTTGATTATTGTGCTCGTTGATTATTACAACAAAAAAAAATCTTTCCATTGTTATTGGTATTAAAATATTACTGCGAATCAACGGATTGGGTATCGTATTCCTTCAAAAAATACTTCATTGTTGCCCGTTATGGAGTACTTACGTAAAAATATTGTGGCTCCTGAGAGTGGTCATTTGCGATTCCAGACATTGATGGAAGGTATGCACTGGTAAGCGAGGAATGTTTCCGGAGATGATTTTGTACGATTTAAGCTAAAATTAGGTATTATTTTGAGAGGAAGTAGAAAGAAGGTTACTTAATTTTAAGGCTTCCTAGCGCATGTATTCGACGAATAAGCAAGTATATTTGGTTTATTAAAGGACGAAAATCGGCGTTTTTAATGCTTTCATAATGGGCTAACGGTGACGTAAGAAGCCGGAGCGATTCTTTACCGCGATGCCGTTTATGTACAGCTTGGCGATGCTTGCTCCTCTGATTTTTTTTTGTTAAAGTAAGAGATATCGGTCTTAGGCGCTGTGGCGATGCAGGGGGATGTCATCTAGCGGTTTTTTTTGTCATCGATGATTTGTTAGCCCCAAGAGGGTGGGGGGCGGTGTAATTTTTGTTGTAAGTGGCGCACGTCGCGTCACAATACGGAATGAAGTTATGTACCTTGGCCGCTGTAATGTTGTGTTTTTCATGAAAATCAGAGAGATAAAGGTTTTTGGCTCTTTGGATTTGTCAAAATTTTTTACATTTCTATCAGCTTAGGTCCTTATTAATTTGCAGAGTGTATTTTATAGAGGGCGTTGTGGCGTTTGAAGAAAGAAATAAATGACAATAAACGAGCTTAAACGGAGCTTAGCTGGGCGGCAGGTCGTATTTTTGGCCCTCGGTTCTGCTATTGGAACGGGCCTTTTTTATGGTTCTGCGCGAGCAATTAATTTCGCTGGTCCGAGTGTTCTTATAGCCTATTTTATAGCGGGTCTAGCCGTTTTCATGGTTATGCGGGCTTTAGGCGAGATGATTGTTCGTAATCCGTTGCCGGGCTCTTTTGCTCGATACGCTGCGAATTACATATCGCCATTAGCTGGTTTTTTAACGGGGTGGACATATGTTTTTGGGATAATTCTCGTCGGTTTAGCCGATATCACAGCCTTCGCAACTTATATGGGGTTTTGGTACCCCGATGTCGCGCCTTGGATATGGACACTAAGCATTACGCTTATTATCACTGGGATCAATATGGCTGCGGTAAAAATATATGGTGAGCTAGAATTTTGGCTGTCTTCTATTAAAATCATTGCTCTTATTGCTATAATTATTTCAGGTATAGCGCTCATTTTTTTTAACTGGAGTATGAATGTAACTTCCTCTATCGGCATTCATAATTTATGGCAAAATGGCGGCGTATTTCCGAATGGATGGCTTGGTTTTTTGGCTTGTTTTAGTGTCGTTATTTTCGCTTTTGGTGGTGTGGAAATTATAGGAATGGCGGCGATGGAAGTACAGAATCCCTATAAAATCATCCCGAAGGCGATTAATTCTACTCCAGTTCGCATTTTGTTATTTTACGTTATGACTTTAGTGGTCTTAATGTCGCTTCATCCTTGGAACGAAATTGGCCTTATCCATAGTCCTTTTGTTTCAATTTTTGAAAATCTCGGTGTTTCATCTGCTGCTAATATTCTTAATATCATCGTTGTTGTAGCAGTAATTTCAGCAATTAACGGCGAAATGTACGGTGCTAGTCGTATGATACATGGATTATCGCAGGAAGGCTACGCGCTTAAGAAGTTCCAGCATTTATCAAAAAACGGTGTACCGATTTTTGTCATTTTACTAATATTTAGTGTTTTTCTTTTTGGTGTTATCCTTAATTATTTTTATCATACCCAGCTTTTTTTCTTTATTGCGGCAATGGCAACATTTGCAACAGTTTTTGTTTGGATGATGATTTTGCTTTCACAAATTTTTATGCGCCTTAAAATGCTTAAAATGGAGCAGCGTGATTTAAAATTTCCAATTCCATTTTGGCCAATAGGATCGATTTTTTCCGTTTTATTTATGGTCTTTATTTTTGTTTTGTTATGCTTTTTTGATGATACACGGCCAGTTTTGATTGTAGGTATTATTTGGATCATTTGGCTCATTTTTTTCTTTTATATACTTAAATTATACAATTTGAATAAGAGATAAAATACACCAAAATACCAAAAAAACTAAAGTTAAATGGTGAGAATCTTAACGAAGAGGCGGTTGGTTGCGTATTAAAGAAGGGGGGAGCGGTTATGATAGTTCTATTACTTTGTTGGCTAAAGAAACTAAATAAGAATGGATCGAATTGCTGCTATAACAGTCTTTTGGCTGTAAAAGAGGTAGTTAAAGAAGCTCATTGTTGCTGAGTTGCGGATACAAGTTTGGGCATTGGGAGCCAAAAGCCGTATATTCTGCTTCAGGGGGGCGTAAAGTTCAAAAATATGCAAAGCCGCTTATCTATAACTGTTGTTGCAGCTAGCCTTCTTTTCAGTTGTTTTTTATAGAATGCTGAACAGACCAGAAACTTATCGGTGGCTTAGATGAAAAAGAGCTTTAATTTTTAAGTTATTATGAAAGCACTAAAAATGCTCATAAAGCGGGGAAAGGAGTTTTATTATCTGCTTGGGTGCTTTTGTTCGCTAGTTCGAGGCTTTTGATTCCGCTGATATTATCGCGCGGCGCCGGCTAAGGGAGGCGCTTTGTTTTCCGCTTTAACAATACGAATATACTACAACGGCATGAACCGTAATGGTGGGCGTGACAGGGATTGAACCTGTGACCCCTACGATGTCAACGTAGTGCTCTCCCGCTGAGCTACACGCCCACCCAATGATGGTGCATACACACCATATACAACCGCAAACGTCAATGCCTGATTTAGTTTTTTATTTAATAGGCATGCACGGGGACTGTTTTTTTAAGCAGCTATAAGTATTTTTTCAACTTCACTGACCAATTCACGCAGATGAAATGGCTTGGAGAGCACTTTGGCATCGGGAGGAGCGTCACTGTTTGAGTTTAGCGCGACCGCCGCGAAACCTGTGATAAACATAACGCGTAAATCAGGATCAATTTCAGTAGCGCGTCTCGCTAATTCAATCCCGTCCATTTCTGGCATTACGATATCAGTCAATAAAAGGGAAAATGGCTCTTCTTGTAAACGTTTATACGCGCTAGCACCATTGTCAAAATCAGTAACATCATAGCCCGCACGTTCCAGCGCTTTTGTCAGAAAGCGACGCATATCGTTATCATCTTCTGCAAGCAGGATTCGTTTCATAGTTACGTCCAACATTTCTATTTGTCAGAATTTTTTCTCATTACAGCAATATATACAATATAGAGTATTTATAAAAAAAGCGATAAAATGCTTATAATCAGAATGAATGGTAAAATGGTTAATTCTTCTGTATTTACTGTGGGTACATAGTTTTAAGGTTTTTTGAGTTGAATTCGGCGTTATGTGTGACCTTGAAAGAAGGTTTTATACCAAAAGAGCTTGAGTTAGTTACTTTATTTGGAAGGTTGTTAAGATTTTAAATACGGCCAGCTGCAAATTTATTTAAAAAACTTCATGTTGTAGGTAGGTTAGGGGATGAACACGTCGAATGCGACCCAAAATTGCTTTTGATAGCGCTCTTCGTGCATAACCGTGTCGAGTTCAGCACCCATAATTGTGACACTGTCTATTAGATGGGTATGTCGGCATAATCGCCGCGCTTCGATGTTATTCGCGATATTGCTTTGATTAGCGAGGACGAATAGTGTCGGGATTTGTAACTGCCTATTAATTATGTTTTTTTTTGCAATTGCGATTGCGTCGAGTGTTGATACCATCCATCTAAATGTCGGCGGTTTAAGAAGACAACTAGAGGACGAAGATGTTTTATCATCGTGCCTAAATTTAATATTTTTCCGCTTCAACTTTTTTCCACCTTTAATAGGCAGACTTCCGAGGCCTATATCAGAAAGGAGCTGCATTAATTTATGTTGAAGACTGCCAGTTTTGTTACCTAACGGGGCAAAAAGAGGGGAGACGCAAAGCATTTTACTGAATTGAGTGTTAATAAGATCCAATGTACTAAGCGCTATCAGCCCGCCCATACCGTAGGTTAGCATATAGTAAGGAGGGGGACATTGCTTATGAATTATTTTTTTAAAAAACTCATATAAATCATTTATATCATTATTAATATTTAAATAATTATGTCGATTTTGTTTTTGTTTATAAAGCTGGGACCTATCCCGACAAAACCAGTCGAATATCGCTGTGTAGAAGCCGCGTTGGGAAATTTCATTCATTGCTGAAAAATATTCTTCTATAGCATTTGCATAGCTTTCGAGAATGACAATGGTTCCTTTGACTTTCGCCGTTACGGGATGCGTTATTGCAAAACGAATTTTGCGGTCAATGGTTATTTCAAAGTAATCGTTATGAATACCAGAGGGAGAAGGACTTTGGCTCGCAGGGTAAAGAGATGTTTCCAATTGAAATCCTTTACAATGTATTTCCGCAGTTTAATACCAAATAAAGAGAATACTCATTGCTTATTGTAATGCTGAGAAAGGATTAAGAAACCGTTACTTTATTTTCGCACGTTCTTTTATGAATTAAAGCATAAAAGAGTTGAAATACAGGAGATTCATTACCAAATAAACACTACAGTCGCCATGACGGGACTGTTAATTGTGTAAACAAGCCTGCCGCGTAGAGGCTTTATAGGTTGGCTATCGTCGCTCTAAAGGAGGGCAATATTATGCGTCAAGTAGATTTTTCGCCATTTTATCGTTCAACAGTAGGTTTTGACCACCTTTTTAACTGGTTTGATTCTAGAACTCAGCCGGATGATGTTTCTTCTTATCCGCCGTACAATATCGAGCGTTTAGGTGAAGATTCTTACAGGATTTCTATGGCTGTTGCCGGTTTTTCCCAGGATGCAATCGATATCGAGACGCATTGCAATCAATTAACCATTAAGGGTGAGAAGACGCTTGAGGAAAATGATGAAGGACGGGAGTTTCTTTATCGAGGGATTGCCTCACGCGCTTTTGAGCGGCGTTTTCATTTAGCTGATCATGTTAAGGTTGTTGGAGCGGAATTGAGTGATGGTCTCCTTCATATTCAGCTTAAAAGAGAAATGCCGGCTGAATTAAAGCCTAAAAAGATAGTTGTGCAAACGTTACCGTCTGCTGCCAAAAAGGCTGAGGGCCGCAGTGTGAGCGAAGAAATCGCGGGGAGCAAAAAAAATTGAATGATATAAATTCGAGCAGTTAAGTGACGCGGGACGGAAGTCTCGCGTTTTTTGTGTGTTTTATCAGAGAAATGAAATATTTGAGAAAAAGGTTGTTTGCGCGCAATAACGGTTATAAATGCGCAATAAACAGACAATATCGTCGGGGCAGTCATTGCTGAGAAAAAACGCAAATTCAGAAAGCTTGAATTGAGCTAATAAAAGAATCACCTGGCCCACAAAAAACAATGCATGCCCTCCGTTTTTTGATACATGACTTGAGAAAATGGTCGGAGCGGCGGGATTTGAACCCACGACCCCTTGACCCCCAGTCAAGTGCGCTACCAGGCTGCGCTACGCTCCGAATTTTTCGAAATGACTAAACGACTGCCTCTTTAAAGGCAAGAGAAAAAATCAATAGAATAAGATCCGATACGGTGTCTTTTTGCTATTTTAACAAGGGTTGAAAAAAATGAAAAAACTTTGTACCCCAGCTCTTTCCAATTAATCTTATATAAGAAATTTAATAATTAAGATATTGATTATAAATAATTTTAACAATTATCATTTACATAATTTTATCATTTTATGTAAATTATGAAAGTCGTGGATAAGGCTATAAAAAATCCTAAATAGGCCTGCTTTTTAATTTAGCCGTAGCAAAATAGCGGAGAGTAGAGGTTGCGTCTTTCGAAGTTCTTTTCATTTGCGCGAGCGTATTTTTTGAAAATGAAGCAGTTTTGTTAGCATTTCTGTTTGTGTACTGATATATTGCAGAAAGCCGACGGATTTTGGCAGATTTTCTTTTTTTTCTACAGTGTTTGTCATTAAAGAGGCTAAAAAGAGAACGATAGCAAGACTAGGATATAATTATGGTTTAACTCATCTAATATGTCCTTTACTATGAGGGAGAAAGCTCGGAATATTTTAGGTGCGTCTTGTTATTTACTTATTGAGACACCAAGTGAATGAGACCGTTAAAGTGCTTGTACAGCAAAAAGAGAGTGAGCGATGAACCGTTTTTCGGTAATAAATTTGACGGAAGCCGCGGTAGACCGCGTTAAAACTATCATGAAGACAGAGGATGCGCGAGGTATCCTCGTCGGTATGAAAAAAGGTGGTTGTGCGGGGATGGAATATACAATTTCTCTCGTAAAAGAGGAGATACCTGATACAGATCTTGTTGAAATTGATGGTGCTTGCGTTTTTGTCGCGCGGGATGCGGTGTTGTTTTTATTAGGAACTCAAATGGATTATGAAGTGACGACGCTTCGTTCTGGTTTTGTATTCAAAAATCCTAATCAAATTTCGGCATGCGGGTGTGGTGAGTCGGTGGAAATTCGTCCTGTTTCGCAAAATCAGTTAACTGAAATGTACGAAGTAAATTAGGTTTAACGAATCTACGTTCAATGAGCTGCAATTTTTATTAATATTGCTAATAGCCGGAGAAAGTTCTCTCGTGGGAGGTAGTTTGTTCACGTATCATGTTGTGGTTTTCTCGCGCTTTTGCTTTCATCAGACTTTTTAAATAAATTTTATTATATCTTTTATAAGCTCAGAGTTCTTCTGTGCTTTAATTTTAGCCAAACAAAACTAAAAGATAATCATTTTTGCAGTAAACGCGTAGCTAAGCTTATTAAATAAAAGTTTTTTTTCAAAATTTGCATTGAGAATAATTCGCTATAATAGAAAATTATCCCGTTTTAGTGCAACGTTCTCTTTGGTTGTACTGTTTTATGATACAGCCAAGCTTGCAAGCTTCGTTGGCCGCACGAAAATAATAGCTTTAGGTATTTATTTAAATATTTCGGACGTAACGCATCGCATCCTGCGATACGATAGTACCAGCGTCGACTAAGGCGGCTAGGTGCAAACGCTTATACCACCCCGGTTAATAACTAGTCGATATATTAACCCCAGCGTCGATGCAGCCACGTCCATTGTTCCGGATATTCACGTACCCAAGTTTCAACAATATCATTTAATTTTTGCACAGAAGCGTTTACGTCAATTTCATTTTCTCCATTACGTGGAAGTTCTAGGCGTTCATATAACTCCAAACGATAACGCCCCCCAGCTAAACGGATACACCGCGCTGGATAAATATCACAATCATATTGTCGAGCAAGTTTTATAATTAAGGGATTGGTTTTCAAAGGTCTATTAAAAAATGTTCCAGAAATACCTCTGTGAAACTTTTGATCTACTAGCAGGCCCACATTTTCACCTTGCGATAGTTTTTCGGCTAAAGCTAAAGCCGAACCCGCTTGTGAGGGAACAAGACACCCCATGGAAGCTTGCCTAGCTTTAAGAACTTGCGCTGCGATATAAGGATTATTAGGCGGTCTGAATAATACTGCAATATTGAGGTCAAAACTTTGCGCGCATATAGGAAGAAGTTCGAAATTGCCGATATGAGCTGTGAAAAAAATATGTGGCTTTTTTTCATTTTTTAAGCGTTGAAATATTTCTATACCGTTGACTTCAACCAAACCTGGTTTATCAGCGTCAGGGTCAAAATCGAATATTTTGTCAAGAAATACATATTCAGCTAAGAGTCGCCCCATATTTTCCCACATTTTTACTGCAATTGTGTTCAACTCTTGTTCTGTTTTTTCTGGATACGCGGCTCTAAGATTTGCAAGCGCAATTTGGTGGCGAGATACAAGAGGACCAAATGTCCTTGTCAGCCAAGCGATGAACGAAAGCCCTATATTCGCTGGAAGATATCGTAGAACGGCTAAAAAGCTAATTAGTAAGTGGGCCCATAGCCAATTAATAAAATTTTTTCTCATGATTTTAATAAGATAGATAAAAAAAATAATTTGAAACTTTAATATAATTTAGTCAAGTTTGAGAATGATTTTACCAAAAATATTACGGCTCTCCATTCGTTTTAAAGCCGTATCAATATCATCAAAGTTAACGATTGTATCGATAACAGGATGTACAATTCCCTGTGCCATTTTTTGCATGGCATTTACCATATTTTCTATACGACAACCAAATGAACCAAGTATTTTAAGTTGCTGCTGGAACAACATCATTAAATTCATCGGTGCTGAAGTACCAGAAGTGGAGCCGCATGTCACTAAGCGTGCTCCTCGCTTCATGCAGAGCATAGAAGCGGACCATGTATCAGCACCTACATGTTCAAAAACAACATCAACGCCTTTTTTTTGAGTCAATTTACGGACCACGCCCTCAAAACGATCTTTACGGTAATTAATAACGTGGTCTGCTCCAAGAGACTGTGCTTTTGCAATTTTATCATCAGAGCCTACAGTAGTAATGACTGTACACCCCGTTTTTTTGGCAAGTTGGATAGCTGCTGAACCTATACCAGAGCCACCCGCTTGTATGAGAATTGTTTCTCCGTTTTGTAATTTAGCGTTATCGAAAAGCATATGCTCGACAGTGCCAAAAGTAATCGGGGCAACGGCTGCTTGTATTGCATCACACTCTTGAGGCGCTGGTATTAATAGGCGCGCTGGTAAATTAACAAATTCACAAGCAAAACCGTCGAGATGGAAACCATAAACGCCTTTTACATTACTACACAAATTGTCGTGTCCTTTACAGCAAGCTCCGCATACACCGCACGTTTGTGCACCATAAATCGAGACAAGCTGCCCAGGTTGTAAGTTCTCAACACCATCTCCAAGTTGAAAAACTTCGCCAGAAGCTTCTGCACCTATAATCAACGGCATTTTTCTTTTAGCAAAGGCCATACCACGCCACCCCCATAGATCGATATGGTTAAGGGCAACAATTTTGATACGCACTGTCACTTCGTTAGGACCAGGCGGTGGCGGCGAGGAAATATTAGTAATCTCAAGCTGGCGTTCATTGAATAGTTGCAGTGCACGCATCATTATTCTCTTTTAATCCAAACAATTAAAGTTAATTATTAACATACTTTATCACCGTTAAGGAACTACTCTGTATACGCTTTGATGACAAGGCTAGTGTTTTGTCCACCAAAGCCAAATGAGTTAGATAAAACTGCATTGACGCAGGCTTTACGGCTATGGTTAGGAACTACGTCTAAAGGGATAGAAGGATCAGGATCGTCGTAATTGATTGTAGGAGGGAGTATTCCTGATTGGATAGTCAAAAGCGAGAAGACGGCTTCTATGGCACCCGCAGCAGTCAGCGTATGACCAATCATTGATTTATTGGAAGAGACCGGAATATGTTTTAAAATATCGCCAAATACCGTTGATAATGCTAAGTATTCCATTTTTTCATTCTCAGGTGTTGAGGTTCCGTGCGCATTTATATAATCAACCTCGTTTACGGTTATTTGTGCGTCAGCTAGAGCTTTACGGACTGATCCAATTGCCGGCGATGCGTCGGGCTTTGAACGTGTACGGTGAAAATCATCTGCTGTTTCTCCACAACCAGCTAAAATTCCGAGAATTGTTGCTCCACGATCTAAAGCATTTTTGAGAGATTCGAGAACGAGAGCGCCAGATCCTTCTGCCATGACAAAGCCATTTCGGTCACGGCTGAATGGTTTCGCAGCTTTTTCCGCGGGATCATTGTGAGTTGAAAGAGCGGATAGTAAAGAAAAACGGATAATAGCTTCTGCTGAAACTGAGCCGTCTGTAGCGATTGTGAGCGCGCGATCTGTTTCACCTCGTCGAATAGATTCAACACCCAGCTGAATCGCCGTTGCACCAGATGCGCAGGCGGTTGAAAGTGTAACAGGAAGTCCTTTTGTTCCAAATGTTTCTTGAAGCTTTTCTGCAATGACAGCAAATTGCGTAGTTTCAAACAGTGCTTCGTGAAGTTGACGGCTGCAAGCTTCTAGAAGATGCGCGTAGGAAGGTTCATTATTAGGTGTTACTTCTTGATCAAGAGCAAAACGTGCTTTCCAGTCAAGTTCAACAGGAGGTGCTGCTAAAAATAGCGGCCCACCAAAATCTTTCTTACTGAGACCTGCTTGCTCTAAAGCCTCTTTTGCTGAAAGATAAGCAAGTTTTTCGGAAAGAGCTGAAGCACCGAGTGTGCTCTCTTCTAGAAAATCAATTGTCCCTGCGATGCACGTATTTAATCCTTCAATAGGAAAACGCGTTATTTTATGAATACCGCTAACACCATTGGTTAATTTTTGCCAATTTTCCTGTTTTCCTTGCCCCAGTGATGTTACAACTCCTGCTCCAGTTATTGCTATGAGCGGACGTCCGAGATGATCGTTATATTTCATAATAGCAATTCTCTTTAAACAGCTATAAGGCGCGCTACACCTTCGGCCCTTTTTATACCAATTGTAGTAGCAAATGCTTCACGTACCTCTCCAGAAAATGATTTTTCGTGAGGACTTAACGCCGGGAAACTGAGCCTTTTTTTGACAGCAATGGCGGCAAGCGCAAGTGCCAAAGGAAATTGCGCTTCTCGCAAATAACCAAATAATGTCATAATACCACGGTAAGCTACGCCGGCGTCATCGAGCGCATGTTGTTCTGCTATTGTCGATTCGTGGGATCCTGAAGCAGCCGAAATCGTAAAGGCAGACTTAGCGTCTATTTTTTCCAACATTTTTGTGATCGTCTCTTTGAGAGGGATCTTTTTTCTATTTGTTTGATCTGCGATAATCTGGCCGATTTCGGCGTAAGCGTGGGCATTTCGTTTTTTTGCGTGCTCACCGTTTTCAAGAATCAGGAAAACACTTCCAGCGCCCGTTATTACGCCACCACCAAGACAATTTTGACGCTCCCAAATCGGTGCCCATCCACCACGTGTTAAAAGGCCTCCAAGTTCGTGCGCTAACAGCATATCGTAAGCCTGTGCGTTATAAGAACTACCCACCAGTACATGTGTACTCTGTCCTGCTTGAATACGGGAAACAGCAATTTTGATAGCCGAGAGCCCACTCCCTTCTTCGCCCATAAAGGTGCGAGAAGATCCAGTTACTTTGTGAACAATTGAAATATTACCAGCTAAAAGATTTGACAATTGCGCTAAAAATAAAGTCGGGCGAAGCTCGGTTGAAAGGGCTGAATTTAGCATAGAATCGCAGTCGGACATTGTGCGCGCTTTAGCAAGAATTTGTGTATCGACGGTAATATCACGTTCGCCTCCACTGGCTGCAACGATCATATCCATTGTCGATGTTAACTGTTCATTATTCTTCATTCCTGCATCATCGAGAGCAAGGCCGGCAGCATAAGTACCGAGGCGCTGCCACGTTCCCATTTGCCGCTGATCACTGCGCTTCGGAATTTGCAAATTCCAGTCAATTTCAGCTAATTTATGGACGGTATAAGGGGAAAAAGTTATACAATCGAGATTAGGCACAACTGTAGGATCATTCAATTTATCCCAATGACAATCAACCCCTTCACCTAAAGAGCTTACGAGTCCTATACCAGTAATAAATACAGCTCGGTTCTGCATAATAAAAAATCAGTCAGCCTGTTTTAAAGAAACGAGTTCATCAATTTTGGTACAAAGGTTTTTAAGAACGAAATATTCCTCAGTTGCAACCGCACCCTCATTAACTTCTTGAGTCCAACGCTCCAATGGTATTTTGATCCCGAAAGCTTTGTCAATGGCAAAAACAATATCGAGAAAATCAAGACTATCAATTCCTAAATCATCAATTGTATGACTTTCTAGCGTAATCATGCTGCGATCAATTTCACTAATTTCTGCGATAATATCGGCAACTGTGTCAAAAGTAGATTGCAATGTGTGATTCCTTATCGTGGTTGATAATTTTACAAGGGATTTAACGCGATTCTATCTAGCCTCTTTCACCTCAAAAAAAAAGACTTAATCCAGAATGCAGCTGCTTTTCCAATATTAAAGGCAAGCTCATTATAGACGATATCATCGCGTTTGAAAATTTTCTAAAGAAGTCTTTAGGTTTCATTTTGTACAAAGATCACTAACTCCGTTTATTTTATCATGAGATTTTTCTATTTGCAGCAAGTACTGCGAGTGCTGTCATATTGACGACTCCTCGCGAGGTTACTGAAGGCGTTAGGATATGTACAGGATGTGCTGCCCCGATCAAAATGGGGCCTACATGGAGTGCATTTGTTAGATTTTTGACGATATTAAGAGTAATATTGGCTGCATCGAGCGTCGGGAATACAAGTAAATTAGCTTCTCCTTTAAGACGTGAATCAGGAAAAACACGGTCCCGAAAAATCTTAGAAAGTGCGGCATCGCCGTGCATTTCCCCGTCCGCCTCTAAATTTGGGTACAATTGAGCAAGAATCTCGGCGGCGCGGCGCATTTTACACGCGCTTTCTGTATTTTTAGAACCAAAATTCGAATGCGATAACAGAGCCGCTTTTGGTATTATACCGAACGCCTCGATTTCTTGCGCTGCCAGCACTGTCATTTCTGCTATTTCCTCCGCAGAAGGGTCCTCATTAACGTAAGTGTCTGTTAAAAAAAGAGTTCTATTTGGAGAGATAAGCAAGCTAACAGAAGAAAACTGGCTGATATTTGGGTCAAGCCCGATAATTTGTTTTATTAATTCAAGATTGCGCTCAAAACGTCCTTCTAAACCGCAGATCATTGCATCAGCTTCTTCGCGTACAACCGCGAGAGCCGCGATAGCCGTTGTCGATGTTCTCACGATTGTTTTTGCTACTTCAGGTGAAACACCATGCCTGCCTGTATAACGGAGAAATAAATTAACATAATCATGAAAACGCGGGTCATTTTCCGGATTTGTGAGCTCAAAATCTACACCAGGGCGGATTTTTAAGCCAAAGCGCTTTAATCTCGCTTCCACTACATGTGGACGACCAATGAGAAGAGGGATTGCGGTTTGTTCTTCGAGGACAATTTGTGCTGCCCGAAGTACGCGTTCATCCTCGCCATTAGCATAAATTACACGTTTGCGCTTTGCTGTTTTTGCAGCCGCAAAAACAGGTTTCATCGTTAAACCAGAACGAAATACAAAGCGATTGAGAATGTCATGGTAAGCTCTCATATCTTCGATAGGGTGAACGGCTACACCTGTGTCCATTGCCGCTTTAGCGACAGCAGGAGCGATACGCAATATTAAGCGTGGATCGAATGGGAAGGGGATAAGATAGTCTGGCCCAAAATTTGGTGATTCTTTCGAATACGCACGTGCTGCGACGTCCGAGGATTCTTCACGTGCAAGATCGGCGATAGCGCGAACTGCTGCCATTTTCATTTCTTCATTGATTGCCGTGGCGCCGACGTCCAGCGCACCGCGAAAGATATAAGGGAAGCAAAGGACATTATTGACCTGATTTGGATAATCAGAACGCCCTGTACAGATCATTGCATCTGGCCTTACTCTACGTGCTTCTTCTGGCATAATTTCTGGCGTCGGATTAGCAAGTGCCAAAATTAAGGGCTTCGGAGACATTTTTTTCAAATCTTGAGGTTTTAAAACACCACCTGCCGAAACACCTAAAAAGATATCTGCATCATTAATGATTTCGGATAAGGTTCGTGCATCAGTTTTTTGTGCGTAATTGATTTTCCAGCGATCCATAAGTGCTTCGCGGCCTTCATAAACAACACCATCTAAATCGCTGAGCCAGATATTTTCAACTTTTGCTCCAAGGCGCACTAAAAGATTAAGACAAGCTAAAGCGGCTGCACCCGCACCTGAGGTAACTATTTTTGCATCTTCAATTTTTTTTTCAGCAAGGTTTAGTCCATTTAATACGGCTGCGGAAACGATAATAGCGGTTCCATGTTGGTCGTCATGAAAAACTGGAATATTCATTTTTGCACGAAGTTTTTCTTCGATTTCAAAACATTCAGGTGCTTTAATATCCTCAAGATTGATGCCGCCAAATGTCGGTTCTAACGCAGATACGGTTTCTACCATTTTTTCGATATCGGGTGCGTCGAGCTCAATATCAAAAACATCGATATTTGCGAATTTTTTAAATAAAACAGCTTTTCCTTCCATGACTGGTTTTGAAGCAAGTGGGCCAATATTTCCTAATCCAAGAACAGCGGTTCCATTCGATACAACAGCTACTAAATTAGAACGGGCTGTATATTGAGCTGCAAGTTTTGGGTCTTCATGGATCGCGAGGCACGGTATGGCGACACCCGGAGAATAAGCGAGCGCCAGGTCACGTTGATTATCAAGAGGTGTCGTTGCTTGTATTTCTAATTTTCCAGGTTTTGGATATTGGTGGTAAAAAAGCGCCGCGCTATCAAGCTCAGTTTTTTGCAAACTGAATTTATTTTTTTGTTTTGTAGCCATTTTTGTGATACCCGAATTGGTACGTGTCTCTATATAGACGCTATCATCTACGATAGGGCGCTTTTTCTCATATATCCTGGTTTACTTGAATATAAAACGCCCCTGCGTGGTGAGGAAATTTTTCTGGATTGCCAAACCGATTTGATGGATTATTTCGGTTATGCTAGTTAGTAACCCCCGTTATATCGTCGCCATTATCTTCTCCCTGCGAGATTTTGTGTCCGAAAAAATGCTAAAAAATACCGCTTCAAGATTACATTACCAAGCAGCTACTTTTTTTGCAATGCTCTGAAGAAGAGAGTGTTAAAAGCGTGGAAAGTGTTTGCTCGTTCCTTTAACTTTTTTTTGTAAAATACACCCTTTATCTGCATGTTTAATACGCCAGCATGAAACCTCTAAATTAACGCTTACATCTCTTTGCTTAATTAATACACTATAAAAAATTTAACAAAACAAACGATGAGGGGATTGCACTTATAAGCAAAAAACAGCGATGATTACATCTTATGGTCAAAATTACTTAAGTTTTGCAAAGCGTGACGGCGAGATAGAATCACATCTTTAACATACGGATGGCGGGTTCGTTAGAAAATTTTGTAGATATTTTAGTATATGAAAATTTAATTGAAAAATTCTCGTAAATAATATCGATTCTCGACCTCATGCTTAATGACGGGACCGACGCAAGACAAAGGCAAAAAATTATCCTTCCTCGCCTTTGCGTGCTCGTTTTATTGAATACGCCCGCTCGCGTGGGCGAGCATTGTATAAACTTTCCCAGTATTCGATACTAAATATTTCTGAATTAAACCGGTATCCTTGGCTTTGCGAGATACGTCATTTAGTAATTTTTCAAAATCTACAATATATTGATTAACTGAACGTCTAAAATTAGCATCACTCATATATTTTTTCTTAACCATTTCAAATATCATTTTTCCATTTAAGGAATAAAGGCGCTCTATCATAATATTTTTTTGCCCACGCTGATAATTACCCCATAACTCAACAGCAGCATCATGATTAACGGCATTTAGTATATCCGTCGCCAATGAATTGAGAGATCCACTTACAGTGCGAGGTTTCATTTGCGTAGGTGGAGGAGAGGGGATATCATATCTTTCTTCGCATAATGTTTCTTCGTGCGAAGCCCTTGCTAAGAGATTGGATACCCATTTACTTGGTTTTACCGTTTCCTGATCTTGTTGCCGAATAGGTTTGGGGGGCACTATCTTCTTTATGTTTTCAGGGGCAGAAGCATTATTCTTACTGGACGTTAACGGCGTAGAAAACACTGACGTTAATGGATCTTTTTTGCTAATATGGCTATTATTTTGCACAACGCTTGCCAAATCCTTCAGCGCCGTAATTTGTTCATTTAGAGCGTGACGGACTGTGTCCATTGTTTCTTTTGTTTTTTCTGGTAGTGCTTGGACGCCTTGATTAATATCATCGTTAATTTTCGAGAGTTCTAGACGAATTTCGTCTGCTGAGCGGCGTATATTTTCCGTTGCTCCTGAAAAACGTGCCGAAGATTCGTTAATAAGCTGATTAAGCGTTTGATGCAGTAACTGCGTAGAGTCGCGCGTATTTTTATCAGTGCGCTCAAACGCTAGATTAAGAGAGTTTTCATAATGTTTGATTAATTCACTGACTTCGTCTGACTTTGCAATAAGAGTATCGCTTAACATAGAGAGCGTGCTTTGTTTCTCTTCGAGAGTCACGTTAAGTGTATTTTCTGATTGCTCAAGAGCCCGAACAGCCTCAGACAGCGTTTGAGCGTGTTCGCTAAATTTGCTCATTATACAGTTAATTTGTTCAAATGTATTTTTGGAAAGCCACTGCAAAATTTCTACATTGCTGTTGAGAGCTTGGCCAGAAGCTGATAAATTTTCTGCTACTTGATTGGTGCTTTCTAGGAAATTATTTGCAGTTTCGCTAAATTGGCCATCAATATTTTGGACCGCCGATATTAAAATATTGCTATTTTCGCAGATATTATAAGTTGATTGATTCAATTGTTCGATGATAGTCGAGATATTATCAACAATATCTTTTTTTACCGTGTTCATGGTTTGAACGGTCTCGGAGTTCGTCTGTGTAAGGGTATTTATTAAAGCTTCATTTTGCGCACAGATTCTCTGTTCGGCTTCTTGGGCCGAGAGAGAGAGTTGTTTACTGACATGCTGCGTTAAATGCTCAATTGATTCGGTTGTGTTTTGTGCAGCCTGATTCAGATAGTCTGTTAGTTCTGCTAAGTGTTCAACATGCTCTGAGATTTGGCCAGTTGTTTGATCTCTCGCTTCTTCTAAACAATTGCTCACATCGGCAAGCTGGCACCCTAGATTGTTTTTAAACTCCTGCATAGATTGATGTAGGATATTTGAGCGTTCATTGAGTAATTGTTCAATTGCGGTTGTTGAAGTGTGGACTACTTCGTTAATTAAGGTCTGCGCGTTGGTTCCCGCCATTGTGAAAGCTTCTGTAGTATAAGTTGTCTGTTCAGCTAAAGCAGAAAGAACTTTCTCGCTTATTTCGGAAACTGTTTGCTCAACATTTGTCACAATACGGTTACCAGATTCTGAAATAACATTTTCCGCTTCTGAAGCAACATCAGAAAAAGATGAAATAAATTTATTGCTGATAGAGAGGATAGAATCTTCTGATTTTTTTGCTTGATCAGCTATTACGAGCGCCAATTTCTCGGAAATGTCGACGAGTCTTTCTTGTACTTTGTCGGTTTCGTTACGTAACGATAAAAGCATTTGCTCACCCGTAGAAGAAAAAACGTCAGACGTTCTCATGGCTTCATTACGAACATTATCTGTGACCATATCTACGGAATTACCTAATGTAGTGCGTATATCATCGACACTCGCTTCTAACGCTTTTTGAATCGTCTCGCTGTGCTCATTACCAAGAATGATAGACGCTTTTAAATCGTCGGAGCGTTCTCCGATAATAGATGTTTGCACTTCGATGGTGTCGCATACACGGCCAAGTTTCTCGGATAGTGTTTTTTCTAATATATCTGCACGTTCAAAGATTTGGCGCGTACGGCCTTCCAGGGTTTCGTCGAAAGATCCTATGCGTACTTCGAGAGCGCCAAAGAACGTATCACTTGACTGAGAGAGGGTATTTTTAAGAATTTCAGTGCGATCTTCAAAGCTTTTGATGTGCTGTTGAACGGCTTCGGTTATAGTTTCATTATTGTTAACAAGAGCACCAAAGAACGTATCACTTGACTGAGAGAGAGTATTTTTAAGAATTTCGGTGTGATCTTCAAAGCTTTTGATATGCTGTTGAACAGCTTCGGTTATAGTTTCATTATTGTTAACAATTGCGCTTTCGACGAAGTCCATTTGCTGCTTTAGTGCTGTATCAATATGTATGTCACTTTTGGTAATAAGGTCATGAATTGTTTCCACGCGCTGTTCAAGTGTGCGTGCTTGACCCGCGAGGACTTCGTTAAGGGAAAAACTATTGATAGCTAAAGAATCACGTAAAGCATCGGCACGTATATCAATATTTTGGGCTTGTACTTCTATGGCCTCTTTTATTGTTTCGCAGCTTTGTGTGACAACTTCTTGTAGCTTTTCTGTACAGTGAGCTATATTGGTTGCGTGAGTTTCAGCATGTTGATTAACAATTTGGATATTATTAACAAAAATCTTTTCCGCGTCTGAAGTATTTTGTGTCAGTGTATCAATATGATGCTTCATAGTATCGGCGATTTTATCTTTTTCACCGTCAAGCATATCTGCCATTAGATCTCTTTGATCAGAGAGTTGTGATTTGAAATCCTGAAAGCGCTCTTGTATAACATCAATGACCGCATTGTCGACATTTTTAACTTCCTCTTTCAGCGCCTCTTTACTTTTATCAATCGCAGACAGGATAGTGTCGTGGCCGCTTGTAAACACATCAGCAATATTAGCAGTTTTTTCTCTAAGATTTGCATCAATTTGCGAGATATGGTTTTCCAAAAATTCGCCAAGTTTTTCAGCATTATCTTCCAAAGCTTGGCTACGAGAGGCGAAAGATTCTACAATAGAATCACTATGCTTTTTGAGGGAAAGGTCGACAGTTACCAGACGGTCTTCAAAGGCTTTAATTGCTTCGGAGGTTATATTATCAAAAGTAGACGAGAGCTTATACGCTTTCTCATCGAGTTTTATGACCTTTTCGTCAAAATCTTGCAATGACTGATTGCTGCGATCGACAATTGCCTCATCCAGCGTTTTAAATTGTTCATCGACTTTAGATAAAGTTTTATCTGCTTCAGTTTGTATATGCGTTGTAATTTTGCCGATATGCATTTCGGCTTTAACAACCATTTCTTTGAAGGCCTCTTCTAATTGTTTTTCATTATCACCAAAACGTTCCGAAAAATTATTAAAGTTTTCTCCTAATTTGTGAAAAAATTCTATATTTTTTTGCTGAATCTGTTCTGCTGTTTCATTAAATTTTTCAATGAGCTGATTTGTTGTTCCATCGCCCGCGTAAGAGAGTTTACTGACAAGATCCTCTCCCTGTTTTTGCAAAGTTTGGGAAAGGGTCTGCGCAAATTTTTCGATATTAGCCGCAATTTTCGACGTAACGAGGCCAAATTCATCATTCAGTTGTTTTTGCGTTCCTTGAATTGTTGATTGCACACGATCAGCATGATTTAAAATCGCTATGCGCTCGTTATTCAATCCTTTAATTAACGTATGAATACGCGATTCATTCTCAATATAGGCTCGTTCAAGATTATTAACTTCCCCTTGTATAATAGCTTCAAGTTCGACGGCCCGCCCAAGGGTGCGCTCAATTTCCTCGTTCATCGCGGCTACTTCTTCACGAATAGTTTGCCCTATAACGGCGGCTTGTTTTTCAGGCGCGTTTTGCAATCCACCAAGGCGCTGTGCGGCGTTTATCATAAAAACGGCAACATTGCGTAATTCATTTGAGCGTTTTGTTAATTGGGCAAATCCCCAAGACATAAGGATAGGAATCGCTGTCCCCGCTATTACGGCTAACCCCGTAGGCGATGTAACAAAGGAAATTATGTTAGCTAAAGAGTTTAGTTCAATAGGAGCTAGCTTATGGGCAACGACAGCACCTCCTGTCGCCCATAAAGCACTAAAAGCTGTTGTAGTCCAATAAATTCGAGAGACAGAAGTTTGTTTTAATGGTCCAAAGTTTAAGGGAGATGTTACATCATCGTTGGCAGGAAGAGGGAGCGCGGGCAATAATGTATCATGCACAGTTCCGCCAGAAAATTCGTGTGTAGATTTTTGATCAAAAATCTGTTTAACGACAGATTCATCAACAACAGCATCATTATGAATATCGGGGATAGGGGCTAAAACGTCGTTTTCAATAAGAATCTCCTCTTCTGCTGTTGCAATTTTTTGTATCAAATCATCTACATTGATGAGATTCGCAGAATCATTTGGCGATATTGTTTCGATCGCGGCATCGCCAAAGTCGCGGTTCATCGCTTTTTCGAGAGCTTCCTCAACTTCAACTTCAAACATTTGTAATTCAGTTCTGCGTGCCATACTCGCCTCATACTTTAACAGACAGAGAAGAAATTTTTTCTGGTATTTTTGATATATTAGCCGTTAATTGTTTATAAAGGAATATGTTTTAGAATAAAAGTTTTAAACTTATCAATATAAAGTTAACGCCATCCTTGTTGCTGATTCAGAAATAGTATGAAATCCATTAAAACAATATGTTGGTGGATTTTATATATAAGATTATAGCTAAGGTAAACTATTGTACTAGTTTTACTGCTATAAGTTTGGCCTAATGGCAGTGTCGCGGGCCTAAATGTCTAATAAGGACCATTACGATTGTGCGGAGTGCTTTAGCGCTTTTTAGTTGAGGAGCGGTTATTTATATCGTCTCGTAAGTGAAATATATGCGATTTTTTTTACTTTAAAAAAGCATTGTATGCGTCGGCGTCTTCTGCGTAAAAATAGAAAGGCCGATTTTAAAATACAATAATCAGTAAAAACAGGTGCTGAGGAGTTTCGTATTTAATGTTTACTCTTATTTCTGTATAATGCTTAATCCCAGAATAGTAATTTTTTACCGAGCGACATTTTATTAAATTTCTAATGCCAGCGCGTTGACAATTTGCTATTTTTCAGTCGATATGCGTTTATGAATATCCCATGTAATCCGAGGTAAAGGTATAGAAATAATGGCAGAACGATCGCAGCACCTGCAAGATGCGTTTTTAAATACAGTTCGAAAGCAAAAAATTTCTCTTACAGTTTTCCTTGTGAACGGCGTTAAATTAACTGGTATGGTAACGTCGTTTGACAATTTTTGTATTCTTTTACGTCGTGATGGGCACGTACAACTGGTCTATAAGCACGCCATCTCCACGATCATGCCGGGGCAAGCCGTGCAGATGTTTGAAGCTGAAGGGGCCGAATAGAAAGGCCGTTTTCCAAAGATTTTTGTCTTTTTTAAAATTGCCGTTTAAATTATATCATGATGGATGAAAATAAAAGGTCTGAGAAATTTATTTCGCAGATTGCGGAGCGGGTGCGCGCTGTTGTTTTTGTACCGGTCTATAATGGGCAGGGGAGTAAAGAAATTTTAGGTGAACGTTCAATTGCTTCTCGGGTGAAGGAAGCAGTAGGGTTAGCGTGCGCTATTAAGCTGAATGTTGTTCATCATGAAATTATTAATATCACTACGCCACGTCCCTTAACTTTCTTTGGGGCGGGCAAGGTAGACACGTTTGCTGATTATATAAGTAAGCACCGTATTGCACTCGCGATTGTAGACCATTGTCTTACACCTGTGCAGCAGCATAATTTAGAAAAATCGTGGAATTGCAAGGTCATTGATAGAACAGTTTTAATTCTCGAAATTTTTGGCGATCGTGCGCGGACAAAAGAAGGGGTTCTGCAAGTTGAACTGGCGCATTTATCTTATCAAAAAAGCAGACTTGTTCGCAGTTGGACACATTTGGAAAGGCAACGCGGTGGCCGTGGTTTTTTAGGTGGTCCTGGTGAAACTCAAATCGAAGCGGATAGACGCCTTTTACAAGATAAAATCACTCGTATCCGCCGCGAATTAGACACTATTGTGAAAACGCGTTCCCTTCATAGAGCAAAGAGAAAAAAGACGCCTCACCCCGTCGTCGCTTTAGTGGGATACACCAATGCAGGAAAATCAACGCTTTTCAATTATTTAAGTGGTGCAAATGTCTTAACAAAAAATATGCTGTTCGCAACACTTGACCCAACTTTACGTAAAATTATTCTTCCTCATGGGCAAACTATCCTTTTATCTGACACTGTGGGTTTTATCTCTGATTTACCCACACATTTGATTGCGGCTTTCAGAGCAACCCTCGAAGAAGTGGTTGAAGCTGATTTAATTCTCCATGTGAGAGATATGTCTGATCCTGATCATCGTGCTCATAGCCAAGATGTTTTAGAAATACTTTCAAGTCTTGGCGTTGATATTGGTGATACAGACCGTATTTTGGAGGTTTGGAATAAGATTGATATATTGGATAAACACACCCTGAGCGTTTTGCGAACAAGCGCGAAAACATCCTTAAATCCAGTGCTAATGGCGTCAGCGCTCACTGGTGAGGGGCTGAAACAGTTGTTAATGGCAGTTGAAGCGCGAATTTCTGGTGAAACGCAAAGTTTTGAACTTATTTTAAAGCCTAATGAGATGTGGCTTATTGACTGGTTTTATAAAAATTCTGGCAAAATAGAGCAAGAAAGCCACTATGACGGTTCTATTACCATTAAAGCAGTATTAACCAACGAAGCAAGAAAGCGCTTAGAATATATCAAATGCAAAATAAATTAAGATATTTTTATAATATACTTAAGTAACTATTGATATAGTTGTGTCTTTAGGCCATTTCAAAAAAAATACTTTACTTGAGAATGTATTCAATTTTTCTTTTAATAACAATATGACCAATTATACTAAAAAGAATAAAACTGAATTTTTAGTAAGAGCTTGTTCATGGACAGAATGTGGCGACTTTAATTATTTTTAGCTAAGCAGCCTGTGAACAAAACTATAAATTAGCATAAATTGTATAGTCGACGGGTTTTTAGAGTTGTAGTATCGTTTTAATACGGACACCGTCAGATGACGTGGATTCTATTTAAATTTTTGAGGCCTATCAACTAGATAATTTTATATTAAGGTTGCGTGATCGGGGGTATTAATCATCTATTATAACAAAAATAGTTATTTTTATGCGGCATTGACGCACTCATTCAAATGATTGAGACTTTATTTTAAGAGTGAAGAGATGTCCGCGGTTGGAGACCGGATTTCGGGGGTAATTCAAAATGATAAAAAACAGACTGAGTAATGATGTTATTTTAACACCGCTACGAAGACAAAATCGGAGACAAATTAGAGCGTGGCTTTATATTATTTTATTGCTGTGTTTGGCAATAGTTTTGGTGGGAGGGGCTACTCGTTTGACGGGATCAGGATTATCAATAACCGAATGGAAACCAATCCACGGTGTGATTCCACCAATAGGTGTAGATCAATGGCAAGAAGAATTTCTAAAATATCAGCAAATAGCGCAATATAAGCTCCTTAACCGCGATATGACATTAAGCGCATTTAAAGCGATTTTTTGGTGGGAGTGGGGGCACCGCGTCCTTGGTCGTCTCGTTGGTCTCGTGGCTTTATTGGGTTTTATCTGGTTTTGGGCTACTAAATCTATTGAAAAAAAATTTTTTCTTAAACTTGTCGCTGTGCCAATTCTTATCGCCGTTCAAGGCGTCATCGGTTGGTGGATGGTGGCTTCAGGTCTTGGTCAAAGTGATTTGACAAGCGTTAGCCAATATCGTTTAGCTATTCATCTGTTGGCGGCATGCTTCGTTATTATTTTTGTCACTTATTTATCACGAGGTCTCGCAGAATATTCAGAAAAACCGGCGAAGAGGGCGGTTCAATATTTCGCAGGTTGGCTTGTTTTTCTTATTTTGACTGAGATTTATTTTGGTGCTTTAGTTGCAGGTCTTCACGCAGGTAAGGCTTACAATACATGGCCTTTTATGGATGGTCAGATCATTCCTGATGGGTTATTGAGTTATAATCCGGTTTGGCTCAATTTTTTCGAAAATCCTTTAACAGTCCAATTTATTCACCGTTGTTTTGCTTATCTTTTATTTATTGCGGCGATTATTCATGCTTTGTACGTACAAAAAAACATTCCCAATTCGATTCACGCTCGTCGCGCACTTTTTTTGTGCGTTATTATAGTTTTTCAGGCACTTTTAGGTATTGTTACGTTGTTAAATGAAGTGCCAATAGGTTGGGGGCTTATTCATCAGAGCGTCGCGCTAGTAATATTGTGTTTTTCGGTTGTGCATTGGCGCGCAACAAAAGGGGCGTACCGTATCGTCGAATAGGAGATTTGCAATCAGGGATTATATCAGTGATTTGAGAGCATTAGGTCGAGATTTTGAATAGCGGCTGCGGCCGCGCCTTTCCCTAAATTATCTAATACAGCGCACAAATTGAAGACGCCCTCGCTTTCGTTTCCAAAAATGAAAATTTTCATACCATCTTTGTGTACTAAGCATTCTGGATCTAATTTAGTGAGTGTATTTGTTTCTTCTTGTGATGCGATTGATATGACGTTTTGGCCCTCATAGTGGGCGTTGAAAATTTCGCGTAAATCAGAGCAATTGGCTGATTTTGCGAAAAGATTACGATGAAGTGGAAGATTCACTATCATTCCTTGGGGAAAGTGGCCGACACTCGGCACAAAAACGGGCGTGTGATTAATTTGTCCATAGGTTTTAATTTCTGGCACATGTTTATGCTTAAGATTAAGCCCATAAATAAAGTAATTTTCCTGACGAGAATCTTGCTCGCATTGTTTTTCCATTCGGGCAATCAATTGTCTGCCGCCGCCTGTGTATCCGGATATAGCATTAATTGATATTGGATAATAAGGTGTAAGTAAACCTGCTTCACGTAACGGCCGAAGTAAGCTGATTGCACCAGTAGGATAACACCCAGGGTTAGTAACATAGCGCGCCGTTTGGATGCGTTCTTTCTGTCCTGCCGTCATTTCGGGAAAGCCATAAATCCAGCCTGGTGTAATACGGTGCGCTGTCGAGCTGTCAATGATTCTGATTTTTTTATTATTTTTAAGCAATTTGACGGTTTTGCGCGCAACATCATCTGGGAGACATAAAATGGCAATATCAGATTGGTTGAAATAATCTTGCCGAAAAGTGATTTCGTGTCTATTTGCGTGAGGAATAGAGAGTAATTCTAAATCGGGACGCTTTATTAGGCGCTTTCGTATTTGCAGCCCGGTTGTGCCGTGTTCACCGTCGATAAATATTTTTGCCGCCATTATATTGTCCCTGAGTTGATTTTTACTGTCGTATCAGACTTATAACATTGCATTTAGCTCCGGTCATTGAGTATTTCGGAATCATAATTTGCCTCACTCACGCAGAGCATATAGCCGCAATGATAAGTTAGGGGAATTTTAGGAAATTACCTCACGCCATTTTTATATATGATATGGTTAAAATTTTGTTGTTTAAGTAGGGAAATGAGATAAATATTCTCCGTATTTGTGCTTTTTGAATTAAAATGGTTCTAAAGTAGTTTGTCTGTGGGGTGTGTTGTGTTATCGTTTAGTATTCTTTTTTAATGTTAGGATACATTTTATGACCGAAACGATGCGTGATTTACGGAATTCCTTTTTTAATAATAGCCTGCAATCTGTTGATCCTGCGGTGCGCGACGCTATCAACGGTGAGCTTGAACGTCAACGTTGCGAAATCGAGCTGATTGCATCAGAAAATATTGTTTCGAGGGCAGTTCTTGAAGCACAAGGGTCGATTCTTACTAATAAATACGCAGAAGGTTATCCAGGGGATCGATATTATGGTGGTTGCCATTTTGTTGATTTGATTGAAGAATTGGCAATTGAACGAGCAAAAAAGCTTTTCGGTGCTGCTTTTGCAAATGTTCAGCCCAATTCTGGCAGTCAGATGAATCAGGCTGTATTTTTAGCTTTGCTCCAGCCTGGCGACATATTTATGGGGTTGGATTTAAATTCTGGAGGTCACCTTACCCACGGTTCATCTGTCAATATGTCAGGAAAGTGGTTCAATGCTGTCGCCTACGGTGTGCGCGAAGAAGATCAGCTTATCGATATGGAAGGTGTTGAGCGTCTTGCAAAGGAATATAGACCGAAGCTTATTATAGCAGGTGGGACTTCTTATTCTCGTTTATGGGATTGGAAGCGGTTTCTCGAGATTGCAGATGAAATTGGGGCTTACTTAATGGTCGATATGTCTCATATTTCAGGTTTAGTGGCTGGTGGCGTCCACCCTTCCCCCGTACCTTACGCTCATATTGTTACTACTACAACGCATAAATCGTTACGTGGCCCCCGTGGAGGCATGATATTGACGAATGATGAAGCTTTAGCTGGAAAAATTAACTCAGCGGTTTTCCCCGGTCTTCAAGGTGGTCCTTTAATGCATGTCATCGCTGCTAAAGCGGTCGCTTTAGGCGAAGCATTACAACCTTCTTTTAAAGATTACGCCGCCAATGTAGTTGCTAATGCTAAAACTTTGGCAAAGAAGTTGCAAGATAATAGATTCGATATTGTTTCTGGTGGTACGGATAATCATTTATTATTAATTGATTTACGTTCCAAAAATTTGAAAGGGAAGTATGCAGCATCAGCTTTGGGACGCGCTAATATCGTTTGCAATAAAAATAGTGTTCCTTTTGATTCCGAAAAACCGTTTATAACTTCTGGTATTCGTTTAGGTACGCCTGCTACGACGACACGCGGTTTTACGGAAAGTGAATTCATTCAGATTGCGGATTTTATTTCGGAAATTCTTGACGGTTTGAGGATAGCAAAGAGCGATGAGGAAAATGCTTCTGTTGAAATAGCCGTCAAGCAAAAGGTGAAAAATATGACAGATAATTTCCCTATTTATTCTTATTAGCACTTGTTGAGGTACAAAAAGGATGCGCTGCCCTTATTGTCAATGTGAGGATACGCAGGTTAAGGATTCGCGTCCTGCGGAAGAGGGGGCGGTCATTCGCCGTCGACGTGTGTGTTCTATTTGTGGCGGCCGTTTTACAACATTTGAGCGTATTCAGTTGCGCGAACTTTTGGTCTTAAAAAAGAGCGGCCGTCGCGAATCATTTGATCGCGATAAATTAATGCGATCAGTTGATGTAGCAGTACGTAAACGTAATATCGATCCTGACCGTATTGAGCGGGCAATTTCCGGCATTGTACGTCAGCTTGAGAATTTAGGAGAACCTGAGATTGCCTCAAAAAAAATTGGGCATCTTGTAATGGAAGCATTAAAAGGCATAGATGATATTGCTTATATCCGTTTTGCGTCAGTGTATCGGGATTTTCGCAATGCAAGTGACTTTCATGATGTTATAGATGAATTGTCAAAAAGCGCAGCGGATGCAGAATTTTGTTTTGATGAATGAAAAAAAAATACAAGATGACCGATTTATGGCAGCAGCTATCCGTTTAGCGGAGCGCCACGTCGGCCTCACCGGTGAAAATCCTTCCGTCGGCGCGTTAATTGTGCGAAGCGATAATACAGGCGAGTCTATCGTGGGCTACGGCGTAACGGCCCCCGGGGGGAGGCCCCATGCTGAAGTGCAGGCTTTACGTATGGCCGGCCCATTATCCCGCGGCGCTACCGCTTATGTTACTTTAGAACCTTGCGCACATTATGGAAGAACGCCACCATGTGTAAATGCTCTCATTGATTCAGGCATTTCACGAGTTGCCGTCGCTCTTACTGATTTAGATAAGCGAGTTTGTGGCCGTGGTATTGCTCGCTTGCGTGCAGCTGGTATCGAAGTTGTTGAGGGGGTTTTAGCTGAAGAAGCTTTTGAAACGTTAAGCTCTTACTTATGTGTAAAGAAACTAAATCGATGTGAAGTTACGTTAAAGATGGCGATCTCTGCAGATAATGGTTTGGGAAAAAAAAGACAAGGTAGGATAAAAATTAGTGGAGAAATTTCTCGTACATATACCCATACTTTGCGTGCTCAAAATGACGCCATTATGGTCGGTATCGGCACTATATTAGCTGATAATCCAGATTTAAGTTGCCGTTTACCAGGACTTGAAATGCGCTCACCTATACGCGTAATTTTGGATACAGATTTACGTATTCCGATTGATGCAAAGGTTATCCAAACAGCGACAAGAATTCCAACATGGATTATTTGTGGTATGGATTTTTCAAAAGAAAGCAAAAAAATAGCACTGAAACAATGCGGCGTTTCTGTATATCCAGTGAAAGCTGATAATAATTTCATGCAGCCCCTTTCTATTTTAAAGTTGCTTCGTCTACATGGAGTCAACAGTGTTTTACTAGAGGGGGGAGCTGAAACAGCGGAGAGATTCTTAAATGCGGGTTGTGTAGATTATTTACTGTGTTTTTATACATCGGTTATTTTGGGCGAAGACCGTGTAGAAGCTCCCGATCTCGAAATTTATATTTCAGGGTTTGATAAAATTGAAACAAAAATGTTAGGAAATGACCGTTTTTATAAATGGAGGCGTAAGACGCTATGTTCACAGGGATTGTGACAGATATTGGTTGTGTTAAAGATATCACGCCCTTAGAGAAAGGGGTGCGTTTAGATATTTCTACTCGCTATAACGTAGAAAATTTAGAAATTGGCGCATCAATCGCATGTTCGGGTATTTGTTTGACAATCATTGAACGTACGCTGAAACAGACAGACGATAATTGGTTTGCCGTGGAAGCATGGGAAGAAACATTGCGTTTGACTAATCTTTCACAGTGGACCAGAGGGACTTTTGTCAATTTAGAACGCTCTTTGCGGCTCGGTGATGAAATGGGAGGCCATTTAGTTTCCGGACATATCGATGGTTTAGCCGAGATTCTTGATAAAAAAAATGAGGGCGATGCTGTTCGTTTTTATTTACAAGTTCCTCCACATTTTGCACCCTTTATTGCAGAAAAAGGTTCTATCGCGCTTAATGGTACGTCTTTGACCGTTAATGGTGTTGAAGGTAATATCTTTGATGTTCTGATTATTCGCCATACACTTAAAATGACAACATGGGGGCAAGCTGGAGTTGGAGATCAGGTAAATCTAGAAATTGACCAGCTTTCTCGTTACGTTGCCAGACTCTTTAGCTGTAAAATAAAGGGTGAATGAACTGAAAAATCTGCTATATTTTTTTGGAATGTTACCCGAAGTTTTTGTGTTTATTTTTATTGAGAGCGCCCTTATGACAACGAAGGCACCAAAAAAATTACATTTGCTAATTGTCGAAGCGCGTTTTTATAGTCAGCTTTCCGACGAACTTCTTGCAGGTGCAGTTGATGTTTTACAAAAAGCCGAAGCGAGTTACGATATCGAGACGGTTCCAGGAGCGCTAGAAATCCCTGGCGCGATAGCTTTTGCTGAAAAAAAAGGCAATGTACCATACGATGGTTATGTAGCGCTTGGTTGTGTTATTCGAGGGGAAACATATCATTTTGAAATCGTCGCTAATAATTCTTGTCGGGCATTAATGGATTTAACTATCCATGAACAGTTAGCTATTGGGAATGGTATTTTAACTGTTGAAAACGAACAACAAGCGTGGATACGTGCAAAACAGGATAAAAAAAATAAGGGCGGTTTTGCTGCTGAAGCTGCTTTATGTATGATTGCTCTGAAAAAAAAATGGAGGTAGTCGCTTAATATGGCTGATGTAAAAGAAGGACATTCTCTACGTTTAGCCAATAAACGCGGAGCGGCGAGGCTTGCTGCAGTACAAGCGCTTTATCAAATGGATATAGTAGGCACCAGTGTTACGGAAGTAGTAGCTGAGTATGAGACTTATCGTTTAGGAAAAAATATTGACGGTGACCAGTATCTTGACGCTGATTTGCAGTGGTTCCAAGCTATCATAGCCGGTGTTGTACAGGATCAAAAAAAGCTCGACCCAATGCTCCATCAGCAACTCTCTGAAGAATGGTCACTTTCGCGACTTGATTCAATATTACGAGCTATTTTGCGCGCGGGTTTGTGGGAATTAATGAATCGCAAAGATGTGCCTACCGCCGTTGTTGTGAATGAGTATGTTGACGTAGCGAAGGCATTCTTTGAGGGTGATGAGCCGAAGCTTGTAAATGCACTCCTCGACAGTATGGCAAAAAAAAACGCCTATGAAAACGACAAAAAAACCTGTCAGCCCTGAGCTTTTATCAGCGTTGTTAAAACTCAACGATTAGTGGTCGGTAGGTTTGTGGTAGTGACGACGCTTTTGATCATTTGGGTCAAGAAAGACTGATCTTTACCAGGAGTTGGCGTAGTTTGCGTGATGAAATCGAATATTTGACCGTCTCGTAAACCATAATTAGCTACTTTTACAACTTGCTTATCTTTGTCAAAATAAACAGCCAAAATTTTACGATCAACAATTTTTGCCTTCAAGAATCGCGCCCCGCGATACCAGGTTTGCGAGATATAATAGAAAACTTCATCATCATATTTTATTTTAAGCGAGGGAGATCCTAAAGCTATAAGCACCTGTTCCTGACTTGATCCGACAGAGACAGAATCAAGAGCGTTTTGATCGAGGATATAGCCTTCATTATACGTCTGGCTTAAATTAAGAGAGCTAACTGAACTACAACCAGGAAAAATTGCCATAGCAACCATTAAGAGAGAAATCGATGATTTATATTTAATTAAGGTGACTCTACGGGGTATCTGAAACAATGATATCTCCATTTTACTCTTATTACATACGACAAGAAAACAGATTTAATTTTTTCACTTTTAGCCTAATTTAGCATAATCCGCCATAGCTTACACTAAGCCCTCTTATTATAAAACAAATTATATCATAAAGAGTTTTTTTTAAAAAAAAGTTCACAAAATGTAATTTTGTTAAATAAAAGTGCGGTATACTAAACCAGTAATGCATAATTTTGGAGTTGGTGATGAATGTTCAAAATGTTGCTCAAATGACGTTTGCTATAGCCTATCCTATATCGGTACGTTCATTACCCGTTAAAGGTGTAAAGGTGCGTGTTCGCGCGGATAAGCGAGAGTGCGCACAGTTGGCTAAGAATCACAATTTGGTTGAAGTAAAATTTTTCGAAGGAGAGTTCCATATTTTGCCATGGAAAAAACGCGGAGTACGCATAAAAGGTTTATTACGGGCCCATATTGTACAATCATGCGTTGTTACATTGGAAGCGTTGGAAAATATCCTCCGTGAAAATATTGATGTTGTATTCGTTCCCGAAGATTCAAATTTGGCCAAGCCACAAATACCAGAAGATACAGGTGAGTTGTTTTTAGATTCGGACGGACCAGATACACCAGAAACTTTTTACGGTGGTGAAATCGATATTGGCGCGGTCATGGAAGAATTTTTTGAATTGTCAATTGATCATTATCCGCGCAAAGAAGGTGTAAATATGAGCACAATTGAAGGTATAGGAAAGGCTGAAGAGGATTTATCACCATTTTCTATTTTAAAACAATGGAAATAATTATTAATACGTAAAACTTAGCTGTTGTATGTTAGTGTAAAAACGGTATTTTTGCACAAATATCTTTAGCGATGAGTTTTGCGCTGGGTTCGGTGGCAAGAAATTTCAATATAAATTTAAAGATACAGGATATATAGGCGTGATTAAAATTTCTGTGGATGCGATGGGTGGTGATTATGGCCCAGAGGTTACTATTGCGGGAGCGGCAGTTGCGCAAAAATACTTGCCAAATATCAGTTTTTTATTTTATGGGACAGATGAAGCTGTTAGGCCAGTTTTAAAAAATTATCCTTATTTGGCCGCCGCGTCACGCTTTTATTCCACAGAAAGTTACACGCGCATGGATGAGAAGCCAAGTCAAGCGCTTCGCAATGGGCGTGGGAAATCGTCAATGTGGCATGCGATTGAGGCTGTAAAAAATGGAGAGGCTGATACTTGTATCTCCGCTGGCAATACTGGTGCACTCATGGCGATGTCTTATTTTTGTTTAAGAATGATGGCAGAGGCCGAACGTCCCGGAATTGCCGGTATTTGGCCGACGCTTCGCAGTGAGAGTATTGTTTTGGATATTGGTGCGACAATTGGTGCATCTGCCGGCCAGCTAGTTGATTTGGCCGTTATGGGTGCTGGCATGTTTCGCGCTTTATATAACGTTAAAAAACCAACCGTTGGGCTTCTAAACGTAGGTGTTGAAGAGATCAAGGGGCTCGATGAAATCAAAAAAGCTGGAACGATGTTGCGTGAAGTGCAATTAGAAGGGTTGGAGTATAAGGGATTTGTTGAAGGTAGTGATATTGGAAAAGGGACTGTTGATGTCGTTGTGACTGAAGGATTTTCAGGGAATATCGCTTTAAAAACTGCGGAAGGGACTGCGCGCCAAATGGCTGAAATCTTGAACACTGCTATGCGTAGTTCCATTTTTTCGTATTTTGGCTATTTTTTGTCTCGCAATGCTTTCCGCAAAATTAAATCCAAAATGGACCTTGATAAAGCTAATGGCGGCGTTCTTTTGGGTTTAAACGGAGTCGTTATAAAAAGCCACGGTAGCGCCAACGCTAATGGCTTTGCTTCTGCTATTCGTGTTGGTTATGAAATGGTTAATAATAGACTCTTGGAAAAAATATCCACAGATTTGCGGCTTTTTCACGCGGGTAAAGCGGCGTTTTTTGACGACAAAAATGAGTCTGTGATTGATGCGGAAGTGATATGATTAATATTTGTAGTACATGCAAAAAAAATCAGGAGAGGATTATGGCTGAATGATCCGATCAGTTATGTGTGGTGTAGGAAGTGCCTTGCCAAAGAAAAGCTTATCGAATGATGAGATTACGAAATTTATTGAAACATCTGATTCGTGGATTGTTCAGCGTACAGGAATTCGCCAACGTTATATTGCTGGAGAAAATGAAACAACGGTTTCTCTAGGAATAGAGGCAGCACGGGCTGCACTGATAAGTGCTGGCATGACAATAAAAGACATTGATTGTATCATTTTAGCAACTTCGACGCCCAACCGTACTTTTCCTGCTTCTGCTGTTGAAATTCAGTACGCGTTGGGAATGGAACATGGTTTTGCTTTTGATATTCAGGCTGTTTGCTCTGGTTTTATTTTTGCGTTAACAACAGGGGATGCTTATTTACGCTGCGGAGCGGCTAAAAGAATTTTGATAATTGGGTCTGAAACGTTCTCTCGAATTTTAGACTGGAGGGATCGCACGACGTGTGTCTTATTTGGTGATGGTGCAGGTGCAGCTGTTTTGGAAGCGCAAGAAGCTGATGGCGATTTTACCCACGACCGAGGTATATTATCTGCTAAGTTACGCTCTGATGGCGCGCATGTTGATAAATTGTATGTTGACGGTGGTCCTTCGACAACGCAAACAGTAGGTTATTTGCGCATGGAGGGGCGGGAAGTTTTTAAACATGCGGTCGGTATGATAACTGATGTGGTTGATGATTGTTTTGCAGCAGTTGGCGTAAATCCTTCTCACTTAGATTGGTTTGTACCCCATCAGGCTAATAAACGTATCATTGAAGCATCAGCTAAAAAACTGGGAATCACAATAGACAAGGTTGTGATTACCATCGATCAACATGGTAATACGTCGGCGGCATCGGTGCCATTAGCTTTGACAACTGCTGTTCAAGATGGAAGAATAAAGAAAGGAGATCTCATTATGCTAGAAGCTATGGGCGGTGGGTTTACGTGGGGAGCGGTTCTTGTTCGTTGGTGAATTATAGCAGCTTGACCATATTTGAATAAACCGTATAAATCACTCTGTAATTTTTAATGTTTAATAGGTAGTTACGATGGCAAGTAAAACAATAACACGTGCAGATTTAGCTGGCGCGGTTTGTAGGAAAGTCGGCTTGTCACACACTGAATCAGCAGCCTTGGTTGAATTGGTTTTAGACGAAATTTGCAATTCACTTGTGAAAGGTGAGATGGTAAAATTATCCTCTTTTGCAACTTTTCAAGTTCGCAATAAAAGCGAGCGAGTTGGACGTAATCCGAAAACAGGCGTCGAGGCACCTATTCCGCCGCGGCGTGTGGTAACATTTAGGGCAGCGAATGTGCTTAAGAAAAGAATTTTAGATACGCACCGTGTGAAACAGAAAATAACTCTCACAAATAAGTAGTGTTAAAATGCTGTGTTTTCGCTAAAGAGGCTTGTATTAGTTAGAGTTTTTTGCTTCACTCTGGGCAAGGGGGCTACCTGAGTGTAGTGGGGGGGGGTCTTATTGTTAGGCAATATTGGTAAAAAAGTTAAATTTGAGTAGTGATTACAGAGTCATTGTGTAATTTTAGGTAAGGTATTGCAAAATGGACAAGAGCCCGGATGCTTTTCGCACGATTAGCGAGGTAGCCGAGTTACTGGAGCTCCCGCAGCATGTATTAAGGTTCTGGGAAACACGTTTTACTCAGATTAGGCCGCTAAAACGCGGTGGCGGGAGGCGCTATTATCGTCCTGTTGATGTCGATTTTCTTAGCGGTATTAAGCAGCTGCTTTACGGGCAAGGATATACTATAAAGGGCGTGCAGCGCCTTTTAAAAGAAAACGGTACTGCTTTTGTCACGGCGCTCGGCAGCGGTGATCCCGCTGCTGAGAGTATTATAACAGAAAAAAAACACACAGAACAAATATCTGAGCCTGCTCAGCCTAAATCTAAGAAGGCAGCGTTCGGACTTTTAGGATTCATTAAAGGTGAGGAGGGTGAAGCCGTAGATTTTGTCGATGATCATCAAAACAAAACAGATAAAGCATTGCTTCAGCAAACGTTATTTGAATTAATTGAATGCAAACGTATACTCGACAGAGCACGGTGATATAGCAGAGAACCTCACAGCCATCGTGTTTTATATTTGTTTTAGGCGTTTATTAGGCGGCGTAAATCTGGTGGCAGCGCTTCATCAGAGAGTTTTTTTATGAGTTCTTCTATAGATAAAGAAATGTGCCCCTCCTTTCCTAATCGGCGCATATTTACGCTGTTTGTTTCGGCTTCTCGTTTACCGCATATCAGGATGACAGGAACTTTTTGTAGAGAATGTTCGCGTATTTTATAATTAATTTTTTCATTGCGAAGGTCCGATATTGCTGACAGGCCTAGGGTTTGGAGTTTTGCTGTTATTTCTTTTGCATATTCATCCGCTTCAGATGTAATTGTCGCTGTAACAATCTGTTGAGGAGAAAGCCAAAGCGGCATATGTCCAGAGAAATTTTCAATCAATATACCTAGAAAACGTTCCATTGATCCAAAAATAGCCCGATGAATCATAACGGGCTGGCGTTTTTCGGAATCCTTGTCGATGTAGAATGCACCAAAACGTTCAGGCAAATTGAAGTCCACCTGTGTCGTTCCACATTGCCACTCGCGACCGATAGCATCTTTCAGGGTATATTCGAATTTTGGCCCGTAAAATGCACCTTCGCCGGGAAGGATACTTGTTTTGATTCGTCCTTCTGATTTTTTTTCAATCGTTTTGAGAACGGATGCCATGATATTTTCTGCGTGATCCCATAATTTGTCCGAGCCAACGCGTTTTTCAGGGCGTGTTGAGAGTTTGAGGCTGATGTCCTCAAAGCCAAAATCGGCATAAGTCGACAAGATCAGATCGTTAATAGCAAGGCATTCGTCGGCTAATTGTTCTTCTGTACAAAAAATATGCGCATCGTCTTGTGTAAAGCCACGTGCACGCATAAGACCGTGTAAAGAACCTGAAGGTTCATAACGATGGATAAAGCCAAATTCAGCAAGTCTAACAGGTAAATCACGATAAGATTTCAAACCATGTTTAAAAATTTGTACATGGCCAGGGCAGTTCATCGGCTTAAGGGCGTAGATACGCTCATCATCCGCACCATCAGCTGCCGGAGTTGCTTTAAACATATTTTCCTGATACCATTCCCAGTGGCCGGACGTTTCCCAAAGTGATTTATCAAGAACTTGTGGTGCGTTGACTTCAGCGTATTCGTGCTTATCCATTCGCCGGCGCATATAATCAACTAAAGTTTGGAACATTTTCCAGCCTTTTGGGTGCCAAAAAATCATCCCTGGGCCTTCTTCTTGAAAGTGGAATAAATCCATTTCGCGTCCTAGACGGCGGTGATCGCGTTTTTCGGCCTCTTCTAACATTTGAATATAGGATTTTAGGTCATTTTCGTTGGCGAACGCTGTACCATAAATTCTGGTCAACATAGGGTTATTTGAATCGCCACGCCAATAAGCTCCTGCAACTTTCATCAATTTAAACGCATTACCGATTTGGCCAGTGGATCGCATGTGTGGACCGCGGCATAGATCAAACCAATTACCTTGATAATAGATTTTCACATCTTGGTCTTCAGGAACGCTATTGATAAGTTCAACTTTATAAAGTTCACCTTTTTCAAGAAAAATTTTCTTAGCTTTTTCACGAGGCCAAATTTCTTTTCTAAAAGGTTTATTACGTTGGATAATTTCACGCATTTTCTTTTCGATAGCGGTGAGGTCATCTAAAGTAAAGGGTTGTTCACGCGCAAAATCGTAATAAAAACCATTTTCGATAACTGGGCCAATTGTGACTTGTGTACCGGCAAATAGTTCTTGCACTGCTTCAGCTAAAACGTGTGCGCAATCATGGCGTATTAATTCGAGAGCACGTGGATCATCACGGACGATGATTTCCACCTGACCGGATTGCCCTAATGGGTCGGAAAGATCCCGAATAACTCCGTCAAGACTATAAGCGACTGCCTTTTTTGCAAGTGATTTAGAAATAGATTCAGCTAGCTCTAAACCGGTTATTTCAGCGTGGTAGTCACGTTTCGAACCATCGGGAAAAGAAAGAGAAATAGAGTAAGACACAGTGCACCCCTTTAATCCAATTCCGCTAACGATTGCGGATGGTTTTATGCAAATCAGTGATAATTAGACGAAGTTAACGGATCAATTTTTCTATACAATATGCATTAAAAAAGGAAAGAATTATTTGTTATTTTTAGCAGAAATTTTCCAGTAGCGCCAAGGTTTGTAAAAATAATAAGAGTTGTCAAGAGAGGTCGGTACTAAATCAATACCGTGCGTCCCGAAGGGACCGCAGCGTATAACGCGAAAAAGGCCCATCCATATACCAGCCCATAGCCCGTAACGCGCTATTGCTTCATAAGTATATTCTGAGCAGCTTGGCATGTGACGGCACTGGTTTCCTATAAGACTGGAAAATGTTATTTGATAGAAACGTACTAAGGCAGCGCCCACTAGCCGTCCGGGTGTTTTCCGCCAGGGACCTGCATAATTTCGGGATTGTATTTTTTCCTGTTTTGGTTGTAGCTTAAACATTTACTTTTCCTTCAATTTGCTCGATGCAATCTATAACTGCATCAAAGGTAAGCATCGTTGAGGCGTGACGCACTTTATAGTCTTTAATAGGCTGTAAGCAAGCAAATGCCTCGAACGGAGCGGAGGGTGGAGGGCCATTTTTTGTCAGCATACTTTGGATAGTCTCATGTAATATTTTAAGACTTTGCGTTTTTTTTCCAATAATATGACTTGCTAAAAGAGAAGATGAAGCTTGTCCAAGAGCGCATGCCCGCACTTCGTGAGCAAAATCTACGATGATGCAGTTTTTTACTTTTAAATCTACAATAACTGTTGAGCCACAGATAGGTGCATACTTTTTTGAAGTTGCATCCGGATTATCGAGGCGTCCGATTCTGCTTATGTGAGCAGCATATTCAAGTATTTTATTACTGTAGATGTTGTCAATCATGAGCTATTGCTTGAAATTTCAAGAGTTTTTGTTATTCGAGCTTTTAATTCACTTATATAAAGATTATACAGGACGGAATTGGTATATATCAAACGCTTTGTACATAGTAAGCTGGAGTTTTTGAAGGGGTAGTGCCGTGCAAGGAAAAGCTGCAAATCTGTTTTTGTCTAAGAAAGAGCGTCCTAGTTTTGAAGAAGTAAAAGTAGCGATTCGCACATTACTCTTATGGGTGGGAGAAGACCCAAACCGAGAAGGGCTTTTAGATACCCCAAGCCGTGTTGCTAAAGCATACAGCGAGCTTTTTACCGGGTATAATGAATCAGCGGAGGAAATTTTAGGAACGGTCTTTGAAGAAATTTCGGGGTATAATGAACCGGTGGTAGCGAAAGGTATCCCTTTTTATTCACATTGTGAACACCATATGCTCCCGATTATCGGAAAAGCCCATGTCGCTTATCTTCCCGGCGAAAAAGTTGTTGGTTTGTCGAAAATCGCGCGCGTCGTAGATATTTTTTCCCGTCGTTTACAAACGCAGGAGGCTATGACCGCTCAGGTAGCTAATGCTTTAGAAAAACATCTAAAACCACGCGGTGTTGCTGTATTAATCGAGGCTGAGCATATGTGCATGGCCATGAGGGGTGTACAAAAGCAGGGAGCTAAAGCGATCACAATGAGTTTTCATGGTTATTATGAAACAGATCGGGTTGCACGGGCTAATTTTATAACTATGACTCATGGGACACAGTAGAGCACGTACTCTACAATTTGTATCATAGTAAGTGGTAATTTGAGTAAAATAAATCATCAGAGCGCGAAAATAGGCTTGTGCCCGGCTTTATGATTTGTTAAATGCCGGGAGGGGGGCAACTTTTATCGCGTGTGCGGTCGTGGCGGAATTGGTAGACGCGCAGCGTTGAGGTCGCTGTGGGGCAACCCGTGGAAGTTCGAGTCTTCTCGACCGCACCATTTATAGCATCGGTTACTGATATTCGAGTGCTGATTAAAGGTATTACAGCGCGCGTTATGGTTGAGTTTTATTTATTTTTTTGTATGTTGTACTACATTCCTGATGAGAGCTTTGTCGTGGGGCATTAAATTTGTTTCTCGCACTGTGGGTTCAAGACGTTGGCTTATTTTAAAATAAGAGTGGGCGACATTATAGTGAAAAATATAATTTGTTCAAAATATTTGGTACCGTTTATTTGCGTTATTTTTCTAACAGCATGCAGTAGTTCGCGTGCTGTGCTTTGGCACGGGGTACACGCGACTCCATCCATGATTGAAGTACAACGGGAGGTTGAAAATAAATCGGTCTTTCCGCGTGCTGTTGTCCCCGTGTACGTTGCAACAAGCCGTATGGCGCAAAATAGTTATTCGCAGCCTTATGGAGCAGAACGGTCAAATAAACTGCACTATAATCGTGTTGATGTAGGAATTCCTCAAAAACACGTGAAAGGTGCTGTTGAAACAAATGCATATAAACCCACTTACGATAAGTACTTTGCTGCAGTGGCTCTGCAACAATATAAAGATAGAGAGCAGTTTAAACAGCAATTAAATGCTGCTCTAGCAAAACGCCCAAAAGGGAAAAAGGAAATTTTCCTTTTTATTCACGGTTATAATAACAATTTTGCAGATGGTGTATTCCGCACGGCTCAGTTAGTTCATGATTATTCATTAGATGTAGTGACTGTACATTATTCATGGCCTTCTGCTGGATCGGTTCCTCTTTATGTTTATGATCGTGATAGTGCTAACTTTGCGCGCGATGGCCTAATGGAACTCTTGCAGATTATTAGTGAAACGGATGTTGAGAAGGTCTCGGTCATTGCACATTCCATGGGCAATTTTGTTATGATGGAAGCGTTTAGAACTTTAGCATTACAAGGAAAGTATGAGCCAATCCGCCGTATGATCAGTCTTTTAATGGCCGCGCCAGATATCGATCTCGATGTATTTGAGCGCCAACTGAAGGATATAAAAAAAGTACCTCAGCCGACGGCTATTTTAGTATCTCGTAAAGATAAGGCTCTTGCTATTTCGGGACGCCTCACGGGCGGGCATCCTCGTGTAGGAGATGGTTCAGATGTTGCACTATGGCGCCAAAATGGGATAGCCGTTTTCGATTTCTCTAATATTGATGGTGGGGCGCATAGTGTATTTGCATCTTCGCCGACATTGATGGCTCTTTCTCGAGAAGGGTCTTTAGCTTTAACGATTATGCAGGGTACGGAATTGTCACCTAGTCAAGCGATTCTTGCTGACAGTAGCAGTGTTTTAGAAGGAACGACGCACCTTATTCTTTATACACCTGCGCGTATTTTATCACCGCTGACACGCCCTTAAATACGAACATTAAAGCAGTAAATGGGGTATAAATAGCTTGGAGGCGATATTTTTTAGTACTTTCTTTAGAATAATTTTATAGAACGGAAAGCAAATAGTGGGATAAATGTATAAAGCCAGTCGTTAGGTGAATTCATGATGGTTACACAAAAATGCCCCACTAAGACGCTTACCTTAGTTGATTATTTGTCTCATTCTGCAGCGAAGTTGCTAGACATTCACGCTATGCTTTTGAAAGTGAAGAAAGAGAACGTCCGCGGATCATCAAGCTTAATGCGTCAGCTTGACACCACCAAAAAGCAGCTAGACGAAATAAGTTATGCTCTTATTTTAGAATATCGTAAACGTCAAGAAAATGAGCGCTTTTTAAAACAAATTTTAATGTCAATTTCTGATCGGCTTTCTGCACTCAATAGCGATTTTAAAGAATCTGGCCGCCTTTTATTTCAAGAGATAAGGATACTTCAATCTCAGATGCAATGCTTCTATGAAAGTGGGGAAAGGCAGCTCGCATTAAATGATTCAGCGTCTTCAGGTTCTCCATCGAAAATTGATGAAGTTATTAAACAATTACAAAAGGCTCGAGAAGACCTCGCTCTTGAGAGCCCGCATCTCTTTGGAAAATAATATCGAAGAAAGAAAAAATGCTTCTTGAATGGCATTTATATAAAAATGGTGAGTCTAATAAAAAAGCTGTGCCTTCGAGGCCGAATCGCGGATGTGCGAGTCGCTGCTGTTTGATTTTTTTATATTTTTTGATGCTTACTTTATTTTACAACATAGGCCTTTTAATACCAATCGTAGGGCCTGTGGTAATATAATCTGTAGATTCAATTAGTGGATTCACGTATTTTTCTGCTCTATTAGTTGCTAGAGGCAATAATGTCGGTAGAAAAGAAGGATTTGGTAGCAGGCGCTTTTGACGGAGAAGAATACGGTAAAAGAGGGGGACGAATTTTTTGTAAAGGGATTTCGTGAAGATTCCTCTTATGGTGTTCAAGGATACATAGGTAAGGACGATAATAGCGGCAACGGTGGAGTTGTAGCGACAAAAGACCCCAGCCACAAAGATAACGCGTATAGGGCTGAGCTTTGTAAGTGATCGTATATGGGGGAAGGTCCTTTTAATCAGTTATCCCTGAGAGCTCGCAATTGAGTAATTTCACAGTGTAAAGACACTGAGCGTAAACATCATTTAAAAAATTATCAATTACACAGGGAACAATTTTTTGAGAAGGATAATCAGTTCATTAGATGATATGATAAAAATGTATACTGATTTGATTGGTCTCTTCAAAACTATCTTAAGTGCACAGCGGCTAAAGTGCCGGAGAATTTTTTTTATTTTGACTCATTATGTGCTTATATTAAAAACTAACCACGTGCGACTGTACCGCAAAATGTTTTGGTGAAAATAATAATAGGCTGCATTTTGCATTACCGGCTTTGCCTTAGGCCTTTGTTCTTTTTTAAAGAATAGAACATCTTCCGCTTGCGCATTTATTGATCAAAGAACTTCTTGGTAATTGCCTGTTTCCTCTTCTATTTTTTCCTTCTCCTGTGCAATTATTTTGAGAGATTGCAACATTCAGAGGTCGTCTTTCGACTCCGGTTAACCGCAATGTCGCAAAAGCATGCAAGGTCGCATGTGCTCGTGGGGCAAACCGCGACAAAATAGTATCTAGACCACCAATTTCTACAAGTGCATTAGAAAAATCTGTAAAACTCGCTGCATTAATTGGAACATTTGTTGGAATTATTGTAAGTACAAAAGAGCGTAAAATTGGAAATGCGTGTCTGATTATGGTACCATCTGGAAGAGTATAGATAGACAAACCGATCCATATCGTTCCAGAAGGTGCACGGAAAAGCCTTGAAACGGAATCCCGGATAGCCTCCTGGCCGATGGCCGTTTCCGATAATTCCCAGTCGTAGTTCGGTAAAGCGGTTTGCGTCGCTGCAGCTGCTGACCTCATATCATTCGTGAAGCTATTTTCTGTCGGAGCTAAAGGAACGCCATAAAGAACATCAGCGAGTTCCAGAGCCTGATAAAGCAAAGGGTATCTTTGTCCTAACGAAATCAGCGGATTAGTATTTGGAGCTGTGTCAAAGAAATAACCTCTTGTACGAGGCACCATTGGGTAATTTTCTTGAAGTTCCGCAATCATCTGAAAAGTTTGTAAAAGGCAGGTACCACATATCCCCGCGGTGATTTGAGAACCAGTTGTAGTAGTTGCTATATCATAAAGCCGTCTTCGCCATTCCTCATTAAGTACGAAATTAGGGGGCAAAGACCGCTTCACTCTTTGTTTAGATCTGGAAACATCCTGTTTTTTTCCGGGAGCCGGACAGTATGGAAGAGAATCTTCCACATTTGCCATAGCATAGCGATTCCACCGTTCAATATCATAAGACAAAACAAATTCAGATTTTGGGGAGTTTTCCGTGTCTTGTTTAAGATAACTAGGCTTTGCCGTATAAGGCATCCCCCAATTAGAGCCGTACTGAGTAACCCTTAAAAAATTACCCTTTCGGTCCAAAAGCGGCCCCTCACGTCCGGCCAAAAGAGAGACGTTCCAGTAGCCACTATCCTTTTTACTGGGAATATTATCATTGCAATATAACCATTTTACCCAATTCCAATTCTCCGAAAAAGATTGTTGAGAAGCCATGCAAGAAAGAAGACCAGCAGAAGGGAAATACCTGGCAATATGGCCATTTTCAGGATTATAATAAAGGTCAGAGATTTCAGGTTTAGATCCATCATACGAAATATAATACATATAGAAGCCGGAAGTACCCGTAAACTTCCAGCCTAGGGAAGTTTTGAGACTCATATTGCCAGGAGTTGCGATAACACTTATCCATTTGTCCATCGTTGAGCTTAAAGTATGATCATAGTAATCTCCTTTATTTTTCGAGATATAGGCATACCATTTGTGATCTTTAACGCGAAATTGCTTATCAGCTGTATACAAAACTCTGCCTGTAATAACCCAACGCTGATTGGCATCATTGATGACACAGGGCCTAAGCTTGATATAATCCCAATCCGCCGTTGCTTTTCGACCAACACCTGTGACTGAATTAGGAGCCGTCATGCACAGCCAGACATTTTTAATCTTCCAAGCCACTCTTTGAAAGACATCATACCGAGCGGATTGAACATTGGAAGAAGAGCAGTTATCGATATAAACATAACTTTCACCATCCACAAATGCCGGAGCATAACAATATTCTCCTCCGCCATGAAGCTTAACGCGGATAGGTTTTTCAATAGGCTCATCGGCAAGTTCTTGAAGAGCAGGAGAATTAGCAAAAGAACTGAAAGAACTAAAAGACAGTAAAAAGGCTGGAAAAAACAGAAAAAAGCACACATCATTTTTCTTTTTTAAATTGTAATTATTTAAATTTAAAAACAAAATTTTGCTATGTTTCATTGTGCGGTAAACCTCGACCTTTAACGGTTTAAGTCACGTTCAAGTCTAAATTTAAGGCAAAAAGTAGAGTAAATTAGAAAAATTGTAAAAGAAAAGGCATTTCAAATTAAAATGCACATAAGCCAATTCAATTAATATGAATATCACAGCTCCATTCTAAAAGCTTCTTTGTGAGATGATCAATGACAAAAGGAAGAGAAACACCCGTAACCTAAATGAAATTGCTTATATGTAGAAAAAGTGGATTGTGTTGGTGATTTTAGCATTTATACCGAAGCTCCGCGATTCGTTTATGCAATTGATAATTTCCTCAGTCAAAAAACGACCTTAGAAAATTTATCCCTATTTTCGTTTGCCTACAAAAGTGTGCAACAACACCATCGGTATATTTCAATATCTCAAAAAAGCACTTTGGTATTTCCATAAGGTAAGTTTGAAATACCAAGATAAAGCGTCAGTTATCATATGTTCTTAAACAAATTGATAAATATATTCTTATTTCGCCTAGCACCATACGCAATCAATAAAAATCGTTCAAGCCTGCGCTGAAAGACGAGTTTAAAAAGATGAACTGAAAAATCATCATAAAAGGTAGAGTATAAAGTGTGTGCATGCAGATATTGAATATTGAAGATACCCATATCCGCGATCTGTGTTGCAGCTTTATTTTTTTACACAGTAAGCTTAGATACAAGCTTAATTTATTGTTAGCAAATTTTTTGATTACACGTGGGCGCAAACCACCACGCTACCGCACAGCTTTATTTAATTGCCCGCTAAACAAATGTCAGACAATATTGTAGAATCGCGCGGAGCTGATGGGGTAGATCAAGAAAATCAAGACAGAGCAACGAGCATGTTGTAAATGGGGCTTACAAAGTGTTGTATAAAGCCCAAAAACTGTGCTTCAATCTCTTTTACCCAGCGTTTACGAAAATTTACGGCTTTTTAAATGAGAAATCTTGACTTTTTATGCAGATATCTGTTCTGTATCCTCGGGTGTCTGTGGATTTTTAAAAAAATGAACAGATGGCATTTATTTGATTTTTGTATCTTATGAAATTTCTTTAAAATGCTGGTGTTTACGCTTTATTAAAAGGGGAGGACATGAGGGATATAATTTGCAGATGATAGATGCAGTGGGCGAGCTTTGTACGGGGATACAGCTGGTGGCTGTGCGCATGCGATTGTTAATTTGGTGGATTAGTCTGTCGTAGAATTTTGGACCCTTAAATGAGTTAGTTAATTCAGTAAGTAGCCGCTTTTTGATATAAGTAAAGATGGCAATCCGTAGCTAAATTGATATCTACACTAAGGTGACCTATCCGTTTCTATCAAGCTAAAGTATCGCTAAACGGTGAGGATGTTGCATTTATAAATAGGTCTGCGTCGATACCGGTAATGTCAAGGACACAATGATGATCAAACACAATTGCTGCGCCCATTGTACCGCGCATTTTTGTCGATGGCCTCTACATTGGTAGCTGCTATAATTTATATAAGTGCGATGCTGGCGGCGGTTGAGATTCATTGCTTTAGGATGCCGCCGCTAGCTTCTTGAGCGTCAATGAGATGTTTAATTAAGGGTATTAAGTACATGCCAGAACAAAAAAGCACAGAGATGGCTTTTCAGATTCAGCATATTTGTACTAAGGATATCTCTTTTGAAGCGTTGAACGTGCAACAGATTTTTCAGCAGGAATGGCAACCGGAAGGTACACTTGATTTAAGTACCGTTTTCAGTCAACCGGCTAATAAAATGTATGCAGCTGCACTGTACGTAACTGTGATTACACCCCTAGATGGAAAAATTGCGTTCCCGTGTGAAATAAAGCAGGCGGGTATCTTCTTTGTGATGAATGAAAGGCGAAGGCGCTGCGCGACATTAAGATGGCAATGAATACCGTCAATGCTTCGATGACCATAATTGGCGCTGGCTCGTACGGCACTGCGTTAGCTGTTATGCTAGCACGTAACGGCCATTCCGTGGTGCTGTGGGGGCGTAATTCTGCGCAAATTCAAAAATTGCAGCGAGATCGCTGTAATAAGGTATTTTTTCCTGACATTCCTTTTCCCAATTTGCTGTTTCTTGAAGCCAATTTATCGTGCGCACTGGCTGCTAGCCGCGATGTGCTGGTAGCGGTGCCGAGCTACGTATTTGGCGATGTGTTGTGCCAATTGAAACCGCATCTGCGCCCAGATGCGCGTGTCTTATGGGTGACCAAAGGGTTGGAAGCAGGAACTGGCCGATTACTGTGGGATGTAGCGCGTGAAATATTGGGCGGCGACATTCCATTAGCAGTGGTTTCCGGGCCAACATTTGCCAAAGAATTAGCCGTTGGACTACCAACAGCGGTTGCATTAGCAGCGACTGATATGCAGTTTGCTAGCGATCTGCAATTGCTGTTGCACTGCAGTAAAAATTTCCGAGTGTATAGCAATCACGATTTTATAGGCGTGCAGTTGGGCGGCGTGGTAAAGAACGTAATTGCTATCGGTGCCGGTATGTCTGACGGTATCGGTTTTGGCGCCAACGCTCGCGTCGCATTGATCACTCGCGGTCTAGCGGAGATGAGTCGCCTTGGCTCTGCGCTGGGGGCTGATCCTCTGACTTTCATGGGCATGGCTGGACTGGGTGATTTGGTCTTAACCTGCACCGATAACCAATCGCGCAACCGCCGCTTTGGGATTATGTTAGGGCAAGGCAAGAGCGTGCAGGAAGCGCAGGACAGCATTGGTCGAGTGATCGAAGGCTACCGCAATACAAAAGAGGTATTAGTGCTAGCGCAGCACCACGACGTGGAGATGCCGATTACCGAACAGATTTATCAAGTGCTGTACCGCAATAAAGATGTTCGCGAAGCGGCATCGAGCTTGTTGGGGCGCACAAAAAAAGATGAAAAGCACGGCACGTGACCTAAAAACGATATGTTGCCTTCCGGTAATTGGCTAGCCGCTTAACTGCAATGTAGTGAGCGATCTATTTAGCGAGACAGAGAGGGGGCTTATGTCGTTTGGAGAGTTAAAGCAGGTTTGAAATAGCATTAAAGTGGAAGTGGGAGTTCTGGCTGACTGGACCCAGGACTTAAACATATCTTATCAACGTCCGAAGCTTTATACGCGATAAATGACATAAAGTCCGACTTCGTTATTCTTTCTGGTGGAGGAGCTTTTGAGTTTGATCGCGATTCACTTTTGTAAAAAATATTTTTGCATCGCTACAAGGGGCATGTTCACGTCCAACCATATTTGGAGCTATTAAAAATAACCCGTTCTTTTGGGGATATAAATAGGTACAGATGTTACGCTCTAATCTGCTTAAATGGGTGTGCAGTAAATAGGAGCCTCTGTGAGGATACTGAGCGAAAAAAATCGCTTCAATTAGCGGTTTTTTGCTTTTTGTAAAATAAACCCGAACGGGATGAATTCACTAAAAATACGCCTATTTTTTATAAAATAATACCGAACGGGTTTATTTTAAAATAACGAGTAAATGCTTCTCTCACTAGAATGGGTATGTGGCAAATAGAAGGGAAACTTGCATAGGGTGGTTCCGTCAAAGGATGTGGTCGATATGAGTCTCTTTTTAGCCTTCTAAATCTCAAAACATAACACTCACGGAGCCAGGATTTATTTGTGGAAATCTAGTGAAAAAAAACGTTTAATTTATTGATTATTATGCATTTTTATGCAATAACGATAAACATTGCAAACGCACCTTTATATTTTAAAAAAAGAAAAAGCGCCAGAGGATCCATTCGCAAAAATCTCCTCTAACGCTTCCAGTAATCTAACCCTTAAAAAAGGATATCAATATGAGTGGTCGTAACATGATTCCATGTGAACCGAAAATTAAAAATATAAATACCCCTTTCGCTATGTCCGGTATTAAGACCGCTAAATTGCGCGAAAAACAACGCAAATACGTTGTTCGAGGTATTCATAATATGCTGAAAACATTAAATAATACCATTGAGCCCAAATTTGGGCCCAATGATTTTGAAGGAACTTACCCGGATTCGATTGGCTGAAAGTTGGTCTGTTACAATATTCCTAAGCGTGAATGCTTAGTCCTAGTGTCCGGTTATGATGTAAACTTGCGTGCCAAAGATTATCGACTGGTGGACGGAATTGGGAAAGGCGTCAAAGGCCCAAAGCTGCAGCCTGTAAACATTTAACCAGGATAGGCGGTACCACATGCATTACGGGCGCGGCCAAATCATTAGGGGTAAGTCTTAGGTGCCTGCTCTCCTATCTTGAAAGGGGAAAGCGGATGGCCGTTATGCCCCTTACCAAGATAAGATACAATCGGGCCACGTAGATTATCGTATAACACCTTTCAGAAACGCGGACAATCCTAAGAAGATTGCTATAGAGGCACACCTTACAGCAAAAGGTGAAGCGCGTTTATTAGATTTTTTCGAGAACTTCTTTAGCAGGGAGGGGCAGTCTAATGAGTAGAAGAAAATATATTCGTTTTAATTATTTAACACCGACTCCTATTTTGAGGGGTGAGGTGATATATGGCAGATAAAAAGAGAGCTATCCGTAGAAAAAATATCCAAAGCCTCAATGAAAAAGAGTTCAAGCTTTTACTTGAGCTTTTAGATCATTACGAAAAATTCAAAATTTTTATATGGATAGTGAAGCGGGCTATATTATTCATTTTTGTATTTACGTTTGAACTACCAAGATTCATTGACGCAATTGATAACTGCGTAACTCACATCAAAAAATGGTTTCTGAAACTTTGATTCTATCATCTTCCTGAAAAATGTCACAACAAAACCGCTAATGTATTTCAAAATCTTAAAAAGAACGCTAAAAATCCCCCCAAAAAGCTTCAAAAAAGCGCTTTGGTGCCCCCAGAGAGACTCGAACTCCCGACCCCCTGATTACAAATCAGGTGCTCTACCAACTGAGCTATAAGGGCACTATCGCGATGGGAGTAACACAAACTCACGAAAAGGCAAATAGAAAATTATAAATCTTGATACATATCTTAAAATAAGTACGCCCTAAATATAAATAAAGTTGAGCTTTTGCTATATTATTACCTACCCTATAGCGCTTATGATACTATCATAACAGTTAGCGCTCATAGGGATAAAACGTGGATTTTTATGTAATTAGCCAAATTTTTTAAGTGTGCAAAGTTATCCAGGGAATAATCTCGTCTTTTAAATAAATACAGAAACTTTAGCGGTTACAGTATCATCTAATTTTTTAAGAATTTCCATTCGTAAGCGATAAGTAAAAAAGCTGCGTTGAGTCTTATTACTTTCGTGGTTAGCTACGGGTTTTGCAAAGCTGATTGATCAGAAAGATATTTTTCTAGCCAGTGGATATTATAATTGCCACTAGCGATATCTTGATTATCAATGAGATTGCGAAAAAGAGGTAGCGTTGTTTTGATACCATCAACTACGAATTCATCTAAAGCACGCCGTAGACGCATCATGCATTCTAAACGTGTGCGTCCATGAACAATTAACTTACCGATTAAGCTATCGTAGTAAGGCGAAATAGAATAACCTGAATATGCACCTGAATCGACCCGAATACCCAGGCCTCCGGGTGTGTGAAAATGAGTAATAAGTCCCGGCGACGGGATAAAATTAACGGGATCTTCAGCATTTATACGACATTCAATGGCGTGACCAGAAAAGCGAACATCGTCTTGCGTAACTGAAAGTCCCTGACCTGCCGCAATGTGGATTTGTTCATGAACCAGATCTATTCCTGTAATTGCTTCAGTCACAGGATGTTCGACTTGCAGACGAGTATTCATTTCAATAAAGTAAAATTCGCCATCTTCATAAAGGAATTCGACAGTTCCTGCCCCACGATATCCGAGTTTTGCACAAGCGTTGGCAACAATGTTGCCGATTTTTTTCCTTTCAGCATCATTAAGCGCGGGTGAATATGCTTCTTCCCATATTTTTTGATGGCGTCGTTGTAGCGAACAATCACGTTCCCCTAAATGAATGGCGTTTCCAGTCCCATCGCCTAAGACTTGAACTTCAATATGGCGCGGTTTTTCTAGATATTTTTCAATATAAACTGCATCACTATTAAAGGCCGCTCCAGCTTCTAAACGTGCGGTTCTGAGAGCTATAGAAAGTTCTTTTTCGGAGCTGACTACTTTCATACCACGTCCACCACCGCCTGCAGAAGCTTTAATGATAACTGGATAGCCAATTTCGGCAGCGATACGTAAAGCTTCTGCTTCTTCAGTTACAGCTTCACTCGAACCTGGAACAACTGGAATTCCAAGATTTTTGGCAGTTTTTTTCGCTTCAATTTTGTCACCCATGATGCGAATATGTGCAGGCGTTGGGCCAATAAATGTAAGGTTATGAGCTTCTAAAACATCCGCGAACTTTGCATTTTCAGAGAGAAATCCGTAGCCCGGATGGACAGCATCAGCCCCTGTGATCTCACAGGCAGAAATAATTTGATAAATATTTAAATAAGAATCACGGGCTGAGGGAGGGCCAATACAAACACTTTCATCAGCAAGACGCACATGCATAGCATCAGCATCAGCGGTTGAATGAATAGCTACTGTCTTAATTCCGAGTTCTTTACAGGCCCGTAAAACGCGAAGAGCAATTTCTCCCCGATTAGCGATAAGAATTTTTTGAATCATAACCATTCCTTGATTTATTCGACAACAACAAGTGGTTCACCGAACTCGACTGGTTGACCATCTTTGACAAAAACAGCGGTTACAACGCCTGAACGCGGTGATGCAATGTGATTCATTGTTTTCATTGCTTCAATGATAAGTAATGTTTGGCCTTCAGAGACAGTTTGTCCCACTTGCACAAAAGATTGTGCACCTGGTGCAGGCGCGAGATACGCTGTGCCGACCATCGGGGATGTGACTGCATTTTCTGATTTTTCTTCTTTTTTAGGCGCTGCAGTTACCGAGGATGAAGGAGTGGCTATAGTGGGGGGGGAAACAGGTACGTGAATTGTGTGTTCAGGTAAAGCCGGGACGTGTTGACGTGATACACAAATACGGAGTCCACCTTGTTCAAGTTCAATATTGGTCAGATTCGTATCATTTAAAATCTCAGCAAGATCACGGATAATTTCTGTGCTAATTCCGGTATGTTTTGTTGTATCCACTTTTTTTGTTGTCATTTTAATTTTAAACTCCTTAACCGACGAAGATCGCCATTATTTATATCTTTATGGCTAAATATCTCTAGATTTTTGGTGAGCCTTTTGACGATCTTATCTAAGTTCAATGACTTCTTTTCTAATATTTTCATCACATTCCGTGATTTGAGAGCAGTCTACTGCTTGAAACTCCACTTATAAGCTCGTTAACAAAAAAGAAAAAGCAGAAAATGATGTATCCGGAATGTCCTTTGATAATTTTGATGAAATAAAAAGAGGCCTCATTGTAAATTTTCTATTGCTGTCTTTAAGATATCTTTGCTTGCAGCCCCGATGAATACTCTATCGCCGATTATATAAGAGGGGGCACCAGTAATATTCAACGCTGACGCGATTCGAATATTCTTCCTGAAAGATTCTAACACTTCAGGGTCTGATATTGCGTTACGCAATTCTGTTTCATTTGCACCTAATGCAACGGCTATTTTAATAGCATTAGCTTCAGTTGCACGACTTTTGCTAGTCAAAAGTTCTTTATAAAATTGGGGATATTTTTGGGGAAATTGTTTCCGAAAAACATAAGAAACAGTATGCGCTGCTGTTGAGTCAGCTCCTAAAATTGGGAAATCTTTAATAATCACTCGCAAATTTGAGTATTCTTTTATTAAGGCCTCCATGTGCAAATAAAAGCGCTTACAATGTCGACAATTATAATCAAAAAATTCAACTAGCTCTATTTCACCATCTGGATTTCCAAAAATAGCATCATTAGAGGATTTAAAAATTTCTTCTTCCAACGATTTAATGACCAAAGCTTGTTTTTGAATTTCTTTTTCTAGATTTTCTTGGAGTGCAAGCTGCATTTCAAGTATAATTTCTGGATTATCGAGCAAGTAATTTTTTACAAGCTGCTGGATATAGTTATCGCTTATGTGGGGTGTGAGTTTTTCGCTAAGCTTTGATAAAAATGCAGAATCTTCCAGAATTTCTGTTTTAAGTCTTTCTATAGCTAAATGATTGGGAGTTTTTTCTTTCGCTTTTGGGTTTGATAAAGGCAGGAAAATTAAAGCACTTAGCGTAATTATCTTTAAAAAATTTACAGCGAACGTAGCTGCCGAGCATTGAAGTGGTTGGATCATCTTTATACTCCGTTGAAATACGATCAACTATATGAAAAGCATCACATATGTGCAATAAAGTATTCAACTATGATATAAATTTAGTGAGATATAAAACTGATAGCTGCTTTTAACTGTTACGAGGAAGTTTTACACGATACATGTACGGAGATAGTTATGTTTTTTTCGGATTTAGCTACTTCGTGCGGAGGTCAACGTGCTTTTTGTCAGTTTAACATCTTTCGAAAAATTTAGCTATTTTGGTAAAAAATATATTTTAAAATTCTTTAGATATATACTATATACTACAGCATATAGTATATAAAAATAGGTTTTGCGAAAAATGAAAAAATATAAATATTGCTGCAATATTTCAATTAACTTTTAAGCTACAGGGATGGTCAGCGGGCAGTTTATTTTTGCGTTAGCAAGTTGTGTACTCTTGTTATAAGCGTCAAAAAACTTTGGTTATTACAGTGATTGATGTAACTTGTTCTTTGTTGCTCGACACTGCCTTTAAATTATTCCGATATCGAAAATATTTTTACGCGTGTTTCTGTAAAAGAAATACCTGAACGCTTGCTTTCGGGCAGTCGTCTTACCTTCCTATTATCTTCGTGTTTAGAACAGTAGGACAAAATAACTCTAATATGAAAGTAAAAAGATGGAGACCACGACGCATTATGATCTGTTTGTTATTGGTGGTGGGATAAACGGATGTGGAGTGGCAAGAGATGCTGCAGGTCGCGGATTTAAAGTTGGATTAGCTGAAATGAATGATCTTGCATCAGGCACATCTGGCGCGTCGACAAAACTTATTCATGGTGGTCTTCGTTATCTTGAAAATTATGAGTTTAAATTTGTCCGTGAAGCGCTGAAGGAACGCGAAGTTATTTGGCGTATGGCTCCGCATATTGTGCGTCCTTTGCGCTTTGTTCTCCCTTATCATAAAGGATTGCGTCCCGCATGGATGTTACGTCTCGGCCTTTTTATTTACGATTATCTTGGTGGTTGGCAGCAAAAATTGTGGCGCACCAAAATGGTCGATTTTTCGAAAAAATTTGGCACTCCACTTAAAGAAAATTATCGCAAAGGTTTTGAGTATTCTGATGCGATAGTCGACGACGCTCGTTTAGTCATTGCCAATGCGCGCGACGCAGAAAAGTGGGGCGCTGATATAAAGGTGCGTACAGAAGTTTTATCTTTGAAGATAAAAGGACAGAAATGGCTTATAACGCTTTGTGATAAGTTGAAAGGCGAAAAATACCGCGTTACAGCTTCTTACATCGCCAATATGGCAGGGCCTTGGATCAATCATATTTTGACGAATGTATTAGATTATAAAGGCTATTCGCCGATACGGCTTGTTAGAGGCTCTCATATTTTAGTTCCTAAGCTTTATACTCATAATCGTGCTTATATTTTTCAAAATGATGATAGGCGTGTCCTTTTTTCTATCCCATATCAGGAAGAATTTACATTGTTAGGCACAACAGATTGTGATCATCAAGGTGATCTTTCTGATGTTCATATTAGTGATGCAGAAATTGAGTATATTTGTACTGCAGCAAGCGAATATTTTGCACGACCGATATCACGTGAAAGTATTATATGGGCTTACTCTGGTGTTCGTTCGCTTTACGATAATGGCTCTCCGAAAGCACAAAAAATAACACGTGAATATGTCTTAAAAGAAATTGGTACACAGGGTGGGCCACAGATTCTCAATCTTTATGGTGGAAAAATCACGACATATCGTAAATTGGCCGAAGATGCGATGCAATTTATCGAAAAAGCGCTTGGCTTCAGAGGGAAGTCTTGGACGAAAAATTCGGTGCTTCCGGGAGGAGATTTTCCTTATAACAGGTTGGATATGATCGAAAAGAGGATTGCCTTTTTGCTCCCAGATTTAGATACTTTTACTCACCGCAGACTTGCCCGTTCTTACGGTTCAGAGGCACTTATAATATTTGCGAATAGTAATGTAGATAAAGGAAAAGATTTCGGGCACGGGCTTTATGAGCTAGAAGTAAGATGGTTAATGGAAAAAGAGTGGGCTAGGACGTGCGAAGATGTATTATGGCGCCGTTCAAAGCTTGGTCTTTTATTTAACAAAAAAGAGACCGATAATCTTGCAGATTATATAGAAAGCAGAAGATAGTAGTTTATAATACTATTTGAGCCGGGTCGTTACGGATTGATTTTCAGAGTTTTTGAGAAGCTTAAATCATTAATACATCATCTGTGTGATGCTTTGCTATATTGCGTATCAAGTTTAAAGGAATCTTAGATAAAATAACGGCGAAGTAAAATTTAAAGGCGTTGTAGGTGGGTAGAAACGTTGTTGTAAAATTACCTCATGATATTGCAATGAGGTCGTCCGTAGCTTGACACAAAAAACGAGGAATCTGCTGTCATTTGGTTAAATTTATTAGCGTTTTGTAAGACAGACAAAGTTATTACATGTTTGATAAAATTGGGGGTAAAATCTTAGAATAACCAAAAAGAAGTAATTAGACGTAAAACCGCATTTTTATATTTTAAATCGACAGTAAAAATATCATAAATTACGGTGAGGATATGAAGTATTTATGGAAAAAAATTATAAAAAGTGGTTATTTATATGTGTAGGCGGGGGTACCTTTAACGGAGGTACATGGCGGTATTTTTATGGCATTTTATAATTCTTCGTCATTAGTAAAGTTTGCGGTAGCGCCAATGTTAGGGTGGACGGATCGACATTGTCGGTTTTTGTACCGTCTTTTGACAAAAAGAGCTCTTCTTTATACTGAGATGGTGGTAGCAGACGCTGCAATCTATGGTGTTCGCGAGCAACTGTTAGCTTTCAGTGATAAGGAACATCCAATTGCGTTACAATTAGGGGGATCGGATGAGAAAAAGCTGGCAGAAGCTGCACGAATCGCCGAAGATTTTGGTTATGATGAAGTAAATTTGAATGTAGGTTGTCCATCAGACCGCGTTCAAGCAGGTACGTTTGGTGCTTGCTTGATGTTGCATCCTGGCGTTGTGGCGGACGCTATAGAAGCAATGAAACGATCCGTTTCTATACCCGTAACTGTTAAATGCCGTGTTGGTGTAGACGAGCAGGATGAAGAAAAAGCTCTAGATTTTTTAACCAATCAGGTATGGAATGCTGGTTGCGATGCGCTTTGGGTACATGCGCGCAAAGCATGGTTGAAGGGATTAAATCCAAAACAAAATCGTAATATTCCGCCGCTTAATTATGAAAGAGTTTATAAATTAAAACGTAAATATAATAATAAATTCATTGGAATAAATGGTGGAATTAAATCAATTAATGAAATAAAAGAGCACCTGAAATTATGCGATGCTGTTATGGTGGGACGGCAGGCTTATCAGGACCCAGCTTTACTGCGGCTTATTGATTCGGAAATATATGGCGATTCTCAAAGCAGTTTTAACGACTGTGATCTCATCGATACCATGTGCGATTACGCTGCTGAACATATCGCGTCAGGCGGGCGTCTTTCTCATGTGACACGCCATATGATTAATTTATTTTACGGCCGGGATGGCGCACGTCGGTGGCGGCAGATACTATCAAGCGACGCGACAAAAAGTGATGCAGGCGCCCACGTCTTAAAAGAAGCTTTTGCTTCTTTTACCTAAAAAATCCCACCGCCGCTTTAACATTTATAAAGCGCTACGGATTTTTTTAATTGATATAAGAAAAATAAGGAGCTTATATACCCTTATCCACAACAACGAAACACCTTCTGCGGAGACTTTTCCCAGTACGCTTAGAGTCAGATCAACTTCAAATCGGGGGAACAGCCCACGCTTATTACCCCACCTTCATGAAATTCACACCCCACAAAAGAGCAAACGACCGCGCGACACCGCCTACAATACTCCCACCTAAAACCAATGAATTCTTCATATCCTACCCGTATAACGGAATTCCAGACCATACACTGTAAATTAAAAAAGGTATTTTTATGACAGCCAGTCCATTTGATGATTTTCGTGCTTTACTTATAAATCTACCCGTTACTGATGAATTTGCTATGATTTTGGCAAAAAAACGGCAAAAAAAAATAACAAAATTGCAAGATACATTGGGAAAATTAGAAGATGTTGCAATTTGGTATGCAGGATGGAGAGGTGAAGAAAGACCTATTATAAAGCGACCTTTAGTGGCTATTTTTTCTGGTAGTCACGGTATTACAGATGAAAATATTACATCATTTTCACAATCCACGATGCGTCATATGGTTAACAATTTTGCTACTGGTGGTGCTGCCACTAATCAAATTTGTACGCTTTATAATCTTGGTCTTAAGATATTTGATTTAGCGTCAGAATATCCTACGATGAATATTACTAAAGATGCAGCGATGGATGAACGGGGTGCGGCTGCAACGATGGCCTTTGGAATGGAATCAATTGCTGGAGGGACGGACCTTTTATGTGTAGGTGAAATGGGAATTGGCAATACGACGATAGCTTCAGCTTTATGTCTAGCCCTATTTGGTGGAGAAGTTGAAGAGTGGATAGAGCCCAGTATAGGACCTGAAGGGGAATTTTACCAGCGCAAAGTAGCAGCAATAAAAGCGGCAATTTCCTTACATAAAGATTATTTTAGCGATCCTCTTGAAGTTATGCGCCGCCTGGGAGGGCGTGAAATTGCTGCGATGGTGGGTGCTATCTTAGCGGCAAGAGTAGAAAAAATTCCAGTTATCTTAGATGGCTTTGTAGCAACAGCAGCAGCGGCAGTACTTTATAAAATGCACCCAAGAGCTCTTGATCATGTTATTGTTGGTCATGTCTCTCCTGAGCCAGTACACGGTAAGCTCCTGGAAAAAATTGAAAAAAAGCCGCTTCTAGATTTAAGGATGCGTTTTAGTGCAGGAGGGGGTGGGGCTATAGCAGCTGGTATTGTGAAAGCTGCTGTTTTAACCCACGCACAAACAGCACTTTTTGAGCAAGAAGACTAATTTTAGTGAGAGCAGCATGGTCATAAATATGAAAAAGTTCCGAGGCAGGCGCTGATTTACTTTTACGTGCTCTAAATAGTTGTCTTTTCATACAGCCCCTTGCTAAACATAATTATTAAAGAAGGATAGGGGGTGTATATCTGCTCGATTTGATAGTATTGCAATTGCGAGATGCGAATAAAAAAATTGATTGCGGTTTATGAGAAAAAGAAAAAAGTCGTAGGATATATTAGATAGAAGAGGGTGGACTTAATTATATTTTATTTTGCTTACTCAGCAACTTAATGGAGAGGGTAGGAGCTATGCCGAGAAAAAGAATTATTTTTCTTTTTTTTAGAGCGTGTTTTTCGCCATACTTCGGGTTTTTGAAAACTTGATTGCCATATTCCTTTTTTTTTCTTTTTAGCTTCTCGTTCTTCTTCGCGATAACTATGATAACTTACAGCCCAACCATTACGCACCATTATTGCATTAATATTGTTGACTTTTTCTGTTCTGCACGTTGCTAAGATACGACGATATTTATCTTTTTTATTTCCGTAGCATGTAACAGGCAGGTTTGCTACGAGTTTTTCTAGGTGTTCTTTTGCTTTAAGACCACATGGGTAGCGTCCTTTTTTTATGCCACAAAATTGATAAAGTTCCGGGGCATCAATTCCTATAAGTCGAATTTTAACAGAGTTTATAGTGATTGTATCACCATCAATGACAAATGCGTCGCCTTTAATAGGCTTTTTTGTGACAGAAATTACCTTTTGAGGATATGCTTGAACGTGCCTGAGATAAGCCATATTGGCGAAAATAACGGCTGTTATAAAGATACTTAGGCCTACGACTTTTTGGCTGAAACTCTTTAAATTAAAATAAAAGATTTCTTTATCCATGATATTAAGCAATTAACATCGTAGTGAATTCGATTAAATCAGAGTGTACCCGAATATGCTGCACTAATCTCGCGATTATGAGGGCGATTTTATCGCTTTTAATGCCCATTATTTAATAATATAAATTACTTACTGTTGCTAGTGAAAATGTGATTCGGCAAAAAAATTGCTCCTACAGCTATAAGTTGTACAATGAAGAGGCGTATACCTTCAGTGTATCACATAAAGCTGTTTAGCTTTTTCTTCATTGCTATGAAAGTTTGTAAGATATTTCTAAAATGTTGCTGTCACTTTATAAGTGCAGTGCTTGTTGCGTCTTAAAGTTATAAGTCTGCGCTTCCCGTACTTTATTTCAGCGATACATAAGCATAATTTATGAACAAAGTTTCATAAAATGGTCAGTTTTATTACCAAAATTATAAAGATGTTATTTTTCTTTTTTTTCAAATTATTATTATAAATATTTTATGTATTAGTTTATTTTTCAATCCACCAGATTTTTTTTACACTGAGGTAAAATCGGCCAATATATTGATGCTAAAAAATATATAGGCTGCAGGTATGCGAATACTAACAAAGTCAAGCCAATCTTAAGTTGCGTATTCTAAAATAATACACGCTGTTATGCTGCTCATGGACAGCAACATTAAGTTATTAGAAAAATCTTAAAGAAACTTTCTTAAATTTAGGCGAACAACATAAATTACATAAATGTAAAAACGCCGAAATTTCTCCTTTAATTAATGGCCAATTACTTAGGGAGAAGATTCCTCAAAAAACTTAAAAAACCCCCACTTTTGTCCGCAGTATTCATAAATGAGCAGAAAAAAGTGGTTATTTAATTTTCGTTTCTCTGAATTCTACGTGCTTTTTTACAACAGGGTCATATTTACGTTTGCTCATTTTATCTGTCATTGTACGGCTATTTTTCTTTGTTACATAAAAAAAGCCAGTATTTGCAGTCGACAAAAGTTTAATCTTAATTGTTGCTGCTTTAGCCATGATAAAGAGTCCTATTCATATCTCAAATGACGGAATTTTACTGTCAAAACCTATTTTAACACGATCAAATGTCGCGGTGACACTAAGGATGTTCTAAAAAAAGTCAAGAGCCGATTAATCTTCTCACTAATCGGACGAGTATTAGTATGATGTATAAGCCAAAAAAGCAAGCCATTGTAAAAGAAAAACCAAAAGGCTTAAAGCTATCCATAGCTTGACCGGCAATAGTTGGTCCAATGAGCATACCAATTCCGTAGCAAAACATAAAAGCAGAATTAGCAGCAGCAAGCTTGGGCCCTTTGAAGCGAGTGCCTAATTGTGCAAGCCCAATTATATAGAGGCTTGCGGATACACCGCCAAGGAGAAAGAGATCAAGCATAAAAAGCCATTTATGTTCCGCTATCCATGATATAATAAGGGTCCCAGCAAAACCTAAGGTAGCGCAGCATATAAGGGAATAATTTTCATTTTTTACATAATCACTTATGAAGCCGATAAGGATTAAAAGAAAGACATTACCAAGCGCAAGCATTGCCATAAATTGTGCAGATTCACTTTCACTATACCCAATTAATAAGCTAAAAGGTATAGTGAGCGTTAATGCGCCTGTTTTAACTGCGCCATAAACGAAGGCTGCCATAGTCAAAGTCGGAGTGTGGAAGATATAAGGGAAAAATGCCGTACGTTCATTCTTTTTGAATTTAGGAGTTGCCTTCCAAGCAAAAAAGATTGGTACAGTAGCAATTGCAGTAAAAATGCAGCAGGTGCCGACGGGCATAAAACCACGAATGCCTATTTTTGCCAGCAATGCTGTGCCCACAGTAAATCCAAGTCCCAAAGTAATTACATAAACAGAAAGTATTAAATTTCGTTTTTGGGGCGGAGCGGAACTGTTAATTAAAAATTCTAATAATACAAACATGATTGTCATAGTGAAATGCAGTGCAAACCGCAAAACGAACCAAATCCACAGCGATTCGAAAAAATAGAAGCCTAAAAAGCTTAAGCATCCAATAAACACCATGAGTAATATTGATTCGGCAATACCAAGATATGAAGCGATGCGAGAAACGAAGACGGCACCGATAATCGTAGCTATTCCGGCAACTGTTCCGCTATAACCAATAGCACTGTTTGAAAACCCTTTTTCAACCATCAACAGTGATATAAGCTGTAGTCCCATCCCTAATGCTATAGCGACGGCACCAATAGCCGTAATCACAGCGATAATTGTGCGCCGAGAGTTATTTTGGAAGCCGGAGAGTTCATCTATCATGAAAAAATCTTAACCCTGCTATATCGCCCATTCCTTTATACATCTTATGATAAATTAACAAAAAATGAGAAAAAACAAAGCTTCATCGAAGGTGCACGCAGCCGTAGCACGTCGTTCATACGGTATCGCACAGATTTTTGAAGTACGAAAAGGAGAGACTTAGCATCATAAAATTCCGTAATTAGTTAGGTTTGCGAAATTTTTTATGTACCACGTACAGCCTCCCTTAGTCCAACCAAACCGCTACACGCAATCGCAGCTTTTTAAAATTTTTTCCTGAAAAAAACAATAGCTTAATCAAAGAGGCGATTTTTTTCTTCTTCTTTATAAAAATCATGATGTGCTAATTTTATAAATTATCTATTTGATTTTTAGTTGTTTTTTGAATACTGTTTTCTTTTATGGAAATTGGGCACACGCTCTTTCTCTGTAAATCTATTTTTGTGGTAAGACAACAGCGAAAAGGTCACTCGACGAGGTTTTGTTAATACTTCAAAGCATAATGAGCCAGATAAAGGCTGTACTTCTATAAGCTTTACCTCTACTTTATCGTTAAGTTGATAACACTTGCGAGTACGTTTTCCTACAAGAGCTTGATGTATTTCGTCAAAATAATAATAATCGCCTTTAAGCGTGGAAACGGGGACGAAGCCGTCTATACTCAGTTTATCAAGTGAAACAAAAAAACCCGCTTTTATAACTCCGGAAATGCAACCTCCAAATGAGCAGCCAACTTTATCGGTTAAATAGTGCGCTAAAAGTCGGTCGATAGTTTCTCTTTCAGCTGCCATTGCACGGCGTTCATGTAAAGAAATTTGTGCGGCGATTTTTGCAAGATTTTTTTCTTGCGAATCTGTTAATATATCGTCACCTAATTGTAGGACTTTAATCAGCGCTCGGTGAACGATTAGATCAGCGTAACGACGGATTGGGGATGTAAAATGTGTGTAATTATGCAGATTTAGGCCAAAGTGTCCTGTGTTTTCGGGATTGTATTCGGCTTGAGACTGTGAGCGTAAAATAATCTGATTGACCAATTCTTGTTGCTGTGTATTTGTAACTTTTGCAAGAATATTATTGAATCGCGCTGATGTAAGTTCTGCTCCCCTTGAAAGGGAAATCCCCAGGCTTTTAAAAAAAACCCGCAGAGTTTCCTGTTTCGCGAGAGATGGTTTATCGTGGATACGGTAAATGAAGGGCTGATTATATTTCTTTAATGTTTCAGCAGCGGCAACATTAGCTTGTATCATGAATTCTTCAATTAAACGATGTGCCTCTAGTTGTGGTGGAATCACAACATCTTCGACATGTCCATTTTGATTAAGAATAATCTTTTTTTCTGCTACTTTTAATTCTAGTGGTTGCCGACGATTACGCGCGGTTTTTAGGCTAGCGTAAGCTGCCCATAGTGGCTGTAAGACATTTTCAAGAAGAGGCTCTGTTTTTTCGTTTGTATTTCCTTCAATTGCACATTGGACTTCTTGATAAGACAATTTGGCCGCAGTACGCATTATAATGCGATGAAAACTATGCTTGCATTTATTGCCATTAGCATCAAAAATCATGCGAACAGCGAGAGCAGGTCTATCTTTTTTTTCATGTAGAGAGCATAAATCATTAGAAATACGCTCTGGCAGCATTGGTACAACTCTATCGGGAAAATAAACAGAATTTCCCCGTTTGAGTGCTTCTTTATCTAAAGCGCTTCCCGTTTTTATATAACAGGAGACGTCGGCAATCGCGACGGTGACGATCCAGCCTCCACTGTTTGCTGGATCTTCATCTTTTATTGCGTGAACTGCATCATCATGATCCTTTGCATCAGGCGGATCAATTGTAACGAACGATAATTGCCGCCAGTCTTCGCGGTTAATTGTATTGGTAAATTTTACATTTTCGGCTTGCTTAAGGACGTCTTCAGGAAAAATATAGGGAATTTCTTTTGAAATAAGAGCTATCATTGAAAGCGCTTTTTCGCTATCTATGCGCCCTAGGACATTTTTTATTTTTGCACTTTTTAGTCCGCAAAAAGTTCTTTTTCCGATTTCAACTTCAACTAAATCGCCGGGTTCTATGTCAATTTTTGAAGATGCATCAATGACCAGTTCGCTGAATTTTCGTTCTATAGAATCAAGTCGCCATTGACCATCTTTGGATTTTTTCACTATACCAAAACTGGTTATTTCTTGTTTATTAATTTTGCGGATAATCCGCCCTGTATAGGAGCTGTCGCGAAGAATCTTATTTCGAAGAATTTTCACAAGGACGTGATCTCCAATATCAATGTTTATACTTCTTATTTGAGGAGAAGGGGGTATTTCAATATTTGGCTTTGGATCACTTTGCCATTTAAGAGGCTGTGCAATAAAATTTCCAGTCTTATTAAGTGCGCTGATTTTCGCTAAAACAATGGTGGGTAATCCCACTTTACTTATTCCTTTTTTGCGTTGTTTTAATATAAGATTTTCGTTTCTTAAATCACACAATATACCTTTTAGCCAGGCACGAGAATCTTTTTTTAAGTTAAAAGCTTTAGCGATTTCACGTTCACTTAATCGATCGGGCTTATCACTGATAAAGGAAAATATTTCCTCTTTAGTGGGTAATCGCTTAATGCTGGACGATTGTGAGCTTTTTATTTTCTTTTCGCTTTTAGCCAAAATTTACACCTTTTTTTCAAGAAAAGCTTTTATTGGTTTTATTTCTTCTTGGAAGTCGTTTTTTTGGTGGATACTTTGGCTGATATAAGCTCTAATGCTTCTGAAAGAGTCACACTAATTGGGTCTTTGTCTTTTGGTAATGTTGCGTTGATTTTGCCCCAATTGACGTACGGGCCGTAACGCCCGCTACGTACGGTGACGGTCCCACCATCTGGATGATCCCCTAATGTTTCTAGTACGGAAGATGCGGTTTTATCCCGTTTTGTTTCATTTTTTTGCTTTTCTGCAAGCACTGTAACAGCCCGATTTATGCCGATATCGAAGACTTCGTCTATATTAGGAAGGGTTGCGTATTTTCCATCGTGTGCGAGATAAGGGCCGTACCGTCCGGTTGCTGCTGTGATTATTTTACCTGTTTCAGGATGAACTCCAACTTCACGGGGGAGAGATAATAAAGCCAAAGCTTTATCAAGATCAATATTATTTATTTTCCATTCTTTTGGTAATCCTGCGCGTTTGGCCTCTTTGCTTTCACCGAGTTGAATATACGGCCCAAAGCGGCCATTACGAAGTGAGACATTACCTCCTGTTTCAGGATCAATACCAAGAAGGGTAGGTTCATTATTATATACAGCTTCATCTTTTTCTTCTGTATCCGAGCCGAGTTTGTGTGTATATTTACATTCAGGATAGTTGGAACATCCAACGAAAGCTCCGTAACGGCCTAATTTTAGCGATAACCGGCCATTCGCACATAGAGGGCAAGAGCGAGAATCACCCCCGTCTTCGCGCGCGGGGAAAGCGAGAGGCGCTAACGTTACATTTAAGACATCGAGGATATCTGTTATACGCAATTCCTGAATGTTGGTGATGGACGCATTAAATCCGCTCCAAAAATCGCGTAAAACATCTTTCCAAGAAAGTTTTCCATCCGATATAAGGTCTAGTTTTTCTTCAAGGTTCGCTGTAAAGCCGTATTCTACATAACGATTAAAAAAGTTTTCAAGGAAAGCTGTAACGATGCGCCCTTTAACATCGGGAATGAGCTTTCGTTTATCAACCATGATATAACCACGATCAGAAAGTGTTGCCAATGTAGATGCATAAGTTGAGGGCCGCCCAATCCCTAGTTCTTCGAGTTTTTTAATTAACGAAGCTTCAGAATAACGAGGAGGCGGTTCTGTTGTATGTTGTATTGATTCAATTTTTTCTTTTGTAAGCGTTTCATCGATATTAATCTCTGGCAAGCGCGTTGATTCATTCTTTTCGCCATTTTCTTCATCTTGCTGGTCAGTGTAGGCGGAAATAAAGCCATCAAAACGAATAATAGAACCTGTTGCACGCAGATTTGCACTATCCTCTCCTTGCAGCGCTTCAATTTCGACAGTCGTACGTTCAATTTCTGCGGAGCGCATTTGGCTAGCAATAGCGCGTTTCCATATCAATTCATAAAGTTTTGCTTGATCGCTATCGAGAAAATTACGTACTTGATCAGGAGTACGCTTAAAATCTGTTGGGCGGATAGCTTCGTGCGCTTCTTGAGCATTTTTTGCTTTTGTTGAGTAAAAACGTGGTTTTTCAGGGAGATAATTACCACCAAAAGAATCAATAATTACTTCTCGTGCTGAATGGATAGCTTCTGACGCCATTTGCACACCATCAGTACGCATATAAGTAATAAGTCCCGCTACTTCACCATTAATTTCGATACCCTCATAAAGCTTTTGGGCAAGTTGCATGGTGCGAGAAGCTGAGAAACCTAATTTTGAAGAAGCTGCTTGCTGTAGCGTAGATGTTGTAAATGGCGGGGAAGGATTTCTTTTTATGGGTTTTGCTTCAACATTTAGTGTGCGGTATACCGCGTTTTCCAGCATAAGGCAGATCTTGTCCGCTTGTTCTTGAGATTGAATATCAAGTTTGTCGAGCTTTTTGTGATTAAGTGCTAATAATCGTGCATGAAAACTATCGTTTCTGGGTGTTTTTAAAAATGTCTCGATTGACCAATAATCTTCTTTAATAAAGCGTTCTATTTCTGATTCGCGATCGCAAATAATACGTAAAGCGACCGATTGGACACGACCAGCGGAACGCGCACCGGGCAATTTGCGCCACAAGACGGGTGAAAGCGTAAAGCCAACCAGATAGTCAAGGGCGCGGCGTGCAAGGTAAGCGTCTACAAGTGATTCATCAATGTTGCGCGGATTGCTCATGGCATCAAGCACAGATTTTTTTGTAATTGCGTTAAAGACAACCCGCTTAATAGGTTTATCTTTTAGAATTTTTTTTTGCTTAAGAACATCAAGAATATGCCATGAAATAGCCTCTCCTTCGCGATCAGGGTCAGTTGCCAAAATAAGACTATCAGCTTCTTTAACTGCTTTTGCTATTTCATTTAAACGTTTTGCGGAGGCGGCGCCAATATCCCACTTCATGGAAAAATCTTCATCAGGTAAAACGGAGCCGTCTTTTGCGGATAAATCACGAACGTGTCCAAAAGATGCCACTACTTTATACTGAGGTCCGAGGTATTTATTAATTGTTTTTGCCTTTGCCGGGGACTCGACGATGACGATATCCATAATTTTATCCGAATGTTGAAATAAAAATTATTCCTATAACCTCCTTTCACATGAATAGCTAATGACAATTGGTCAAAAGCACATAAAAAAAATTATATTATACAACTTTTAATTGTTATTATTTAAAATGCACCTTATAAAAAATAGTACGGCTTATTTTCCACAGCTAGCATAAAAAGCATACGGCGAAATACTAAAATGACGTCTATTGAGAGGTGGGGAGAATGCTCAAGGATAGAAGATTATGCTTATAGATCATTTAAAAGTTATCCAATATATCACGGATATGTCAAAACAAATGAATCAGATGGCTCGTCAAGCTCATAGCCCGCTTTTGGCACTGCTTTTGGATATGGTGGCCGAAGAGGGGCAAAGTATCATTAATAAAGCTGAGGCTCTTGGCGAAGATTCGAACCCGACAATGACACATAACCACCGGAATGCCGAATAAGCTTCCCGGCAAGATCGAGTTCGATCAACAAGAGGTAAAGATTTTGCAGGGAAACACCTGAGTGAGCGCTGAGAGTATCTAAGTCAATTGGAGCTGATGAGAGAGCTGAAAGGACAGCTGCGCGCTCTGCGTCGTCTTCAATTAAAAGAGGCTTATCGATCCTTATATTAGGTGAGCTAAGATTCTCTGGCGGAGGTGGTTCTTCAAAAAAGTTCAGTTGCGGGTTAGCTGTATTTGGAATTAACGGCGTAAGCGCTTCTACAATATCAGAAGGATGCGCGGACAGCAAAGCGCCTTCTTTGATAAGGTTATTTGTGCCAATGGACCTTGGATCAAGTGGGGAGCCTGGGATGGCGAAAATTAATCGCCCTATCTCAGCGGCGTAGCGGGCTGTGATTAGGGAGCCGGATCGCATCGCTGCTTCCGCTACTAAAAGACCAAGTGATAAACCTGCTATAATCCGATTTCTTCTTGGAAAATCGATGGCGCGGGGCCTCCAATTAATCGGCATTTCGCTGATAATTGCTCCTCCATTGGCGATAATATCATCATAAAGTTTTTTATTTTCAGGAGGGTAGATATGATCGATGCCACCAGCCATGACCGCGATTGTACCTGTCGAGAGGCTTGCTTGATGAGCGACACTGTCGATTCCACGTGCGAGTCCAGAAATAATTGTGAAGCCAGCCTTACCAAGGAAATGAGCAAATTGGGCTGCTAATTTTTTGCCAGCTGCTGAAGCATTTCGGGAACCAACGATCCCGACCGAGGGTTTATGAAAAGCCGCAGAATTACCTTTTATGGCAATAAGTGGCGGTGACGCTTCCGTTACCTTGAGAAATGGCGGGTAATCCGGTTCTCCGACACCGATAAACTGAATACCCAATTTTTCGGCTTTTTCCATTTCTCGTTCAGCATCTTTTAATGTTGCTACTCGTATAGGCGCGCTAAGACCGCCTTTTTTACTGAGCTCAGGGAGTGCAGCTAGAGCATTTTCGGCTGTTTTGTAATGGTCAATCAAATTACGAAAAGTAACTGATCCAACATTCTCGCTCCGCAATAACCTCAGCCAGTTTAAACGTTGATGATCAGTGAGCGGAATTCCTCTATCTGTTCCTTTTTTTACCACCAAGTTTACTTTCTTTCCCGATTAATAGCCTACTAATATTTGTGTGATGTTTTACAATTACGAGTACGCTCATCGCAATCATTACGCAATTAGAATAGAGACCAGGAGAAAAAAAATAAGTAAAAACTGGAACAATGATAACAGTAATGATTGCAGATAACGAAGAATAGCGCGTAAGCAAAAAAGTTGTAGCCCAAACAATGGCAAAAATAATCGCTAGCGGCCAACAAAAACCTAAGCATATACCTAGATAAGTGGCAACGCCTTTTCCACCTTTAAATTTCAGCCATATCGGAAAGAGATGTCCTAAAAAAGCAAAAAAACCAGCCAATATAACAATGACATCGTCTTCTGCTAGATGAATTAAGAATTTTGCAATCAGAACAGCAATAGTTCCTTTCAGTATGTCGCAAAGTAGAGTAAGAGCGGCGATTTTTTTATTCCCTGTCCGTAAAACATTTGTAGCGCCAATATTTTTAGAACCAATCGTCCTTATATCGCCAAGCTTAGCAAATCGCGTAAAAAGCAACCCAAACGGAATAGAACCGAGGAGATATGATACCAAAAAGATGAAAAATATACGGAATTGAAAAAGTGTTTCTGCGTCACCCATTGAGAATCTCATTTGATTTGTTGATCGAGCTTAAATACCGACCGGCCTTTAACAAAAGTTTGGAGGACGCGCCCTTGAAAGCGCGCATTCTCAAATGGCGTATTTTTCGAGCGTGAATGCAGCATATCCGCAGACAATATCCATGGTTCATCAAGATCAACCAAAAGAAGATCTGCGTGAGCACCTTTTTTGAGTGTCCCTGCGTTGATACCGAAGAGTTTTGCAGGTGCCGTTGATAAAAGTTCAACTAGTCGAAGAAGAGACACTGACTCGCTGTGATAAAGGCGTAAAGCTGCGCTTAATAAAGTTTCCATGCCAACAGCGCCGGCTTCAGCATCTTGAAATGGTAGACGTTTTGTATCAACATCTTGGGGATCATGAGAAGAAACGATAATATCTATCGTTCTGTCTTTGATTGCTTCGATCATCGCTATACGATCTTCTTCTGCGCGCAATGGGGGAGTTAAGCGAAAAAAGGTACGATATTCACCGATATCATTTTCGTTAAGCGACAAATGATTGATGGACACGCCCGCTGAAATTTTTGTATTACGCTGCTTTGCCAAACGAATAGCATCAGCAGACAGGGCTGTCGATATTTGTGCGGCGTGGTAGCGTGCCTCTGTTAACGCAGATAATCGCAGATCTCTTTCTAATGGAATCACTTCCGCTTCGCGTGGCACTCCAGGAAGACCAAGCCAACTAGCTAAAAGGCCTTCATTCATGACTCCTTGGCCTACAAGATCTTTATCCTGAGTTTCGTGAATTAATGTAATGTCGAAGTCGCGAGCGTAAGTCATGGCCCGGCGAATAATAGCTGAGTTTTGAAGCGTTTTTTTCCCCTCACTGAATGCGACTGCACCTGCATCTTTTAATAAGCCAAATTCAGTTATTTCTTGCCCTTTTAAACCTTGTGTAATAGCGGCAACAGGATGAATATTGACCAGCGACATTTCATGTGTCGTGCGCGTAATAAATTTGACGAGCGCTACATTATCAATCACCGGTTGTGTATCAGGCATCATGAGGAAAGAAGTGATACCACCTGCAGCAGCAGACTGACTCGCTGAAGCTATTGTTTCACGGTGCTCTGCTCCTGGTTCACCGACAAAAACCCGAGCATCAACAAGTCCAGGTAAAATTGTTTTATTTCGCGCGTCGATAATTTCCGCTCCTTCAGGTATCCCCTGATTTAGAGCTTCTTTTCCAGAAGCTATAATGAGCCCATTTTCGACTATAATCGTACCAATTTCGTCGATTGCGCGCGAGGGGTCAACAACACGGGCGTTTTGAAAAACCATCGACCTTGTCATTTTTTTCTTTTCTCCAATTATGCCGGGGATCCAATAAAGCTTCCATGACAGCCATGCGCACAGCAATCCCCATTTCTACTTGTGTATGAATCATACTTTGTTTTCCATCTGCTATGTCAGAGTCAATTTCTATGCCACGATTTATTGGGCCGGGATGCATGATAATGCAATCATCTTTAGCATAAGCTAAGTTTTCTTTATGTAATCCAAAATGGTGAAAATATTCACGAACGGAGGGAACGAAAGCACCTGCCATACGCTCACGTTGCAGACGTAACATCATAATGACATCGACGCCTTCAAGACCTTTCCTCATAGTATTAAAAACCTCAACGCTCATATCTGAGATTCCAGCAGGGAGCAGCGTTGAAGGAGCAACAACGCGCACACGCGCACCTAAAGCATTGAGGCTGATGATATTGGAACGCGCAACACGTGAATGTAGAATATCACCGCAAATTGCAACAGTTAATCCTTCGATACGGCCTTTTGTTTTTTTAATGGTTAAAGCGTCCAATAAAGCTTGCGTTGGATGTTCATGTGCACCGTCGCCTGCGTTAACTACACAACAATCAACTTTTTGTGCTAAAAGGGTGGCCGCTCCAGCGCAATTATGGCGAACGACCAATATATCAGGCTTCATTGCATTGAGAGTTGTCGCCGTATCGATCAATGTTTCCCCTTTTTTTACGGATGAATTGCTAATAGCCATATTCATTACATCTGCTCCTAACCGCTTACCGGCTAATTCAAAAGAGGATTGCGTTCGTGTAGAAGCTTCGAAGAAGAGGTTAATCTGAGTACGTCCACGTAATATAGTTCTTTTTTTGTCAATTTTCTTGGAAAAGAGGACATTTGCGTCTGCACGATCAAGCAATATATTGAGATCTTGTACACTGAGGCTCCTAATATCCAAAAGATGTCTGTGTGGAAAAATTGGAAAAAAAGTATTTTGAATCATAGCATTCTTTTCTATAGATCTCTAAAAAGCTTAAACGGGCACCTGTTTGAGTGTAACAAATGTTTTTAACCACAAAAAGACAAATAGTCTATGATATAAATGGTTTAGTATTTAGGGATATATATCTTATGAGCGCTGTGTTTACGCAGAGAGCAGACCAGAAAAATGCATTTCTTGACGATACACTTATGTTTCGTATCGCATCTACGTTTCCTGCATCTTTGTTAGAAAGTTTTGAAAAAATAGGAAATTTTGTATCGAGTTACGAAGCAAAAGATTTTTCTCGTTTAGCGAATCGCTACCGTCCAGTATTACGCTACGATAAAAAATGGGGTCAGTTAGCAGGGCAATTAGAGATACATCCCGCTTATCACGCTCTTCAACGGTACTCAAGAGAGGCGGGTTTGGTTACTTCGTTATGGGAAGATATAACTTCAGAAACTGGAGTACGTTATCAAGCACGGGCCATCCGTTTAGCTTTATTAGCTGGCTTAGAAACGGGACATTTAAATGAAATTACTGTAACAAGCGCGGTTATTGCGGCATTAATTGGTGATATTGAATTATTTCAAAAATGGCAAAATATACTTTTATCACGCCGGTACGATTTATCGCCAAAACCTATTCTTGATAAAATGGGGGCTTCACTCACTTGTGCTTTCGATGATGTTGAAACAAGTGAAAGGCGCTTTTCCAATTTTTCAGCCGCTCAAAAAGTTTCTTTTGATGAAAAAATGGAGCGCGATCTGTATTGTTTATATGTCACAAAAACCAATGTTATTAATCCTATGGCAGATGGATATCTCGTTAGTGCCGAATTAGATGGTTGTTTAAGCTGTTTTTTAGTTCCGCGTATACAAGAAAATGGCGCATTAAATGGCACTATATCGATTTGCCATTTAGTAGAGCGTTCCGGAGAATGTTCAGTTTCAGAGGGATGTGTTAATTTTCGAGGGAGTCATGGTTGGCTTTTGGGTAACGTCGGGGAAGGAGATAAAGTAATCAAGGATATCGAGACCATGATGCGTTTCGATCAGTCCGTAGTATCAGTCGGTATTTTGCGAGCAGCGCTTCAATTTGGCGTTGATTTTTTTCGGCAGAGAATGCCAAAACAGCCTTTTCCTGCATTGGCAGAACGTATTTTTGCCGATATTGCACTCGACGTCGCTGCTTCACAAGCATTGGTTATGCGTTTAGCACGAGCTTTTGATAATGCTGCAAATAATTGCGCTGAAGCAGCTTTTGCGCGTATCATGACGCCCATCATTGTTTATCATGTAAGTCAGTTGATTGTCCCTATTATTGGCGAAATTATTGCACAACTTGGCTTAGAAAGCTTCATAGAGGGCAATCCATTATCGCAAATGTTACGTGATGGGCCTGCGCGGATAGTTAGAAATAGTAGTGCTAATCAATTAGCGAAGGATGCAGTTCTGATAGCCGATAAAGCACCTGGGTTATTTCAGCAATTATTAGAAGAAATCGCAACTGATATTGGACCAGCCGGTCCACGAGCAATTGAAATTATCAATTCTGCTGCACGTATGGCGTTAACAAATGAGGGAGCAGGTAGGTTTTTTGTTGAGCAAGTAGCGTACGCAACTGCGGCTGCATCGTTACGTTATACGGGGATGGAGGATGTTTCAAATGCCTATATGGAAAGTCGCCTTGGAGGGCAATGGAGATCATCTTATGGTATGCTGATTGCGCGGTATAATGCAGGACGGTTATTGGATATTCTTTATCCATCTGTATGATTCAGAATCTGAATTCTATCAAGAGCACCTTGCAGTATAAAAGCAGCAGCGGCTGAATCGATGCGGTTTGGCCTTTTAGAGCGTGATACATCCATTTCTAAAAGGCAGCGTTGCGCGGCGATTGTCGATAATCGTTCATCCCAAAAAACGAAGGGAATTCTTGTATATATTGTCATATTTTTGACAAAAGTTTTAGTAGCCTGGACGCGTGGGCCGTTACTTCCATCCATATTGATGGGTAGACCGATGACGGCGGCGCCTACATTTTCGTTATTAAAAATCTTTACAAGTGCGTGAGCATCGAGTGTAAACTTTTTCCGTTGAATAACAGGGCGCGGATTCGAAAACATCAAACTGATATCGGAAATAGCAATGCCAATAGTTTTCGTGCCTAAATCTAAACCTGCCACTGTTTGCCCAGATAAAAGATGCGCGGTAACCTCGTTTATGCTAATAATTGTCATGGAGTTTATAACTGGGTGCGTTAATAGTATAGGTTAATATTTTCAGCGAGTTTTTAGTGTGCGCATCAATGTTCTTGCGCTTATGGACGCGGGACTGTATAGCCTAAAGAGTACATAGATTAACATCGGGATAAAATTCAAGCAGAAAGGCAACAATATGTCTGTTGACGATAAGACAGTCAAGCGGGTAGCGCGTTTGGCGCGTATTGCTGTCCATGATGATGAGGCAGAGCGTATAACAAAAGAGCTCAATACCATTTTAGGTTTTATAGAACAATTGGACGAGGTCGACGTCAGTGGGATTGAGCCATCGATATCGGTTGTGGAAGCGACTTTACGAATGCGCAAAGACGTCGTCACGGACGGTAATAAAGTGGCGGATATTATGGCAAATGCGCCTGCAACAGAAGAAAATTTCTTTCTTGTCCCAAAAATCGTCGAGTAATTTTTTATACTCTATAATTTGAGAATTAATATGACAGATTTAACAACCTTAACAATTGCGCAAGCCCGTGACGCTTTAACAAAGGGAGATTTTAAGGCAGTTGAGTTAACTGAAGCTTACTTAAAAGCAATTGAATTAGCTAATCCAATTTTAAATGCTTATGTAGCAATAGTCGCGGAACAGGCGCTAAAAATGGCCGCTAAATCAGATGATCGCTTTGCTAAAGGGCAGGCTGGTATTTTGGAGGGAATACCTCTTGGAATTAAAGATCTCTTTGCAACACGGGGTATTCACACACAGGCTTGTTCATATATCCTCGATGGTTTTAAACCGGAATACGAATCAACTGTAACCGCTAATTTATGGAAAGATGGAGCGGTTATGCTAGGTAAGCTTAATATGGACGAGTTTGCCATGGGATCGTCTAACGAAACGTCGTATTATGGGCCAGTGATTAATCCATGGCGGAAAAAAGGGGCAGATGAGGATCTTGTACCAGGCGGATCGTCAGGTGGTTCGGCGGCCGCCGTTGCGGCACGGCTTTGTGCAGGCGCAATGGCAACCGATACCGGAGGATCGATACGCCAACCCGCGGCTTTCACTGGTACTGTGGGCATAAAGCCAACTTATGGACGATGTTCGCGTTGGGGAGTGATCGCATATGCTTCGTCATTTGACCAAGCAGGGCCTATCGGGCGGGATGTTCGTGATTGTGCTATCATGCTTAAATCAATGGCTTCTTTTGACGATAAAGATTCAACTTCGGTTAATTTACCGGTACCCGATTATGAAAGTTATATTGGCCAATCAATCAAAGGAATGAAAATTGGTATTCCACAAGAATATTATATGGAGAGGATGCCTCCCGAGATTATTGAGCTTTGGCAGAAAGGGATTCTTTGGTTGAAAGAAGCGGGGGCTGAGATTATCGACGTCTCGTTACCTCACACAAAATACGCCTTACCTGCTTATTATATTGTAGCTCCGGCAGAAGCATCTTCTAATTTAGCTCGCTATGATGGCGTCCGTTTTGGGCTTCGTGTTCCGGGAAAAGACATCACCGCAATGTATGAAAATACCCGATCAGTTGGTTTTGGTTACGAAGTTAAACGGCGTATTTTGATTGGGACCTACGTCCTCTCAGCGGATTGTTACGATTCGTGCTATCTTAAAGCTCAAAAAGTACGAACATTAATTAAACGTGATTTTGATCAATGTTTTTCTTCTGGTATTGATGCCATTTTAACACCCACAACCCCGACACCGGCTTTCGGAATTGCAGATAAAAGGATAAAAGACGACACTGTGGCAATGTATCTTAATGATATTTGTACTGTGCCAGTTAACATGGCGGGCTTACCAGGGGTATCTGTCCCCGCGGGTTTATCGTCAAATGGTTTGCCGTTGGGATTGCAATTGATCGGTAAGCCTTTTGCTGAAGAAATAATTTTCCAGATAGCGTATATTATAGAACAGGCAGCAGGGATGCTGAAGGCCGAAAAATGGTGGCCTTAAAGAATAAATTTAAAAGGGGAGGTAGGCATTTTTTAAAGCGCAAAAAGTTAACGTTGCTTAATGAAACATATAGCTCGGTTATTGTACCGTATTTTCAGCCGCCGAGGTAGGCTTTTTTGACTCGTGGATCAGAAAGCACGGCTTTACCTTCACCGTGGAAGAGAATTTTTCCTACTTCCAGAATATAAGCGTAGTCGGCAACGGAAAGTGCTGCGAACGCGTTTTGTTCAATGAGAAGAACAGTTTTTCCCATGTCATTAATTTTCTGAATAATTGAAAAAATTTCTCGTACAAGCAGTGGTGCCAAACCGAGAGATGGCTCATCCAATATCACTACATCAGGATTGCTCATGAGTGAACGCCCTACAGCTAGCATTTGCTGCTCGCCACCTGACATCGTACCACTTAATTGCTTGCATCTTTCACGTAAACGCGGGAATAGATCAAATATCCATTTAATATCACGAGCAACGCCAGCTTTATCACTACGAGTATACGCTCCTAGCTGCAGATTTTCTAAGACGGTAAGATGTGGTATAATACGCCGCCCCTCGGGGCTAAGCGCGATGCCCAGTCTCAAAATTTCCTCTGGCTGTTTGTGAATAATAGATTCACCTTTATATATAATTTCTCCATGAATCGACTTATTAAGCCCTACAATAGAACGCACAGTACTGCTTTTTCCCGCTCCATTAGCGCCAATTAAAGTCACTATACTTCCTTTTTGTATAGACATAGAAAGGTCTTGAACAGCTTTAATAGCGCCATAATGAACATGGAGATTTTTAATTTCAAGAATATTCATGTATATCTCCACCAAGATAAGCTTCAACGACTTTGGGATTATCGCGGATTTTGTCGGGCGTGCCGTTAGCGATGCAACTGCCGTGTTCTAGCACCCAAATATACTGACAAAGTCCCATAACAACTTTCATATCATGCTCAATCAACAAAATCGTGAGATCGAATTCTTTTCTTACTTTTTCTATAAATTCTCTGAGTTCTTCGCTTTCTTTTGGGTTCATACCGGCTGCAGGTTCATCAAGGAGAAGCAATTTTGGTTTTGTTGCTAAGGCACGAGCTATTTCTAGACGTCGTTGCGCGCCGTAAGATAAAGTAGTTGCTCGCTGATCAGCGAGATGATCGAGCTGAAGCTGTTTAAGAAGCTTCATCGAGCTTTTGTAAATTTTATTTTTTTCTTTAATTGCATTTGGCAAAAATAGAGCTGAAGCGAACCATGGTTGTTTCTGCCAGATATGAGCGCCCACCATGACATTTTGCAATACTGTTAACCCTGAAAAAAGGCGAATATTTTGAAATGTTCGCGCAATACGGCTTTTACAAATAGCATAAGGTGGAAGCCCGCAAATTTTCTGCTCGTTTAGCAAAATTTTTCCATCAGTTGGAGCATAAAAACCAGAAACCATATTAAAAACAGTGGTTTTTCCTGCACCATTTGGGCCAATTAACCCGGTAATTGTCCCACGCTTTATAGCTATATTAACATTATTTACGGCAATCAATCCGCCAAAACGCATCGTAACGTTATTGAGTGAAAGGATAGTATTATTCATGATTTTTCTTACTATTAGAGGGCTTTTTTCGTGTTAAAAAGCAATAAATTCCGTTCCACGAGAATTCATGTTGGCCCAATAATCCTTTTCTCCAAAATAAGATAATTGCCAACAGTAAAAGTGAAAAAACGACCATTCGTAAACCAGGTATCCCAGGAATGTTTATAAATCCAAAATTTAATGGATTTTCTATAATACGAAGCCATTCAAGCATTACTGTAATAACGACGCTGCCAACGACACTGCCTGTAATAGAACCGAGACCGCCAGCGACGACAATCATCAAAATATTAAAGGTGAGGAGAAAGTTGAACATTTTTGGGTCGATAGTCGAAATAAGAGAAGCCATTAATGCGCCCCCAATACCCGCAAAAAACGCACCGACAGTGAAGGAAAAACTGCGATAAAAAAAAGCATTAATCCCCATTGTTTTCGCGGCAATTTCGTCATCACGGATAGCACGTAATACATTGCCAGTGTTGCTGCGCAATAAAAGAGCAACAAAGATAATCGTAAATGCCAACCAACCATAATTCCACCACAATGTAGCTTTTTGAGGTATCCCTTTGATTCCTAAGGCACCGTTTGTTAAGGATGTGGTATTGGTAATGACAACGCGAATAATTTCCGAAAAACCTAAAGTTGCAATTCCAAGATAATCGCCTCCAAGGCGCAATACAGGTAAGGTAATTAATAGACCTATAACTGCAGCACACAGGCCGCCTATAAGAACGGCAGGAAAAAATGGTAACTGTAAATTTTGCAGCGGTTCGGCTATCGGTTCGAGAATCCACATCATTTCTTTTTGTTCTGGAGAGAGGAGCAAAATTGCGCATACATAAGCACCAATTGCCATAAAACCAGCATGCCCAAGAGAAAACATACCTGTAAATCCGTAAATTAAATTAAGCGAGATCGCTAATATAGCATTGATGGCGATAAGATTAATAACACGGAGTGTATAGTCATTAAAATGACTCTCAGCATAAAATAAGAAACCGATAAAAACTGTAATAGCAATGACTGATAAAAATATTTTAGCTGATCTCGCCATTAAATTTTCTCCTGACTTTTTTTGCCCATTAAGCCAGTAGGCATCATCAATAAGATAAGAATTAATAAGATGAATGCAAAAGCATCTCGATATCCGGATAAAGCCGGAAAGAAGGCTGTAACCATAATTTCAATAAATCCCAGCAATAATCCCCCAAGCATTGCTCCTGGAATTGAGCCGATACCTCCGATAACGGCGGCTATAAAAGCTTTTAATCCAGGAAGAACGCCCATATAAGGCTGAATTTGCGGGTAGCGCAAAGCCCACATAATTCCTGCAACAGCAGCTAGCCCAGAACCTACGGCAAACGCGAATGCAATGACTTTATCAACAGAAACACCCATTAAACGAGTAGTTTCAATATCATGTGAAATCGCACGCATAGCAAGGCCAGGTCTCGTTTTGTTGATGATCCATAGCAAAAAAATAACAAGAATGAACGAAATAATAGGGACGATGAGAGACATAGGAACAATTCGAATGATTTTCTCTGATCCCAAATGCAATTGAATTGGTGCAACAAGAAAATCTGGCTGCTTTACACCTTTTGGAACACCACCAAAGATCATGGTTGCAAGATTTTCGATGAGAAAAGAAATCCCAATCGCACCGATAAGCCCCGAAATACGCGGAGCATTACGCAAGGGCTTGTAAGCAAACCAATCAATAGCAATGCCTACTGCACTCGTAATAAAAATTGCAAAACAAATGGATAAAATCCAAATTGGTGTAAAATTTTGTGGTGCAATTTTTGAATAGTAGACAAGTCCCAAGATAAAAATAAGAAAAATAGCAATCCAATAATTTTTAGGCCTTTTTTTAAATCCTATAAATGCTGAATAATACATTAGAACTGCGCACAATAGCAGCAAAATAGCGACCCAGGTAGGCATAAAACTAACTGTAGAAAAGAAAACAAAATATGCCCCCAGCATAAAGATATCACCATGAGCAAAATTAATTAATCTCAAGATGCCATAGACAATGGTGTAACCAATTGCGATAAGCCCATAAAGAGATCCTAATGCTAGCGCATTAAAAAAATACTGGATGAACATTTCAGTGCTCATCTCTTGTTCCTCCGTATTTGTTAATTCATATAGGATAAAATGCAAGACACCTGAGAGGCTTAGTTGAAAGAATAATCCTCAACCACATCCTATATTTTGACTCGAGAATTGCTGCTTCAGGGTATTTTTTAGATGGCTGGTTCGATTTCATTCAGATAGACGCGTTTTCCATCCTTTATTTCAATTATACCAATAGGCATTTGGGGATTATGATTTTCATCCATAGACATATTACCAAAAGGGGTCTGAAAATCTTTTAATTTTCCAAGTTCCGTTGTAATTGCTTCCCGATCTGCGCTGCCGGCGTTTTTAATGGCTGTCACGAACATTAAGTAACTAGTATATCCTAAAACAGAATTGATATTCGCCCCTTTACCGGGGTAAGTTTCCTTCCATTCATTCGTAAATTTTTGCGCAGCTTCTGACATATTGGGCATATTTTCATCATAAGGAAGTGTTGTATGTAAAAAGCCCTCTGCGGCTTTCCCTGCAATTGCGATAGTTTCTGGATTATCCATGGCATCGCCACCCATAATATGAAATTTTGCGCCCAGCTCGCGTGCCTGCTTCATGATAATTGCGCCTTCAGAAAAATAGGATGGCATAAACAAAACATCCGGCTCCTGTGCTATAATTTGTATGAGAGCTGCTGAAAAATCCTGATCCCCAGAATTGTAATTTAAATTTGAAATAATTTCGCCCCCTAATTTTTTAAATGATGCACTAAAATAGCTTGCGAGGCCGATTGCATAATCACTCGATATATCTTTTAATATAGCTGCTTTTTTTGCATGTAAGGTTTGGAAAGCGTAAGTCGCGGCACCCATACCTTGATAAGAATCAGTAAAGCATGCGCGGAAATAGTATTTTTTGCCCTGTGTGACCAGTGGATTTGTCGCTGAAGTTGCTACAGCGGGGGTTTTGGCCTTTTCAGATACTTCACCGCCAGCTAATGCTAACGAAGAACCGTAGCTTCCGATGATACCGCTAACTTTATCACTCGCGGTCAAGCGCATTACGGCATTGGCCGCTTCTACTTTATCAGATTTATTATCGATAATAATAAGCTCAACCTTACGCCCTAATACTTCCGGCATTTTTTTGTGAGCTAACTGTACGCCTTCAAGCTCAAGTTGGCCTCCAAACGCATTTTGACCTGTTAATGGAAGGTACACGCCAATTTTGATGGGATCGCTGGCATAAGCGCTTGTTATAAATGCCATCACTGTAGCAGCTGTGGTAAAAAATTTCCTCATTATTGTGCATTCTCCTGAATTTTCCGCGGCTGCGATTTTTATAGCTTATCCCGATTCCTACGCACTCTACCTTGAACTTTATTGTCATGCAAGTTACACGCCCCAAAATTAGCCACTGTATATTAAGGTTTTTTGCTATTTTTAGCCACGTAAAAAATTAGATCAGGCGCTTTGTCTCAATATTTACAATTCATGGACCGGCGCTGCAAATTTTGTGCGACAATGTGGGGAAATCTTATCTTTGGGCTTGCTTGTCAATGCAAGAGCAATGTTTACTTAAATATATAGAATCAATTTACGAAACTTAGACCTACAGGATCATGTTTAATTATGATAAGTAAGGATGCATTAAGAGATTGTGCTCTGTCTGAGGACAATTTTGGTGTTTGTAGCGAAGTTATTGAAATTAGCGGTGTCATTAAATGGTTTGATGGCAGCAAAGGGTACGGTTTTATCGCGCCTGATTTACTGGAACTCCCTGATGTATTACTGCATGTTACCGTAATGCGACGGGACGGTTTTCAAGCGGCTTTGGAAGGCGCCAGGATTGTTTGTGTTGTACAAAAAACTGAGCGAGGATTGAAATGTGTTCAAGTTAAGTCTATTGACTGCTCATCAGCTCTTCATCCGTCAGAAACTCCAGTGCGTACGCACGTTGTCGTTACTCCTGAAAGTAGTTTAGAGCGCGCAATTGTTAAGTGGTTTAATCGTGATAAAGGCTTTGGTTTTTTGAGCCGGGGACAAGGAACAGAGGATATTTTTGTTCATATGGAAACATTGCGTCGCTTTGGCTTGGCAGAACTTCGTCCAGGACAAGTTGTTATCGTACGTTTTGGTAATGGAAAAAAAGGTTTGATGGCTGCTGAGATTTATCCTGATATAGCTCTTCCATTTGCTACGCACTAGATTCTAATCATAGAGTGCTTGTTTTATTTATTCTTAATTTTTTTCGTTTTTGGCTCACGAAAATGGTTTTTGATTTTTTTTAAAAGGCAACTTATTCATTTTTTGCTGTTTTTTTGCGTGAGTATAAATATGAGCACAGCAAAAGAATTTATGAAAATTCCCGTTGACCCAATCCCTTTGAAGATAATAACGGAGAAAGGAACGATTTTTTATAAAGTGGAGCTTGCTTTTTCAAAGGCTCAATCAAAAGCTGGCTTGATGTATCGTACTGATTTTCCTCATGATCACGCAATGCTATTCAGGAATGTAATAAGTGATAAACCAGAAAATGAACGGGAAATGCTTATGTGGATGGCAGATACACCTTTACCTTTGGATATGATGTTTGTAGATTCTAGGGGAATAATTGTTTCAATTGTTGAAAATGCTCGTCCATTTTCTGAAGATATCATTTCGTCAAAAGTACCTGCAGCCTTTGCTATCGAAATTAATGCTGGTGAAGTTGCTGATAAACGAATACAAAAAGGGCAACGTATCATCCATCCTGCTATTTACGAGAAATATTAAGGGTAATAAAAAATGACAGCAGAAGATGTTTGTTTTTTTGAGCATGATGGTTTGCGATTAGCTTACCGTGAAGAAGGGCAGGGCGCACCCATTTTATTAATTCATGGTTTTGCGTCTTCTGCACGTGTTAATTGGCAAGCAACAGGTTGGTTTCGTAGCCTTGTTGAAGCGGGTTACCGCGTTATTGCCCTTGATAACCGCGGACACGGTAATTCAGATAAAAGTTACGATCCTTCATTTTATATGCCGCCAGCTATGGCTAGTGATGCGGTCAGGTTACTTCAGCATTTAAGATTACCCAAAGCCCATGTTATGGGATATTCCATGGGTGCTCGAATTAGTGCATTTATGGCTCTTTTACATCCGACGTATGTGCATAGTGTGATCTTTGGTGGCTTAGGTATTGGTATGGTAAAAGGAGCAGGTAACTGGAAACCTGTCGCAGAAGCTCTTTTAGCAAAAGATGTTTCGGCTATTGCCGATTCGCGTGGTCTAATGTTTCGTAAATTCGCGGACCAAACCAAAAGTGATAAGCGGGCTTTAGCTGCTTGTATTATGACATCAAAACAGGAATTAACAGAGTCTGAGATTCGTAGTATCAAGCGGCCCGCGCTCGTTGCAGTTGGCTCTTTGGACGAGATTGCTGGTCAAGCAGAGCCGCTGGCAGCTTTGCTACCACACGGTGAAGTATTACAAATTCCTAATCGAAACCATATGCTCGCTGTGGGAGACAAAGTTTATAAAAAAGGTGTTATCGATTTTCTTTCTCGTCATCCTATGGTTTAAGGGCCGTTCATAATTTACAAAGATTAAAGAAGGGGATGATGTCTTTTCGTTTTTGGCTTACGAAAATTTTACTTATAATTACATTATTGCAGTACGAAATTTGTAAGCTGTGAGGCGGGAGAATATTGCATTTAGCGTGTTTTTATGTTTTTTGCGTAAAAATTTTGAACAAATTGTTGCAAGTCATATATTAACTCATTTATTGATAAGCGGAAGTCAGATATTTAGGTACGATCGCCGTCTATTAAATATCGCATGAGCGTAGATATATGAAGCTTTGTATAGATCATTGTAATGGGTGTTTTAGTGTGTTGTGGCCGGATTTTGCTGTAAAGCATGAAGTACGTAATTGAAAATTTTATCGTCTTCTCCGCCGGAAAAAAATTATTGATAATCTCAAAATGCAGGAGAGCGCAGTGAATGCTGATGAAATCAAAAAACTTGACAGTTATTTTAAAACAACATTCCAAAATTCAGCGTTGCAGGTAAAAGCTCGGCCAAAGAAGAATGACTCCTGTGAAGTTTATATAAGAGATGAATTCTTGGGTGTGATTTACCGCGACGAAGACGAAGACGGACTGTCCTATAATTTTTCAATGGCAATATTAGATATCGATTTAAAAAATTAATGTATTCTCGTAACCGGATTCAGTTTTCTTTATATGAGCTTTAGTTCTTTAAAGCTTGTATAGTTGTTACGTGCGATAATAATATGGTCGTGGACCGTGATTTCTAGCGCATTGGCAGCGTCTTTTAATCTGTAGGTCATTGATATATCGGCTTGAGAAGGTGAAGCATCACCTGAAGGGTGATTGTGAACTAAGATAAGCCCTGACGCAGACAATTCCAAGGCTCTAGAGACTACTTCACGAGGATAAACGGGAGTGTGATCAATGGTTCCAATTTGTTGTACCTCATCAGAAAGCAGACCGTTTTTCTTATCAAGAAATAAAACGCGAAACTGCTCGCGTGTTTCATGAGCCATGACGGCTTTACAATAAGCTAATACTTTATCCCATGATGAAAAAATATTACGTTTAGATAATTCCGCGCGGGCGAGGCGTCCTGCAACACTTGAAATAATTTTCAGATCAATAGCGGTAGCTGGACCGCACCCTTGAACTTCTTGAAGTCGGTGGATATCAGCCCCTAGTACCTCAGCTAATGAACCAAAACGTGCTATTAAATTTTTGGCTATTGGCTTTGTGTCTGCTCGTAAGATGGTACGAAAAAGCAATAATTCGAGATATTCATAATCTTCAATTGCGTTACCTTTCATCTTTAAATAGCGTTTACGAAGACGCTCACGATGTCCTTGATAAGACTTATTGATCTCTGCTTTCTTTTTAAATTTTTCACTTTTTGTTGATGACGTTGAATTAAGTGGAGCATCTAAGGTTAAGTTTGAGCAATTATTTTTAGCAACTCCATTTTTATCTGATCGTTTTGCCATGATATTTTTACATTTATCTAAGTACACGAATTTGAAATATAAAAAATATTTTTCGGAGAGTAAGTAAATACCTCACATCCTTCACTTGTTACGCCAATTGTATGTTCATATTGTGCACTAAGAGAGCGGTCACGTGTAACAGCAGTCCAGCCATCGGATAAAATTTTGACCTGAGGTTTACCGAGATTGATCATGGGTTCAATTGTGAATATCATACCTTTTTTGATTTCTTCACCTTCCCCCGGTGTTCCATAATGCAAAATATTGGGGGCATCGTGAAAAAGCTGGCCGATACCATGTCCACAAAAATCCCTCACGACTGAGCAGCGTTCAGATTCTGCATAACGCTGAATAGCTGCACCAATATCGCCTATTGTTGCACCGGGTTTTACAGCGGCAATACCTCTCATAAGGCTTTCATGGGTTACATTTAATAAGCGTTCTGCGGCGCGCTTGATTTTCCCGACAGGATACATACGGCTCGAATCTCCGTGCCAGCTATTGAGGATAAACGTTACATCAACATTAACAATATCGCCTTCTTGCAAAGATTTTTTATTTGGTATGCCATGACAAACAACGTGATTGATGGATGTACAGCATGAGTGGCTGTATCCGTGGTAATTTAGATCAGCGGGTAAGGCGCCCCGCTCAACTCCAAAACTAAAAACAAAATCATCAATTTCTTGCGTAGTGACACCTGGCTTAATAATATCCACAAGTGCATCGAGGCATTCTGCAGCAACACGGCAAACTTTGCGCATTTCACCAAAAGCATAATCGTCGAAGATACGGATTTGTCCGTTAAATTTTGGAGGTACTTTATTGTATTCAATGTAACTGGCCATTTTTTTTGCTATTTTCTATTTTCACTCGATGAATCGGAAAGATACCTTCCACACTTACGTGGCATTTTATAGCATAAAATTCTACCCCTGATTTTACCGCTAAATCAAATTTACGTCCATAAACAGGGTCAAGATCATGGCATACCGCAAAAGCTGAGCAGTCTTCTCTCTGAATTATGTAAAGCATAGCTGCTCGTTTTCCTCGCTGTACAATTTTTATAAGCTCTTCGAGGTGACGTGTGCCGCGCTTTGTCACTGTATCAGGGAATTCTGCTAATCCTTTTTGCCGAATAAAATGAACATTTTTTACTTCTAAATAACATTCAGGAAGAGTGCCATCGCATAGTAAGAAATCGATGCGGGATCGTGTACCATAGCGCTGCTCACTTAAAATTGTTTTATATCCATTTAATTCGGGCAATAATCCACACTGAATTGCCTCCCGGGCAAGTTGATTGGGTAAAGTCGTGTTAATGCCAACCAAGGTATTATCTGCTTCGACAATTTCTAATCGATAGGGATATTTTCGTTTAGAATTATTGTTATAGGAAAGCCAAACGTTAAAATTAGGGGTTGTCAGTCCAAGCATTGAACCGGTGTTAGGAACAGAAACAGTTAAGATGCGTTGATCATTTGTTCTGACCTCAGCGAGGAAGCGTTTATAACGACGAATGAGTTTTGCAGGATAAAGTTCGGGGATAAAAAGCATATTCCTTTATTAAAGTGTGCAACATCATAATTCAATTTAAATTATGGTTCAATAAATCAGTGATACATCCGGTAAAGCTGCGTTCATAAAAAATAACAGATGTGACGATATGTGCCATTGCGTATAAAAGTGGGAGCTATTTTTTCGACATCCTTTGTTCATCTTAAGGTTTTAGGCAAATAATTATTTGATTTTAAAAGCTAAAATTGATTACAGTTTACCGCTAAAAATCTCATTTTAGGGAGTACTTGTTCGCAAAATTGAGTTAAAAAAACCGACGGTAAAACACAATTTATGAAAATTGGTGAAATTAATGGCAGGAACAAATAAAAATTGTAAAAATATAATGAGTGGTCCAATTATTATTTTGGTTGAGCCGCAATTACCTGAAAATATCGGTATGGTCGCAAGAGCAATGGCGAATTTTGGGTTATCTGAACTTCGGTTGGTCAAGCCGCGAGAATCATTTCCGAATGAGAAAGCCAGAGCTGCTGCAAGTAAAGCAGATCATGTAATTGATAATACATTGATTTTTGAAACATTACGTGACGCAATTATAGATTTAAATTATGTTTTTGGTACAACCGCGCGCAAAAGATATAGTTTTAAAGGTGTCAAAAGCGCCGTTGAAGCGGCGGGTATTTTACGTTACCGCGAAAACGCTGGTCATAAAACGGGAATTTTGTTCGGAAGAGAAAAGTGGGGACTAAAAAATGACGAAATCAGTCTTGTAGATGAAATCGTCACTTTTCCGGTTAATCCCGCTTTTGCGTCGCTTAACATCGCTCAAGCAGTTTTACTTATGTCTTATGAATGGATGAAATCAGGTTTAGAAAATTTAAATGATACTGCTTTTGGCGCGATAGAGATGAAACCCGCTGATAAAAAGGAGCTTCATGGTTTTTTATCACAATTAGAAAGTGCTTTGGATGTGCGTGGATATTTTAGGCCTAAGGAACGTAAAGAGGTGATGGTTGCAAATATGCGTTCTGTTTTTACACGTGCTAATTTTAGCGAACCCGAAATTCGTTTATTACGGGGAGTTGTATCTTCGCTCGATCATTTTTCGCCTAAATTTCCGCGGGGAAGTGGCGCACCTGTAGAACTTGATCGGAAACAAGTCAAAACGAGCGTGAATGCTGATGGATAAACGACCACTCCTTTTTTTTGATAGCGGTATCGGTGGATTAACGGTGCTGAGGGAAGTATATGCTCTCGTCCCAGAGTTTCAATTTATTTATGTTGCTGACGACGCAGGGTTCCCTTACGGCGTCTGGGAAGAGGATGTTTTAAAACGCCGCATTTTAAAGATTTTTACGAATCTCCTAGAACTCTATAATCCTACTTTATGTGTGATCGCTTGTAATACAGTTTCTACATTGATGATGGCAGATTTACGAAATGAATTTCCCCATGTCCTTTTTGTAGGAACTGTACCGGCAATTAAATTAGCTGCGGGAAGAACAAAGTCTGGTTTAATCTCAGTGTTAGCGACTCCTGGAACAGTTAAGCGTGCATATACATATGAATTGATAAAATCTTTTGCTGGCCAATGTCGTGTCCAGCTCGTTGGAAGCGAAAAGCTTGCTGGATTTGCTGAAGATTATTTACACGGATATCCTGTTAATTATGAAGACTTACGCCGTGAAATTTTGCCATGCTTTGTTGAGGAAAATGGTAAATATACTGACGTCATTGTTTTGGCCTGTACGCATTATCCTTTTTTGGTCAACCTGTTTTGTGAACAAGCTCCGTGGCCGGTTGAATGGATTAATCCCGCAAAGGCTGTGGCCAGACATACGAGATCGTTGTTACTTCCCAAAATGCAAAGCAAAAATTTGAAAAAACATGAAAATCTTGCATTGTTTATATCGCAAAATATCAGTTTCCCAACAGAGCATTTATTGAAAAGATTCAATTTAAATATAATAAAGGGAGTTGACTTTAATTTGTGAGACTAATAGAAAAGGCGCGGATTTTTCTTTTGAGAAAATGTCGTTAACTGACGTGTCCCGTGGATATCTTCGCAAGTTGTGCGTGAGGTGTTCTGTCAGTCTTCGTTTTTGAAGACAGAGGAGGGCGCGTTTCCTCTGAGTTGGGTTATTTTGACCTTGTTTTTTATTTGAAGGAAATGCGATGAGTAAGCGCGAATCAACAAAATATAAAATTGACCGCCGTATGGGGGAGAATATCTGGGGCCGCCCGAAATCTCCCGTTAATCGTCGTGATTATGGTCCTGGCCAACATGGTCAGCGGCGTAAAGGAAAACTCTCTGATTATGGTGTACAGTTGCGTGCAAAGCAGAAATTAAAGGGTTTTTACGGTGATATTTCCGAGAAACAATTTCATAAGACTTACGTAGAGGCCGCTCGCCGTCGTGGTGATACAGGTGAAAATCTTATTGGCCTTTTGGAGTCGCGTTTGGATGCTGTTGTTTATCGCGCAAAATTTGTTCCTACCATTTTCGCTTCCCGCCAATTTATCAACCACGGTCACGTTAACGTAAATGGTCGGCGCACTAATATCCAGTCTTATCGCTGTAAGCCAGGTGATGTTATTGAGGTTCGAAAAAAATCGAAACAGCTCGTTTTAGTTTTAGAGTCTGTGCAATTGGCTGAGCGGGACGTTCCTGAATATATTGAAGCCGACCACAGCGAAATGAAAGCGACTTTTATCCGCATTCCTTCTTTTGCGGATGTTCCCTATGCTGTGCAAATGGAGCCGAATTTAGTTGTCGAATTTTATTCGCGATAAATTTCTCTATACAAAATTACTTTTCGCTCTTATATCTCTGATATGTCGAGAAAATTAAGCATTTTGCTTTGTTTTCATCGGGACTTTTTTTAGGCGGCGTTAAAAAGTCCCTTTTTATTGGATGCTAAGCGCGGTATGTTTTCTGTTTTTTTATCACGCTGTAACATAGAATAACTCTTTTTTTAAGTTTACGGATTTAAATTAGAATAGGTTCGGTTTTTTATATCTGTTATTGCGCGTGTGGGGTATTACGGAACGGACTGTTGCGTTATGCGAGGTCGTGATCTCATGTACAAATCTTTAATTAAATATCAGGAAACTGCAGAAAATAGTGATCTTTTAGAGGGGGAGGGTACTGGTTATCATTCGATGTTCCGGGACGCCCCTTCAAATGTAGAGTTTAATAAATTGCGCAAACGGCTTTTGCGCCACGTGCGGCAGGCATTTAATGATTTTTCTATGCTTTCTTCAGGAAATAAATGGCTTGTTGCCTTGTCAGGCGGAAAAGATTCTTACGGCTTACTAGCGCTTCTCCTCGATTTAAAGTGGCGTGGTCTTTTTCCCATTGAAATTTTGGTTTGTAACCTTGATCAGGGCCAGCCTGGCTTTCCGAAGCATATTCTTCCTGATTTTTTAAATTTTCACCGAATTCCGTATCGTATTGAGTATCAGGATACTTTCTCAGTTGTTAAAGATAAGCTAAAAGACGCGTCAACATATTGTTCACTTTGTTCTCGATTAAGACGGGGAAATTTATATCGTATAGCACGTGAAGAGGGGTGTTCTGCTTTAGTTCTTGGGCACCATCGTGATGATGTTTTAGAAACGTTTTTTATGAACCTATTTCACGGTGGTCGGTTAGCCGCTATGCCGGGCAAATTTTTAAATGACGAAGGCGATCTTTTTGTTTTGCGCCCTCTTGTTTACGCCGCTGAGGAAGACATGGAAAAATTTTCTCAGTTAATGCGCTTTCCTATCATTCCTTGTAATCTTTGTGGTAGCCAAGATGGTTTACAGCGCAATGCAATGAAAAAAATGCTAAAAGATATCGAAAAAAGGATGCCGGGACGTAAAGACACAATGATTCGCGCTTTGACAAATGTGCGCCCAAGTCATTTACTTGATAAAAAGCTTTTTGATTTCAATGCGTTAAATTAAGTATTGATGACATAAATCTTCTTCTTTTTTGATATTCTAAACTGCAATGCCGTAGAGATCATAGGAATCAGATCGTTCAATTTTAACGGTGACAAATTCACCCACACGAAGCGGCCGCCGCGATGATATATGCACGATGCCATCTACTTCTGGAGCATCGTATTTACTACGGCCTTTAGCTGTTTTTCCGTAACTTTCATCAATAAGAACTTGGAGCCTTTTTCCAACTTTTTTCTTCAGAAGATAAGCGGAAATTTTCTGTTGTTTTGCCATAAAACGGTTCCAGCGACTTTCCTTTACTTCTTCAGCAATATTTTCTAATCCTAAATTATTTGCGGCGGCGCCTCTCACCGCTTCGTATTTAAAGCAACCCGCTCGTTCAATTTTTGCTTCTTCCAACCACTCAAGGAGCATATCGAAATCTTCATTAGTTTCTCCTGGAAAGCCAACAATGAACGTTGATCGTAAAGTGAGGTCTGGACAAATTTTACGCCATTTTTCAATTCTATGGTTTATTTTTTCGATGTGAGCAGGGCGTTTCATATTGCGCAAAACAGTTGGAGATGCGTGCTGGAAAGGAATATCTAAATAAGGAAGAATTTTTCCTGCAGCCATAAGTTCGATGACTTCATCGACATGGGGATAAGGATAAACATAATGCATTCGTATCCAAATGCCCATATTTCCTAACTCAAGACAAAGATCCAAAAATTTTGTTTTTATTGTGCGGTCTTTCCAAAGGCTTTCAGAATATTTTACATCGATTCCGTAAGCACCGGTATCTTGAGAAATAACCAAAAGCTCTTTTACACCTGCTTGTACAAGTTTTTCTGCTTCGCGAAGAACATTGCTTATAGGACGTGAAATAAGATCACCACGCAGAGAAGGGATGATACAAAAACTACATCGATTGGAGCACCCCTCAGAAATTTTTAAGTAAGCATAATGGCGGGGCGTTAAGCGGATGCCTTGTGGAGGCACTAAATCAATAAAAGGATCGTGGATAGGAGGAATCACTGTATGAACCGCTTGCATGACACTTTCATAATCTTGTGGTCCAGTAATCGCTAGTACATTAGGGTATGCTTGGCGAATAGTATCCGGTTCGGCTCCTAAACATCCAGTTACAATGACTTTTCCATTTTTTTTAATAGCTTCGTCAATGTTAGCTAGTGATTCATTGCGTGCAGAATCAAGAAAGCCACAAGTATTAACAATAACGAGATCAGCACTTTTATGATTATTTGATACTTCATAGCCTTCGGAACGAAGACTTGTAATAATTCGTTCAGAATCTACAAGCGCTTTTGGGCAACCAAGAGAAACAAAACTAATACGAGGCGCTACCATGATAATTCCTGCATTTTATTCATTATTGTTTACTCAAAGAGTAAAATTTAAAGTATCCTGTGTTTTTCTGTCTTTATATATTTACAATGCAATTTACTACCAAGTTATTTATTCTTTTCATAGGTATCCTGGCAGAACGCGTGATATAAAATACGGAAAATATACCATCAACTTTTTATTTAAATACACAAATTGTGCTTATTTTTGCTGCATTATTTTAGTCAATATCGACGAATAAGCCCAACGAGTTTACCTTGTATGAGAACGCGCTCAGATCCATATATGCGCGTTTCATAGTGAGGATTCGCGGCTTCTAGTGCAATAGAGGCCCCTTGACGTCGATAACGTTTTAAAGTTGCCTCTTCTTTATCGATTAATGCAACGATAATCTCGCCTGATGTTGCTGTACTTTGACATTTAACAATTATAGTATCTCTGTCAAAAATACCTGCTTCGATCATAGAGTCTCCTTTAACCTCTAAAGCGTAATGTTCTCCTAAACCGATCATGTCTGGCGGAAGAGAAAGTGTATTTATTTGTTGTTGTATAGCAGAAATAGGTACACCAGCGGCGATGCGGCCCATGATAGGAATAGTGACGTTTTTTTTATCTACAGCGTTAATATTATCGAGACTGTCTAAGTTTCTTGATATTTTCTTTTTGTCTTTTTTTATCATACTTGGAAAAATTTTACGAGCCGAAGAAAGATCAAATGTTATTCTATCTGGGAGTCTGATAACTTCTACTGCGCGGGCACGATTTGGTAAACGGCGTATAAATCCTCGTTCTTCTAGAGCTGTAACGAGTCTATGAATACCGGATTTTGAAGCAAGTTCTAGCGCTCTTCTCATTTCATCAAAGGAGGGTGGGACACCTGTTTCTTTCATATGATTGTGAATGAACAAAAGCAGCTCATATTGTTTACACGTCAGCATTCAACATTCCAATCAAGAAATCGAAAAAGAAATCACTAAAAAACAAAACATAAAAAACAAAACATATGTATTTCACACTTGTTCTACAAGTTTTTATGAAATAAATCAAAAATCTTTGCCTATTGTTTGAGTATAAATTAGAAGCTTATAGGGCTATTTTTTTTATGTTCAGCTTATAAGTTACTTAGCTGTGTTCTCTGTGTTATCTGAGTGATGTCGTTAAAAAATAATGATATATTTCGTAAAAACAGCTTCACGTAATTTGGCTATTATTTATTTGTCACGCATCATAATATCGGTTAAATGCTATTTTGAACTTTGTGTAGTTAACTATTTTAGTTAAACACTCGAAATTATCGTACATACTGGTTTTATTATCGTTCGTAAAATATTTACAACTGAAAGCTTTATGTTTTTATTTTAATAGTGATTTTCGAGCACACAAGCTTCCTTTTTATAATATAGATTGTTGCTTGAACGTAAGTATCTACTGATACAGCTCAGTATAATATTTTCGATATATATCAATATATTATATTATAGTTTTAATTTATTAATTAAATGATATTAAACACAATTTACTGTATTTATATATAACTTTAATATAATTACTTTAATAATTCTAGGATATTCACTTATTTAAACTATTTTTATTATTTAAAATTAACAAAATAGCACAAAATGATAAATTAACAAAAATAATAAACATTTTGGATAATTTGAATTGAGGAATAATATTTTTTTAAAAAGTGTTGACCAAATGAGAAGTCGCCCGTATGTTCCTGTCACTTTCCAAAAGCAAGTTAGCTTGCTTGGGAGCGCGTAGCTCAGCTGGTAGAGCAACTGACTTTTAATCAGTAGGTCCAGGGTTCGAATCCCTGCGCGCTCACCAATGATAATATTTCAAATATTATGCAAGAAGTTAGGAAGTTAACTTTTCTAATTTGTTTATTGTTGTTGTCCTAAAACTGTTTAAGGTAAACTATATTCTATTTATTCACAGTTTATAATTTTCTATTTTTGTGCTAGACTTTTCTAAAGCAATTATTTCGTAAATATAAGCTTTATTGTATACAGAAGGTGCAAGCTGCTGTTTATGGACGTGAATAGAAATAATTAGGTTAATAAATGTTTTTAAACAGTGAAGAAAAAGCTATTTCCATTACTAAATTAATATTTCGATTTTTTTTATGATGGCTACATTGCAATTGCTAACGGCGTGCGTGAATCAAGTAACACACTCTGTAATGAAAGACTCCAGTGATAAAATGGAGGCTAAAATTGCCTCAGTACCCCCAAAATTATTAAATAACCAAAATCAGAAAAAAGACGAGGGGAGATTTGTTGTCGGTAAACCTTACCAAATAAAAGGAAAATGGTATCATCCAAAAGATGACCTGAGCTACAAGCGTGTCGGGAAAGCATCATGGTATGGTTCGTATTTTCATGGGCGTTTAACAGCAAATGGGGAGATTTATAATATGAATCTTTTGACTGCTGCTCACCCGACACTGCCTTTACCTAGTTATGCTCGTGTTACTAATTTGAAAAATGGAGCTTCTATTATTGTTAGGGTAAATGATCGCGGTCCTTTCAAAAAGGATAGAATTATTGATTTATCAAAACAAGCTGCAGTAATGCTTGGCTATGCAGATGAAGGTGTGACAGATGTTCAGGTGGAGTACGTCGCTAGAGCACCTACTGATAATTACGAAAATTCCTATTTAATGGCTTCTTATGTACGTAGAGATAGTATTCCATCCGTAACGAAAAAAAAGGAAAAAGATGCTGTATTTTTGGCGTTTAGTACAGACAGCCAGCGACGATTAATTAAAACTTCAATAGATAAAAGGCAACCAATAGTAAATAAAGAACAATCAATTAAGCCTGTGCTGATAAAATTGCCGGAAGCGGGTCCAATTTTGCCTGATAAACCTGTATTATTCAATCAAATGGTTTTCGCAGATAAAGCGATTGGGAAGATTATGATAAATTCGCTCAATCTGCTTTAAACGGAAAATTAAGTTTACGTTAATGATAAAAAATGTTTAAGCGACAGATAATTAATGATGATCGATTAGCAAGTAGCTTATTCCAAACGTGCTAAATAAGTCAGGACGGACATGCTCGCTGAAAAGTCAGATTATCGAGAATTTATTGTATCAGCGGTGAATTTGAAATATTGAAGGTAATTTCAAAGGAAGAAACAAAAGATTCTACAACACATTATTGTATCGCTTTAATGATGTTGAATGAAGCTTGAAAAGTTGTTAAATTCCAGGGCGCTTTGGTCATTCTTTCTACGGAAGTAAATTTCTTCTCGCGCAATATATTTCTTTGTATCGATTTTCTAGATAAGGGGGAATCAACTGTGCGTGCTGCATTAAAGCTTTTGCTTGTCTTATTTTGGATATTAATATTAAATAAAGTGGGATGGGCAAAAGAATTCCAGACGCCCGCGCCGCAGTTGCTTTTATTAGATGGTAATACAGGCACGGTGCTTTTAAAAAAACAAAGTGATGTCGCTTTTTTTCCTGCCTCTTTAGCGAAATTGATGACAGCTGAAGTAGTGTTTCATCAATTAAAAGAAGGAATATTAAACGAGACACAGAAATTTAAAGTAAGCGAAAATGCTTGGCGCAAGGGGGGAGCGCCTTCAGGTACCACTACTATGTTCGCGAAGATTAATACAGAGGTAGGTATTCTTGATCTTTTGCGGGGTATGATTATCGTAAATGGGAATGATTCGGCCATTATTCTTGCTGAAGGCATAGCGGGAAGCGAAGACAATTTTGCAAAACTTATGAATCAAAGAGCTAAAGCGCTTGGACTATTACACAGCCATTTTGTTAACGCAACGGGTCTTCCCGAAGAAGGGCAATTTGTCACGTTATATGACATGATCACGTTAGCGCGTCATATTGCGCGTGAATACCCTGATTATTACGCGCTTTATAGTGAGCCTCATTTTACTTGGAATAAAATTTTTCAACGCAATAAAAACCCCTTTATTTCTGAGAAAATTGGCGTAGAGGGATTAGGTTTTGGGTATAGTGAAAAGGGAGGTTTTTCAGCGGTTGTTACCATTAATAAAGAACATAGGCGCCTTTTTTTAGCGATGAATGGTTTACAAAATAATAAAGAGCGTACAAAAGAAGTGGTACGCACTTTCCAATGGGGAATGACAGCTTTTGACCTAAAAACAGTTTTGGCAAAAGGAGAAATAGTCGGTTACGCTTCTGTTTACGGTGGATCGCAAATTTCTGTTCCCCTTATCGTTAAAGAGCCAATAAATTTTATGCTTTCAAATGAAAAGAAGAAGAATATTAAAGCAGTAATTAGATATCCTGGTCCGCTGAAAGCCCCTGTTTTTTCTGGACAACAAGTCGGTGTTATTCAGATTTTATTGGATAAAAATCTCCTTCTTGAAAAGCCAGTTTTTACTGGATCTGATATTCAAGAAGGAAATTTTTTTATAAAAGTAAGAGATGCGTTATATGAAGCAACAATCGGGAAATTGCGAAGATATTTATAATGCGCACTAAATAAAAAATTAAGGTCCATACGTGTCAGGTTATTTTATCACATTTGAAGGCGGGGAGGGGGCGGGTAAAACGACTCAAATCTTTTTTCTTGCTCAGTATTTTCGGAATAAAGGCTACGAAGTCGTTGTAACACGAGAGCCTGGAGGAACAGCAGGTGCTGAAGCGATTCGCTATATTTTATTGTCTGGTAATGTAGAGCAATACGGAGCCTTCGCTGAAGCAATCTTGTTCACAGCTGCACGTGCTGACCACGTCGCTAAAGTAATAGCACCTTCGTTGAAGGAAGGTAAAATTGTTTTATGTGATCGTTTTATTGATTCCACGCGTGTTTATCAAGGATTAAATGGCCAAGTAAGTTCCCATATTCTTTCTATTTTAGAAGATATTGGTATGTGCGGAATAATACCTAACTTGACGTTTTTGTTAGATGTACCGGCGAAATTTGGCGTGCAGCGTACAAATTTACGAAGAAAAAAAACTGAAAAAATTGATTATTTTGAAAAAGATGAATTAAGTGTTCAAGAACAAAGACGACAGGCTTTTCTTCAACTAGCTAAAAATGAACCTCACAGGTTTCGGGTAATTGATGCGACAGGCACAATAGAGATGATCGCACATAAAATAAAAGATATTTGTCATAAAGTGATGTTAGATTATAGCCTATGAGTGATATAAATTTTTTACACCAACATGATGATATTGATGGAATTTTGCCACCATCACAAAACAATATCATAATAGGCCATGAATCAGTTCTTCTTTTTTTAATGCAAATGCGCAAAGAAGGGCGTCTACATCACGCACTATTGTTTGAGGGGGAATATGGGATTGGAAAAGCGACAGTAGCATTTCACTTTGCTTGGAATATTTTAAACAATCAAGAAAGTAAATTTTTACAACCTAAGCGTGATTCAATTGTGTGGCGTCAAATCGCGCAGGGCTGCCACCCCGGCTTTCTGTATGTTTCGCGTCGTTTCGATTCAAATACAAAGAAGTTTAAAACAAGCATATCAATTGACGATATCCGCGACGTCACACACTTCTTAACCCAGACATCGCAAGATGGCGGGTGGCGTGTTGTTATTATTGACTCGGCTGATGATATGAATAGAAACGCTGCTAATGCAATTCTTAAAACACTTGAAGAGCCTCCAGCGAAGACTTTATTTATTGTTATTACGCATTCATTAGGGAGATTACACCCGACAATCCGCTCACGTTGTCAAAAAGTCTCTCTGCGACGGCTACGTGATGATGAGATGAAACAGGTTATTTTACGCGTTTTCCCCAATCAGTCATCTCTCGATGAAAAGACCGTTGAAATAGTTACTCAAAAATCTCACGGAAAGCCTCGAAAAGCGGCTTTATTGATTTGCAGCAACGGGATTAAAATTGTTAAGACCATCGACAATCTTTTAAAAAAAACTATCTATGACCCGACCGTCGCTCACGATCTTGCTCAAACTCTTTCGTTATCTAATACTGATAGTCAATTCCGGCAACTTTGCGACGAAATTCTTGATGAGATTCACAAGAGGGCTGTTATGTTGGCCAGGGGAGGGGCTTTCACTCTTTCCCAAAAATGCGCGCAAACATGGAGAGATATTTATCAAGAAACAGTAGAAATGCAGTTATTTAACCTTGATAAAAAACAATTTGTCACCACTATGCTGCTTAAAGCTCACAAAGTCGTTCAAGAATGTAAGCTTTTTCCGTGACAACGCGGCTAGTAAGAGTTATGTCACTACATCTTTTTATTGCATTTTATGACGGATACGATATGCGTGATACATATTATATAACGACTCCGATTTTTTACCCTAATGCCCACCCCCATATCGGGCACGCTTACAATGCTATTGCAAGCGACGCTTTTGCCCGTTTTCAGAGATTGGAGGGTAAAAATGTATTTTTTTTATCTGGCACAGACGAACACGGCTTAAAAATGCAGCAGACGGCGCGTATATTAGGTATGACGCCCCAGCAACTCGCAGACCGTAATAGTGCTGTATTCCGAAAAATGCTTACAATACTAAATTGTTCTAATAATGATTTTATTCGCACAACGGAAGAACGGCATCATCGGGCTTGTCAAGAAATTTGGAAAAAGATGGAAGCTAATGGTGATATTTATCTTGGGCGTTATGCTGGTTGGTATTCGGTTCGCCAAGAAGCTTATTATGAGGAAAAAGACACCGAAGTTGGAAAAAACGGGATCCGCTATGAAAAGGAGCTTGGATCTCCAGTTGAATGGAATGAAGAAGAAAGTTATTTCTTCAGATTATCTTTGTATGAAAAAGCTCTTCTTGAGCATTATGAAAAATACTCTGATTTTATTGGGCCCGCTGAGCGACGTAACGAAATTATAAGTTTTATTAAGTCGGGTTTAAAAGATATTTCTATTTCACGTACAAGTTTTAATTGGGGTGTTCGTGTCCCAGGTAATCCGAAGCATGTAATGTACGTTTGGGTTGATGCGCTCACAAATTATCTTTCGGCAATTGATTTTTTTGATGAAAGCTCGAAAAAACGTGATTTTTGGCCTGCAAATATTCATATCATTGGTAAAGATATCATCCGTTTTCACGCAATTTATTGGCCAGCGTTTTTGATGTCAGCGGGAATTGAATTGCCTAAGCGTGTTTTTGCTCACGGCTTTTTACTTAATCGCGGTGCAAAAATGTCGAAGTCTATTGGGAACGTAGTCGATCCCTTCGAGATGGTTGAACAATATGGTCTTGATCAGGTACGTTATTTTTTTCTCCGTGAAGTTCCATTTGGGCAGGATGGCAGTTATAACCGCGATAATTTTTTGAATCGTATTAACGCAGATCTTGCCAACGACCTTGGTAATTTGGCACAGCGTTCTTTGTCCATGATTGCGAAAAATTGTGATGCAAAAATCCCTGTACCGGCCGCGTTATTAGCTCAGGATGAGCAGCTATTAGAACAATCTCTTCAAGCACTTGAGATTGCGCGTCAAGTCATGTCACACCAAGCACCGCATTTAGCATTATCGGCTATTTTTTCAGTTGTGACGGAAGCTAACCGCTACTTTGCTAACGAAGAACCTTGGAGTTTACGTAAAAATAATCCCGAAAGATTTCGTACAGTCCTTTATATAACCGCGGAAATTTTGCGGCGGATTGGTATTATGCTTTTGCCTTTTATTCCACAATCAGCTGCTAAACTTTTAGATAGCCTTTCAATCACCGAGGAAGATCGTTTATTGCGGCATATAGGTGATTTGAAAATTAAAGAAGGTACGATTCTTCCGCTACCAGAACCAATTTTCCCTCGCTATATCTTTAAAGAAAGTGATATTAATGATGTTAATTGATACACATTGTCATCTTGATTTTGAGGATTTTTCGCAAGATTTGGATGGTGTTATTCAACGGGCTTTAGCTGCCAATGTTCAACGCATGATAACAATTTCAACGCGCGTTAACGAACTAGACGGCCTTTTGGAAATTGCACAAACTTACGATCAAGTTTTTTGTTCCGTCGGTACTCATCCTAATCATGTGCATGAAGAAAGCCATATTAAAGCTGAAAATCTTATTCATTTATCAAAGCATCCCAAAGTCGTTGCGTTTGGGGAAACTGGACTTGATTATCATTATGATTATACCTCACCGCAAGAGCAAAAAAAAAGTTTTCAAGAACATATCATTGCTTCTCGGGAAACACAGTTACCTCTCGTAATTCACTCGCGCAATGCCGATACAGACATGGAACAGATATTACGCGAACAGATGAAAGAGGGGGATTTTCCATTTATTTTTCACTGTTATTCTTCAGGAATGCGACTTGCTTGTACAGCAATTGAACTTGGTGGTTATATATCTTTCTCAGGTATTCTTACTTTTAAAAATGCAATTGAAGTCCGTGAAATAGCAAAAATTGTACCTCAAAAGCATTTATTAGTAGAAACAGATGCACCGTTTTTAGCGCCTATTCCTCATCGTGGTAAAATAAACGAGCCGTCTTTTGTGCGTCATACAGCAGCTGTTTTAGCGGAGACGATCGGCTTAAGTACTGAAGAAGTAGCTCATATAACGACACAGAATGCTTTTCGCTTGTTTAGCAAAATGAAATAAGGAAGGCGGAATGTTTGATCGGTACCGATTTACAATTTTAGGTTGTGGTTCTTCTTCGGGAGTACCGCGCTCTAACAATTATTGGGGAGCTTGTAATCCGAATAATCCAAAAAATAAACGTTATAGAAGTTCTTTATTAGTTGAACGAGTTTGTAAATCAGGAAAAAAAACAACTGTTGTTATTGATACAGGCCCAGATTTTCGGTCACAAATGATCAATGCAGGTGTTAAACATCTCGATGCCGCTGTTTATACGCACGCTCATGCAGATCATATTCACGGTATTGATGATTTACGCAGCTATGCGCTTTCACAAAAGTGTTTAATAGATATTTATGCAAGCTCATTCACGTTAGAGCATCTCAAAAACTCTTTTGGCTATTGTTTTCAAGTGCCGAAAAATTCGTATTATTCACCTATTTTAAGAGCGCATACTATCAGTGAAGAGAGTAAATTTATAATCTGTGGACAAGGGGGAGAAATCACTTTTAAAACACATTTACAGTTGCATGGCGCTATTTATTCTTTTGGTTTCCGTATTGGTAATGTTGCATATTGCACAGATGTTAATAAATTTCCCGAAAAGACATTACTTGGTTTAATGAATTTAGACGTTCTAATTATCGGAGCTCTTCAATTTAAACCTCATTTAAGTCACTTTTCAGTTGATCAAGCATTACATTGGATAGAGTACCTTAAACCAAAGCAAGCTATTTTAACACATATGGATGACTCACTTGATTATAACGACGTTGTAAATTACGTTCCGTCGCACGTTAAGCCTGCGTATCAAGGCCTTATCTTAGAAACGAACGTACCGTTAAATGATTAATTGTCATAAAAATGTTTTCACTGAATTATAGTCATAATATTGACATAATTCGAACTTATCAAATTTAATATTAATCTTAACTTACGTGGTAAGATCGCGTAATAAAGTTCCATAATATATATTATGCGATATTTATCACGATTTTACGAGAGGAAAGGATAAGATTTATGACGATACCATCACCAACATTGTTATTGTTTATATCTGCATTATCCGCGATCGTTTCGTCCGCGTCCACTCTTGCGTGACCGCCAAAGAAGGGGCGACCGATTTAGCCGCTTTTCTTTTGCCCCTCTCAATCTCAATACCACCATGACTGTTAAGGAAAGGATATTTTTTCATGATAGAGATAATGTTTTTCGGAATTCTCTCTCTCGCGTTGTCGGCAGCTTCCGCCATAACCGCGGCCGCCGGATTACATGGGTAATTTCCCTTCACCACTTGAAAGAAAAAAGAGCAGCCCCATGTTAGCAAATTTTTGGTTTCTTCAATTTCTTAGTCTCTTTTTATCCTGAACGAACCGCCCCCGCGGAGCAAACACTTCTCCGACCGCATTATTTTTTTATTTAACAATTTAATTCAATTATCTAAAGAAAGGACAAATTTATGGTAATCGGATCACTCGTTATATTCGGAATATCCGCTACAGCAGGCTTCATCTCATCTATCGCAAATTTCGCTAAACTTTTCGTATAAATATCAAACAATTTTTATGAAAGGATGAAAATCATGGTTATAGCAGCTTTATGGGGAGCCGCGAGCAGCCTACTCTGGATAGGATCTACAGCAACCGCTACCGCAAGCATTTATAATTTATGGTGGGTCTTTTTCCTATAAACACCTCTCCAACCGCATTTCTTCAACCGTATTATTTTTTCTTTAATTTAACAATTTAACTCAATTATCTAAAGAAAGGACAAATTTATGGTAATCGGATCACTCGTTATATTCGGAATATCCGCCGCGGCAGGCCTCATTTCGTCTGTCACAAGCCTCCTCGGAATTTTTATATAACTAAACAATATCAAAGAACAAAACTGGTCGGCGCTCCACTAAACGCGCCGGCTCACAAAAAGAAAATAGCCGATTTCTCACTTAAGCACCACACACACAGAGCCTACGTACCATAGAACTCTCCCCTACTATGCGAACACTCTCCTCCCCTCTCTAAACGGGACAACTTCTAGCTCACTTTTTATGAGTTGGCTTGTAGCAGATTAACAAACCAAAAGCAAGGGATATTTATCATAATTTTATAAAAAAATGAAATTTACAATCAAATCTAAATAGCTTGTTTAATTATACTTCCTATATTCGCTAAAAAGTCGTATCGCAGTAAATATCCCCTACTTTAAGAAAGAAAAAGTTCTTTCTCAACGGGGTGAAAGTAAGATTCAATTATTTCATTTGTTACAGCTGAAAGTTTGTCCAATTGCCATTTAGGTTTCCGATCTTTATCAATAAGTATAGCACGCACCCCTTCGTAAAAATCATGATTGTTAATCATATGATGTGCAATACGATTTTCAATTTTTACGCACTCTTTCAACGTTTGGGGAGAACTTTGTTTCATTTGTCTCCAGGCAATTTTTAAGCTTATAGGAGAACGTAATTGCAAGGTATTATAACATTCTTTAGTGAATGTAAGCTCTTTTTTACAAAGTAATTCCATACATTTTTCTAATGTGCTGACACCAAAACAAGTGTCTATAACATAGCGTATTTCGCTACTCGTTTCATAATCCCTCGTAATTGCTTGTTTTTTTAAAGCCGGAGTAGGATCCCCCTGTTCAACAATAGCTTTTCTAATTGTATTTAAGCTACACTCAGGAACAGCGTGAGTTGCTAGCCCAAGATTCAAACAATCTCCCCATTTTATACATGCGCCTGTTAATGCAAGATAAACGCCAAAATGACTAGGAATAGGCGGTAAAAAAAAGCTCGCACCCGCATCTGGAAAAAAGCCGATAGCACTCTCAGGCATTGCAAAGAGTGTATTTTCTGTGACGATACGGTGCGAACCGTACACAGAGATTCCCACTCCTCCTCCCATCCAAATACCATTTAAGAAGGAAATATAAGGTTTTGGAAAATCTTTGATATAAGCATTTAAGCGATATTCATCACTGAAATACTGATAAGAAGAATCTATCGGCCCCATCCGATAAATTTCTACAACATCCCCACCAGCACAGAAAGCACGTCCCTCTCCTTCAATTAAAACACAAAGAACATCATCATCTATTGCCCATGTTTCAAGGGCCTTTGTTAAAGAAAGAACCATTTGATGATTAAGAGCATTCAATGCAGAAGGGCGTGTGAGTTTCACAATACCGGCGCAACCTTCTTTTATAAAAGAGATGTTTTCACTTGCCCCAAAGTCAATTCGCATTCTTTTCATTTTTTTGTGCACCTAATTTAGGGAATAGCTGCATAACAGCGCCAATACAATAAATATAAACGCTAGCTACTGAAATCCCGACTTTAATCCACCAAGGAGCATTAAGTTTATAAAAAAACGCGGCAATACCGAAAGCGCACCATATAAAGAAAATCGGAAGATTAAGCATGCGTAAACGAACGACTCTTACTGGATGAATAAAATAAATGGGCAAAAAAGATATGATCGCTGACAGAAAAATAATGGTAAAAGCAATCCATTCCCCTGGTTTAACGACAAAAAGCGTGAAAACCATCATGTTCCAAACGACAGGAAATCCTTTAAAAAAATTTTCTTTGGTTTTCGTGCCAGTATCCGCGTAATAAATAGCCGATGAAATAACGATAATAGCACTTAACAAAAAGGATAGTTTCGAATCTATAAAGCCACTTTGATAGAGTGCGAAGGCCGGAATTAAAACATAAGTTACATAATCAATAACATTATCTAATAATTCACCGGACCATGTCGGGAGTATATATTTAACATCAAGTTTGCGAGCAATCGGCCCATCAATACCATCAACGAGAAGTGCGAGTCCGAGCCAGCAGAACATAGCAACCCATTCTTTCTCAGACGCAGATATCAAAGAAAGAAATGCTAAAAATGAACCTGAAGCTGTTAGCAAATGGACAGAAAAAGCCTTCGCCTGCGGCATTGTTACTTTTTTATGACGCAATCGGCCAGTATTTGTTCTGATTTTTCTTGTTAATTTATGTTCCAAAATTTCTCTATCCTCACTCTTCTCGCTCTCATAGAATTCCCACCTATTTGATTATTGGCATTTTTCTCTTTATTGTATGACTGACCTATAAGAAGAACACAATACGGTTACTTCTTTATATAGCAAATGATTATACGTAATATAATAGAAAGACTTTATATAATAAAAAGGCATCGATTACATATATAAATAATAAAAAAACATCAATTACTCAGAACATCAAAATGATTGGGTATATCGGAAAGGTTCCAGCGCTTGTGATATCTGAAAAAAATAAGCATAAAAATATTACTGTAATTGGAGCAGGGCCAATTGGTATGTTGGCCGCACTTAATCTCGCACATAAAGGCTACTCCGTTTCTCTTATTGGTCCCGCTGCTTGTGAAAATGAATTGCGGACGACTGCCCTCATGATGCCAGCAGTCCATATGCTTCAAAGATTCGATATTTGGAGTACTCTCGAGCCTTATGCAGCAGCTTTATCCTCGATCAGAATCATTGATGCAACGTCTAGACTTGTGCGTGCTCCCACCATAAATTTTTACTCTGCTGAAATCGGTGAAAAGGCTTTTGGCTATAATATACCTAACTTAAAGCTGAACAATGCTTTAGTTAATTCTGTTGCACATACTCCAAGCATTACAAGATTTTTTTCTTCAGCAAAATCTTTTCATCATCAACAAAACCATACACGCATTACTCTTTCAGACGGCAAGATTATTCAAGCATCGCTTATCGTCGCCGCTGATGGGCGCGACTCCCCGACACGCACTGCAGCTGGAATCGGCGCCCAAATATGGCACTATCGGCAAACAGCACTCGTTTTAAATTTTTCGCATAGTTTGCCTCATCACAATACATCAAACGAATTTCACACAGAACACGGCCCTTTTACACAAGTTCCATTACCAGGACATAATTCCAGTCTCGTATGGGTTGTTACCCCCTCTCGTGCTGAAAAATTACTAAATATGCGATCTGAAGCGGTTGCAAAAGTGGTCGAAGATCAGATGCAGTCTATGCTTGGTAAAATAATGGTAAAAACGCCAGTTCAAGCATGGCCTCTTTCAGGACTTATTCCTCACTATTTCGCTGCCAATAGAACAATTCTAGTAGGTGAAGCAGCCCATGTTTTCCCCCCTATTGGAGCACAAGGGTTTAATTTAGGATTTCGTGATATTCAAACTTTAATTGATATTATGCCTGATAAGATATCCAATTTTAATTTCGAAAAAATTATTGCTTATTATAATCTATACCGCAAACCCGACATATTTGTCCGAAGCGGATTTATTCACGCACTTAATTGTGCGTTACTTTCTGATATGTTGCTCGTCCATATTGCACGAAGCTTCGGGATTGAATTATTGCGCAACTTCTCTTCATTACGCAATTTATTTATGCAGGAAGGTATGCATCCTGGCAGCGGATTAAGAAAAATTACGCGAATTTTTACCACAAAATCACCTAGGTGATGACGCTGATATGATAAAAAAAATCACTGGTTCGGATATCGCCCACGGTAAATATATCTTAGTAGATAACACGCATTTTTTACAAGTCGGTGCATTAATTTACCGTGTAAAAAATGGAATCCTCGAATTCCTCCTAATTACTAGCCGGGGATCTGGGCGATGGGTTATACCAAAGGGGTGGCCAATTTCGAGACAATCCTTTTCGCAAACTGTATTGCAAGAAGCTTTTGAAGAAGCCGGAATTCGGGGTATCGTTGATACATTTCCTATAGGCACATATGAATATGAAAAATTAGATTTAAGGAAAAAGAATAGCAAATTTTGCGTTTATGTTTTTTCTGTACTTTATTTACATCAAGAAAAAGAATGGCCAGAACAGAATCAACGTACATATGAGTGGGTTACAGCATTGGAAGCAGCGGGACGCATCAGCGAACCAAAACTTAAAAAAATTTTATTACAATATAAACCGTAATATAATTGCTTCTGCACATTAGTTTTTTTAATTAATTATGTATGCTGTAAACATAATTTAAGTGACTCAAATCCCATTTTCAAAAATTTACATTATTATTAAGCATAATATCAAAAATAAAAGGAATTTTGGAACTTGTCAGCAATACAGGGGTTAAGTCGGAGTACATGAGTTGAATATTTGGAAGCAGTGTTGAGACGAATGGTGACGAAATGAGATTAATTAAAAATTTTAGCTCAATTGTTTTTTTTACAATAAGCGTTTCTGTTTCGACCACAACTATAGCTTCGTCAACTGAGATTTTTTACAATCCCTATTGCAAAACTTCTGAACACATATTTACTCAAAATAACCTTAAAGAAGGGCAAAATTCATTTACCGCTTCTCAAATTAAGGCTTACCTCATAAAAAACGGCTTTAAAACTAAACGACTGCGTTTAGACGACAAAGGCATTTGGCGTGCATTAGTAGAATTTCAAAAATGCCATTTTTTCATATCGGTCGATTATTCTGGGGTGGTTAGTGTCCAAAATGAAAGAAAAGGATATGACTAATTTTGAACCTTATAGTAATTTTAATTTGAAAAGATACGAAAAAACTTTTTTAAAAAAGATCTGTCATTTTATCAAGGAACCTGCAATCATTGGAGGATTAAATGGTGGTGTCTCAGGAGCAATTGCGGCTTTTCTCGCAGTTTACGGCTATATTGCTCTTCCAGGCTTTGGGCCGATTATTGTAATGGGCGTGGGTGTAGCGCTTTCTGTAGGTGTAATAACCGGTATAGCTATAGGATCAATAATAGGCATTATAGTCGGTACGATTTTTGGTTTTGCGGGTGACTTTATATGTCGTAATAACTGAGATGCTCTTAAAATTTTTCAATGAATAAAAACTTCAGATTGCTTGCGCTAGTAATAATTATAAAACAATCTTAAGTTGTATATAATGTATTAAACAATTTTTAATTTAAATGTATGGATTAGCTTCCAAAATAAAATATAGTTTCCGATGATAAAAAGAATACAGAAAAAAGCAATTTTTGTTTTAAATTATTAAAAGCGATTGACCTTTTGAAAGAACCCTGTAAAAAGTACGCGCCTATTATAAAGCTATCTTCGTTTTGGAGGGGTGGCCGAGTGGTTGAAGGCACCGGTCTTGAAAACCGGCGTGCAGGAGACTGTACCGTGGGTTCGAATCCCACCCCCTCCGCCAGCTAATTTATAAAATTTATAACAGGCCTTTGTCGTTTATCAGCAGATATATTATTTGCCACTGGAAGTAAGAGACAAGATCGTTTGGTAAATAGCTAAAGCTTTATGCATCTTATGCAAAACTTAGCGGTTATTGCGTCGTCTTCGGGAGCGTTGTTCATGATCATCTTTTTTCTGATAAGGGATCAATTTTCCGTGATTGAAGCAAAAAATTTCTGCATCCAACGCAATGAAACAAAACTTTCGCCCCCCCATTAAACTTTGAGCTGAAATTAGCGCTCTTCCCTTTATGATTATACACAGCATTTCTTCGTAAAATCGGTTTTCCTGAAATATCAATCTCAAATAAAATAATTTAAACTTTTCAGTTTATTAATTATATAATCCTCCCTTTTTTTATATTTTTTTTAATTTAGTCACCTTTCCGCCTTAAATTTGAGCTTAAAGGCGCGGTCTGTTGTTTTGGTGGGGGCTCATCGTACAATGAGGCGAGGTGCAATGAAATTGCATCGGGTGGTTTAATGTGTTGTAATTCGAAGAAAAAAATGAGTTTTAAGTTTTTTTTGTCCTTTTTTATCGTGTTATCGTCTTTTAATTCTCTGGCTGCTTTTTCAAATCCCCCCAGCCCCGCTGTTATTCAAAAGCCCGCCGATGATCCGGTTGATAAATCTATCCGTGTTAATATTAGCGGCGGGGGGGAATATTGTTATGCTCCGGTATTTACGAAGGGTGAGGGCTATGTTTACCTCGATGACTGCTCTTCTTCCTACGTTCGGTCTGGTCGATATGATGTCTTTCAGAGAATAGCTTGGGAGGTTAATAAAATTTGGCTGTGTATGACAGCCCCGGGTTCGGTCACGGGCATTGATGGAGATGGAAAAGCGAATTGGGATTATATTACGCTTAGGCCCTGTGCCCTTAATGACGCTAACCAGCGTTGGGTTATTAATGGCAGAGCTATTTACACGGCCGATGCAAGGTTTCGCGTTAAGCATACTGGGTGGTATGCTTATATCTCGAAAAATAAAAGAGATCCCTACGACCATGCCTTAAACCAATCGATGGACGGGTGGGTAAAGACTGTTGCAAAACCTGGTACTTTAAGTCTAAAAACCCCTGTTAGCTGGAAATATGCAACTAGTACGGGCTTCGTCATGTATTATCTCACAGACCGTGGCTTTGTGACTGAAGGCAATGACCTTTATTATAATCCCGAAAACGGACATGTTGGCTACTACTATGTCTTTAACGGATTGCTTTCTTGCATGTACTCCCCGCAATCTGCTGCAGGTTCTTATGGCTGGGTGACATGGCAATATTGCGATGATACAATCCCCAAAGCGAGAGATAATTTCTCCTGGGACATAGCTATGTTATTGGGAAATGAGGGGTCCCTTTTTAATAGTTATGGTAGTGTATTAAGGGTTTATCAGTCGGGTCCCGATTGGGGGTATCCTTATGCTGCGAACCTTTCTTTTCTTAAACGGGACACAAGTAATAACCCGACGAGTGATTTTGTTTTTTCTTACGATATTGAGCGGTGGAGTCGCTATATTTCGGGGGATGCGATGGAAGAGCTCCCTTACTGCCCAGCCCCCGGAACGAAGCCGACAATTTTCAAATCTAAGAGGATGAAGCGGTCTTTGCCTCGTGATTTTCGATTCCTTGATTTTGAATTCAATGAAACATGGAAAAGGAGATTTTACGATACAGCGACTTCAACGGCAGGCACTGAAACACTTATAGGAATATGCGGTACCTGTCTTTTGCATACTTATCAAATAATTGCAGAGGTCATGGACAGTTATCCAGGTGATCCCCGTTCGAGAGGTTATTTTTTTGATTTAGGCTCCGGTGTCGACCCGATAGTTGCTGTAGAACGGAGATTTCCTAGACTCCACAGTGCTCTGAGGCATGCTAATGTTATTTCTGGTGTTCCTCTAAATCCGAGGAGAAGGGGTCCTGCAAGTAATGCAAGGTCGGCTGCTGCAGCGACGCAGGTTGCTTTGCCAAATTACAACTGGCAATTATCTCCGATAGCCACTAATCCAGTTGATATTCGAAATGCAGTGGGAGACCTTTTAAATGCGCCCGTCGGAACAGTTTGGGTTGGTTTAACTCACTATACTCGTGCAAGTGGTCAAAGGGTCGCGCATGCTGTTCCGATTTTTCGTTCTAGAGGTGGGATTATAGTGGTTCCGACAAATATACGTGCTCGATCTATGAGCTATGAAGAGTATTCCAGGCATCTCACAGAGCTTAGAGAGGTTGAGGCTATTATGTCGCAGCTTGCTCAACTAAGAACAGAACCGATAATTTTTCATGCTTTTGCAACAGTACGGCTAACTGGAGCAGTAAGTCGACCTCTAAGTGTTACGATTTCTCAGTACAACTGTACCGGAGAAGGAGAAAATAGGAGAGGAAGCAGACATTCAGCGCCAAGCAGTAGTTTGATCAATCAGTGTTCCAGAGCGGGCGGCAGATGTAGTATTATGTAATATTCTCAAAACAGATTCACGCTTAGCGTTTAGTGTTCAGGCCGCCTCTGAGAGTATAAGTTAAGGGTTTCTTTGCTACGTATTCGAATCAGTTTACGGTAGCGCTAATAGAGCGGCGTGCTTCGCGCTGTTTATATGAAACGGAGGGCGTAGGTTTTTGCAATCTCTTTTCTTTTTATGAGCTCCTATTGAAGGCTTCGAAAAAAATCGCAGACCGAGCTAGCAAAACGCCTGCGAAAAATAAAAATTGCTCTCGATTTCAGAAAACGAAAATACTTCGCTCGACACCTTGAAGCTTTCAAGGCCACTACACGCAATTATGAAACATATCTACGAAAGCCCTCTGCTTTCTATGCAGTATCCTTGGATTAGTTAGTGATAGATAAAATTAGTAGGATTCAATGCAGACTCCCCTCCTCCTAGCCTGATGAAAAATTTGGTTGTGCGGCTTATACAACCTATCATAGTACAAAAATAAAACTCTCTTCCTAGAGATGTTAGTGAAATTCACGGAGGAGCTTCATAGGAACGCGAAAAGATAATCGCGTTAAAATTATATTTAGCTCCTTTTTCAACACCCTTTAACACAATCTTTAACTAAAAAAGTGTTTGTTTACATGTCCGCTGAGAGTAGGTATAAATATCCGTGAAAACTAGATAATAAAAGGTGGTGCATGAATAAAAAATTTTTTTTCTTATTAATTGCGCTCGTGTCCCCGAGTTCTAGCGCTTCCGCGTTAGCGTCGCCTACCCAGTTAGCATCGTCTACTCAAGTGGAAATCTATGAACTAGGAGGAAACGGCGCGAAAAATCCCATCGGTGTGATTGAAATTCAAGAAAATCCAGCGGGTTTAATCTTTACGCCAAATCTGTCCTCGTTGCCAGAAGGTCTTCATGGCTTTCACGTGCACGAAAACCCTTCGTGTGATACGAAAGACGGCGTCATTGGCGCCGCTGCGGGAGGACATTACGACCCAAAGAATACTAACAAGCATCTTGGGCCTTACAATATTAATGGCCATCTCGGTGATTTGCCCGCACTTTACGTTGATATGCGGGGCCAGGCAACGATGAGCGTCCTCGCGCCGCGAATTAAAAAAATTTCTGAAATTAAAGACCGCTCCTTAATGGTCCACATAGGAGGTGATAATTACGCAGACGTACCGTCGCCACTTGGCGGAGGTGATGCACGTTTAGCGTGTGGCGTCGTCAAATCCGGTAATTGATTCTAGTCGATCAAACTGCGGAAGTAGCATCGATTTTTTGCAGTTTATCGGCGAGAGTGCTAGTGTTTTGTGTATTTGCGATAAACCAAGGGGGCGCGTGCCGTTATGTACAGTGTTCGTGTTATTCACAATGTATCTCGCGCGTGCCCCTGCTTAGTGTTTTTTAACGCTCACAGGGTTATAATTTAGTTCTCATACCAGCCGATCGAAACTCGCGCTTCCTCCGACATACAATCAGTCGTCCATGGTGGGTCAAAAGTCATAATCACTTCGACGTGTGATACGCCTTCGACTGCACTTACCGCATTGTCTACCCATCCCGGCATTTCGCCTGCAACAGGACACCCAGGCGCTGTAAGCGTCATTTCAATTTTTACTGAACGGTCATCTTCGATATCAATACGATAAATTAATCCCAATTCGTAAATATCAGCGGGAATTTCCGGATCATAAACTGTTTTAAGAGCCGCAATAATATCATTCGTCATGCGGTCAATTTCAGCTGCTGGGATTGCCGATATATGAGACTGCTCTTCCTCGTTTACAGTACCGATAAACTCAGCGGAATTATGCACTTTTGATTTAGCCATTAAAAAATGTCCTTGCTTTTTCTAATGCTTCCACTAGTTGGTCGACGTCTTCGTGATTACTATACATAGCTAATGATGCACGACAAGTAGATGTTAAACCGAAATGTTGCAACAAAGGCTGCGCACAATGCGTCCCTGCGCGTACAGCGACGCCTTGTCGATCGATAAACATAGAAATATCATGAGCATGAATACCTTCGATATCAAAAGATATAATAGCGCCCTTATTTGGTGAACGACCGTAAATACGCAACGACTCGATCGCCCCAAGCTTCTCATGCGCGTAGGCTGAAAGCGCCATTTCATGCGCATGGATAGCATTCCTCCCCCGCCCTTGTATATAATCAATAGCAGCAGCTAATCCAATAGCTTCAGCTATAGGAGGAGTACCGGCTTCAAAACGATGCGGGGGGGCGTTATATACAACTTTATCAATGCCTACCTCCTGAATCATCTCCCCTCCTCCTTGAAAAGGACGCATCTCCTCTAGTAATTTTTTTTTACCATAAAGGACACCAATGCCTGTTGGACCATAAAGTTTATGGCCAGTAAAAACATACCAATCACAATCCAAGTCCTGGACATCAACTGTTAAATGTACAGCTCCTTGAGAACCATCAATAAGAACGGGAACAGAATTCTGATGCGCTAGCTTAATCATCTCTTTAACAGGCGGTACGGTCCCTAATATATTAGACATATGAGTGATAGCCACAAACCGCGTTTTATCACTTAAAGCTTTTTCGAAATCTTCGATATGCAGAATACCATCCTCATCAACCGGAACAAAAATGAGCTTAATACCTTTTTGTTCGCGGATAAAATGCCAAGGAACAATATTTGAATGATGTTCCATAATTGTAAGAACAATTTCATCACCTTCATTTAATTGAGGCATACCCCAACCATAAGCGACAGTGTTGATAGCTTCCGTCGCACTTTTCGTAAAAACGACTTCTTCAACTGTTTGAGCATTTAAAAAAGCGCGAACTGTCTCTCGAGAATTTTCATAAGACTGTGTTATTGCATTTGATAAAAAATACATTCCTCTGTGCACGTTGGCATAACGACATCGATAAAGATTATCCATTGCATCAAGGACTGACTGTGGCTTTTGAGCGGATGCACCGCTATCAAGATAAGCTAACCGCTTACCATAAATACTTGTTTGCAAAATAGGAAAATCACGCCGAACCACTTCCACGTCATAATCTAATGCTCGTACATTGCTTTTAAACATTTTTATCTAACCATTCACTAATGACATCGCCCAAAACAGTACGAATATTATCTTGTGTAATGTCATCAATTAGCTCCGCAATAAATCCTTTAATCAAAAGCCCACGAGCAGCCTTTAAAGAGATACCGCGCGCCATCAGATAAAAAAGGTGGTCATGATTAATTTCAGCAACTGTCGCGCCGTGACCGCATGTAACATCATCAGCAAAAATTTCCAATTCAGGTTTTGTGTCAAATTCTGCTTCATTTGAAAGGATAAGGCTGTTACAGGCCATACGTGCGTCTGTTTTTTGGGCTTTTTGCGCAACATGTATCACTCCTTGGAAAATACCATGTGCTTTATTCGTGAGAACGTTGCGTACAATTTCTTTTGAAGCTGTTTTTTCTTCAAGATGGCGGACAGACATTGTAAGATCACTATGCGTTTTATCAGATAATAAATTGATTGCCCGTAGTTGAAAATCTGCTTCTTCTCCTTGTAGTTTTATATCAATTTCCTGGCGATTAAGCTGGCTCCCTATGTTAATAACATAAAGAGACAGTTTAGCATTTTTGCCAAGAATCGCATGAAATCGAGAAAATTGCGTAGAATTAACTCCTCGGTCTCGGATAAGAATCCACGTAATATTGCTATGAGCTTCGGCATGTAAAGAAGATATCGAGCTGACAAAAGTATCTTGAGTGTCGCCGATCTGGCGTTCAATAATTATCGCGTGGCTTCTTTCGCCAACTTTGATATCTGAAAAAATATGGGACTGTCCACCTATTTGAATATTTTGTAACTCGATAGGAGCGGACAATTTTGTATCTTCAGGAATCTGAAGAAGCCAACCATCTGTAACAAAAGCTGTATTTAATTGCCCAATAAAATCTTCACCTTTAGTAACCGGGTCGATCTTTGCACAATCTTTTGTCAATGCATTTGCAAAACGTTCCACTACAACGTTTTTCAGTTCCGATTGCTGGACTGTTTTACCGTTTTCTATGGAAAAGACAGCGCTTTCTGGAAATAATGAATGAACCAAGTATCCATTATTTATTTCTGAAAAATCGCTAACAGATTTTAATAAAGCACGCAAATTAGTGTAATGCCAATTTTCGATTTTTCGTGAAGGAAGCTTATTTTTTTTGAATAATTCAATAGCCCCTTTCCGTATTGCCCGTACTGTTTCATTGCCAGGTAAGCTATCAATACGTTGATTAAAATTATTTATAATATCTGCTTCAACGGCTATTAGCCCTCGCTGCGAGCTCATACTCATATCCAACGACCTCAAGCTGCTTCACCGATAATATCGGCATACCCATTTTTTTCCAAATAAAGCGCCAAAGATTTATCTCCGCTTTTAATAATGCGGCCTTTATAAAGAACATGCACTGTATCAGGAATGATATAATCGAGTAGACGTTGATAATGAGTAATAACCAAAAATGAACGCTCTGAATTACGGAACTTGTTAACACCATCTGCGACGATTTTTAATGCATCGATATCTAAACCCGAATCAGTTTCGTCCAAAACACAAATCTTAGGCTCAAATAAAGCCATTTGAAGAATCTCAGCTCGTTTTTTTTCTCCACCTGAAAAACCTACATTTAACGGACGCCTAAGCATAGCCATATCTATTTGAAGCTCAGAAGCAATTTTTTTAACACGTTTAATAAATTCAGGAATTTTTAGCTCTTCATCACCACGGGCCTTACGTTGAGAGTTCATAGCAACTTTCAAAAATTCCATTGTTGCGACACCGGGTATTTCCATAGGATATTGAAATGCCAAAAAAATACCATACGCTGCACGTTCCGCTGGATCCATTTCTAAAATAGACTGTCCGTTATACAGAATATCACCTTCCGTCACTTCGTAATCAGCATGACCAGCGAGCAAATAAGACAAAGTAGACTTCCCCGCTCCATTTTGCCCCATAATGGCTGCGACTTCACCATCCTGCACAGTTAAATTTAGACCCCGAATAATTTCTGAATTAGTTTCAGCGACACGGGCGTGCAAATTTTTGATCTCTAACATAATATATCCTACTCTCGCGGTTATTATCCAGCGTGCTATTTTGCCCCATGAACAATTAGCCTACGCTACCTTCAAGGCTGATGCTTATGAGCTTTTGTGCTTCAACAGCAAATTCCATTGGAAGTTTTTGGATGACCTCTTTTACAAAGCCATTAACAATTAGGGCAATAGCTTCTTCTTCAGAAATTCCCCGCTGCATAACGTAAAAAAGCTGATCGTTCGAAATTTTTGACGTTGTTGCTTCATGTTCAAATTGAACAGTCGCATTTTTGGCTTCAATATAAGGTACCGTATGAGCGCCGCAGTCGTTTCCAATTAACAAACTATCACATTGAGTAAAATTACGCGCATTTTGCGCTTTTCGATGCGCAGAAACTTGCCCGCGATAAGTATTATTTGAAAAACCAGCAGAAATACCCTTAGAAATAATACGACTCGAAGTATTTTTCCCTAAATGGATCATTTTCGTGCCGGAATCAATTTGCTGATGACCATTTGCAACGGCAATAGAATAAAATTCTCCACGTGAATTGTCACCCCGCAATAAGCAAGATGGATATTTCCAAGTAATTGCAGAACCAGTCTCAATCTGTGTCCACGAAATTTTAGCATTATCACCTCGGCAATCCCCGCGCTTAGTCACAAAATTATAGATGCCTCCCTTCCCTTCTTTATCGCCAGGGTACCAATTTTGTACTGTAGAATATTTAATTTCTGCATTTTTTAGAGCAATAAGTTCGACAACCGCAGCATGCAGCTGATTTTCATCACGTTGAGGCGCCGTACACCCTTCAAGATAAGAAATATAAGAGGATTCATCAGCAATGATCAGCGTCCTCTCAAATTGACCTGTGTTGCGTTCGTTTATCCTGAAATAAGTCGAAAGCTCCATAGGACAACGGACCCCTTTAGGAACATAAACAAACGAACCATCCGTAAAAACAGCTGCGTTTAAAGCAGCATAATAGTTATCGCCAGCTGGCACAACCGCCCCCAAATATTCCTTAATGAGGGTGGGATATTTGATAATCGCTTCTGAAATAGAACAAAAAATGACGCCAGCACGCGCCAACTCTTCCTTAAATGTTGTCACAACAGAAACAGAATCAAAAACTGCATCGACAGCCACCCGCCCTGATGCATACACATTATCGTCAAGAGTGGAAGGATCCCCTTGTTTTCTTACGCCTGCTAAAATTTCTTGTTCTTTAAGGGGAATGCCGAGTTTTTCATAAGTCGCTAGTAACTCAGGATCGACTTCATTTAAAGACTTGGGCCCTGTGTGATTTTTGGGAGCAGCGTAATAATAAAGCTCCTGAAAATTAATTTTGGGGTATTTAACTCGCGCCCAATGAGGTTCTTCCATCGCAGACCAACGGCGAAAAGCTTGCAAACGCCACGTCAACATCCATTCAGGTTCAGATTTTTTAGCTGAAATGAACTGGATAATATCTTCGTTTAGACCTTTTGGAGCTTTATCCGTTTCAATATCAGTCTCAAAACCATATTTATATTGATCAACATCTATTTCACGTACCTGACGTATTGTTTCCTGCACTGCTGCTAGCATTGGCTTTCTCCATTCTTTCTGGTACTAAAAACCAGTGTTAGAAGTCTCGTTTTTTTTACAAGATTAAAGAAAAAAGGTCACTACCTCTTAAGCTATATGCAAAACAGAACAATTTCAATCAAGCTTATTCTATTTCTTTTTTAACAACAGTTTTAGTTTTTTAAACAATAAATTCTATTTTTTGCCATTAGCTATAATTTGGGAAAAAACCGATAAAAAATCATCAATGTCTTCGGAAGTTGTGCAACGCCCTGTTGAAACACGAATTGCGCCATTTGGGATATCGTACCCCATTGCTTCCAACACTTTGCTGTGTTTCACTTTTCCTGAAGAACAAGCAGAACCCGCTGACACAGAAAATCCGGCTAAATCGAAACTAATTTGCATTGTCTCAGCTTTTATATTTCGAACAGCAAAATAAGTAGTATTTGGCAAACGCTGAGCATTTTTGCCAAAAATTTCAACATCATTGCTGATTTTCTGTAAACCTTTCTCTAATTTGTTGCGTAAATAAATCAGTTGCTCTACTTCTTCTCGAGTGAAACGATCAGTCATCGCTGCTCCAAAAGAAGCAACGAGAGGTAGAGCTTCTGTCCCCCCACGCAGTCCCTTTTGTTGTCCACCAGCTACAATAAGGGGATAAGGCATAAGAAGACCACCGCATGCGACAAAAGCACCAACTCCTTTAGGACCACCAATTTTATGGGCTGATAGTATAAAAAAGTCACCACCGAACTGATTAATCTCAATAGAATTCCCGCGTATGTATTGCACTAAATCAACAATTAGGACACCTCCTGCGCCCCGAACAATAGCAGCTATTTCTTTTATCTGTTGAATAACACCAGTTTCGCCATTAGCGGCTTGGATGGCGACAAGAGGTAGGCCTTTTGTTTTATCGTGAGTAGTCAATAAAAATTTTAATTTATCCTGCTGGATTAAACCGTCCTGGTCAACACCGACAATACTAATTAATTCTTTAGGAAAACGCCCCCCTTCTGCAATAGATGGATGCTCACTAGCTCCAATATAAAGGTGAGAAAATTGAACATCAGCTGCCCCCATTTTGTATAAAGGTGTCAGCAAAGTTACCGCTGCTTCACTTGCGCCGGATGTAAATACAATATGATCTGGATCTGCGTGCAGCCTATTAGCAATTTGGCGGCGTGCTTTTTGCAATAAAGCTTTAGCGGCACGCCCTTCTGCGTGAACAGACGACGGGTTACCAAACGTCTCTAAAGACTCTATTAACGCTATTCGCGCCATTTTTGTGAGTGGTGTTGTCGCGTTATGATCAAAATACCGACGTTTTACAGCCATATTAAATCCTAATCGACAATCTCGTAAACTAATCAAAAAAATAATGCAATTTTCTTGAAAAACACACCCAAAACAGAATATCTAACAATTAGAAAAGTAAAATGACTATATGAAGCAGCTTTTATGGCAAAAGTTAACCAAGGTCAATGAGAACTTTTATAGTATTGTAAGGAACATTTAATGCCAGAAATTATTTTTAACGGTCCTGCAGGTCGTCTCGAAGGACGTTATCAACCTTCACAACAAAAGAACGCGCCAATTGCAATTATTCTGCATCCTCACCCTCAATTTGGTGGAACAATGAATAATAAGATTGTTTATGACTTATTTTACATGTTCCAACAGCGTGGTTTTACAACATTGCGTTTTAATTTTCGTGGCATTGGCCGGAGTCAAGGTGAATTTGACTATGGTGCAGGAGAACTTTCAGATGCAGCAGCCGCTCTTGATTGGGTGCAAACACAACATCCCGATTCCAAAAATTGCTGGGTAGCTGGATATTCGTTCGGTGCTTGGATTGGTATGCAGCTTCTAATGCGCCGGCCAGAAATCGAAAGTTTCATATCTGTTGCTCCTCAACCTAATATTTATGATTTTTCATTTCTTGCGCCTTGTCCCTCCTCAGGTCTTATAATTCACGGCGATATTGATAAAGTTACCCCTCCAAAAGAGGTCGGAAACCTTGTAGATAAATTGAAGACGCAAAAGGGTATTACTATTACGCAAGAAACATTAGAAGGTGCTAATCACTTTTTTAGCGGACATAATAAAGAGCTTATTGAACGATGTGCACGCTATTTAGACAGTCGTATCACGGGCGGATTAGCAATTCTTCCGCGTAAAATATCTGCACTCACTTAGTGCACTGAAAATTTATAAAAAAGAGAAAAATTGCCACAATACGATTTAAAAAGGGCTTTTTTCTCCACAAGATTAAGGTACCCTTGTTTATAATTCGCGCGCACCCCACCGCATCAGGATAAAAAACGGTGAATTAATCGGTGGGTATAAAAGTCCTCACTTGAAAAAAACCGAAATTTCTTCTCGCATAATAATAAAAAATTTAAGTTTAATGATATTACGACTTTAAAATCGTGAATGTCCAATTGAGGCTGCTTTATTAAGCCCTTTAAGAGCTGAAAACAAAGTTGCAACAGCCCCCTCCACCCTATAACTCACCTTAGATATCCTGCATAAACGATATTTAGTCACACTGAAAGCTAAAAAACCCTATTCGACACTGATAATATTGGAACCATTTTTATCACAAACAACGTAACAAAAAGACTTTAATGAAATTCGACTCATAAAACCAACCATTATCCTCATTATTAACATTTTTCATTTCTTGTGAGCCAAATGCTATTTATGATAAGGACGACGTACTAATAATCAACTGTATAAACGAACATAATATTATCAGGAAATAAAATCTATGCTTCCCTTCAAATCTGAATTTTTACATATTATGAACGAACGTGGTTTCATCCATCAAATTTCAGATGCAAAAGGCTTAGATGACCTCTTATCAAAAGAAACTGTGACTGCTTATATCGGATTTGACCCCACAGCTTCGAGCCTCCATGCTGGAAGCCTCCTTCAGATTATGATGCTTCATTGGCTGCAAAAAACTGGCCATAAGCCCATTGCATTAATGGGCGGTGGAACGGGTATGATCGGAGATCCTTCTTTTAAAGATGAAGCTAGACTTCTTTTATCACACAGCGATATTGCCCAAAATATCACCGGTATTAAAAGAGTATTCGCTAATTATCTAACATTTGGGGACGGAAAAACTGACGCTTGCGCCGTCGATAACGCTGAATGGCTGTGTAATTTAAACTATTTAGAATTTTTGCGTGACATTGGAAAACATTTCTCGGTTAACCGTATGTTGTCGTTTGATTCCGTTAAACTCAGACTTGAACGAGAACATTCTTTATCGTTCCTTGAATTCAATTACATGGTCTTACAAGCTTATGATTTTGTTGAGCTTAATAAGCGTTACGGGCTACGCATGCAAATGGGTGGTTCTGATCAATGGGGTAATATCATCAATGGTATTGAATTAGGTCACCGCTTAAAAACACCGCAGCTGTACGCTTTAACATCACCACTGCTCACTACTTCTTCTGGCGCCAAAATGGGCAAATCACTAAATGGTGCAATTTGGCTCGATAAAGATATGCTTTCACCTTACCAATTTTGGCAATATTGGCGCAACACAGAAGACACCGATGTCACAAAATTTTTAAAACTTTATACCACATTACCGATGGACGAGATTGCCAAACTGTCCGCATTACAAGGTGCTGAAATTAACGAAGCAAAAAAGATTTTGGCCACAGAAGTTACAGCGATGTTACATGGGCGCTCTCTCGCACTTACAGCAGCAGAAACAGCGCGAAAAACCTTTGAAGAAAAAGCACTTGGAGAAAGTCTTCCAACTATTGAAATTAAGACAGAAAAATTAAAAATGGGCGCCGGACTGCTTTCTCTTTTGGTGCAAGCAGGGCTTTCCAAATCCAACGGTGAAGCGCGCCGATATGTCCACGGCGGCGGCGTACGTATAAATGACAAAACTGTCGAGGATGAAACACGCCTTATCACCGAAACAGATATTGATACAACAGGGGTGATTAAGCTTTCTCTTGGTAAGAAAAAACATATTCTAATCAAACCGCTATAATCCAGATAAAATTTTTTTGTTTTACTTTATGCTTTACCGCATTTGCTAAACGCAAAATTCTGCGCTTTTTATGTTAATCTAGTTCCCTTAATCCGTGTTTATATAAACAAAAGCACGTATGATAAATAAAAAAAACTTCTAAAACAGCACATCATACAGTTGAATAGTTTTGTTTACTATATATGATGCCAATCTAGCAATTATATAAATAAAGAGAAATGATATAATGACAAAGATAACGCAAGGTGATGTCGCCCCTGATTTTGATTTACCTCGTGATGGTGGAGGCCGGTTGCGTCTTTCTGATCTTCGAGGAAAGCCGGTTGTTTTATATTTTTACCCTAAAGATGATACGAGTGGCTGCACAAGCGAAGCGATCGATTTTACACGACTGAAAGAAGAATTTAATAAAATCGGAGTTATCGTTATCGGTATGTCTCCAGATGAGGTTAGCAAACACGACCGATTTAAGGCGAAACATAATCTTGATATCATTCTTGCATCAGACGAAGAAAAAACAACTCTCGAAGCATATGGTGTTTGGGTTGAAAAAAATATGTACGGACGTAAATATATGGGCGTCGAGCGTACTACTTTCTTAATTGATTCAACCGGGAAAATAGCAAAAGAATGGCGTAAAGTTAGCGTACCCGGACACGCCGAAAACGTCCTAGAAGCTGCGCGGATGCTTAAATAATAACATTCGTAAACCTGATCGTCCTTATATATTCATAGGGCTACGTCGTTGCTACCTTTAATTGAGTTTATCTTACCGAATATATTAGCGAAACTTAAAATTCGTGACTCATATTATCACTCAATATTGCCAGTCCCTTTGTCTTTTTTATAAACACGTTGAGCAAGCGCTGCCTCTATAAATGCGTCTAAATTGCCATTAAGTACAGCTTGTGGGTCGGTATTTTCAACGCCTGTGCGCAAATCTTTAACGAGCTGATAAGGCTGAAGAATATAAGATCTAATTTGATGGCCCCACCCAATTTCTGTCTTAGAGGCCTCAATGGCATTGGCTTCTTCTTCCCTTTTTTTTAGCTCTTCTTCATAAAGTCGCGCGCGCAACATAGCCCAAGCCGTTGCGCGATTTTTATGCTGAGAACGCTCCGTCTGACATTGAACAACGATACCTGTTTTTATATGAGTGATACGAACCGCAGAATCCGTTGTATTAACGTGTTGGCCTCCAGCACCTGATGCGCGATAGGTATCAACGCGGATATCTTCTTCTGAAAGATCTATTTCAATATTGTCATCAACAACTGGGTAGACCCAAATACTTGCAAAAGAGGTATGGCGCCTTGCATTAGAATCGTACGGTGAAATGCGTACTAAGCGATGGACGCCTGATTCTGTTTTCAGCTTACCATAAACATTAAACCCTTTTACAAGGATAGTAGCTGATTTTAGGCCAGCCTCTTCTCCATCATGAATTTCCAACATTTCGACTTTCATTTTATGCTGCTCAGCCCAACGAGTATACATACGTAAAAGCATAGAGGCCCAATCTTGGCTTTCCGTACCGCCTGCTCCAGCGTGAACTTCTAAATAAGCATCGTTCTGATCTGCTTCTCCTGAAAGAAGTGTATCGATACGCCGTTTATCTACTTCATTTTTAAGTCTACGTATCGTATTTTCTGCATCAGAAACAACTTCTGCGTCCCCCTCTTCTTCACCCATCATGATTAATTCAACGGATTCTTCGAGCGTTTGTGTAAGCGATCGGATGCTATTAACTGAATCCTCGAGATTCTGCCGCTCGCGCATCATCTCTTGCGCTTGTTGCGCATCATCCCAAAATGATGGGTCTTCTACCCTTTGATTGAGGCATTCAAGGCGTTTTAATGACTGATCCCAGTCAAAGATGCCCCCTTAGCAACTTAACAGCTTGCTGAATTTCATCTACTAATGTTTCTATTTCTGCTCGCATAATTTAAACGCCTCAGTCTTCAAATTTTGTTATTTTTTCTCGTTACAACACCTGGCATCTTAAATGTTAACAGTAACCAAAACGACAGATGTTGCGATTCCTTCAATCTGCTCCATTACGGGCTAAATCGCGTAAAGAAGCAAATATTGTTTATATTCTTCTATCTTGTTTAAAAAATTACTTTTCGATTAGTATAATCCGCCTGTGCCACTTTCAAGAGCTTTGTTGACCTGCGGAGAAGTAGTTACTGCTGGGACACCTTCCTGAAAAAAGTCAGTTCCGCCAATTACTTGATATATATCGGCAGGCCCCGTCCCGGGTTTAAATGCTTCTATAATAACGTCACTATCCCCTGCTTCAGCGAGCATACCAGTCTTGCGATTAATCGGCATTAAAATCATACCATCTGGTATCTTAAATGGTACATCCGGCTTATTCTTTAGGGCATTTTCCATAAATTCACCAAAAATAGGAGCCGCTAATGAGCTCCCCGTTTCATTCTTTCCCAACGTAGCCGGTTGATCGTAACCAACAAACACACCAACCACAAGACCAGGTGTAAACCCCATGAACCACGCGTCTCTAGAATCGTTAGTTGTTCCTGTTTTAGCGGCAATATGTCGGTTAAGATAACGCAAACGCGCGGCCGTACCACGTTGAACGACCCCCTCCATCATTGAAGTAATTTGATAAGCCGTCATGGGATCAAGAACTTGATCACGTTCATCAATCAAGGTTGGCTCGCTTTGATTATCCCACGATTGAACATTACAATTTTCACATATGCGATCATCATGTTGATAAACAGTCTTCCCGTAACGATCTTGGACCCGATCTATAAGCGAAGGTTTGATAGAGCGTCCTCCATTCGCAATAACTGAATAAGCTGTCACCATCCGTAAAAGTGTTGTTTCTCCTGCACCTAGAGCCATAGGAAGATAAGGCTGCATTTTATCTGTGATACCAAAACGTTCAGCATATTCAGCTACGAGCGGCATTCCCATATCATTGGCGAGTCGTACAGTCATAAGATTACGAGAATGCTCAATACCATAACGTAATGTCGAAGGCCCTGCGAATGTACCAGCATAATTTTTAGGTTGCCATACTTGACCGTTGCGTTGGCGAACTTCAATTGGACCATCCAAAATTACAGATGCTGGTGTATACCCAATATCAAGAGCTGCCGCATAGACAAAAGGCTTAAAAGAAGAACCAGGTTGGCGATAAGCCTGCGTTGCGCGATTAAATTCGGACACAGCAAAGGAAAAACCACCGATCATCGCAAGAACGCGCCCTGTCTGAGGTTCCATAGCGACAATTGCACCTTCGACCTCTGGTATCTGTTGCAAACGATAAACATCGCCCTTATTCGGAATCTTTTCGACAAAAATAACATCCCCGACGCGCAAAATCTGAGACAAATTATCAACAGTTTTCCGACTACCATTTTTGTTAACGATGTGCAGCGCCCATCTTGATTCGGCCCCGGATAGTACAGCAATTTCTCGCTTTTTTGATACAAAACCTGAAACTTCACGCTGTGGCTGCAAGCCAATCTTTATCTCACTGTCGCTAATAGATAGAATAACTGCTAAGCGCCATTCAGGAACATCACTTAGCCCGACGATATCTGCAAGTTCTACACCCCAATCGCTTTTTTCATCGATATGCTTGTAAGCTCCACGCCACCCCAGCGAATGATCAAATTTGATTAAACCATTTCGTAAAGCGCGCCGCGCAATACGCTGCAAACGCGGATTTAACGTTGTACGGACTGATAGCCCACCTTCGTAAAGTGCCTTAACTCCGTAGCGGCTTATTAAACGACGGCGCACTTCTTCAGTAAAATAATCAGCAGAAAAAACATAATCTCCGCTCCCACGCATTGTGGCTCCTAAAGGTTTTATTTTAGCTTGTTTGCCCTGTTCTGGCGTCACATACCCATTTGCAACCATTCGATCTATAACCCAATTGCGCCGGTCGATAGCGCGTTGTGTATATTTGAATGGATCATAATTCGCTGGACCTTTAGGAAGAGCGGCCAAATAAGCGCACTCTTCTAAAGTGAGCTCATTGACTGGTTTATCAAAGTAAGTCAATGCAGCTGCCGCGACACCGTAAGCGCCGCGACCAAGATAAATTTCGTTAAGGTAAAGTTCAAGGATATGGTCCTTCGAGTAAGTTCTCTCGATACGCATAGCGAGAATGGCTTCTTTTAATTTACGCTGAAATGTTGCATCTGAAGTCAAAAGAAAATTCTTGGCGACCTGTTGAGTAATGGTCGACGCTCCTTCCAGGCGCCGACCAGAAGCAATATTGCGGATATTATTAACTAAGGCTCTAGAAAGCCCCTCTGGATCCAAACCGAAATGGTGATAAAAGTTTTTGTCTTCGGCTGAAATAAAGGCCTCTTTAAGAAGATTCGGCATCGACTGAATTGCTAAATAAAGACGATTTTTCGCGGCAAACTCCGCCATGATACTACCGTCAGCAGCATGAACACGGCTCATTACAGGAGGCTCATATAACGAAAGAACTTCATAATCAGGAAGTTTATCAGCTTGATTACCAGCCATCACCCTCCATACCATTGCTCCACAAAACCCAAAAGCAATAAAAAAACTGAGAAAATACCTAGAAAAAATCGTCATTGAAATAGATGTTTCTTTCTTTAAAAATGGCTAAAATAAACGGATCCCAGTCCACCCCGGGTAGAATATAATTGTTACTTAATTGAGACGAATACAAGCTTATTTCCTATTATTTCACCATTTTATATCAAAGCTGGTAGTGCTACTTTACTCTATATACTCAAAAAGATTGCGTAATTTCTCGGCGATACTCAGCAAATTGGCGAACAGAATCAGCAATAGAAGCAGCCACTTGTTCTCTCCATTGGGGGTTATTTAACGATTTTTCATCTTCTTTATTAGATAAGTAACCTATTTCTATCAAGACAGAAGGTATATCCGGGGCTTTCAAAACTTGAAAAGCAGCGTATCGGTGAGGATTATTTATAAGATTGATATTATTTTTTGATAAATTTAAAATAATACGATCAGCAAAATTGACAGAAAATGTATGGGTTTCACGCTGGGCAAGATCAATCAAAATATTTGCGACTTCAGATGATTCTTGCAAAGGTAATCCCTCAAAAAGGTCCATCATATTTTCATTCTCAGCCAAAGTTTTGGCAATAACATCAGATGCTTTATCTGATAAAGTGTACACTGTAGCCCCGCGGAGATACTGAAGATTAATAGTATCTGCATGAATAGACATAAAAAGATCAGCGTTTGCTTTTTGAGCTTTTTTAACTCTTTCGTTTAATTTTAAAAATACATCAGAATCACGTGTTAAGATAACCTCGATATTAGGATCTTTTTCTAATTCACTCCGCAGCGCGCGTACAAAAGCGAGTGTTATATTTTTTTCCAGAATTCCGGTTACACCCTGTGCGCCACTATCGACTCCCCCGTGGCCAGGGTCAAGGACAACTCGAAAAGGATGTGCTAAATCTAATTGTGCTTTTGCATTTTGGCCGTTCTCTCGCTGCTTTTCTAACGTTTGAATGAATTTCTTTTGTGTATTTTGAGTAATATCAATTAAAATCTGCCATAAACCATTGTTTAATTTTTGTACTGCATTTTTTTCAATGGAAAAAGCGGTTTTACTCGTTAAAGTAATATGCGAAGCTTGCGCACCAGGAGCGCTGTAATGTATATCTGACAGCATGGCCGATAGCGCCCTCTGTTTACCTGAAAGCGTATTTTGTACTGAAAGATCAACTGTAGGCAAATTAATAACTAAGCGTGCGGGCGCATCTAAAATCTGTAAAGAAAAATTTGGCTTAGCATTAAAAACAGCGATAATACGCGTGCGTGCGTCGTCACCGATGGTTCGTAAATTGACGAGTTTTAACGTATCTGCAGCGTAAATGTGCATTTGAAATGTCATAAAAAATAATAAACAATATGTAAGACGCAAGATAGCTGTCCAACAGGCCAGTTTTAATCTTTTTGTAAAATAACATTTTGTCATTAATTGAAATACTCTTTCCCGCAATAACAATTGTGTCTCACTGTATATAAAGCGATACATTGAATATAGGTTGCATTCTCAAATAAATGCTGAATCTTTTAACCGTAAATGCCAAAAAAAAATCAAATTAAAGCAATAAATATATTAATATACGGTGTGCATTTATATTGTTACTTGCCAAAAGCATGATATCAACATAAAAGAATATGCACAGCTTTCTAGATGACGATAACCATCTCATATTGGCTTAAATTGTCGGTAATTCGCATTAAGTTACCAGAAGGTTTGTCGCATATTACGCTTTTGGACTTTTTATGGATAAAAAGTCTTCGTGCCTTGAAAAGGCAGGATTGCGTTATCGAAGATTCGTTGGTTCGGATTCCCGAACTGTTTTAGAAATTGTTTTGCTGGAGACTTACAAAAAATATGAGTCGTAAAAAACAGACAGGAATAATGATTGTAAATACCACAAATGCTATAATGTGTTTATCTACAGCACACCATCCTGTTGTATCAGCACCTCCTTTTTATGGCAGACAGCCCTTTATATCCGCAAATAGTTATACTGTTTGCGCGGATAAAGTTGCGCATATCGCCTGCAGGATTTTAACTTATGTCAAACAAAATGCTTATAGATGCCTCTCACCCGGAGGAAACACGTGTTGTCGTTGTTCATGGCAACAAAATTGAAGAATTTGATTTCGAATCAGAACATAAAAAGCAACTTAAAGGAAATGTTTATTTAGCACGTATCACGCGTGTAGAGCCTTCGCTTCAAGCCGCTTTCGTAGAATATGGTGGTAATCGCCACGGTTTTTTAGCATTTTCGGAAATTCATCCCGATTATTACCAAATTCCCGTTGCCGACCGCCTTGCTCTTCTGGAAGAAGAAGAAAATGCTGCTATTAATGAGAATGACGCCAATGATCTGACCGAAGAAACACACCAGAGTAAAAAACGTCTGAGGAAGAAAAATAAAAATGATGATGTCGCAGCTGCGAATATCGAAAGTGATATTATATCCGAAACGATAACGGCTGACGATACAGAAGAAGCGCTCGATACGAATGCCCCCGACGACGATATCGAAATGGTAGGTGCAGAGGATGTAAGTGAGGAGCTTCCTGCTTATCAATATAAACAAAGGCGCCATTATAAAATTCAAGAAGTTATTAAACGGCGTCAAATTTTATTGGTACAAGTAATTAAAGAAGAACGCGGCAATAAAGGCGCAGCGCTCACGACTTACTTATCATTAGCAGGTCGTTACTCTGTTTTGATGCCCAATACAGCGCGAGGTGGTGGTATTTCAAGAAAAATTACTAATATACAACACCGTAAGCGTCTTAAAGAAATTGTAAAAGAATTGGCAGTTCCGAGAGGTATGGGCGTTATTTTGCGAACTGCTGGAGCAAACAGAACAAAAGCTGAGATTAAACGTGATTACGAATACCTTATACGCTTGTGGGACACTATTCGCACTCTGACGCTTAAATCAACTGCACCTTGTCTCATTCATGAAGAAAGTAATCTTATAAAACGCTCTATACGCGACCTTTACAATAAGAATATCAGCGAAGTCCTTGTCTCTGGCGATCAAGGATATCGCGAAGCTAAAGACTTCATGCGCATGTTAATGCCTAGCCATGCAAAAGTTGTTCAACCTTATCGTGATCCTACTCCTATCCTCGCGCGTAATAACATCGAAACTCAGCTTGATAAAATGTTCTATCCGCAGGTCTCTTTGAAATCTGGTGGTTACCTCGTTATCAATCAAACGGAGGCACTTGTTGCTATTGATGTAAATTCTGGCCGCTCTACCAAAGAACACTCTGTCGAAAAAACAGCGTTACAAACTAATCTCGAAGCTGCAGAAGAAGTAGCTCGTCAATTACGCTTACGTGATCTAGCTGGTTTAATCGTGATCGATTTCATTGATATGCTCGAAAATCGCAATATTAAGCTTGTTGAAAAAAAGCTGAAAGATTGTTTAAAAAATGACCGCGCTCGTATTCAAGTTGGCCACATATCGCATTTTGGTCTTTTAGAAATGAGTCGTCAGCGTATTCGTATATCCGTTTTAGAAAGTACGACGCAACCTTGCCCTCATTGCGCTGGAACTGGAAATATACGCTCTGAATCTTCAATTGCTTTACATGTCATGCGTTCAATTGAAGAATATCTTCTTCATAATTCTCAATATAATATTATAGTGCGCACGCACCTGGCAACAGCGCTTTATGTATTAAATCATAAGCGCAATATTCTCGTTAATTTAGAAACGCGGTTTAAGCTCAATATTAGTATTGAAGCAGACGACAGCATCGGAACACAATATTTAACTATCTCTAAGGGCACGATAGCAGAAGGAATTGCTTCGCCTCCTTTGGTAATCGAAAATGATAATAGAAAAGAGGACGAAGATATAATCTCGGTGGAGAACGAACTCGCCCAAGATAAAACATTAGCTGAAAATAATAATCGGCGTCAGTCTAAAAATCGTCAAAGTAAGCTTGATGAGAACTCTTTTTCCCATCCCTCTAAAAACGATGGCCAAAATAGTGAAGAGGCGCGCCGTCGCGGACGGCGCCGCGGACGGCGCGGAGGACGTCGCAATCAAGATAATGATTTTTATCAAGCTCGTACCCCTTATGCAGAACCGGTTGGAAACTTTTCTAACCAAGCTGCAACAGAAGTTAAAGCGAAACGCCGCCAACGCCGTGTTCCACCTGCCGAGACTATTGGATTTAATGAACAAGCAAGCAATACAAAATCCTCAATTACGCAGCAGAGTGAAATTATAAAAGGCGATACGGCTATCAAGACAAAAAAACGTAATACGCGTTTTCAAAAAAAGTCACAAAATCAGCAGATTCTGGAAAATAATCAAAATACGATGGTGCCAACACCTGCCGAAGAGCGACTTGTAGCCTCAGTCCCCCATAAATCTAAAACAAAAAAAGAAGATAAGTTAATTCCTGAAATGACTGAAAAAGATCCTGTTAATACAAAAACATCAACATATAAAGCGCGCACAAAAGCAGTTATCAAAAAATTAACTCAAATAGCAGAAATATCAAAACGAGAACCAACACAAGGAGAATTTGCTGAACATTCCTCAGCAAAAGCCGAAAAGGTATCTGACCAGCCCGTCATCACATCTTCAATGCCCGAAGCCTCTAAAAAAACTGAGCGCGTTGGTTGGTGGAAGCGCAAGACCTCTTCTAAAGGTTAAATAATTATAAATAAACAAACGCAAAAAAGGCAAATAGCCTTTTTTGCGCCGTTTTTTATTTATTCTCCTTGTTTAGCTTTCTTTTGCTCAGCCTTTACGCGTTCTTCAAGCTCTCTCTGCTTTAATTGAATAGCTTGCTGTAACTTCATTTGTTTTTGTTGAAAAGCCTCCTCATCTATACCAGAACCGGTATATGCAGCTGTAAACCCATTAAGAGAAAGTTCGATAGGATTAACTGTCCCCTGAAAATTGGTTGTAGTTACAACCATTTTTGAACCGGCCTTCATAGCATCAATTAATTTATCATCTAAGACTTCATTAGCGATGCAGCTCGGCCCATCGCAGATAATATAGGGAATTTTTTTAGAAAAATTATCCCCAATTTGAATATTAATACCTTCTGGCAAAAAACGGCCTGTAGGTACTTGGACACCTATACGTCTTTCATCTTGTTTGCCCCGTATCTCAACTAAATTAACGGCTGTTAAAAGATGACCGCTGTCTGAAACAATAGAGTTCGTCGTGTTACAAATATCGACATCATCTTGCTTGCTGCAAATTTTATGCCACCCCTGAGATAAATTCTGTGCACTCACCGGAGTATAAGCTATAAAAAAACAAGCAACAGCCCCAACCAATATAGAAAAATAAGAATCTTTATGCGACATGATTAAGTTAATCCTTTCAGTGCGCTTTTATAATAATCTCACTATAAAAATGTTAAATATAAATCCGCTTAAATGCACCAATTTAAGCCAAAAAAAACCTGCTGTATCTTACTCTTAAGCCTAATACTATAAAAAGTTTCTTTAAAGCTGACTGGACTTTTATGCATTTTCGTATAATGATGGCGTTCTTTCTATTGCCCCAGTTTTTTAAGATTTGTCTAAAAATATATCAATACGCTGCAATAAAGTAAAATTACATAAATGCTATTATTATAGCTGTAGTGAAGGTGGGATTCTATGCCGTTCTGCATCACTCATTATTCCAAGTTTATTTCCGTTTTTATCGCTTTTACTTTTTGCTATGGAGCTGAAGCGGGGGGAATAGCGATGCGCGGAACGCCGAAATTACCAGATAAATTTGACTCTTTCTCTTATATATCTCCCAATGCAAAAAGAGAAGGCAAAGTTACCTACGGCGTCGTGGGAACATTTGACGGATTAAATCCATTTGTTATCCGTAGTTTTCGTACTACTGCAAGAGCGCTTTTTATTGACGCGGATTTCTCTGGTCTTGTTTATGAGGCGATGATGGTGCGTTCTCGTGATGAGCCTTTTACACTTTATAACCTTTTAGCAGAGAAAGTTGAACTAAACGACAAACGCACTGAAATTACCTTTTTCCTGAATCCAAAAGCACACTTTTCAGATGGAAACCCTGTAACAGTCGAGGATGTCTTATTCACCATCAAACTCCTTAAAGATAAAGGAAGACCACCATTTAATCAGTACATGAAGCATATAGAAGCCACCGAAAAAATTGGCAGCCACGGTGTTAAAATAAGCTTTCCGCAATTAAAAGATCGTGAATTTCCAATTATTTTGGCAAGCACAATGCCGGTATTACCCAAACATGCCGTTAATATTGATGATTTTGAGAAAAATGGACTAACTAAAATTCCAGGAAGCGGTCCTTATGTTATAGAACACATTGATCCGGGTGAACGAATTATCTACAAGCGCGATCCCAATTATTGGGGAAAAGATCTCCCTGTTAACAAAGGACTTCATAATTTTAGCACTATCCAAATTGAATATTTTCTCCATGATGCAGCGCGTTTTGAAGCCTTTAAAAAGGGCGATATCGACGTCTTCATTGAAACTGATCCAAACCGCTGGAGACTTTCTTATAATTTTCCAGCTGTCTATGAAGGGAAAGTTATTAAGGAAAGCTTTCCCAAAAGAACACCTGCCGATATCACTGGCTTTGTTTTTAATACACGCCGTGACATTTTTAAAGATAAAAAAGTGCGACAAGCATTATCAATGCTTTTCGATTTTGAATGGGTTAATCGCCACCTTTTTAATAGTATCTATATCAGAACAGAGGGTTACTGGGACGGATCTATTTTTTCGGCTGTTGGAAAACAAGCAAGCACAAAAGAAAGAGCGCTTTTAGCGCCTTTTCCTGATGCAGTTCTTCCTGAAGTAATGGATGGAAGTTGGCATATGCCCAAAATAAATGGGCCAGATATAGCGCGATTAAATGCTCAAAAAGCCTGGGATTTACTGCAACAAGCGGGTTTTACTAGGAAAAATAACAGAGCCATTGCCCCCAATGGTTTGCCATTTCAATTCGAAATTATGACTCAAACACTTGACGAAGAAAAAGTTGCGCTCGCCTTTCAGAGTAGTTTAGCGCGCCTTGGTATTCATATTCAGATAAGAACTGTTGATGATGCTCAATATCAAAACCGCTTAGGAATGTTCGATTATGATATGATTATCGGAAAATTCAGGAACTCTCTATCCCCGGGTAATGAACAAATAAATCGTTGGAGTTCAGCATCTCGGAATTTAAAAGGAAGTTATAACTTTGCAGGGGCAGCGGACCCTGCTATAGATGCAATGATAACAGCAATGCTTTCCGCAAACTCAAACGACGATTTTATCGCTGCAGTTCGCGCTTTGGATAGAATTCTCATTTCCGGCAGTTATTATATACCGCTTTATCATTTACCTGACCAGTGGGTAGCCTACTGGTCGTACATCAAACACCCTGCTTACACACCATTATATGGGTACTACCTTCCGGCTTGGTGGCGCGAGTAAAAAATAAATGATAAAATAATCTTCAAATTTCTTTTTTACTTCACATTCTACTCGGGTTAAAAAATCCAGAAAAAATGATTTTTTTGTTAGTTTATTGAATTTCAAGATTATTTTAGCAGGCCCCGCCTACTTAACGTCCGAGCTGTTTATCAGTTCAGAAGTGCCGCATAAAAACTTTACAAAAAACTTAAACACAAAAAAGCCCCGAAAACCTTACACACATAAATATTAACCTATGACATTATTCGGAAACGCTATCGTAAAAACATTACTATAGTAAAGCACAAGAAAGATGTTACTTTGCCATTTCTGCAAGCTGCATCATAATAAGTTCCGCGCTGGCGATTCTTTGTTCTACTGCTGGGGAATCTTGAATAAAAACAATACCCTGATCTGATCTAATTTTTACTGTTGGGCCTTGCTCTCTGATCCATTCAATAAGGCGGGCGCTATTCTCAAAATGATTATTGCGAAACTGCACAACAATTCCCCTTGGACCTGCGTCTAATTTTTCTACATGTGCTTTCCGGCATAATGCTTTAATATAGACGACTTTGAGGAGATGCTGAACTTCAAGCGGGAGAGGACCAAAACGATCGATTAATTCAGCTCCCAGCCCATTAATTTCTTCTAAATCATCCAGCTCCATTAAACGACGATAAAGCTCTATACGCAATGATAAATCGGATACAAAATTTTCTGGTATCATCACTGCTGTACCAAGTGAAATTTGGGGTGACCACTGGCTATTTTCACTATGTTTACCATCTTTTAGCTCGGAGACCGCCTCTTCAAACATTTTTTGATACAGCTCAAATCCTACTTCCTTGATATGCCCTGACTGCTCTTCACCTAGAAAATTGCCTGAACCGCGAATATCCATATCGTGACTAGCTAATTGAAAACCGGCTCCCAAAGTGTCGAGAGATTGTAAAACTTTGAGACGGCGATCGGCAGAAGGTGTTAAGACTCTACCAGGAGGAAAAGTAAAGAGCGCGTAAGCGCGTTGCTTCGAGCGCCCCACCCTGCCACGTAACTGGTAAAGTGCGGAAAGACCGAACATTTCGGCATGGTGCACAATTAATGTATTAGCTGTCGGAATATCAAGACCTGATTCAATAATAGTTGTAGAAAGCAGTACATCATATTGTCTGTCATAAAATGCATTCATAATATCGTCCAGCTGTCTAGCCGGCATTTGCCCATGAGCTACAACAAACTTAATTTCGGGTACATGAGTTTTCAGATATTTCTCCACGTAGGAAAGGTCAGAAATACGAGGACAAACGTAAAAACTCTGCCCACCACGGTAATACTCGCGAAGCAATGTTTCGCGTATAACAAGTGCATCAAAAGGTGAAATAAAAGTGCGCACAGCTATTCTGTCGATGGGCGGAGTGGTTATTAATGAAAGTTCTCGTAACCCCGATAAGGCGAGCCCTAAAGTTCGCGGTATGGGGGTTGCCGAAAGCGTGAGAACGTGAATATCACTTTTAAACTCTTTCAGACGTTCTTTATGTTTGACACCAAAATGCTGCTCTTCATCGATAATAAGCAACCCTAACCGCGAAAAATTGATTGATTCACTAAGTAATGCATGTGTTCCGATAGCAATATCTATCTTACCTTCTGAAATATCCTTTTTAACTTGTGCCAGTTCTTTTGCTTTCACAAGTCTTGAGACATGACCAATCTTAACAGGTGATCCTTGAAAACGTGAAATAAAGGTTTTGTAATGTTGCCGTGAAAGCAAAGTTGTTGGCACCACAACAGCGACTTGATAACCATTTAATGCTGCAACAAAAGCACTTCGGATGGCAATTTCTGTTTTTCCAAAACCAACATCACCACATATCAATCGATCCATTGGCTTTCCTACTGCTAAATCATCTAGAACAGCGTCAATTGCATCCATTTGATCTTCTGTTTCTTCATAAGGAAAACGCGCAACAAATTCATCAAATGCTCCAATTGGTGGAAGCAAAGAAGGTGCAGAATGCGTAGAACGCTCTGCAGCTATGCGGATTAATTGGCCAGCAATGTGCAATAAATGTCTTTTAAGTCGTGTTTTACGTGCTTGCCAAGCAACACCGCCTAACTTATCCAACGCTACATCCGCCGATTCAGCTCCATAACGCGATAAAAGTTCAATATTTTCAACAGGTAGAAATAATCGATCACCTCCTGCATAATTAATTTCAAGACAATCGCGCAAAATTCCAGTTGTCATGATGGTTTTGAGACCAATAAATTGCCCAATACCATGTTCGATATGCACAACGATATCACCAGAATTTAATGCAGAAATTTCAGAAATAAAATGTGCACTGCGCTTACGCCGTCTTACTGGTCTTATTAATCGATCCCCGAGGATATCTTGTTCTGTTATAATGGCAAAATCCCCAGTATCAAAACCATGCTCAATCATTATAACAGCCGCTAATATATGATCTTGCGGCACTGCCTTTGCAGCTTTCAACGATTTTACAATTTCTATTTTTTGTAGTCCATATTCGCCAAGAACCTGCAATAAACGATTCATAGACCCTTCGCTCCAGCAAGCTAAGAGCACTTTTTTTCCATTAGTACGCAATGAAGCAATATGGTCAACCACACTTGAAAAAACATTTTTGTCTTGAGCGTTACGCTCTTTTACAAAATCATATCCCGATGTAACATTTGAGTGAATAATTCTCTGTCCAAAAGTATCCGGAACACTAAAAGGCGTAAAATCGATACGCTGGCCCGATTGTTGCGTGCGAGCTAAAATTTGCTTCGGCGTTAAGTAAAGAAGTTCAGGCTCTACTGGATGATAAAAAATATTGCTTTCTCCATTGTTTTCACGCTCTTTGCGTGCACTATAATAATCTTCGATAAGGCGACGGCGCTCGACAAGAGCCTCTTCAACGAGGTGCTCACAGACAACAAGTGGATCGCCGCAATAATCAAAAAAATTGTCAAGATTTTCATAAAAAAACGGCAACCAATGCTCCATACCAGCAAAGCGTCGTCCTTGAGAAATGGCCTCATAGAGCATATCAGTTTTTTGAGGCACCCCGAACACACGAGTATAATTATTTTTAAACCGACTGATAGACTGATGAGTGAGAATAACTTCACTCATTGGCTGCAAAAAAAAGTCATTTCTATTGGCTATTGTCCGTTGCGTAGCTGAATCAAATACACGAATTGTTTCTAGAGTATCTCCAAAAAAATCAAGACGAAAAGGTTCAATTTCACCAGGAGAAAAAATATCAAGGATTCCTCCTCTTACAGCAAATTCGCCAACGTCACGCACAACAGTAGTACGCTCAAAGCCGTTGCACTCTAAATAACGGACCAAATCGCTCATACAAACTCGTTGACCAACATGCGTGTGAATAATCTTCTCACTGGCAATCGTACAAGGTGGTAATTTTTGGATAATTGCATTTGCCGTTGTCAATATAATCGCAGAACGCGGATCTTTGCACAAATTTAACATACAAGCTAAAGTTGAAATCCGACGTGCACTAACAGCAACTCCAGGCGACGCACGATCATAGGGCAAACAATCCCATGCAGGAAATTGAAAAATAGGCAAATTGGGTTCAATAAAACTCAAAGCTTGCTGTAAATCAGCAATTTTCGTTCCATCGCGCATAATATAGACAAGCGGCCTATCCCGAGCAATTTCCGAACTTAATTTAGCAAGTGCAAAAGGCTCAAATCCGTCAGTAACACCATCAAAGATCGTACTAATATGGGCATTTGTTGAAGCGATAGTTTTCTTTAATACAGGCATCTTTTTAATTAAAACTTGTGTAAGTGATAATGTACAATATCGCGAAAAAGCGGGCTATTTACCTCAGGTGGCGCGGCAATCTCCCCCGTAACCCATGTAAGCAAATCGCGATCTTCAAAAGACATAATATATTCAAGTTCGGAAATTTTTTCATCACTCATCCCAATGATATGTGCATCAACATATTGTCCTAGGATTAAATCCATTTCACGAATACCTCGATGCCGTGCGCGAAAAACCAATCGACGGCGGCGTGCGTCCAGTTGATTTTTATCAATTACAAAACTTGTCATGAAATCCCCTCAACAGACGAAAATAAGCGTAAACTATCATATAAATGGCGTACTTCATCTTCAAGGAAGTTCGACAATTTTCTTTCCTTTTAATGTAATTCGGCGGTTCATTTGTTTGGCCAAACCGTAATTATGTGTCGCGATAAGCGCAGCGAGCCCAGATTGACGAACCAGTGCGGATAAAGCTTGAAATACATAAGCTGAAGTTACAGGATCGAGATTCCCTGTAGGTTCATCGGCCAAAAGTACAGAAGGAGCATTTGCCACTGCGCGCGCAATCGCAACACGCTGTTGTTCGCCACCTGATAATTCTGATGGGCGATGTTTAGCACGGTGAGAAACGCGAAGATATGTTAATAATTTAAATGCCCGATCCTCTGCTATCGATTTTTTTAACCCCGCTATCATTTGCGGTATCATGACATTTTCTAAAGCTGTGAATTCTGGAAGCAAATGATGAAATTGATAGACAAAACCGATATCGTTCCTTCTGATTATCGTTTTTTCATTATCAGGACATTTTGCGCAAGGAACGCCCCGTAATAAAACATCACCAGCTGTTGGCCTTTCCAATAACCCAGCAATATGAAGAAGTGTCGATTTTCCGGAGCCAGATGGTGCAACAAGTGCTACAAGCTCTCCACGATTAAGAGAAAAACTCGCCTTATCCAAAACAACCAAAGGCTTATCGTTATCAAAAAAGCATCGCTCAATTTCGACAAGCTCTAAAACAGCAGACATCACTCGTACCTCAAAGCTTGTACAGGATCTAACTTAGAAGCCCGCCACGCTGGAATAAGTGTGGCAAGAAATGACAAAAGTAAAGCCATCACAGCCACTATAACAGTCTGGCCCCATGCAATCCGGGCCGGCAACTTTGTTAAAAAATAAAGTTGAGGATTGAAAACATCAACATTAAACAGCCAAGATACAAAATCTTGGATGTGATTAATATTTGCTGTAGCTAAAACACCCAAAGCTAATCCCAGTATTGTTCCAATAGATCCAATAACCATACCTACAGTGATAAATATACGCATGATCGCACTCCGGTGCGCTCCCATAGTACGTAAAATCGCAATATCACGACTTTTATCTTTTACAAGCATAATCAAGCCCGAAATAATGTTTAAAGCAGCGACAAGAATGATAAGAGAAAGAATAAAAAACATGACATTACGCTCAACCTGTAAGGCTGAAAAAAAAGCCTGATTGCGCATACGCCAATCAATCAAATAAATTTGTTGATCAATATTTTTTTCTATAGCTGGCTTGATTTGATCAACAGCATCGGGATCATTAAGAAATAATTCTAAAGATTGGACTCCGCTTCCCAAATTAAAAAATATTTGCGCTTCGCGAAGAGGCATAAAGACAAATATTGAATCATATTCGGACATACCAACCTCGAAAATGGCGAGCACTTTGTAAGCTTTGACACGTGGTGTAACTCCAAAAGGCGTTACGTCACCATCTGGCGTAATAATACGAAGATCACTTCCAACTGTGAGACCTAACTTTTCTGCTAAGCCCTTTCCGATCGCCACACCTTCCTCTTTATCAAACTGGGCAAGCGTACCTGATTTAATATTTCGTGATACTGTTTGAAGTTTTTCCAGATCTTCTTTACGCATACCGCGGACTAAAGCGCCAGTTCCTCCCCCGATATCACCCTGAGCGAGCGCTTGACCTTCAACAACTGGTAAAGAAAACTTGACACCATCTATAGATTCCAAAGAAGAAATAAGACTATTATAATCGACAAAATCAGAATCAACTGCTTGAACGACGAGGTGTCCGTTCATGCCAAGAATGCGGTCGAGGAGTTCTGTACGAAAACCGTTCATCACAGCCATCACAACAACTAAAGAGAAAACTCCCAACATAATTCCAATTAAAGAAATAATTGAAATAACAGACGTAAATACGTGTTTTTTATTTGGAATCATGTAACGAAAGGCGATCATCCACTCATAAGATGAAAGGCACTTACTTTTCAAACTTCTCATAATACTGCCCATCAAGCTGCAGAAAATCGGTTAAGTGTGGCTTCAACTGTCAAAATTTCTTTTAAACCCGTTTTTCGATCTTTAACTTCAACTTCATTTTGTACGACGTTTTTAGGACCAACAATTATCTGTATTGGCAAACCGATTAAATCCATCGTTGCAAATTTTGAACCAGGACGCTCATTTTTGTCATCTAATAACGGATCAAAACCGGCGCGTATAAGTCCCTGATAAAGAGTTTCACATATATGACTACATTTTTTGTCATCTGGTTTCATATTAATAATACCAAAATCAAACGGTGCTACAGATTTTGGCCAAATAATACCACTTTCATCATGAGAAGCTTCAATTATCGCTGCAACAAGACGTGAAGGCCCAATTCCATAAGACCCCATACAAACAAGATGTTCTTTTCCATCTCGTCCCGTAACCTTCGCGCTCATTGGAGCAGAATACTTGGTGCCAAAGTGAAAAATATGCCCTACTTCGATACCACGTGCTGCAATTTGATTGTTTTTAGAAATTTTAATCCACTCTTCTTCACTGTGCATTTCCTCCGTTGCAGCATAAAAAGACGTCCACTGTTCAACAATGCTAGCCAAAACAACCTTGTCAGTAAAGTCGACAGAAATATGCGGGATAGTAAGTTCGAGAAATCTTTTATCACAAAATATAGAGCTTTCACCTGTTTCAGCCAGAATAATAAATTCGTGGCTGAGTTCTCCACCAATAGGACCTGTATCAGCACGCATAGGAATCGCTTTTAAGCCCATACGAGAAAAGGTACGTAAATAAGCGATAAACATACGGTGGTAAGAAGTCCTCGCGCCTTCAATATCAATATCGAAAGAATAAGAATCTTTCATTAAAAATTCTCGTGAGCGCATCACACCAAACCGTGGACGAATTTCATCACGAAATTTCCACTGAATATGGTAAAGATTAAGTGGAAGATCTTTATAAGAACGAACATATGAACGGAAAATATCCGTCACCATCTCTTCATTCGTTGGACCATAAAGTAGGTCACGTTTTTGGCGATCTTTAATGCGCAGCATTTCAAAGCCATAATCATCATAGCGGCCACTTTCACGCCAAAGATCAGCAGACTGAATCGTAGGCATTAATATTTCTAAAGCACCGGCTCGCTCTTGCTCTTCGCGAATAATCGCGCAAATCTTATCAAGGACTTTTTTTCCAAGTGGGAGCCAAGAATAAATTCCCGATGTTTGCTGACGAATCATGCCAGAACGTAACATAAGCTGATGTGAAATAACTTCTGCTTCCTTTGGATTTTCTCTTAAAATAGGAAGGAAATATTGAGAAAGGCGCATTGAAATTATTAACTCCTCATCAGTCTCATCAAATTGGGATAATTTAGATATATTATATGCTAAGCTATAACTAAATTCTAAAAGCTTGCAAATACGGCAACTTAAATATCAAAATTTCATACGCCATTTTCTTTTCATTTCAATCATATAAATATAATAGATACATATCCTAGCGATATGGTGAAGCCAACAATTTCTTCCCTATTTTTATAATTAAGGAAAAATATATAAAACAAAAATCCTTATTTCGACCGATGTAAAAAAACTGTACAAACAGGCTTCTTTCCCCAAATTTCATTAACAGCCGCTCGCACCGAACGCCGTGTTGCTTCTCGAATAAGCTCGCTATTTTTCCGTTTAATTCGCGGAATATTATGAACAGTATTTCCTACAATATCTAAAAGAATATCTTTCAATAACTCCCCCTTACCATTATTTGCAGGCAAACCAAATGTAGTAAGGCCAATGTCACTAAGTAAATCGTGCTTACTGTTCATATGAAGGGAAACAGACACATAACCGACGTAACTTAATTTACGACGCTCACTAATTCCTAATTCATCTTCATCACCGATTAGACGGCCGTCTTTATAAATACGACCAACAAATTCTTGCTCGATAACCTCCCCCGGCTCTGGCGCAAGGCGCAGTACATCACCATTTCTGATTTCAGAAACAATTTCGATGCCTGATTGGCGCGCTAACGTTGCTTGAGCTGAAAGATGCAACGCCTCACCGTGTACAGGAACGAGTATTTTGGGCTTTACCCAATCATACATCTGTAAAAGCTCTGAACGGCGAGGATGACCAGAAACATGGACGAGAGCATCATCGTTTGTAATAACTTTAATTTTCTGATCAATAAAACGATTTTGTATCTCAATAATAGCTTTTTCATTTCCCGGAATATTGCGTGATGAATAAATAACCGTGTCGCCCGGAGAAAGGGAAATATTTCTCATTTCATTTCTCGAAAATTTTGCTAATGTGGCAGATGTTTCACCTTGACTGCCCGTTGCCACCAAAACAATATTTTTCCGTGGAATATGAGCATAATCATCTTCTGTTATAAATGGCGCTACATCATCCATATAACCAAGCTCTTGCGCCACTGAAACGCAACGCTTTAAGGAACGACCTAATAAGAGAACTTGACGCCCGGCAGCTTCAGCAGCAAAAGCAATCGAACGTATTCGGCCTATATTAGACGAAAAGGTTGTGATCACAACCCGGCCTTCAGCTTTCAGAATAATTTTGGAAAGGCTTTCCTGAACTTGTTGTTCCGATGGCGATATACCGTCCCGGAGTGCATTAGTAGAGTCGCAAACTAGCGCTAAGACACCTTTTTGCCCTAAAGCGCGGAAGCGTTTTTCATTTGTTTTAGCTCCAAACGAAGGAGTATGATCAATTTTCCAATCACCGGTGTGAATGACATCACCTAAAGATGTTGTAATTGCCAAAGAAACAGATTCCGGAATCGAATGATTAACGGCTATAGCTTCGATCGAAAATGGACCAATCTGCAAGCAATCACCTGCTCTAAAAATATTAAATGGAATTTTATGGTATCCACAATCTGATTGCCTTTTGCTCTCCAATAACCCAGCGGTAAAAGGAGTACAATAAAGCGGAATCTTAAGTCTCGGCCATAAATCAAAAACAGCACCATGATGATCTTCATGAGCATGTGTCAAAATAAGACCGCACAAATTATATTTTTCACTTTCCAGAAAACGAATATCTGGCAAAATGAGATCTGCCCCCGGTAACTCCGGACCGGCAAAACTAACCCCCATATCAACAAGTAACCATTCACGGCGATCTTTTGGGCCGAATCCGTAAGCAGCCAAATTCATCCCTATCTCCCCCACACCTCCTAAAGGGAGAAAAACCAATTCATTTTTGTTAGCAGAAGCCACGAATATCTCCTCACCTACTAAAAGATGACATCACGATGAATAAATTTTATAAGCTAATAACAACCTGCATGAACGGAAGCAGCCAAGCCAAAATGAACATCTCCGGCTGTTATGATTGCCCGACGACCATTTTCTTGTTTTACAACACAGTTAAAATCACAATCAAGACCTTCAAAGAGACCTTCGATAATCTTTCCATCATTGACTATTTTGATATTTTGCCCAAGGTGGGAAGAATATAAAAGCCATTTTTCACGGATTATATCACCCCCCCCTTGCTGTTTCCAAAGAAGATAATTTTCAGCAAAATACTGCGTCAGAACTGTAAATAATTGTTTATTATCAATATCTAAACCAATATTTTTTATACAAGATGTTGGATATGACGTGTCCTTATAATGGTATTTCACATTCATTCCAATACCAATAATTAACGCATACTTTTGCGAAGTTAATCTAGAAAGCTCGAGAAGAATTCCAGAACTTTTTTTCCCCTGAAGCAAAATATCGTTAGGCCATTTTAAACTAATAACACTATCAGCACAGCTTTTATCCTTTATAAACTGCCTGACCGCTTCGACCATACTCACCCCAGCAACAAAACTAAGATAAGCAGCGGTTTTAGGATTGATATCATCGATTAATAAAAGACTGGAATAAAAGTTCCCTTTCGGGCTATACCACGCTCTACCTCTCCTAGCTCTTCCTTGTGTTTGCTCTTCCGCAACAATCCAAAGTTGACCGCGGTGGCCAGCATTTGCTTTTCGTTGTGCAACAAGATTTGTTGAATCAACACTTTCATATGATTCAACATCATATCCTTGTTTTTGTGCGAAATTTGATAATGCATAAACCATATTCATTAAAACAACGATGCCGCTGCTTTTCCAGCTAATTCAGAAAATAAAATTCCAAAAAATGTATAAAATAGAATAAATAATACAGAAGTTATGAGACAGAACTTTAATTCGCTTGATAAAACAATAAAGCTAGATTTTACCTCATCGAACCACATAATTTTTATCACCCGTAAATAATAAAAAGCACCAATAACAGAAGTCAGCATACCGACCACGGCGAGTGGAGTAAGCCCTGCATGAACAGCCGCTGAGAATGTATACCACTTACCAAAAAAACCAGCCATAGGTGGTATACTTGCCAAAGAAAAAAGCTGTATTGTCATCATAACGGCCATAAACGGATTTGTCTTTATAAGCCCCGAAAGATCATAAATATTTTCAACATTCTTATCGTGAAATCGCATTCCAAGGATGAAAGCAAATGAACCGACTGTCATACAGAGATAAATGGTCATGTAGAGAATAACACTTTTAACCCCAACTATATTTCCGGCAGCCAAACCGACAAGGGCATACCCCATATGACTAATAGACGAATAAGCCATTAACCGCTTGATATTTTTTTGACCAATCGCCGCAAATGCCCCTAAAATCATTGATGCAATCGCCATAAATACCAAAATTTGCTGCCACGCAGGCATAGAGCTATCAACATTATCTAGCGGGACAAAAATCACAACAATGACGCGGATAATTAATGCCATTGCCGCGATTTTAGGGGCACTAGCAAAAAATGCCGTAACAGGTGTTGGTGCTCCTTCATAAACGTCAGGGGTCCACATATGAAACGGAACTGCAGAAATTTTGAAGGCTAAGCCCGCCAAAATAAAAACGATTCCTATAATAACACCAAGTTGTAACGCCCCGCTCTTCAAAGCAATGGTAATTTCATGAAAACCAATCTGGCCGGTAAAACCATAAAGTAAAGAAATACCATAAAGCAGTAACCCCGAAGATAATGCACCTAAAACAAAATATTTTATACCTGCTTCAGAAGATTTTACATTATCACGTTTAATTGCAGCTAAAACATATAGAGCCAGTGATTGTAGTTCTAATCCCATATAAAGTGATAGCAAATTACCAGCTGAAATCATGAACATCATGCCAAGAGTCGCTAAAAGGACTAAAACAGGAAACTCAAATATATCGAATTTCTGAGCACAGCTAAAACCAACCGACATAATGAGAGAAAATAATGCGCCAATAAGCATCAAAACCTTCATATAGCGACCAAAAGAATCAATAATGAGTGCATTTGTACAGAAAAAACCATTTTTGGGGAAAATAATTATAATAACGATAATTGCTACAAGAAGAGCAATCGCCAAACCAGTGATCGTTAAATATGAACGCGGGCCAGAATAAACGCCGACTAAAAGTAGCACAACTCCTCCTAACGCTACTAAAATTTCTGGAAAAATTAACACTAATTGAGCTATTATTTCTGTTTGCATGCGTGTTTAATCTCTTAGTTTAGTGCAGGTTATTGATGAGGTTTGTTACCGCAGATGCTGTCGTTTTGAGAATAGGTGTCGGATAGACACCAAACAATATTGTGAGGATAACCATCGGATAAAGAATGAACTTCTCTCTTAAAGAAAGATCAACGAGTACTTTCAAGCTTTCCTTATCCAAAGAGCCAAAAATAACACGCCGGTAAAGATAAAGTGCATAAGCCGCCGACAAAATAACACCAGTCGTAGCAAAAATTGCAACCAGCTTATTAACTTGAAAAACACCTATTAATGTCAAAAATTCCCCCAAAAATCCTGAACTTCCAGGTAATCCTACATTCGCCATGGTGAAGATCAAGAACACGACAGCATATTTAGGCATCTTATTCACTAAACCACCAAAAGCCGAAATTTCGCGTGTATGCACACGATCATAAATAACGCCAACGCAAAGAAACAACGCTGCAGAAACAATTCCATGCGATAACATTTGATAAATAGCACCTTGGATGCCTTGTTCGTTAGCTGCAAAAACGCCCATCGTCACGTACCCCATATGAGCCACCGACGAATAAGCAATAAGTTTCTTGATATCATTTTGGACGAGCGCCACCAACGATGTATAAATAATAGCAATGAGTGATAATGTAAAAACAAAAGAAGTAAAATTAGCCGAAGCAATAGGAAACATTGGCAAAGAAAAACGGAGGAAACCATAACCACCCAGTTTAAGTAATATACCAGCTAAAATGACAGAACCCGCTGTTGGCGCTTCTACGTGAGCATCGGGGAGCCATGTATGAAATGGCCACATTGGCATTTTAACCGCAAAAGAAGCAAAGAAGGCGAGCCACAGCCACGTCTGCATATCTGTAGGAAATTTGTAGGTCAATAACGTGGGTATATCAAGCGTCCCTGCTTCCCAATATATAGCCATGATGGCGACCAACATGAGCACCGAACCAAGCAAAGTATATAAGAAAAATTTCATGCTCGCATAAACGCGACGTGCACCGCCCCAAACACCAATGATAATAAACATCGGAATTAGGCTGCCTTCAAAAAAAACGTAAAACAGTACCGCGTTAAGCGCGCAAAAAACTCCGATAATCGCTACTTCAAGAAGCAAAAAAGCGATCATATAAGCTTTCAACCCATCCTTAACGGTTTCCCAACTCGCTAAAATACAAAAAGGCAATAAAAAAGCCGAAAGAACGATAAAAAGCACAGAAATACCGTCGATTCCCATATGATAGCTGACACCGCTCCCCAACCAATTAAATTTCTCAACCATCTGAAAATCAGAGTTTGTATTATCAAATCCTGCCCAAATAACTAAGGAAATAATAAACACAAATATAGCTGTAAAAAATGCTACATTGCGTATATTACATCTTGCCGTTTCGCTGTCGTCTTTGATTAACAAAATTAAAATTACACCAACAAGCGGCAAAAATGTAATAGTAGAAAGAATAGGCCAGTCGGTCATTAATTTAAGCTCCCGATCGTCATCCACGTGATCAATACTGCAACACCAATGAGCATTGCGAATGCATAGTGGTAGAGATAGCCGGTCTGCATTCGAACAACTTTATTTGTGATATCAATAACACGTGCCGCAATACCATTTGGCCCTAAACCATCAATAATTTTACCGTCGCCTATTTTCCAAAGAAAATATCCAATTTTAAAAGTCGGACGCACAAAAAGAACATCATAAATTTCATCAAAATACCATTTATTATAAAGAAAACGGTATAATGTAGGCATCAATTTAGCGAGTATTTTTGGAATCGAAGGGGCAAGGACATAGAATAGGTATGATAAAATGAACCCAATAACCATTGCTGTAAATGGCGACCATTTTACCCAATTTGGAACATCATGTGCCTCATGAAGAATAGAATTATGCTCCCCTGTAAATAAGGCACCTTTCCAAAAAGAGTCGTATAAATCACCAAAAAAATAAGGCTGAAAAACCACACCAGCAAACAATGCCCCGATAGATAAAATAAACAGCGGGATCAACATAACAGGCGCTGATTCATGAACATGGTGCATAACATCAACAGTTGCGCGCGGCTTACCATGAAACGTCATAAATATGAGTCTCCACGAATAAAAACTCGTCAGAAAAGCGGAAAAAACGAGAAGCCAGAAAGCATATCCTGCAGCAATATTATGCGATGCAAAAGCAGATTCTATAATCGCATCCTTTGAGAAAAAGCCCGCTGTTCCCCAAGATGTTCCAGGAACTCCGACACCTGTTAATGCAAAAGTTCCTATAATCATCATCCAATAAGTCACTTTTATATGTTTCCGCAGCCCCCCCATTTTTCGCATATCCTGCTCATCAGATACTGCGTGAATTACAGAACCAGCTCCGAGAAATAACAAAGCTTTAAAAAAAGCGTGCGTAAAAAGGTGAAAAACGGCTGCTCCATAAGCCCCAACGCCTAATGCAACGAACATATAACCAAGCTGCGAACATGTAGAATAAGCGATAACACGTTTAATATCATTTTGTACTAACCCTACGGTCGCCGCAAAAAACGCGGTCGTTGCTCCAACAATAACAATTACCGTCAAAGCAGTAGAAGAAAGTTCAAAAATTGGCGACATACGCGCAACCATAAAGACCCCAGCAGTAACCATTGTCGCTGCGTGAATAAGCGCAGATACAGGCGTCGGTCCTTCCATCGCATCAGGAAGCCACGTATGCAAAAAAAATTGCGCTGACTTGCCCATAGCGCCAATAAACAGAAAAAGACACGTAATAGTGATCGCTGCCTGCCCATCAAGCTGCCACCCCCAAAATGTTATGCCTTGTACGAAATCATTATCTGCCGCCTTTGCGAAAATAGACGAAAAACTAACTGACTGAAATAAAACAAAAATACTAAAGATTCCCAAAAGAAAACCAAAATCTCCAACACGATTAACTACAAAAGCTTTCATCGCTGCCTTATTAGCGGAAGCTCTTTGAAACCAGAAACCAATAAGCAAATAAGATGCGAGCCCAACACCTTCCCATCCAAAAAACATTTGGATTAAGTTATTGGCTGTCACTAGCATAAGCATCATAAACGTAAACAAGGAAAGATAAGCAAAAAAACGAGGCCTTGAAGGATCATGATGCATATAGCCGACTGAATAAATATGCACCAGTACTGAAACATTATTAACTACAACGAGCATAACAGCCGTCAATGTGTCAACGTGCAATCCCCAATTAAATGTCAACTCACCGACAGTCACCCAATGCAACAGCGGCACATCGATCATCGATGTGTTACCAATAGCAATACTTGAAAAAGCAACCCATGATAACGCGGCCACAATTATCATAAGGCTACATGTAATCAATTCACTGGCGCGGGCTCCTATAATTTTTCCACCCATAGCGGCAATTAAAAAGCCCAAAAATGGGAGAAAGACGATCGCGTAATACATCAACTTATCAGCCTTTCATTACATTAATGTCTTCAACCGCGATAGAACCACGATTACGGAAAAAAACAACGAGGATTGCGAGACCAATCGCCGCTTCAGCGGCAGCCACTGTCAAAACAAATAAAGCAAATATCTGACCAACGAGGTCATGTAAAAATGCTGAAAACGCAACAAAATTAAAATTAACTGAAAGCAATATAAGTTCAATAGACATAAGAATAACGATTACATTCTTCCTATTCAGAAAAATGCCAAAAATACCAATCGTGAACATCATTGCAGAAACAGTGAGATAATGAGTAATATCAATATGCATGACAATCTTCCCGCTAAATACCTTTGCCTGATTCAACTTTTTTGATTTCGATCGCGTTTTCCGCTGTCCTGGCGACTTGCACCGAGATCAATTGCCGTTTAACACCTGATTTATGGCGGAGCGTTAAAACGATAGCACCAATCATTGCGACCAATAAAATCATTCCAGCGATTTGAAAATAGAAAATATAATCAGTATAAAGAATATCTCCTAACGCTTGCGTATTTGTTCGCTGTGTTAAATCTGGCATTGGTTGCGTAATATGGGTTTTGAAAGCCGAAGAAAAATCGCTACCAACAAAAATAAAAATCAGCTCTACCGCAATAATAGAACCAACGACCGCTGCAATAGGAGCGTAGCGAAGTGCTCCACTTTTTAACTCAGCAAAATCGACATCAAGCATCATAACTACAAACAGAAATAAAACGGCCACAGCACCAACATAGACAACCAGCAAAATAAGTCCCAAAAATTCTGCCCCTACAAGCAAAAACAAGATTGCAGCATTAAAAAACGTCAATATCAAAAACAAAACCGAATGCACCGGATTACGCGCAGAAACAACAGCGACTGCACTTGCGAGCATTATAAAAGCGAATAGATAGAAAAATGCCGCCGCTATATCTGTCAGCATGGGCTTCCCCTCAATTAACCAAATAATTGGTGTAAAAAATCACACCTAGTTATAATTTTTGTCAAACAAAATCGTTTAACCACTCATTCAAAAATACACTCAACGATAAGGCGCATCCATCAATATATTACGGGAAATTTCCCGTTCCCAGCGATCTCCATTATCCAAAAGTTTCTCTTTATCATAATAAAGTTCTTCACGCATTTCTGTAGCAAACTCAAAATTCGGCCCTTCCACTATAGCATCAACTGGACAAGCTTCCTGACAAAAACCACAATAAATACACTTAACCATGTCAATATCATAACGAGTAGTTCTACGTGTACCGTCATTGCGCCTGGGCCCGGCTTCAATCGTAATGGCTTGTGCAGGGCAGATTGCTTCACACAATTTACATGCGATACACCGTTCTTCGCCATTAGGATAACGGCGTAAAGCATGTTCTCCGCGAAAACGTGGGGAAATAACACCTTTTTCGTGAGGATAGTTAATCGTAGGTTTCGGCGAAAAAAATTGACGCATCGCCAAAAAAAAAGCACTCACAAATTCTAATAAAAGGAGCGACTTTGCCGCTTGAATAAGACCTGACATAAAAACTCCTCTTACGCGAAACCAGCGTATTTTAAGAAAGCAGCAGTTATCACAACCATTGCCAATGAAATAGGAAGAAACACTTTCCAACCGAGCCGCATTAATTGATCATAACGGTAACGTGGCACAAACGCTTTAACCATAGCAAACCCAAAAAATACAAAACATACCTTCAAGACAAACCAAATTACGCCAGGAACCCAATTAAGCCACCAAACATCTAAAAGCGGCAACCAACCACCTAAAAACAAAATAGTTGTCAATGCGCACATTAAAACAATAGCAACATATTCACCAAGAAAAAAAAGCATATAAGGAGTTGAAGAATATTCAACCATATGACCTGCAACAAGTTCAGATTCTGCTTCGACCAGATCAAAAGGAGGACGGTTTGTTTCCGCAAGTGCAGAAATAAAAAATACAATAAACATTGGAAAAAGAACTAACCAGTTCCAATCAAGAAAACTACTAAAAGGCAAACCAATCTTTGTCCCAAATCCGCTGCTTTGTTCGCGCACAATTGTCGTGAGATCCAGTGAACCGCTCACTAAAATAACCGTTACAAGAACCAACCCGATTGAAACTTCATAAGAGACCATTTGCGCCGCCGAGCGAAGGGCTCCTAAAAAGGGATATTTCGAATTTGACGCCCACCCCCCCATAATAACTCCGTAAACTTCAAGAGATGAAATAGCTAAAATATAAAGTAAACCAACATTAATATGAGCAATTTCCCAACCTTCATTAACTGGAACAACAGCCCAACTTGATAAAGCAAGTGCGGCAGAAACAAAGGGAGCTAAAAGAAAAACACCCTTATTAGCGCCAGCAGGAATAATAGGCTCTTTAACAGCGAATTTAATTAAATCTGCAAAAGACTGTAATAATCCCCACGGACCGACAACATTCGGGCCGCGCCGTAACTGTACAGCCGCCCAAATTTTTCTGTCTGCATAAAGGAGATAAGCAATCAAAACGAGAAGAATAACTAAAAGAAGAAGCGTCTTCCCTACTATAATGAGCAACGGCAACAACCAGGCCGTAAAGAAATCATACATAATTATCCCTTGTCCCTTCTGCCTTTACTCTGAAATTCTCGTAAGACGATTCTTTGCAAGGGAAGAACAGTCAGCCATAGTTACAGAAGCACGTGCTATTGGGTTTGTCAAATAAAAGTCTTTAATCGTAGAAGTAAAGGCTTGCGTACCCAAAATACTTGTTTGCGAAGAAAGTTCTTTAAGATCAGTTACACAAGAAGGCGCTATATCACCAATGGCGCAAAAATGCGGAAAATCGCTAAACAGCTTCTGCCTTAATTGAGACAATGAATCAAAAGGAAGTCTCTGCCCTAAAACATCCGACAAAGCACGCAAAATGGCCCAATCCTCCTTTGCTTCGCCTGGAGCAAAACCAGCTCGGTTTGTCATTTGAACGCGGCCTTCTGTATTAACATAAAGCCCGGATTTTTCAGTATAAGCCGATGCAGGCAAAATCACATCAGCGGCATGTGCGCCATTATCACCATGACTTCCAATATAAATTGTAAAAGCTTTTTTATCGGCCAAGTCCACTTCATCAGCACCGAGTAAAAATAAAACTTCACAAGTTTTAATGATATTTTCGGCCCCCAATTCAGAGATAAAACCAATATCTAAGCCTCCTACAGTCGAGGCAACACTATGGAGAACGCCAAACCCGTTCCATTCTTCATTAAGAGCACCAACAATATCAGCTAATTTAGCCAAATTTTTTAAAACAGATAAACCTTCCTTTCCTGAAATTGCCCCCTCTCCAATAAGAATAAGCGGTCTCTCAGCTTCCTTCAGCACATTAAAAAAAGCAGCCTCCCCACCGATAAGTGTTTTTAAGGCATCTGTACCAGCCCCAAGATAAGAATACGGATAACGTAAATCGACCTGTTCTCCGATTAGCGCGATTGGAATTCGCCCTGTTCGTTGGCGTCTTAAAATACGCGCATTCAAAACAGCGGCCTCAATACGCGGATTGGACCCTACTATGAGTAATGCATCAGCCCGTTCAATACCTGCAATAGTCGGATTAAAAATATAACTCGAGCGTCCTAATTCGGGAGATAAAACCATACCTCTTTGACGACAATCAAATATCTTTGAACCTAGTGAAGTCAATAACGTCTTCAGTGCGTACATTTCCTCAACAGACGCAAGGTCTCCAGCAATCGCTCCAATTTTTGGTGCTGAAGCCTTAGAAATAACAGCTTTAATTTTTGCAAAAGCCTCTGACCAGCTCGCAGGTTGCAACTTTCCATATTTACGGACATACGGTTTATCAAGCCGCTGAGTGCGTAATCCGTCCCAAATAAATCGCGTCTTATCAGAAATCCACTCTTCATTAATATTTTCATTAACACGTGGTGTAATCCGCATAACTTCACGTCCACGACTATCAATGCGAATAGCACTACCAAGTGCATCCATTACATCAATCGACTCTGTTTTAACTAACTCCCATGGGCGCGCATGAAATGCGTAAGGCTTCGAAGTTAAAGCGCCTACAGGACAAAGATCAATGACATTTCCCTGCAATTCAGACGTCATAGCTTCTTCGAGATATGTCGTAATCTCAGCATCTTCACCTCGGCCAATTAAACCGAGCTCCGAAACGCCTGCAACTTCCGTCGTAAAACGAACACAACGCGTACAATGGATACACCGTGTCATAATAGTTTTTACAAGTGGCCCAATATATTTATCTTCTACAGCACGTTTATCTTCTGCATAACGAGAACAATCACGTCCATAAAACATTGCTTGATCTTGAAGATCGCATTCACCACCCTGATCACAAACGGGACAATCTAATGGATGATTAATGAGAAGAAATTCCATCACACCTTCACGAGCTTTTTTTACCATTGCCGTGTTAGTGAAGATTTCAGGGATTTCACCATTTGGACCTAACCGCAAATCACGAACACCCATAGCACAGGAAGCTTGAGGTTTCGGAGGACCACCTTTAACCTCAACCAAACACATACGACAATTTCCAGCAATCGATAAAGATTCATGAAAACAAAAACGCGGCACTTCAGCACCCGCAGCTTCAGCTGCTTGAAGCAGTGTATAGTAATCAGGAACTTCAATTTCTTTACCATCAACTTTGATATTTATCATCATTAATCCAGCCTGTGGATGCCCCCTATCTAAATTTGCATTTCATTATTTTTACAACAAAATACTTTATCCTATTGCTTTTAAAGCAATATTTCTTTTCTGAACCGCATTTCGCGTATAATCATCAATCCTTCGCTCAATTTCTAAACGAAAATTACGTATCAATCCTTGAATAGGCCACGCCGCAGCATCACCGAGTGCGCAAATAGTGTGCCCCTCAACCTGCTTAGAAACTTCGAATAGAAGATCAATTTCACGTTTCTGCGCTCTTCCTTCAACCATACGGCCCAAAAGACGCATCATCCAACCAGTTCCTTCACGGCACGGTGTGCACTGCCCGCAACTCTCGTGTTTAAAAAAAGCTGCTATACGCCAAATTGCCTTAATGATATCGGTAGATTTATCCATGACAATCATACCACCCGTACCAAAAGAAGAACCAATATCACGCATTCCATCAAAATCCATAATCGCATCTACTACGTCTTCGCCACGCACAACCGGACAAGAAGCCCCCCCTGGGATAACTGCTAAAAGATTACCCCATCCGCCGCGGATACCCCCTGTATGTTTTTCAATTAACTCGCGGAAAGAAACGCTCAACGCATCCTCGAATGTACAAGGCGCGTTAACATGACCGGAAACCATAAATAATTTCGTCCCGGCATTATTTGCGCGACCAATAGACGAAAACCAAGAAGCGCCCCGGCGCAAAATTGTCGGAACAACCGCGATGGATTCTACATTATTAACCGTCGTTGGACAACCATAAATTCCCATATTTGCTGGAAACGGCGGCTTAAGACGGGGTTGCCCTTTTTTTCCTTCAAGACTTTCAAGAAGAGCTGTCTCTTCACCGCAAATATAAGCGCCAGCACCGTGATGGACGATGATATCACAAACATGTCCATATTTAGTTTTTTTTCCAAGCAAACCTGCATCATAACATTCGTCAATTGCAGCTTGAAGTGCTTCTCGCTCACGGATATATTCACCACGAACATAGATAAAGGCGACATTCGCCCCCATCGCGAAAGTAGCTATAACACACCCCTCAATTAAAGTATGGGGATCATGCCGCAAAATATCGCGGTCTTTACATGTCCCCGGCTCCGATTCATCTGCATTTACTACTAAATAATGCGGCCGCCCGTCAGTATGTTTCGGCATAAAAGACCACTTCATACCAGTAGGGAAACCCGCGCCGCCGCGACCACGCAAACCCGACGCCTTTATTTCATCAATAATCCAATCACGACCTTTTTCAATAATCGCCTTAGTACCATTCCAGTGCCCACGCGATATCGCAGCTTTTAACGATTTATCTTTCAAACCATAAATATTGGTGAAAATGCGATCTCTATCAGCCAGCATATCCAACTCTTTTCTCTATCACTGGTAGCACTTTTCTGAATTCAGTTACTAAATATCTTTTCAAAATTCCCTAGTCTTTTCTGAAAATTTACGTAATGAACAAACCCTAAACATCCCTCCAACCAAAGTAACACTCATCTCAGCCCCATTTTTTCGTTAATTTTTCTTTTTTGAAGATTTAAGTGGTACTTTCTCTTTTTTTATCTTCTTCAATCAAAGAAGTTAAACCACCGATGGGCTCTGACGATTTACGACCATTCTGTGGCCCTACTGCTATATCAGAACCTTTACCTTCTTTAAATGCATCGATAATTTCTTCAAGACGTTCAGCTGTCAAATCCTCGTAAGTATCCTTGAAAATCATAACCATCGGAGCATTAACACAAGCACCGAGACACTCTACCTCTTCCCACGATAACGTCCCATCCTGATTAACGACAAAAGGCTCGTGATGAATTTTTTTTTGGCAAACTTTAATTAACTCACCAGCACCACGTAACATGCAAGGAGTGGTACCACAAACTTGGACATGAGCCTTTTTTCCAACCGGCTTAAGCTGAAATTGAGTGTAAAAAGTTGCGACCTCTAAAACGCGAATGTAGGCCATAGAAAGCATCTGAGCAACATGCTCAATTGCAGCACGCGTTACCCACCCTTCTTGCTCTTGAGCACGCATCAATAAAGGAATTACTGCAGATTGCTCACGCCCTACAGGGTATTTTTTGATAGTATTTTGCGCCCACACTTGATTTTCTTTTGTAAAAGAAAACTTTATGGGCTGATAGCTCTCATCTGCAAGACGGCGTACGGACATTAGCGATCAACCTCCCCAAAAACAATATCAATTGAGCCCAAAATAGCCGTCGCATCCGCCAACATATGACCTCGAGTCAAAAAATCCATAGCCTGAAGATGAGCAAAACCAGGCGCACGCAATTTAACGCGGTAAGGCTTATTAGTCCCATCGGAAACGAGGTAAACACCAAATTCACCTTTTGGTGCTTCTACAGCAACATAAACTTCGCCAGGAGGTGTATGAAAACCTTCCGTATAAAGTTTAAAATGATGAATGAGCGCTTCCATAGAACTTTTCATTTCACTGCGCTTTGGAGGCACAATTTTACGATCTAAGCTCGAAACTGGTGTATTTTTTTCACTACTAAGTAAACGGTCTACGCATTGGCGCATAATTTTCGCCGATTGACGCATTTCTTCCATACGAATAAGATAACGATCGTAACAATCGCTATTTTTACCTACAGGAATATCAAATTCCATTTCGTCATAACATTCGTAAGGCTGGCTTTTACGTAGATCCCATGGCACACCAGCTCCACGGATCATTACTCCAGAAAAACCACGCGCCCAAGCTTCCTCAATACTCACCACGCCAATATCGACATTGCGCTGTTTAAAAATCCTATTTGGAGTTACAAGCGCGTCAAGTTTGCCGAGAGCAACGAGAAATGGATCAATAAAATTTCCAATATCTTCAATTAAAGATTCTGGTAAATCTTGATGTACGCCACCAGGACGAAAATAATTCGCATGAAGACGCGCACCGCATGCACGCTCATAAAAAATCATTAATTTTTCGCGCTGTTCAAACCCCCAAAGCGGAGGAGTTAAAGCGCCGACATCCATCGCTTGCGTTGTTACATTCAATAAATGATTAAGAATACGCCCTATTTCAGAAAATAGAACGCGAATTAATTGTCCCCTTTTAGGAACTTCAACACCCAGTAACTTTTCAATAGCAAGCACAAAAGCGTGCTCTTGATTCATGGGAGCAACATAATCCAAACGATCTAAATAAGGGCCAGCTTGAAGATAAGTTTTTGTCTCCATTAATTTTTCGGTCCCGCGATGCAATAGTCCAATATGCGGGTCCACGCGCTCAACAACTTCACCGTCTAGCTCCAAGACCATGCGCAAAACACCATGCGCCGCGGGATGTTGCGGACCAAAATTAATATTAAAATTTCGGACATTAACCTCAGCCACAATCGACCCCTTGCTTTTCTAAATGCGCTCTAAACTGGACATCAGTAAAACTTTGCTTACTACGCTGCAAAACATAAAACAGCCACCCACCCAGCACAAACACGTTAAACCTCTGACTCAAAAATACCAAATCACCTAAGAGCATCTTACTACTTTAATAACATATTTACCAACCGCAACATTACTTTTCACTATCCACCTTTTCATTAGGAGGCAAAATATGCTCAGCCCCCTCCCATGGTGAAAGAAAGTCGAAATCGCGCATTTCTTGCCGAAGAACAACAGGTTCGTAAATTACACGTTTTGCTTCATTATCATAGCGGCATTCAACGAACCCCGTTACAGGAAAGTCTTTACGCAAAGGATGCCCTTCAAACCCGTAATCGGTCAAGATACGCCTTAGATCCGGATGGCCAGAAAATAAAACCCCGTACATATCGTACGTCTCACGCTCGTACCATTCTGCACCAGGATAAATCGAGCAAGCAGAAGCAACTGGAGTATTTTCATCAGTGCGCACTTTAACACGTAATCGCAAATTCTGACGAGGAGACAATAATTGATAAGAAACATCAAAACGCTTGTCACGACAAGGATAATCAACACCACTAATATCTATTATAGCTATAAATTGGCAACGAGGATCATCACGAACAAACGCCAAAACATCGAGAATTGCGTCAAGACGTGACACAATAGTCAACTCACCAAATGCAAGAGCGCTTTCTTCTAGCTTATCGCTTAATTTATCTTGTAAATAAGCAGAAAGCTCAACCAATGATTCATTCATCATTATGAACCCCTTATCGCTCTATGGACCCGGTACGACGGATTTTTTTCTGCAATAATAATATACCATACAACAACGCCTCCGCAGTAGGAGGACAACCGGGGACATAAATATCTACAGGCACTATACGATCGCATCCGCGCACGACTGAATAAGAATAATGGTAATATCCACCACCATTCGCGCAGGACCCCATAGATATCACATAACGCGGCTCAGGCATCTGATCATAAACTTTACGCAAAGCAGGCGCCATCTTGTTTGTCAAAGTACCGGCAACAACCATTACATCGGATTGACGTGGCGAAGCGCGCGGCGCATATCCAAAACGTTCATTATCATAATGAGGCATTGAACATTGCATCATTTCAATAGCGCAACACGCTAAACCAAAACTCATCCACATTAATGACCCAGTACGTGCCCAAGTGATTAAAGCGTCTACCGAAGTTACCAAAAATCCTTTATCCCCCAATTCAGCGTTAACATCGCGGAAGAATTCATCATTAGAACCTATCAATTTGCCTGTGCTCGGGTCGATAATTCCCTTAGGCTTTGGAGCAAAGGCTGTTGAACTATCAAACATTAATCCCATTCAAGAGCTCCCTTTTTCCATTCATATACAAACCCGATTGTTAAAATCACTAAAAACATAATCATCGACCAAAAACCGAACATACCTATCGAGCTAAACGAAACAGCCCAAGGAAAAAGGAAAGCAACTTCGAGGTCGAAAATGATAAATAAAATTGAAACCAGATAAAACCTAATATCAAACTTCATTCGGGCATTATCAAATGAGTTAAATCCGCATTCATAAGCTGATAATTTTTCGGGATCAGGTGCGCGATAAGCTACGATATAGGGTATAACCAAAAGGACACCCGCAATAACTATCGAAACAACAATAAAAACCAACACTGGCAAATAAGAGCTCAATAAATGAGTCATAATCCTCTTCCGCTTTAATGAGACGCCTGAATTAACGCAATCACACAACATTGTCCAGATTGAACGCGCAAATTGTGATGAACATTTCGTCAATCCCGCTCGTACAACCCAAAGGCGTGCTGCGCGACATTATTCCCACCAGCATAGGTACCGCAGAGCGAAGAAAGACGCAAGCCCCTATCCTCAGAACCATAAAATAAAAAGGAAATTTAAGCTCTCAGTGCCCCGCGCCGCGCCGATAATATATAACCGTCAGCGGCCCCAATAGCAAAATGCCTACATTAAATAAAGGCTTAAAATAACCCGAAATGGCGCGAGTGACGGGGCTCGAACCCGCGACCTCCGGCGTGACAGGCCAGCACTCTAACCAACTGAGCTACACCCGCGCACTCTTTTCGGACCAATTAAATTGGCTTAAGCGGTCGTGTTAAGACCTTCATTCGTTCCTGTCAAGCAGGCTTGTGTATTTTTTTAAAATTAAATATATGGAAAACTTTTCTTCCCTTTAAAAAATATCAATGAGCAACATCTTTGCCCTTGCGTTTAAAAAAAAAGTTCCTTAAAAGGCGCTGATCGCATCGGGCGATTAGCTCAGCTGGTAGAGCGCCTCGTTTACACCGAGGATGTCGGGAGTTCGAGTCTCTCATCGCCCACCATCTTGTTTTTAATCAAAAATAGCGAGATTGGCTATTTGATATTTGCAGGTGAGATCGTCGGGTTCAAAGGCAGAAAAAGATCCTTCTTTCTGCAGCCAGCGCTTCGTATAAATGAGATGTCGCGGATGACATTTAGAGCTTTAGAACCCTTTTACCAAAGCAAATAATAAAGTCCACCTCCCCCATTAACGTAAGCATTTTAAATTTTCGATAGCTGAAGAGCTTAAGTAAAAGGTTTAACTTTTTTGTTTAACTCATGAATATTTTTTAGCTATGTATTATTTCATAAAAAATGCAATAAATCTGATAATACTTTTCATTATTAGTATTCATACAAAATATTCAATTATTAATACCATATTTTCAAATATTTCTCGAAGCAAATTAATTACAAACTTCATTTTTTTAATCTAAGATAGCTAAACTAGCTTCTTAAACAAGATAAATAGCAAGAAAGTTGCAAAAAAACTAAATACTTTCATAAAGTACAGCCTTTTCCACTCACTTAAAATTTAAGATACTTTGACCATATACAAATATGTCCTATATACACAGACTTAGGAAATTTTGGAGATATCTTTATGCTAAATGCACTGACCGCGTTAACTTCGTTCGCTTATCCTGTGACAAAAAGAGCAAAACGGTGGTCGATTGCTATTTTTTTGGCATCTTTAATGCCGTTTTTAAATGGTTGCGGTTTCAATACAATACCGACAAACGAAGAAAAAGCGCATGCAGCATGGAGCGAAGTATTAAATCAATATCAGCGTCGTGCAGATCTTATTCCCAATTTAGTAGATACCGTTAAAGCTTATGCATCTCATGAACAAACCGCGCTTTCTAATGTTGTTGAAGCGCGCGCAAAGGCAACGCAAACGCCCCTTAACGTTAATATGTTAAATGATCCGCAGGCTATGCAGCAATATCTCGATAATCAGACAAATTTATCGAGTGCGCTTTCGCGTCTTATGGCCGTTGTCGAAAACTATCCTGACCTTAAAGCGAATCAGAATTTTCTTGCTCTTCAATCTCAATTAGAAGGAACTGAGAATCGTATTTCCGTTGCGCGACGTGATTATATTGAAGCGGTACGTGTATATAACACTGCACTCAAAACGATGCCGACGATGATTTGGGCAAAATTATGGTTCCGTGATTCCAAACCCATGCAAACATTTACTGTCGACAACAATGTCCAACAAACACCAAGAGTTAATTTTAATTAATGATACCATCCCAACGCTCTATACAATATAGTTTTTTCCCGTATTTATGGGTTGTTGTGTGTCTTTTCTGTTGTTCCATTCCGCTCGGCAGTAGCGTTGCTTATCCGCAGGGTCGGTATCCTTCTTTGACCGGTCGCATCAATGATGTCGCTCGTTTACTTGATGATGCGACGATAGAAGATTTAACAAAAAAGCTAGCTGCATTGGAAGAAAAAGCAGGAGACCAAGTTGTTGTCGTGACCATTCCCAGTCTTTCAGGAATGGATATTGAAACTTACAGCAATTCCCTTTTTCGCATATGGAGTTTAGGTCAAAAACAGATCAACAACGGTGTATTGCTTGTTGTCGCACCAAATGAGCGCAGAGTACGTATCGAAGTGGGATATGGTTTAGAAGGAGAGTTAACGGATGCCATTTCCACGGTTATTATTAATAACTTCATTCTTCCCAATTTTCGTGAAGGAAATTATCGAAAAGGAATTATTGAAGCCATTGATGCAATTATCAATGTTATTACAAACAATGATTCTGATTTTACATATAGAATCAAAGAACAAGCTAAAATTATTGAAATAAAACGTAAACAAGCTGAAAAAGAACAGATGATAGCAAATGCAATTATATTTTTAGTCTTTTTTGCGGTGATTGGCTTGCCCATACTCGCAATGATCTTTGGCAAAAAAGTAGGACCTCAAAAATATCGCTGGATGGGTATCGTTTTTACCCCTTGGTTTATCGGCTTAAATTTTGGTAGAGGGGAATTTGGAAAGCGTTCAAGTGGCGGAAAATTTAGAGGCGGCGGGGGATCATCAGGCGGCGGCGGAGCGTCTGGCAGATGGTAAAATCCACCTTACGGGCGGGCAGGTAAGCACTTTGGTTCCCGTGCTTTTCAGCACCCAGTGCGCGCCGTCTTTTATGGAACCATTTCGAGGTGAGTCATCTTCTAATTCTCAACTCATATCCCACCCCGCTAACTATAATATTTTTCTCACGATATCCTGTAAGGATATTTTTTTAAGCTTTTAAAAATGTAATATAATGTAATTTCTTAACGAAAAACCTTCAATCAGTGATTAAAATAACTGAAGATATATCTTCAATTTCTAAAATTTTACAATTACATCTTTAGAGAGGCTCCTCCGTCGCTGTAGCAGAGACGTAATTTATTTTCGGCGCGCTCGCTCTTTTGCAGATTAAAATATAATCCTACCTATCACCGACGATAATGCCCCCCACTTAGAAGAATCTCCTATAAAAATGCCGTTTACACTAAAAATCAAACCGTAAGGTAAAATACCGCAATGCAATTATTAAAAAATTTTAATAATTTTTCCAATCTCGCCCTTCGTATCTTCCTTATTTTTAATATCATAATAAAATAATTTGAAATTACGGCAAAATCAGCCCGCGCATTGCAAGAAGCTTAAGCGCCCAAAAATAAACTAGTAGGCCCCTATAATCACTGACTCAAGGACTGGCTATATTTATTCTACCACTATTTAAGTTTTTTTTTCTACCAAAAATGATCAAATACGGCTTTTTACAAGACATTCAGTTTTCCGGTTTATACGCTCTAATCCGTAAACTGGTGGAATCTTCGCAATTTATTCCATTCATGAGCTTATAATTCTTCTCTGCTGCATTTAAGTTTATAAAAGGTCGATTTTTTTTGAAAAAGAAAAATATCAATAGCTTTATTTTTTGTGTTAGTTTTAATGCATAAGCTCGTGTCTTGCCACGTAATTGCTTTTACCGATAACAAATAAATCGCCAATGAGATTTAAATTGAAACATATTAATCGTCACCGCTCATCTCATCACTTCAAAGCAATTGATGATGCGCCACCAGTTGAATGGAAAGTAAGTAATAGCTTAGTTGAATACCCTGAAGCGCTTCGTTACATGCAAGAACGTGCAGAAAATATTTTTACCAAAACTGCGCGCGAACAAATTTGGCTTCTTGAGCACCCTTCCCTTTATACAGCAGGTACTAGCGCTAAAAAAAAAGATCTTTTAACCCCCGACTTATTCCCTGTTTATGAAGCAGGCCGTGGCGGCGAATTTACATATCACGGCCCTGGACAGCGTATCGCTTACATTATGCTTGATCTTAAGCGTCGGAAGCAAGACATACGCGCTTTTATCGGCGCATTGGAAGAATGGATCATACAAACACTTGCGCAATTCAACATTAAAGGTGAACGTCGCGAAAATAGGGTTGGTGTATGGGTTGTACGACAGAATTGCTCATCAGCAATAGGTAACATGCCTACTGAAGATAAAATCGCCGCTATTGGTGTCCGTGTGCGCAAATGGGTGAGCTTTCATGGCATTGCTATCAATGTCAAACCCGACTTATCTCACTATGCAGGAATTGTTCCTTGCGGAATTACGGACCACGGTGTAACAAGTTTACTTGATCTAGGTCCATCTGTAACAATGCATGATTTTGATATTGCTATGAGACAGACATTTGAACAAATCTTTGGTCCAACAATTGATGTTTCTTAAGTGCATTGATTTTCAAATAAAAAACAGGCATACAGGTCATCTCGGCCAAAAATTTATTTTAAACAACTCTAGATTTCAGATAGATAATTGAACGCCATGAGCGATGAGAATAAGGATCTTTTTAGTATTTTACATAATGCTCAGTCCCGTGCGGAAATGAAAGCGAAAAATCTCCACGTTTCAGTGGGTCCGGATGTCGAAGTTCCCGCAGTCTCCGCATCTTCTCCGAAAGACGATACAAAAGAAAGCGACTATAGTGCCTTATCTATACGAGTTCTTGAAGGTTTAGAGCCAGTCCGTTTACGGCCCGGAATGTATATTGGTGGAACAGATAGCAAAGCTCTTCATCATTTATTTGCAGAAATCATCGACAATGCTATGGATGAAGCCGTTGCCGGTTATGCTGATTTAATTGATGTATCATTAGACAGATACGGTTATCTAACGGTTACAGACAATGGACGCGGAATTCCTGTTGAGAACCATCCTCAAATGCCGGATAAATCGACCCTTGAAGTTATTATGACGCAACTCCATTCAGGTGCAAAATTTGATGGAAAAGCTTATCAAACCTCTGGCGGCTTGCACGGAGTAGGCATTTCTGTTGTTAATGCTCTTTCTGACCATATGGAAGTTGAAGTAGCGCGAGATCGCAAACTTTACCGCCAATGTTTTTCACGTGGTATTCCTCAATCCGGACTGGAAGATTTAGGTGATGTGTATAATCGTCGTGGTACACGAGTCCGTTTCCATCCTGACAGCGAAATTTTTGGCGAAAAAGTAGCTTTTGATCCAGAAAAAATTTATAAAATGGCCCGCTCTAAAGCCTATCTTTTCGGCGGAGTAAAAATTCGGTGGAATTGCGACCCTATAATTCTTGAAAACGTAAAAAATATTCCAGAGAAAGCTGTTTTTCATTTTCCGGATGGACTTAAAGATTACTTATCATCATTATTGGAAAATGAATATAGAGTAACAGCTGAAATTTTTTCTGGTAAAACAAAACAACGCGGGGGTCATGGCTCGGTTGAATGGGCGGTAGCTTGGCATGGCGGCGATGCTCGTATACAGTCTTACTGCAACACCATTCCCACCGGAGAAGGCGGAACACATGAAGCAGGACTGCGTCAAGCTCTTTTGCGAGGATTGAAAGCGTACGCCGAATTAACAGGAAATAAACGTGCTTCCATCATCACTTCTGATGACGTCATGATTTCGACAGTTGCGGTAATTTCTATCTTTATCAGAGAGCCAGAATTTGTCGGACAAACTAAAGATCGATTAGCCACAATTGAAGCGCAACGTATTGTAGAAAATGCAGTACGCGATCCTTTCGATCACTGGCTTGCAAATTCTCCTCAAGAAGCTACGAAACTCCTTGATTGGATCATTGAACGAGCCGAAGAACGTATCAAGCGACGCCAAGATAGAGAAATAAATCGGAAAACTTCCGTGCGTAAATTGCGCCTGCCCGGTAAATTGGCGGATTGCAGTCAAAATTCCGCTGCTGGCGCCGAATTATTTATTGTTGAGGGTGATTCTGCCGGCGGTTCTGCTAAACAAGCGCGGAATAGAGCAAATCAAGCAATTTTGCCTCTTCGTGGAAAAATATTAAATGTAGCAAGCGCTGCACGGGAAAAGATGGGCTCAAATCAAACAATCGGCGATCTTATACTCGCCCTTGGATGCGGAACACGCTCTAAATACCGCGAAGAAGATCTCAGATATGAGCGCATTATCATTATGACAGATGCGGATGTTGATGGCGCTCATATCGCCTCGCTCTTGATTACTTTTTTCTTTCAAGAAATGCCCGACCTTATTTGTCAGGGGCATTTATACCTCGCTGTTCCTCCTCTTTATAGAATATCACAAGGGGGAAAAGTCGCTTATGCGCGCGACGATATTCACAAGGATGAATTATTAAAAACAGAATTTACGGGGAAAGCCAAAATTGAAATTGGACGTTTTAAAGGTCTTGGAGAAATGCGCGCTGAGCAGCTAAAAGAAACAACTATGCATCCTGAAAAACGCACACTTTTACGTATTTCCGTTGATGCAGTTGAAATGCAAAAAGCCAAAAACACCATAGAAAGTTTAATGGGAACTAAACCAGAAGAACGATTTCGATTTATACAAGAAAATTCCGCTTTTGCGCGTAACTTAGATATCTGATCTTCAAAATATATTTATCAAACCACTGCAGCTGCGTCGATAACCCGTAATTGCGGATTAATAGTCCCTTTCCAATAATTTAAACTGAGATTACCGGCTAAATGAATTATTTTATCAACATTTTTAGAAAGAAAATCACCAAGCGGTGTTCCTACTGCGTGAAAAGCTACCCCTTGCAGTTTTTCCCCATCAATACTAGAGATAACAAGGCGAAGATGCCCTTTTCCAACTTCACACAAACTAATTAATCGATGAGAAGGAAAAGCAAAAACAGGTGTAGCATTTCCCGCGCCAAATGGGCCCGCTTTTTCGATCATATCAAAAAGGTCTTTATTAGCACCAGAAGCAGAGAGACAACCATCTACGCGGAGAGATTTGTTAGCGCGCAACTCTGAAACCACCGAAGCAACTTTTTCTTCGAGCCACTTTTGAAAATTTTCAATTTTTGCCGATTGAATTGTAAGGCCAGCAGCCATACTATGCCCCCCACCTTTTTCCAATAAATCCAATGCGACAGCCTCACGAACGAGTGCTCCTAAATCTATACCATTAATTGAACGCCCCGACCCCGTACCACTTCCGTCCGCTTTCAAAGCAATTGCGAAAACAGGGCAAAAAAAACGTTCTTTCAAACGAGACGCAAGGATACCGACAATCCCTGGGTGCCATTCTTGCCGAGCGACTACAAGCGATGATGGTGTTTCTTTATCCTGGTTAACAAAATCAGCATATATTTCTGCTTGGGCTAATTGTAGCTCCTCCATCTCCTGGCGTTCTTGATTAAGTTGGTCTAATTGTTCCGCTATTCTATCGGCTTCATCTCTATCGTTACAGCTAAGCAAACGCGCTCCCAACGCCTGATCTCCAATGCGTCCCCCAGCATTAATTCTCGGACCCAATAAAAAACCCAAATGAAAACTATTCAGCGGTTCGCCTATACGCGCAACCTTCGCTAAAGCCGCGATTCCAGGATTGCGCATGAAACGTGCAACTTGAAGCCCTTTAATCACAAAAGCCCGATTAACACCCTGCAACGGAACCATATCGCATATAGTGGCTAATGCAACAAGGTCAAGCATACTCAGAAGATCCGGAATAGCCCCTTCCCCTTTTTGCTCCCGCAATAAATGATTAACCCACGCTAATGTGATAAATACGACGCCAGCGGCACATAAATGCCCCTGTTCAGAAAAATCGTCAGGGCGGTTAGGATTAACAAGAGCAACAGCCTCCTGATGAATATCAGTCATTTGATGATGATCCAAAACCACCACATCAACACCTGCAAGCCTAGCCGCCTTTATTGCGCCTGGACTATTTGCGCCGCAATCAACAGTAATAATTAAGCTCGCTCCTTCTTGCGCTAACTTTTTCATAGCTTGTTCATTTGGGCCGTAGCCTTCTGCAATACGGTCGGGGATATAAATTTTTACTTTTAGACCAAAATAGCGCAAAAAGCGCGCCAATAGCGCTGATGAACAAGCACCATCAACGTCATAATCACCAAAAACAGCAATTTCCTCTTTGTTTATAATAGCTTTGACTAGACGCTCTGCCGCGTACTGCATATCAGTAAAGCTTTTGGGATCAGGCATTAAAGTACGTAAGGTCGGATTAAGAAAAGCGACAGCTTCAGTTTCATCAATATTTCGCGCCGAAAGAACCCGGGCTAACTGATCTGGCAGACCAAATTTTTGAGAAATAGCGAGAGCATTATTAATTCCCCAAATATCAAGAGAATCGAGCCAAACTTGGCCACAAGCGGAAGATTTGACATTAAGAAAATAAGGGGACAACTGCATCGTGCTCTATTATACGATTAAGGCACTAAAAATACAACAAAGACTCAAAAATGAAATGTCCTATTATAGAATGATATCCTTATAGAATGACACCACACTTGAAGAAAAAATATGAATAGCGCAATAAAGGTATTATAATACCTCTGTTATAACATACTGTTCCGAAAGTTTTATTTTTTCTTGACGCAAACTAAAAGACATTATATCAGGCATAACTTATTAATGTGCGTCGGAGCACATCTGTTGTGGTTATAATTCACAACGCAAAGCAACAAAAAATGCCCTCAATTTTAAGAGGGGCCAATAAAGGATTTTCTATGGCAACTTTTTCGCAAAAGTCAACTGAAGTGGTGAAGAAGTGGGTTGTTATTGACGCAGAAAACCTCGTTTTAGGCCGTCTTGCTACCCTCGTTGCTAACCGCTTGCGTGGCAAACATAAAGCTACTTTTACCCCACACATCGATGATGGTGACAATGTCATTATTATTAATGCAGATAAAGTGACTCTCACCGGTAAAAAATACACCGATAAAAAATATTATTGGCACACTGGCTACATCGGTGGCATCAAAGAGCGTACGACTCGCCAAATTCTTGAAGGACGTTTTCCTGAACGCGTTATAGAAAAAGCCGTAGAACGTATGATTCCTCGTGGTCCGCTTGGTCGCCGCCAAATGAAAAACCTGCGCGTTTATGCTGGGAACCAACATCCACATACAGCGCAACAACCTGAAATTCTCGATGTCGGTGCCCTAAACCGCAAAAATAAAAGGATTGCTTAATTATGGTTGAAAATGCTTTTTCTCAACTTAGTACAGCAGAAAGCACCGTAGAAGTTAATGCAAATGTTGCTCCTGTCCACGTGCAAAAGCTCGATTCACAAGGACGCGCCTACGCAACAGGAAAACGTAAAAATGCCGTCGCTCGTGTATGGGTTAAGCCAGGCTCCGGAAAAATTATCATCAATAAGAAAGAATTTGATAAATATTTTGCCCGTCCCGTTCTTAGAATGCTTCTTCGTCAGCCAATCGTTGCAGCAAATAGAGATACGCAATTTGATATTGAGGCAACTGTTGCTGGTGGTGGACTTTCTGGTCAAGCAGGCGCAGTGCGACACGGCATTTCTAAAGCGTTAACTTATTATGAACCAGAACTCCGCCCAATCCTAAAAAAAGGCGGCTTCCTTACGCGTGATAGTCGTATCGTGGAACGTAAAAAATACGGTAAAGCAAAGGCACGTCGTTCTTTCCAATTCTCAAAGCGCTAACCATAATTTTTATGTGGTACATAAAAACCCCTCTTTTCAGAGGGGTTTTTATTTTGAAGATATTATTAAAATTATTTCGTCGAAATTGCATCATTTCAGTTTTTTCCTTAATCGAAAAAGGAATCTTAATAAAAACTTCAACCCAAAAAACGCTTGACCGTTGCAATAAAATGGGGAACTGAGATAGGCTTTGACATATATTCTTCGCACCCACTCGCACGAATCCGTTCTTCATCTCCCTTCATAGCAAAAGCCGTTACAGCAACGACAGGGACAGATTTGAGTTCTTCATCTTCTTTTAATTGTTTAATAACATCGATACCTGATACTTCAGGTAACTGAATATCCATTAGAATAAGAGAAGGCTTTGATGAACGAGCTAAATCTAATGCAATAAGACCATTACGCGTTTCGACGGTTTCATAACCACTCGCTTCTACAAGATCACGAAATAATTTCATATTAAGTTCGTTATCTTCCACGATCATGACTTTTTTTAACATTAGCGCAACTCCACCCTTCCTATATAAAAAAGGATACATATAGGTCAAAATACATTACCGCTTAGCTAAAATAAAATGGCAAAAAATTGCAGACTACAAAAAACCGGGTAGCGTGCCGTGCGTTTGTAAGGGCGCCTTTTTACCACTCGTAACAATCTACTAGTACATTGCTTTCCAGCTCACGGAGATATACCTAAAAATATTCCTGCAACGATATTATCATCAAATTTTTGGGGCAATATACTAGCTTTCTATTTATTATCTATACCTGAACCAATTTTTAGCTTTTTTATCACAAAGCGCACTATAGAACGCGTAAAAAACCCAGACCCCGCCCTTTTCGTCAAAAAAGTGGAGCCCTCCGACCGACGGGCAGTAGCGCCCCTTAAATTAACATAATTCTATAAGTTTTGAGCACGACTGCCCTGGAAAACAACAAACAGTGAAATATCCGGAAGCATCCCCTGCGCCCTCATTACAACTAAGAAAGGCGCCCCTCCTCCAAAGACACACCAAAAAAAATCTGCGTTATTCTGCAAAAAAGAAAAATGGCCGCTACAAAAATATTTTTATTTATTCACAATTCCTTTTCCCTTGATTTAAAGGAGAGTAACTTCACGATGCTACGGGTACCTCCTAGACGACAACCCCCACGACGTGACAGGTACTTACTACTCATCATCAAAAATACTATATAGAGACTCCCCGCCTGTGATATATAAACACGTCACGTTTATATAAAAAACACTAAGGCCACAATATGTAATTTGTGACCTTATAAGGTGTTAATCAAAATACCGCTCAAAAGCGATAACGTAAACCACCGGATAAACTAATCCCAGAAAATCCAGCTTCAGTGAGTTTTTGCTTATAAAGCACGTCGCCACGAAGTGTAATTTTTTGAGGTAATATGACCTGGACGCCTAGTCCCGTCTCTAACAAAGAGCCAAAGGCGCCTAACTGGAAGGCATCCCCAAAACGCACAAACTGTTCATCTTTCAAGCTTCTGGAAAGATGCAATTTGCCATATAAAGAAACAGAAGGCTTATTTTCAATTGCAACAAACGTCTTGCTTAAACGCCCACCGACACGCACCGTCCACTGATCGAGATTCCCCATATCAATATCAAATTCATCGATATCACGTGCCTTATCAAATGAAAGATTCTGGTAAATAAGCTGAACCTGCGGATCAAAAACAAGACCTTCATATCGCGTCGTAAAAGCCTTACCACCCATTAACGAAATACTTAAGGGTTTTCCCTTTAAGCTTGCCGTTTTACCTCGCACAACAGTAGAGACATCACCCTTAAATAAGCCGTAAGATAAAAGCCCATCTATATAAAAACCTGCACTACGCCGCACACCAGCATAAGCAGAAACTAACCATTTTTCAAACGAACTTTTTTGACTATTTTCGACATGCTGAGGCTGGAGAGAGAGCTTGCCATAAGTTCCAATAACCCCGACAGATACGGCGCCATATTCATTCTCTACCGCTTTCAGCGAAAGACCCGCTTCTACGGCATTATAATCAACATCAGCTCCATACCCATACTCAAATTTTGATAAATTTGAATCATAGCGGTGACGCCCTCCGTAACTCAGCGCAAAAAAGGCCTTCCCTTCACCTGTAAACTTGTCAAAATTGGCTCGCGTGGTTTCTAATTGTTTATTTTGAGTATTGATATCCATCAAACCACTGTGAAACAAAGCGTTCGGTAAAAGAAGATAATTTGAAACTTGGGGCACAACGGCCTTAATCTTTGCTCCAGAAGAAGATAGCTCCATATATTTGTGTTCGAGGCGGAAATCCCAAAAATCTGGATCGGTTGGTCCGGTTCCATTAGTTTTCATAAATCTTTGACTTGTGGCGGGTCCAAGAGGAGAATTAGGGCCATAAGCATTAAGCTGATATTGATAAGGCAGGCCGTGCAGTGCGGCGTAACCATAACCTAATTTAAAAGAATCTTGCGTTGCTGCCCCCCAAATCTGAATCATCGAGATACCTTGACTATTTTCGCCACCTTCCGCCATCTCCCCGAAATTTTCCGAAACAGATTGCACATAAACCTTAGTAGTCCCGGAAATATCGCCGTGTATTGAAATCCGATCGCTTCGTTGAGCACCACGCGAATCACCAGCATTGAGATGAAGGCGAGCATTGCCCCGCGCAGTATAAGCAGCACCCGCCCCCTCCCCGATGATGAACGTTTGGTATTCCCCGGATTCCGGCTGTTCAAAAGTAATAGAACTATCAGAAAGATTTAACGATGTAATACAAGAAGAAGAACCTTGGCAACCACGCCTCCTGATGTGCATATCCCTGTATTTGCTTTGTGTTAAAGTCCACAGCGAATCGTTCGTCAATTCGATGATAGCCTTAGCTGTGCTCGCAGTATGGACTCCCCCTCTGAGTGTAGAAGAATCAGACAGAACTAGCGCAGAATAGTAATCACCTACTTCCAACAATATATCACCAGAAAGTTTTGTATCTTCTGATAAATAGACGCGGCCGTCAGCGCTTTTAGCGTAAATAGCTGTGCTTTTTGGAACCGCAAAAGTCGTTTTTTTCAAACGAACAACCCCTGTTTCCGCCCTTATTTCTTCTGCTGTTGTATCTTCCTGAACCTGATCCTTTTTCTCACTTTCCTCTAGAAATAAAATGCCATAGCGCCCCTTACCTTTTACACTGATAACCGAATTTTCGACATTAACCTCGTTCTTCCAAGGATAACCTTTAACCTTTTGAAGCCACATGCCGTCGTCATCTATAATGTCAGTAGTTCCATTTTTGAAAATAACACGCCCCCCCCCTAAAAGATAGAAAACTACATGAGAAGGTCTGAGTCCTTCATATTCTTTTGGCGACCGCGTGGAGGTAATAGAAACTTTATCCAAAGCGATATTTCCCCTTCTGCTTAAGTAGAGGACGCCGCTGTCTACTGCGCTGATCGCTCCCCCTGTCACCTTAATGGTTGAATCCGCTACGGAAACAAGACCCGTTCCAAAATCATTTGCCTCGATTTGTGTATCAGTTAAAGTGACAAAAGCTCCTTGATCTGCCGCCATGACACCCGTCGCTGCTTTAATCACTCCGCCCCTCATCTCAGCTATTCCTTTAGAAACATTGAGACCTATCTCCACATTTTCAAAGGTCGAATCGTTCAGAATGATCTTTCCTGCCTTTTCTACATGAACACCGTAATTTCCTTGAAGACTTGGATTGCCAATAACCTTTATATTTGCCGCTTTAATTACCGTATTTTGATTCGCCACTCTCAGGACTATAACTCGCGGAGGATTACCGTAGCTCCAATTTTGAGGAATATGAGAAGAAAAACTAGAAGGAGGAGACAAAAATTTTTCTAACTGATAAGATTTATCTACGAGTATGTGCGTTTTACCATCACTACATGTATAAAGGGCTGCTTCTTCATCACAGGCCGCCGGCACTCCGGCCTCAGGCTCTGCACTGAAACCCGCACTTTGTGAAAAAAGGGCAGCGACCATGATAACATATAAACTGACACAATTTTTAAACCTTTGAATCATATTATTTTAAACTTTCTCCCCCATAAAAAAATAAAATGGGCACCTTAACAGTATAAAAATACATAACGGATGCTATACATCTCGCACAGTGAAATATATAACTCATTATGTATTTTGTGTAAAGTCAAGACTAAATAACATAAAAATTTAGAATTTATGCTTTATGTTGTTGCTAAAAAATAGCCAGAAAGTATTCCCTCAAACATAACAAGTGGCTTGAAGAATAAACTAGGCAAAAACAAAAATCGTGAAACTGACGATATTACATCTTAGAGCTTTAAGCTGAACCAAAAACAGAGAAGCACCATTCTCTATCAAAATAGTCCGCGAACATAGTTAATAAAAAATAAAACAGTAACGAGGAAAAGAGAAGAAAAAGTGTGAAGTAACATAAAAGTGAAGATTGTCTATTCTTAAATAATTATTAATTTACTGTATTTTGGCGATCCCGACAGGATTCGAACCTGTGACCCACGGCTTAGAAGGCCGTTGCTCTATCCAACTGAGCTACGGGACCAGTTGACAATTTTTTCTTGAGTGCAAGCAGCAGCACCCTTTAATGCGTCCAAGATTGCTGCCGATCACTGCGGAAATTATCAGAATAAGAAACAGCACGCCGAGAAATTTCATGCGACTCCTCTACACGATAAGGAATAGCATTTTTAACAGCAAAAGCAACCGCTTCCTCCCTCGTCTGAAACCGAATCTTTATTTGACTATTCATATCAAATGTCGCTGTATATCCCATAAGAGGTTCAAGCATTTTTGCCCGCGCCGGTTCATATTGCAGAACCCAAAATCCGGTATTTGCCTTACCTGACTGCATTGATGTTTTAGCTGGACTATAAATACGTGCGACCACAGCTTTCTTCCTTCAGACCACGCAAAGCGCTTAAATAATACTTTTAACGTATACCGACCCAATCAGCTTATTATGCTTCATCAAAGTGGTCGGAGCGATAGGATTCGAACCTACGACCCCCTGATCCCAAATCAGGTGCGCTACCAGGCTGCGCTACGCTCCGCTATTTATACTCACTTCACGCACCTTCCCTAAAATTTTCACGACAGAAGTGCAAGAGCAAAACACATTTTTTTTTAATTTTGTTCCATTTCTCTATGAATGGGAACTTTTCCAAAACCCTTTCTACCCACTTGCGCACTCTTAATAAAACTATTTTAAAAATACTTAACCGCTTAACAACACTGACATAATATAATGCTAAGAGCAAAAACGGCCAAACTACAACAAAATTTTGAAATAATACTAGTTTTCATAAGCACCATTTTTACTTACGTAACAGTTAATCTTACTGCAAAAAATCTTTGAAAAAAACTTTACTCATGCTCCACCCAAATAGCTCTTATTCAAAAAATATTTGTCCCCTTAATAATGCACAAATACACAATCTAAAAAGGCGTCTTAGATACTTAAATAGCCTAACTTTTTCCTAAACTAAAAAAGGTTCTATTCCCCCTCTTTTAATCTTAATTTGGAATACACTATAATCGCTGACAGAGCATCTTGGCGTCGTTCATTAAAAAACTAACTATCCTTCGAAGATGTAATCAACGAGCACAAAATGGGTGATACACAACGACACGCCCCCATCCAATGAGCGTTGTTACCGAAACTGAGAAACCAAAACTATGCCCTTCTTTACACGCCAAAATGACAGTGAACACCAACGCTTTCTCGAATCATTTTGGGCACTAGAGGAATCATATTTATGAAATTTTAGCATTGATAGCTTCACCAATGACAGAACGGGTTATCTTGCTCTTCCTTTGGAGCGCCAACCGATCAGCAGAGTCAATAACACGACCTAACGAAAATACAGAACGCTCACAATGACTCACAAGATAGCGGACAATATCTGGGTTAACAGCAATTTGCCGATCAGAAAAAAGTTTAAAAGCGATAGCCGTTAATAATGCATCATCTGGCTGATCAATTATAACCAGCATAACTGAATTTAAACGACTTTTTAAGTCATTCAATTTCAACTTCCATGTAGATGGTAATGTGCGCGCAGTTATCAATAAAGTGGCTTGATCTGTGTCGAGACTTGCTTGTTTAACACTATTAATTAAGTGAAAAAGCCCAATTTCATTAATTTCGGCTGCATCAATATCCTCGATTAAAAGCGATCTGCCTGCGGAAGCCTCGGTAATAGCCCGATCAATTTCATCACGATGAATGCTTAAAGCGTTAGCTTTTTGCATCCATACACTAGAAAAATGCGTTTTCCCGGATCCTTTTGTTCCGACTAAAACTGCAACAGGCAAAACCCAATTCGGCCAATGATCAATTAATTGAAAAGCTGTACGATTACTATCCGTAATCACCAAATCATCAAATTGGAAAACCGATTCGTGAAAAAAATCTAGCGGTAATTGTTTTTCACGCTTAGTCATTCTATAGGCTCCGTCTTCCCACTCGGCGAATACATCTGGGAATTAAGATAAGTATGAAGGGCGAAGCGAACCAAAACGCCGATAGCAGCGGCCGCAGGAACAGCAATGAGCATACCTGTGAAACCAAATAAAGAACCAAAAGCAAAAAGTGCGAACATCAACCACACTGGGTGAAGCCCCACCGATACACCAACAAGTTTTGGTTGAAGGATATAACCTTCGACGAATTGCCCTATAAAGAAGACAGCTATAATAATAACAATCCATATCCAATCATTTGGATAAAACTGAACCCACGCGACACCAACGGATAATACCAGGCCGATCATTGTACCGATATAAGGAATAAAGCTAATAAGACCAATAAACATGCCGATCAGAAGACCAAAATTAAGCCCTGCTATAGTTAGACCGGCAGCATAATATCCCCCCAATATCAAACAAACCGTCCCTTGCCCGCGAATAAAACCGGCAACAGCTCGGTCCATTTCGTGAAAAATACTACGAACGGTTTGCAAATGATCTCTTGGTATCCATGAATCAACCGCTTCAACCATATAAGGCCAATCAAGCAACATATAAAACGTCACCACGGGCGCTACTACAGATAGGCTGATGATATTAACGATAGATTTTCCTGATCTCAAAAGCGAATTTAAAAGAGATGTAATTAAGTTCGATCCTTCTCCTAAAAACGCTTTAACGCTTCTCTGTAATTCGTTTGGATCACTGCCAAAATAGCGCCTTACCCAATCAAAATTATAATCAACAAAAAAAGCTTGAATGCGCTCAACGTAAACAGGCAAACCATTACTCATAAATTGCTGTATTTGCCAACTGATAACGGGGATTAAAATGATTAAAGCAGCCACAAAAATAATAATAATGGACAAAGTAATCAGGACCGTACCAAAAACACGACTAATACCGATTTTTTCAAGCAATTCAACAATGGGATTGAGAAAGTAAGCCAGCACAATCCCTGCTACGAAAGGAAGCAAAATTGATCCAAAAATAAACATAAAAACGACGAAAAAAACCAGCGCACCTAGCCAAAAAAAGACCTGCTTGCTCAAACTGTTCGGCAGCGGCACCTGAGTATAGGCTGGCACGTAAGTCGTATAACGGCCCCGCGCCCCGTTCTCCCTGATTTTCTTTTTCATTTTCGTCAGCTGCGCAGCGAAATTATCATGATCACCCGATATCTTATTCATAAATATCCCAAAACAAACCTTTCACGAAAGATTATGCAACTTCTTCCGCTAAGGTCAAGCGTACAATCATTTATTTCCTGAGTACTAAATAATCAATATCTCTTGCAGAGATGGCTTTATCATGGCATTGCGTAACATCGACACATGATTTTCTACAAGGAAAGCTCCGATGAGCAATCAAAAGCCAATAAGCGATAAACATAGTAGCACGCTTACCTACGCAAAAGCCGGTGTTGATATTGACATGGGCAATGCCATGGTAGAGAAAATTAGGCCTTGTATACGCTCAACTAAGAGGACTGGGGCTGATACAGAAATTGGAGGCTTTGGTGGTCTATTTGATTTAAAAGCAGCGGGTTTTACAGATCCTATCCTCGTGGCAGCTAATGACGGCGTAGGGACAAAATTAAAAATTGCCATTGAAGTAGGTATCCACAACACCGTCGGTATTGACCTCGTGGCTATGTGCGCCAATGATTTAATTGTACAAGGTGCTGAGCCTTTATTTTTCCTGGATTATTTTGCAACCGGGAAGCTGAATGTTGAACAAGGAGCTGCAATTATTTCTGGCATTGCAGAAGGGTGTCGGCAAGCAGGTATGGCCCTCATTGGAGGAGAAACTGCGGAAATGCCTGGAATGTACGCAAAAGGAGACTATGATTTGGCAGGCTTTGCTGTAGGAGCTGCCGAACGCAACGCGTTGTTACCTTCAAAAGACCTAATAGAAGGCGACATTATTTTAGGTCTTAACTCATCTGGAACTCATTCTAATGGTTTTTCTCTTGTCAGACAAATTGTTAAACAAAGTGATTTAAAATGGAATCACCCCGCCCCCTTCGATTCCAAAATGAATCTTGGTGAAGCGCTTCTCATACCAACTCGTATTTATATAAAATCGCTATTGCCGATCATACAACATTACAAAGGGATCAAAGCTCTTGCTCATATCACGGGCGGTGGTTTTTCTGAGAATATCCCGCGTGTACTCCCACCTTCCCTCTGTGCTGAAATTAATCTTTCCGCCATCAATGTCCCACCAGTATTTTCGTGGATCGCCAAACAAGGTGGAGTCCGAGGAATAGAAATGTTACGAACTTTCAATTGCGGTATCGGTATGATTGTCATCACAGCACGAAATTCAGCTGAAGCCATTACGCAAGAACTCGAATCACGAGGAGAAATTGTTACCGCTCTCGGTGTTTTAACAAAATGCCAAGATAAAAAAGTCGTCTATAAAGGTAAACTTAAGTTATGAAAAAAAAAATAACTATCTTTATTTCGGGCAACGGATCCAACATGGTCTCGCTCGCCGAAGCAAGCAAACAACCCGATTATCCCGCTAAAATCGTCTCGGTTATTTGTGATAATCCTCATGCTGCCGGTATTGAAAAAGCGCGAAACAATAATTTGCCTGTCCATATTGTCGATCATAAACAATATTCAACTAAAGAAGCATACGAAGAATCTATTCTTACTATTTTAGCCCAATATCAACCAGACCTTATCTGTTTCGCTGGCTATATGCGACTTATCTCACCCCATTTTATAAAACTTTATGAAGGGCGGATTCTCAATATTCATCCTTCTCTTTTGCCTTTATTCAAAGGCCTCAATACTCATGAAAGAGCCTTACAAGAAGGAGTCAAAATCACAGGTTGTACCGTTCATCTCGTCGCGGAAAAAGTAGATTCAGGAAAAATTCTCGCTCAAGCTGCTGTCCCAGTGCACCCCCATGATACTCCTGATAGTTTAGCACAGAGAGTCCTCAGAGCCGAACATAAACTTTATCCAGAAGCTCTAAAGACATTTATTGAAGGAAATAATAACACTGTAGATTTCCAACAGCAACTTTTATCCTTTTAAATTGGCCGCGCGCGCCACACCTTTTCATTGAACTTACTTTCTCATTCTGAAACACTAGCTCGCATTAACAAAAATGACGCCCCGTAAAAAAAGCTAGGTAAATAAAACAGAGAACTCAATCTCCTTGTTGCTAAACATAAAAAATTTATTTTTCCTTTCTTAGCATTCTAAAATACCACGTCGCACCTAATTTTATCCACGCCTTATCGTGAATATTCCCCAAAAGCACCCCAATTTACTGCTTTTCAACACTCCTTGAACCTGCGGCTTCTTTCTCTTTATCGCGCCAACGTTTCTTTGACTTCTAGAGTTAATTGCTTAAGCGTAAATGGCTTAGATAAAAATCCGAAAACAGCGTCTTCAGGAAGATTTTTAGCAAAAGCGTCCTTAGCGTACCCAGAAACAAAGATAAATTTGATGTCAGGATAATTTTTGCGCGATTCCTTAAGTAAAGTCGGCCCATCCATTTCTGGCATAACCACATCAGAGACAATGACATCAATAGCGCCTTTTTTTTCTTCAAGTATAGCAAGCGCTTCTACCCCGCTTGCTGCCTCTAAAACAGTGTACCCTCTCATTTTAAGAGCTTTTACCCCACCTACTCTGACCGCGTCTTCGTCTTCAACCAATAAAATAGTTGCAGAACCTGTCAAATCCGTATTTCTCTCCTGTTCTACAATTTTTTCGATTTGTTGAAACGCTTTATCCCTTGTATCACAAACATAACGAGGCAGAAAAATATGAAACGCTGTTCCTTCCCCTTCTCTACTGTCGCAATAAATGTATCCCCCCGTCTGTTTAACAATGCCGTAAACCATTGATAAACCCAGCCCTGTTCCCTTTCCAACTTTTTTTGTCGTAAAGAATGGTTCAAACATCTTTTCTTGTACAGCACTAGATATGCCAGTCCCTGTGTCTGAAATGGCTAATTGTACATACTCGCCAACCGCCAAGCCAACATAACTAAATTCAGTACTTTGCTGCTTTGTAATATTGCTTGTTGCAATCGTTACTGTGCCTCTATCAGATATAGCGTCACGTGCATTAATAACTAAATTCATAATAACACGCTGGAAAGATGCTTGATCAACTTCAACATCCCAAAGATCTAACCCCCCATGAATAAGCTTTAACTGAATATTATTTCCTAAAAGGGGCAAAATAAGATTACGGATATCTGATAAAAGTTCTGTAAAATCGACTTTTTCAGGTCGAAGCGTTTGCTTTCTAGAAAAAGCTAATAATTGTTGCACGAGCGCAGCTGCACGATTAGCGTTATTTTTAATATTGATGAGATCAGCATGTGCTGGATCAGAACTACGGTGTGTATTTAATAGAAGGTCACATGACATCAAAATTGCTGTTAAAACATTATTAAAATCATGAGCAATACCGCCAGCTAATTGCCCAACAGCCTGCATTTTCTGATTTTGAATTATTTCATCTTCGAGAGTTTTTTGTTCCGTTGTCTCTACTGCAGATATAATCAGCAAATTTTGTAACGTGTCATCGTAATTTTGTATCAGGGGCGTAACATAGAGGCGTAAATGACGTTCTTTGTTATTTTTTAACACTGTTTCTATCGGAGCGGAATAATTTTTATTCACCGCGACCTGCCGAAATGCACGATCTAACCATGCGTGATCACTACGAGATATAACATCATAAAGGCTAACGGTCTTGCTGATACATCCCATCAACAACGAAAAAGGGCTATTTATATGAACAAATTGTCCTTTTTGATCCACGACTGCTATCGCAAAAGGACTCGCACTAAAATATTCCGTTAATATATCGGGCAATTTAAACTGATGATCACTTTCACCCTTTTGCATCTTCTGTGGCGTCATAACAATGCGATAGAGAATACTCTCGTCTGGAAGAGGAGAGGAATAGATAAGGCAATTTAAGGCTTCTTTTTCACCTATCCCTGAATTTAAATACAAAGAAAATGCATAGGGTACAGAGCCATTTAAATTTTTGTGCCTGTCGCTTTGCAAAAGGATATCGCTCCACGTGCTATTAATTCCGGCCTTGCTCAATAATTGGTCAAAATGATATCGGTCAACGGTAAAATTCTCGAAATTTATTGAGAACCACTTGGCAAAAATCGCATTTGAATAGATAATTACTCCTTGTGCATTGACAGACACAAATCCAACAGGAGCTTGATCTAAGTGACTGACAGCTTCCTGAAAATTCAAGAAAAGGTCTTCGCGGCGCTTCCGTAGGTGCGAGATATCTGCGATACGCCAAAATAAAAGTCTTTTCTCCCGCTTTTTCACTGGCTGTACAGATATGTTATACCAAGCAGATTTTTTTTGTGCAGAATAGGTAAAAATTGATCGATCCACCTCGACTTCTTCTTGAGCTGAAAGGCCGCTCAACGCTGCTACTTTTAGGCGATATAAAAGTGCGCCAACACCCGGGAGATCAGCAATAACTGTATAACAAGAAGCCTCGGGCTCGTACGTAAAAATCTTTTGATAATTTTGATTAGAGTAATAAACAAATCCCGATAAATCAGATACTATAATGACGTCATCCATCTCGTTAAAGATACTAAAATCTAAGTCCCTACACAACCGCGTAGCGTCATATCTTAAAATACCCGCCCCCATCAGACACAGTACGATAACACCCACAATTGCCAAAACTAAAAAAAATACCAAAGCGATCTTGTAAAAATAGCTCTGCGGATGAAAAACGCCTAAAAAACCGATAATGAACAAAAAAGTTATCACAAAAATAACGCACCATATCGCAGCTCCCAAGCGGTTAGAGCTGGAGAATGATTTCTCAATACCACTTAAATTTATACACATCTTTACCCATCTCGGTTATGGTCATATTTGCATTACAGCTTATTTCTCTAATTGTTATTATGAAGTATTTACAACGACTTCTCCATGACCTCATCTGCCCCAGTAGAAATTACCCAATACTACGAAGCCGATGCCTTATATTTAACCGACTCTCTTACATTATTTACAAACTTATAAAGCCCAAATAATAATAACTTGGCCATCAAATAGGAAAAATAACATGAATATCTGGACGCCACACTAAATAGAAATACCCGCCGTAATATAATAACGAACCTTGATTTTTCATAAATGTGATTGCAATAATTTTCTCATCACTAATGTGTTTTTGCGCCACTTAAATCAAAAAAGCACCCCGCAACGCCCCAAAAAGACATCCGCTTTGTTTGACTACCATACGCAATAAAATCTCCGTTGGCTATAATCCCGCTTTATTCCGACGCGCTACGATGACGTAGAAAAGCTCATTGCTCGTTGCCGGATAAACAAACATTGCTGTAAAATCAATATCATCAGAACACACACCGCACAAAAACGCAGCCGATAACCATGAAGAGGTACACCGCCAACATCAATGGTAAAAAACAATCCAAATTTTGCTCTCAGGAAGAATATATTTTTCTTCGCGAATGCAATCAAGCCATATGAGATAACGTCTTCCCCCCTTATTTATCTATTTAGAAATTTCAGAAATCACAGCTAAAATTAAAGGGCGGAAAGAATTATTCTTATTTATCCCGCCCATAAAAATAAAATATCCCGCTTCAAACCCGAGTAGTTTATTTTTAATCATCCCGATAGACTTTTTCCTTTCGCTCGTGGCGTTCTTGTGCTTCCAGCGACAAAACCGCAATTGGTCGAGCTTCAAGACGCTTTATACCAATAGGTTCACCAGTTTCTTCGCAGAATCCGTAAGTACCGTCATTAATACGCTCTAAGGCAGCGTCTATTTTTGAAATAAGCTTTCTCTGACGATCACGAGCACGTAATTCGACCGTGCGTTCAGCTTCGCAAGACGCTCGGTCAGTCAAATCGGGTTGATTAGCATTCTCTTCCTGCAAATTTTCCAAAGTTTCGCGCGCTTCCCGTAATATATCATTTTTCCAAGAAACTAATTTAGCACGAAAATATGCCTTTTGTCGCTCGTTCATAAAAGGCTCGTCTTCACTAGGACGATATTGTCCATCAACCTTTTTGTTCATGCCATAAAACCTCCACATATGGTATGTGCGGTCTATATATTGTTCCAAACTGCTCAACACAAGCGTAAAATGCGTTTTGATAACAGTATTCAGAATATATTTCACTAACTGCCGAAATTTTTAGCTCATTTATCGCTTATTATATTATAATCTCTTATACCTTGAATCACGATATTTCCGGGGATTCTTTCGCCTAAAATGTAAGCCGCAGATCTTTCCAACTTAGTCCCCAAAAATAATTTCTCATTTTGAAGTAAAATACTTTTTTTGCAAAATATTGGGGCTACACTCGTCCTAATTTCTCCCTCGCTCAGTCAGATAAAATCATTTTTAAAATATCCAAAGACTGAATCACAAAATTTCATACCCCCCTCTTCAGTATTTTTCACACTAAATCACCGTATATAAACAGGCACTCTATTTATCTGTCCTTTAAAAAAGCTATTTTAAAATGCCGCTTACACACGTCCAGATAGCGACCGTTGCATTAACGCTTTTTTTGTCTATATAGCGCGATCATTATTCAACAAAAATCAAATTTCAGACATAATTTATTTATGGCCGTTCAAAAAGCGAAAACTCCGACATCACCCTTGATAAAATTGGAAAAAATTACGTAGTGTTTACGCTTAATTTTAAAAAGACCAAAAGTACTAAAAAGGGAAATTTTCAAAAATAAAAGTGCTCATAAAGACAGAGCATGATAGCCGCGGTTAAAATACATCGAAGCATCTTCTTCCCGATTGCAATTTATTGCGACAACTTCGCCGATTAGAATATAATGAGTTGCATGTTCGTGCCAACATATCAAACGACAATCAAGTGGGGCCAAAACACCCAATAAACTAGGTGCACCGGTCCTCAAAGTACCCTGTTATACCGCATTAAAGCACTCAGTTTGTACAGAACCACAACGTCCAGAAAAAATATCTGCTAACAAACGGTGTTTTCCCGCTAAGCTATTAACGCAAAAATTTCCATTTTCCATAAACAGCTATTTGGGGGGTCACGAAGCATCAAACAGACGAGAAGCGTAGGGGGATTATCTAATAAAGAACAGCAAGCTGAAATTGTCAGCCCACGTTTCTCCTTGACACCATTTGTCGTCACAATATGCACAGCTCCTACACTATTGAATCATAGCATCTCAGTATTTTTGCGGAGGAACGGTGACGATTGATTGCAGTTTAGGTGTTAAACATGTTGGCTTGACATATTTTTTACTTACAAAATTTTGAGGAAGATTTCAGTAAATTATTCTATTATACATTCTCATTTTGCTACATCAAATCACATGACAAGCGAAAATGTGTATTTATAACGCAATATCACGTGCTAAAAAGAGCTAACTCAGGAGACCTTAATGCCCCGCTCCCACCTTATTTCGCCTTCACTTTTAGCTTCTGATTTTTCAAAACTTGGCCAAGAAATATCAGATGTTGTTAATGCGGGTGCAGACTGGGTCCATCTTGATATCATGGATGGTCACTTTGTTCCTAATATCACCTTCGGCCCCGATGTCGTTAAAGCACTTCGTCCGCTGACCAAAGCAGTGTTCGATGTTCATCTCATGATAGCGCCTACAGACCCTTACCTTGAAGCTTTTGCGAAAGCTGGCTCAGACATCATAACTATACACGCAGAAGCAAGCCCTCACGTTCATCGCTCACTGCAAATCATCAAAGCGATGGGGAAAAAAGCGGGGGTTGCGATTAATCCGAGTACACCGGAACATGTGCTGGAATATTTGCTAAATCAATTAGACCTCATCCTTATCATGACCGTTAATCCCGGCTTTGGTGGGCAGAATTTTATTTTAGAAATGGCAGAGAAAATCAAGCGCGTAAAAAATATGATTACTAATTACCCTATTGATCTTGAGGTTGATGGCGGTATTACAGTTGACACAATCGGAATAGCTGCGAAAGCGGGCGCAAACGTATTTGTCGCCGGCTCTGCAATTTACAAAAATGGTAACAAAGATCTTTATAAAACACGTATTAGCGCGTTGCGCCAAGCCGCAATCTTCTCACAATAAGGAATCAATCATGATCACCCGCTATTCTCGTCCTGAAATGGTAACAATCTGGTCAGCCGAAGCCAAATACCGTATTTGGTTTGAAATTGAAGCGCATGCCTGTGATGCATTAGCTCAGCTAGGCATTATTCCAAAAGAATCAGCCCAAATCATTTGGGAAAAAGGCTCAGCCGCTGTATTTGACGTGAATCGTATTAATGAAATTGAAGCAATCACAAAGCACGATGTTATAGCATTTTTGACTCATTTGGCCGAATTTATCGGCCCAGAATCGCGTTTTATCCACCAGGGCATGACATCATCAGATATCCTAGACACGACATTCAATGTTCAATTAATGCGTGCCAGTGATATTTTGCTGAAAGACATAGATGAACTTCTTGAAGCACTAAAAAGACGTGCATTTGAACACAAAGAAACAATCACCATTGGGCGTAGTCACGGCATTCACGCTGAACCTACGACATTTGGAACAAAATTTGCCCTCGCATACGCTGAATTTTCTCGTTGTCGCAAACGTCTTCTCGCAGCGCGCGAAGAAATTGCCACTTGCGCGATCTCAGGGGCTGTTGGGACTTTCGCCAATATTGATCCAAGCGTTGAAGAACACGTAGCAAAGGCATTAGGTATGCGTGCTGAACCTGTTTCTACCCAGGTTATACCACGTGATCGCCACGCTATGTTCTTTACAACACTTGGTGTTATTGCTTCCTCTATCGAACGGATAGCTGTGGAAATACGTCATCTACAGCGGACAGAGGTCCTTGAAGTAGAAGAGTACTTCTCACCTGGCCAAAAAGGCTCATCTGCTATGCCACATAAACGTAACCCAGTTTTAACAGAAAATTTAACTGGACTAGCGCGTATGGTGCGTGCATTTACGATACCGGCCATGGAAAATGTCGCACTTTGGCATGAACGCGATATCTCGCATTCATCTGTCGAACGTTACATTGGACCCGATGCTACTATTACGCTTGACTTTGCCCTCACCCGCTTAACATCTGTTATCGAGAATTTAATTATTTATCCAGAAAATATGCAAAAAAATCTTGATAAATTCCGCGGCCTCGTTCATTCACAACGAGTTCTTTTAGCGCTCACACAAGCTGGTGTAAGCCGTGAAAATGCGTACCGGATTGTACAACGAAACGCGATGAAAGTTTGGGAACAAGGGAAAGATTTTTTAGAAGAATTGCTCAATGATCAAGACGTCATACAAGTTTTGAGTGAAGCCGAAATTCGCGAAAAATTTGACCTCACATATCATACAAAACACATCGACACGATTTTCAAACGTGTCTTCAATTATAACAACGATTTCACGCGGGAGTAAAAATGTGTTGCTTTTCTCTCTAATTTTGAGCCCGTATTAATGAAAGATAAAATTTATGAAAGCGAGTCAACTCGATATTCTCATTATTCCAGGTTATAAGGGATCCGGCCCTGACCACTGGCAAACACGCTGGGAACGAAAACTATCCACCGCCCGCCGTGTTGAACAAGCTCATTGGTCGAAACCTGTACGTGAGGAATGGGTCGAGAAAGTTGAAATCGCTATTGCGCAAGCTACAAAACCGGTCTTTATTATCGCCCATTCATTAGGAGTTCCAACGGCCATTCACGCAGTTGCGCGCGGAGCGGAAAAAGTTCGTGGTGCTTTTTTTGTCGCTCCACCGGATGTGACTAATAAAAAGACATGCCCTAAACACTTAATGACATTTGGTCCATATCATTGCGCAAAATTGCCTTTCCCTTCAGTGGTTGTAGCCAGCCGCAATGATGAATTTTGCCAATTTTCCGTAGCAGAAAAACTTTCTAATGATTGGGGAGCGTTCTCAGTGGATGCCGGACAATCTGGACATATTAACGCAGAATCTGGGCACGGACCTTGGCCTGAAGGGCTTATGATTTTTTCCCATTTTCTCGCGAAGCTTTGATAGCGGATACAAGCAATTTTCAAAAAATTATATGGCTTAATTTTTCTTTGGAATAATGAAAATTGTAGTAAGTGTCTCGGCGATCATTGAGAATTTTTATCAATTAGGATAATATCGCCCGTCAACACTATCGAGACTTCTCAACGGAAAGAATCATGATGAATCGTCGCAACCGTATTTACGAAGGCAAGGCAAAAATTTTATATGAAGGCCCTGAGCCAGGAACTTATATTCAGTTTTTTAAAGATGACGCAACTGCATTTAATGCAAAAAAATATGAAATTATTGACGGAAAAGGGGTTCTAAACAACCGCATCTCAGAGTATATCTTCACTCAGCTCGGCTGTTTAGGGATTCCAACGCATTTTATAAAACGTATCAATATGCGAGAACAACTTATTAAAGCGGTTGAAATTATCCCGCTAGAAGTTGTTGTACGCAATATAGCTGCAGGCTCCCTTTCTAAACGTTTAGGGTTGGAAGAAGGAACAGCTCTTTCGCGGTCTATCATCGAATTTTACTATAAAAATGATTCTCTTAATGATCCAATGGTAACCGAGGAACATATTACAGCTTTTGGGTGGGCCGCCGCGCAAGAAATAGAAGATATTATGCAACTTTCAATTCGCATCAATGATTTTCTCTCCGGACTCTTTGCGGCTGTTGGTATTCAATTGATTGATTTTAAAATGGAATTTGGCCGCTTATGGGAAGGCGAAACGATGCGCATCGTTCTTGCCGATGAAATCTCACCTGATTCTGCTCGTTTATGGGATGTACGAACGCGAGAAAAAATGGATAAAGATCGCTTTCGTCATGATATGGGCGGGCTCATCGACGCTTACCAAGACGTCGCAAGGCGCCTCGGTATCATGAATGAAAATGAACTCCCACGACCGAGTGGCCCGGTTTTAGTGAAATAAAAAACAAGGCAATATGATGTTACCTTGCTTTGCTTAGCGTCCCTCTTCAAAAATGACCCCCTTTCAGCGACAGGAAACAAAAATGAAAGCACGCATTACAGTTACCTTAAAAAGCAGCGTTCTTGACCCTCAAGGAGAGGCGATCGTTGGCGCTTTAAATAGTTTAGCGTTCAAAGACATTCGATCCGTCCGCCAAGGAAAAATCTTCGATATTGTACTCGATGATATGCCTGATAAAATAGCAAAACAAAAACTTGAGCAGATGTGCGAACAATTACTCGCGAACACTGTTATCGAAAATTACGCGATAGAACTTCTTTAAGTGGATATTCCATGAAAACTGCTATTATTCAATTACCTGGATTAAATCGTGATCGAGATATGATCGCGGCGTTATACCATATAACGGGTGTTGAGCCATTAAAAATTTGGCAAACAGAGACGACAATCCCGGACGTAGATATGATTATCATCCCTGGTGGTTTTTCCTATGGTGATTACCTAAGATGTGGTGCTATTGGTGCACAAACGCCTGTTTTGCGGGCTGTTCGTGAAAAAGCGCAAAAAGGTGTACTGATTGTGGGAATATGCAATGGTTTTCAAATTTTGCTGGAAGCTAGGTTGTTACCTGGTGCCTTAATGCGCAACGCTTCGCTAAAATTTGTTTGCCGTGAAGTAAAACTTGAAGTAACCAACGCTAACACAAAATTTTCCCGAAGCTATTCTCGAGGACAAATTATCCGCTGCCCTGTCGCTCACCACGATGGAAACTACTTTGCTGATAGTGATACGTTAAAACAAATGGAAGATGACGAACAAATTGTTTTTCGCTATGCGGAGAATACAAACCCCAACGGTTCCATTAATAACATCGCAGGTATTATTAACAAAGCTGGTAATGTTTTTGGTATGATGCCTCACCCTGAAAATTTCATTGAAGCCGCACATGGTGGTGTTGACGGCCGCCTATTTTTCCAGAGTGCTTTAGAATTGGCAAATTAATGATCACTAAAATAAGTTTTGTAAACTCCTTTGCTGCTCTTATATCGGTCGTCTGTACTGAGCGGTCGGGGCTATGCGAAATAAATTTAGCAACCAAACTTCTTTACCCTCAACAGTGGAGACTATTATTACTCCAAAGACACTAAGGCTATTCTAATCTTCACTTCAACTAATGTATTTAAGGAGCAGTCCCAATTTATAAATAATCAATTATTGTAGTAATAAAAAACAAAGTCACTGGTGATTTAAATATCTAAATTAAGCAGCTATCAATATTCAATTTTGATTAATTTGGCGGAATAAAATACCTATGAATCTTCGCAATGACATTACCATTACCCCAGAGTTAGTCACGCGTCACGGCCTAAAATTTGACGAATATCAACGTATTCTAGAGTTAATTGGCAGAAAGCCAACATTTACAGAACTTGGAATTTTTTCTGCAATGTGGAATGAGCATTGTTCTTATAAGTCATCTAAAAAATGGTTGAAGACTTTGCATACGACAGGAAAATGTGTCATCCAAGGGCCGGGTGAAAATGCTGGTGTCGTCGACATTGGTGATGGCCAATGTGTTGTTTTTAAAATGGAAAGCCACAACCACCCTTCTTACATTGAACCATATCAGGGCGCAGCAACGGGTATAGGAGGCATTTTACGTGACGTCTTCACAATGGGAGCGCGTCCTGTCGCAACCATGAACGCATTACGCTTTGGGTCACCTGATCACCCTCTAACACGCCACCTTGTTTCCGGTGTCGTTTCTGGAATCGGAGGCTATAGCAACGCTTTCGGTGTCCCAACTGTCGGCGGAGAGATTAATTTTGATAAGCGTTATAACGGTAATATCCTCGTCAATGCATTTGCAGCTGGTATCGCTAAAACAGATTCTATTTTTTACTCTAAAGCGCGAGGAGTAGGACTTCCTGTTGTTTATCTTGGCGCTAAAACAGGACGTGATGGCGTCGGTGGAGCAACAATGGCTTCAGCTGAATTTGACGATTCAATTAATGAAAAACGTCCGACCGTTCAAGTTGGTGATCCTTTTACCGAAAAATGTCTTCTTGAAGCTTGTTTAGAATTAATGGCACTAGGAGCTATCATTGCTATCCAAGACATGGGTGCCGCAGGGCTGACATCCTCTGCAGTCGAAATGGGCGCAAAAGGAGATCTCGGGATAGAGCTTAATCTTGATAAAGTACCCGTTCGCGAAGAGAACATGACAGCCTATGAAATGATGCTTTCTGAGAGCCAAGAACGTATGCTTATGGTTTTAAAGCCAGAAATGGAAGAACAAGCAAGCGCGATTTTTTATAAATGGGGGCTTCATTTCTCTATTATCGGAAAAACGACAGATGATCTACGTTTCCGCGTACTGCATCAAGGAGAAGAAGTGGCCAACCTTCCAATCAAAGAGCTCGGTAACGAAGCACCTATTTATGATCGTCCTTGGATAAAGCCGTCTCAAAAACCTATTCTTAAGTCAGAAGAAGTGGAGAAAGTTCAAAATCTCGGTGATGCGCTCCTTGCATTACTTAACTCTGCTGACCAAAGTTCACGGCGGTGGGTTTACGAGCAATATGATACAATTATCCAAGGGAATAGTCTTGTCTGTCCAGGGGGCGACGCGGGTGTTATACGCGTAGATAATAAAAGCAGACGTGCTCTCGCTTTTTCTTCTGATGTCACACCTCGTTATTGTGAAGCTGACCCCTATGAAGGAGGAAAACAAGCCGTCGCGGAATGCTGGCGTAATATTAGTACCACAGGCGCAACACCGCTGGCTGCTACGGACAATCTCAATTTTGGCAATCCTGAAAAACCTGAAATTATGGGGCAGCTAGTTTGCGCACTTAAGGGTATAGATGAAGCCTGTAGAGCTCTCGATTTTCCGATCGTCTCGGGGAATGTTTCCCTCTATAATGAAACTAATGGGGAAGCAATCCCTCCCACACCTACAATAGCTGGTGTCGGTATCCTGGATGATTGGTCAAAAATGGTTACAATCAGTGGCATGCAGAACGAAGATATTATCGTTTTAGTTGGCTCTTGTGGATCACATTTGGGACAATCAATTTATGCGCGTGATATTTTAAACATTGAAGAAGGTGCACCACCTTATGTAGATTTACAACTTGAAAAAAAACATGGACAATTTGTCCGAAATGCTATTAACCGTGGTTTTGTTCATGCTGCACACGACATTTCTGACGGCGGATTGGCTGTTGCTCTTGCAGAAATGGTCATTAAAGCAAATAGAGGAATCAAAGCGGAATTGAGCGCTTCATCGATGCAACATGCCGAACTTTTCGGCGAAGATCAAGGGCGTTATCTTTTAGCGATCAAACCCGATGCACTCGATGACCTTAAAATACTCGCACAAACGGACGCTGTTTCTTTAACAGTGCTCGGTACAGTTAGAGGTGATATGCTCGATATAAAAAACACATTTGCACTTTCTATATCTGAACTTACGCAAGCTTATGAGAATTGGTTTCCGGAGTTTATGGGCGAAAAATAAAAAAAATTATTCATTATTGTTGACTATATGCTATTTTCGTAAACCCAACGAACAATTAGAGGAAAACGGCCATGGCAATGAGCGCTCACGCAATTGAAACTCTTATTAGTGAAGGTATTCCCGGTGCAAAAGTAACGGTCCGTGACCTTGCCGGAGATGGCGAGCATTACGCTGCAAAAGTTGTTTCTGAAAGTTTTCGGGGAAAAAACCGCGTCCAACAACATAAAATGGTTTACGACGCTCTTAAAGGTAATATGGGAAGTCTACTCCATGCTTTAGCGCTTCAAACAAGCGTCCCTGAATAATTTAAAAATTTCTTCTTGCATTCATTCCGTCAATACGATTAAAAAACGGCGCAGGCATAACTGCGTGCACCTCCGCACTTGCAATATTGAGGAACGATAATGACCACCGCTTATGATCTTATTGATAACGAAGTTAAAACGAATGATGTCGTTTTATTCATGAAAGGAACGCCCAACTCCCCACAATGTGGGTTTTCTGGGCAAGTTGTCCAAATTCTTGATTATCTGGGATTAAAGTATAAAGGAATTGATGTCTTGACCTCTGATGAATTACGTCAAGGAGTAAAAAGCTACTCAAATTGGCCAACAATTCCCCAGCTTTATATCAAATCTGAATTTATTGGCGGTTGCGATATTGTTAAAGAAATGTTCCATAGTAACGAATTGCAAAATTTACTAAAAGAAAAAAACATTACCTTTAATATGTCATAAATTATTTTCGTCTTATTCAGCCTTTTACAAAGCGGTATTCAGTCGGGATTTCTACTTCGAGGGTGCTCATGTCGTATTCAGTCGACGAACAAAATCACAGAGATGCAATCAGAAAAAAAATTGGATATAAAGAGTTCGCTATTATCATCGCAGCGCTGATGGCGGTCAATTCTGTAGCTGTTGATATTATGCTGCCTGCCATGTCTGATATTTTAGGGGATTTTCGCATTGCCGATGAAAATGGTCAACATTACATCATTTCCTGTTATCTTATAAGCTATGGCGTCACACAGATATTTTTTGGTCCGATAAGTGACCGTTACGGGCGGCGCAGACTTGTTCTTTTCGGCCTCGCTCTTTATTCATTTACCTCTATCGGCTGTGCATTTGTATCTAGTTTCCCTATATTGCTCTTTTTACGCATCTTACAAGGGGCTGGTGGGGCAGCTATGCGTGTCCTTGCAACTTCCATCGTACGTGATCTTTACGAAGGTCGTAAAATGGCAGAGGTCATGTCTATAGCCATGATGGTTTTTCTCGTTGCGCCAATGATTGGACCGGTAACAGGACAGGTAATTCTATTATTTGCACCCTGGCAATTTATTTTTATATTCATGGCAATCATCGGCTTTGGACTAATGATTTGGATTCAACTGCGTCTGCCCGAAACACTTCACATGCAGCATTCTCTTTCATTTTCTTCTGTCAAAAATAGCTTTCAGCTTGTTATCACCAATCGTAGTACTCTTTGCTATACTCTTGCAACTTCTATTATCTTAAGTTGCATATTTACTGCTATTAATACATCACAACAGATATACGAAGGAATTTACAATTTAGGCCCTTGGTTCCCCGTTGCTTTTGCTATTGGCGCTGCATTCCAAGCTGTATCTTCTTTTTTTAATTCTCGACTTGTTGGACGCATGGGAATGCGACGTATTGCCCATACTATGCTTTTGTTATTCTGTGCTGTCTCGTGCGTGTGGTTTGTCGCTTCGATCTTGGCAGGTGGCACTGTTTCTTTCTCTTTTTATATGTTGCTGTACTGCACACTCATGTTTGCATGCGGTGGTATGATGGCCAATTTTAATACACTCGCTCTCGAAAGCGTGGGGGAAGTCGCTGGGACTGCGTCTTCTGTATCAGGTTTTCTCCAGACATCCATTGCTACGGGCCTCGGCTTTCTTATCGCGCAACAATTTAACGAGACGACAATTCCTAATTCAGCAGGATTTTTCTTTTCTAGCCTCGTTGCTATATTACTTGTCTTATGGGCTGAACATGGGCGTCTTTTTATGCAATATCACTCTGCTGAATAAATATCGACTATAAAATTGGAAAAAGGTTCGGGATAAGCATTCAAAAAACATAATAGAATCAATGGGGGCAAAATCCCAAAATTTATATTAACTCTTTGATTTTATTATGTTATAGTAAATTTTCCTGATTTAGGAAATCCTTTTGGAACAAAACGCCCTACTCCAGCGCGTGCCCCCATCCACTCAACTAATTCGTCAGCTTTACGATTAAAACTGCGTTCAGCTGCATCTTGCCAACTTAACCCTTCTGATAAATTGAATGTTTTAGCGTCAGCGACACTGCTGCCTTTATAACGCTGCAAGCGAACACCTTTACCACGGCTCATCTCTGGTATTTGCTCAACCGGAAAAATAAGCATTTTACGATTTTTTCCAACCACTGCAACGTGGTCACCTTTTACAGGAATGCAAAGCTTCATCTCATCCAGGGGCCCCAGCTTCATCACCTGCTTACCTTTTCGCGTATTAGCAGTTACTCCGGTTACAGAAACAATAAAGCCGTTCCCACAAGATGAAACTAAAAGAAGCTTTTCTTGCGCATCATGCACAAAAGCCGTGAGAATATCGTGTTCATCATCCATATCAACTAAAATACGGATAGGCTCACCCTGTCCCCGCCCTCCAGGCAAACTATTCGCGCTAATAATAAAAAATTTTCCACCCGTAGTTACCATCACAATTTTATCTGTAGTGAAGGCTGGAAACGCTAATTTTAAGCAATCCCCTTCTTTGAAAGAGAGAGTTCTGTAATCAGTTAAATGGCCCCTTAAAGCACGCATCCAACCCTTTTCAGAAATGACTATAGTTACCGGTTCTTTTTCGATCATCGCTTGATGAATCTCGCTAATATCATGTCTCGGAGCATCCTCAAACGTTGTACGTCTCTTTCCTAAAAGAGTTTTGGGACTAAAAGCTTCACGAACTTTTATTATCTCTCCCGAAATCATATCCCATTGCTTTACATCAGCTGCCAATAAATCTTGTAATCTTGTTTTTTCAGTCTCCAAAGTTTCAAATTCTTTACGAATCTCAAATTCCTCAAGCTTGCGTAAAGAACGTAACCGCATATTAAGGATAGCTTCAGCCTGATTTTCCGTTAATTCAAAACGTATAATTAATTCTTTTTTGGGCTCGTCCTCTTCACGAATAACCTGAATAACTTCATCAAGATTTAAATAAGCCACTAAATATCCATGAAGAATTTCTAACCGATGCTTAATTTCATTAAGTCGATAACCTGAACGACGTAGAAGCACTTCTCGACGATGATCAAGCCACTGCTGCAAGCTTTCACGTAAAGAAAGGACATTAGGGACCCTCCCTAAAGTCAACACATTGAGATTAAGAGGAAACCTCACTTCAAAATCAGTTAGTTTAAAAAGCGATTCCATCAAGAGTTCAGGATCAATTGAACGATTTTTGGGAACGAGCACGATGCGGATATCTTCTGCCGACTCATCGTGAATATCTTCGAGCATTGGCAGCCGCCGTGCGAGTAATAATTCTGCAGTTTTTTCAATGAGACGTGACTTTTGAACCTGATATGGAATCTCGGTAACAACAATTACATAAGAACCGCGGTTACCCGGTTCTTGACGCCAGCGTGAGCGCAATCGGAAGAATCCGCGTCCTGTGCGATAAGATTCTTCAATACTCTTTTTAGGCTCAACTAAAATGCCACCCGTTGGGAAATCGGGTCCGAGCACAAATTGATTTAAATCTTCATTATCTGCATAAGGATTGGCAATCAAATGCAGAGCTGCATCACATAATTCAGCGACATTATGTGGCGGAATGGATGTGGCCATACCGACAGCAATACCCGATGAACCATTGGCTAAAAGATTAGGAAAAGCGCCTGGTAAAACGACAGGCTCTTCATCTTCTTCGTTGTAAGTTGGTCGAAAATCGATAGCGTTTTCGCTAATTCCTTCAAGCAAAAACGCAGCCACTTCGGTCATGCGCGCTTCTGTATAACGCATAGCAGCGGCATTATCACCATCAATATTACCAAAATTCCCTTGTCCGTCAACCAATGGGTAACGAACGGCGAATCCTTGAGCCAAGCGCACTAACGCATCATAAATAGATGCATCGCCATGAGGATGAAACTTACCCATTACATCGCCTACGATCCGCGCGCACTTAGCGTAAGAATGTCCAGGATTGAGCTTCAATAAACGCATAGCGTGGATAATGCGCCGATGTACAGGCTTTAATCCGTCGCGCACATCAGGCAACGCACGGTGGGTGATAGTAGAAAGCGCATAAGCCAAATAGCGTTCCTGCAAAGCAGAACGCAGCTCTATTGGTTCAATATGCTCTTTATCCAAGGATAAACTTATTTTGTCAGGCATAGTATCAGGGCAGAAATTCCGAGAATAATAACAACTATTTTATAATTTTTTTATTAATCGACTATTTTTGTTCAAAATTATATTATATGAAGATAAATACCGTGACTAAAACACGAACGGGGAATTATATCAATTCTAAAAATTCACGCAAGCGCTTTACTGCTCACTTCAACAACACAGAAAAATCTCAGATTGTTGATAAGCAAATTTGAAAATAAGCAAAAAAACGCGGCCTGTACTGAATTAAATTTACCAAACCAAATAAACAATCCTTACCGCCCGCACGACATCGTCCTTTGTACTAAAAAACGCACACAACATCCAACTCAACAGCTGACGATTTTAGGACAGCTTGAGTTCATTAAATTTTGAATGAGAAAACAGGTTTTTTATTCAGCTTTTACAGAAAGCGACATTAAAAACAGCTTTTATCAATCCTTTTTAGAAGCAGGTGCAATCCGAATTCTCAGGTCATGCAATTGTGTGGCAGAAACATCAGATGGAGCATTCATTAAAAGATCGAGTGCTTGCTGATTCATAGGAAATAAAGAAATTTCGCGCAGATTTTTTACACCTTGTAAAAGCATAATAATGCGATCAACACCAGCTGCCATACCGCCGTGCGGAGGAGCACCATAATGAAACGCGCTATAAAGAGCTCCAAAGCGCTTTTCCACTACATCCTTAGAAAGACCTGCCAAATTAAAGATTTGGAGCATCATTTCCGGTGAATGATTACGGATTCCACCTGACGCGATCTCATAACCATTGCAAATAAGATCGTACTGAAAAGCCTTGAGGGTAAGGGGATTCTGAGAATCAACGGCTTCTTTTCCACCTTGAGGCATTGAAAAAGGGTTGTGCGCAAAATTAAGCTTTTTCTCATCTTCATCCCATTCAAAAAACGGAAAATCAATAATCCATGCAAGAGAAAAACATTCATGGTCGATGAGACCTAGTTCCTCCCCGATTCGCCCGCGCGCAGAACCAGCAAAAAGCGCGATTTTTTTCGGATCTCCCGCAACAAAAAAACAAGCATCACCAGTTTCAAGTCCAAGCTGCGCGCGAATAGCCTCTGTTTTCCGCTCACCGATATTTTTAGCAATAGGACCTGCTCCTTCAAAAAGCCCATCTTCTTCACGCCAAAAAATATAGCCGAGACCTGGCTGACCTTCGCTTTGTGCCCATCCGTTCATACGATCACAAAAAGCGCGGCTACCACCTGTTTTAGCAGGAATAGCCCATACTTGCGCATTTTCATCATTAGCTAAAATATGAGCAAAAACCTTAAAACCAGAATCACGGAAATGCTGGGAAACATCTTCCATAATAATCTGGTTACGCAAATCAGGCTTATCTGAACCGTATTTCCGCATCGCCTCATCGTATGGGATACGAGGGAAATTCTGCGTTACAGATTTTCCGTCTGCAAATTCTTCAAAAATAGAGCGCATAATAGGCTCCATCACCGCAAAAACATCCTCCTGCTCGACAAAACTCATTTCTACGTCTAACTGATAAAACTCACCTGGTAAGCGATCTGCTCTCGGGTCTTCATCTCTAAAACACGGAGCTATTTGAAAATAACGATCAAAACCAGACATCATTAATAATTGTTTATATTGCTGAGGTGCCTGAGGTAACGCGTAAAATTTTCCTTGATGAATACGGCTTGGGATTAAAAAATCGCGCGCCCCTTCCGGCGAAGACGCTGTCAAAAGCGGCGTAGTAAATTCTGTAAAGCCGCTATTTTCCATATGCCGCCTCATAGAAGCGATAATTTCAGCGCGGCGCATCATATTTTTGTGCATAGTTTCTCGACGTAAATCAAGAAAACGGTATCTCAGTCGAATATCTTCTGGATAATCAGGTTCGCCAAAAACTGGCAAAGGAAGTTCGTCAGCCTTCGAAAGAATTTCGAACTCTTTCGCAAAAATTTCAATTTCACCTGTTGAAAGAGCCGTATTAACGACTTCATCAGAACGTGCGCGCACTTCTCCATCTACACGTATAACCCACTCGGAGCGAACTTTTTCGATCATTTTAAAAGCTGATGAAGCGGGATCAGCCACAATTTGTGTGATTCCGAAGTGGTCGCGTAGATCAATGAAAAGAATCCCGCCATGATCGCGAATACGATGAACCCATCCAGAAAGACGGACTAGCGTTCCTACATCGCATTTACGAAGGGCAGCGCAATTATGGCTACGGTAACGGTGCATAGTTTTTACCTTTGGTGATAATTGTTTCATACGCGTTACAAACGCTTTTTGGCAGCTATTTGTCAAGACACGACCATAAAGCCTTCCCAGAAAATACAATAAAAGATAAATTTAAGCTACTTTGCTATAATAAAATTTTGCTATAATAAAATAATGAAGCTGATCACACAAACAACAGACCTTGAAATTGCTATTGCTGCTTTGCGCAATTCTGATTTTGTAACCGTTGATACTGAATTTATCCGTGAAACAACCTTTTGGCCCAGGTTATGTCTCATTCAGCTTGCATCGCCGAAAGCCACAATACTTATTGACCCAATAGCTCCAGATATTAATCTACAACCATTTTTTGACCTGATGACAGATGAAAAAATTATCAAAGTTTTTCATGCTGCACGCCAGGATATTGAAACTATTTACCACCTCGGGGAAGTCATCCCCTCCCCTCTATTTGATACACAAATAGCAGGATCAATCTGTGGATTTGGCGATTCTATTTCCTATGATCAAATTGTACAACGCTGTACTGGGCATCGTCTCGATAAATCGTCCCGTTTCACAGATTGGAGTTGCCGCCCCCTTTCGAAAAAACAACTGCTCTACGCTCTTGCTGACGTTACCCATTTGAGAGACGTTTATATTTCGCTAAAAAAGCAGCTAAAAGAAAATCAGCGCACTCATTGGATGGATGACGAAATAGCGATTCTTTTAGCGCCGGCGACTTACGATATACCAGAAGATGAAGTATGGAAAAAAGTAAAAGGAAAAGTCAAAAAACCCCGCGAACTGGCTGTATTACAGAAAATAGCAGCTTGGCGTGAACGCGAAGCCCGTAAACATAATATCCCACGTCGTCGTATTCTGAAAGACGAATGCCTTATCGAAATAGCAATCCAACAACCAAAAAACGAATCTGCACTAAAATGTTTACGCAGTATCGGCAAAAACTGGAACAATTCATCCACTAAGCAGACACTAATCAAAGCTATCCACGAAGGCTTGGAAGCCGACATTGCTACTTTACCTGCTCTCCCTAAACGTAATCCTATTAATGATAAAACAGCTGCCGCAATAGACCTTCTCAAAGTATTATTAAAGCTCGTTGCAAATGAAAACGATATTGCGCCTAAAATCATAGCAACTTCTGATGATTTGGAAAAAATCGCTAACGGCATCTTGACACACAATATCCCCGCTATGAATGGTTGGCGTTATAAAATATTCGGTCAAAAAGCTGAACAAATGCTCAAAGGCCAGATAGGGTTTTATTTTAACGATGGAAAAATAACAATGAAACAACTTTAGCTGCAAAAAACTTGAGTTCTTTGTATCTTAATAAAATCCAACCGGCACAACTGCAAATTGGAATATGCCTTGATCTTATTCAAATCAAACTAGCAGCCGCGTCTTAATGAACATGAGTTGAAAATGAATGCGCTCTGACTTTTGTTTCGCAAAGAGCGGGTTTTTAAATAAAATAAAAAGCTCCCGATTCCCAAACGTGGCGAACTACAATTTTTCACGTGGAATATTTTACGAAATACACAAAATTACAAACACACCGCGACACCCGGTAAATCGGCATTAGGGACTCGTAAAAAATTAAGAACTTTCAAAAACCAAAGGACATTTCACTATTTTTGACAACTGATTCAACCGCCCGCGGGGCCGCTCACCTATCAAATCAGCATAACGCACAGGGATGTGTAGTATAATATAATCTTGCTTTTTATGCCATGTTAAGTTGGGTAAAATTCCTGCAGTAGAAGCACTAAAAAGGTTAGCAACACGCATAATCCCACCAAGAATACATGCTTTTTCAGTTATGTCCTTAGTCGCTAATTTGAGAATCTCCGGGGATTCTTCGTCAATAAATGAACCTGTATTGCGAAAAAATACAGCTAACGCAGCATAAATACGTCCTTCATGGGAAATCCCTGGATAAGATCCTAATGCTATCTGATTAGCAGCTTCGTTACCCCGATAATCCGGATGTATGCGCCAACCAATATCAGCGAGAAGACAAGCCGCCTTACGATAACGATATTCATTTTCAGTTTCTGAAATTCCAAAAATTTCAAACGCACTCGTAGTAAAATCAATAAGTTCCTCTGCCTGCTTCGGTGAGCGTGCCCGTAAAACAGCAGTTTCTGCGCATGCCGCAATTAAAGGATCTGAGACACGAACATCCTGCGATAATTGTGAATATAGAAACCCTTCGCGCACGCCGGCACCAGAAAAAATGATCTTTTCAAACCCCATACACTGGATAAGTTCAGTAAGGACGGTTGCTCCGTAAGGTAAAAGCTGACGCCGATTCTTCGAAATAGCTGAAATTCCTTTCATCTTATCGATATTTTTATTCGCTACAAGACGCAAAAAATCCTTTATTTCAGGTACATCAACTTCATAGCCGTGCATAACAGGCAGCTGATAGTGCATAGTTGCCATATGGAGTTTTGCCAAGTTACGCCAGGTTCCCCCCACCGCATAAAAATATCGTGCCCTGCTTCTACGCGCGATAGCAGCTTTGCGAAGCTGCTCGCGTACAATCTTTTCAGCCGTGACAATATCATTATTTGACATATACTGCAGCTGCAAACCACCAAGAGGTAGTGTTATTCCCTCACCTATATTGAAATCATGAATATCAATAAGTTCGAGGCTTCCGCCGCCAAGATCACCAGAAATACCATTTGGCCGATGAAAAGTAGAAATAACCCCATAAGCGGAGTAAATAGCTTCTTCACTTCCTGAAAGGACATATATTTTATTTTGCAAAATATTTTCGGCCCTTTGAATAAAAGTCAACCCATTTTTCGCTTCTCGTGCTGCTGCCGTTGCCAAAGTATGGATCTTATCTGCACCAATTTGCCGACAAAGTGCGCGAAACCGCTTTAGCGTTCTTAGCGCCATTTCAACTGATTTTTCTTCTAAAAACCCTGTTTTTGCGACACCTTGACCAAGCCCGCATAGAATTTTTTCGTTAAATAAAACTGTCGGAGAACGCACCAGACCTTCATAAATAACAAGCCGAACAGAATTGGAACCGATATCGATAACGGCGACGGGCTTTCGCCCCTTAAGCCGACCCTGAGCATTTATGTATGTCATTGATATTTCAGTCTTTATGTATTGCTTTCTTCTGCCGATATAACGCAATCAAACACGAAGCAGAAGACTGAAAAGACTTCCCATCCCCAGAAAGACCTGCATTTGTCATAAAATACTCCTGCATATTAAACGGCTTTTCACCTTTTTGTAACGTCACACGCTTTGATGTCCCATCGCCCAATATATCAAAGCTTTGTTGGTTATCAATAATATTAGCCAACATGACCTGAAAAAGAATTTTCTGACGAACTATTTTATCAAAAACCGGAACTAATACTTCGATCCGGTGATCAAGATTGCGTGGCATCATATCAGCCGAACTAAAATAAACAATAGCGTTCTCACTCGGCAAATCTTCACCGTTACCAAAACAAAAAATACGGCTATGCTCAAGAAAACGCCCCACTATTGATTTTGCACGAATATTATCTGAAAACCCCGGAATACCAGGACGCAAACAACATATACTTCGCACTACTAAATCGACCTGCACACCTGCTTGACTAGCACAGTATAAAGCATCAATAATTTCAGGATCAACTAATGCATTTACTTTCATCCAAATAGCAGCGAGCCGTCCCTGTTTCGCATGAGCAATTTCCCTTTCAATATGCTCAAGAATACGGCTACGCAATGTTAATGGTGAAAAAGCAATCTTCATTGGCTCACTTGGCCGTGCATATTCAGCGATATAATTAAATAACAGCGCAACATCGCGGCCGATATCATCATCAGCAGTAAAAAAAGAAAGATCCGCGTAAACTTTGGCAGTGACCGGGTGGTAATTTCCGGTTCCAAAATGCACATAAGAGCGAAGACGTTTCTCTTCTCGTCTTACCACTAATGACATCTTAGCGTGCGTTTTGAACTCAATAAAACCGAAAATGACCCGGACACCTGCACGCTCAAGGTTACGCGCCCAACGAATATTAGCTTCTTCATCGAAACGCGCTTTAACCTCCACTAAAGCGGTCACCAGCTTACCTTGTTTGGCCGCACCTATCAAGGCGCCCACAATAGGGCTGTCATTCGATGTGCGATAAAGAGTTTGCTTAATTTCGATAACATTAGGATCATCTGCAGCCTGGCGCAAAAATTGTACAACGACATCAAATGATTCGTAGGGGTGATGAATAATGACATCCTTTTCTCGAACAGCTGCAAAGCAGTCGTCACTATACTCACGGATACATTCAGGAAAACGAGGATTATAAGGAATAAATTTTAAATCACCGCGCGGAATAGAAGCAATTTCTGATATCATATTGAGCGCTAACAACCCATCTAACACACTTATACGATTATCAGAAACAGCTAATCCACTCATTATAAACCCGCGTAAATTTTCAGGCATTTTCGCATCAAATTCAATTCGAATAACCTGTCCACGACGGCGTCTTTTAAGCGCAGTTTCAAAAAAGCGAACAAAATCCTCAGCCTCTTCTTCCACTTCAATATCGCTATCGCGGATAATTCTAAATGCACCAAATCCACTGACTTCATAACCAGAAAACAAGTGATTAATGAAAAGACTTATAATATCCTCAGATGCGATAAAACGAAAACCGTTACCTTCGTGAGGAAGAAGAATAAAGCGCTTTAGAGACATCGGTACGCATAGCACTGCCATCGTAGAATATTCATCAGCATGTCGTGACAATTGAAACGCGACAGAAAGACTTAGATTAGGAATAAATGGAAAAGGGCGATCAGGTCCAATAGGTAAAGGCGTTAAAACAGGGAGAATTTTATCAAGGAAATACCTTTCAAGCCATATTTTTTCAACTTCTGAAAGCTTCTCAGAACAAGTAATTTCAATATTATTCCGCTTTAACTCATGACATAAAATACAAAATTCTTTCTGTTGATTAGATTGTAAATGCGAGATTTCGGTTAACACAAAATCAAGTTGCTCTTGTGGTGTGCGCCCATCTGCACCATGCGTTGTAATTCCAGCGCGGACTTGGGCAGCGAGTCCAGCGACGCGAACCATAAAAAATTCATCAAGATTAGTTGCTGAAATTGAAAGAAATCGTACTCGTTCTAATAAAGGATGTTTAGGGTTAGCAGCTTCCATCAACACACGATCATCAAATTGTAACCATGAAAATTCTCGATTAACGAACCGCGCTGGATCCTTCATCATCATACCCTGTTAAGCAATTTGATCTATCACCACCTGTTTCATACATCCTGGCTAATATTTATAATTTATAAATGTTCCCCGCGAATGCACCCTCAAGTAAGGCTTAAAACATTTTATTGTTTATTGTGACTGCAATATATAAACTTTATTATATTATTTATATTGATATTTTTAAACAATTGGAACCATCCCTGTTTATAAATTAAGTAAAAAACATCTTGCATCGCAATGAATTGTATTACAAATTAGTGAATATGGGGCATGTGCTCTACCCCACGTCTTATTGAGAAACCTATCCGGAGTTTGCATATTATGGCTGATCATAACGTCCCCTATTTTCAAAACGACCTCGGATATAAAGTAATTGAAATCGGTGTAAAAGAATTTATGTGCGTCGGGGCCACAAAACCATTTGACCATCCTCATATTTTTATCGATATGGGAGCGGCTGAGGAAAAAATTTGCCCCTATTGCTCAACACTTTACCGCTATAATCACTTACTACCACGTGATCAAACAAACCCAGCAGGATGCAGATATTACGCGGACGGCCTGTTGTAAACTATTGTTTATTTTTTCAACATGGATACAAAATGGCCAACAGACCAATTTCCAATCATCGTCGGAGCGGGTATAGCGGGCTTGAGCTCCGCTTTAGCGCTCGCCCATAAAGGAATTGCGAGTATTATTATCGAAAAGCGTGAACAGCTCGATGATGCTGGGTCTGGCATTCAGCTCACGCCGAACGTGACGCGTATTTTTTCCCGCTGGAAAATTCTCGACAAATTAAAGGAAGCAGGCGTTGAGCCGCATTTTCTTGAGCTAAAAGACGGAATCTCTCTAAAAACGCACCTGCGTATAAACCTTATTAATTTATCTAGAAAACGCTGGATGGCCCCTTATATTACGATTCACCGGGCTGATTTGCAAAAAATTTTATATGACACCGTTATTAAAAATCCTCTCATCGAATATAAAAAAGGCGAGGATATCACGTCGTTAAATCAAACCGAAACCAATAGCATTAATATAGAAACAATAAAGACTGAAAAATCCATTAAAATACAACAATATTGTTTTTATTCAACGCCGCTTCTCATCGGGTGCGATGGCGTTTGGTCGAAGTTACGGCAATTTCCTCCTTTTTATGAAAGAGCAGATTTTAGCGGCTTTATTGCCTGGCGCACCACAGCAATATTAGAAAATTTACCTAAAAGCTTTTGCTCTTTATTGCAGGATATGAAGACAATTACAGCTTGGATGGGGCCTAAAAATCACCTCGTTATTTACCCCATTCAAGCAAGAAAAATTTTTAATTTCGTAGCTATCACCCGCGGAGAAAATCCAGGAGAAGAGTGGAACAAAAAGGGAAAAAAAGAAAAACTCCTATCTCTTTTCAATGACTGGAATCCTCAAATTCTTCAAATCTTTGACAATATTGGCGAATGGAGCTATTGGCCATTATTCCAAATGAAATATAATCGTTTTTTAGGTCTAAAGCAGCAAGTATTTGTCGGCGATTGTGCGCATGCAGCCCTACCCTTTGCAGCACAAGGCGCCGCTATGGCTATAGAAGACGCTGCTATATTAGCAGAAGTACTCTCCATGAATAATCTTTCGCTTACCGAAGCCATTTCACTTTATGAAAAAATACGCAAACCCCGCATCACAGCTGTAAAAAAGCGTGGAAATTTTAACAGACTGGTTTACCATGCAACCGGACCTGTAGCAATTATGCGTAATCTCATAACGAAAATCCGCTCGCCAGAAAGTATCATGTCTGACCTTGATTGGCTTTATAATTATGACGCTCTGAGCACAACAAAAACGGTATAATGGAAATTTTGTGAAAGCGCGGTCTGAAATTGAGGAGTCAGTACAAGATAATCGTCTCACTATTTTTTCAATTTAGTTCTACATCAACGACGCCATGAAGCGCTTTCATAACACTCGCTACACGTAAATTTACTTTATATCGTTCTGGAAGAGCTATCTCAATTTCTCGTGATCCATTTTCTTGAAGCAGAATGATCCCTACCTCTCCGTTGCCGTCTGAATTTAAATTTTGCTCAATTTGCGGGAGCATATCCACTGTTTGTATAAAGAGGCGCATCATTTTGTGATTTCGTACAGATTCCTTCTCTAAAGACTGAACCGTCTCAATGCGCAAACTAATACCCTCAGAGCGGTTTTCCGCACTCACTGTAACAATAAAGGATTTTCCAGGCTCTAACATATCCCCGTAAACAGAAAGCCCCTCAGAAAATATAACCGCCTCATACTGGCCACTTGTATCAGAAAACTGAACAATTCCCATTTTTTTGCCAGATTTTGTTTTGCGAATTTGTTTTGCTACGACAGTCCCAGCAAGCCGAGCGGCTGTCGCCCCCCCTTTAACCGCGTTAGCAAAATTGTCCCAAGTTTGGGCGCGTTTTTTAGCGAGAACAGTTCGATACTCATCCAAAGGATGAGCAGAAAAGTAAAAGCCTATCACCTGAAATTCGTGATGTAGTTTCTCAGCTGGAGACCAAAGAGGAGCTTGCGATAAAATGAGGGGCTCTTTCGGCCCGTCCATCATCCCGAATATATCGGTCTGCCCACTAAAATTATTATCAAGGACACGAATAGCGCGCGCATTAAGGGTTCCAAGACTAGCCAATAAAACCTCACGCGCAACGTTAAAACAATCAAAAGCACCGGCATAAATTAAATTCTCCATCGCCCGCTTATTAACGATGCGAGGGTCGATGCGCTCAAAAAAATCCTCTAGATTCTTAAAAGGTTTTTCTCCGCGGCAAGCTACGATATGATCAACCACCGAATCTCCCACACCTTTAATAGCTGCGAGAGAATAATAAATACGATTTTCGCCAACCTCAAAAACGCGGTGTGATGTTTGCACGCAAGGCGCCATAACTTCAATACCTAATCTCAATGCCTCACGCCGAAAATCATTTAACTTATCTGTATTCGCCATATCATACGTCATAGAGGCGGCTAAAAACTCAACTGGATAGTGTGCCTTCATATAAGCTGTTTGATAAGAAACAATTGCGTAAGCGGCAGCATGTGATTTATTAAAACCGTAATCTGCAAATTTCGCTAAGAGATCAAATATAAAATCAGCCTGCCCCTTATCAATACCACCATCAACAGCACCACTCACAAAACGTGCACGTTGTTTTTGCATTTCCTGATGGATCTTTTTCCCCATGGCGCGGCGCAATAAATCTGCTTCCCCGAGCGAATAGCCAGAAAGTACCTGAGCAATCTGCATTACCTGTTCTTGATAAACAATGACACCTTGTGTTTCTTTAATCAGATGATCTATTTTAGGGTGGATAGAAGTAATTTCTTCTTCCCCGTGTTTGCGTGCATTATAAATCGGAATATTTTCCATAGGGCCGGGGCGATAAAGCGCTACAAGTGCGATGATGTCTTCAATACAATCCGGTTGCATTCCGATAAGCGCCTTACGCATACCAGAACTTTCAACTTGAAACACGCCAACCGTCTCACCGCGTGCCATCATGGAATAAGTCGCTTCATCGTCGAGAGGAATATATGATAAATTTACTTTAATACCTTTTCGCGCGACAAAATCCGCAGCCATTTTCAAAACAGTGAGCGTTTTTAAACCGAGAAAATCAAATTTTACCAGCCCGGCCTGTTCAACATATTTCATGTTAAATTGGGTGACTGGCATGTCAGAACGTGGATCACGATACATTGGTACAAGCTCTAACAACGGCCGGTCACCAATAACAATCCCTGCAGCATGAGTCGATGCGTGACGGTAAAGCCCCTCAAGCTGCAGCGCGATATCCAACATGCGCCCAACAACTGGCTCTTTTTTCTTTTCTTCCTCAAATTTTGGTTCATCCTTAATAGCCTTAGCCAATTCAACATTACTACCAGGCGCGGCGGGAACTAATTTTGTTAGATAATCTACCTGGCGATAAGGAACTTCCAGGACACGGCCCACATCACGCAGTACCGCACGTGCTTGCAATTTACCGAATGTAATAATCTGAGCTACTTGGTCGTAGCCATATTTTTCCTGAACGTAATGAATGACCTCTTCGCGCCGCTCTTGGCAAAAATCAATATCAAAATCAGGCATAGAAACGCGGTCTGGATTGAGAAAACGCTCAAACAATAGGGAAAAACGCAATGGGTCAACATCGGTGATAGTCAGCGCGTAAGCAACAAGCGAACCTGCACCAGAGCCACGTCCTGGACCAACAGGAATATCACGAGCTTTTGCCCACTTAATAAAGTCCGAAACAATTAAAAAATAACCAGAAAATTTCATACGCGTAATAATTGAAATTTCGTAATCAAGCCGTCGTTCATAATCCGCGACCGTGTGGCCTTCGGCCAAACCAATTGTTTCAAGGCGCATTTTTAAACCTGCTGCAGCCTGTCTTGATAATTCTTCAGCCTCTGCCTCCAAAGCAGAAGCGGAGTTTGTAGATTGTTTTATGAAACGAGGCAAAATAGATTTTCGAATTGGTGTAAAAGCGTGGCAACGTAATGCAATTTCAACGCTGTTTTCCAACGCTTCTGGAAGATCAAAAAACAATACGGCCATTTCATTTTGCGTTTTCAAATGATGATCCAGCGTCACACGCTTTCGATCCGGATTAGAAACAATTTGTCCTTCCGCGACCGCCATCAATACATCATGAGCCTCATATCCCTCTTTATTCAGAAAAAAAGCTTCATTAGTTGCAACAAGAGGAATCTCATGTGCATAAGCTAATTCTACAAGTGCTGCTTCCACTTTCCTGTCGTAAGAATCATGCCGCTGTAATTCGATATAAAGGCGATCACCAAAAATCTGCTTCAAATAAGCTAGACGCTCTGCAGCTTGTTCTACCCTGTCTTCTGCTAAAGCCGAATTAATGGGCCCCCCCTTACCGCCAGTTAAAGCGATAATCCCATCATTGTGCGACAATAGCCAATCAGCCTTAATATGAGGAGAATCAGTATCTCTCTTATCTAAATGAGCACGGCTAACGAGGCGGACTAAATGAGCATAACCTGTTTCGCTAGCAGCAAACAAAACGATAGAGGAAAAATCAGAAGTACAACGCCATTTAGTTAGACGTGTATCATGGTTTTCATCACCAAAATCAACCGCGAGCTGGCAGCCAATAATCGGCTGAATGCCCTCAGCAAAACAACATTGCGAAAACTCCAAGGCACCAAATAAATTATTCGTGTCCGTTATAGCTATTGCCGGTGCATGGTCAGAAACTGCGTGCTGAATAATTTGTTTGATCTTCAAAGCTCCCTCAAGAAGCGAATAAGCCGAATGTACTCTCAAATGAATGAAACGAGGGAGACAATTTTGACCGTCTTGTATTTTGTTTTTTTCTTCTGACACTCTTGCAATTCCCTACCGTAAATAAATGTCAAACCAAAACTCTCATCTGTCTTGCGATAAATTGCACCTGACCCCGTCATGCTGAGCCTGAAGCTTCAGCATTCTCGTATATTCAGAAAATACGCTAATTTCATTCATATCTCATATTAGATTACCGTAAAGCAAACACTTAGTAATCATATAAAATATTATTTGGTATGAACTCTTTTTGTGCTCTTATTTTACTTACTCGTCAACAGCTTCCTTTTCTATCTAAGGCCGAAAGTTAAATAGCGCAGCTTCTTTGTATATATATTAAGTGGTTTATTCCCAAAAATCTCTTTTAAGGTACTGGAAAAAATAAAAAGGGCAGGCTAAATTTTCTTATGCCTTCAAGCCTCGTTGACCCTCTTTTTTCCTCCATTCGCACCCTTTCGGGAATCAGCCCAAAGGTTTGTTCTTTGATAGCCAAAATCCTTAATATTAATCTTACACAACGGGATCCTTACCTCATAGATCTACTCCGGTTGATGCCTCATTCTGTTATAGATCGTAGAATGCAACCCGATATTATTTTCGCAGAAGAAGGAACCATCGTCACTCTTGAAATCATTATCGATGAACATCAACCGCCACCAATGAGTCGCAGACGATTGCCTTATCGCGTTATTGCTCACGACAAAACGGGCACTATAAGTTTAGTGTTTTTTCACGCCCAACGTTCTTGGTTAGAAAAACAGTTACCAAAGGGAAAAAAAGTTACTGTATCGGGTAAAGTTGAACGATTCAACGGACAGCTCTCAATGATCCACCCTGATCATATCACATCAAATGAACAGCTAAACCAGATGCCATTAATAGAGCCTCTTTACCCCTCTACTACTGGATTATCAGCAAAAACACTGAAACGCGCAATACAAAACGCCCTCGACTATATTCCTCTTTTACCTGAGTGGATAGATGAAAGTGTGAAAAAGCAGCAAAACTTTCCCTCTTTCTCTGTTGCTTTGCGCCGTATCCACGCCCCCATAGATCCCCGCGACCTTACTTTAGAAAGTACTGCGCGTAAACGTCTTGCTTATGACGAACTTCTCGCGGGCCAATTAGCTCTCGGCCTTGTGCGTTTAAAAACAAAATCTTTTTTAGGAGCTTCCCGCCCATCAACGGCCACTTATACTAAAAAACTTCTCAAAGCCTTGCCCTTTCAACTTACAAATGGGCAAATAGAAGCGATAAAAGATATTGAAAGGGACTTAGCTTCACCTGAACCTATGTTAAGGCTTCTTCAGGGTGATGTGGGGGCAGGTAAAACTGTAGTTGCACTGATGGCGATAACGCAAATTGCTGAAAACTCTGGACAGTCAGCTTTAATGGTACCAACAGAAGTTCTTGCCCGACAACACTTCGCCACAATCGCCCCTCTCGCTCAAAAAATCGGTTTACAAACGACTCTTTTGACAGGACGAGAAAAAGGAAAATCGCGTACAAATATCCTCAACGGTATTTTATCAGGGCAAACCTCTATCATCATTGGCACTCACGCGCTTATACAAAAAAATATCGCATATAATAATCTTGCGCTTGCCATCATTGATGAACAGCACCGTTTCGGCGTTCACCAACGTCTCGCTCTCACAGAAAAAGGCCATAAACCTGATATGCTGGTCATGACTGCTACCCCCATCCCGCGCACACTGGTATTAACGGCTTTTGGTGATATGGATGTATCAAAAATTGCGGATAAACCAATGGGACGACAACCAATTACCACAGCGACAATTCCTTTAGAGCGGATAAATGAGCTTATAGAGAGAATTGCATCTGCGTTAGAAAAAGGCGAAAAACTTTATTGGATCTGCCCCTTAGTTGAAGAATCTACAGCCCTCGAATTAACATCGATTGAAAGTCGTTTTGCTTCCTTACAAAAACAGTTTGGAACTTGTGTTGGTATGATACATGGGAAAATGCCTTCCGGTGAAAAAGACGCAGCGATAACATCTTTTAAATGTGGAGATATACGTATTTTAGTCGCAACCACAGTCGTCGAAGTAGGGGTGGATATTCCTGATGCCTCAATCATTGTCATCGAACATGCGGAACATTTCGGCCTTTCACAACTACATCAATTACGCGGACGTGTAGGGCGTGGAGACAAAAAATCTTCTTGTATTCTGCTATACAAAAATCCCCTCACAAAGACAGCCGCAGCGCGCCTTAACATTATACGTAATACAGAAGATGGTTTTAAAATCGCTGAAGAAGACCTGCGCTTACGAGGCGAGGGCGAGCTTTTAGGAACACGACAATCTGGTATACCCGAATTCCATATCGCAAATCTCGCAGCACATAGTGATCTCTTATTAACGGCGAGAAAGGAGGCACGCCTATTTTTACAACGCGACGCCAATCTTTCTTCAGAACGAGGAAGAGCTTTACGGCTACTCCTTCATCTTTTTGGACGCGACGACGCCATTCAGCTCTTACGCGCAGGCTAATCTGAAAAAGAAATTCCGCAAATGAGATTATAAAGAACCGCACCGCCAAAATTGTGATCATTTTCACAAGTATAATTAAGTATAAATTTCAGCACGCTCAATTTATAAAAAGATTTTTGATATTCTGAAGCACCCCCCACCCTACCCAGGTATCACAGATGTGGAATTTTTGAAACATCAGCGTGTTTCTTAAAGATATAAAATAACACACTGAAAATAATTACAACTCCCAAAGATAAAAAATCCTCTTTTACTCAACAGTCACTGATTTTGCCAAATTACGCGGTTGATCAACGTCTGTCCCCAATAAAACAGCTGTATGATAAGCGATAAGCTGAATGGGTAAAGCATAAATAATGGGTGCAATAAACTCAGGAACATCCGGTAAAATAATAACCGACGAAGAATCAAAACGCGTTGCCATCGCTCCTCTTCTGTCCGTTATTAAAATAATACGACCGTTACGCGCTGCTACTTCTTGCATATTAGAAGAAGTTTTTTCAAACCATTTATCATAAGGTGCAACGACAATGATCGGTATCGTCTCATCAACTAACGCGATCGGTCCATGTTTCAGCTCGCCTGCTGCATACCCCTCAGCGTGAATATAAGAAAGCTCTTTTAGTTTAAGAGCACCCTCTAAAGCGATTGGGTAAGAAGTGCCGCGTCCTAAGTAAAGAACGCCCTTTACATTTATTAAATCACGGCAAATGAGTTCAATTTTATTATCTAGCTTTAAAACCTCATTTAAAATCTTCGGTACTTCCGCCAATTGTTGAATTAATTTCTGTTCTGTCATCTTCGAGAGACACCCACGTTGCTTAGCTGCACTAAGCGCCATTGAAGCGAGTGTTGATAACTGGCACATAAAAGCCTTCGTTGAAGCGACCCCAATTTCTGGACCAGCTAATGTTGGTAAAACAAAATCAGCCTCTCTTGCCATAGTTGACTGCATAACATTCACAACTGTTGCTGTTTTTACGCCACAGTCCCGACAGTAGCGTAAAGACGCCAATGTATCCGCTGTTTCACCAGATTGAGAAACAAAAACCGGTAATATGTCAGTTGTTATAGGTGGTTCACGATAGCGGAATTCAGAAGCTACATCATTATCAACACTGAGTGCAGCGAAGCTCTCGAACCAATAGCGCGCAATTAAGGTTGAGTAGTAAGCTGTCCCGCAACTCGCGAATGATAACCTATTGATATTTTTCCAGTCGATTAAATTTCCAAGCGAGCGAACCGAATAATTTCCAAGATCAAAATAATGAGCTAAATTACGAGAAATAGCTTCAGGTTGCTCAAATATCTCTTTGCGCATAAAATGGCGGTGGTTGCCTTTAGAAACTAACAGAGAACCCTCAAATGATTTAATGATAGGGCGTTCTACGCGCTGATTATCGAGATCGTAGATTGTTACCCCTTCACGTGTGAGTACAGCCCAATCCCCATCTTCCATGTAACTTATGCGATCAGTAAATGAAGCTAAAGCGATTGCATCCGACCCCACAAAAAATTCATCTTTACTATAACCAACCGCCAAAGGTGGCCCAGAGCGGACGGCAATCATAAGGTCGTCTTCACCTTCAAAAATGAGAACAATCGCAAAGGCGCCCTGTAATCTTTTCCGGCTAGTAAGAGTCGCTTCTTGCGGAGACAGGCCGCTTTTTAACGCGCGCGTAATTAAATGAGCAACAACTTCAGTGTCAGTTTCTGTTTCAAAGATGTAACCATCTTCGGTAAGTTCTTTTCGCAATTCTGCAAAATTTTCGATAATACCATTATGAACAATCGCAAGCCGCTCAGTCATATGAGGGTGAGCATTCCTCTCTACTGCCCCTCCATGCGTAGCCCAGCGCGTGTGGCCAATGCCTAAATTTCCTTCCAAAGGTGTTATTTTTAGTTTCTCTTCTAAATGAATTAACTTTCCCTCAGCTCGAACACGATGAAGGCGCCCATTATGCACTGTCGCTAAGCCGGACGAATCATATCCCCTATATTCAAGGTGCTTCAAACCTTCAATCAAATAGGATGCTACAGACCTATTTCCAAGAATTCCAATAATCCCGCACATTAGAAAGCTCCGATCCGCATCCAAAATCTATAATAGATCTGCAAAATAATTTAACTGTCTTTGTACAAACTTCAGGCAACCACCCAAATCGAATATGGTATGGCAGTAACTAAGGACAAGGCTCTGCATGATTATTAAATTACCATAAAATGGAGAGATGGGTTTAAAAATTATTTATTTCGTTTATTTTCTGATAAGCGCGCACGCAATCGCGTTGCACCATCCTCTTTTATAACCTGTCGTGCACGTCCAAAAGCCACGCTGTCCACAGGAACATTTTCGGTGATAACACTACCAGAAGCGATATAAGAACCTTCCCCTATGATCAATGGAGCAACAAGCGCTGAATTAGAACCAATAAAGGCATTGTCACCGATTACAGCCTTAAATTTATTTATGCCATCATAATTACAAGTAACCGTGCCTGCTCCGATGTTGGTATGCATACCAATTTCTGCATCGCCAATGTAACTTAAATGGTTAATTTTGGTAGCTTCACCTACTTTTGCTTGTTTAATTTCACAAAAATTTCCAACTTTAACCGATCGTGCTAACTCTGTTCCAGGACGTAAACGTGCATAAGGCCCAATTTGTGCATCCGCGCCAATATCAGCCCCCTCTAAATAACTAAACGCGCGGATAACCGCACCAGACCGTATTTTCACTCCTGGTCCGAAATAAACATTTGGTTCAATCACAACGCCTGGTTCAATTTCTGTATCATAAGAAAAATAAACACTCTCTGGCTTCAATATAATAACACCGGATAACATAAGGTCACGTGCTTTACGCTTTTGCCATAAAGTATCAGTCTCACAAAGCTCAAGACAATTATTGACTCCTATAACGTTGTCAAAAGGCACCTCGACTATTCGAACATCCAAGCCTTTATGTGAAGCGATAGAAACAATATCTGTCAAATAATATTCTCTCTTCGTATTGTTATTACCAACCTTATTTAAAAGAGAAAGTGCACACTCCCCATTGATAGCCATCACGCCGCCATTACAAAAGGAAATTTTTTTTTCTTCATCGCTCGCGTCTTTTTCTTCTACAATAGCGACGCATTGACCATTTTTCCTAATTAGACGGCCATAACCTGTTGGATCAGAAGCATAAAAACCAGCCACAACAACATCTGCGCCCATAGCGAGATGCGCACGCATTCGCGCCAATGAATCTTTTTCAATCAAAGGAGTATCACCAAAAACAATAAGGATATCATCTATCCTATTCTGTAAAGCTAGCTGAGCGGATAAAACCGCATGGGCGGTTCCTAAACGTTCTTTTTGTTGGAAAATTATTGCATCTTTTGCAAATGATCGAACGACTTCAGCAACATCTTCAGCCCCAGATCCGACAACCACCGCCAACTGCGAGGATTCTATCAATTCTATCTGTCTTAACACGTGACATATGAGTGGTAGTCCAGCTATTTTATGAAGTACTTTTGGAAGGGACGATTTCATACGCGTTCCCTCACCTGCTGCAAGAACAATAGAAAGGCAATTTCTAACCATAAAAATACACAAAATTAATGAGAAAACTTAAATAAATTTGTAGCATCATGCCAATTAATAGATTCAACCTCGCTCAGCAAAGGATATTTTTCTAAAAGCCAAAACGAAAAATTTTGCATAGAGCCTGTCAAAAATAAAATACCCGTAGCGATCAAAAAAATTCCTATAATTTTTTCAATTTTCCCTAAATGAACACGAAAAGCGCCTAAAAATCTCGTAAAGCTGCCCGAGAATAAAGCCGCCAGCATGAAAGGCACTCCAAGTCCTAGTGCATATATTCCTAAAAGTACAGCCCCTTCGCCTGCAGTTTCTTTTGTTCCTGCAAGTGTTATAATAGGCCCCAAAATTGGGCCTATACACGGCGTCCAGCCAAATGCAAAAGCTAAGCCAATTACATAGGCTCCCAAAGGTCCGGAAGGCATTTTGCGCGTTTGAAAACGCGCTTCTCGAAATAAAAAACCAATCTTGAAAACGCCCAAAAAATTTAAGCCAAAAATAATGATAATAATTCCAGCCGCAATAGCTAACCAATCACGATAATAGCCCACAAATTTGCCAATCGTACTCGCACTCGCACCCAATGCAATAAAAACAGTTGTAAAACCGAAAATAAAAGCAACAACGGAAGATAAAAGTGCTAAACGCACAGAAGTGCTCCCATTTTGCTTCGCCAAACGAAAATCGTCGATAGTTACGCCCGCCATATAGCATAAATAAGGGGGAACTAAGGGCAAAACACACGGCGACAAAAAAGACAACGCGCCGGCGAAAAATACACTAAATGTCGAAAATTCAGTCATCAAGGCTCTACACCCATTTTAAACTACTGTTTATATACTCATAAACGATAATCAATCTACCAATTCATCAAATTTTTGTGCATTCTGTACGTCTGCCAAAACGTTTACGTCTTCATCTTGGCCAGAAACTACTGCAAAAACCTTTTGATAAATTTGGTCTTTATTTTTGGCAATAGCAATATAATTGCCCTCAACTAGCACAAACGAAACGTACGCGCCAACCGTTTCATAAATAATATCACCGGAATCATTAGTGATAGACCAGCTTGTGTCTGCCAGCGCTTCCCCTCCTTCTTGACGTATTAACTTTAACACGATTTGGGCCGCTTGATGCTGAAGACTTACTTCTGTAATTTTACCGGCATCCACGTGGATATCTGAACGTATAATGGCATTAACTGAACCATAATGAGAAACGACATGATAACTCCCTGCCCTTAAACGCACAATTGACCCTGGCTTAACATCTGACAAAATTATACCCGTATCATCGTCTTCCTTCGCATCCTTGTATATGGTAAAAAGCAACTCCTTTTCATTAATTTTACCATTGAGTAACGTACCATTAAAAATAACGCCACCCGCGTTAAGATTAAAATTTTTGGTAAGGTGTTGACCGCTTTCCAAACTTATGTATTCTACCATACTGGCGTGGCCAAACGAAACATGGACAAGATAGCTTCCTTTTTCTAAATCAAAGCGCGCACTCCCCCCTTCAGAAGTTGCTATTAATGGTAATTTATCATCGATTCCCAAAGTAGGTGCATAAACTCGCCACACTAGGCCTTCTGTAAGATTTTCGCTACTAGCAGTTAACCGAGCGTGCAATATTAGCTGAGCCTGAGGGTGCATAACTTCTGTTTCGTGATTCTGAGAATATATAATGGAAGTTAACGTTTTTTCTCGCTGATAATTTGGAAGTCTTTCTCCGTCGGAGAATGCGTAAGCGCTACAGCTCGATAAGGTAAATATTACTACCCGCCAAAGAGCTCTATACAATATTTTCGTAAAAATACCCATTTTTATATTGTTGACTAAAGCGATAATCTTTTCAAGGAGCAATATTGCCATCCTATATTGAAAAACTAACACCACAACCGCATGATGAAACAGCATTGGGGTTACGAATTTGAAAAGATTGCTCCATAAGATTGTCAACAAAATCAATTTCAGCCCCTTCCATAAAAGGTAAAGACATTGAATCAATAAATATAACCGCTCCACCTTTTTTAATAACGAGATCACCCTCCTTGCTTTCGGAAACCAAATCATATTTATAAGAAAAACCCGAACACCCGCCGCCTTCAACAGAAATACGTAGAGCCCTTTTATCGGGTTCATTCAAGAGTATTTGCTCAATCCGCTTGGCAGCACAATCTGAAATGTGCACACTCATTTTTCATATATCCTTGCATAAAATTATCGAGAGAGTATCTTAAAAACCTATGAGTAACAAACTGATTCTAAATTTAAGAGAAGAATAGATAACTTGCAATGAACGCGAGCGCTAGTAATGTTAATTATCAATCTCGAGCGATATATAGTACTAATCCTCAAGAAAGCCGCGGCAGATTATTTCATGAATCTGCGAGCACTTTGCGCACACATTTTCAGCGAGATCGGGACCGTATCATTCATTCTAATGCATTTCGGCGTCTTAAACACAAAACCCAAGTATTCATTGCTGTTGAAAGCGATCACTATCGTACGAGGCTTACTCATTCAATCGAAGTTTCTCAAATTGCACGCACATTAGCCCGTGCGCTGCATCTTGATGAAGATCTCACTGAAGCTATCGCTCTCGCTCATGACTTTGGGCACCCTCCCTTTGGTCACGCAGGAGAAGAGGTCCTTAATCAATTAATGGCACTTTATGGTGGGTTCGATCACAATGCTCAAGCATTACGAATCGTTACGAAGCTCGAACAGCGTTATGCAAATTTTGATGGACTGAACCTTACTTGGGAAACACTCGAAGGGCTTGTAAAACATAACGGTCCCTTTTTAGGCCCTTATTCTAACAACAAAAATGTCCCTATCGACATTCTGCAGTATAATGAAAAACAGAATCTTGAACTTGACTGTTTTGCCGGATTAGAAGCACAATGTGCTGCTGTCGCTGATGACATTGCCTATAATGCTCATGACATCGATGATGGTTTACGTTCGGGTCTTTTGACAATTGACCAACTTAAAAAAAATTCGCTGACCGCTTTATTATTGGAAAATATTAAGGAAGAATACCCGCAGCTCGACCAAACTCGATGTGGCTACGAACTGGCCCGGAGACAAATAACGACTATGATTGAAGATGTTATCGAGCAGTCACAAAAAAATTTAGCGGTCCTTAAACCAACAAGTGCATCAGATGTTCGTCGAGCGGGACGAATTATTATTACTTTTTCTCCTACAATGGCCATTCAAGAAAAAGAACTAAAAGCTTTTTTATACAAAAACCTTTACTCTCATGATCAAGTCTTAATACGTTTAAATAAAGCAAAACACGTTGTGCAAAAATTATTCAGCTGTTACTATGAAAATCCGAACTTAATGCCTGAAAGCTGGTGCCTCCAAGTAACTCATCTAACAAACCGAGAATTAGCGCATCTTGTTGTTGATTTTCTGTCAGGTATGACCGATCATTATGCTTTACGCGAATATCGCCGGTTATTCGGCCCTATAGATGATTTAGCTCAATCGATTTCGAATGAACACGGAATGTAAATATGAATATCTTTAAGAATTTCGAGGATAAGATTAAAAAATTGCTCGAATTATCTGATATAAAAGGGAAAAATGGTGAAAATCTAAATTTATCAAAAATCACCGTCGACCCTCCGCGCGATTCTTTACACGGTGATTTGTCAACGAATGCTGCTATGGTATTAGCGAAATCCGTTGGACTAGATCCGCGTATATTAGCGGAAAAAATCGTGGAACTTCTAAAAAATGATCAATTCATCGACCATATCAGTGTCGCTGGCCCTGGATTTATCAACATTAAGCTCACAAGATCATTTTGGCAGAATACATTAAAATTAATAATTGAAGAAGGTACGATTTACGGTCGTGTTTTCATAGGGCGAGGTAAACGGGTCAACGTTGAGTATGTATCTGCGAATCCGACCGGCCCGATGCATATCGGACATTGCCGGGGCGCTGTTATTGGGGATGTTCTCTCTAGTTTACTAAAATTCGTCGGCTATGATGTTACCAAAGAATATTATATTAATGATGCTGGTGAGCAAATCGAAGTGCTTGCCCAGTCTGTGTTGCTGCGCTACCGCGAAGCACTTGGGCAGGCAGTCAGTGAAATTCCAGAAGGGCTGTATCCCGGCCAATATCTGATACCATTAGGGCAATCACTAGCTCAAGAGTTCGGTGACCGCTTGCTCACTATAGGTGAAGATGAAGCTTTATCTGTAGTGAAAAAGCGTGCAATTGATGCGATGATGGCCGCGATTCGTGAGGATTTAGCCACCCTTAATATTTACCATGATGTCTTTTTTTCTGAACAAGTGCTTCACGAAAATAACGCGCAAGCCATTCGTAATACGATTAACGAGCTTACTTTAAATGGTTATATCTATAAAGGGGTACTACCGCCACCAAAAGGGAAAAATACAGAAGACTGGGAGCCACACGAGCAAATCTTGTTCCGTTCAACCGATGTGGGCGACGACCAAGACCGTGTCTTAGTTAAATCTGACGGCTCTTATACTTATTTTGCTTCTGATATTGCTTATTTTCGTGATAAATTTAATCGTCATTTTGACGAAATGATTTACGTCTTGGGAGCAGATCATGCCGGTTACGTAAAGCGGCTAGAAGCGATGGCAAAAGCAATTTCTGCCAATAAAGCCAAATTAAGCGTCTTTTTGTGTCAATTAGTAAAGTTCTTTCGCAATGGCCAACCTGTGCGTATGTCTAAGAGAGCTGGATCATTTATCACTCTTCGCGATGTTGTAGAAGAAGTCGGCAGTGACCCAGTACGTTTTATGATGCTTTTTCGTAAGTGTGAAGCACCTATTGATTTTGATTTTGCAAAAGTGATGGAGCAATCAAAAGATAATCCTATTTTTTATGTGCAATATGCGAACGCACGTTGCCACTCAGTCTTCCGTCAAGCGCAAGAAAATTTTCTCATCAAAAATTTTTCAAATAACTCGATGATTACGAATCTTTATCGATTAACAGAGGATAGCGAAATATCACTGATACGTAAGCTGGCTGAATATCCGCGTGTTATTGAACAAGCCGTGCTTCACAGAGAGCCGCATCGATTAGCGTTTTATCTCTACGACCTCGCTTCAAATTTTCACGGACATTGGAACAAAGGTAACGATGATCCTAATTTGCGCTTTATCCAACTTGATGATAAAGAGCTTTCATTGGCTAGGTTAGGCCTGATTCAGGCTGTTATTAATGTCTTATCTTCAGGACTTTCGATTGTAGGTGTAAAGGCGCTAACAGAAATGCGTTGAAAAATTTCTGCAAATACATAAAATGAGGAGCCTGTGGAGAAAAAAAGGTTTATAATCTAAAACTAAGAATTGGTCCAGAAATAATTTACTGTACTCAAGTCCAGATCATTTGTGAGAGAAATTATGAGCGGTAACGATCGCAAAAATCCGTATGAAATAAAAAAAGGATATAGACCCTATGATCCTTTAGGGAGGTTTACGCGAATTCTCGATTCGGACAAACGGGATGAAAATTCTCTTCCTCAGCGCTCCCAATCTTCTCCAAAGCCAGATAGCTCAGCGCCTCAAACTCCCGAAACTCCATTTCAAAATGGAGATTTTGATTTACCTTTTTTAAAAACGGAACCCAAAGATATTTCAGCTAATGAATTACCACTTAATAAGCAAAATGAGCAACGGGTCTTACAGTCAGGTGTTAATGATCTAACCTCAAAGGGCAGTAGGCTGACTACTTCTGTCGGCAGCCAAAAGCAAAATGATATCTTATCTGTATCGGTATATTCTTCCCCTACCGATAATGAAGAAGAGAAAATTTTAGACGCACTTTCTCCGTTACCAATTCGTAAATATCAGGCACCGCAAGATAGGACATCACCGTCCGATAGTACCTCCGCTTCTGAAAAAAGTCATTTTGACGCGGAATCAGAGAGTCCTTTTCTTGATGACATAGACGCCCAAAATAACAGAACGGTTGCTGAAACGCCGCGTGAGGGAACTGAGCCCTTCGTGCAAATAAGCGCACAACAACCAGGAAATTTTGCACGACCTAATTACCATAGCCAAAGAAATAACTATAACACACTCAAAAGCTTTTCGTATAAAATGTCGACTGACCAAAAAAAATGGGCAGAGGAGCGTTGTACTGATATACTAAAATTTTCTGCAAATAAAGATTCTCTTTCTTCATCTCCTGACACAGTTTCAGATAAAAATAATGATCTAACAAATGAGGCAGTAAGGGCCTTTTCACGTGTCTCTGATTCATCGCAAGTCGACGAACTGTCCAGTTTAGAAAAGCTCCCACCCGAAGGTCATTTTATTGATCACCTCGGTCGCCGCGGAGGAGAGTTTTTAACACAAAAAATTGACGCTGAAAAAAATCCGGAATATGATGACGCCAGGGTTCGGTGGCCTGGAGGCATTATAAATAACATTGGAAATATTGTCTCTGATAAAGATAATAAAATTAACATCTGCTACGACGAAAAGAGTCCAGATTGTAAACAAGGCTCGCCGGGGATTTCTAACGCTAACCAGATAAAGAGTCCTCTTGCGCATGGCCGCGCTCATAGCGATAATCACCCTCCTCGTGTTGACACTCACAAATTCGCAGACGAAATCGTAGAAAAGACTGGCCCGATTACAGTTTCGAAGATTTTACATGAAGAATTAGGGCATGGTACATCTGTTGATAGCTTGAAAAAAGAATTTTCAGATATATTTAACGTGGGGAATATTTCGCGAAAGCAAAGAACTGAAGCTTTTAGTAAAATATTTCATTCAACGAAGCAGGACCCAGAAGAAAATTTACGTGTCAATGCCCCAAAACAAAATACTTCCTATTCCGTCGTTGATAATAAAGGGGGATCTTCTCCTGCTGAGAGTCTTGAGTACGAATATGCAGATGAAGCGGCTGCCGGTGTGCTAATGGCTCCTGCGTCCAAAAATTTCGTCATCGGTAAGACTTTTATCGGGAGCATTGCTCTTTTTATCTTAGGGGCAATTGGTTTCATTAGCTATTCTCATTTCTTTACGTCGCAACATGGGAATAAAAATCCGCTTATTATCCGTTCTGATGATAAGCCCTTTAAAATTAGGCCAGAAACGACGGAAACAGAGAGTGACGTCACCCATAATTTAGATATTTACAAACAAACAACTGAACAAAACGAAAAACAAAAAAATGCGCAGCAATTTCTTGTTGATAAGTCTGAGCAACCTAAAGATTTGGCAGAATTAAATAAATCGACGCCCGCAAGTACCTCGTCTACATCTCTTGATAAAGGAGACGTCGAAAGCGCGGTCGCGGAAGCACTCAATCATGTCGTTCCAATGCGGGAAGTTCAGTCTGTCATCGTGAGGAAAGATGGCACGATTGCGTTAACTCCGAATCCCCGTACAGATGAAAAACCCGCTAATCTTCCTGAAGTAAGCAATAATGCTGCTGCAGCCCAATTTCAAGCTGCAGCCCAATTTCAAAGTGAATCCTCTGAAGCAAATAATGAGGAAGAACAACGTAGCCCTGCAACTGATGTTAATCAAGTAATTACAGGAAAGATTCCTGTTCCTAATCTTGAAGAAAGGGCTGAAAATTCATTTACAGCAAGTTCTTCTTCTACTAGAATCGATCCGGGCGCGCAGGGACATATTGCTTCTCACTCGGATTCATTAACACATTCAACGACACAAAATTCTGAGCATTACTACGTACAACTTTCATCTCAACCGACATCCGTACAAGCCGAAAACTCTCTAAAAAACGTCAAATCTAAATTTAAATCCCTCATCGGTGCTCGCCCTTTAAATATTCAGTCCGCTTTTATACCGGGGAAAGGTACCTATTACCGTGTCCGTGTTCAAACTCAAAGCCGTGATGAAGCTGTGACTCTTTGTGAAGAAATCAAAAATGTTGGGGGAACCTGCTTTATCACGCGTTAAATGGGCATACAGTGGCAATTTTTAAAGCTGGTGCCGCGTTTCAGAGGCTCTGTTGCGCGTTTGGCTTGTTGTCCGCCGGCTTGTAGATAAACCTTAATTGCTGAGTTTGTCGAGGTCTTGCGTAATTACCTGTCGGAAAATATTCTTTCTCTTTCAGCTGCGCATAATAGATCTTTGTAGCTGAGGGAAATGCAATATTAAAATCCTTCTGTGGGCTCTGCGTTATCTACTTTGATTCTGTAGCATCATAGTTGGAAAAGGATTTTTGGATTTTTCAAAAAAAGCGGCTATACGCTAGCAACGTATCAGGTAATTTCCATCAATCATAACGAATAATTATTTTCCAATACCCGGGTAGTACGCGAATGTTATGGTCGTGTAGGCATTTAATTTCGACAGGCTAACTTGGCAAGATCTAAAAAAAAGTTCTAAAACAAAGATAAAAGGATACCTACAAATGGTACTCAGTCCATTTTACAATAACATGTTGACATAAAGGAGTTGCTGATCGTAGGGTTAGGACGAAAGGATCTTACCTTTCTTCCAGATAAAAATACACAAAATAAAGCTATCGCTTCAGAGGATTTTGTTTATGAAATCTTTTACATCGCCGCTTTTGTTCGAAATAGAAGAACATTCATCTCCTTTATCGGATGCAAAACGTGAAGAAATTTTGAAAAATCCTGGTTTCGGCCAATTTTTTACAGACCATATGTGTGTCATTCAATGGACTGAAAATAAAGGCTGGCATAATGCTGTTATCTCTGCATACAGACCTTTGCAGATCAACCCTGCAAGTACCGTTTTTCATTATGGTCAGGAAGTTTTTGAAGGTTTAAAAGCATACCGTGCAAAAGATAATCGTATTTTGCTGTTCCGCCCTGATGCCAATGCGCGACGTTTCGCTGAATCAGCCAAACGATTAGCTATGCCTGAATTACCCGAGGACATCTTCTTGGATGCGATTAATCAATTAGTCAAAATTGATCAAAAGTGGGTTTCCAATAACCCAAATGCTAGCCTTTATATACGCCCATTCATGTTTGGCAATGAAAGCTTCTTAAAAGTCCATCCTTCTCGAGAATATATTTTCTGTGTCATCGCATCCCCAGTTGAATCATATTTTAAAGAGGGAGAAAAATCTATCAGTGTATGGGTTGAAACAAATTATAGCCGGGCTGGCCCAGGCGGTACAGGAGCTGCCAAATGCGGCGGAAACTACGCAGCAGGCTTACTTGCACAAAATAATGCTGCAAAAAATAATTGCAGCCAAGTCCTCTTTCTCGATATGGTTGAACGTAAGTGGATTGAAGAGTTAAGTGGTATGAATATTTGCTTTATTACGGCGCATAACGCGCTTGTAACACCACCACTTAACGGCACCATTCTCCCAGGGATAACCCGTCATTCAATTTTGAAGCTAGCGCAAAAAATGGGTTTAACGATAGAAGAGCGCCCTTATTCTTTTGAAGAACTTAAGGAAAATGCAGAAAGTGGTCAACTTAAAGAAGCTTTTGCCTGCGGCACAGCTGCCGTCATCACATCAATCGGTCGATTCAGCTACAAAGATGGAGAATTCATTGTTGGAGGCGAAATGACCGGTGAAATTACGAAAAAACTTCGTACAGAACTTATTGGGCTTCAAAGAGGAAATATAGAAGATGAGAACAACTGGGTGCGCCCTGTTAGGTTATCGTGATAAGCAGAAAAAGGCGAAAAATATCTTTGAGATTAACTTTCAGAGCCCCACGGAAGTGCGCGCCGTACAGCGGCGCTTCCCCGTCTTTATCTATCAACCAAATTCCGACTGATCGCTATGTTGCGCTTTTATTTTACGAATCGTTCTCCTGTGGGAACTGAAACACATTGCAAGAGTCTCTGTATGGACATAAAGACGGTTAAATTGAACACCAGAGAGCATATCGCCATCAGTGACACCCGTTGCAGAAAATAAAACATCGCCTTTTACCATTTCTTCCATTGTGTAAGCCATATTAGGGTTACTGATTCCCATATTGGCCGCACGCACGATTTTTTCTTCTGTATCAAGCTGCAAACGCCCCTGCATTTGACCTCCAATACAGCGTAGAGCTGCCGCTGCTAAAACGCCTTCTGGCGCTCCACCGACGCCCATATAAATATCAATGCCGGTTTTACTCGGATCTGTTGTATGAATAACAGCAGCAATATCGCCATCGCCAATCAAGCGGATCGACGCACCCGCCGCGCGCACTTCGTCAATTAATTTCGCGTGACGAGGTCTATCCATGATACAGGCAGTAATTTGATCAACAGCCACTCCTTTGGCCTTTGCAAGAGCATGCAGATTATCTGTAGGACTAGCGTCTATATCAACCACTCCCTCAGGATAGCCGGGACCAATAGCAATTTTTTCCATGTAAACGTCCGGAGCATGAAGCAAATTACCTTTTTCGGCAATCGCGACCACCGCGAGCGAATTAGCGAGATTTTTGGCGCAAATTGTAGTTCCCTCAAGGGGGTCAAGAGCAATATCGACCATCGGCCCATTTTTACTCCCTACCTCCTCCCCTATATAAAGCATAGGGGCCTCGTCGCGTTCACCTTCGCCAATCACGACCGTACCATTAACAGGCAGGCGATTAAGTCCCCGGCGCATCGCGTCCACAGCCGCTTGATCAGCTGCCTTTTCATCACCGCGTCCCCGCCAGTGCGCAGCTGAGATAGCAGCACGCTCAGTCACGCGCGCCACTTCGATCAGTGAAATACGACCGAGCCCGTTTAAAGTCTTATCGGTTGACCCAAGCATATGGAAAACTCCAATTGAATTAGCGTCGGAGAAAAATACAACACTCGCCCCCGAATATTTGTAACAAGGCTTCCACGAAGATGCAAGCTTCCTGTAGGGAAAAAGCAGCTAGATTCCTCTTTCTCGTCATAAAACGAACAAACCACATAAAATAAATCCTGAAATTTTCGTCAAAAAATCTCATATAATTTAGCCGCAGCTGCGCAATAAAGCGGCCGCCTTCTGCAATTTCCCCGGACACCTCGCGACACCTAATAAAATAAAGTGCGAAGCCCTTTATATACCAAAATGGTTATTCTTACAATTAGGTGCAATGAGGGGCACCATCCCATTACCTCTGTATTACTAGCAAGACATTTCACGAACTTTCACAACTATATTCATATAGTTCTCCTTCAAGCTTTATGGAATAAAGTAACCCAAGTTAGGCCAACATATATTTAAAAATAACTCGTTAAAATTCGTTTTTTTTCTAAAAATCACATACAGGGCTTGCGAAGTAAAAAGATCCTCTCTATAAGCCTGATCATTGATTTGCGCCCATCGTCTAGCGGTTAGGACGCCGCCCTTTCACGGCGGAAACAGGGGTTCGATTCCCCTTGGGCGTACCAATCTCTTTATAAAGCGTTGTTCTACCGTCTTTTTTGACGGATGGTGGTCCTCGCTTCCCTGTTTTTTTACAAGGTGTGAAAACGCCAAGGTTTTGTTGCACCCTTTTTTTAGAGCTCTAGAGACAGAATCAGAGCTTCAGAAGCCATCTTTTGATATGAGCGAGGCAGTTATCAATTGCATCAATGAACTGTGATATCCCAAGCGTGAATGCTAGAAGACATAATATAATCCATTTTAACATCCACGTAAGCAGCTTGAATTTTTCGTAATGACCTAAAAAATCAAGTAAGAGCCTGAACTCTTTTTCATTGAGCTTTTGGATATCTTTTTCACGAGTGATTCTATCCTTCTCTTCCATGCATCACCTCATAAAAAAAGCCCCCAAAATGGAGGCCGGTGTTGATACTAATCGAAGTGGTTTACGCGCATTTTAGTTTTAAACATACTCTTTTTCGTAATTCTCTAGTCTAATTGCCTTTCCGCCCTATAACTCGAGCCTGAATGTAACTTGAATTATTAAACATCAGGACTCTCCGTATCATGAAACACGATAAAGCTCCGTTTTTTGATTTAAGGGAGCATAGTTTAAGAAAAAAAAGTAACGTGAAATTTCTTTCGTTCTTTTTTGTCTTTTTATTATCTCTCAATTCTCTCCCTTCTTTCTCTGCTCCCATCCCCCAAGTTATTCAGAAGCCTGCTGATGAACCTGCTGATAGAGCTATCCGCGTTAAAGCTCACAACGGGGGGGAATATTGTTACGCCTTGGCATTTGTAGATGGCGAGGGCTACGTTTACCTTGACAACTGCTCTTCTCAAAAAGTTCCATTCGCTCGGTATGATGTTTTTCAAAGGATAGCTTGGAAGATTAAAGACGTCTGGTTGTGTATGACAGCTCCAAGTTCTGTCACAGGTATTGGCGGAAGCGCAACAGCAGATTGGGATTATATCAAGCTCAGACCTTGTGTTATCAATGACGCCAATCAACGTTGGATCGTTAAAGATAATGCCTTTCACACGGCAGACGAAAAGTTTCGTGTTAAAGATTATAAGTGGTACACTTATATCTCGAAAAATCCAAAAGACTACTACAACCATACTTTGATGACGCCCACAATGGACGAGTGGGTAAAAACTATCGCAATACCTGGTAATATGAGCTTTAAAACTTCACTAGGCTGGAAGTATGTAAGCCGCTCTGGCTTCTTTATGTATTATATTTCAAATAGCGGATCTGAATCTGGAGCCTTTGACCTTTACTATAACCCTGAAAATGGTCATATCGCCAGATATTTCCCTTCCGCTGGATTGCTTGCTTGCATGACTTCCCAGCAATCTTCTTCGGAGGAATGGGGTTGGGTCAAGTGGTTATTTTGCAATGATAATGTCCCCACCACAAAGGATAAAACATTCTGGGACGTTTCTTTTTTAGCTGGACGTGAGGGACTGATTTTGGATTACCAAAATAATTTGTTAAGAGTTACTCAATATGGTTCTAATTGGGGATTCCCTTATACCGCAAAACCTGCTTATATCAAACAAGACACGCAAAATTCTCCAACATCTAAATTTGTTTTAGATTATGATATTGAGCGGTGGAATCGCTATGTTATGGCAAATGTGGAAGACGCACTTCCTTACTGCCCGGCTCCTGGAAAAACGCCGCCTGTTCTCGGTCCGAGACAAAAAGCAAAACGGTCCTTACCCCCTGATTTCCACTTTGATGATCAATGGCAAAGGCGGCTTTACGAGATAGCAATCTCTACGGATGATTCCCATGCTACAGCGGGAATGTGCGGTATCTGCCTTATACATACTCTTCAAATGATTGCTGAACTTCACGACACTTTCCCGGGTGCCCCCCGTTCAAGAGGTTATTTTTTTGATACAGCTCCGAATGTCAATCCGCTAATTTCATTAGAAAACAGATATCCTTTGCTTTACCGGGCTATAGAATTTGCTTCTACTATTCATAACGTCCCTATGACCCCGCAAGACGGTTACCTTACGACTGATGTACTGGTAGCGAACGCGGTAACGCAGATCGCTTTGCCGAATTATGCTTGGAGATTATCGAGCATATCCACCACTGCAGTCACCATTGCGAATGCCATCGAGAACCTTTTCCGCGCACCTCCAGGAACAGTGTGGATTGGTTTGTCTGTCTACCTAGATGGTGAAGTAACCAGACATGCGCTGCCGATTTTGCGTTCTCGCGATGGGCTTATAATAATTCCGACAAATCTTGTATCCGGTGCAACAAGCTTTGAGGATTTTTCCAGCACACTTCAGCCAATTCGGGATGGCGATATTGACACTGTTTTATATCGTCTTACCCAGCAAAGCCCTTATCTCCCCTTTCTCGCTCTGGCAACATTGCAGCTAACCGGAGAGGCCGACCAACCTTTGAGCGTTACAATCTCCCAAAATAACTGTACCGGAGAAGGAGAACGTAGAAGAGGCAGTGGAAAAGTACCAAAAAGTTCTTTAATTAACCAATGTACAGGCGGAAGGTGCGCTATCCTTTAAGAAAAATACAAAGACCCAGAGCGCGTTTAGCGACGCAAAATTCGCGCTGTGTCCCGCGGGGGGCTCGTTTCTCAAATTTCTTCTAAAATTTAGCGTAAGAGCGGAAGCTCTTACGCTAAAATCGGCTTTTTAAAAAGGACGTATATTAGTATTAACTGAATTGACTTACGCGCGTTTCTTGAGTTGCAGCTTCCCCAAAACAGGACATTATAATCCTGTGTCTGAACCGATAAATCCCGTATAGTCCCTTTTTTCTTTTTAAAATTAAAAAAGCTAAAGCAGCGAAACCGAAAGGCGCTTCTTTTCCCAATTCAAGACTTTGCCCACCTGATATTTTTATGAAGCTTTACATCATACAGTTTTTTTCTAAACCTAAACAAACAAAGATAAAAAGCAAACAATGCAAATAAAATTTATTTCTAAATTTCACGCTTCTACTGAAAAAACTAACAATCATACAATCACTGCTTTGTATACCGATTCATTATCTTTTGTAAAATTGAATATCTCTTATTACCTTTGTTTCCGCTTTTCATTATAGACCTGAAAGTGTTATGAGATGCAATATCACTTAAATAAAAAGGGAATCCTAATGGCAAAGATCAAAGTGGCAAATCCTGTTGTTGAACTCGACGGCGATGAAATGACTCGCGTTATCTGGAAATATATTAAAGAAAAACTAATCTATCCTTACCTCGATATTGATCTTAAATATTACGATCTTTCTATAGAAAACCGCGATGCAACTAATGATCAAATAACGATTGATTCCGCTCACGCTATTAAAGAATATGGCGTCGGCATAAAATGTGCAACTATTACTCCTGATGAATCACGGGTTAAAGAATTTAGCTTAAAAAAAATGTGGAAGTCACCAAATGGTACAATCCGCAATATTTTAGGAGGGGTGATTTTTCGTGAACCCATTATCTGCAAAAATGTTCCGCGCCTCGTTCCTAACTGGACCAAGCCAATTATTGTTGGACGCCACGCGTTCGGTGATCAGTATAAGGCGACCGATTTTAAATTTCCTGGAAAAGGAAAACTGAGCATTAAGTTTGTTGGCAGTGACGGCCAAATTATCGAGCATGACGTTTTTGATGCTCCAAGCGCAGGGGTTGCTATGGCTATGTATAATCTCGATGAATCAATTCGTGATTTCGCTCGTGCATCTTTTAATTACGGTCTGCAGCGGGGTGTTCCAGTTTATCTTTCAACAAAAAATACCATTTTGAAGATGTATGATGGCCGTTTTAAAGACATTTTTCAGGAAACATTTGATGCGGAATTTAAAGCTGAATTTGAAAGCCGTAAATTACATTACGAGCACCGCCTAATTGACGATATGGTTGCCTCTGCGCTTAAATGGTCAGGTGGCTACGTTTGGGCGTGTAAAAACTATGATGGGGATGTTCAATCAGATATCGTGGCCCAAGGCTTTGGTTCCCTTGGTCTTATGACTTCCGTCCTTATGACACCAGACGGCGAAATAGTTGAGGCTGAGGCCGCGCACGGTACAGTAACACGCCATTACCGCCAACATCAAAAAAATGAAGAAACGTCAACGAATTCTATTGCCTCTATTTTTGCGTGGACGCGTGGATTAATGCATCGCGCTAAGCTTGATAACAATGAGGAATTAAAAAACTTTGCTACTACATTGGAAGAAGTCTGTATTCATACTGTTGAAAAAGGATTTATGACTAAAGACCTCGCACTTTTGATAGGACCTGAGCAAAAATGGCTTTCCACAACAGGATTTCTTGATAAAATTGATGAAAATTTAAAAGAAACAATGGTCGATTGACATAATTTAGCCTTAAAGCTCTACGAGAAGGAAGCTTCGATTCTTAGAAAAATCGAACAATCTGCCCTCCAAAGGGAGGGGCGTGATTCTTTGACAAATAATAGGGAAATAGTGAAAAAACAAAGCTGGTCTGCGCTTTTATCTGGCAAAAACGGTGTTCATACTCTGGTTTTCGCAGGTGGTTCTGTTTTATATGCTGTTGACATTTACGTTACGATTACGGCCTTGCCCTCCCTTATTAATGATATTGGGAGCGGGGGTTATTCTTGGGCGATGAGTATTTTCACCATGGCTTCGCTTATTGGTACCTTGCTTTCAACAAGAATATTAGGAAAAATAGGTCTTTGCAAAACTTATATTTTTTCTGCATTAATTTTTGCGGTCGGTGCTTTTATGTGCAGCATTGCCCCGACTATGCTCTTATTTTTGATAGGGAGGTTCATTCAAGGCTTTGCTGGCGGCTCTCTGCTGTCCTTGCCTTATTCTATGGTGCGTATTGTTTTCGATCCGTCTTTATGGTCACGTGCATTGAGTATTATCTCTGGTATGTGGGGAATATCGACTTTATTAGGGCCAGCTATTGGCGGCCTCTCTATACAGTACGGTACGTGGAGAGCATCTTTTTGGACAGTCGGCATTTTAGCAATAATTTTTCTATTTACGGCCCTTAAAATTTTGCCAAAAGATAGAAAAGAGATCTGTGTCTCATCCCCTCCTCTTCCTCTCTTACAACTTTTCGTACTTGTCTTATCAATTTTTATTATTTCTACCGGAAGCGCCGTGGATACTACAATTGCAAAAATCTGCGGATTAGTCACCGGAGTCGGTCTTCTCTTTGTTTTAGCAAAAATTGAGTCATCTACGCATCGTCCTATGCTGCCACACAAGACCTTCTCTTTCTCCTCCAAATTTCTCCCTATTTATTCATTGATGTTTATCATGTGTGCAATAGCATGTGGTGTAGAACTTTATTTTCCACTTTTTCTTCAGGAACTTTATAAAAAAGACCCACTCACTGCTGGTTATATAGCAGCATTATTGAGTCTTGGTTGGACATGCGGTTCTTTATTAAGTGCTAGCGCACCCTCAAAAAAAATTCACAAAATTATTGTATATTCTCCTATATCAAACCTTTTAAGTATAAGCGTTCTTTTATGGCTTATCCCGACAGAAGCTTCCGCGCCTGGACGTATCTTTATCATTTGCCTAGCATTGTTTTCCACCGGAATTAGCTTCGGTGTAGCGTGGCCGCATCTATTAGCACTAATATTGCAATGCGCTAGCCATCAAGATGCTCTGCGCGCTGGCGAATCTCTCACCTCTGTACAGCTATTCTCTACAGCTTTCGGTGCGGCATTAGCGGAAAAAATTACTAATCTTGCTAGCCTATTTAGCTCTGGAGAAGGAGTAAAGCTAATCTTCGAAGCAAAAATTCTTCTCGCGGTGTTCATTGGCCTTTTACTCTGTGTTTGTATCCCATTCTCTCTGCGAATTTCTAATAACACGCTAAAAAATAAAACGGAATAATAAAGAAACACTCGGGAAGAATAAAAAAGCTCTCAGTAACCCTAAAAAATTTTAAACATACTTCACTAAATAATAAACTCTAACAAAGGGCGTATAATTATCTAAGTGCTCTTCGAATTAGAAAAACAATGGATAGATATCAGAACGTTTTTTGAAGCTCATCGGTACGTGGAAATAAATAAAAAGCACTAAACTAAGCAAATAATTTTTTTCATAACCAGCCTGAAATACATAAAACGCAACTGCTTAAAAATAATCATAGCGTAACGAAAAACTGACTTTTCCTTAAAAGTCACTCATAAATGAGAAAGGTGCCGAGCGCTTTTTTCCATGCGCTACGAAAATAAAAATCAACAGCCACCTAAAGCCAAAATGCCTCCAAGTATAGCGGTATATTCATAACTGTAACCTATTTTAAAACCCATGCCCCAGATTCTGCACCAAATGCATTAGCGATATTAAAAGCAGATTGCACCAAAGCTCCCGCTAAAGCTCGTGCATGCATTTTGGCCTACCTTCAGAAGACAAAAATAATACATCCTCCAGGTGTTAGCGTCAATTTTCTTAAAAAAATACGATATCACGCACCTTATCTCTGTAATCTCTTATAAAAAACACAAATAGGCCTATAAAAGCGCAATGTTTATATTTTTTTAAGAAATCGCTAACCCGTCATTAATATTGTTGATCTAGACAATAGGCAGAAACGGAAAACAAACTGTTTTTCTTCGGGTCAGGTAGTGCGTACCGAAGCAATGATCTCTGCCGAATATTGGGTATTATAGAGAGAACATGTACTCATAAGACTGCGCATCTATTTTTCAGGATAGCGCAGTTTTATGCTTTATAGGAAGGCCATTTTGGCCGTGTATATTATCGGTAAAAATCTTTTCTACGAGGGAACAATTTATCAGCGTGCTTAAACAAATTCAAAAAAAGAAGATGCACACTATTTTGCTAATTTTTCATCGTCCTTGCGCCCACAAAGCGCTTGTTTCAGCACAAAAATCAGCATAGCATTCCGCTTCGATAGAAGCCCGAATACCTTGCATAAGCTGTTGATAATAAAAAAGATTATTCCACGTTAGTAACATACCCCCAAGAGATTCTCCGGACTTAATTAAGTGGTGTAAATAAGCGCAACTGTAATCACGAGCAGCGGGACAAAGCGATTGTAGATCGAGAGGAAGTGGATCTTCTGCATAACGAGCATTACGCAAATTAATCCTGCCGAAGCGAGTGAAAGCTAAACCATGACGACCCGCACGAGTTGGCATAACACAATCAAACATATCAATACCCCGGGCGACACTTTTCAAAATATCATCCGGCGTTCCCACCCCCATGAGATAACGCGGTTTATCCTCTGGCAAAATCGAACAAACAACATCTAATACATTTATCATAATATTTTGAGGTTCACCAACCGCAAGCCCTCCAATCGCGTAGCCTTTCAAATCCATCTCTTTCAGTGCTTGAGCAGAGCGTTCGCGCAACTTCATATTATCACCGCCTTGCACAATACCGAACATAGCTTTATTTGGTTGATCACCAAAAGCCGTTTTACAACGCTGCGCCCAAGATAGCGAGAGTTCCATAGCCATTTCCATTTCTCTCTCGCTTGCCGGTAACGCAATACATTGATCAAGCTGCATTTGAATATCAGAATCAAGGAGCCCTTGGATTTCGATGGAACGCTCCGGACTCATTTCGTAATACGCTCCATTAATATAAGAGCGAAAAATTACGCTTTTCTCCGTAATTTTACAAATTCCTGCGAGCGACATAACCTGAAACCCTCCAGAATCTGTCAAAATAGGTCCAGGCCAGCGGATAAACTCATGTAGCCCTCCCAAACGCGCTACACGCTCAGCTCCTGGGCGCAACATTAAATGATATGTATTGCCCAAAATTATATCTGCCCCAAGAGTACTCAACTGATCCATATACATGGCCTTAACAGTTCCCGCGGTCCCAACCGGCATAAATGCTGGTGTGCGAATACACCCACGCGCTGTTATAATTTCGCCCCGGCGTGCGCACCCATCTTGAGAGATTTTGTTATAATGAAATGTTTTTATCATCATTCTTATCTTTTTAATTTTATCAACTCATACCGTCATAAAAATAAAAAATACTTTTTCAAACTACATTATAGACGCTTCCAAGATTCTCTATACGCTGAAGGTCTGCACACAGAAAATTTGAGAAAAATAAGTGAAAATAGTAATTTGGCCTAATACCCCCCACAATAAATAGCCGTACTCACCCATTACAACCTAAATACCCGTAAAACTATTGCTTTAGCGGGAACGATGTTTGTTCTTACAGATTTTTGCTACTATATTGATATTTTTATAGTTTGAGCGTTTATATGGCCAATTTCTGAGCACCTTTTACAACCACACGCGTTCCCCACTTTTATAGATATAAAAACTTTTTACGTCTATAAGTAACGTAACAAAATACCGCTTTGTGCATGATTTTTTAAACCATCTAGAGATCTTTGACAAAATATGAACAGCGTTAACGCTGTTGCTGCCTTTTCTTCGCTGCTAGAACTGACAGAGTGACCTTTTTATCTTAACATCCCATCATCAAATGTGCTCCATCACAACATATAAAAAGCAAAATATAGTCAAAAGTCAGCTCCCGCAGTGCTATCAGCACATAATAAGGTCCGCAGAAACTGCATCAAACAACTTAATATGTAGTATTAGCGCCCCCGCATCGGAACTTACCAGAAAATTAAGAGACGCAAAATCCCGCGCTCTTTTTTAATAAACCTAAAGCGAAGAGCCCACTCACACAGATAGTCAATTTTAAGGTAATTGATTGTCCTAAAAAACGCGAAATAAAAATCCTATTTACTCGAAATGTATGGCCCACACCTGCCCCAAAGAACCTTATAAAAGGCAATTATTGTACAACGCATAATTATTCTATATTCGCGGCGATTGTAGCTTTAATAATGACGTCAGGATTCACTACAGGTTCGCCACGCTTGATCTTATCGACATTTTCCATACCTTCAATAACCTGCCCCCACACGGAATATTGACGATCAAGCCAAGGAGCGTCCGCGAGGCAAATAAAAAATTGCGAATTAGCAGAATTTGGATTCTGACTACGTGCCATAGAAACTATACCGCGTTTATGAGAAAAATTGGAAAACTCTGCTTTCAAATCAGGTTTATCCGAGCCGCCCATACCTACACGCGACGAATTAAATTTTTCGCTGTCTTTTTTTCCAAATTGCACATCGCCGGTCTGTGCCATAAAACCATCGATAACGCGGTGAAAAACAACATTATCGTAAGCACCTTCGTCAGCGAGTTCTTTAATACGCATAACATGACAAGGAGCCAAGTCAGCAAAAAGCTCAATAACTATTTTGCCTTTTGTTGTTTCAAGAATGAGAGTGTTCTCTGGATCTCTGACCTCAGCCATGTAGATTACTCCTTTAAATTATTTATCAATTTTCAAATAGGCAGCATCGATAACATCAGGATCTGGTACAGATCCATTATTATCCACAGTGCCTTTTTTAATTTTATCAACAACCTCTATTCCCTCAATAACTTCCCCGACAACAGTGTACTGACTATTTAAAAAAGGAGAGTCACTGAAACAAATAAAGAATTGAGAATTTGCCGAATTAGGGTCCTGTGAACGTGCCATGCCAACTGTGCCACGTTTAAATGGCTGCGCCGAAAACTCTGCTGGCAGATTAGGATAATTTGAACCACCTGCGCCAACACGTTTAAGATCAAAATCAACGCTGCCCTTTTTCCCAAACTTTACATCACCAGTTTGTGCCATAAAACCGGGAATGACACGATGAAACACAACATTATTATAAGCTCCTTCTTCCGTTAATTTCTTGATTTGATCAACATGTTTTGGCGCGAGATCAGGACGAAGGCGAATAATGACGTTACCGTTTTTGAGGGATAAAACGAGGATATTACGGTCATCTGCTACTGCGTTAGACGAAAAAAAGCAAAAAACATATACTAAAATGGCAAAGACTTTAGGATACATCATCATTCTCTTTCGAAGATTTGCATTTTAAGAGCAAAGCTTGCGCGACATTTTGGGGGACAAAAGGTGCAACATCCCCCCCCATAGCAGAAATCTGCCGCACTAACGTAGAGGTAATCGTACGGCCGAAAACACTAGCTGGTAAAAAGACAGTTTGCAATTCGGGAGCCATGATCCCATTCATTCCTGCCATCTGCATCTCGTAATCAAGGTCAGTGCCATCGCGCAAACCGCGAATGAGGAAAGAAGCACCAATCTCACGTGCTTTATCTATTAAAAGATTATCAAATGAAATAACCCGCAACCGTTTAGAATCTACATTTAATAAATCCTTCCCCACTTGTGCGATTAAATCAGCACGTTCTTCAAAGCTAAAGAGTGGCTGTTTTTTAGGCTGTATGCCTATCGCCACCACGACTTCATCAGCTAACGCCAAACTGCCTCGCAAAACATCAAGGTGACCATTTGTAATAGGATCAAAGGAACCCGCATAAAGAGCAATTGTCATCATTCTACCCCGACAGTTTCAGAGTCATTTCTCTTCTTTAACGCTAACCGCCTCAAAATGCTCTTCGCTTTCACCGTCTAATTGGCCGGCGTGATCTTCAGGATCGGAAATACGCTCTACCGATACAACTTTTTCACCTTTCGCTGTATTGAAAATTTTTACCCCTTTAGTTGAACGACCGGCTATACGGATACCATCAACGGGAACGCGAATAAGCTGCCCCCCATCAGAAACCAACATAATCTGATCTTTTTCCTCTACCGGAAAAGCAGCTACTAATTTGCCAATTTCAGCTCTCTTGGACGGATCAGTTGCACGAATTCCTTTCCCGCCACGGCCCGAAATACGGAATTCATAGGAAGAAGATCTTTTTCCGTAACCAAGCTCGCTAATTATCAAAAGCGTCTGCTCGTGAGCACTAAGTTCTGCGTAACGTTCATCACTTAATTCCGTTTCAGTTCCCTCTCCATTTTCATCAGCGACCGCAATATCTTCGGTATCAGCACCAGCTGCCCGCCGCTCCTGGAGCACCCGTTTAATGTAAGCGGAACGCTCAGCTGATGTCGCCTCAGTATGCTCTAAAATCGTCATTGAAATGACCTTATCGCCGTCAACGACGTTAATACCGCGCACCCCTATAGAATTACGTCCCGCGAATACGCGAACATCAGTTACAGGAAAACGGATACACTGCCCGTTAGCTGTTGTCAGAACGACGTCATCAAGCTCCGTGCAGGTTTCTACAGAAAGGATTTCATCTCCTTCTTCATCAAATTTCATCGCAATTTTACCATTACGATTAACTTGAACAAAGTCTGATAATTTATTCCTACGCACAGTCCCACGCGTTGTCGCAAACACAACATCCAGTGCGCTCCAGCTTGCCTCATCCTCCGGAAGAGGCATGATCGTTGTTATACGCTCATCTTTCTGTAAGGGTAACATATTAATTAAGGCTCGCCCGCGCGATTGCGGTGTACCAACAGGCAAACGCCAAACTTTTTCTTTATAAACAATCCCGCGCGACGAAAAGAAAAGAACCGGTGTATGTGTATTAACTACAAATAAACGGGTTACAAAATCCTCCTCCTTTGTAGTCATGCCAGAACGCCCCTTACCTCCGCGACGCTGAGCGCGATACGTATTTAAAGGTACTCGTTTAATATAACCACTATGACTAACCGTTACCACCATATCCTCTGGCACGATTAAATCTTCATTATCCATATCGGCGCTACCAAAGCCAAATACAGTACGCCGAGGAGTTGTAAATGTTTCGCGAAGAGCAGTCAATTCGTCTTTAACAATGTTCATAATCCGTGAACGCGACGCTAAAATAAGAAGATAATCAGCGATATCTACCCCAATTTTATTCAATTCATCCGCGACTTCATCACGCCCAAGTGCCGTCAACCTCTGTAAACGCAGTTCCAAAATAGCCCGCGCCTGCTCCTCAGATAAATTATATGTATTATCCTCGTGAATAATGTGCCGAGGATCATCAATAAGTTTAATTAAAGGCGCCACATCAGCAGCTAACCAACGCCGCTCCATTAACTGTATACGAGCTGTTTGCGGATCAGACGCTTTACGAATTAACGCTATAATTTCATCGATATTAGCGACGGCAATAGCAAGACCGACTAAAATATGCGCACGTTCGCGAGCCTTACGCAAAAGATATTTAGTCCGCCGGCTCACCACTTCTTCTCGAAAAGCGACAAACGCGCGAAGCATATCGAGCAAAGTCATTTGCTCAGGCTTTCCTCCATTTAACGCAACCATGTTACAACCGAAAGAAGTTTGCAGCGGCGTGTAACGATAAAGTTGATTCAAAACAATATCGGCAACAGCTTCTCTCTTAAGTTCAATAACCACCCTGTACCCGTCACGATCAGACTCGTCGCGTAAATCAGAAATCCCCTCAATACGCTTATCTCGCACTAATTCAGCTATTTTTTCAATCATCGTTGCTTTATTAACTTGATAAGGTATTTCGCTTACGATAATTGCCTGCCGACCACTGCGAATTTCTTCAATATCGACCTTAGCGCGCATAATAATCGAACCGCGCCCTGTTTCATAAGCCGACCGAATACCCGAACGACCGAGAATAATAGCACCTGTCGGAAAATCAGGCCCTGGAATAATCTCAATCATTTCGTCGAGTGTTATATCAGGGTTATCAATCAAAGCGATACACCCATTAACAACTTCGTCAAGATTGTGTGGGGGAATATTAGTCGCCATCCCCACAGCAATCCCGCCTGACCCGTTTACTAAAAGATTGGGAAAACGTGCTGGCAAAACCACGGGTTCATGTTCACGCCTATCGTAATTATCTTGGAAGTCGACAGTATCTTTACCGATATCAGTCAAGAGTTCTTCCGAAATTTTTTCTAAACGGCATTCAGTATAGCGCATAGCTGCGGGAGGATCACCATCAACAGAACCAAAATTTCCCTGTCCATCAATCAATGGATTCCGCAGAGAAAAATCCTGCGCCATGCGCACTAATGCATCATAAATTGAAGCGTCACCATGGGGGTGAAATTTCCCCATTACTTCACCAACGACACCTGCTGACTTGCGATAAGACTTGCTGAAAGAAAGCCCCATTTCATTCATCGCATAAAGAATACGCCGGTGAACAGGCTTAAGACCATCACGCACATCGGGCAGTGCGCGCGACACAATCACACTCATCGCATAATCGAGATAAGAGCGTTGCATCTCCTCTATAATACTGATCGGCTCAACACCAGTCAGCGCATCACGTTCTGATAGCGAAGTAAGGTCGGTCACAATTTTAATGCTTTCAAATTAAAGAATCACTCCACTCTTTTATACCGAAAAATACACCAAAATGCCAATTTCATTCCTGTTCCAAAGAAGAAATTTAACAATAATTTTCAATATGTTATTCACCAGTATTAAAAATAGTGGATAAAATGATCAGAATTTTCTCCCCTGAACCTTAAAAACATGAAATAAATAATTACAGAAACGCGCGCACACGAGCCAGCCTCGGTGCCGCTTTGAGCAATTATCTTAAACGGAAAATTATAACACCCTTGAGAGAAAAGCTATAGCCTCCGTTACAGCAGGTATTATTTTCAATTTTACCACAATTTCACGATACTGCCCTATCTTATCGGAGAATACCTCTATCCTCACAGAGCCTCCAACGCGTTACTTTTCATTTTCTGACCTTTAGCCGAAAACACCCCCCCGCGCTTCTTCTCTTAAATAATAATACCACCTCAAATCATCAAAAAGGTACATCATCATCTAATTGACGAGAAAATCCCCCTTCTGGCTGAGTACCGCCTTGACCAAAACCGCCCCTCTGATCAGAATCACCGCTCCCAAAATTACCGCCACTGTAACCAGAGTTACCGTAGCCGCTGCCTGATTGATTAGCATCTTGCACATGTTCCCCGCTACTTGCTCCGCGATTATCAAGCATCTGCAATTCACCGCGGTACTTCTGCAAAACGACCTCTGTTGTATAACGATCATTACCGTTTTGATCTTGCCACTTGCGTGTCTGCAACTGACCCTCAATATAAACTTTGCCACCTTTTCTTAAATATTGTTCCACAACCTTGATAAGATTTTCATTAAAAATGACAACGCTGTGCCATTCGGTGCGCTCTTTGCGCTCATTCGTGTTACGATCACGCCAACTTTCTGAAGTGGCAATGCGTAAATTTGCCACTTGATCACCGGAATTTAGGCGGCGAATTTCAGGATCCGCGCCAAGATTACCAATTAAAATAACTTTATTAAGGCTACCAGCCATCACATAAACTCCAGAATTTTAAACCGCCCCATTATAACAAAAGATGATAACAACGCATAGTTTATTCGATTACTTTAAAATAAAAATACCACTATCTCTACCATTTCTCCCACAAAATCTACGTTTTTTATCTCATAAGGATAATAGAATAGATTGTAATTTCAAAAAAATGGCCTTATCTGACGTTTAGCGTTCGATTTTGTCTGCATATGTCAAGGATGAACATGCCTCATCAAAAATATATCTCTATTCGCGGCGCGCGTGAACACAACCTCAAAAATATTGATCTTAATCTCCCTCGTGAAAAACTAATTGTTATAACAGGGCCTTCTGGTTCAGGGAAATCATCCTTAGCTTTTGACACAATTTACGCCGAGGGGCAACGTCGTTACGTTGAAAGCCTTTCCGCCTACGCACGCCAATTTTTGGAAATGATGCAAAAACCAAATGTTGATCAAATAGACGGGCTCTCCCCCACAATCGCTATTGAGCAAAAAACTACTACCCGTAACCCCCGCTCAACAGTTGGTACCGTAACTGAAATTTACGATTATATGCGCCTCCTTTTTGCTCGTGTTGGCGTTCCCTATTCGCCTGTTACAGGCCTTCCTATCGGGAGTCAGACGGTTAGCCAAATGGTTGATCAAATTATGGTCCTACCAGAAGGGACGCGGATCTTTATTATGGCGCCTCTAGTACAAGGGCGGAAAGGCGAATACAAAAGAGAATTGATGGAACTTTTAAAAAAAGGATTTCAGCGTGTCAAAGTTGATGGAAAATTCTACGAAATCCCTGATGTTCCTCCCCTTGATAAAAAATATAAACACGACATAGATGTAGTAGTCGACCGCATTATTGTGCATAATGACATCGCCTCCCGCTTAACCGACAGCATAGAAACCTGCCTGAAATTAGCAGATGGGATCGCAATTGCTGAAATGACGGATCAGCCTTTAACAAAAAAAGGAACCGCTAAAGAACCCGCTAATAAATCAAAAAATGAAACTCATAAAAGATTTATTTTTTCGGAAAAATTTGCCTGTCCCGTGTCGGGATTCTCCATTCCTGAAATCGAACCACGCCTTTTTTCATTCAATAACCCCTTCGGCGCTTGTCCTATTTGCGATGGTCTTGGTACCCAAAAGACAATTGATCCTGCAAGAATCGTTCCGAATGAAAATCTTACTTTGAAAGCCGGAGCAATTGCTCCTTGGTCTAAATCATCTTCACTCTACTATAAGCAAATTTTAGAGGGATTAGGAGAAGCTTACGGGTTTAAACTCACAGATAAATGGTGTGCACTTTCAGATGAAGCACAACGTGCTATTTTATACGGCTCACAAACAAAAGAAATCACCTTTGCTTATAAAGACGGCGCGCGCTCTTATACGGCGACTAAATGCTTTGAGGGTATTATCCCAAACATGAAGCGGCGATGGAAAGAAACCGATTCTGCGTGGTCCCGTGAAGAAATTGAGCGTTACATGTCTTCTTCGCCTTGTCCAGCTTGTAATGGTTACCGCCTAAAACCAGAAGCACTAGCTGTCAAAATCCACGGAATGCATATTGGACAAATATCGGAACTTTCTATTTTAAAAGCAGATGACTGGTTTGCTAATATCCATCAATATCTTGATGAAAAACAACGTAATATTGCAACGCGTATTTTAAAAGAAATCCGCGAACGTTTGGCATTTTTAAATCACGTGGGGCTCGAATATCTGACTTTATCCCGAACTTCAGGGACACTTTCAGGCGGAGAAAGTCAGCGTATTCGACTAGCATCCCAGATTGGCTCAGGTCTTATAGGTGTCCTTTATGTTTTGGACGAGCCATCTATCGGTTTACACCAGCGCGATAATGAACGACTTTTAGAAACGCTGCGCCATCTACGTGACCTTGGAAACACAGTCATAGTTGTTGAGCATGATGAAGATGCCATTCTTGCTGCAGACTATATCGTCGATATTGGCCCTGCCGCAGGCGTTCATGGTGGAGAAATCATAGCCCAAGGCACACCGCAAGAAATCATCGATGATCCATCTTCCCTTACCGGCCAATATCTCTCAGGCAAAATGGCTATCCCTATTCCTATTCAGCGACGCAAAATATCAAAATCGCTTAAAGTGATTGGTGCTCGAGGCAACAACCTTAAAAATATTAGTGCCAACATTCCTCTTGGAACCTTTACTTGCATAACGGGTATTTCAGGAGGAGGGAAATCAACATTTCTCATTGAGACCCTCTTTAAAGCTGCGTCGCGACATATTATGGGAAGCCATCAAAATCCAGCAAGCTATGATAAAATAGAAGGGCTAGAATTTCTTGATAAAGTAATTGATATTAATCAGTCACCTATCGGGCGAACTCCACGTTCTAATCCAGCGACCTATACCGGAGCTTTTACTCCGATCCGCGATTGGTTTGCTGAGCTTCCAGAATCAAAAGCCCGCGGTTATCAAGCAGGGCGTTTTTCATTCAATGTTAAAGGAGGACGTTGCGAAGCCTGCCAAGGTGACGGCGTTATCAAAATTGAAATGCACTTTCTACCTGATGTCTACGTTACTTGCGATGTGTGCCAAGGAAAGCGTTATAATCGGGAAACACTAGAGGTGAAATTTAAAGGAAAATCCATCGCAGATGTCCTCGATATGACTGTCGAAAAAGCCGAGAAATTTTTCCAAGCTGTTCCTGCTATCCATAACAAAATGAAAACCCTCGTCGCAGTCGGGCTTGGTTATATTAAAGTTGGACAACAAGCTACGACGTTGTCCGGTGGAGAAGCGCAGCGTGTAAAGCTCGCCAAAGAACTTTCACGCAAAGCAACAGGCCACACGCTTTATATTTTAGACGAACCGACAACTGGCTTACATTTTCACGATATTTCTAAACTTCTTGAAGTATTGCACGAACTCGTTGAGCAGGGTAATACTGTTGTGGTCATCGAACATAACCTCGAAGTCATTAAAACAGCCGACTGGATTATTGATTTAGGACCAGAAGGCGGAGACGGCGGTGGCGAAATTGTTGCTTCCGGGCGTCCTGAAGATATTATTAATGTCTCCGATTCTTATACCGGAAAATTTCTGAAAAAATTCCTGTTGCGCCAACCTCTGTATAACTCAGACTCTTAAGAAAATTATTGAACAATACAGTGGCAGACAAAGACGGGGTTGTGCCCTTATCTAAGCTATTTTTTCCTGTACGCGCTCCCCGGTTTTTGCGTCCCGTAAAAGGACAGAACTTTACTCCATGTTTACGATAAAATCTTACCAACAAAAAACACACAATCACATTATTTCTGATTTTTCCACGCAAAAAGTATTCATTGGTAAGCCCCGTAATTACAAAGTAATATATAACGGCTTAACTTTGAAGAGAAGATAATGTGGGATATAATTTTAAATAAAAAAATTGAAGCTATCATAAAACTTTTTGAACTTGACAAAGTGAAAGAAGCTCTTCAAAGAGTTGGTTTGCAGGGTAGCACTATGATAGAAGTAAAAAGCTTTGGCCTCCAACGAAGATGTATAAAACTCTATCACCGGGGAGTTAAATACATCGTCTATTTTCTGCCTAAAGTAAAAATTGAAATCACCATTCTTAATAAAACTCTAGAGAAAATTACTGAAGCAATATACAAAGCAATTCAAGCAAGGCATATTGGAGGCGGAAATATATTCGTCTCATCCATCAACGGTGCCACCTATATCTGTAACAGCGAGTCTAGCATTAATGCTCTCTAAAGATTTATGACATTTTCACCTTTTTATTCTCCCTCAGCCCAATAAGGAAATTAAATATGAAAACTGTATCAGATATCCTCAAGCAGATCGCCGATAATGATATACACTTTCTCGACTTGCGCTTCACTGATCCACGAGGTAAATTACACCATGTTACAATGGATGTTGCTGAGGTTAACGAGGACCTATTCACCGATGGTGTTATGTTCGACGGTTCTTCGATTGCCGGCTGGAAGACGATTAATGAATCCGACATGGTATTAATACCAGATCCCCAAACTGCCCACCTGGACCCTTTTTTTGCTCAGTCTACTTTGGTCATACTTTGTGATGTTTTCGAGCCTATTTCTCGAGAATTTTATAGCAGAGACCCCCGTTCTATTGCCAAAAAAGCTGAAGCTTATATGAAATTTTTAAACATCGGTGACACAGTTAATATAGGACCAGAAGCGGAATTTTTTATCTTTGATGATGTACGCTATAAAACTGATCCCTACAATACAGGCTTTAAACTTGATTCAAGTGAACTCCCATCGAATGACGACACTGAATATGAAGTAGGCAATCTCGGCCACCGCCCACGTGTAAAAGGCGGTTATCTTCCTGTTCCTCCTATCGATTCTTGCCAAGATATGCGTTCTGAAATGCTTACTGCACTGACAGATATGGGTGTACGCGTAGAAAAACACCATCATGAAGTAGCTGCGGCCCAGCATGAATTGGGCATCCGATTTGACACTCTGGTTCGTGAAGCTGATAAAATGCAAATTTTTAAGTATGTTGTGCATCAGATCGCAAATAGCTACGGGAAAACAGCCACTTTCATGCCGAAACCGATTTTCGGTGATAACGGCTCAGGTATGCACATTCACATATCGATCTGGAAAGATGGAAAGCCGGTCTTCGCGGGAAATAAATATGCTGGTTTATCAGAAACTTGCTTGTTCTTTATCGGCGGCATCATTAAACACGCGAAAGCCATAAACGCCTTTACAAACCCGTCCACAAATTCCTATAAGCGCTTAGTTCCTGGTTATGAAGCCCCTGTCCTTCTCGCATATTCTGCACGTAATCGTTCCGCAGCTTGCCGTATCCCATTTGGATCCCAGCCAAATTCAAAACGCGTAGAAGTTCGTTTTCCAGACCCAACCGCGAACCCATATCTGGCATTTGCAGCAATTTTAATGGCTGGTCTTGATGGCATCAAAAACAAAATTCAACCCGGGCAAGCTATGGATAAAAATCTTTATGAACTGCCTCCAAAAGAGCTCAAGGACATCCCTACAGTTTCAAGAAGTCTACGTGAAGCACTTGAAGCTCTCGATAAAGATCGCGATTTCCTTAAAGCTGGAAATGTTTTTGATGACCAACAGATTAATTCTTATATTCAATTGAAAATGCAAGAAGTTACGCGCTACGAGGCAACTCCACATCCTGTCGAATTTGATATGTACTACTCTGTTTAAAAAACAAACAATTTCATCCAATCCGGGAATGGAAGTCAAAAGCTTTCATTTCTGGGGAGTGTTTTTTTCATTTATGAATGATGACTTACCTGTTGCCTTTAATATAATAAATTGGGCTACTTGAGCCCGTTATTAAACTTTCTAAGATGCAAATCCAGCAACTTTCTTCTGTTTTTTATTCTCCCCTCATTGTACGAACGACCCAAAATTGAATAAAGAACAACGAAAATTCATAATTCTAAATAGCAAAATCCTTTGAAAAACCAGCGCTGACGCCACCTTAATTCAACCTCTTTCTGAATCATTTGATGATCACTCTATCCGAAAAGCTTAATAAATTCAGGATTTCGTTTAATTGTGAAAAAACCAACAGAACAGCTAATAAAAAATTATAAAAATCATTCAAACCCGAAGCTATGAAAGAAGATCTAGGATACTTTTTGTATGTTCTGGAATCTACCGATATAGAAAATAACGAAAAAAAGCCTACCAAAATTAGCTTCTCATTCAAAGATAATCAGCGACATTTTATTTTTATAATAAGAACGATTCAATCTTAAATACAATAAACGAAGAAGTATTTTCTGGATTTTTAAAACTAAAAACTAAAAAAACTTATCTATGAATAAGCAAAAATAACTTCTGCTGCTGCTTTAAATTCAGAATTCTTGTAAGCGCGGCGCGTCATCACTTCCTCATCAATGCCCCATTGTTCCATCGTCCAATCTTCATCTAAATGCGCAATAGCCCAAGCCTTATCCAAACTGATTTTCCTTTCGGCTACAGCGAGAGCAATGAGAGCGGAACCGGTCAAAGTGGTTATCGTATGAAGCGCAGCAAGTATATAAGGAGATTCTATCCGACGTAAATAATTGCTCACCGCTTGAAGAACTTCCCGCGGTTGTTCAATATACATAAGCCCCTCTGCCAAATTAAAACGCGCACCAAGTTTTTCCTCTATCCAATCAAGTAAAAAATCCCACTGCTCGCACTGTCGTTTCACTAGTTCTTTCGGTGTTTGTGCACGATATAGAATCATATCGCATGCAACAAAACGCAATAAGTCTTCGAAAATAGCTTGCATATCATCGGCTACCCCATCGATAACAGTGTTAACAAGGCGTGTAATCGGCATTTTTACTGGATCAATGACCTCTTCTTGTATATCAAACTCCTGCACCACCAATGCCGCAAGCGTTTCCTTAGGCACAAAGAGGCAGCGCCTCGCAGGCGTTTTTACTGGGCTTCCATCCAATAATATAAAATAGTTCCCTCTCTCATACCTTGCATCCACTTTTTTATAAAACCGTTTAGGCAACGACTGGCGTGAAAATTCTTGGGCTTTATGGATAAAATTATCTTTATCTGGTAACCCCTTAAAATCATCTAAAACTCCGCGCATATTGCTTTACTCCTGATCATTGCCGATAAATTGACCGCTTCCTACCGCTTAATCTACGTTATCTTACTGAAAAACGAATACCGCGCAATTATTCTGAAAAACACTAAACATCATTACGATAACTGGTTTATTCAGAGGTTATTTTTTCGCGATATAGCGTTTTATGTTTTCACTCCTATCTCTGTAAAATAATCCAAATGACTGTACGACAGCGGGCTTAAAAGATGCGCGATCTCCTAATTATCATAATGTGAAGCTAGTACAAAAGCCGGAAATAACAGCGCTATACTTCCCTTTACTATACTAAGAAAAATGTTTGTATCTTACGCTAAAGTTGCCAGGATCCTCTAATTTCTAAATGAAATGCCGCTTCAAACTTAAAGAAAATACCCATTTATGGATAAAATTGCTGCCTGCCTCGCACTACCAACGCGAACTCTATCCCGCAAACGGTATTTTTTTATCAAATAATGAGCACGACAACGTGCCAAGCCCCTTTTGCAACTTAAGCCTAGAGTCAAATAATCCAAATATTTTATAAAAGAGTAAAAAACGCCCGTGAATATTACCACAATCATATAAGCAAAAATCCAAGGTTTTCCTCTATTCTGTTTCGCCCTCTATTTGATTAAAAGCCAAGAGGTTAAAGCTTTGTACCATATGAGGTGGTAAAGGTGCAGTAATATCTAGCACTCCCCCTGAAGGGTGAGGTATCCTGATACGATGCGCGTGAAGGTGAAGACGATTTTGAATTCCTCCGGGTAACTCCCAATTACTATCGGAGAAAAAATACTTCGAATCCCCAATAATTGGATGTCCCATATAAGCAGCATGTACGCGCAGCTGGTGAGTTCTTCCAGTATGAGGCTCCATTTCAAGCCAAGAGAGCGCGCGTCCCCGTGTACCTAAGACACGATAATAAGAAATCGCATGGCTAGAATCCGGCTCTCCATGCCCGCAAATGCGCATTTTATCGCCCTGCGCGGTTGTTTCCTTTACCATCCACGTTGAAATTTTATCCTTTTTTTTTCTGGGGATCCCCCGTACCAACGCCCAATAAATCTTTTTGGTTTCCCTCGCTCTAAAAGCGGAAGTCAAAGCCTGTGCAGCTCCTCTTGACCGAGCAACGACCAGCACACCTGAAGTCTCACGATCAAGACGATGAACCAATCGCGGCCTTTCACCTTTTTTGTTGCGCCACACCCCCAGCATACCATCAACATGCTGTGTCAAACCAGAGCCACCTTGCACAGCTAAACCCGCAGGTTTATTAAAAACAAAAATCTTCGAATCTTCATAAAGGAGCATTTTTTTCAAAATTGCTCCATCATCTTGCCCATCAGTCATTTTACTCGTCGTAAAAAGAATTTTCTTTTCATCAACAGATAAAGGCGGTACGCGGATGGATTGCCCGGTTACGAGGCGTATGTCGGCTTTAACACGTCCACCGTCGACCCGCACTTGACCAGAACGCAGCAGCTTTTGCAGATACCCAAATCCAAGTTCTGGATAGTGCACTTTAAACCAGCGATCTAAACGCATCCCGCTTTCGTCTTCCCCGACCTTTTTTACTTTTACGCCTACCATGACTTTTCCCTCGCCGCACAATCCTCTTATCTACCGGCTTTCTTTTTTCCTTTATAAACGCAAAAAACTACACCCATAAAATTTGCTTTATCACGCTACATTACAATTAGTATCCAAAATTGCACTCCTCTATAATACAAATTTTATTAGCTCAAAAATTAGCTAATACACCAGCAACCCACAACCTCAATTTTGTATCTGCGTAGCTATTGGAGGTAAGCATCTTCGCCTTCATCTAAAATTCACGCTCTCATCCTTTTTTGTCCGAGTAGAGAAAAAAGCATCTCTTTTTATTTGTGCTGCTAATGTTGTGCCGGAAATCATCATGATTGCAAAACCCCTTTTGTTTGAGCCAGCCGGCTAACGCGGCTTTCGGTCATTACGCGGAGAAAGGAGATGATAAGTGATTGCGCGCGCTATTTCAGAAGGCGCCGCCCATTCTTATTTTAGAAGAAGCAACGAATACTATTGATATTGAAACAGAAGCCAAAATTAAAAACACCATCGATTACATAACCCAAAACTATACAGCTTTATTACAGCGTACCACCCCTGAATAATCCACAATACCTATCTTATACTATTTGTGGAGCAAAGTCGCCTCATCGAAAAAAGTGGTTCCCGGGAACTAATCAAAAAAGGCCGTCGCTTCTATAAAATGTCAAAGGCTGATAGCTTAATAAGTAATAAGCCAACCACAAAATTAGAAGCTAAAAACGCGACTTCATTGCGTAAAGTTTTATCATCATAAAATCAATTATTTTTCAACATATTCAATGGAAAATTTAATCTAAATTATAATCGTTTTTGAAATTTCAAAATCAGGAAATACAGATAATAAATTGAAAGCTATTTCTCAAGAAAAGCCGCTAATGCCCTGATAGCTTCATGAGCTTTGTCGCCTTTGGGACCGCCAGCTTGTGCCATATCAGACCGCCCACCTCCTCCCTGACCACCGAGGACACCTGAAATAACACGCACCAAATCGACAGCATTCAATATATTAACCAAATCATCAGTAACGCCAACGACGGCACTGCCCTTACCATCTCCTGAAATGCCTATAAAAGCTACAACGCCAGACCTGATCTGCTTTTTTCCAGAATCCACCAACACCTTAAGATCTCGTGGTGAGATATTTTTAACAACACGCCCCATAAAAGAGATACCATTTATAGTTCTAACATCTGCTTCATCGCTTTTTACAGACCCACCATTAAGAGCAATCTTCTTGTATGAATCATTCAATTCTTTTTCAAGCTTATGATGATCATCAAGTAAAATTCGAATGCGCTCTTGAACATTTGCAGGAGAGCTTTTTAAAAGGCGAGCAATTTCGTAGATTCGTTCGTCCTGACCACTAAGATAGAGACGTGCAGCTCTAGCCGTTAATGCCTCGATACGGCGCACCCCAGCCGATACGGAACTTTCAGAGATAATATGAATCAAACCGATATCACCCGTCCTTTCCACATGCGTTCCACCGCAAAGCTCAATTGACCAATGATCGTTCAACCCTGCCTTCTCGAGCTTTTCGCCCATAGAAACAACACGAACTTCATCACCATATTTTTCGCCAAATAGCGCCATTGCTCCTTCAGCAATTGCGTCATCTACTGCCATAAGACGCGTTGTTACCTTACTATTTTGCAACACAATATCATTAGCTAAATCTTCTACTTTTTTCAGTTCTTCCAGCGAAATAGATTTTGGGTGAGAAAAATCGAAACGCAACCGATCAGGCGACACAAAAGATCCCTTTTGGACGACATGGGGTCCTAATGTTTGACGTAAAGCTTCATGCAATAAATGGGTAGCGGAATGGTTCACGCGAATTTTCTTACGACGAATAGAATCAACGATTAATTCCACGTGATCACATATTTGTGCCCGACCATTTTTAATTTCACCGATATGAATAAAGACGCCGTCAGCCTTTTTTTGAGTATCGTGCACCTCAAAAATAAAATGCTCACCGGAAATTACGCCGCGATCACCAAGCTGCCCCCCAGATTCGCCATAAAATGGCGTTTGATTAACAACAAAAATGGCCTTTTGCCCCTGCGAAACGTGATCGACAATTTGATCATCACACACAAGAGCTGTTATGATACCTTCAGCCTTTTCCGTTTCATAACCCAAAAACTCTGTAGCTCCGACTTGATCGCGAACAGAGAACCAAATTGCTTCCGTTGCAGTTTCACCAGAACCAGACCAATTGGCACGGGCTTCTGCTTTTTGGCGTTCCATTGCTTTATCAAAAGCATCAATATCAACAGATATTCCGCGACGCCGTAAAATATCTTGCGTCAAATCAAGCGGAAAACCGTATGTATCATAAAGCTTAAAAGCAACCTCACCGTTAAAACGATGACCCTCTTTAAGGTCCCCGCTTGCTTCGTTCAACAAACTGAGACCCCTCTCAAGAGTTTTACGAAAACGCGTTTCCTCCAATTTTAAGGTTTCTGAAATTAGAGATTCAGCGCGTACCAACTCAGGGTAAGCCTGTCCCATCTCACGTATCAGAGCAGGAAACAGGCGCCACATCAACGACTCTTTAAAACCAAGAAGATGAGCGTGGCGCATAGCACGGCGCATAATACGACGCAAAACATACCCTCGACCTTCATTAGAAGGTAAAACACCATCGGCAATTAAAAAAGCTGACGAACGGAGATGATCAGCAATAATACGATGGCTGACAATAAAATCGCCGGTTGCCTCAACCCCCGTTATCTCCTGTGATGCACCAATTAATGCGCGAAAAAGATCGATATCATAATTATCATGAACACCCTGCAAAACTGCAGCAATCCGCTCTAACCCCATACCAGTGTCAATGGAAGGACGAGGTAACTCAATCTGCTCTTCTTTGCTCACCTGCTCATACTGCATAAAAACTAAGTTCCAGATTTCGACAAAACGGTCACCGTCTTCATCCGCACTTCCAGGAAGACCACCCCAGACTTTATCTCCGTGATCATAAAAAATTTCCGAACAAGGGCCGCAAGGCCCTGTATCTCCCATTGCCCAAAAATTATCAGATGTTGCAATACGGATAATTTTTTCCTCTGAGAGACCTGAAATTTTACGCCATAATTCAGCAGCTACATCATCATTATGATAAACTGTGACTAATAACTTATCTTTCGGAAGGCAGAATCCCTTCGTGAGCAGATCCCATGCAAAAAAAATTGCTTCTTCTTTGAAATAATCACCGAAAGAAAAATTACCCAGCATTTCAAAAAAAGTATGATGGCGTGCCGTGTAGCCAACATTATCGAGATCATTATGCTTCCCACCCGCTCGCACACATTTTTGTGCGGTCGCTGCCCGCTTATAAGGGCGTTGTTCGAGCCCAGTAAAACTATTCTTGAACTGCACCATTCCTGCATTTGTGAACATTAATGTGGGATCATTGCGCGGAACAAGAGGGCTAGAGGGAAGAACTTCATGCCCATTAAGACGAAAATAATCCAAAAAAGTCGATCTAATTTTATTAACGCTGTCCATATTTACACCTGCAGAGTACAATATAAAACTGCAAAGAAAAAACTAACCATTAACCAGATACTCTCTTCGATTTTTTTGGATTCATTTACCAAAAATAAGAATATCTTTTCAGAAAAAGCGGAAAATAAGCAATTTTATACTTTAAAACTATGATACTAAATAAAAACGGAAAAAATTCTAAACAGAGAGACTTTACCTGAGCCAATATTTATTAAATTATTTGTTAAATTGGCTCATCACTTTCTGTATTTCCAGACCCCGCATTTTCCAATAATTCGACCGCAATCAAACCAGCATTCTGACGTAGAGCTGTTTCAATCTCTGCGGCTATTTCTGGATGCTCGCGTAAAAATTGCTTCGCGTTCTCACGCCCTTGCCCCAAACGCTGGGAATTATAAGAGAACCATGCACCAGACTTCTCTACAATGCCAACTTTAGCGCCTAAGTCGATCAATTCCCCTAATTTGGAGATACCTTCACCGTAAATAATATCAAATTCGACTTGCTTGAACGGGGGCGCTAACTTATTTTTCACTACTTTGACTCGCGTTTGATTACCGATCACTATATCCCGGTCTTTAATCGCCCCGATGCGACGAATATCTAAACGAACAGAAGCATAAAATTTCAAGGCATTTCCGCCCGTCGTTGTCTCAGGAGAACCAAACATTACACCAATTTTCATACGAATTTGATTAATAAAAATAACCATACAGTTGGAGCGAAAAATGGATGCAGTCAGTTTTCGCAGAGCTTTACTCATCAATCGAGCTTGCAGCCCAGGTAAAGAATCACTCATTTCACCATCAATTTCCGCACGCGGTGTTAAAGCTGCCACTGAATCAACAACGAGAACATCAACCGCTCCAGAACGGACTAACGTCTCCGTGATTTCTAAAGCCTGCTCACCCGTATCCGGCTGAGAAATGAATAAATTCTCTAAATCAACACCAAGCTTGCGCGCGTAAACAGGGTCAAGAGCATGCTCTGCATCAATAAAAGCGCAAACACCACCACTCTTTTGTATTTCTGCGATAGAATGAAGAGCCAGTGTCGTTTTCCCGGAACTTTCTGGCCCATAAATTTCGATAATACGCCCTTTCGGCAACCCACCTATACCCAAGGCGATATCCAGGGACAATGATCCCGTCGAAACTGTTTCAATTTCAACAACCTGCTCCTTTTGTCCAAGACGCATAATCGAGCCTTTACCAAAAGAACGTTCAATTTGTGACAGAGCAGCATCTAGAGCTTTCGTTTTATCCACAGTTGTATCCTTAGCGAGTCGCGATAATTTCTGGTTGAGTATATACTGTTCCCTTCACTTAGTTAAAGCGTTGAGTTTAAATTTTCACAGGCTATTTCATCTCTATTTTAACGTTGTATTCGCGGCATCCAATCAACCTGTCTAATACAAAATCGTATTCCCCTTCCTTAATACAAAGCATAGCTCACAAAAATATCCCTACAGAAGCTGATAATAAGCTTCTATATTATTTTATACGCTTGTTCCAGGAAGGAGGTAATTTAAATTCTAATACAGTGCTTTGCATATAGCCTTTTAATGTTGTATTTTAACGGCAAGAGTCACTTTTTACCACTAAATATTATAAACTGGCATCGATCAAAATTACGTCATGCCATGTATAGCCCAGATTGCAGCTTTCAAATCAAAAAAGTGCACAAACACAAGCATACCAAAACCTGAATAATAAGCAGTAATGCTCCTTTCACTTTACGCTTGTAATCGTACCTAAAAGCGATAAAGTGCCCAATCTCCTGAATGTAAATCAGCCAGAAACTCATCTATAGAATCAAACTGGGCAAAGCGCCTTTCTCGACTCCACCGACAGCTTTTATCGTTTCTATATTTGATTGAAATAATATCGGCGCTTATGCCATACGCGTCGTCAATCGACAAAGCCAAATGTTTCATAAGCTGATTAACGAGACCCGGAGATATTTTGGAGCCCATGCTGAAACTATATAATTAGCGATCATAACTACTCTTCTCATACAACTCACACCGTAGAACAAAGCAATGGATTTTCCAATATATGAAGGATAATCAGCTTTTAAAGCATAATGAGGCTTTTGATAAAGCTGCAATAATATGACTGAAATAAGAACTTCCCAAACAAAATAAAAAGTTCCAATTTGAGAAAATTTATTTTTGATCGCCCCGTTTTCGTCTCAACTTCTTCCACCACTCAAGGCGTTTTGCAATTTCACGCTCAAAGCCGCGTTCTTGTGGCTGATAATAGATCTGGCGACCAAGTCCTTCAGGAAAATATTCCTGACCTGAAAAGGCCTCTGGTTCATCATGATCATAGCGATAATCACTCCCATATCCTTCTTCCTTCATAAATTTTGTAGGCGCGTTAAGAATATGCTTAGGGGGAGACAAAGAGCCGTATTTGCGTGCACAATGCATCGCTGCTTTATAAGCAAGATAAGCCGCATTTGATTTTGGTGCAGTTGCAAGATAAAGGCACGCTTGCACTAAAGCCAATTCTCCTTCGGGGGACCCTAAATAATCATAAGCATCCTTCGCTGCATTACAAATGACAAGAGCCTGTGGGTCCGCTAAACCAATATCTTCAATAGCTATACGTACCAATCTCCGCCCGATATATAAGCGGTCTTCGCCAGCATCGAACATACGAGCAAGATAATAAAGAGCAGCATCAGGATCAGATCCACGAACTGATTTGTGCAACGCTGAAATGAGGTTATAATGGCCATCTCGCCCTTTATCATAAATTGGAGCTCGGCGCTGAATAATTTTTTGTAAAGCCTCAACATCGAATATTTCTTCCGGTCGTGCAGCACACCAAATTTCTTCTGCCAATGCTAATGCGGCCCGCGCATCACCATCAGACATTCTTATCAAAGCGTTTCTGGCGTAGCTATCTAAAGGAAGAGATCTTCCTTCTAGCTTTTCAGCGCGCTTTAAAAGCGTGTCTAAGCTTTCACTATCATGTGAGCGAAATGTCAAAACACGCACGCGTGAAAGAAGAGCTGCATTAAGTTCAAATGAAGGATTTTCAGTTGTTGCACCTATAAGAATGACCGTGCCGTCCTCTACGAATGGGAGAAAACTATCCTGCTGAGCGCGATTAAAGCGGTGAATCTCATCGACAAATAAGAGCGTCCTACACCCCGACATAAAACGAGTTTGTGCCAGTTCAAAAATCTTCTTTAGCTCCGCAACTCCAGAAAAAATGGCAGAAATTTGCTCAAAAGCGAAATTCATTTCACGCGCTAATAAGCGCGCAATCGTTGTTTTTCCTGTTCCCGGCGGCCCCCAAAAAATCATCGAACCCAACGAACCAACCGCCACCATACGCGAAAGCAGGCCGTCTGCTCCGATGAGGTGATTTTGCCCCGCCACCTCACTGAGAGAGCGAGGGCGCATCCTTTCTGCAAGCGGCCGATTTTTCTCAATACGAAAGTCAAAAGATGGAGTAAAAAAATCTTTATTCAATGAAACCTCAACGAACAAACTGACGAATATAAACACCATTACGTTCATATTCTAGTTGCCAAACACGTGGATAACCTCGCGCAAGCACTTCTTTTAACTGGCTTACAGTCTGAATTTTATAACCATTAACAGCGCGTAAAATGTCTCCAGGACGAAAAATCCTCGCGGCATTGCTTATTTCATCAAGACTCATAACCACAACACCCCTTGCCGTTGCAGGAAGATGGAAACGTCGGCTATTTTGTGGCGTTAAATCCAATACTTCAGCACCAGAAAGTGGACTTTCATCAATAATTTTTTCAGATTTTTCAAAAGCAGACTCTGGAGTCGATGACACAGTTATTTCTGTTCGAAAAATTTTTCCACCCCGCAGATATTCTAAAATCAGGCTGCGCCCAATACCGGCCGTCATCAAACGATATCCGAGACTATCCGGGGTATCAACTCGCGCACCTTGCACGCTTACAATAACATCACCTACTTTCAAACCAGCTTTTGCAGCGGGACTATCTTTAACAATCTCGATAACAAGAGCACCGTAAGAATGTTCTAAGCCCAAGCCATCTGCAATATCAGGCGTAATACTTTGGAAAGACGCGCCTATATAAGGTGGCACAAAAAATTTTCCACCCCGTTTAACTGTATCAAGCACCACTTTAATGAGATTTGCTGGAATAGCAAAACCAATCCCTACAGAGCCACCTGAACGCGAATAAATAGCTGTATTAATCCCGATTAATTGGCCTTTCATATCGATTAAAGCTCCACCAGAATTACCCGGATTAATGGCAGCGTCCGTCTGAATAAAAAAGTCAAAATCGGAAATACCAACATGTGTACGCGCTTGAGCTGAAACAATGCCGCTTGTAACTGTCTGCCCCACACCGAAAGGATTACCGATCGCAAGAACGAGATCACCAACCTCGACTGAATCAGAATTTCCTAAGGGAAGAACAGGAAATTGAGCATCTTTTGAATCAATTTTTAGCACTGCGATGTCGGTCGCTTCATCTTTCAAGACAACTACACTTTCAAATTCTCTCCCATCAAAAAGAGCAACTTTAATTTCACTAGCGTCCTTAATTACATGATAATTGGTAATGACTAAACCGCGTGCATCAACAATCACCCCTGATCCTAAAGAGGATTGCGTGCGCAAAGGCCGATTATTTTTATAACGGCCAAAAAATTGCTCAAAAAATGGATCACCTTCGAAGAGTGAGCGCACCTTCACCTGCCGGGCAGCATAAATATTCACAACAGATGGAACAGCTTTTTTAACTAAAGGAGCAAATGAAAGTGTGATTTCTGATTGCGTTTGAGGAACTTGAGCGTTCGCGCAACAAAACGATGTCCGTACTATAACGGCAAAAAAAAGCCCTACTAGAATAGAATACTTCACCACTAGCTCCTTCATAAAACCAAAACTTATGCTTCGTAAATAAAACGGAAAACACCACCCTCCAGGTTAACAGTCACCGTTAATCTGCGACCTAAACCGGCGGCGGTTCAGCTAAATCACGAATATCACAAAAAACCAATAATCTAAAGAACACGTGACTTCCTTTCTTTTCCTTTAGTTATTGTATTGAAAAGTAACTTACCCCAAAATAATCATAAAAAAAAACCGCCCTAAAAAGACGGCTTCTTAAATCTAAAAAAGCAAATTCTTTACGAAGCAGTCTCTTTGCTACCTACCCCTGCCTCCATGCGAGCACGATCCCCCGCACCCTTCGCATCAGCGTCGCGATCAACAAACTCTATAACAGCCATGGGAGCGTTATCGCCGGTGCGAAATCCTGCTTTCATAATGCGCAAATACCCACCATTACGCGACGCATAACGCGGCGCGAGTGTGTCAAACAGCTTTGCAACCTTTTCTACATCACAAAGGGCCGAAATTGCTTGTCGACGTGCGTGCAAGCTCCCACGCTTACCCAGTGTGACCAATTTCTCAACGATAGGACGAATTTCTTTAGCCTTCGGAAGCGTTGTCACGATCTGCTCGTGTTCAATCAACGAAGTCGCCATATTTACAAACATCGCTTTACGGTGACTAGCAGTTCGGTTCAGCTTGCGGCCTGACTTACCATGACGCATGAGCCCTCTCCTTAAATCTTATTTTTAATACTGATCTTCGTAGCGTTTGGCAAGATCATCAATGTTTTCAGGTGGCCACGCAGGAATCTCCATGCCAAGATGAAGCCCCATACACGCAAGAACCTCTTTAATTTCATTTAATGACTTCCGCCCAAAATTCGGCGTCCGGAGCATTTCAGATTCCGTTTTTTGAATGAGGTCACCAATGTAGACAATATTATCGTTCTTAAGGCAATTCGCAGAGCGAACTGAAAGTTCCAATTCGTCGACTTTCTTAAGAAGCGCTGGATTAAAAGCAAGTTCAGAAGCCGATTCCTCAACAGCCTCTTTCTGTGGCTCTTCGAAATTGACAAATACCGATAGCTGATCCTGAAGAATACGCGCAGCGAAAGCGACGGCATCTTCGCCATTGACGGCACCATTCGTTTCAATCGTCAATATCAACTTATCATAGTCCAGAACCTGCCCTTCACGTGTATTTTCTACTTTATAAGACACTTTACGAACTGGCGAAAAAAGACTGTCAACTGGGATAAGACCTATCGGTGCATCATCGATGCAATTACGATCAGATGGAACGTACCCCTTCCCTGTATTAACAATAAACTCCATACGAATTTCTGCGTCTTCATCAAGCGTGCAAATAACATGCTCCGGATTAAGAATTTCCATATCCCCGATAATATTTATATCCTTGGCCTTAACAACACCAGGCCCTTCTTTATAAACGACGATACGCTTAGGCCCTTCCTCTTCCATACGAATAGCTATTTCTTTTATATTCAAAATAATATCCGTAACATCTTCCCGAACCCCCGGGATTGAAGAGAATTCATGTAATACACCGTCGATTTGCACAGCGGTAACCGCAGCACCACGAAGCGAAGACAACAGCACACGACGCAGCGCATTTCCTAAAGTCAAACCAAAACCACGCTCAAGAGGCTCTGCAATCACGCTCAAAACGTTCGGGTTACCATATGTCTGAAACTCAACCTTACTAGGTTTAATTAACTCCTGCCAGTTTTTCTGGATCATATTTTTATTCCTGTTCTTTAGTTCCGTTACCATTCAATCGCAACGGCCAGTGTGAACATCAGAGAAAGCCTCGATAACGAAAAACAATCTCAATCAAACGCGCCGTCTCTTCCTTGGACGACATCCATTATGAGGAATCGGCGTCACATCACGAATGGAAGTAATTACAAAACCAACAGATTGCAATGCCCGTAAAGCAGACTCGCGGCCCGCTCCAGGACCGCAAACCTCAACTTCCAGCGAACGCATACCATGTTCCTGCGCCTTTTTGGCACAATCCTCTGCCGCAACCTGAGCAGCAAAAGGCGTAGATTTACGCGACCCCTTAAACCCCTGAGCACCAGCAGATGACCAAGCAATCGCGTTTCCTTGAGCGTCTGTGATAGTGACCATAGTATTATTAAACGTCGAATTGATGTGCACAACACCCGACGAAATATTTTTGCGTTCGCGGCGGCGAATACGCGGGGCTTCCTTAGCCATAGCTATCCTTTCAACGATCTCTCCACCACCGTAACACCAGTGGCTCCACCTTATTTGCTTTTGATAAAAAACCTCAGCAAAAAACAAAATCCTATAAACAAAATAAAGATACTATTACTTCTTTTTACCAGCGATTGCCTTCGCAGGACCTTTACGCGTACGCGCATTCGTATGTGTACGCTGCCCACGGACAGGCAAGGAACGGCGATGACGTAATCCACGATAACAACCAAGATCCATCAAACGCTTAATACTCATTGCGACTTCACGGCGAAGATCCCCCTCAACTTGATAATCTTTGTCTATCGCCTCACGAATCTGCAGCACTTCCGCATCCGAGAGCTCATGCACGCGGCGTTCCGCAGGAATGCCAACTTTTTTGACAATTTCTTGAGCAAACTTCCGCCCAATCCCATGAATATATTGAAGCGCGATAACTACGCGCTTGTTAGTCGGAATATTGACACCCGCGATACGAGCCACGCCTATTCTCCTTGATTATATTGACCGCCAACTATAAAGCGCTTGATGCACCCCACGCCGAAAAAATAGCTCAGCCTCAAACGCGCTTTAAGCCCCATTATCTCACTGAAGTAAATTAAAATGGCTTTTGATAGATTTCACCAAAAAAGTCAACTCTTTTCATTTACTTCTCTAAAAAATTCCTTACCCAAAGAGTTCCTGAATAGTTCTGGACACCTCAAAGACAGAAGGCATCCCGTCAACGGTCCTCAGCAGCCCTTTATCGGAATAAAATTTCGATAAAGGAGCTGTTTTTTTACGATATTCAGTCAATCGCTTCGCAAAAACATCCGGATTATCATCTGAACGAACCTGTCCACCCAAAACTACTGTTTCCTGAACACGTTGTTTCATCCGTTCAATCAATGAATCTTCATCAGCAGAAAGCTCTATAACAGCATCAAGCCGCGCACCCTTTGACTGCAAAATCCTTTGTAATTCTTCTGCTTGTCCCACAGTACGCGGATATCCATCCAGTATAAAACCATTTGAACAGTCATTTTGGTCGATACGATCCGACACAATCTGATTAACAACATTGTCAGGCACTAAGACGCCCGATTCTACGATAAGCTTAGCTTTTTTGCCAATCTCTGTCTCTTTCATAACGACTTCGCGCAGCATATCACCCGTCGACAAGTGAGGAACATTATACCTCTCTGCCAACATCTTAGCTTGTGTACCTTTACCAGCTCCAGGGGGACCTAAAAGAATGATTCTCATCGGCTCCTTTTACCCCCACGGAGTTTTGATTTTTTGATCAACCCCTCATATTGATGCGCAACGAGGTGTCCCTGAATCTGAGCAACTGTATCAAGCGTAACGGTAACGACAATTAACAAAGATGTACCCCCGAGGTAAAAAGGAACATGAAAAGCCGACACCATAAACTCGGGTAATAAACAAACGAGAATAATATAAACCGCACCCAAAACAGTAATGCGCGTCAAAACATAATCAATATACTCGGCTGTACGCTCTCCAGGACGAATCCCCGGAATGAAACCAGAGTGTTTCTTTAATTGATCTGCTGTATCACGCGGGTTAAACACAATAGCCGTATAAAAAAAGCAAAAAAACGCCATTAAAACGGCATAAATAATCATATAAAGCGGCTGCCCATGAGCAAGAGAAGAAGAAATAGCCTGGACCCATTGTGGCATTTTATCAGAGAAATTATTAATGGTCGCCGGCAGTAATAACAAAGACGAAGCAAAAATCGGCGGAATGACACCGGCAGTGTTCAGCTTTAAAGGGAGATGCGACATATCACCCTGAAATATCTGATTACCAACCTGGCGCTTTGGATATTGTATGAGAATCCGCCGCTGTGCGCGCTCCACAAAAACAATAACCCCTACGACAGAAATAGCGATAATAATTATCCCTATTAATAGAAAAGTAGGCAAATCAGAGTGACTATGGGCAGTCAAAAGCTGAGCAAAAGTGGCAGGAAAATTAGCCACAATACCCGTAAAAATAATAAGAGAAACCCCATTACCAACACCACGTGATGTAATTTGCTCACCGAGCCACATCAAAAACATCGTTCCTCCAACCAGCGTGATAACAGACGAAATACGAAACATCATGCCAGGTTCGTTAACAATTTGGAGGCCTGTCCCTATACCAGTTTCAAGAGCGACAGCGATACCAAAAGCCTGAAAAATTGCCAATATCACCGTTACGTAACGAGTATACTGATTAATAATTTTACGACCCAACTCACCTTCTTTTTTGAGAGCTTCCAGCGAAGGAACAACTGACGTTAATAACTGCACAATAATCGACGCTGATATATAAGGCATAATCCCCAGCGCAAAAATCGCCATACGTCCAACAGCCCCCCCTGCAAACATATTAAACAACCCCAATACGCCAGATGCATGATGTTCAAATGTCTGCCGTAAAGCATCAATATTAATGCCTGGCAAAGAAATATAAGTACCAAAACGATACACAAGGAGCGCAGATAAAGTAAACCAAATGCGTTTTTTTAGTTCAGTCGCACGTGAAAAAGTACCCAAATTTATGTTAGAAGCAAGTTGCTCCGCAGCCGATGCCATAAAACCTCTCCAGTTTATACCCCAATCCCTTAATTACGCGAGCGCAGCTCACCAAATCCACATCGCCATACATAAAAACTAAAATACCCCCTAAAAAAGAGATATGCTCGAAGTTATTTTCTACGCTGAATCTACTGAACAGCTTCAAGGCAACTGACCTGACCGCCGGCTTTTTCAATTTTTGCACGAGCAGCCTTGGAAACACCAGAAACATTAAACATAATCCCAGTTTTTAATTCACCACCCGAAAGAATACGTACACCGTCTTTGACACGGCGAATAACGCCAGCTTCTTTTAACACAACAGCATCAACCGTTTTTGCCGTGTCTAGCTTGCCCGCATCAACCGCTAACTGAACGCGCTCAAGCGAAACCTCGTTGTAAATCTTCGCGAACGAATTCTTGAATCCACGCTTTGGCAAACGACGATATATAGGCATTTGCCCACCTTCAAAGCCGTTAAGCGAGACACCAGAACGGGATCTCTGCCCCTTAACGCCACGACCACCGGTTTTACCAGTTCCCGAACCGATACCACGCCCAATACGTTTACGATTTTTCGTTGCGCCTTTGTGATCACGCAGCTCATTAAGTTTCATATCCTACACCCCTGCGGTCCCTAATTTTCACCCACGATTCGAACGAGATGGCTAACCTTAGCGATCATACCTCGCACACAAAGCGTATCTTCCAAAGTACGGCAGCGATGCATTTTATTCAACCCGAGTCCCTTTAACGTCGCGTGTTGAACCCGCGGATTCCGAATCGGACTTCCAATTTGCTCCACCGTCACAGTCTTACTATTCTGAGACTTTTTTTTAACCATTTTCTAAATTCCTTTTTTACAAGCGTCGAGAACTATTCTTCTAAACCGCCTAATTGCTGACGCCCTGCTTGCAAAGTAGAATATTTAATACCGCGTTGTGCTGCGACGTCCTTAGGATGCACCTGACGCTTTAACGCATCAAAAGTTGCACGCACCATATTGTAAGGATTTGACGATCCCAACGATTTTGCAACAACATCCTGCATACCAAGAGTTTCAAAAATAGCACGCATCGGGCCCCCAGCAATAATACCAGTACCCGCAGAAGCAGAGCGCATCAACACACGACCTGCCCCATGGCGTCCTTCAACATCATGATGCAACGTACGCCCAAACCGAAGGGGAACATAAATCATCTCACGCTTCGCAGATTCCGTGGCTTTACGAATTGCCTCGGGAACTTCACGTGCTTTACCATGACCAAAACCAACGCGCCCTTTCTGATCCCCAATAACAACAAGAGCGGCAAAACCAAAACGCCGACCACCCTTCACAACCTTAGAAACACGGTTAATGTGGACAAGTTTATCAACAAACTCACTGTCACGTTCATCCCGATCATTGCGCTCTTTCTGCGTCATTCCTCATTCCTTTTTTCCAGAAATACGCCAACAAAGTTCCAACATTTAACTAAAGGAACTCACACAAAATATCTTAAAAACTCTCTCATCAGAATCTTTAAGGAAAACACTTCAAAACCTTAAACCACCTTCACGAGCAGCTTCAGCTAAAGCCTTAACTCTGCCATGATAAACATATGCTCCACGATCAAAAACAACCTCGTCGACACCAATCTTTTTTGCGCGCTCAGCAATTAATTTACCAACAGCGAAAGCGGCCTCCTTACCAGAACCGTTCTTTAAAGACTTCTTTAAATCGCTCTCAAGAGTACAGGCTGAAGCAAGCGTGCACCCACGTAAATCGTCAATGACCTGAGCGTAAATATTTTGATTAGAACGATAAACACTAAGCCGAGGACGGCCATTGGCGACCATTTTAATCTGGCGCCGAACACGCTGCGCACGGCGCTGAATAATTTTTTTAGATGAAACCATGACGCAAATCCTTATTTCTTCTTACCTTCTTTACGGACAACACGCTCATCTGCATACTTAACCCCTTTGCCTTTATAAGGCTCAGGCCTACGATATTCACGAATCTCTGCCGCAACCTGCCCAACTTGCTGTTTATTAATCCCAGAAACAACAATCTCCGTCGGCTTAGGAACTGTTATGCTAACACCTGACGGCACTTGATATACAACATCGTGAGAGAAACCGAGGGACAATTGAATATTTTTACCTTGCAAAGCAGCACGATAACCAACCCCATTAATCTCAAGCCTTTTTTCAAAGCCGTCCTTTACGCCACAAAAAATATTCTCGATCATTGAACGCGACATACCCCATTTGGAGCGTGCATCCTTCGATCGATCGCGCGGAGCGACTGATATAACATTCTCCTTGAGCTCAACAAGCACTTCGTCATTAACAACGTAGCTCAATTCACCTTTCGGCCCCCTCGCCTTCACTAACTGGCCCTCAACAACAGCGGTAACCCCAGAAGGAACCGGAATGGGCTTTTTTCCAATACGAGACATTGTTTTAACCTGTTTTTTCCATTTACTTACAATTGCTCAGAAAATACGACAGAGAATTTCTCCACCAACATTCCTTTCACGTGCTTCGCGGTCCGCCATTACCCCATCAGGAGTTGACAAAATCGAAATGCCCAAGCCATTCGCTATTTGAGGAATAGACTTAGCAGAAACATATACACGACGACCCGGTTTGGAAACACGCGCAATCTCACGAATAACAGCTGAGCCCTCAAAATATTTTAGTTCAATTTCGATCTCAGATTTTCCATTACCCAAATCAATCTGATTATATCCGCGAATATAACCCTCTGACTGAAGAACATCAAGAACTCGCGCACGAAGCTTAGAGGCAGGCGTAATTACTTTATTCTTTTTACGACCAAGCGCATTACGAATACGCGTCAACATATCACCAAGAGGATCTGACATAGACATCTAAAAATTTCCTCTCACCAACTAGATTTAACAATGCCGGGAATACGCCCGAGGGAACCAAGATCACGCAAAGCAATACGTGACATTTTTAATTTGCGATAATAAGCCCGCGGACGACCCGAAACCTCACAACGATTACGGATACGAACCTTCGCGGAATTACGCGGCAATTCTGCCAAATGGACAGAAGCTTTAAAACGCTCTTCAAGCGAAACTTTCTGGTCCATTACAATTGCTTTCAAACGTGCACGACGTAAAGCATAACGCTTCACCATCGCTTCACGACGTTTATTTTTTTCAACGGCACTTACTTTGGCCATAATCCTACCTCACTATATTTGCCGTTACGAGCGGAACGGAAAATTAAGAGCGCGGAGTAGTTCGCGCGCTTCATTGTCCGTCCTTGCTGTCGTGCAAATGATGATATCCATCCCCCAAATTTGGTCGACTTTATCGTAATTAACTTCCGGAAAGACGATATGTTCTCTGATCCCCATAGCGAAATTTCCGCGGCCGTCGAAGCTTTTAGGGTTTAAGCCGCGGAAGTCGCGGACTCGCGGTAGCGCGATCGTAACGAGGCGATCCAAGAATTCGAACATACGGTCTCTGCGCAACGTGACCTTAGCCCCAAGAGGCATACCTTCGCGGACTTTGAAAGTAGCAATGGAATTGCGCGCACGGGTGACGACGGCTTTTTGACCCGTTATTAATGCCAAGTCCTCGGCTGCGATAGACGGCTTTTTGGAATCAGCAGTCGCCTCGCCAATCCCCATATTAACAACGATCTTATCAACGCGCGGGATCTGCATTTCATTCTTATAACCAAATTTCTCCTGAAGCGCTCTACGAACCACTTCAAGATAATGCGCCTTCATACGCGGTTTTTGTTTTTCCTCAGCCATTAATCAATTCTCCCGAACGTTTGGCAAAACGGACCTTATCACCCCCCGCATTCACGCGAAAACCTACACGTGTAGGCTTACCATCTTTAGGATCGGCGACAGCCAAATTAGATAAATGAATAGGAGCTTCCTTAGAAACAACCCCAGCTTCTTGTTTTTGCGTTTGGCGTTGATGACGCTTAACTACATTAACCCCACGAACAAGAGCACTCTCTTCCTTCGGATTGACTTTAATAACTTCGCCCCTACATCCTTTATCTTTTCCGGACAAAACAACGACTTTATCACCTTTTCGAATCTTTTGCATAATAACTGCTCCTTATAGCACTTCAGGAGCGAGTGAAATAATTTTCATATGATTCCTACCACGAAGTTCGCGAGGAACCGGTCCAAAGATACGCGTACCGATGGGCTCTTTTTTATTATCAACTAAAACAGCAGCATTTCTATCAAAGCGGATAACACTACCGTCAGCACGACGAATATCCTTAGCAGTACGAACCACCACAGCTTTCATCACGTCACCCTTTTTAACACGACCACGAGGAATAGCATCCTTAACCGAAACAACAATAATGTCGCCGACCGAAGCATATTTCCGCTTTGAACCGCCCAACACCTTGATGCACATGACACGACGAGCGCCAGAATTATCCGCGACGTCGAGGTTTGTTTGCATCTGAATCATGACCGCCCACCTTCTTTTCAATACCTAAATTTGACTGCACTTCTTGCACAATCTGAATTCGCTCGCCAAGTAACGGCGAAACCACCGCTCTTAAACCTATCAGTGGAGACAAAACCAACACCAAATTCTCGAACGATAAACTTAATTAATTAAACTACACTGTCTTTAACAGCAATCCAACGTTTATCTTTCGAAATCGGCTTAGACTCTTGAATAAAAACCTGATCTCCGACTCTGAACTGATTATCTTCGTCATGTGCCTTGTACTTTTTAGACTGCCTAACTGTCTTTTGGAGAAGCGGATGAGAATAACGGCGCTCCACCCTGACAACCACAGTCTTATCGTTCTTATCACTGACGACAATACCTTGTAAAATGCGTTTAGGCATCTTTCTTCCTTAAGCCTCACTATCATTCATCTTCTGACGAAGAAAAGTTTTAACACGCGCAATATCACGGCGAACCTTTTTAACACGCGCGGTCCCTTCTAATTGGCCCGTTGCTTTCTGAAAGCGCAAATTAAATTGCTCTTTTTTCAATTTAGCCAATTCATCTTTCATTTGGTCGAGCGTCTGCGCCCGTAATTCTGCGGCTTTCATTACTTACCCTCTTTACTCAGCAACACGCTGGATGAAACGAGTCTTAATAGGTAGCTTCGCAGCACCCAACCTGAGCGCTTCACGTGCCACATCTTCCGGCACTCCGTCAAGTTCAAATACGACGCGCCCCGGCGCAACACGCGCAGCCCAATAATCAACACTTCCCTTACCCTTACCCATACGAACTTCAGTAGGCTTAGACGTAACCGGCAAATCCGGAAAAATACGAATCCACACACGACCAGAACGCCTCATATAACGCGTAATCGCACGACGCGCAGCTTCGATCTGGCGCGCAGTAACACGTTCTGGCTCAACAGCCTTTAAACCATAAGCACCAAAATTCAGATCCGTACCGCCTTTTGAAACACCTCTGATACGACCCTTAAATTGCTTACGGAACTTTGTGCGCTTTGGCTGCAACATTGCTCTCTACTCCAAATTTTAATCCGACCACAAAAATCAAGCATTTTCGCGGCGACGACTCGATGAAGAACCCGAATGGTCATTTTCTGCAGCACGATGCTCCGAAGCCATCGGATCATGCTCAAGAATTTCACCTTTAAAAACCCAAACTTTAACACCGCAAATGCCATAAGCAGTCTTAGCCTCCGCCGTACCATAATCAACATCAGCACGTAGAGTATGAAGCGGAACACGACCTTCACGATACCACTCCATGCGAGCAATTTCGGCACCACCAAGACGACCAGAACAATTAATACGAATGCCTTCCGCCCCGAGGCGCATAGCTGACTGAACTGAACGCTTCATTGCGCGCCGAAAAGCAACACGACGCTCAAGCTGCTGAGCAATTGATTGAGCGATAATCGTTGCATCAATTTCCGGTTTACGAATCTCAACTATATTCAACGAAGTTTCAGCATCCGTCATCTCCGAAAGCTTGCGACGGAGTTTCTCAATATCCGCACCCTTTTTACCAATAATAAGGCCAGGACGTGCGGAATGAATTGTTACACGACACTTTTTATGAGGACGTTCAATAACAACCTTGGAAATAGCCGCCTGCTTCAATTCTTCAATCACATATAACCGAATTTTCAAATCTTCGTGAAGAAGACGCCCATATTCACCGCTATCAGCATACCAGCGTGAATCCCAAGTCCGATTAACTCCAAGACGAAGCCCTATTGGATTTATCTTCTGGCCCATTATGCGGCCTCCCCTTCTTCGGTAACTTCACGGACAACAATAGTAAGATGCGAAAATGGGCGCTCAATCCTGCCCGCCCGCCCGCGACCACGGACATGAAAACGCTTCATAACCATCGATCTACCAACATACGCCTCGGCAACAATCAACGTATCAATATCGAGATCATGATTATTCTCTGCATTCGCAATCGCTGATTCAAGAGTCTTTTTGACCGTCCCAGCAATACGTTTACACGAAAATGTTAAATCAGCCAATGCCATATTAACTTTTTTTCCACGAATCATCGCAGCGACTAAATTAAGCTTTTGTGGACTAACACGAACCGTCCGGGCAACAGCCCTCGCCTCATTATCCTTAAGCTGGCGCGGAATCTTAGCTTTGCTCATTCCTACTTCCTCTTTGCTTTCTTGTCGGCACCGTGCCCATAATAGGTCCGAGTAGGGGCAAACTCGCCAAACTTATGCCCAACCATTTCTTCAGAAACAGAAACGGGGACGTGCTTGTTGCCATTGTAAACACCGAAAGTCAAACCGACAAACTGCGGCAAAATAGTAGAGCGGCGACTCCAAATTTTAATAACTTCATTACGCCCACTTGCACGTACTTTCTCCGCTTTTCCAAGAAGATAGCCGTCAACAAACGGACCTTTCCAAACTGAACGAACCACTTCAGACTACCTTTCTTATTTTTTGCGCTGATGACGTGAGCGCATAATAAACTTATCAGTGGCTTTATTGGAGCGTGTACGCTTACCTTTAGTAGGTTTGCCCCAAGGAGACACTGGATGACGACCACCTGACGTACGACCTTCACCGCCGCCGTGCGGATGATCAACTGGATTCATGGCAACACCTCGAACATGAGGGCGCTTACCGCGCCAACGTGACCGGCCCGCTTTACCATCACTAATATTTCCATGATCAGGATTTGAAACAGCACCAACAGTTGCAAAACAATTGCCAAAAACTAGACGCTGCTCACCAGAATTAAGACGAAGAATAGCCATTCCTTGATCTCGCCCAACTAGCTGCGCATAAGTCCCCGCTGAACGAGCAATCTGACCACCTTTCCCAGGCTTCATTTCAACATTATGAATGATCGTACCTACCGGCATATTAGCAAGAGGCATCGCGTTACCCGGCTTAACATCGACGTTCGAACCAGCTACAACAGAATCCCCAACACTGAGACGCTGCGGCGCAAGAATATAATTTAATTGTCCATCTTCGTAGCGAATCAGAGCAATAAAAGCAGTACGATTCGGATCGTACTCTAAGCGTTCAACTTTTGCAGATACATCACGCTTAAGGCGCTTAAAATCAATGAATCTATAATTACGCTTATGACCACCACCTCGAGAACGGACAGTAACGCGACCACAATTATTACGCCCACCCTTCGACGACAATCCTTCGGTTAACACCTTTACGGGCTTCCCTTTATAAAGGCAAGAGCGATCTACAATAACGAGCTGACGCTGTCCGGGAGTGGTCGGATTAAAATTCCTGAGTGCCATTTTTTATCTCCTACCTCCGAGCCCCTTAAAGACCTGTCGAAAGATCGATTAATTGACCTTTATCCAACGTCACAATCGCTTTTTTAACATCACTTTTCCGACCAATAACGCCTTTAAAACGTTTTATTTTACCCTTACGAATCATCGTATTGACGGCTTTAACTTTCACACTAAAAAGCGCTTCAACAGCAGCTTTAATCTCAAGTTTTGTCGCCTTTAATGCAACATTAAAAACAACTTGATTATACTCCGAAATTGTAGTCGACTTCTCGGTAACAACTGGACTAATAATTACATCATAGTGCCGAAGATCCGTCATTTGAAACGCTCCTCAAGAGCCTCGACAGCAGCTTTAGATAAAACAAGCTTGCTGCGACGCAAAATATCATAAACATTAATTCCCTGAATTGGCAAAACATCAATATTAGGAATATTGGACACTGCACGAGAAAAACTCATATCAATTTCTCTACCGCCAATCAATAAAGCATTATTAAAACCGAGCTTAGAAAAATTCGCAGCGAGCACTTTGGTCTTAGCATCTTGAACACTAAACTCCTCGACTACAACTAAATTATTCGTTTTTACCTTCACCGACAAAGCAAGACGCAACCCAAGCGCACGAATCTTTTTTGGAAGATCATGTGCGTGATTACGCACCACCGGACCATGAGCTTTACCACCACCCCGAAATTGTGGAGCACGAGCAGACGAATGCCGAGCACGCCCAGTCCCTTTTTGCTTAAACATCTTTGCTCCCGTTCGAGACACATCAGAGCGGCCTTGCGACTGATGCGTTCCTTGTTGACGACGAGCAAGCTGCCAACGAACAACACGTTGCAAAATATCTTCGCGTGGTACAAGGCCAAAAATACTCTCAGAGAGCTTCAATTCACCAACCTCATTACCGTCGAGAGTTTTAACTACAAGATCCATCATTGAACCCCCTCAGCTTCAGAAGCTCCCGTCATTGAGGCCGCTACTTCTGTTCCATTTTTGACAAGATGGCGAACACCCCCAGGCTTCGGAGCGTTATCAGGAAGGTGCTTTTTTATAGCATCTCGCACCAAAATCCAAGCCCCCTTAGAACCAGACACAGAGCCACGCAGTAAGATTAAGCCGCGATCAACATCCGTAGAAACAACTTCTATATTCTGAGTCGTTACCCGAACCTGCCCCATATGACCAGCCATTTTTTTGCCTTTAAATACTTTACCCGGATCTTGGCATTGCCCCGTTGAACCGTGAGCACGATGCGTAATCGAATTACCATGCGAAGCACGGTGTCCACCGAAATTATGCCTCTTCATAACACCGGCAAAACCCTTACCGATAGTCGTACCTGTTACATCAACCCTCTGCCCTGGAATAAAATGCTCAGCCGTGATCTCAGTCCCAATTTCAAGAAGATTATCAGGACTAACACGAAACTCCGCCACTTTAGCTTTTGGCTCAACCTCAGCCCTGGCAAAATGTCCACGGAGAGCCCGCGAAGTATTTTTAACTTTTGCGAACCCCACACCTAACTGGACAGCAGTATAGCCATTTTTTTCAACTGTACGTTGAGCAACAACCTGACACTTTTCTAAACGAAGTACCGTTACTGGCACATGTTCACCAGCATCGTTATAAATACGGGTCATGCCCAATTTCTGTGCTATTACACCTGAACGCATCGGGTTTGCTCCTTCCGTTTTCAAACCTCAAAGCTTGATTTCAACATCTACACCCGCAGAAAGATCAAGCTTCATAAGCGCATCTACTGTTTGCGGTGTTGGATCAACAATATCAAGAAGACGCTTATGCGTACGCATTTCAAACTGCTCACGGCTCTTCTTATCAATGTGTGGCCCACGGTTAACCGTAAATTTTTCAATCCGCGTCGGAAGCGGGATAGGACCGCGAACATTAGCGCCAGTACGCTTAGCAGTCGACACAATCTCACGCGTCGACACATCAAGAATCCTGTGATCGAACGCCTTTAAGCGAATGCGGATATTCTGACCATTCATGCTCTTTATTTCCTCATCATGCAGAATGTTTTAAACAATTAAAAACATTCTCAACGATTATCTTCATCACTCAATGATCTTAGAAACGATTCCTGCTCCGACGGTGCGACCGCCTTCACGGATTGCAAAGCGGAGCTTTTCTTCCATCGCAATCGGAACGATCAAAGAAACATCCATTGCAACATTATCACCTGGCATAACCATCTCTGTACCTTCAGGAAGAGTAACAATCCCCGTCACATCCGTAGTACGGAAATAAAATTGCGGGCGATAATTAGTGAAAAACGGAGTATGACGACCCCCTTCATCCTTCGTCAAAATATATGCTTCAGCTTTAAACTTAGTGTGCGGTGTAACAGAACCGGGCTTCGCCAAAACCTGACCACGTTCAATCCCTTCACGATCAACACCACGAAGCAATGCGCCAATATTATCACCTGCCTGCCCTTGATCCAGAAGCTTGCGGAACATCTCAACCCCTGTAACCGTCGTTTTAGAAGTTGGGCGTATGCCGATGATCTCTATTTCTTCACCAACTTTAATAAGCCCACGCTCGACTCGACCTGTAACAACTGTCCCACGGCCCGAAATTGAAAAAACATCCTCTATCGGCATCAAAAATGGCTGATCAACCGGACGCTCAGGTGTTGGTATATAATTATCAACCTCACTCATCAAAAGACGGACCGCGTCTTCACCAATGGCTTTATTTGTATCCTCAAGAGCAGCCAAAGCGGACCCCTTAACAATAGGAATTTCATCGCCAGGAAAATCATACTTCGAAAGAAGCTCCCGAACCTCAAGCTCAACTAACTCCAAAAGCTCAGCGTCGTCAACTTGATCAACTTTATTCAAGAACACGACAATCGCCGGAACCCCAACCTGACGCGCCAAAAGAATATGCTCCCGTGTTTGAGGCATTGGACCATCAGAAGCCGAAACAACCAAAATGGCACCATCCATCTGCGCGGCTCCTGTGATCATATTTTTAACATAATCTGCGTGCCCAGGACAATCAACGTGTGCGTAATGACGTTTCTCTGTTTCATACTCAACATGCGCCGTAGAAATAGTAATCCCGCGAGCACGTTCCTCAGGTGCTGCATCAATTTGATCATACGCTTTAAATTCGCCAAAATATTTCGTAATTGCCGCTGTCAATGAGGTCTTACCGTGGTCAACGTGACCAATCGTACCTATATTAACGTGCGGCTTCGTGCGTTCAAATTTGCTCTTTGCCATTTGAGCTCTCCATTTTTTTATCCTAACAAAGGACCAAGTTTAAAATTAATGCACCCCAAAAAGTTACGCATATTTTTTCTGTATCTCCTGAGATACAGCTGAAGGAACAGGTTCGTAGTGATCGAATTGCATCGTATATTGAGCACGCCCCTGACTCATTGAGCGAAGCGTATTCACATAACCAAACATATTAGCCAAAGGAACCATCGCATTTACTACCGTCGCTATACCGCGCGCCTCAGTTCCCGAAATTTGACCCCTACGAGAATTTAGATCACCAATTACATCACCAACATAATCCTCCGGCGTCACAACTTCTACCTTCATAATCGGCTCCAAAAGCTGTGCACCGGCCTTTTGCGCCCCCTCCCGAAATGCAGCGCGCGAGGCAATTTCAAAAGCTAAAACAGAAGAGTCTACATCATGATAAGCACCATCGATCAGAGTAGCTTTTACACCAAGCATGGGAAAACCCGCAAGAGGCCCTGACCCCATAACACTCTCAATACCCTTCTGAACACCTGGGATATATTCTTTAGGAACCGCACCACCAACAATTTTTGATTCAAATATAAAATCATCACCATCATGAGGTTCAAAAATGATTTTCACGCGAGCAAATTGCCCGGCGCCGCCAGATTGCTTTTTATGAGTATAATCAATTTCTGCATTCTTGGTAATAGATTCGCGATAAGCAACCTGAGGCTGGCCAACATTAGCCTCAACTTTAAACTCACGCCTCATACGGTCAACAATAATATCAAGATGAAGCTCACCCATCCCAGCAATAATCGTCTGACCAGATTCTTCATCAGACTTAACGCGAAACGAAGGGTCCTCCGCCGCTAAACGATTAAGCGCAATACCCATTTTTTCTTGATCTGCTTTCGTTTTTGGCTCAATCGCAATCTCAATAACAGGTTCAGGAAACTCCATTCGCTCCAAAATAACAGGCTTCAAAGGATCACAAAGAGTATCGCCCGTTGTTGTTTCCTTAAGACCAGCAAGAGCAACAATATCACCAGCAAACGCCTCTTCAATATCTTCACGAGAATTCGAATGCATCTGCAACATACGTCCCAAACGCTCCTTCTTCCGCTTCACAGTATTTTCGAGAGAAATACCCTTCTGAACTTTACCAGAATAAATACGACAAAAAGTCAAGGATCCAACAAAAGGATCATTCATAATTTTAAAAGCGAGCATAGAAAGAGGAGCATCATCTGAAGATTCGCGCGTCGTCTCAAGCTCTGTCTTAACATCAATACCGCTGATAGCCGGAACATCAATCGGAGAAGGAAGATAAGAAACAACAGCATCCAAAAGCGGCTGCACTCCTTTATTTTTGAAAGCAGTACCACAAAGAACTGGATGAAACTGAACCTCTATAGTCCCCTTGCGGATAAGAGCCACAAGCTGCTCATTAGTTGGCATAACACCTTCCAAATACGCTTCCGTCGCAGCTTCATCAACTTCAACAGCCATCTCAATCATTTTTTCGCGATATTCTTCCGCCTTCTCTTTCAATTCAACGGGAATCTCACTTACTGTGGCCGAAGAACCAATGGAACCATCCCACTTCAACGCCTTCATCTCAATAAGATCAACGACGCCTTCAAAATCATTCTCAGAGCCGATAGGCAACTGAATAACCAGCGCCTTAGCACCTAGTCTGGAACCAACCATTTCCACACTACGATAAAAATCAGCCCCAATTTTATCCATCTTATTAACAAAAACCATGCGCGGCACGTGATATTTCTCAGCTTGCCGCCAAACAGTCTCTGTCTGAGGCTCCACACCGGCGTTTGCATCCAACAATGCTATTGCACCATCGAGGACACGCAAAGAACGCTCAACCTCAATCGTAAAATCAACGTGCCCAGGTGTATCAATGATATTAAAACGCCGCCTCCGACCATCAGACCCTTCCCAAAAAGTCGTCGTTGCAGCAGACGTAATCGTAATACCACGTTCTTGTTCCTGCTCCATCCAATCCATCGTAGAAGCGCCGTCATGCGTCTCCCCGATTTTATGATTCTTGCCAGTATAGAACAAAATACGCTCAGTCATCGTAGTTTTACCAGCGTCGATATGCGCCATAATACCAAAATTACGGTAGTCTTCGATTTTATATTCGCGAGCCATCTTACTTGCCTTAAATCCTCAAAAACACGCCTACCAGCGATAATGAGAGAACGCACGGTTGGCTTCAGCCATACGATGAACATCCTCACGCTTTTTCACTGCAGATCCACGATTATTAGCCGCATCAACTAACTCACCAGACAAACGATCAATCATTGTTGTTTCATTGCGCCCACGCGCCGCAGAAATCAACCAACGAATAGCAAGGGCTTGACGACGATCAGGACGCACATCTATTGGAACCTGATAAGTAGCACCACCAACACGACGTGAACGAACTTCAATATGCGGAGAAACATTCTCCAATGCCCTATGAAACAAAGCAATAGGATCTGTCTTTGCTTTACTTTCAACCGCATCAAGCGCACCATACACAATACGCTCAGCAACCGACTTCTTACCATCAAACATAATGGCATTCATAAATTTGGTGACAACCAAATCACCAAATTTTGGATCTGGATTAACTTCACGTTTTTCTGCTCTATGACGACGGGACATTAGCTTTGTCTCTCAATATTTATTTCGGACGTTTCGCGCCATATTTTGAACGGCGCTGTTTACGATTTTTGACACCCTGTGTATCAAGCAAACCACGAATAATGTGGTAACGGACACCAGGCAAATCTTTCACACGACCCCCACGAATCATCACAACAGAGTGCTCTTGGAGATTATGTCCTTCACCAGGAATATACCCGATTACCTCGAACCCGTTTGTTAAACGGACCTTAGCAACCTTACGAAGAGCAGAATTCGGCTTCTTCGGCGTCGTTGTATATACACGAGTACAAACACCACGCTTTTGCGGATTTGCCTGAAGAGCAGGAACCTTATTGCGTTTAACTGACGCTGTACGCGGCTTGCGAATCAACTGGTTTACGGTAGGCATAAAACCTTCCTCTTTCAATCTGCGTTCATCTTACCCACTTGGGCTTCTTCACTTGCACTTACTCTGATACAAATCAGAACAAACACTCAACCTTATACACAAAATCGGGCACGACTGCACGCACAGCTTACCCGACTAAAAGCAGAGGAGACAAAAAGCCTCTTGCACCAGCGTTTACTTTTAAATTCCCTAAAAGAAACCCTACTAATACAAACCCAGGGGCGAATACCCCAAACAACAACCACTTCTATACCGGTCGTGATGGTTTTTAATAGCGAGAACACATACACTCGTCAAGTACTAAACACCAGAAAGTTTACGAAAATGAAAATAAAACAATATTACGGCAATTTAACTTTAGTTTCTATAAAGCCTATTACTAATACTGAATCAAAGCGTCGCCATAATGACCATTAGTAATAAAAACGCCGTAGTATATTTGAGGGTAGTTGTTAATATCCGAGGATAGCAACTTGCTAATTACATTGTATAGTGCTTAAAGCTAACATCATGAAAATCGCAACATGGAATATTGCTGGGATAAGAGCGCGACATGAGACGTTACGTGGGTGGCTACAACAAAATCAACCTGATATAGTTTGCCTACAAGAGGTAAAAACTATCGATGAAAATTTTCCGCGCGAAGAAATTGAAAACTTAGGCTATCACATAGAAACACACGGCCAAAAAAATTTTAACGGAGTTGCAATTCTCTCTAAAAAAACGCCCGACGACGTTATCCGCCAATTACCAGGCGACGATAATGACAAGCAGGCGCGTTATATTGAAGCCGTTTACTCAACAAATAAAGGGGTTATTCGCGTCGCTTCCCTTTATCTTCCAAATGGAAATCCCGTAAACAGCGAAAAATATCCTTATAAAATGGAGTGGATGGAGAGATTGTACGCGCATGCGAGGTCGCTGTTAGCATACGAAGAACCTCTCGTTTTAGCCGGTGATTATAATGTTATTCCAGCCCCATTAGATGCAAAAAAACCTCAAGAATGGAATAATGATGCTTTATTTCTTCCGCAAACAAGGCAAGCATTTCAACGTATTGCTTATCTAGGTTTGTATGATGCCGTCCGCAGCGTCACAGATGATCCCGCATTCAGTTTTTGGGACTTCCAAGCCGGTGCATGGCCAAAAAATAACGGCATTCGTATTGACCACTTATTATTATCGCCGGAAGCCGCCGATCAACTTACTTGCGCCTACAGTCAAACAGAAGTAAGAGGATACAAAAAAACATCAGACCACGTCCCTGTTTGGATCGAGCTCAATTTAAATTAAGGAAGGTCAAAATCGATTTCGTTAAGGTAGTCCAAAAACATCTCGTCTAAAATAGTGAACAGATATGCTATACACTTACACGCGGGAGTGCGCTCTAAACATACTAATAAAAGAAAAAATTATAAAGCGAATAGAGGAAGTAATGAAAAAATCGCTGTCGGTACTCATTGCAATAGCCGTCATTGAGATGACAGGTGCAGCGCGAGCGAAAAGTGATACACTTGAAAAAATTAAAAATACGGGAGTAGTCACCTTAGGTGTTCGCGAATCGTCGGGTTTAGCTTATGCCCTTGGTAACGGTAAATATACAGGATTCCATACGGAAATGGCGGAACATATCGTTGGTGACATTGCGAAAAAAATAGGAAGGAAGATTGAAATTCATTATCTCCCTATCACATCGCAAAATCGGATTCCCTTACTACAGAATGGTACCTATGATTTTGAGTGTGGTTCTACAACGAACGATTCTGCCCGCCGTAAAGAAGCGGCATTTACTTATACAACCTACGTTGAAGAAGTCCGAATCGCCGTTAGAAGGGGCTCTAATATCAGATCTATTGAGGATCTAAACGGTAAAACAGTCGCAACGACCACTGGCACGACCTCTGTTCAACTTATCCGTAAAAATAAACGTGCCAAAGATATAAATTTTAAAGTCTTAAACGGTAAAGACCATGGAGATAGCTTCCTGTTTCTAGAATCCGGGCGCGCTGACGCATTCGTCATGGACGCGTCAATTCTTGCAGGCCATATCGCTAAATCAAAAAATCCATCCGATTATGTGATTCTCGATAATGTACTTTCCGTCGAACCTATCGCGTGTATGCTCCGTTTAAATGATAAAAACCTTGAACAAGCAATTAACGATAGTATCGTGCGCCAAATCAACGATTCTTCGCTCGAAAAGCTTTACAATAAATGGTTTATGAAACCAATTCCTCCCGCAAATATCGTGGTTAACCTTCCATTGTCTCAATCGACGTTACACGCTTGGAAATACCCAAACAATAAGCCTCGAGAGGAATATACTGAAAACCACCTGTAAAATAAAAAAAGATGGCCGCTCTCTTTGAAAATTTGGATATAGTTATATTTTGATTAATTTTTAGCCAAATTTGGCGTATGTAAATTATGGCTAATTTATCCACCTTATCTAAAGGGCGATCGGCTTTAGGAAATATCAATTAATGGACTTTTCTTTCCTGTGCATGGATGATCTTGATCAAACACTGGTGGCTGGGTGCCTCGGGACCCCTGGCGTGAGTCATACTTATTTAGATACATTACTCGATGGCTTAAGAAATACAGTTGTATTATCAATCTCCTCGCTGATATTGGCAATATTTGTCGGTGTCATCGTCGGAACGATACGCACCCTACCCGATACCTCTGTAACTAATCGCATACTTCGCGCTATTGGTCGTATTTGGGTAGAAATGATGCGTAATATTCCTCTGCTTGTACAAGTATTTTTATGGTATTTTGTCGTACCTAAAATTTATCCACCAGCAATGAAATTTTCACCTATTTTATTAATAACTTTTGCATTGGGCTTCTTCACGTCCGCTCGCATCGCCGAGCAAGTACGCTCAGGCATTGAAGCTATTCCTTCTGGGCAACGTTACGCGGCTATGGCACTGGGTTTTAACACTTACCAAAGTTACCGCTACATCATATTACCGCGTGCTCTCCGTACAATCATACCACCTCTTACTTCAGAGGCTATGGGCATCGTAAAAAATTCATCGATAGCATTCGCTGTTTCTATCAATGAATTAATGCAGTTTCAGTACCAAACAATTGAGGAAGTGAGTCATGTTTACGAAAATTATCTACTTGTAACAGTTCTGTATATTATCATAGCCTTGTTTATATTCGCCATTATCACAATGATCGAGCGAATGCTTAAAATTCCCAAGTTTCAATCGGAGAGGCGCTAAATATGATAAATTTTGTGAGCTCTCATTTTTCAGCTTATTTTCCTTTTAATTTCTCGGATTTCGATTTTTCGTTTTTTACCTTTAATATATTCCGTTCTTACATTCTTTCAGGTTTGCTTTTTAGCGTTTTTTTAACGCTTTTTGCGACGATATTCGGACTTATTTTGGGCTTGCTTTTGACGATGATGCGGCTCTCTTCCATAAAAACTGTCTCTTTACTCGCGGTAATTTACATAACGGCTATGCGCTCAATACCGCTTGTTATGGTTATCTTATGGTTTTTTGTTCTTCTACCCTTCTTAATTGGCACGTCAATCGGTGCGGATAAATCAGCATTAATCACTTTTACCGCATTTGAAGCGGCTTATTTTGCTGAAATTATGCGCGCTGGCATACTTTCAATCCCTCAAGGGCAAAAATACGCGGGACAAGCTCTCGGAATGACATATTGGCAAAATATGTACATCGTGGTCCTCCCTCAAGCCTTTAGGGACATGCTCCCGGTCTTTTTGACGCAAATCATTATTCTTTTTCAAGATACCACTCTTGTTTATGCAATTAGTGGCAGTAGCCTTTTGAACGGATTTGATATCGTTTCTAACAATTTCGGTGTAAAGCAAGAAGCCTATATTTTGGCAGCCGTTTTCTATTTTATTATCTGTTTTACACTGTCGCAAATGGTTTTATATCTGCAAAAAAAGATATCCATTATTCGCTAACGGGGAAGAAAATGTCCACTCATATGATCGAAATAAAAAATGTTTCTAACTGGTATGGTGAGATTAATATTCTCAAAAACTGCACGGCCAACATCGATAAAGGGGAAACCGTCGTAGTCTGTGGACCATCAGGTTCAGGCAAATCAACATTTATAAAAACTATTAACGCCTTGGTACCCTTCCAAAAAGGAGAAATTTGGATTGATGGAATACCGGTCCACTCAAAACAGACAAATCTTTCAAAATTACGCAGTCGCGTAGGAATGGTGTTTCAACACTTTGAGCTTTTTCCGCACTTATCCGTTACAGAAAACCTGACAATCGCACAAATTAAAGTTCTAAAGCGCAGTAAGAAAGAAGCACTTGAACGCGGATTGCTCTATCTCGAACGCGTTGGACTTATTGAGCATAAAGATAAATACCCCGGTCAGCTTTCTGGAGGTCAACAACAACGTGTCGCCATTGCGCGCGCATTAACAATGGACCCTCTTGTAATGCTTTTTGATGAGCCAACCTCTGCTCTTGATCCCGAAATGGTGAGCGAAGTATTGGATGTTATGATCGATTTAGCCGAGGAAGGCATGACGATGATTTGTGTGACCCATGAAATGGGCTTCGCTCGGAAAGTATCAAAGCGCGTAATTTTTATGGATCAAGGAGAAATTCTCGAAGATTGTTCATCCAAGGAATTTTTCTCTGATCCACAAGCTAGAATGCCGCGTACACAGGAATTTTTATCAAAGATTCTGAATCGTTAATCTTAATTATCGTAGTATAATTCAGGTTATTTCTAAAGGAAATGCGGGCATGAAAACGAGTTTTTGTGTTCAAGTCTGAGAGTATTCAAAAAATTATATCTTTGATAAAATTAACAAGTAGCGAGGCTATCGTGCACAATCTAGGCTTATATTAAATAGTTAATAGCCGGTTTTTGCGTGAGATAAATCTGGCTCGGCTTTTTGGAAACTGCCGCCGATTCCGCTGCGCTATGCGTCACTCATCTACCCAATATAATAGTTCCAACATAAACCTAAGCAGGAAGCTCTCTCTTCTTAACTAAAAGACGAAGTCATCGTGCTATCTTACGTAAAACTTTCCTCTATCTCTCTGCTTAAAAACGTCTTTTTTCGGTGAGTTTAGATCCAAAAGTCTTTTAAATCTTGGCACCTTATACATGAAAGCCAGCCGTGCGAAAAAAATCAATAACCTATTAAGCGCCTTTATAAACTGTTGTTTATTTGTCGTATAAATAACAGAGAGGTAAACCTCTTAACGAAGTTAATTCTGCTTCATTTCGTCGTCGTAGCCGCCGTAAATACGTGCACGGAACTTTTTTGTTCTGTATCAGGAATAAAGTATTTAAAACACAAAAATTTTGTAAAACACGCAGATCATCAAAAATGCCACCTCTAAAAAAGATTCGACGTTTACAAAAAGAATAAAAAGAGGATTTTAACTAACTTAACCGCCCTAAGGCGACGGATATTCTTTCTTTTGCTGCACACAAATCTGTAATTCTTGCACGCTCAACCTCGACAACTTCTGGCCTTGCATTTTCTATAAATCGCGGATTATTCAATTTAACTAACGTTTTTTCAATATGTTGTTGGATTTTGTCGATATCTTTGAGCAAACGCGCGCGTTCAGCGTTTAAATCGATTAATTGTCCCAGTGGCAAACAAAAAGTTGTTCCTCCTAAGATTATTTGCGCAGACATAGCCGGAGCGTTATCAGAGAACTGGATCATTTCTATACGCGCTAATCTTTTAAGAACGGCATCATAACGTTGTACGCGTTCCTGTATTTTTTCGCTCCCCTCTATGATTACGAGAGGCGCCAATGCAGCCGCCGGAATATTCATTTCAGAGCGCACGGAACGAATCTCACTGACAACACCAATAAGCCAATTAATATCGGAGGCAGCCGCCTCGTCTATAAATGTTGCTTGTGGCCACCTCGTCAACGCCAACATATCCTCACGCTCCGTGCCTTGCATTGCGGTAAGAGACCACAATTCTTCTGTTATATGAGGCATGAAAGGATGAAGCAGTTTATAAACTTCATCAAGAACCCAAGCAGTACACGCCTGCGCTTCTTTTTTAGAATCCCCATCCGGGCCTTGAAATACAGGCTTAAGAAGTTCTAGATACCAATCGCATAATGTATGCCAAATAAAGCGGTAAAGTGCGCTAGCGGACTCATTGAATTTATAGTTTTCGATACCCTCAGTCACTTCTAAAACTGTTTTAGATAACTCCGTTAAAATCCAACGATTAAGCGCAAACTTCGCTTTTGCTGGCTTAAAAGCCAAATCATGTTTAGCACCATTCATTTCTGCAAACCGCGCGGCGTTCCATAATTTTGTAGCAAAGTTGCGGTAGCCCGCGACGCGCGATGGGTCGAGCTTTACGTCACGACCCTGCGCTGCCATGATAGCCAAAGTGAAGCGCAATGAGTCCGCGCTATATTGGTCAATTAATTCCAATGGATCAATAATATTTCCCTTCGACTTTGACATCTTTGCTCCCTTCTGGTCTCGTACGAGAGCGTGCACGTAAACAGTCGGAAAAGGTACGTCACCCATAAAATGAATACCCATCATTATCATACGAGCAACCCAGAAAAAAATAATATCAAACCCGGTAACCAATAAAGATGTCGGATAGAAAGTTGCTAACTCATCAGTTTTATCAGGCCAACCCAACGTTGAAAAAGGCCAAAGAGCCGATGAAAACCAAGTATCCAAAACATCTTGATCACGCGTTAAGCTAACTTCTTTACCATAATAAGAAAAAGCTGCGGCCTCAGCTTCTTCTTCACTTTTCTCAACGAAGATCGTATGATCGGGACCATACCAAGCCGGAATTTGATGCCCCCACCATAACTGACGAGAAATACACCAGGGTTGAATATTCTGCATCCAATTAAAATAGGTCTTTTCCCAATTAGCTGGGACAAACCGTATTTTTCCTTGATGGACAGCTTTCATCGCTGGTTTTGCTAATTCCGCCGCATCGAGATACCATTGATCCGTTAGGAGCGGTTCAATAGGCACTCCGCTTCGATCACCGTGAGGAACGGAATGAAGGTGATTATCAATGGTTACAAGATATCCCCCCTTTTCCATCAAAGAAACGATCCGGTCTCGCGCTACAAAACGGTCAGATTGCTCCAAATCCTCCACTAATTCCCTTAATTTATCTGATAAAATTAAACCTTCAAAAAACGCCCCATTATCGCGCAAAAAAATCTCGGCCTTTTGCGTAAAAATATTAATTAAGCGCAAATTATTACGCTGCCCCACCTCAAAGTCATTGAAATCATGCGCTGGTGTAATTTTCACAGCGCCGCTTCCTTCTTCAGGATTGGCATATGAATCGGCAACTATCGGTAATTTACGGCCAACAAGCGGCAAAATAGCATTTTGGCCTATAAGATTTTTATAACGGCTATCTTCTGGGTTAACCGCAATTCCAGTGTCACCGAGCATTGTTTCAGGCCTCGTTGTCGCAACCGTTATAAAAGTAGTAGCATCGTCCGGATTAAAAACTTTTCCTTCAAGCGGATATCTAAAATGCCACAAATAGCCTTTAACTTCTTTTGGCTCAACTTCAAGATCTGAAATAGCCGTCAACAATTTTGGATCCCAGTTCACCAAACGCTTGTCTTTATATATTAACCCTTGTTTATAAAGCGAGACAAAAACCTCACGGACAGCTCGAGACAACCCCTCATCCATCGTAAATCGTTCGCGTGACCAATCACACGAAACACCGAGACGCCGCAGCTGATCGGCGATAACACCGCCCGTTTCGCGACGCCATTCCCAGATACGCTCAATGAATTTTTCCCTGCCCATTTCCCAACGTGTCGGCTCTTTACACTCGAAAAGCCGACGCTCGACAACCATCTGCGTCGCGATCCCAGCATGATCCATACCCGGCTGCCATAAAACATTCTTGCCACACATCCGCTGGAAACGCACTATGATATCTTGAATGGTCGTATTTAAAGCATGCCCCATATGAAGCGAACCCGTGACGTTCGGTGGTGGGAGCATAACGCAAAAAGGCTCGGCATCTAATCCTGAACCCGCCCCTGCTTTAAAAGCGCCACGGGCCTCCCATTTTTCCGCGATCCTCGACTCTATAGAAGCGGCATCATAGTTTTTTTCTAGCATTCTCAACCTATCTACTCGGAACACCGCTGGAAAACGCAGCCCCCCACCACTCTTCGGTCATAGCATCTGCAAATGACATTTACCCAAAATAGCTCTACAAAACGGACCGCTTTATGGCAAAAAGTAAAACACCAAGCTACTAAAAGCAGTAAATAAACGGGTAGTTAAGGCAAATTTTTAACTGCTTTAGCGACTTCTTCACGCAGAATCTCATCAATCAAAACAGGCAGTTGCCCCTTCAACCATTTTGCTATAGCGGGACGCAAAATATCCTTCGCAATTTTCTCCACAGCGGAAGCGCAATCTGCGGACAACTCTACACGATCAGGAGCCGAATTTTCTTGCCGCGGTGCAGACTCTTCACAATCATACTTTTCTTCTTTATGAGCAGAAGGTCGCTCTCCAGAAAAAAAATTCACCTCCTGCATATTCGCACGGACTGTACCGTCTCCCCCATTCGCATCGTCTTTTACTTGCATCAAAGAAGAATCCCGATCCTCAGAAGAAATACCGATACGATCGGCCAAAGCCTTCATGGCATCATCAACAGACGAAGCTCCTTCATAAATACTTTCAGGCGGCGCTTTCGAGTAATCTGTAGGACCACCTGCTGTAGCACTTTCATTCGAGAAGTGATCAACTTGAATTGCGTTCTCTTCGATTATCTCACGAATAGACGTCAAAATTTCGTCCATACTTGGCTCACACAACGCACCCGAATTCTGTACCATACTTCAAACCCTCTTCAAAAACGCGACAAGCAGAATCACTAACTCAGTGTAAACAAAAGAATCACAAGATCAACACACTCTCTCACACCGCTTATAGTACCGCATAATCTTCTTTTCTATAACAACACTAAAACGCCAAACTTCTCTGCATAATCCGCCGCCAATTTATTCGTCCCTTGAAAATTAAAATTATGCCTACACGTGCAAAACTATTTTTTATGCCCTTAGCGAATATATTGGGCCACCTTCACGCCCAAATAATCCGCAGTTAATTTGCCAATAGAAGACTGAACACTATAGCTGGCAATGACAGCATCGCGTTCGGCAGTCGCTAATGCAATTTGAGCATTAATTAATTGGGTCCGAGAATTTAATACATCTAACGTAGTCGCTTGCCCCACGCGGTTCTCCTGTATACGGCCTTTAAAAGCAACTTCGGCGGCGCGAACACTCTCGCGATAAGCAACGACAGACGCGCGAGCGCCTTCCAGTTGAAACCAAGAAGAAGTCAGCGCCTGTCTCATGTCGCTGTGGGCAAGATCAAGCTGCAGGCGGGCTTGCTCATGGGCTTCTTTCGCTTGGCGAACCTGCGCGGACGCGCGGCCACCCTCAAAGATCGGGACGCTAACTGAAAGCCCCACTGACTGAGAAAACCCATTCTCTCCGGGACCACTATAAATCCGGTTGTAAGACGTCGTTGCAGAAAAATCAACTTTTGGGAGGAACTCCCCTTCTTTTGCTTTTACATTATAGGAACTAGCATCGGTCAAATATCTTGCATAGAGAATTGCCGGATGCATGATACTGCCAATTTTATAAGCAACATTGAGATCCGCGGGCAGCTCTTTTGCCGCCAGTGGGCGTTCTAATTCTCCTGGATCAGAGCCGATGATTTTCCGATACATCGCTTCTGCCGACTTTATATTGGCGCGTGCAAGGCTGAGCTCAGAGACAGCGATAGAGTACGCAGCCTGTGCTTGGGCAAAGTCAACACGCTCTCCTTCCCCTACATCAAGTTTTGCTTTATTTGAACGAACTTGCTCTTCCAAAGCTGCCAAATTTTCTCGGCGAAGAGCGGCAACACGGCGCGCTTGGTATAGATTGGCATATGCAGTTACAGCGTCTAAAAACATATTTTGCTCAGCGTTTCGAAGATATTCACGCTGCGCCCGCATTTTAACTTGAGCTGAAAAAAATAGATTCTGTGTGGACAAACCATCAAACAACCGTTGACTTAATTTTATCCCTATAGAACCAGAAGAACCATGCAATCCCGAAACGTCCTTATGCCAACCGTAGCTTCCAACTCCTTCGATCCGCGGAAAAAGCCCCGAACGTGCAATGACTAAGTCGTCATCAGATATACGTGCCGCTGCACGCTCGCTATTTAACTTAGCATTCTGAGTATAAGCTTTAGTGAAAGCACCCACTAACGTCTCTGCATAAACCGATCTTGATGTAAAAATACCCAATGTCAGCAACAAACATATTTGAAGCTTTTTATTTATTTTAAGCATGACACAAATCCTAAACTAGCCATACACCCACCCATCATTAATGAAAGAAATAAACGTTAAAATACAAAATCAGGCACCTTTAAAAACTCAGGGAGGCATTTTACGGACAGATTAAAAGCGCGGCGGTTGGAAATAATTCCATTGTTTTTTATATAAATTCGTGCAACTCCGGCGTTACCATGCCCTTCAACCGCAACAAGACGTCCACCTTCTTTCATTTGTCCCAAAATTCCATCAGGGATAAAATCAACAGCACCCTCAATAAAGATAACATCGTAGGGTTTCCCAGCTGCATATCCCTGCTCCAATGGCCCATGAGCGACCATTACATTATCACATCGATGATATTCTAAAAGCTCGGCCGCTCGTTTTGAAAGTATTTTATTGCTTTCCAACGCAACCACACTCCCAGCAAGCTTTGAAAGCAATGCCCCGCAATAACCACTATTGGCGCCGATATCTAAGACAACGTCCGACGGCTTGATAGCTGCAAGCTGTAATAACTTCGCTAAAGGTGCAGGCTTCATCAAATAGCGTGCGGGCGAGTTTTCTTGCGCTGGGGATACCATAATATCGGCATCAAGGTAACTCAAATTTTTAATTTCTTCTGGTACAAAATCTTCACGCGGTACCGCCAAAAACGCCTCAAGAACCGATAAATTCGTTACATCCATTGTCCGAATTTGATTATCAACCATTCTGCGGCGAAGCTCTGCAAAATCTGCGACCATAACTAGCCCTTTCCCCCATATATGGTAAAAACTACGACAAAACGCCAATAATCCGGGAGCTAAATATCTTTCACTTTGGGTGTGACAAAAAAGTACGCCACAGTCAACAATAAGATTTTAATTGTGTTAATTTTCACGAGTAGGTTCTTTTATTAGGAGGGCAAATAGTTTATTGAAGATCCTCCTAAAAGGCCTCTCAATTAAGGTGACTGGAGGCCTTGCCCGGAATCGAACCGGGATACAAGGATTTGCAGTCCTCTGCGTAACCATTCCGCCACAAGGCCTCGTCAATAAACATGACGCTTGTCAATAAGGGAAGGCGGTTCATTCGTCAAGGTACAGAAATCTCCTCCGGCCTTTTTTATTTCTCTTATACAGTTTCTGACATTTTTTTATAAAAAAATATTTTTTACCCTTTGCAAATCGGCAGCGCTTTGCTATAGCCCTTGCGTGTTGGGCAAATTAATGCTGTTCCCCGGTAGCTCAGCGGTAGAGCAACCGGCTGTTAACCGGTTGGTCGCTGGTTCGAATCCGGCCCGGGGAGCCACGTGTCCTTTATAACGCGTATATTTTGTATTTTTGAAGTTGAAGAGTGGGATTCTGACATCCCGTGTTTGGGTCGCTTTATGCGAAAAATAGCGTTAAATCCAGAACTTTAAAAAACTCAAACACAAAGCGTTGAAATCAGGGCCTGTTCCCCTCCTCCGCACATCTCGGACTCCTCGTAGTCGCTTAAAAGATCAAGTAAAAGCTAGTGATGAAAAAGTCACAACGAAAAACGCTTTACCGACCTGTACCCTTACCTTCGCATCAAAGAAAAAAAAGATAATAACCACCTTGCAGCACGCAGACCTCAGTGCAACCGATGTTTGTGCCCACACAAAAAAAATCTGTTTCCCCTTTTACATCAAGATACAAGGTTAAATAACCGATTAACGCACCGGCTCGCGTAGTCGAAGCGATCTCACGCGTTTCGCTGTTTCTTTTGCCTTTTTGTGCCTCGCACTTTTAGATGAAGAATTTTTATGGCATAATTGCGACTGCGCGACTTTATCCGTACAATTAAAAGTTGAATTTTGACGTTTTAGTTTTCTAAAACGCCGCGACTTGCCACTTTTTTGCCCCTCACCTTCCGAAATAAACGGTTTTTCTGGCGATACTGCAAATTGTGGCAAAATATTCCCACGCACTAATTTTGCGCGAATTAAACGTTCTACAGCGTGTAAACGCGCCTGCTCTATCCCCTCGTCAAAAAGTGTAATCGCCTCGCCAAAAGCGCCATTACGCCCCGTGCGGCCAATGCGATGCACATAATTTTCAGCTTCATCTGGTAAATCATAATTAATAACGTGGCTAATTCCCGGTATATCGAGACCACGCGCAGCAATATCAGTTGCGACAAGAATTTTCACGGCTCCTTCGCGAAAGGCCTTCAACGCACATTGCCGAGCATTGTGCGATTTATTTCCATGAATCGCGGCGACAGAATGTCCCGCCCTTTCCAGATAACGCGCGACAGCATCAGCACCATGTTTGGTTCGAGTAAAAACAACGACCGAAACAAAATCTGGATTTGTCAAAAATTTATTCAAAACATTCTTTTTCTCTCTCACGGGTACGCAATACAATTTTTGCGTAATTTCCGCAGCAGTAGTTCCTTGAGGCGCCACCTCTATCTTCACTGGCTCATTCAATAAATTATTTGCAAGCGCAGTGACTTCTTTCGGCATTGTGGCAGAAAAAAGCACCGTCTGGCGCTCTTCATGCAAAAGTTTTGCAATTTTCTGCACATCATTAACAAAACCCATATCTAGCATACGGTCAGCTTCATCCAGCACCAAAAAACGGGAATGAGAAAGATCTATATATTTTTCGCGGACGAGATCCATTAAGCGTCCCGGCGTTGCGACTAAAACATCTACACCTGATTTCATACGTTTAATTTGCGCAAAACGTGATACCCCACCTAAAATTAAACATGTCGAAAGATGTGCCCCTTTTACAATGATATTAATCGATTCCTCGATCTGAACGGCAAGTTCGCGTGTAGGAGCTAAAATCAAAGCACGTGCTGTTTTAGGATGGCGCTTATCACCCGCAGCTAAAATCCGGCTCAAAATGGGCAAACTAAATGCCAATGTCTTTCCAGAGCCCGTCTGGGCAATACCCAAAACATCTTTCCCTTTCAGCATCATTGGAACAGCTTGTTCTTGGATAGGGTTAGGTTTTTTTATGCCGGCACTAAGGAGATTCTTAACTAAGAGGGTAGGCAGGCCCAGTTCTGTAAAAAAATTTTTTTCATCTATATTCAAAATAAAATCTTTCCCAAGCTCAACAATTACGAGCGAATAACTCAGCTAAACAACGCTACTCGACTGAGATCTTAATATTTATTTGCGAGGCAATACTCGAGACAAAAAAAGAGTTTCATGCACAAGCATCCAGAACATCGAAATAAAGAGATATCATTTATTCAATGGAAATTACTCAATCAACTCGGGCGCCCCCACCTTTACAGCTGAATTAAAGTAAAAAACTACCCCGCGCAAGTGCTCAGTATAAACAGGAAGAATGCTATTTTAATCTTTTATTTTTTCATTACCATCTCTTTCGGCAAATTGATTCCGTTTAAGCTAGGATAAATCTCAAGGAAAACCGAATTTTGTACAGTCTTTTGTCCTCCGTAGATTAAATGCCACCCAGCTTCATCAATAATCGCCAATGTTTTGTACTGAATAATACGATCTTCTGTCGAAAGCGTAGTCGGAATCAAAGCATAAAAAGTACCGTTATCGGTTTGTCGGTAATCTATTTTTGTTTCATCTAAACGATAAGCGCCAACAGGCAAATTTTCAAATTGATCCTGTAATTGTTTAAGAAGACCACTACGCAAAGCGACCTCTGTCGTATTTAATCGGCGTGCCATCTCTTTGTAGAGTCGATCAGGCATATTAGCAGAAATAACTTCAAAATTGCCACTTTGTACGGCATTATTGATATCAATAACTAAATTTGAAAGCTCGGTTTTCTGTACAATTGTTAGCTCTGCTGCTAAACTTTGTTGATCAATACTTAGCAGCCAAAATACACTCAACACGAAATAAAAAACAGACTTCATTTTATTCTCTTAAATTTTTAGCAAAAGTAGACTCTTAAACGACAAAATCGAATAAGGTCTGATCATGCGTAATATCATGATAACGCCAACCTAAAGTTTTAAATTTCTTCTCTAATAAGGAAAAATTATCATATTTCTTTGTTTCAATTGCAATCAATACAGAACCAAAATTTCTAGCTGATTTTTTGAGATATTCAAAGCGCACGATATCATCATCTGGAGATAATTGAGTAAGGAAACTACGCAACGCGCCAGGATGCTGAGGAAAACTGAAGATAAAATATCTCCTCAATCCCTGAAAACGCAAAGCACGCTCTTTAATGTCGGGCAAACGCTCAAAATCAAAATTACCACCTGAAACAACCAAAAGAATTTTTTTGCCCTTCAACTCTCGGCGGGAAATACTGTTGAGAGCATCAATTGATAGCGCACCGGCTGGCTCAAGGACTACACCTTCAATATTGAGCATTTCAACCATTGTAAAACAAACTCGATTTTCGGGGACCGTAATAACAGAATCTGGTAAAAACTGCTTCAAGATAGCATAATTTAATGTGCCAATTTCAGCCACAGCCGCCCCATCTACAAACGTATTGATGTCATCAAGTTTGGTATGTCTTCCATTATTTAAGCATGCAGATAAACTTGCAGCTCCTTGCGGCTCAACAAAACGGAGTTTTGTCTTCCAACTATATTCACGTAAAAAATTGCTTACACCGCTAGCCAGACCGCCGCCACCCACAGGTACAATAATCAAATCTGGCTCATTTTTTCCATTAAGTTTTTCCCACTGTAAAGCGGCTTCGCACAAAACTGTTGCCTGCCCTGTAATAACGTGGATATCATCAAAAGGTGGTGCCATCACTCCTCCACCCTCAGCAACAAAATATCGCGCCGCCGCGTAGCATTGATCGAATGTATGACCAACTAAACGGATTTCAATAAATTCCTTACCGAAGATTCGCGTCTTCTCAACTTTTTGCTGCGGTGTTGTCGTAGGCATAAAAATAATGCCTTTGCGTTTAAAATGACGGCAAGCAAAAGCGACCCCTTGCGCATGATTACCTGCTGATGCGCAAACAAATGCCGCGTCTTGGGGTATCTTATCTAGCATCTGCGAAACAAAATTGAGGGCACCGCGAATTTTATATGACCGCACGGGCGTTAAATCTTCGCGCTTTAAGTAAATTTCTGCATCATATTTTTGACTAAGAAAGTCATTTCTTTGTAGTGGTGTTTCAGTAAAAACATTATGTAAAGCCTTCATAACTTTACTCACATCCTGAACAAATTTATTCATAGCACCAAACCATTTTCCCGCTTTGTGAATACTGTATAAATTTCTTTTAACCACGAAGATAATTATTGCCAGTCAAAACTTTATCAAAGGGCAAAGAGATTTCCTTTTATTATTAATTCTTGATTCAGCAAAAGATATAGCTTATGAGGGACCCGTCATTGCGGACGTGATGAAATCGGTAAACATAGCAGACTTAAAATCTGCCGGCCTAAGGCCTTGCGGGTTCAAGTCCCGCCGTCCGCACCATTTCCCTTTTTAGATTCTATTTGGCTATTTCGTATCTAAATTATTATCTTTATCATTCAGATACTTGTTTTTGTTATTTTTAATTAATAAACAACTAAGTTGTAGCACGACGAGAACTAAATTAAGATTTTAAAAGTTAAAGGGTGAATTTTTCATTCTGCTATCAACCACTGATAGCAGTCGGTGTGTAATTCCGGCAAGTATCCGTGTTACTTTTTTTTACGAGCCAATTCACAGTAACACCACACCATTTATAAAACTGTGCTAGTTGATCTATAACATATTTTTACAAACTACTCTCCAACCATTTTAGTAAGTTTATGTTCCCCTGCATCCTACTTTCATAAAAAATATTAAACTATTTTATTAAAATATAATATTTACTCATTGATTTTCATCATATATTTTTATTAATTAAGAAATAACCCTTATTAAAAACGCAAACGACAAAATAGCCTTTAAGATGGCCTGTAACTATCTGAGCAATTTTCAAAAATATCTGAAATGCGCTCTCTTACATAATAATAAACGGGCGGGCTTTTAAACTGATATTCTTCATAGCCCCCGAAAATCTGCGTTGCTTAACGTAACTTATAATCATTTTGACGTAATCACTCGCGCTGGGGTTATCCTCCTCTTCGCGCATCATCACTGTATAGCCCGGCTAATTGATAAATTGGCGGATAAAGAATCAATTAAGCAAATAAATAGGCATATTTTCCATTCGAAGATCAATAACAATTGCTACGCTGAACTCAGTCCAAACACAAAAACTAAAACTGCCGACTAACGTGCCTGGTTCGCATAAAATACGGTGACAATCGAATTGAAGAAAGCATTACTAAGCACTTTCTACTTGCCCCACCGTTTTCGCTTTTAAATAGGACTATTATAATGGAAACTTAATTAATTTTATTTTAAAATTATATTTTAATACAATGTCTTATGTCGTTTTTTTTATAAAAATACACTATCAATCATAATTTACTCTGCGAGGAAACTTACTGAACTGACGTAACTCAAAAATACACCCACCATAAGGAAGATCTTTGATATAATGTGGAGAATACGTACATAAAACGACTAAGACAGTGCTCTAGCTCACGCAGGAGGCAGCCAAGGTTCAAATAAAATTATAAGAAACAGAATCTCTGCTCAAATCTGTGAAGACGCGCTCATCTTCTGATTTATCCATTAAATGCCTCCAGAAAAATTCGATTTCTTATTTAAAATTTACTAACAAATATTTGCTAATATTAGATAATATAACGAATAAAATATGTGATTAGTAATCATCTCGCTATCATAATTTACGAATTTATACCCCCCCTGCATGAGCGCTAAATACACCGCCAATCTCCAAAATAATAGAAAAGTAAATGTATATGTGCCTCAAGAATAAGGGCGAAGAATGCTCCTCATCGAATACGTTGATACGAAATTAATTTTTATAAAATAAACCTATAAAAGCTTTCCCTCATTCCATAATACTGCTAAAGAAGAAACTGAAATAAGCTAAAATTAATAAAACGAAGGAAGCTTCTCGGCATGTTTTTTTTGCGCTTACATTGCAAAAAAGGGAATTTCCTTCCTTTTGCAATCTGGTTTCTTTTGAGTATTTGGTTGACCAGTAATCTAAAAATGCATTTTCATTTAATCAAACAATGGTACGCTAATGATACGATTAATGCCAGCATACTTTATCCGCAAAATAAGTACAATCAGTCGGGCTTTATAACGGGCGCAGATAAAAAATTTGCAGAACTTCATACATATCACACCCCCCCCGCTACAGCCTTTCAAGGCGCACCGGCGTTGAATATATTCCCGAATCTCACTATCATTAACTATGCACAACTTCGCGATTTTCAGCCCCAACATTTTTTACATCAACGCGCTCCTCCCCTTGCTTGATCTGCAAAATCACCATCCTAACTTTACTCCCGCGCTCAACTTTAATAACCATTTAATCGTCTGTTATTGGAATATATCATGCGTGTATCCGGCTGGCTAACTACCTTCTACTGTCTTGTCCTTTTAGGCGGCATTTACGTTGCTTTACCTAATTTATTTTCACAAGAACAAGTGAAAAACTCGATTTTTTTGCCTGACACTCGTGTGACGCTCGGGCTCGACCTTCAAGGAGGATCTTCTCTCCTACTTGAAGTCGACGCTAAAACGTTAAAACGCGATCAGTTACGTACAGTTTTAGGCAATGTACGCCAAAAACTGCGCGAAAAACAAATCCACGTATCGGGTACTCGCATCGTCGGAGATAGTATAGTCGCCATTGTTCCCGACCCAATACAAAATAAAGAAGCGGTCACTGCTTTAGAAACATTAATCACGCCTGTACCAAACAGCTTTACTGCTGCCAGCGATATCGCTATTAGCACTCAAAATGAAGCTATCCACATCACGTTAACTGAAGCGGGTGTTAAGGATCGTGTCAATAATGCTATCGAGCAAAGCTTGGAAATTATCCGTCGCCGTATTGATCAAATCGGTGTTTCTGAACCATCTATCCAAAAAGTAGGAAATGATCGTATTATGGTTCAGTTGCCTGGTCTACAAGATCCAAAACAATTACGCGATCTTTTAGGAACTACTGCTAAGATGACCTTTCATCTTGTGCCTTTTAACGTGGATCTAAACAATCCACCCCCAGGCGTTTCAATTCTTCCCGGATATATAGATGAAAAACAGCGTTATGCAATTTATGACAAAATTTCTCTGGATGGAAACGTACTTAAAGACGCACGTGCAGGCTTTGATCCACAAGTGCCAGGGCGTTCCATTATCTCATTCACTATGAACTCAATTGGTTCAAAAATATTTGCGGAAATAACGCGGCAAAATATCAACCGTCCCTTTGCGATCGTTCTTGATAACAAAGTCTTAACTGCTCCTACTATTAATAGTGTCATCCCCAACGGACAAGGTCAAATTACAGGAAATTTCGATTCCAAAGAAGCATCAACCCTCGCCGCTTTACTCCGAGCAGGCTCTTTGCCGGCACCCTTAACCGTTATTGAAGAAAGAACTGTAGGGCCAAATCTCGGTGCTGATGCTATTAAAATGGGCCTTTATACAGGAATCATAGGTTTTATTCTCGTTACAGTTTTTATGTTCGTTTTATACGGTGCTTGGGGTATTATTACTGATATAGCTCTGGCGCTACATACTATTCTGACATTTGCCGCACTTAGCCTTCTTGGAGCTACACTCACGTTACCAGGTATTGCCGGTATTATTTTAGGTATTGGGATTGCTGTTGATGCCAATATTTTAATTAACGAGCGTATCCGCGAAGAAAGCCGAAAAGGTATCAGTGCCTTTGCAGCCTTAGACCGCGGATTTAAACAAGCTTTCTCGACCATTATCGATGCCAATGTTACTGCCGTAATTGCAACTGTTTTACTTTTTTGGTTTGGCACCGGCCCCGTTCGCGGTTTCGCTGTAACAATGCTTCTTGGCATTATTATCTCTATGTTCACCAATATTACTATCGTGCGTATCATTATGATTTGGGCGGTACGTAAATGGAAAATAAAAACTCTGCATCTTCAACCTTTTTTCAATTTTGTACCCCAAAATACAACTTTCCACTTCATGAATGCTCGCTTTATTGGAATCGGCGTTTCAATCATTTTATCACTTGCTTCAATTTTTCTATTCTTCAAACCAGGTTTAAATTTCGGAATTGATTTTGTCGGCGGTAGCCAAATAACTATTACGACAAAAGAACCGACAAATCTGGGAACCTTGCGTTCAAAGCTTTCTACCCTGAATATTGGCGAAGTGACACTGCAGAATATCGGCAACGAAAATACGGTTTTGATTCGCGTCCAGCAACAAAGTGGCGGTGAAACAGAGCAGACGGCTGCTATTGATAAAGCCAAAACAGCTGTACAAAGCGTCTACCCAGATGCTGTATTTGATCAAATAGAAGTTGTGGGACCAAAAATTTCAGGCGAGCTCGCTTCAGCTGGTTTTACTGCTGTCCTTCTGGCTGCTATCGCTATGTCACTTTATATTTGGTGGCGCTTTGAGTGGTTTTTCGCGGCTGGGGCAATTATTACGCTCGTCCTTGACACAACAAAAATGATTGGTTTTTTTGCTTTATTTCGATTTGATTTTAATTTAACCGCCATTGCCGCTCTTTTGACGATTGTCGGCTATTCCATAAACGACAAAGTTGTTGTCTATGACCGGATGCGCGAAAATGCGCGCCTTTATAGAAAGATGCCGCTGCGCGAACTCATTGACTTTTCAATTAACCAGGTCCTCGTGCGCTGTATCTTTACTTCGACCAGCACAGTTTTGGCTATGTTGCCCATGGCATTGTGGGGTGGGAATGCCGTCAATAACTTCGCGTTTCCCGTCGTCTTCGGGATCATCATCGCGACATCGTCCTCCATCTTCATCGCCGCCCCCATTTTATTATTATTAGGCGACCGAATGCATAAAAGGAACAAAGAAAATGATAAAACACCGCAGCACCGCGCAGACACTAAAACGAAACTGCCGCGTTAATTTATATGGCGTGCCATCTTTTTTCCTCATATAAGTATATAAAAGAATATATAGAGGCACTAATGATAACTTTTTAAAAGAGTCACCCACACACTATGCCCCACGATACACCGCTTATTACGGCTATTGTCGCAGGCCTATGTTTAGCGTTCCTCTTCGGTATGACCGCTAACCGCCTGCGTATCTCACCGCTTGTCGGCTACCTGTTAGCCGGCGTCATCGTGGGACCCAACACAGGCGGCTTTAGAGTAGACTCTATACTTATCAACCAACTTGCCGAAATTGGCATCATTCTGCTCATGTTCGGTGTCGGACTGCATTTTTCGTTAAAAGACCTCTTGTCCGTCAGAGCCGTCGTCATCCCCGGTGCCATCGCACAAATGGCATCCGCTACTTTTCTAGGCTCGTGCCTCAGCTGGGTTATGGGGGGAAATTTTGGCAATAATTTGGTATTTGGTTTATCTTTATCAACAGCGAGTACTGTAATTTTACTACGCACCTTGCAAGAAAAACAGCTTATTGAAACAGAAAAAGGACGTATTGCTATTGGCTGGTTAATCATCGAAGATTTAGCTATGGTCTTGATACTTGTCCTTATACCTACATTGGCCAGCATTTTTGGCGACGCGACGAAGACATCAATTAATCCGCTTGTTCACTGGCTGCATTTAAACACTTTCGAGATCATTTGCTTCACTATCTTTAAAATTATCATATTCATAGCCCTCATGCTCGTTATTGGACGGCGTGTTATCCCCTGGTTGCTAAAAATAAGTGCCCAATCGGGATCACGTGAATTGTTCCGCCTCAGTGTTTTCACTATCGCGTTGGGAGTAGCCTTCGGGGCCGCCAATTTATTTAGTGTTTCACTTTCTCTTGGCGCTTTCTTCGCAGGTATGATTATGAGCGAATCAGAATTGAGTCACCGTGCAGCGGAAGAATCTTTACCTTTGCGGGATGCATTTTCTGTTCTCTTTTTTGTCTCTGTGGGTATGTTATTTGACCCAGTAAAACTCTTAACAAACTTTTTTCCTCTTTTGGTAACATTATCAATTATCATACTGGGTAAATCTTTCGTCTCTTTTCTCATTATTAGAGCTTTTCGCTATTCTTATGGGACAGCTCTCACTATTTCAGCGAGCCTCGCCCAAATTGGGGAATTTTCTTTTATCCTAGCAGGATTAGGCTCAAATTTTGGACTTTTAAGCCACGATACCCTCGACTTAATTCTCGGAAGCGCAATTCTTTCTATCTTGCTCAATCCCCTCGTTTTTGTCGCCGTAGATAAAATTAAAAGCTATTTGGAAAATTTCCCTATAAATATACAAGATAAACAAACAACCATAAACATCGCCGCAGTGGATTCTGATCAAGAGCTTCTACCAGTTACCTCAAAAGCTGGTCACACCGTGATTATTGGTTATAGTCACGTCGGCGAATGTGTCGCGCTATCTTTGATGAACCGAGGCGAATCTATAGTAGTGGTAGAAAAGTCAAAGCATCTTTCTGATAAGGCACTTGCAGCCGGGATAGAAACAATTTGTGGTAATATAAATAAACAAGAAGTTATCGACGCCGCAAATATCGGAGGTGCGTGCAAAATTGTCATAACAATGCGTAGCACTATTGAAATAGGGCAATGTATAGCTAACATACGTAATCTTGGAAAAGACCTCAAAATAATTACTCATGCGCTATCTAACGTAGAAGCAGACTATCTTATTGATCTTGGCGCAGATATTGTAGTAACAATCGACAAAGAAGTTGCGAATGGCGTCATTGAGTATGTGACTGGACAGAGATCCACGGCTAATATCCACGATTGTGAATCTAATTTACAAAAAACATACGCGAAAACAAAAATAGGCAAAGAAGTGTGAAATTGAAGAAATTTTTGTGGCCACTTGTCGGCATATTAACAATGTTAGTATCTATACGTATTCTTTACGTAAAGCTATCTGCTATTTCTTTTAATGACGTATTGGAACGTTTAGGTGATTTAAGTACACATGACTGGCTTTTAGCATTCTCTTGCTCGCTCTTCGCTTATAGCGCTCTTGCAGGATATGACCGAATTGCATTACAACACCTCGGCCATAAAATTTCTTGGATGTTTATCGCCATATGTTCATTTACCACCTACGCACTCTCACACAATATCGGCGCTTCAGTTTTCTCTGGTGCCGTCGTGCGTTACCGTGCTTACACAATAAAAGGGCTAAGTGGATCAGAAATTGCAATACTAGTAGGTTTTTGCTCTTTTACCTTTGTGATTGGCACAATTATGCTTTCTGGTATCGTTCTAATTTTGCAGCCCCAAATTATCACCCTCATTCACAACGATCTTCCTACATGGCTCGGTACACTAATTGGCGCGCTTTTCCTCGCTTTTATAGCGCTCTATACTTTTGGCAGTTGGCTTCAATTAAAGCCTTTACGCATAGGAAAAAAAATCCAGCTTTCTTACCCACAATTCAGAATTGTTGTACAACAACTTCTTATTAGTCCATTAGAACTTTTAGCGGCAGCAGGTATTATATATGCTGTGTTACCGCATAGCGCCGATATTCATTTTATTTCGGTGCTCGGTGTTTTTCTCGCATCTTTCAGCGCAGCTCTCCTTTCCAACGCCCCTGCGGGCGGGATTGGTGTCCTTGAAGCTTTATTTATAGCGGGCATGCCTAACGTAAATTCCGCCGATGTTATAGCTGCACTCATTGTATTTAGGATGCTTTATCTGATTATACCTTTTATCATCTCCTTATTTTTTGTGGCAATTTTTGAAGTCCAGCAATATTGGAAGCGAACACAGTAGCTCCCGCTGAAATAAAAGCTACTAAAACAGCAGCAAGCAGTTCGCGTGTTCTTTTCATCGCTAAGAAAGGCAGCGGATTTTGTCGTCTCTTTGTCTGCCTAAATCAGTCTTTTTCCTTCAAAATAAGCGGAGAAATAAGCACCTTAGAAATATTCCGGCGATCTATTTCAGTCACTTTAAAGCACAAACCTTCGGCTTCAAAACTTTCACCCTCATTTGGTAAATGACCAAAATGCCAAAGCATAAATCCTGCTAGCGTAGTATAACGATCTGCTTCATCAACGAGATTACGGTCGAGATAACCACTTAAACGACGAATATCTGCATATCCCTCAACCAGAAGGCTTCCATCTTCAAACTGTTCCGCTACCACAGATTCTTCGTCACCATCAGGAAAATCACCAGCAATAGCCTCAAGAATATCCGTCGGCGTTGCGATACCTTCAAAGGATCCATGTTCATCAACGACAACCGCAAGTTGGATTGAAGAATGCCGTAATCGCTCCATTAATCGCAAAACGCTTGTATTTTCATGAACGACGAGTGGTTCCCGCATAGCTTCCTGCCAATTAACCCTGTTACCCTCAGCCAAATTTAAAAGAAGATCTTTAGTTAAAGCAACACCGACAAATTCATCTACTTTTTCGTACGCGAGGATCAAACGACTATGTTTAACCTTCTGCAATTCTTTACGCATTTCATCATCGCCGCCTTTTACATCCAGCCATTCAATTTCGTTACGTGGTGACATAATAGATCGTACGGGGCGATCAGCTAGGTCAAGAACGCCGCGAATCATTTCTTTTTCTTCCGGCCGAAAAAGCTCTGAAGCGGCTGCTTGTTCAGCAATAACATCTACAGTTTCACCAAGATTTCCATCTTTTTTTCCACCCCCTAAGAGCCTCAGTACAGCATCAGCTGTCCGCCCACGTAGATCATTTGTTGTAATCAATTTTTCACGGTTACGGCGGCCAATTTGATTAAAGACTTCAATAAGAACTGAAAAACCAATAGCCGCATACAAATAACCTTTTGGAATGTGAAAACCGAACCCTTCAACAATCAGAGCAAAACCAATCATCATCAAAAAACCGAGACAAAGAATAACGATAGTGGGGTGGCGACTAATAAAACGCATAAAAATGCCAGATCCCCACATCATCGCACCCATAGCGACGACAACTGCTATATACATGACCATTGCATGATCTTTGGTAATCATACCTGTCGCAGTGATGATACTATCAAGAGAAAACACTGCATCAAGCACCACAATCTGAATGATAACTTGCCAAAAAACAGCGTAAATAACGCCTGTTTCTTTCTCATGCTTCGTCCCTTCTAGCCTTTCATGCAGCTCTAATGTCCCCTTTGCTAATAAAAAAGCGCCACCACTAATCAAAATGAGACTATGCCAACTGAACGCGAAGGACGCGACAGAAAGAATCGCTTTATCAAGACTCATTACCCATCCAACAATTGTGAGAAGAAAAAGCCGCATAACTAAGGCTAAAGTTAAACCGACTAAACGTGCGCGATCGCGCAGACGCGATGGCAATTTTTCCGCTAAAATTGCAATAAAAACGAGGTTATCTATCCCCAAAACAATTTCAAGGAAAATTAATGTAACTAAGCCAACCCAAGCATAAGGGTCGGCGATCCATCCCATCATAGTTCACCCTTAAAGAGTATCTTTAAAAGCTTGAATGCACGTTGCTGATGAAACAAATTCATGAACTTTCATTCACACCATTGACTAACAGCATTGAACGTAAATGAGCTGCGTTCAAAAGAAGACAATCGCGAGGCACTGCCCAAACTTATATGATTATTGATAAAATTCATAAATGAAACACACACCTCAGCCGCTGAATACGACGATAAGGTTCTTCTGAATTATGCCCGGGCATTACGCTCGATGATCCTCCAGCCGTAGTTCTGCGTAACAATTCAGAACATTTTGTTCACAAGGGTCCCTTATAATGGATCTATTTTTATATAAGATCAAGGGGGTATCACATTTTTTAATTAGATGCGCCTTTTTTAACTTTACGCATTGTACCGGTTTAGCTACAGACTTTATTGATATAATACAAAAAAAATGAAACTACCTAGACATACCCTCTTAGGAGCGTTATAGAAACGCCCGTCCTTATTTTTCGAGAAATCGTGGGTGATTAGCTCAGTCGGTAGAGCAGCTGACTCTTAATCAGCGGGTCGTGGGTTCGATCCCCTCATCACCCACCATTCGCCCCCGTATTTCATTATTGGGTTTTGTGTGATTTTCAATATGCATTGTGTTATTCGTCAAAAGGTTTCGCAGCAATTTATTTTTTTAAAGGGGCTTAAAGGGAATTTCAAAGACATCCAAAAAGTTGTTTGAAAGCTTACGATTTTTTCCGCAAAAACTTATCTTTTTCGTGATTCTGGTACGACAAAAACAATAATTTTTTTCTCTGCACTCGGACCACTTTACGTGCAGACTATACAGAGAGTATCATTTTTAGGAATCATTTTTCCCTTGTCTGGTTCTTCCAGTGTGACTTCTGTAGTATAATTGTTTGATTTATCATAGCGGTGGATAACTGTGAAAGCTTTGCGTAGGCTATTAACTTCCTCCCCCCAGTAACATAAGAGGTTAATCCGCTATAATTTTTGGTCAACCCTCCCGTAGCAAAAACCACTCCCAATGGTGCGACACATCCTATCCGATTCTGATACAGCAGCGGCCAGAGCCTCTTCCTGACAGGCGTAGTAACAGTGTAAACGTCATGTCAGACCTGTGAAGCCTATCGAATGTTTCGACATACCATTATTGCACTTTGGCATAATCAAAATAACTAGCTTCAACTGCGCTATATTGCGTCCGTAGCTCAGGTATAAACTTAAAACGAACACAGTAATATTTATGGTTGCCAAGAAGCCGGTAAACTATCTCACTCTAAAAAAAACTTATTATCTTGACTAAAGGACTTGCCCACATCCAGTCAGTAAGATGCATTAAAATAATGGTCGATTAATCGGCGCGGACCACATAAGGTGAAACTTTTTCGTAAAACTGTCGGCTCATTTTGGCTTGATGACCACGACGCTCAGCCCGTGTTTTAACAATATCTCTAACGATTTTGACATCGAAATGTTTACTGCTTTGTTCTTTTATTTTTTTACGCATGGAAGTATTTTTGCCGCAGAAGCGTAAAATTTCTTCGTCACTGCTATTCAAACTAATACCAATTGGGTCAAACGCGATGAATTCAAGTAAGCTGACATTCAAACCACACGGCAAAAGATAATTATATCGGATAATATCCAGATTCATCCCCGAAGCTGTTTATAAACAGCCTTTTAATGCCGTGATTTTAGTGCAACCCTCTAAAAAGACAGGGCAGCCCCTACACAAGCAAAACCGGCGTAATTTAAGAACTTTTACTTAAATATTTCGTCGTGCCCTACGGCGATATCGCGGTCTTCCCCTCCCCAACGACTCAATGATAATTATCCCAATCACACCTAGCCTTAATGGCCATTAAATACCGGCTGTACTTTAAAACTATTTATTCACAATTGGTCAAACATAATATCGGAACTATATTTGTATCCGTGCTAATTTCCCCTCCTTCTAATCTCTCTAAGCTCTAAAAGTTGTTAAAAGTGTTTTTTTCCTTTACGATTCAATCATATCATATTTTACGCAAAGAATTAACTCTTTCCGGCGTAATTTTGGCATTACTTAAATAACAAATTAAGGGGGGTGCATCCAAAAATGGATAATAAGCAAAAACAAAAAAGAAAATTACGACGTGGACTAAGCAACCGCCATGTACAGCTCATTGCCATCGGTGGAGCTATCGGAGCAGGCCTCTTTATGGGGTCAGGAAAAACGATCAGCATCGCCGGTCCCTCAATTATATTTGTTTACGCCATCGTCGGTTTCTTTCTCTATTTTGTCATGCGTGCTATGGGGGAATTGTTGCTTTCCAATACGCAATACCGATCCTTTGCTGATTTCTCGGCCGATTTGTTGGGGCCTGGTGTTGGATTCTTAATTGGCTGGACTTATTGGTTATGTTGGATCGTGACCGGGACTGCAGAGATTATCGCCATCGTCACTTACGTACAGTTTTGGTGGCCCGATCTTAATCCATGGATTCCCATTTTCACCTGTATAATTTTATTCTCATTGTTTAATCTTACAGCAGTCAAACTGTTTGGTGAACTTGAGTTTTGGTTTAGTCTTATCAAGATTGTTGCAATTTTATCGTTAATTGTGACGGGATTTTATATGATATTCACAAACTTCATTTCTCCAAATGGCAATATTGCCTCTTTCGATAATTTATGGAACCATGGAGATCTTTTTCCTCGGGGGAGTACGGGATTTTTTGCCGGATTTCAAATTGCTATTTTTTCCTTCGTTGGTATTGAACTCTCAGGGACAAGCGCAGCTGAGGTGAGAGAGCCTCAAAAAGTCCTACCAAAAGCGATCAATTCAATACCTCTGCGCATCGTATTTTTTTATATTTTCTCTCTTGTCGTAATTATGTCAGTCACTCCTTGGAATCAAATGATTCCGGGTAAAAGCCCGTTTGTAGAAATGTTTCGGCTCGCTGGTATTCCGGCAGCAGCTGGTATGATTAATTTTGTCGTTCTTACAGCAGCTGCATCTTCTGCTAATAGCGGTATCTTCTCTAGCAGTCGCATGGTATACGGACTCGCAACTAAACAAGGAGCTCCTAAATTCTTAGGGAAACTCTCCAAAAACCATATTCCGGCCAACGCATTATTTTTTTCATGCTTATGCATCTTATTAGGCTATACAATTTTATCGTCATCCCCGACCGTCATAGCTTCCTTTACGATCGTCACTACTATTGCAGCGATTTTATTTATATTTGTGTGGTCTGTAATTTTGGTCAGTTATATTGTTTATCGTCGCAAACGGCCTGCACAACACACGGTATCTGCTTACAAAATGCCAGGAGGTATTTTTATGTGCTGGATCACTCTAGCGTTCTTTGCTTTCATTCTTTTTTTATTGACTCTAGAACCTGATACTTTCTCGGCTTTAAAGTACACTCCGCTGTGGTTTATATTTTTAGGAATTATGTATTTTTTTAAAAAGAAAAATTTTGCCGAACCTAAGAAATAAAATTTGTGCGCAAAAAGCATATTAAAAAAGGTAACCCCGGTTACCTTTTTATTTAAAAACTTCTTCATAGCTTACTACAATTTTAAGGGTACTGTATAACTCCCCCGGTTTAATGGTAATTATTGCACTTACGCCGGGTGTCGGGCCTTAACGGCCACTAAACACCAGCTGTGATCAAAATTCCGTACTCACAAATTTTTGCCGTTCTGCTTTTAAATACCGCAATTATATTTCAGCTCGCGTCAGTTTTTCTTTTTCATAAGCTCCCTAAAGCCACTAAAATTGCCAAAAATATTTTTTTCCTTTACGGACTCACCCGTATCATATATCACGCTTCACGTAGGAAATTACCCTATTTTAGCATAAATTTAGCCTTAAATAATATTAGAGGGAACATCCAAAAATGGGCACTAGACAAAATTTAGATGAAGGTTATCAAAGAAAATTAAAACGCGGATTGGATAACCGCCACGTACAGCTTATCGCTATTGGCGGGGCTATTGGAACAGGCCTCTTTATGGGGTCAGGAAAAACGATCAGCATTGCCGGTCCCTCAATTATATTTGTTTACGCCACCGTTGGTTGCTTTCTCTATTTCGTCATGCGTGCTATGGGAGAATTGCTGCTTTCTAACGCGCAATACCGGTCTTTTGCTGATTTCTCAGCCGATTTGTTGGGGCCGTTTATTGGATTCTTAATCGGCTGGTGTTATTGGCTAAGCTGGGTTGTAGCCGGAGCCGCAGATGTTATCGCCATCGTCAATTATATGCAATTTTGGTGGCCCAATCTCAATCCGTGGCTTCCAGTTCTTGCCTGTATTATTTTCTTCTTAGCCTTTAATCTTGTGGCCGTAAAAATGTTTGGTGAACTTGAGTTTTGGTTTAGTCTCATCAAAATCGTCGCAATTTTGGTATTAATTGTTATCGGATTTTATATGATATCTACAGGCTTCGTCTCCCCAAGGGGCAACGTCGCCTCTTTGAATAACTTGTGGAATGACGGAAACATTTTTCCTCGAGGGGTTACAGGATTTTTTGCCGGATTTCAAATCGCTACTTTTTCTTTTGTTGGTATTGAACTCGCTGGAACAAGCGCAGCTGAAGTCAAAGAACCCGAAAAAGTCTTACCAAAAGCGATCAATGCAATACCTCTGCGCGTCGTATTTTTTTATATTTTCTCTCTTATTGTAATCATGTCAGTTACACCTTGGAATCAAGTCGTTCCGGATAAAAGCCCATTTGTAGAAATGTTTCGGCTCGCTGGTATTCCGGCAACAGCTGGTATGATCAATTTTGTTGTTCTTACAGCAGCCGCATCTTCCGCTAATAGTGGCATTTTCTCTAGTAGCCGCATGGTATACGGGCTCGCGACTAAACAAGGAGCTCCTAGATTCTTAGGGAAACTCTCCAAAAATCATATCCCAGCTAACGGATTGATCTTTTCGTGCTTATGCATCTTATTGTGCTACACACTTTTATTGTTAGCCCCGTCCGTTATATTTGCTTTTACAATCGTCACCACTATTTCGGCGATTGTATGCATATTTATATGGTCTGCAATTTTGGTCAGCTATATTGTTTACCGCCGCAAGCGGCCTACGCAGCATGAAGCGTCCATCTACAAAATGCCGGGAGGTATTTTTATGTGCTGGATCGTTCTGGCCTTCTTTGCCTTTATTCTTTTCTCATTAACGTTAGAGCCTGATACTTTAATAACTTTAGAATATATGCCTTTGTGGTTTGGATTTTTGGGAATCATGTATTTTATGCTTAAAAAGAAAACTCCTGTCGGGAACAAAAAATAAAATCTGCGCAGAAAAAGCGCATCAAAAAAGGGGTAATTTCAATTACCCCTTTTTATAGATCCGCAATCTTCCGTTCATAAAGAACTTAAATATAAAATCAGTTACGCTCTTTATTAATCAAAGCGTTAGATTTAATCCAAGGCATCATAGCACGAAGTTTTGAACCAACTTTTTCAATAGGGTGCTCATCATTCAAGCGACGAATTCCTTTAAAATGAGCTGCACCGGCTTTATATTCCTGCATCCACTCCGACGTAAATTTACCCGTCTGGATATCCCGCAAAACACGCTTCATTGCGGCTTTAGTTTCATCAGTAATCACGCGTGGGCCAGATATATATTCACCCCATTCAGCGGTATTAGAAATTGAATAATTCATATTCGCGATACCACCTTCATAAATAAGATCAACGATTAATTTAACTTCATGCAAACATTCAAAATAGGCCATTTCCGGTGCATACCCCGCTTCCGTCAATGTTTCAAAACCCGCGCGGATAAGTTCTACAAGACCACCACAAAGGACGGCTTGTTCACCAAAAAGATCCGTTTCGCATTCTTCTTTAAAAGTTGTTTCAATCACGCCTGCGCGTCCACCGCCGATACCACAAGCATAGGACAATGCTATATTATGAGCATTACCTGAAGCATCCTGTTCGATCGCGATTAAACAAGGAACACCACAACCGCGTTGATATTCGTTACGTACTGTATGACCCGGACCTTTTGGGGCAATCATCATAACATCAACCGTCTTCTTAGCTTCAATTAAACCAAAATGAATACTCAAACCATGAGCGAAAGCAATCCCTGCTCCACTGCGCAAATAATCGTGAATGTGCTCTTTATAAATATCAGCCTGTAACTCATCAGGTGTTGCCATCATAATGAGGTCCGCCCATTTTGCTGCCTCAGTAACACTAACAACTTTAAAGCCATCTGCTTCAGCTTTTTTAACGCTCACTGACCCGGGACGTAAAGCAATCTGCACATCGCGAACACAAGAGTCCTTCAAATTTAATGCATGCGCACGCCCTTGTGAACCATAGCCAACAATAGCTACCTTTTTTTCCTTAATTAAATTGATGTCTGCATCACGATCATAATAAACACGCACGGAAAGACTCCCTTGTACCTACATTAAATTAAAATTAATATTTTCACCTGTTCAAAGGCAGAAAGCCCCCATTGAGGCCCTCCCCACTTAATGAATGATTAAACTGCATTTTACGATAAAATAGCAACTAAATAACGTAATATTTGCGTATCCCAAACAACAAAGCCATAAATCTGTGACCTTTTAAAAACGTGCTCGGACCTAAAATAGACTTTAATTATTATTTACTGTTCTACAACTGGGAAAATAAGATCGCTGAAGAAAAATACGTATCTTAAAATATAATCTTCTTCTGATATAGCCTATCATACCCTTATAAATTAATACACAATCTGTAGCTCTTAATCATGAACAAACTAAAGGGTGGAAACGAAGGCAACACGAGCCTCACATCGGCCTCTTATATTTTGGCACCAAACTCAAGTTTACTCTCTCACAGAGAGAATAACCTCTAAAGTAGCGGAATATTATTCATATAGCCCTATTTATTTTTTTACCCAGAGAAAAGCACCCTATAAAAAACAAAAAGTCTTAATCTTCTCCGATCATCAAATACTCGAAAAATTTACTTCAATAACTGGATGAAACGCTGAACGGTATTGTGCATCCCATATTCTAGTGCATCAGCGATAAGCCCATGACCAATAGAGACCTCGTTCAACCAAGGTATTTTATTAACGAGAGCAGAAATATTGGTAATTGTTAGATCATGCCCTGCATTGATCCCTAAATGCAACTGCTTGGCTTTTTGTGCCGCAAAAACAAGTTTATCTAGCTCATCATTCTGTTTTTGCCTGTCTTCAAACGCACCGCCGTAAAGCCCTGTGTAAAATTCCACACGGTCAGAGCCGATCGCTTTAGCAATATCAAGGCCATCTGGAACAGGATCAGAAAATAACGATACACGAATTTTTTTTTCTTTTAAGCGTCGAACAATAGGCGCCAAAAATTCCGCATTGTTAGCAAAGTCCCAGCCATGATCAGAAGTCGACTGAGTCGGGTCATCAGGCACGAGAGTAATCTGATCAGCGTACTTTTCCGCAAAACTTAAAAATGTCTCACTCGGATAACCTTCAATATTAAGCTCAGCAGTGGGAAAAGTTCTGTTAATTAAAAAACGTATGTCCTGCAAATCAGAAAAACGAATGTGCCTCTCATCTGGTCGCGGATGAACCGTCAAGCCTGCTGCACCAGCCGCAAGTGCTATACGCCCCATATTCTCGACGCTCGGCCACGGAAGATTACGCCGATTGCGCAAAACAGCGACGGCATTGAGATTAACAGAAAGTTTTACCCTCATACACATTTCTATTTCCATCAATACCCTAAAAATAGAGGAGGAACGCCCTCCCTATAATAACCCTAGACAATAAAATAGTACTTTTCTTCACCGCACAATCGTTAAACGCTCTGCTGCACGAGTGATAGCAGTATAAAGCCAACGTGCGTACATATCACGAAATGCAAAACTTTCATCAAATAAAACTACATTATCCCATTGAGATCCCTGAGCTTTATGAACAGTCAGCGCATACCCGTAATCAAAATCATCGTATCGTTTTTTTAATTGCCACGAAACTTCATGATCAGGACCCTCAAAAGTCGCTTTTAGAAGTTTAATCTTTGCCACCCCGCGCTCGCTCTCTTCCGGCTTAACAAGGAGGTTGATAGTTGGTTTAACCGTTTCTTTCTGTGAGGTTAGCACCTTCCATAAAGAGCCATTTAACAAGCCTTTAGCAGGATCATTACGCAAACACACAAGCTTGTCTCCAGCTTGCGGATAATCCGCTGTAAATCCTTTTAACTCACGCAAACGTTTATTATAAAGGTGACGCGTTCGGTTGATCCCCACCAAAAGCTGATCGGCATCTAACACGAGCTGTTTGTCAACCTCTTTACGCGCAATGACGCGTGCCAGCCCGTAATCGCCATAAGCTATTTCACGCCCCTCGCGTACATCCATAGCCAGGCGGATGATTGGGTTGTCGTAAGCTTGTCGGTGAATTTCTGATAAAAGGAAATCTGGCGCGCTCTCAGAAAAAAAACCACTGCCTGATATAGGAGGCAATTGGCCTGGATCACCGAGGACAAGAATTGGCGTCCCAAAACTCATCAAATCACGTGCTAATTGTTCGTCCACCATCGAACATTCGTCAACAATAACGAGTTTAGCTTGCGCGATTGGGCTTCGCCGATTTAACGCAAATGTCGGCGCAACAGATGTCCTGCCCGTCGCATCATCAGAAATTTCTTCTTCTCCGCGAGGACAATAAATTAATGAATGAATAGTACGAGCGTTACTTGCACCCTTAGAACGCAGAACTTGCGCCGCTTTACCTGTGAATGCAGCAAACTGGACGGAACCATCAACTGTTTCTGCAAAATAACGAGCGAGTGTCGTTTTTCCTGTTCCTGCGTAACCAAAAAGACGGAAAATAGGAGAGTGCCGGTCTCTTAACCACGCGGCCACGGCTTTCAATGCATTATCCTGTTCTAGCGAAAACTGCATAATTTATCAAAGATAAGATTCGCACCGAAAGGGCAAGCATTAAAAAAACAAAAACTACCGTAAAAATAGCTACTTATCTCTATAGTAGTCCTAAATAATAACTCACCCCTCCTGCATTTGCTCGGTATTTTTTCAAATATTAACAAATACAAAGCGCTTATATACCAATCAATGCATATATCTTTCCAATAATTTCACATTAAAACGGTTATCCGCCGCATCAATAAGTTCTGCGCATAGCATTTTAGCATCTATAAAAACTGAGTTTAGTAAAACGCTCCCTAACTATTTTAATCAATACTCGTTGTCTATTTTGAAATAGCAAACTTTTTATAGATAAAAGACACAAGCAATCTAATCGGTGCACGGCGAGTGGAAGCGATTATTTCACCACGACAATAAGTCGGTCATATATGAAAAACTGCCTACTCAAATAATGAAGATACACGTTATTGTGGACGGTTTTTAAAAGAGGTACAAGTTAATGAAGTGAAAATTTAAATCTTTATAATTCTAACCTCAAGCTCCTTATACGAGAAATTGCCCACCAGCAGGGACGGCGTTAGAAATAGTTTCGTCGCTAGCTTCTTCAGATAACAGCATATCATTGTGCGCGCACCCAGATGGAATCATTGGGAAACAATTCGCCAAATTATCAACACAACAATCGAATAAAATCGGTCCGTCGTAGTCGATCATTTGCTGAATTTTTCCATCAAGTTCGTCCGGCTTTGAACAACGGATACCGATTGCTCCATAAGCTTCTGCTAATTTCACAAAGTCGGGTAGTGCTTCCGTGTAAGAATGAGAGAGACGATTGCCGTGCAATAATTGCTGCCACTGGCGCACCATCCCCATATACTGGTTATTCAAGATAAAAACCTTCACCGGGGTATTATGTTGAATTGCCGTCGCAAGTTCCTGAATATTCATCTGAATTGAGGCGTCACCAGAAATACATATAACAAGCGCGTCAGGATGAGCAATCTGAACACCGATAGCAGAGGGAAAGCCATAGCCCATCGTCCCAAGTCCACCAGATGTCACCCAATGTTTTGGCTCGTCAAAATGACAATATTGGGCAGCCCACATCTGATGCTGCCCGACATCAGTAGTAATATAAGTATTCGCATTTTTGGTAAGAGTATGAAGACGCTCAAGCGCGTATTGCGGCATAATAACATCTTTTTTTTCGGTATATGCCAATGAATTACGAGCGCGCCAATAATTAATTTTTATCCACCATTCATTACGGCTTTTCTCATCGACCGTTAATCGTAGCGCGCGCAAATATTGCATCATATCTCCTAAAACGGATGCCACATCACCAATGAGAGAAATATCTGCCTTGACTATCTTATTGATTGAAGAGGGATCAATATCAATATGGATGATGCGCGCGCGGGGTGCGAACGCGTCAAGGCGACCGGTAATACGATCATCAAACCGCGCGCCGACGGCTAGCATAACATCGCAATCATGCATGGTCATATTAGCTTCATAAGTCCCGTGCATCCCAAGCATTCCAAGCCAATTTTTATGAGAAGCAGGATAAGCACCAAGCCCCATTAATGTCGAAGTAATCGGAAAATTCCCCCAAATGACCAAATCACGTAAAAGCTGTACAGCTTTCTGTCCCGACGAAATAACACCACCACCAGAATAAATGACGGGCTTTTTTGCTTCTACTAAAAGAGAAACAGCAGATTCAATGGCCTCTGTATCTCTTTTCAATTGTGGATGACAATATGTAGACGTCCTAGCCTTAGGTACCCTATAAATCCCTGAAGCAAATTGAATATCTTTAGGAATATCAATCAAAACCGGCCCTGGACGACCCGATTGCGCAACATAAAACGCTTCATGAATAATCTGTGCTAGGTCGTTTACATCTTTAATCAGCCAATTATGTTTGGTACAAGGCTTCGTGATGCTAACTATATCTGCCTCTTGAAAAGCATTCGTCCCCATCACAGTCGTAGGCACCTGACCAGAAAAACAAACAATGGGAATAGAATCCATTAATGCATCCTGTAAAGGAGTCACCGCACCCGTTGCACCTGGGCCAGAAGTCACCAGCATAACACCGACCTTCCCCGTACTACGCGCATAACCCTCGGCTGCGTGACCTGCCGCTTGTTCGTGGCGCACCAAAATATGCTGAAATGAATCTTGCTGATAAATTGCATCAAAAATAGGAAGAACAGCTCCACCAGGATAACCAAAAATATGTTTAATCCCTTGATCTATAAGAGCTTGAATCACTATTTCAGCTCCTGACATTATTGTTCCGTCCGCACTCCCTTTTGCTTTTGGACAATTTTTCATTCTTCCCACCCGTCTTATTGCAAAGCAAAATAAAAAGGCCCCCCGATAGGGGCCTACCGCACATTACACTCTCCACCCTATGCGCAGTAATACTATAACGAGAATATTCTCTGCAGAGGGAGATTTAATGTCGTCAATGCCATTCGTCAATCAAAAATTACCACCCAAAAACCTCTTCCTTTTCAAAGCGTTTCGAGATCTTTTGCTATTTTATTACGAGGAAATTAGCTTCCATTCTCTATCAAACTGATTAGAAAACCAAGTTATTTGCCTTTTTGCGTATCTCCTAGTCTGCATTTTCGCCATCTCAATAGCATCTTCTAAACTTTTGTCTCCATCTAAATAAGCCGTAAATTCCGGTATACCAATGGCTTTCATCGCCGGCGATAAAGGAGAAAGCGTGAGTCTTCTCATGGAAATGACTTCTTCTAAAACCCCTCTTTCGACCATAGAATCAAGCCTCTTATTAATGCGCTCATAAAGCAATTGGCGTGGCGGAATTATAAGAATCTTTTCTAAGCAATCCTGTGCAAGCGGAGGTGTTGTTTTTTGCTTTTGCCACCAACTTAATTTTTTACCAGTCGCTTCATAAACTTCTAAAGCGCGTATAATACGTTGGCCATCTTGCGGAGAAATTTTCGCAGAGATATCAGCATCCACTTGCGATAACTTGTGGTAAAGGCTTTTAGGCCCCTCCTTACAAAGCCGCGTTCGCCACTTCTGCCGGAGAATGTCTGGAATGTAAGGGATTTCTGAAATCCCTTCTAAAAGCGCGCGAAAGTAAAGTCCCGTACCACCAACAAAAATAAGAGGTTGTGATGTAAACATGCTTAAAAGCTTACGAACATCGCATAACCATTGCCCCACAGAGTAACTAAGAGCGGGACTCACGTGACCATAAAGATAATGCGGGACGGTCATAATATCAGTTTTCGTCGGCCGTGCTGTCAAAATATTTAACACATCGTAAACCTGCATCGAATCAGTATTAATAATGACGGCGTTTTTTTCTTGAGCCATTTTTAGTGCAAGCTCCGACTTGCCGCTTGCAGTTGAACCAGCTATCAATGTGACCGTTCTTTGTGTCATAAATGAAAGCCTCCTACACTCACCAATGAACAATTTACTGCAATATCAATATCCATGACCGACATTAAAATCCAGCATCCACTTATGATCTTGTAGATAACAGCCTTCAAAGTATAAATGCAAACAGTGTTATGCGCTTAATGCAGGAAAGATCTGTGATATTTCTTTACGCTTTAAAAGGGTAAAATAACCAGTATAATAATTCCAAAAGAGTACGAAAATATCTTTTACCGATATTGTCACCTGCAAAAGAGAAAGCGTCGCAAAAAACTCTTACTTTCAGCCATGAAATTTATGCCGTTAAATAAAAACGCTCTGCTGAACAGGCTAATAAAATAGGATAGAGAAAGATAACATTGATGTCACTAAATCAACCACGAATAGCGAAATGATTTCTGAACTTGCATGAAGGAAATACTTTATGCCGCCCAAAAGTCCTTCTCAATAATAATGGATGAAGATACAGAAACCGCACACCGTCTTATATTTCTAAAAACAAAATATCGCTCGCCGACTATATACAAAAATAACAATTACTCAGTGCTCAGTTCTACCCTTTATATAACCGAATCTGCACCTTACCTACGCATACTCATCATAGAGACCGCACGCTTCCTCTTATATTGAATCATAAATACACAGCTCGCAATCATAATGAGGCCGCGGATAATCGGACATTTTCGCAAAAATATTAATCCATTTGGATTGTCACAAATCGTAATTCTCCATTCGGAGAAGCGATGATAAATAAAACGTTTTGACGCCCGGCTTCACGTAATTTATGAAAACGTTTTTTGGCGTCTTCGAGCGTCGTGACTGCGCTCTGATTAATATCAACAATTACCTCACCAACACGAATGCGCTTTTTATCGGCCGCGCTATTTTTTACGATAGACGTCACAACCAACCCATTAAGCTTATCAGTGATTGAATAACGCTGACGCAGATCAGCCGTGAGCGCCGATAACGTCATTCCCATAAACTGCATTGTCACGTCTTCTGATGCGGCACTGTCCTTTTCGTTATCAGAATCCCCTGCTGTGTCTTCGTCTGGGTCTGTCTCAATTAGACGGCCAAGTTTAACTTTTACTGTTTTTTTCAGTCCGTCGCGCAAAACCGTAACATCTACTACCTTTCCTGCCGAGCTTTCTGCGACTAAACGCGGTAAATCATGCGCATTCTTGATTTTACTACCCCCAAAAGCAAGGATAACATCACCTACATGCAACTGGCTATTATCAACCTCTGCATTTTCTATTTTACCTGCAATGAGCGCTCCGACTGCTCTATCCAATTTTAAATTTTTCGCAAGATCATCTGTTACTGGCTGAATATGGATCGCTAGCCAACCTCGCTTTACTTCCCCAAAATCGCGCAACTGATTAATAACAGAAAGAGCCATACTAGACGGTATCGCAAAACCAATCCCAATTGACCCACCAGAAGGCGAAACAATCGCTGTATTAATACCGATTACTTCACCATTTCTATCAAAAAGCGGACCGCCAGAATTACCTCGGTTAATCGCTGCATCTGTCTGAATAAAATCATCGTAAGGACCAGCATTAAGATCACGATTACGCGCAGAAATAATTCCAACAGTTACACTACCACCAAAACCAAAAGGATTACCAATGGCCATAACCCAATCACCGATACGCGCTTTTTCTGAATCGCCAAAACGTACAGCTGTTAATTTTTTGCTTCCTGCTACGACTTTAAGCAAAGCCAAATCCGTTTTGCTATCTTTTCCGAGCAATTTTGCTGCCAGTTTTGTACCATCTGTAAAATTAACTTCGATATCATCAGCATCGGCAACAACATGATAATTTGTAACGATAAGCCCTTCTTGTGCATCAATTACAAAACCTGACCCCAAAGAACGTATTTTTTGAAATTGACTATCTTTTTGACCATCTTTAGGCGTGAAAAAATCGTTAAAGTACTCTTGCAGTAATGAATCTTTCGGAACGGCAGGCGCAGAAGTGTTTTCATCTTGCTCTGTCCCGTCGATTTTCTGCGCTGTAGAAATATTGACGACTGTATCCAAAAGCGCAGAAGCTAAATCAGGGACCGATAGTGGTATATTTTTCTGCTCAATAACACTAGACCAACTTATTGATCCTGATAAAAACAAAACCACGTAGACGGTGGCTATGGCGGCGAAGCGCTTCAATAACATATTCTCACCTGCGACACGCGTTTGATCAATATCTGCCCTGGGCACCGTTAAATCCGCTTATTTGAAACTGACACACCCCTATCATGCTCCTTTATCATAAAAGAAAATGAGCATAGATCAAGCTTCCCTGAAAAAGTAAAAGCCTACGACATAATCGGTTTTCTCAGTCGATAATCGCCGATTTTATTTCTGAGTACCAACATCCGGTGCAAAAGCCCCATTTTTCTGCGGTAAATTATGAAAATAAAAAAAGAAATTTTCTTTTGGTGAAATCACCATCGGCGTTTGTTCTAAATTTTGGTACTGTTCCATTGCTAACCAAAAATCGTAAAATGACGGAGAGATCTTTCTTGCATCTAATAAAATACGAATGCTCTCGGCTTGACCTTCCCCACGCGTGATCTCAGCGTCACGTTTTGCTGCCGCTACAATTTCTTCATATTCGCGATTGGCTTCCGCGACGATGCGATCCCGCTCTTGCTGACCACGAGCACGAATATTCTCTGCTGCTGCTTCACGTTCAGCTGCCATCTGTCTGTACACATCCTCTGAAACAGCGTCGGTTAAATCAGTTTTGCGAATACGTACATCAACAATGGTGATACCTAATGAACCTGCGTCTACAGAAAATTGTCGTTGGACTTCGGCCATCATCGCTCCGCGTTCATCTGACAAAGCCGCTCTAAATTCCCGCTTGCCATAAACGGCACGCAAAGCATCGATAAAACGTGGTGCGAGGTTTTCACGCGCAGCGATCTGAGGCCGACCTGATGCAATGCGCTGTAAAAAAAGTTTCGGATTTGCGATGCGGTAAATAAAAAACGCGTCTACTTCGTAATAAGCACCACCACGCACCTGAACAGATTGCGTAGGAACGTCGTAACGCAATAACCGGTTGTCAATAACAACCATCTGATCCAAAAAAGGGATCTTAAAATAAATACCAGGATCAGGTTCTACCTTAACAATTTGCCCAAAGCGCTTAATAGCTACCTGCTGACGAGGATAAACGATAAAAACGGATGCCCATAACGCTATAAAAATAAGCGCTACGATACCAAAAATAAAAAAGAAACGAGACTGCTGCATAAGTTAGTGTCCTCCAGAGACCCCAGAGCCCGACAAAAATACGGGACGTTCTGACGCTGTAGTTGCTTTTCCAGACGAACCGCGCAACAATTCATTTAGCGGTAGATAAGACACCGCCGAGGTGTCCGTTTGATCTAAAACCAATTTATTTGGTGATGAAAGAATACGCCCCATCCTTTCCATATAGAAACGATAACGGGTCGCCTCCGGTGAAATTTCAGCTTCACGAGCTATAGCCCGGAAACGTTCAGCGCGTCCTGTTGCTTCTTCAATCATCTGTGCCTTTTCGCCCTTAGCTATTTCACGTGTCCGCGAGGCCTCACCATTAGCCAAACCAATTTTAGTAAAACGCACGCGATTACCCTCCTCAATCATTCGCCCACGCTCCTGCTCTGCTTGTTGAACAGAATTAAACGCGGCGGCAACCTTAGTAGGAGGGGCGGCTTCGCTAATCGACACGCGATTTATCTCGACACCAAGTTGATATTTATCTGCAGTTAACTGGATAATCTTTTTAACATCGTCGGCCACTTCTTCTTTTTTGTCGCGTAAAACGTCATCAACTGGTCGAGAGCCAATCACTTCACGCATCGCACTTTCAGCAACTTGACGAACCGTCCCCTCCTGGTCATTCACGTTAAATAAGAAGTGGCTGGGGCTTGAAATCCTATAATATACAGAAAAATTAACATTAACGATGTTCTGATCACTCGAAAGCATCAGGCCTTCACTTTGCTGCATCTGACCAGATTGGCCGCCAATCGCGATTGTTTTTTCCGTCAAAGGCACTTTCATGTAAGTTTCGATCGGCCAAAAATGAAAATGCAAACCATCGCCAATGATTCCTGCTTTAGGGACACCGAAACGCAACACCACCGCTTGTTCATTCTGCTGAACAATATAAACAGACTGAAAAAGCCATAAAAGCACACCAAAGAAAAGCAGCGAAATCAAAATACTGCCACCCCCAAATTGCTTAAGCTGATCTTGCCCTTTGCGCAAAATATCGTCAATATTGGGACCATCACCGCTACCACCAGAACCAAAAGACCCCTTAGGTGATGACTTTTTATCATCGTCACGCTTACTTTTGCCACCATCCCAGGGGCCACCACCATTTTGATTCGTCCAAGGCATCACCACCTCATTTTTTAAATTAACGCCGCTTATTAGATACCAACATCCACAAAAACTTCCTTTTGTAAAGTGCCTATTATCTGGCAGCGAGGGAACTGAAAAAATATTTCTCTCATTATCAAATGTTACAACCGATCATAAATCACAAAACGTGTCGCGTGGCTGTCCTTACCTCCTTCCGGGATATATTGTGTTTCAAGAATAGTCCACTTATCTTTGTCAAAAACAGGGAAAAAACTATCCCCTTCGATAGAATCCAAAATTTCCGTAAGAAATATTTTATCAGCGATAATTAATCCTTGTCGAAAAATTTCACCACCACCAATAATAAAAATGGCATCTCCACCATTTCTGAAAGCTAGTTTTTCTGCAATGAAGCAAGCTTTAGGTAGAGAATGAGCAACGACAGCGCCTTCAGCCGCAAACGAACGATTACGGGTAACGACGATATTTGTACGCCCTGGTAGAGGTTTTTTAAGAGAGTCCCAAGTTTTTCGCCCCATAATAACGGGTTTTCCTAAAGTCAAAGTTTTAAAACGTTGCAAATCCGTTGATAAGCGCCAAGGCATCGTACCCTCGCGGCCGATAACACCATTTTGCGAGACAGCTGCAATTAAATAAACTGGAAGGGTCATATCGCTACTGGTGCCTTAATATGCGGTTGAGCTTCATAATTTAGCAATTCAAAATCCTCAAATTTGAAAGAAAAAAGATCTTTGATTGCCGGATTCAAAAGCATCGATGGCAAAGTGCCTGGTATACGGTTCAGCTGCCGTTTTGCCTGCTCAAAATGATTAAAATAAAGATGAGCATCACCAAGCGTATGAATAAAATCACCAGCTTTTAAACCAGTTACTTGAGCAATCATCATCGTTAACAATGCATAAGAAGCAATATTGAATGGAACGCCCAAAAAAACATCTGCTGAACGTTGATAAAGTTGACAGGACAATCTACCAGAAGCAACATAAAATTGGAATAAACAATGGCAGGGCGGTAAAGCCATTTCCTCAATCGAGGCAGGGTTCCACGCTGACACAATGAGGCGACGCGAATCAGGACTTTTATTAATCATGGCCAAAAGGTTACTGATTTGATCGATATAACGTCCATCAGGTGCGGGCCAAGAACGCCACTGGTAGCCATAAATAGGGCCCAGATCCCCTTTTTCATCAGCCCACTCATCCCAAATGGATACGCCGTGCTTCTTTAGCCACGCAATATTTGTGTCACCTTTAAGAAACCATAAAAGCTCATAAATAATTGAGCGTAAATGTAATTTTTTTGTTGTTAATAAAGGAAATCCAGACTGCAAATTAAACCGCATCTGATACCCAAAAATCGACCGCGTCCCGACGCCCGTCCGGTCTGTGCGATCGGTGCCGTTATTTAACACATGAAATAAAAGATCAAGATACGCCTTCATATAAGCTTTATGGCAGATTCTATAGCACTGCAGAAACTAAAAAATTCCGCAATTTGCGAAAATATTTTCCACGAAATTATTATTATATAATTGAATTTGTGTAACTCCAACTGTAAATAGCCCTGAAAAGAAATGAACAATATAACTACATGGGGGGATAACTTTATGGAAAATGAAACAACCTTGGCATCACGTGATATGAGGAAACGTATCTCATCCGTTGTGTCCAGCGCGTCGGGTAATTTAGTAGAATGGTACGACTTCTATGTCTATTCCTTTGCATCAATTTATTTTGCGTCGCAATTTTTTCCCTCAGGTGGTGACGTTGTTGTCCAGCTTTTGAAAGCCGCAGGTATTTTTTTTGCCGGCTTTCTTATGCGCCCAGTAGGGGCATGGCTTTTTGGTTTTATCGCTGATCGTTATGGTCGCAAACGTTCGATGCTCATCTCCGTTTTCATAATGTGTGCTAGCTCATTTTTGATCGCTCTGCTTCCTACTTACAAAACCATTGGGGTAGCGGCAGCAGTCCTTCTGCTTTTAGTCCGAATGCTTCAAGGGCTTTCAGCCGGCGGGGAATATGGCATCATAGCAACTTATATGGGTGAAATTTCTGTCAAAAATCACCGAGGCTTCTTTAGCTCTTTTCAACCTGCCACACTGATTTGTGGACAGCTCTTAGCAAGTCTTGTCATATTTATTCTTGCGTTTTATCTCACAGAAGATCAGATGAGGGCTTGGGGTTGGCGTATTCCTTTTGCTATTGGCGGATTAGCGGCCATTGTCGCAATTCGTCTACGCCGTTCGCTCCATGAAACAACGACCAAAGAAAGCCGTTCTAAAATACAAACCGGCGGTCTTACAGAACTTATGAGAAACCATAAAAAGTCCTTTTTAAAAATCGTTTGTTTCACATCCGGAGGATCGCTCACATTTTACACTTATACGACTTATATGCAAAAATACCTGATTACGACGACTGGGTTCGACAAACAAACAGCCATAACTGTGATGGCTGCTGCGCTTTTTGTCTTCATGTTATTGCAGCCTCTATTTGGCATATTGGCCGATAAAATTGGAACAAAAACTTCATTCATTATCTGGAGTATTTTGGCCATTATCTTTACGATCCCTGGCTTTAGAACCATTGGAAATACTGACAGTACGTGGGTCGCTCTACCGGTTATTATTGGATTGTTGTGTATAATGAGTTTTTATACATCTGTCGCTGGTGTCGTTAAAGCAGAAATGTTTCCTTCTTCAATACGAGCAACAGGAGTGGGTTTGTCTTTTGCAATTGGCAATGCGCTCTTCGGTGGCTCTGCAGAATTCGTAGCGCTTAAGCTAAAGGAAAGCGGACATGAATCAATTTTCTATTTCTATATAACTGCCGTGATGATAATTGCGTTCATCGCAATTCTTACAATGCCAGATGCCCGGAAAGAAGGATATCTTCAAGACAAAAATATCCATTAAAATCCCCTAAGTAAACAAAAAGCCTGGTATTTTCAGGCTTTTTGTCTTTATTGGAAATTTAATTTCAAAATTATCTCAATTTTATCAAATATAATTAGTTTTTGGCCGCTTAGTTTAGTAATTTTTGATATAATCATTTTTAGCATTTGGTCCGCCTGTATAATATACCTCGGAATCAGTTCACGCCTTTAGACTCCTTTTTCTAATATAAAAGCTAACCGACACATTTTTCTTCTTCGTCACCAAAATCAAACAACACTGCAGTGAACAATACCTGAAACAGAGCTTCACCGCTGCTTCGCGTGCCTAAAATGATTAAAATAAAGATGAGCATCACCAGGCCTGTAAATAAAATCGCCGATTTCTAACTCGTTATTTTGGAAAGCGTTGTCATTGACTACGCAATATTTGTGCTACCTTTAAAAAAACATAAAGGCTCATAAATAATTAAGCGTAAATGTAATTTTTTTGTTGTTAATGGGAAATCCAAACTACGAATTAACCGCGTCTGATGTCCAAAACCGACTGTATTCTACGCTTGTCTGATCTGAGCGGCCGGCGTAGTCGTTTGAAACATGAAATATAAAGACCGAGATACGTCTTTATATTATTTTCGTGGCCGGTTTCACCTATTACAGAAACCAAAAATTTCGCGATTCGCAAAAATTATCGTTACGCAATTAAATTTTGATGACTCAAATTCTAAATAGCTTTAAAAGAGACGGACATATAATTATATGAGGGGGATAATTTTATGGGAGATGAAGCGGCTTTAGCGCAGCATGATACAAGAAAACACGTCCAATCTATCGTGTCGAGTGCGTCGGGTAATTTAATAGAATGGTATAACTTTTACGTCTATTCCTTTGCATCAATTTATTTTGCATCACAATTTTTTCCTTCAGATGGTGATGTTGTTGTTCAACTTTTGAAAGCCGCTGGTGTCTTTTTCGTTGGCTTTCTTATGCGCCCAATAGGCGGGTGGCTTTTTGGCTTTATTGCTGACCGTTATGGCCGAAAACATTCAATACTTATCTCTATTTTTATGATGTGTGGCAGTTCATTCTTAATCGCTCTGCTTCCTACCTACGAAACCATTGGGATGGCAGCAGCAATCTTCCTGCTCTTACTTCAAATGCTTCAAGGGCTTTCAGCCGGCGGCGGATATGGTACCATAGCAACTTATATGAGTGAAGTTTCTCTCGAAAATCACCGGGGCTTCTTTAGCTCTTTTCAAGCTACTACGCTAATTTCCGGACAACTTTTAGCTAGTCTTGTTATATTCATTCTTGCGTTTTGTCTCACAGAAGATCAGCTGAAGGCTTGGGGTTGGCGTATTCCTTTTGCTATCGGTGGATTAGCGGCAATTGCTGCGGCCTATCTGCGCCATTCGCTCCACGAAACAACGACTAAGAAAAGTCGTTCTGAAGTGCGGGCTAATAGTCTTACAGAACTTTTTAAAAACCACCGCAGGGCTTTTTTTACGATCATTGGCTTTACATCTGCAGGGTCACTTACATTCTACACTTACACGACTTATATGCAAAAATATCTGATCACAACGACGGGATTTGATAAACATGCAGCCATAACTATAATGACCGTCGCGCTTTTTATCTTCATGCTATTGCAGCCTTTATTTGGCAAATTGGCCGATAAAATTGGAGCGAAAAATTTGCTGATCATTTGGAGCCTCTTGTCCATTATCTTCACCTAAATCCCTGGCTTTAGAGCCATTGGGAATACTGGCAGTATATGGGTCGCTCTATCGGTTGTCATTGGAATGCTGTGCATCGTGAGCTTTTATACGTCTATTGCCGGTATCGTTAAAGCAGAAATGTTCCCCTCTTCAATACGAGCGACAGGAGTGAGTTTATCTTATGCCATTGCCAATGCGCTCTTTGGTGGCTCTGCGGAATTCATAGCACTTAAGCTGAAGGAAAGTGGGCATGAATCCGTTTTCTATTTTTACATAACTGCCGTGACGATAATCGCGTTCATTGCAATTCTTACAATGCCGGACACCCGGAAAGAAGGTTATCTTCGAGACGACAATATCCATTAAAATCCCCTGATTAAACAAAAAGCCTGGTATTTTCAGGCTTTTTGTCTTTATTGGAAATTTAATTTCAAACTTAGCTAAATTTTGTCAAATATAACTAGTTTTCGGCTGCCAAATAAGGAAAAGTTGCACGACGACTTTTGAAATCTTCTCGTATTATTCTGGTAATTTTTAAAATAACCATTTTGGCGTTTAGTTGACCCATATAATATGCTTCGAAATCATTTTAACGCTCTTGGACTCCTTTTTCTAATGTAAAAGCTGATCAACACATTCTGGTCTTTCATCACCAAAATTAGGCAATGCAACATCAAAAAATAGCTGATATGCAGCTCAATTGCCGCTTTGCAATTTTTCGTCGTTAACAAAGGAAATCCAAGCTGCAAATTAAACCGCATCTGATATCCAAAAACCGACTAGGTTCCGCCACTTATCTGATCTGAACGGTCAACGCCATTATCTAAAATACGAAATATAAAGATTGAGATACGTCTTTGTGCGGGCGTTACAGCTGATTTTTTCTATTACAGAAACTAAAAGTCTCACAATTCAAAAAAATAAAATTCACTTAAGTTCACGAGAATATCTTTCACAAGAAATTATCATTATATAATTGAATTTTGATGATCCAAATTGTAAATAGCCCTAAAAAATATGAACAACAAGGATATAAAGGGATATAACTTCATGGAAAACGAAAAAACCTTGACACGGCATGATACAAGAAAACGTGTCGCGTCTATTGTGTCTAGCGCATCAGGTAATTTAGTAGAATGGTACGATTTCTATATTTATTCCTTTACATCAATTTATTTTGCACCGCAGTTTTTTCCCTCAGGCGGTGATGTTGTTGTTCAACTTTTGAAAGCCGCTGGCGTCTTTTTCGTTGGCTTTCTTATGCGCCCGATAGGTGGGTGGCTTTTTGGCTTCATCGCTGATCGTTACGGTCGCAAGCGTTCGATGCTCATCTCTGTTTTTATGATGTGTGGCGGCTCATTCTTAATCGCTTTGCTTCCTACTTATGAAAGCATCGGGATATCAGCGGCAGTTCTTCTGCTTTTATTGCGGATGCTCCAAGGGCTTTCAGTCGGGGGTGAATACGGTACTACAGCGACTTATATGAGCGAAGTTTCTCTAAAAAATCATCGGGGCTTTTTTGGCTCTTTTCAATATACCACACTCATTTCTGGACAGCTTTTTGCCAGTTTTGTTATATTCGTTCTCGCAATTTATCTCACAGAAGATCAGCTGAGGGCTTGGGGTTGGCGTATTCCTTTTGCTATCGGTGGATTAGCAGCGATTATCGCGATTTATCTGCGCCGTTCGCTCCATGAAACAACGACTAAAGAAAGTCGTTCTAAAGCGCGGGCTGGTGGCCTTGCAGAACTTATGAGAAACCATCGAAAAGCTTTTTTTACGATCATTTGTTTCACGGCCGGAGGATCACTTACTTTTTACACTTATACGACTTATATGCAAAAATATCTGATCACGACGACTGGGTTTGATAAACATGCGGCTACAACTATAATGACCGCTGCGCTTTTTGTCTTCATGTTGCTGCAGCCTCTATTTGGCGTATTGGCAGATAAAATTGGAACGAAAACTTCACTCCTCATTTGGAGCGTCTTGGCTATTATCTTTACAACCCCTGGACTCAAAGTCATCGGGAGTACTGACAGTAGGTGGGTAGCTCTATCGGTTATCATTGGAATGCTATGCATCATGAGCTTTTATACGTCTATTGCTGGTATCGTTAAAGCAGAAATGTTCCCCTCTTCAATACGGGCAACAGGAGTGGGTCTGTCTTATGCCATTGCTAATGCTCTCTTTGGTGGTTCCGCCGAATTCGTAGCGCTTAAGCTGAAAGATATTGGACATGAATCCATTTTCTATTTCTATATAACTGGTATGATGATAATTGCGTTCGTTGCAATTCTTACAATGCCAGATGCCCGGAAAGAAGGATATCTTCAGGGTGATGATATCCATTAAAATCCCCTTACATTCGACAAAAAGCCCGGTATTTTCGGGCTTTTTGTCATTATTGAGAAGTTTGATTTCAAAATTATTTAAATTTGGTTAGATAAGCTTATTTTGACTGGCAAATAATAAAATTTTGTACGGCTTTTTGTGATTTTTTAAAATTATTCTAGTAATTTTTAAAATAGCCGTTTTGGCGTTTGGTTTACCCATATTAATATGTTTTGAAACCATTCTAGCACTCTTGAACTCTTTCATCTCAATACAGCCAGCGGAATCAATATATTAATATATTTGGTCCTTCGTTACCAAAGCTAAACGATGTTTATGCCGTCCCGTTGCAACTTCATTAAAGTTCAGGCTACGTTATTAATATCAAGAAGAAATTACTTATTGCTCTGTACTCTCCGCGAGAATGAGCAAACCTATTCTATAATTACGGTATGAAATCTATAAATGACGGAAGATTTTTAAGATCCCCCTTTCCCAAAGAATGTTCTTGATCTATATTAGGGGGGCTGGTTTTCCAGATATGGTAATAAATGGACAATGAAATAAACCCATTGGACCCGGGGGCGGTACCCGGCGCCTCCACCTGAGTATAACTAAAAAGGTTATATTTTGGTGGGGGCGAAATAGGATCGACAAGGGCGTAAAGATTGCTCTTTTACCCGGCATTGTACCACCGTCATCGGACTAAATGAGTAGTTGCAAACGACAACTATGCGGAGGCACGCCTCGCCGCTTAACCGTGGTGCGGAAGCTTCAAGTGAGTCTTAAACCGTCGCAGGTTTAAGCGGGGTTCGGAGGCACCTGGCAACAGAAGCCTTCACTTTTGCGACGCTCATTAAGCAGTGTTTATCGGGAAATTCGTATTTTTCTCTGTTAATTAAGTTTATGATGAGCAAAATATTGCTAACTTAAAGAAATATTTCGTTGAACTGTGTTATCCATGCTTAATTGCCGTGTTAAAGTGAGAGGAATAGACTTCGATGATTCAAGATCAGATCCGCTATGACATCCTCGTTCAGGAGGCACTCCGTGGAGTTATTCGTAAAGTTTTGTCGGAAGTTTCTAAAGCGGGCCTTCCAGGTAATCACCATTTTTTTATCACCTTTTTAACAAAAGCACCGGGAGTAAAAATTTCCAATAGGCTTAAAGATCGCTACCCTGATCAAATGACGATCGTGTTACAGCACCAATTCAGAGATTTAAGCGTGTCAGAAATTGCTTTTGAAGTAACGCTCTCCTTTAAAGAAATTACTGAAAAACTAGTTATACCTTTTTCCTCCATTCAAGTTTTTTACGATCCCGTGGCAGCGTTTGAAGCAGCCTTTGATCTTCCTGCTAACCTTACTTCTGGAGAAAACGAAAATCCGGGAAGTGCGCCGCACGAACCTGCTACTCTCTTAGACAACAAGCAAAAAAAGGGAGATACATCCACAAAAGAACAAGATCTTAAAGTAAATAAAGAGCCGTCAGACAATGAAATTAAACAAAGTGCTGATGTAGTTTCTTTAGATTCTTTCCGAAAGAAATGAGTGAATCGCGCCTATGACTGAACCAATTAATCTTCGTAAATTTCGAAAAAAGAAAAAACGTATAGAACAGGCCGTTCACGCAGAGGAAAAACGTTATCGTTTCGGACGGACGAAACTTGAAAAACTTTTTGAGGCAAAAAAATCTCTAGAAGCCAAAAAATTTCTTGATCAAAATTGTCTGACTAACGATGAATAAAAACTTAAAAGAATACAAATGAGTAATTTTATTGATTGGTCGAAAGCAATTCCGCATAAAATATCCGTACGAATTGGCGGCCACTCCACAAGTGTATCATTGGAACAGCCGTTTTTGGACATTCTCAAAGCCATAGCTCGGCAAAAAGGGCAACCTTTAGCTTTCATCATCGCCGATATCGATAGTAAGAGACCACAAAAAGTAAAGCTTTCAGCTTCATTACGTATTTACGCACTTCATAGCGTTCTTACCCGACAACTTTAGTATTTTTCCTTGCTTTTTATCCTATGATTCAATCTATTCATCTAACTAAACTAAATTAAAGAAAGTGCTGTGGTTTTCCTAAGAAAAGAGTTTTTAGACCTAGCGTTCATATAAAAAAGATACTACAAAAAATACAATGAATGACTTTTCTGATCACATACCATCCCCCGGAGATGGGGGCTTTCCTCATAAGGGCGGAGATAATTCTGAAGTAGGGACTTATGCCGTGACAGAAAGAAAAAAAGTACGATACGAACCTGATTATTTGGAAAAACTTAACCCAGAGCAACGACAAGCTGTCCTGAGCACGGAGGGGCCTGTCTTAGTTCTTTCAGGTGCCGGTACCGGAAAAACACGCGTTCTTACTACCCGTATTTCTCATATTCTGCATCTTGGGCTCGCTTCTCCTGAGCAGATATTGGCTATCACTTTTACTAATAAAGCAGCACACGAAATGAAAATGCGTATTGGTGAACTTATCGGCGAAACTGTCGAAGGTATGCCTTGGCTCGGAACATTTCATTCCACCGGTGTAAAAATTCTGCGTCATCATGCGGAACTTGTAGGCTTAAAAAGCAACTTTACTATTCTCGATAGCGATGACGTCATTCGCCTGTTAAAACAGCTCATTCAAGCTGAAGGCCTGGATGATAAACGTTGGCCCGCACGTAATTTGGCGACGATGATTGATTCTTGGAAAAATCAGGGACTTTCACCCAATGACATTTCGGAAAGCGATGCCTACTCCTTTGGTAACGGCATGGGGCGCGAACTTTATCGCAGCTACCAGAATCGGCTAAAAAGTCTCAATGCCTGCGATTTTGGTGACCTTTTACTCCACCCTATTCATATTCTGCAACATCACCATGATATTCTTCACGAATATCATGCTAAATTTCGCTATATTCTTGTAGACGAATACCAAGATACAAATACAGCACAATATCTTTGGCTTCGCCTTTTAGCTCAACGCCCTAAAGGGCAGCCGGTCAACTTTTGTTGTGTTGGTGATGATGATCAATCTATTTATGGATGGCGTGGTGCTAAAATTGATAATATATTACGGTTTGAAAAAGACTTTCCCCCAGCGAAGATCATCCGTTTAGAATGCAACTACCGCTCCACGTCGCATATTTTAAAAACTGCTTCCCATTTAATTTCTCATAATCAAGGGAGACTAGGAAAAACGCTTTTTTCTAATCAAATACACAGCCAAGAAGAGAAAGTAAAAATTAATGTAGCATGGGATTCAAAAGAAGAAGCTCGCGCCATCGGAGAAGAAATTGAACAAGCGCAACAAGCTGGGCGGCCGTTAAATCATATAGCTATATTAGTGCGAGCATCATTTCAGATGCGTGAATTCGAAGATTGTTTTCTGGCGCTTGGTCTTAATTATCGCGTTATTGGCGGTCCGCGTTTTTACGAGCGAATGGAGATACGTGATGCTATAGCTTATCTGCGCGTTGTCGTCCAACCAGCCGATGATTTGGCATTTGAACGCATCATTAATACCCCTAAACGCGGCTTGGGAGACACAACATTACGTCACCTTCGCAATAGTGCGCGCGCGCACGGTATTCCCCTTTTTGCTGCCGCCGCTGAAATAATTGAAACGGACGAATTAAAGCCCAAAGCGCGAAACGCCTTACGAGGCGTCATAGAAAATTTCCACCGGTGGCAAGATATGCTACAATACACACCACATACAGAGCTTGCTGAAACAATTCTCGATGACTCGGGTTATACAGAGATGTGGCAAAAAGATCGTTCGCCAGAGGCACCAGTACGGCTTGAAAACCTTAAAGAAATGATCCGTTCCATGGAACAATTTGAAAGTCTTCGTAGCTTTTTAGAACATGTTTCACTGGTCATGGATTCTGAAAAAAATGAGAATATGGATGCAGTCAACATTATGACTCTTCACTCAGCTAAAGGACTTGAGTTCGAGACAGTCTTTCTTCCTGGTTGGGAAGAAGGGCTTTTTCCTCTTCAGCGTTCGTTAGATGAAGGTGGCCACACAGGCTTAGAAGAAGAACGGCGACTAGCTTATGTAGGGCTAACAAGAGCGAAAAAATATCTGTATATATGGTTTGTATCCAATCGGCGAATTCATGGGCTTTGGCAATCCGCGCTTCCTTCTCGTTTTCTGAACGAATTACCGGAGCAACATATAGAAATAGCAGAAGCCGGGACACATTATGGTGGATATAACCAATCGCGTTTTAAATATCAGGATCCCTTCCGTAGTCATTACTCGACACCAGGTTGGCAACGCGCGCAAAAAAAACAAACAGAGGAAACGCATAATCACCGGAATACACGACTAAACGAATATATCGAACGAATCGGTTATGGTGACGTTGATTCAAATTTTGGAACTATTCAATCTCACCGACAAAAAACTATTAAAGGGGAGATTATCACTAAATCGGTAGTCAAAGCTCCATCAGCTTTTTCAATCAATGACCGAGTTTTTCATATAAAATTCGGTTATGGCCATATTTCAGCAATAGAGGGTAATAAACTAACTATTCTATTTGATAAAGCCGGAGAAAAACGTGTCATCGATAATTTTGTAACAAAAGCATGATGTAATAAAAACTGTGGTGCTATATCTACAAGCAGAGGGTCTCGCTCTTACATCCGCGATTAAGTGTGATCACCGGTGGATTGTTACACAAAATTACGCGCTCATTCGTTACTGCATAATACCAGAATTTACGATTGTACCGCTGTGTTGGTACATCATTTACTGCCACAAAACTTAGAATTTTTCCTCAATATCCACTCTTTCTTTTCTTGTTGTTTATACGCAAATAAAAAATATACCGACTAGATAAATGACAGCACCTAATCATTCATTTGTAGTGAAATATTTCCGCGATGCGTATTTTGTCGTATTTACAACACACCAGTTTTCAACACTGGAACAAAGATTGCAAAACTAACTTGAGAATGTTATGGCTTTCAAATCTTTTAGAAGGTTAAGCTATGAAAAATGTGATACGCATCTTGGGGCTAACGGCTGTATTCCTTTTTGGCGTTTTTGCTTATGATCTGTTTGTGAATAAGCCTTTAGGTGATGATTTCACGCTCGTTGATTCTAACGGAAACACTGTTACCGAAGCTGACATCCGCAGTGGACCTGCGGTAATTTTTTTCGGCTTTACTATGTGCCCTGAAAGTTGTCCTGTCACGCTCCTTAACCTTCAGCGGTGGCTTACGGCGATCGGCCCAAGTGCTGATAAATTAGGCGTATGGTTTGTAACCGTTGATCCTGAACGCGACACACCTGAAGTGCTGCATGAGTACTTAAGTAATTTTACCTATAAAATTATTGGTATAAGTGGGGATCCTGAAAAAGTTCATAAAATGGTGGCATCCTTCAATATCGTCGCTGAAAAAGTACCCGGAACAAATGGGAACTATACCTATGATCATACAGCCGCAATTTTCTTACTTAAAAAAGGTGGAAAACTAGCTGGTATTATCCCCTATAATGCTAGAGAAAGCGAAAACGAACTACAAGATGATATTGCTATAGAACGACTTAAAAAACTCGCCTCGAACTAAATTCAAAAAACTCAATAGAAAAAGCAATATGTCACAACAAGTTCGTTTGTACTGTACTATTCCTAAAAGCAAAGTAAAACAGTTTTATGCTCTCATAGAGACGGCCTTTGATGAAGAAGGGTATCCTCTTTCCCTTATGGAAATAGATGAGCAAAATGCCATTTATGAGCTTTCACTTTACGTCGACAAAAAAAAACAAGAGAGCGCCTATAAGCGCTTTGCTCAAATTTTTTCTATAAATCCAAGTCAAATTAATATAGAAATTTTACCCAATATCGACTGGGTTAAACAAAGTCTCGAAGGGCTAAAACCCGTGCGTGCGGGCCAATTTTTTCTTCACGGCAGTCATGACAGAAAAAATATTCCGCCCAATGTGTTACCCATCGAAATTGAAGCTAATCAAGCCTTCGGTACGGGCCATCATGGGACGACACTCGGTTGTTTGGAAATGATTACCAAGGTGATGCAAAATGAAAATCCACATAAAGCCCTCGATCTCGGGACCGGAAGCGGCGTATTAGCCATTGCTATCGCTATGCTCAAGCCTATTCCTGTGCTTGCATCTGATATTGATCCCATCGCTATTCAGGTCGCTCAACACAATATTCAACTCAATGGTGTTAAAGAATATGTTACAGCTATCACGGCGACAGGTTTAAATCATAATGAAATTGTATCACGCGCGCCTTTTAATCTCGTTATTGCTAACATCCTTGCTAATCCTCTCGTTGAATTTGCACAAGAAATGACGCGAATTCTGCAAAAAAATGGATCCATCATATTGTCTGGAATTCTCGAAGAACAACGCGACTACGTTTTAAAATCTTATGCGAAACAAGGCTTAAAGCATATCGAAACAATCCGCCACCAAGGATGGGTTACTTTACACCTCAAATAAAAAGGACGTTATTGTGCACCAATCTTTTAAAACAATCGCAAATCCAGCCTATACTGCAGAACGCATTTCTGCTCTTCGTAAAGAACTTGATCGCTTCGGATTGGATGGATTTCTGGTACCTCGCGCAGATGAACATCAAGGAGAATCTATTTCTTTGCATGCCCAACGTCTTAGCTGGTTAACTGGCTTCACTGGATCAGCTGGTATAGCGCTAATTTTAAAAAATAAAGCTATTATATTCACAGACGGGCGTTATAAACTTCAGGCTCGCCAGCAAACCGATTCTCATATCTTTGATTATGAAGATCTGGCTACTTGTTCACCGTCACAATGGCTTGCGAAAAATGGACAAAAACTTTCTATCGGCTTTGATCCATGGCTCCACACAATTACAGCTACAGCTACGTTGAGACAAGCTTTAGAAGTCGAAGCAAAAGGAAAACTCGTAGAAAGTCAATCTAATCTCATAGATCTCATCTGGCATGACCAACCACCGTTACCACAGGCAGCTTTATCGCTCCACCTCCTCAAATACGCGGGATGTAGTACTGACGAAAAATTGGCACTGATTTGTAAAGATATACAAAAAGTTGGAGCCGGCGGTTTTATCCTCACCGATCCCTCCTCTATTGCGTGGACTTTCAATATACGTGGTAACGATGTCCCAAACACGCCTTTAGCCCTTTGTTTTGCTCTCATCCCTATCAAAGGAATGCCCTCCTTATTTATCGATAGTAGAAAACTTGGTGCAGAGCAGAAACAATATCTAGAAAGCTGCGCAAAATTACACGAACCCAAAAAACTCATATCAGAGATAAAAAATCATCTCAAAATAGGAATGATTTTTGCTTTGGATCCGTCATTAACTTGCGAAAAATTGCGTATTATTATCGAAGAGGAAAACAGCTCTTTTATCACACTGACTAATCCTGTTTCCTTGCCACGTGCCATTAAAAATAACACAGAGCAAAATGGTGCACGTAAAGCGCATTTACGCGATGGCGTAGCCCTCACCCGCTTTCTTTCCTGGTTAAATAGACAAACCCCAGGCACAGTCAGTGAAATTTCGGCCGCCCAAAAATTAGAGGAATTCCGAGTAACGACGGCAAAAGAAATGGGAGAAAAGCTTGAAGACCTCTCCTTCGATACGATCTCTGCAGCAGGTGCTAATGGTGCGATTATTCATTATCGCGTAACCACTGAGACAAACAAAATACTTAACGCTGGTGAAGTTTATCTCGTTGATTCGGGTGGACAATATCGTGATGGCACTACAGATGTTACACGTACAGTAGCAATTGGTAATATTGGAAAAGAGGAAAAGCACTGTTTTACCCTCGTCCTTAAAGGCATGATTGCCCTTTCAACCGCGCGATTTCCAAAAGGCACGCGTGGGCAAGATATTGATGTTTTAGCGCGCATCGCACTATGGAAAGCTGGATTTGATTACGCGCATGGTACCGGTCATGGAGTCGGATCTTACCTCTCTGTGCATGAAGGACCACAAAATGTTTCGCGCTATGGAAGCCAAGAACTTGTTCCCGGAATGATTATTTCTAATGAACCTGGGTATTACCGCGAAGGAGCTTTTGGTATTCGTATTGAAAATTTGATGATTGTGAAGCCAGCACAAAAAATCACCGCTGGTGATATAGATATGCTGTCATTTGAAACACTCACAAATTGCCCCATCGACCGGAGCTTAATCTTGCCAGAACTTTTGACAATAGAAGAACGACAATGGCTTAACAACTACCATGCCCACGTTTATAAAATTAATGCACCTTACCTCAACGAAGAAGATAAAAAATGGATGCAAGAAGCCACGATGCCTTTTTGACTAAATAAAAAACACACCTTTTTTCTCCCAGAAACTTTTCTTTATTTTTATCTCTTTCAAGGAAAATTCATGCCGCCTCCCTCTCCCAAAATACCGCTGATTACAGGCAGCATCATCAAAGATAGAATAACTAAATATACTTAATCGAATAAGCTAGATGCAACACAGAGTGTATAATTGCTTGAAAGGAAAATACCCTGTTTATAAAAAAATGGTCAATCCGCAGCCCAGCTACGTATCCTTAAAATGCAGCACCACACGGTAAAAGCCTAAAGCTGAATCCCAAAGTCCGTGTATCATAGAAACAGGCTATGAACATCTGAAGACAAAACGAACCTTTATATAATCTCTTTTCCCTTAAGGGACTTTTTAGTCGTATAAAAGCTAACAACAAATAATAATGGACCATAATAGCCGAAGGGAGGATAACAAGATTAAACAGAATTTTCATTACAATACAATGAGATGTAAAAAATATACCTCCTATAATGAGAATATATTGCTAGCCCGTTCCTCTTTCTAAAAGGGGACAGCTAGCTATAGTGCTTTTTAATCAATTTAAGCCAGCTTTCTTCATCCATAACCTCGATCCCTAATTTTCGTGCTTTGGCCAATTTTGACCCCGCTCCAAGCCCCGTAATAAGGAGATCAGTCTTCTGGGAAATAGAACCGGATGTTTTAGCTCCTAACCGTTCCGCTAATGCTTTTGCTTCATCACGTGACATATGAGCCAAAGTCCCCGTAAAAACGATTATTTTCCCCGTTATCGATGAATGATCCGTTACTGCAGCTTCTTCGTGAAAAATCGTCACTTCTTTAAGCAAGGCTGACAAAATATTTCGGTTATGCTCTTCCTGGTAAAAATCAATAATTGCTTCCCCGACACGAGGCCCAATTCCCTCGATAATCGTGAGCTCTATCCAAGCCTCGTTACCCTTGTCTGCTTTATCACGAGGCATAATGGCCTTCATTGCCGCAGTTTCAAACGCGGTATAATTTTGATAGAAACGCGCTAAACGTCGTGCATTAACCTCTCCAACATGGCGAATTCCCAATGCAAATAAAAAGCGGCTTAAAGAAACCTTTCGGCGAGCATTAATAGCATCATAAAGCTTACGAACTGAAACAGTGCCAAAACCATCCATATTTTCTAGACGTGTTAACGCTTTTTCTTGGCGCCGTTGTAAAGTAAAAATATCGGCCGGTGAATGAATACAAAGTGCTTCATCTTGGGCGTGAAAGAAAAATTCTACCTGTTTTTCACCGAGCCCCTCAATATCAAAGGCATTGCGTGAAACAAAATGACGAATACGCTCTATCGCTTGCGCTGGACAAATCAGTCCACCTGTACATCGACGCACAGCTTCACCCGCTTCGCGAACAGCGCGGCTCCCGCAAGCAGGACATAGATGAGGGAAAATAAAAGCGGGTGCATCTTCGGGGCGTTTTCCGGGGACGATATCAACGATTTGGGGAATTACGTCGCCGGCGCGCTGAATAATTACTGTATCACCCACACGGATATCGCGCCCTCCGCGGATTAGTTCGCCCTTATGACCAATTCCCTTGATGTAATCCTCGTTATGCAAACTTGCATGAGAAATCACAACTCCTCCCACGGTAATAGGTGCGACGCGTGCGACAGGAGTTAATGCTCCAGTCCGACCCACTTGAATGTCAATAGCTTCTAAGAGCGCCTTAGCTTTTTCCGCAGGAAATTTATGTGCAATTGCCCAACGTGGTGAACGAGACACAAATCCTAAGCGCATTTGCAACGCCAGATCATTCACTTTATAAACAACTCCGTCGATATCATAGCTTAAAGATTGACGACATTCTTCAATGAAATCATAATATGAAATAAGGTCTTCTACTCTTTTAAAAACTTTCGTTAATGGATTGATAACGAAACCATATTCTTCGAACTTTTTCATCATCTCCATTTGGGTTGTCGCTGGTATTTCACTCACCTCACCTAAAGCGTAAGCAAAGAATTTAAGCTTTCTACTGGCAGTTATCCGTGAATCGAGCTGGCGCAAAGAACCAGCTGCCGCGTTCCTAGGATTCGCAAAAACAAGCTTTCCCTCCCTTTGTTGACTAACATTAAGCGCCCGGAAATCCTCCTGCCCCATATAAACTTCACCACGAACCTCGATAATATCTGGAAATTCACCCTTTAAAACACGGGGAATATCAGCGATCATCCGCGCATTTGCGGTCACATTCTCCCCCACATGCCCGTCGCCACGTGTCGTAGCACGCATGAGCTTTCCTCGTTCATAACGCAAAGACAAAGATAAACCGTCAATCTTCGGCTCAGCTGTCATTTCCAATATCTCTGTTGTTGGAAATCGTAAAAAACGGCGAACGCGCTCAACAAATTCACTAACATCTTCAGAACTAAATGCATTATCAAGAGAAAGCATTGCCTGCGTATGAACAGATTTTTCAAATTTTTCAGAAACCGGTGCGCCAACTTTATATGAAGGCGAATCTGCACGAATTAACTCAGGAAATAGGGCTTCAATTTCCTCATTGCGACGACGAAGAGCGTCATATTGTGCATCAGAAATTTCGGGTTGATCATTGCTATTATAAAGAACATCGTGGCGCGCAATTTCTTTCGCCAGCCACTCCAACTCACTTTCTGCTTCAGAAATGGTTAAGTTTTTAATTGCGTCTTTATTCATAAATCTTATTTCCAATCACAGCCTGCGGCCACACAATTCCCTGTTATCAATAAAATACAAAAAACCTAAATCCGCTGGTATTTTCTCTTGCTGTCAATTATACCGGTGTTAAGAGCCTTTGAGCCGCTGCACGCGCCTCATCAGTGATATGTTCTCCCGCCAACATGCGTGCAATTTCTTCTGCACGTTCACGCCCTTCTATTTTACGGATATCTGTAACAAAACGTCCTTCATCGCCACTTTCAAGCTTTGAAACGAGAAAGTGATCATGAGCTTTGGATGCTACCTGTGGTGCGTGCGTAACAGCAAAAACCTGAATATTTTTTGATAAAAGAAGCAACCGCTGCCCAATCGCAGCTGCAACGGCCCCACCAACTCCTGTATCAACTTCATCAAAAATCAGCGTGGGAGCTGATCCACGATCAGCTAGCACAACCTTTAACGCCAACAAAAAACGAGATAGTTCACCGCCAGACGCCACACTTAACATCGGCCCAGCTCGTGTCTTAGGATTTGTACGTACCCAATATTCAACACGATCTATACCGTCCGCACCGCGCTTTTCAGCATCGCTTTGCATCTCAACAATGAATTCAGCCTTTTCCAATTTTAACGCTGGTAACTCGGCCATAACGCTAGCGGACAAATGCCGTGCTACTTCTTGGCGTTTTATCGAGAGTGCTTGTGCTGATATATCGTAATTTTTTTGCGCTTCTAGAACTTCAGATTCTAAACGTGCTAAAGTGATTTGAGCAGAATCTAAATGAGCAAGCTCAGAATTCATTTTATCACGCAACTGAACTAATTCATCTGTAGAAATATGGTATTTACGAGCCAAACCCCGAAGTGCAAAAAGGCGCTCTTCTACCTTCTCTAACTCGCCGGTATCAAAATTCGACGCCCGCATCGCAACTTCAATAGCATCTTGAGCTGTCGTAAGTGTGTGCAGCGCGTCGTCAATGGATTTTACTATAGGCGCGATTAACGCTTGTGCTTCAGGAATTTTACGTTCTAAGCGCCTTACCAAATTGGAGAGGACAGAAATCGGCGATTTTGGGCCATTTAAGAGGTCATCGGCTTCCTTAATGTCTGTCGCTATTTTTTCTAATTTAAGCATATCCGCGCGACGAATGGACAGCGTATCTTCTTCTCCAACTTTGAAATCGAGCTTCTCGAGTTCTTCTACACTCGCGTGAAGATAATCAGCCTCACGCATTGCATCTGTTACTTCAGCACGCTGTTGCTGTAGACGCTCTTCCAATTTACGCCATGCCCAGTAGCATTTTCGCACATTTTCCGTTTCGTTATCAAGTCCACCAAAAGCGTCTAATAACTGACGGTGCGTGCCGACATCAATGAGCGCGCGGTCATCATGCTGCCCGTGAATTTCAATCAACATACGGCCAATATCGCGCATCAGAGCAACTGTAGCTACCTGATCATTGATAAAAACGCGGCTACGGCCGTCGCCTAATTGCACGCGCCGTAAAATAACATCACCCTCATCATCAAGACCACTTTCACGGATGAGCTGGCGGGCTGGATGGGAAATAGGCACATCAAAAACGGCCGTTACCTGTCCACGCTCCGCTCCATGGCGCACAAACGAAGCACCCCCGCGTCCGCCGAGAGCAAGCGATAAAGAATCGAGTAAGATGGACTTCCCTGCACCTGTTTCCCCGGTTAAAATTGACAACCCCCCTGTGAAACGAATATCGAGCTTTTCGATCAAAATAATATCATGAATCGAAAGCTGTATCAGCATATTAAATCAATGCTTCCTATTTTGATCATGGCTAAAGGCACGCGAAATCCAAGAAGATTTGTATTCTTTTGGTGACACACTATTCTTCTGCAGCAAATTATAAGCAAATACGTACCACTGACTTCTCGGGTAATTATATCCTAAAATTGCCGCTGCTGTTTGAGCCTCTGCGGTCAAACCAAGAGCGAGATTAACCTCCGTCAGACGATAAAGCGCTTCTTCAATTTGGTTCGTATCTGAATACTCTTCTAGCACCGTACGAAACCTTTTGCTTGCCGCTAGATACCGCCGACTTTCTTCATAGTAACGACCAACTTGCATTTCTTTACCGGCTAATTGCTCCCGACCAAAACGTATTTTAGCTTTAGCATCTTCAACATACTTAGATTGCGGGTAATTTTCCACTAGAATCTGCATAGCAGCGACAGCACGCTTGGTATCTTTTTGATCACGCGTAACATCAGGAATTTTATGAAAAGAAGAAAGGCCAATGATATAATAAGCATAAGCAGTATCTTCAGAAGCCGGATAAAGATTAATATAACGTTGTGCCATACTTATTGCATCATCGTATTTAGCCGATCGGTAATTTGTGAAAGCACCCATTACCAAAGACTTACGCCCCCATTCTGTATAAGTATATTGTTTTTCAATAACAGAAAACTTTTTCGACGCTTCATCAAGCCGCCCTATATCAAGATTAGCGAGTGCTTGATTATACAATAAATCTGGCGGATCCATTACTAAAACGTACGCAGACGGACTCAAGGTGTTTTTTCCTGTGGTAAAACACCCCGCCAATAAGCAGACTCCCCCCCAAAAAAGCCCCGTAAATATTTTGCGTACAGTGCTAGATTTTCTATGTATCATATTTCCAATATATGTACTAGATTGCGTCATAGTTTTTCTGGCCTCCAGAGAATGTCATTTTGTAGCAAAAGCCGTTTACTAAAAGGCCTTATACTATATTGCTATACCCCCGCTAACTGATTTATAGGCTTGCAATCAATCAAACCAAGGAGAAATTTTCAAGTCGCCTTGCACTTCACCTACAAATTACTCTTTTCGTAGCAAGATTCATCCGCTAAAACCGCTTTGACCAACCGCGAATTAAGAGCGTGTCCACTGCGATATGAACGAAATAACCCAATAAAAGGCGCGCCAAGCAGAGCAGTATCACCGATCGCGTCAAGCACTTTATGCCGAACAAATTCATCTTCAAAATAAAGACCACCCGAATTAATGATTTGGTCGTCAAGACCGATGATAAGGGAATTTTCTAAAGAAGAACCTAACCCTTTTCCAGAAATCCACAATTTTTCTACGTCTTTTACAAAACCAAAGGTACGCGCACGTGATAAATGATCACGAAATCCCTCTGAAGTAAGTTCAAAGCTTAATTGTTGTTCCCCAATAACAGACGAAGAAAAAGAAATCGAAACATCAAAATGGCGTCCATTAAACGGTAAAAATTCTGCAAAGCCGTAAGCAGTTTCAACGCGCACTGGTTTTTTAATAACGAAATAAGAACGCAACGCCGCCTGCTGAACAGTGCCAACTTCCTCAAATCTCTGACAATACTGCCACGAAGCACCGTCTAAAATAGGAACCTCATTGCTTGATACCTCAATGACAAGATTATCCAAATCATAAGCAGCAATTGCTGCCATCAAATGCTCAATTGTTTCAACTCTTACTTCTCCATTTCCAAGCACCGTTGATAATTCAGTAGTTCCTGTTTGCGATGCATGTGCCCGAAATATTTTTTCTTTTCCATTTGCCCCGCAACGCTTAAAAATAATACCACATTCAGCATCAGCTGGACAAATCTTTACGACAGATGAGCGCCCACTATGGACACCACGTCCCTCGAATGTAATCATATTTTTAAGAGTCAGCTGATATTTTTGCAAAGATTTCATAACATCACTTCATCAATTTTCTTTGAGGACCTTCCAAAAGGCCAGCAAAATAATGAAAAGATATCCGTATAAGTAATAATAAACCCGCTTATCATAAGCGGGTTCACGAGGAGGATATAGAAACTTTTACACAAACTCAACAGATTTCACTCCAATAAAAACCATTTTTATATCATAAAAAAGACACAAAAATTTTATTTTTTCCCGGTTTTTCCGTCTGTTAATGTGACTGACGGCGTAAAAATGCCGGTATCTCCAGTTGATCTTCTTCATCCACAAAAGTGCGCTGATCCTGCGGTGCCTGTGCTCGCGAATCAGTAGAGCGATGCGGAACATAAACGGCAGAATCAGGAAAAGATTCTGGGGAATTTTTATCAGAAATCTGGGACTCCTCTCCATGCTGTAAAGGCTTTACAGCAGGCTCTAGCCGGGCCTCTAGTTCAGTTTCTTCACGGTATGTTAAGCTTTGTTTCAAACGCTGCCAAAGATTACGCGGTCCTTGATCAGAAGCAAAAAAACCTCTATCCTGGTCGTGAGCAACGGAAGAAAAATCCTTTAATTCAGGCAGCCGCGCCGGCGCTGAGGGGGGTTGCGTTTGTTTTTCCTTCCGTTCTGCAACCTCAGCCACTTCGTCGAAAGCACGCACTGTTGCCCCTACACTGATCGCTGTAGCAGCAGGCTGTTGAGAAACGCGGCCAATCTGCATACGCGGCGCGGCTGATGCGCCTAATACACCCGATATCTGCCCATGAGCTACACTATGCCCGTAAAGAGTCGGGCTTATATTTCGTCCGGAAATTACATCTGCGTTCTGTGAAAAAATCTGACTTTTGGGGCGAAATTGCTCCTCAATTGGCTGACTTACGTTTACTTCAGGTACTTCCGCTACCTCTACCATTGTTTCAGAGCGCGATGACGCTGATTGAATATGAGAAGAAACTTGGGTCGTTCCAGCGTCATTTTTGCGAATCGAAGCCACGGGCCGCTGAAATTTAGGGTTAGAAAGCTGAGCTGTATCATCAACGACACGGTCAATACCCGTCGCAACAACAGAGACACGGATAACACCCTCAAGTGACTCGTCATCGATAGCACCAAAGATAACATTCGCGTCGATATCAACTTCTTCGCGAATGCGATTAGCAGCTTCGTCCACTTCAAACAAAGTCATATCGCGACCGCCAGTAATCGAAATCAAAAGACCACGAGCTCCGCTCATAGAAGTTTCGTCTAATAACGGATTCGCAATAGCAGCCTCAGCAGCGGCCAAAGCGCGCCCTTCACCAGATGCCTCGCCCGTACCCATCATCGCACGACCCATTTCATGCATAACGGAACGAACATCCGCAAAGTCAAGATTAATCAATCCCTCTTTAATCATTAAATCCGTAATAGAGGCAACACCGGAATAAAGTACCTGGTCCGCCATAGCAAAAGCGTCAGCGAATGTTGTCTTTTCGTTCGCAATGCGAAAAAGATTCTGGTTAGGAATAACAATTAATGTATCAACAGACTTTTGTAATTCTTCTATACCAGCCTCTGCTGTCTTCATACGGCGCGCGCCTTCAAATTGAAAAGGTTTCGTTACGACGCCAACAGTCAAAATACCTTTCTCACGAGCTGCACGAGCAACAACAGGCGCAGCCCCAGTTCCGGTACCGCCCCCCATACCTGCCGTAATAAAAACCATATGAGAATCGGCGAGATGATCAATAATCTCATCAATACATTCATCTGCAGCTGCCTGTCCGACTTCTGGTAAAGCACCAGCGCCCAGACCTTCTGTAACTGCTGCACCAAGTTGGATCAAACGCTCAGCTTTTGACATAGCCAAAGCCTGTGCATCTGTATTAGCAACAACAAAATCAACTCCTTGGAGACCAGCATGTATCATGTTATTTACGGCATTTCCACCACCACCGCCAACACCAAAGACGGTAATGCGTGGTTTCAATTCCGCAATATCTGGCCGGTGCAGATTAATCGTCATTTTCTTTTCCTTTTCATAAGACACCGCGAGCCGAAGCGATGAAAATTAGCTTTTTCAAATAAATTTACCTAAAAACTCTCACGCAACCACTGACTAACACGCTGAAAATACCCACCCGTGCCTGTCAACAAACTATTTACCGCAACCTGAATTGTTCTTTCTTCAAAACCCGCTAATTGTGGGTAAATTAACAGTCCAGCAGCAGACGAAAACGCCGCCCCCTTTGCAAGAGAGGGAAGCTTAGAAATGCCCAAAGGCCGCCCCATACGAACATCTCTCCCCAATATACTACGTGCCACCTCCGGCAAACCTGTTAACTGGCTTGCTCCCCCGGTCAAAACGACACGTTTACCAATGACGTGACCAAAACCAGAACGGCTCAAACAATCACGTATCATCTCTAATATTTCTTCAACACGCGCACGAACAATACGACCCAAAACAGCGCGTGGATATTGAGCTTCGCGACGCTCACCCCCAATTTCCACCACATTGATCATACGCCGATCATCAGCACTCGCTAAAAATGTCGAGCCATAGATAACTTTTAAACGCTCCGCTTCTTCAACAGACATAGAAAGCCCGCGCGCGACATCAAGGGTTATGTGGCGCCCCCCGACTGCAAGCGCATCAGCATGAACAAATTTTCCTTCATAAAACACTGAAAATGTCGTTGTCCCTCCGCCAAAATCAATACACGCTGCCCCCAGACGCGCTTCATCGCTCATTAAAACTGAAAGACCGCTGGCAAAAGGCGTCGCTACCATTGCCTCAACACTTAAATGAGCACGATTAATGCAAGCTTCTAAATTACGTAAAGGAGCCATTTCTGCTGTTACAACATGCACATCCATACCAAGTGATCCACCCATCATCCCGACGGGATCAAAGATTCCTTTATCTCCATCTAAAGAATAAGATATAGGAACTGAATGCATAATATGGCGCTCAGTATCAAAAGCCTTCCGTGAAACATCTGCTAATGCTGTCCGCATATCGCGCGCAGTCACTTCACGTCCCCCCAAACGCGCTATCCCACTGACAAGAGCGCTTTTTAACCGACTTGAAGAAAAATTTACAATCACCGAATCCACTATTAAACCAGCCATTTTCTCTGCTGCATCAACAGCCAAACGTATAGACTTTTCTGCTGCAAGCATATCTGTCACAATACCGGATTTAACGCCACGTGAACGTTGCACACCAAACCCCAAAATTTCCATCGAATGCGTGCGGCCATGTAAACACTGCGCGCGTTCCAAAGGGCGTAAGCAAGCAATAAAGCAGACAACTTTACTAGAGCCCACATCGAGAACTGTTAAAAAACGCGTTTTCCGCCCTCCTCCGTGATGCGAACCCAACAACATTACACTCCCCCTGCCTTCAGCGCCTTCAAGGCCCGTTCTTCTCCTCTCACAGCTTCGTGATAACGCTCCAACATTTCATCTGATAAAGCGACAGTGATCCGGTCAGAAAGACGCAAATCAATACTTAAAATATCGCGCGAAAAAAGATCTTCTAGCACACCCGTTTTGGTGAGAAAAATAAGCCTTTCAACAGCACCTTTTTCGGGCAACATAATACGCATTCCATTATCCAAAATAACGTCCCAACGCCGATCACCTACACGCACATAAGAGCGGATATGATCGCGAAATTGCGGACACACTGAAAGCGACTGAATAAATAATTTAGCAGCATCCTGCGCACCTTGGCCGACCACAAGCGGCAAATTCTGAACTAGACCTGCCTGAAATGGTACAATCACGCGCCCTGTACCATCAATAATATCCATCACGCCATCGTGCTGCCAAATTGCATACGGCTCGCGTTCCACCACAGAAATGCGCACCCTATTAGGGTAAATTTTTTGAACATCAGCCGACTGAATCCAGGCCTGTTGTTCCAAAACGGAACGCGCTTCATCCACATCAAAATTAATAATTGATGAACGAGCATCAAGCCCCAAAATTTTCAAAATATCCTTTTCTGCCAAGCGCTTACCGCCATTTACCTCAATGTTGGCAACCATAAAACCAACACTCGATGCAGCGTCTTTCATGATGCTACCCACACGACCGCTCGATAAAAGACCATAAAGACCAGAAAGAAAGAAAAAAAACAAAACTGCGAAAGAACCAAAACAACGGAAAGCGTAACGATCTCTGAACATAAACTGGGGTATAAACCGGAGGCAGCGGCGGTAAAGACGAGGCAAAACCGGCGCTGACAGCACCACAGAAACACTCATTTTACTAACATTTAACGCATGCACGATGCGTCCTCCATTACCCATTTAATAACATCGCTATAAGTACGACCCCCTGCTCTTGCAATATCAGGGACAAGGGAAGTTCGCGTCATACCAGGCTGAGTATTAATTTCGAGCCAAACTAATTCCCCTGTTTCCTCATTAAAACGAAAATCAGAACGGCTAACACCCCGACACCCTATAGCCTTATGTGCCACCAAAGACATTCTTTGCACATTTTGGTAAATATTTAATGAAAGCTGCGCAGGACAAATGTGAACCGAGCCACCAGGCTTATATTTTGAATCATAGTCAAAAAACTGAAGAGGTTTATCAAGCAAAATTTCGCAAACATCCAAAGCCTCATCACCTAAAACAGCACAACTAAGTTCGCGCCCAGGGATATATTTTTCAATAATTACCTCATCACCATAAATCCACTCAGTACTTACGATATCACACGGCGGAAAATCCTCCCCTTCCTCCACAATCATCACACCAAAGCTAGACCCTTCACGTACAGGTTTAATAACGTAAGGTGGCTTCATCGGATGCCCATATTCTCGCCCTATAGCAAAGCGGCTCATCACACGAGAAGGAGCTACAGGGACGCCAGCACTGGCAGCTATAATCTTTGCACGCCCTTTATCCATCGCCAATGCCGATGCTGCTACCCCAGAATGAGTGTAGGGAATTTTTAAATATTCAAGAATACCCTGGATAAAACCATCTTCACCAAATGGCCCGTGCAACGCGTTAAAAGCGACACCCGGCCGCAATTGTTCAAGCACAGAAGCAATATGACCGTCAACATCTATACGAACTACATGATATCCCTGTTCTTCAAGAGCGTCAGAACAAGCTGCACCCGAAGATAAGCTTATGGACCGCTCAGCGGAAAACCCTCCCATCAACACGGCTATATGCTTATCTCTCATAACAACTCACCTTTTTATAATCTAGATATAGAATCCATAACAGAAACCGATACCACATATAGAAAAAGCTAGATTTATCATTGCGAATCAACAATCTAGCATTTTCTCCTAATGAATCAGAATCAGAAGCATGAAGCAAGAGTTTCTCTGTTAATTTATTGATTTTTAATAGATTTTTTTCTTATCTCTTTGAAATGACTCAATTTTTTAAATTACCAAAATTAAAGAAACAAAATTAATCAAAAGGAAAGACCGTGCGATCTCGTTCAAATTGGCCGATACGTTGTATCTCCCACTGTAAGAGATGAGCTGAATGAGCAAAAACACGCGCACGTACTGTTTCACCTAATTTCTCAAGATCATAGCCTGTAGCTTGACCTGTATTAATCATAAAATTACAATGCATATCGCTCATTTGAGCGCCGCCGATCCGTAGACCACGGCACCCCGCTTCGTCAATAACACGCCACGCGGACGTTCCATCGGGGTTGCGGAAAGTTGATCCCCCCGTTTTTTCACGAACAGGCTGCACCGTCTCCCGATGGAGAGCCACTTCGTTCATAGCTGTGCGGATATCTCCCCTCTTTCCTACTTCTCCTTCCAACAAAGCAGAGATAAAGACAAATCCTTCAGGAATATCACAATGACGATAAGAATAATGCATATCCTCTGGCTTCAAGGTATGACGCTGCCCTCCACGGTCAAGTGCGTAAACCTCAACGACGCGCGCCGCCGTTTCAAAACCGTTCGCACCAGCATTCATTTTCAGCGCTCCGCCGATCCCACCAGGAATACCATAATAAAAATGAAAACCAAAAATCTCAGCCTCTAAAGCTGCTAACGCTAAATGCTTACCCGCCGTAGCGGCACCGACCAGAAAGCGCCTTGGAGAAATTTGCTGCAATTGCCCAAAACCCTTTGCAGAAAGACGAACGACAACACCAGGGATACCCCCATCGCGCACTAAAAGATTAGAACCAATTCCCACAATCGTTACAGGAACGGATTTGGGCAAAACTTGAAAAAATAAAGCTAAATCAGCCTCATCAGAAGGCTGATAAAAAAGCTCAGCTAACCCGCCAGTGCGAAACCACGTCACCTTACGCATATCAACATTGGGGGTTAATTTTCCCTTTATACCGCTTAAGACCGGCTGTAATTGCGCCAATAGCGCCCCACCATCAATTAGCTGAAAATTCATCATTTTTATCAAATATCGCTAGCTGATTAGGTAAAGCATAAGCCCACTGTGTAATACTGCCGGCACCGAAAAAAACTAAATAATCACCGGCCTTTGCAGACGCCGCTACAAACGAAACTACGTCTTCTAGAGAATTAATCAGATGAACATCACTATGGTTTGTCATTTGAATATGTTTCACCAATTCTTTAGAATTAAAGCCAGCTATAGGCCCTTCACCAGCTGCGTAAACTGGTGCAATCATCACTGTATCAGCATCGTTAAAACAACAAACAAAATCGTCAAATAAATCACGTAAACGAGAAAAACGATGAGGTTGCACAATAGCAATAACCCGCCCTTTCGCACTTTCTCGAGCAGAGTGCAAAACGGCCTTTATTTCAACCGGATGATGCCCATAATCATCAAATATTTCGATACCACGCCAACTCCCTGTCTGAGTAAAACGGCGCTTTACTCCACCAAATTCCGCTAACCCTTTCCGAATAGATTCATTTGAAATACCGAGCTCGTGAGCAACAGCGATCGCCGCGGTAGCGTTAGAAACATTATGTTGTCCTAGCATCGGCAAAACTAAATTTTTAAGTTCAACCTTCGTACCTGTTTTTCGCGAGCAAATAAGGACATCAAAATGCATTTTTCGACCCTCTATCGAAAGATTAAGGAAACGGACATCAGCCCGTGGATTTGCGCCATAAGTAACCACCCAACGGTCATCAATGCGATCAGCTAATGCCTGAACCTCTGGGTGATCAACACACATAACGGAAAAGCCGTAAAAAGGTACATTCTCCACAAATTTTCGAAAAGCTCCACACAAGGTATCAAAATTACCATAATGATCTAAATGCTCAGAATCAATATTGGTAACAATAGCGATATCAGCGGGCAATTTTAAAAATGTACCATCACTTTCATCGGCTTCAACTACCATCCAATTTCCGCTACCCATACGCGCATTGGTTCCGTATGTATTGATGATGCCGCCGTTAATTACTGTCGGATCAAAGTGACCTGCATCAAGAAGCGCCGCTACCATAGATGTAGTAGTCGTCTTGCCATGCGTACCGCCAACAGCAATCGTTTGGCGAAAGCGCATCAACTCAGCCAACATTTCCGCACGCTTAACAATTGGTAAGTGCCTCTTCTTGGCAGCGATATATTCAGAATTTGTTTTTTTAATAGCAGTAGAAATAACAACAACTTCTGCCGCTCCTAAATTTTCAGCCTTATGACCTACATAGATATTAATCCCCTTATCCCGTAAGCGTTCGATATTTGCATTATTAGCTTGATCAGACCCTTGAATTTTATAACCGAGGTTATGAAGGACCTCGGCAATCCCGCTCATACCGATACCACCAATTCCTACAAAATGAATAAGTCCTATATTAAGCGGCATTTTCATCAAAATACTCCCTTTTAATATTTAATACCGACCGCCCTGCAATCAACGCTTCAACTGCATCTGCAAGAAGGGTGGTTGCACGAGGTTGCCCAGCCTTTTTTGCAGCAAGTGCTTGTTTTTCTAATAAATGTGGTTCGCGACAGGCTTTTGCTAAGAGAAAAGCGAGCATTTGCCCATTCAAATCTTTTTCTGCTACGATTTGAGCTCCTCCCATAGCAGCGAGCGTAGCTGCGTTCGCCGCCTGATCGTGATCTAAAGCGTGTGGATACGGGATAAATAAAGCCGGCCGGCCAATCACCGCTATTTCACAAACAGTTGAAGCACCAGAGCGCGCTAAAATAAAGTGAGAGCGAGCGATATGTTCTGCCATATTGTCGAAAAAAGATGCAATCTCTGCCTGCACTCCCATATCGTTATAAATTTTTACTAAATTTTTAGTTTCACTGCGAACTTGCTGGATGATACGCAGGCGCTTACGCACGTTATTATCAAGTAAAGCGATTGCTTCGGGAACAATTTGTGAAAAAAAAGAAGCCCCTTGACTCCCGCCAAAAACCAAAAAATAAAACGGATCTTCACCAAGAGACGGAGAATAACAAATTTCCGCTGCTTTGAGGACGGCTTCACGAACAGGATTACCTGTAAGAAGCATTTTACGGGCGTAAACACTGTCATCCGCTAATAAACCACCCGCTATCATGCGTACTCCAACAGCCAACATTCTATTTGCGCGACCCATCACAGCATTTTGCTCATGAATAAATGTCAAACGCCTCGTTAAGATAGCAACCAAAAGCGGTGGGAAAGTCGGATAACCGCCAAATCCGCCAATAAGGACAGGACGTAACTTGCGAAAAAGCATCCATGATTGCGTGCTCCCCTTCAGCAAAGACCAAAACGCTTTTATGAACGCAAAAGGACAACGTCGCACCGATGTCGCTGACGAAATAATATGAATATGCTTTTCATCAAAATGGCGTACAAAACGCCTAGCTCTTTCATCTGTTGCTAAATGAACATCATACCCACGCTGCCTTAACTCAACAGAAAGTGCTTCCGCGGGAAAAAGATGCCCGCCTGTACCACCCGCAACCAAAACAATAACTTTTTTCTGCGTCATAATATAGAGCCTGAAACGATAGGTGGCAAAAAATCCGAAAGTCGCGCCTCTGGTCGGCGACGTGTTAAACTAAGCAAAATGCCCATCGAAATCGCAACTGCCATCATAGATGAGCCACCATAAGAAATAAACGGTAATGTCATTCCTTTTGGAGGCAGCAAATGGAGATTAACCGCCATATTAATGGCTGATTGAAAACCAATCATCATCGCTATACCTGTAATGCTAAGACGCGTAAATGAATCGCGTGTATTTAACGCTATATAAAGCGAGCGTACGACGATAAAACCAAAAAGTGCCATAATCAATAAACAGAAGATGACGCCATATTCTTCCGCTGCAACAGAAAATACAAAATCTGTGTGGCTATCGGGGATAATACGTTTAATAGTACCTTCACCTGGCCCTTGACCAAACCATCCACCATTTAAAATAGCTTCGCGCCCCGCGTCTGCCTGAAATGTATCACCTTCGCCTGTCAAAAAACTATTAATACGTTGGCGTACATGGTGAACAAACAAATAAGCCGAAAAGCCTCCTGAAATACCTAAAAAAAGAAATAAAAAAACAACGGTCAGAGACACACCTGCCACAAAAAATAGACTGCCCCACGTCGCGCTAATCAAAAGTGTTTGACCAATATCAGGCTGTAAAACAAGAAGTACGCAACAGATAGCGTAAACTATGATCGCCAATAGATACCTAAAAATACCGTACTGTTGCATTTGGTCTGAAAAAAGCCAAGCAGACATAATCACGAAAGCTGGTTTCATGAATTCCGAAGCTTGTACGGAAACACCAAATACAGAAATCCAACGCTGCGCTCCTTTTACTTCAAAGCCAAACAGTAAAGTTATAACCATGAGAATGAGCGCCATAGCCAACAAAAGAGCGCATAAACGGCGGATATTACGGGGAGAAAAAAAGGAGATAGTAATCATAACGAAGAGTGCAAAAACACTAAAAATGAGATGCCAACGAACAAAATAAAAATTATCGATAATCCCAATTTTTTTTGCAACAGTAGGACTCGCCGCAAAAGACAACATAACGCCGATCCCCATTAGGATCAAACAAGCAGAAAAGATAGAACGATCGATCGTCCACCACCAATTAGCAATTGGATCGCGATCCGCACGAGTGAGCGCCATCTTCACTTAATCCCTTCCATAATCCTGTCAAAAGCGATACCGCCTTTCCTACGTCTTTTTAACGCATATTCCGAATAGATTTACGCTCAAAAGGATTCTGGATCGTTAACGTAGAATATTTTTTACGCCCCTCACTTCTCTAACTGTGTAACGAAAGAAATGAAGGCCTCTCCACGCTCTTCATAATTTCTAAATTGATCGTAACTTGCACAGGCTGGTGAAAATAAAACAACGGATTCTTTTGTAGCATCATAAGCCGCATCAACGGCTGCTTCACGCACCGCATTTTCCAGTGTTAAACTCACAGAAAAAGGAAAGGCAGAACCAATAACGTGAGAGAATTTTTCCGCGGAAGCACCAATTAAATAAGCTTTACGAATTTTACTAAAAAATCTTTTAAGGATATTAATTCCACCTTCTTTCGCTTGCCCTCCAACGATCCAAAAAATATCATCAAAAGTAGAAAGTGCGAAAGCCGACGCCTCTGCATTAGTAGCTTTACTATCATTAATAAATAAAACTGATCCGATTTTGCAAACCCGTTGCATACGATGCGCAAGCCCTACATAACTTGCTAAATGTTTCTCTATATCCAGATCACTTATTTTTAGCACTTGCAATGTCGCTAAAGCCATGAGAGCGTTCTGCACGTTATGGCTGCCACGCAGTGAATCCATATCAGCAAGATCTGCGAGCATATAACGCCGCCCGTGACGGACAGAGAAGAGTTTTGTTCCTTCCGCATAAAAACCATTTTCGATAACATGCCCCTCAGAAATTGCTTCTACTTGGTGGCCTTCATTCACAAGCCGTTGATATAGAGCTCCACAAACCGCGTCATTAATTGAAATCAATGCGTGAAAAGCTTTAGAAACTAAACGCCCCTTGACTTGCGCGTAATAGGCAAAACTACCATGACGATCAATATGATCAGGTGTCAAATTTAATAAAAGGCCCACTGTTGGTCGAAGAGACGGCGTTAAATCAATTTGAAATGACGAACATTCAATGACATAAATGCGCTTCTCTACAAACGGCTTTAGCGTTAATATGGGAGTCCCTATATTCCCCCCCATTTGTACATCATAACCTGTCTGCTCTAAAAGATGGACGAGCAAAGTTGTCGTCGTTGATTTGCCATTCGTACCTGTAATGGCAATGAATGGAACATCTTGATCGCAAAAACCATGCTGCTGTAAAAAATGATTTCGTGCACGAACAAATAGTTCAACATCGCCGACAATTTCTACGCCCGCCTGCTGTGCCCTACTAACTGCCCAATGAGGCTTAGGATGAGTTAAAGGCACTCCAGGTGCTAGAACCAACGCAATAAATTCTGACCAATCCTCATAATAGAGATTTTTCGTTGGAATATTTTTCTCACGAGCAGCTTCTACGCAAGAAAGATTATCATCCCACGCAACCACTTCTGCTCCACCAGCAATGAGCGCCTGTGCCGTAGCCAACCCCGACCGCCCTAGTCCCAGTAAGGCAACTTTTTGACCTTTATAACATTCAACAGAAATCACGACTTTACCTTAGCTTAAGCGTTGAAAGACCAATCAACGCCAAAACAATCGAGATAATCCAAAAGCGTATCACGATCTGGCTTTCAGTCCAGCCTTTTTTTTCAAAATGATGATGGATCGGAGCCATAAGGAATATACGCCTTTTCGTCAATTTGAAGTGGCCCACCTGAATGACGACAGATAGCGCTTCCAAAACAAAAAGGCCGCCAATAACAATCAAAACAATTTCATGCTTTGTCGCTACAGAAACAACACCTAATAGTCCCCCAAGAGCTAGCGAACCGGTGTCGCCCATGAAGATAGCGGCCGGAGGTGCATTAAACCACAAAAAGCCGAGCCCTGCACCAACAACTGCTCCTAGCAAAACAGTCAATTCACCTACCCCTTGCACATAATGGATTTGTAAATAATTAGCAAAATTCATATTACCAACGAGATAAGCAATCAATGCAAAAGACGAGGCGGCAACCATCACAGGAACAATAGCAAGTCCATCAAGACCATCAGTCAAATTAACTGCATTACCTGTTCCTACAATAACGCAGGCCGTAAAGGGGATGAAAAACCAACCTAACTCGATAAAATATTCCTTCACAAAGGGCAAAGATAATCCTGGCGACCCAGTTTGTAAAAAGATAAAAGAAGCGCCCGCCGCAACTAAAAACTCTAAGCCTAACCGCGCTTTGCCAGAAAAACCTTTATCTGTTTGCTTTGTTACCTTGAGATAATCATCATAAAATCCGATCCCCCCGAAAAACAGCATGACCAGTAATGATACCCAAAAATAAATATTCGATAAATTACACCACAAAAGCGCAGATACCACAACGCCGACTAAAATAACCAATCCACCCATAGTGGGTGTTCCAGCCTTTTTGAAATGAGTCTGAGGGCCGTCAGCCCGAATTGGCTGCCCTTTGCCCTGCCGTACTTTGAGAAAAGAAATAATACTAGGACTAAATAAAAAAACAATCAAACCCGACGTCAGTATAGCCGACACCGTACGGAAAGTGATATAACGAAAAACATTGACACCTGGAAACCAATCACTCAGGAAAGAAAGAAACAGCATCATAACGCAAAAACCTTGTTAAAATTATAAAGGGATCACTTTATACTGATCAAGGAGAGTAGCCACAATATGCGATGAACGAACGCTGTGAGATGACTTGATCATAACGAGATCTCCATCTGAAATTTCGGTGCAAACGAGAGGGAGGATTTTTTCTATATGTTCAGCATAATGAATCTTGACGTGCGGGGAAAGATCGGCGGCTAAAGGCTTCATTTCCTCACCGACTAAAAAAACTGGGTTAGCGCCTGAAGCACGGATTGGTTCAGCAAGGTCGCGATGAAATTTTTCGCTGTGAGCTCCTAATTCAAGCATATCACCCAAAATAGCAATTCGCCGACCACATGAGCCTACCTGCCCCATAGCAAGAAGACTGAGGGCTGCCCGCATAGAAGCAGGATTAGCATTATAACTTTCATCTATTAAATGAAATTCGCCACCACTAGGTAAAGATAGCCGATAACGGGCACCACGGCCTTTTTGAAGAGAAAAGTGGCTCAAAGGGAGCGCAACACGAAATAAATCGGCACCTATCGCATCACACGCTGCAATAACACCCAAACTATTTTGCACAATATGTCGACCGGGAGCGCCAATTTTAATCATCATACCTTGACTTTGACCAGAAATACAAACACTCACACGAGAATAATTCGCTAAAAGGCAAATCTCCTTCGCTTGGTAATCAGCATGGTCCAATTCACCAAAACTCAGAATCTTTTTTACACCGCACTGTTTTGCTTTTTGAACTAAATAAGAAAAAAAATCGCTATCTGCATTTAAAAGAACGACACCCTCATCGTCCAATCCTTCGAAAATTTCGGCTTTTGCATCCGCGATTTCTTCGAGATTTTTGAAAAAACCTATATGCCCTGTAGCAATCTGAGTGATCAAGGCTACGTGCGGGCGAATTAACTTCACCAGAGGACGAATTTCGCCTTTATGGTTCATACCAATTTCAAATATAGCGTAATCACTGTCAGCAGGCATTCGCGCCAAAGTCAGAGGAACACCCCAACAATTGTTTAAAGAATCAAGGTTAGCGTGAACTTTCCCAATAACTCCAAGTGCTTGTTTAAGAGCTTCTTTTGTTGTCGTTTTTCCAACAGAACCTGTTATAGCTATAATCTTAGCTTTTGAACGTTTGCGTGCTGCTTTCCCGAGTTCTTCTAATGCTCGTAAAACGTCAGCAACAACGAATAATGGAGCTGATAATTTTTTCATTGTGGCTAAACGATCTTGCGCAATAATAAGAACCCCAGCTCCCCGCTCATAAGCTCGTGCAGCGAAATCATGACCATCGAGATGAGCACCTTTAATACAGAAAAAAATATCGCCTTCTACGAGAGTTCGACTATCAATAGAAACCCCGGAAAAAGTTTCCGGTAAGTGCCCAATCGCGAAACCATTAATTGCAGCGAGGAGTTCTTCTTTACCCCATAAAGCCTTCATTTATCGTATTCCTTCAAAGCAGCGATTATTTTTAAACGATCTGAAAAAGGATACGTCTCCCGTCCTATAATTTGGCCATTTTCGTGACCTTTTCCAGCAACAATTAATGTATCCCCAGCTTTAAGTAAACCTACTGCGTGACGAATGGCCTCGCCACGATCTGCTATTTCTATTGCTTCCGGTACTGCTTGTAAAATATCTTGCCGAATTTTCGCTGGTATTTCAGTGCGGGGATTATCATCGGTTATAATAACGATGTCAGCCTTATTTTTCGCAATTTTCCCCATCAAAGGCCTCTTGCCTTTATCACGGTCACCGCCACATCCAAAAACAAGAATTAAACGTTTTGGTGTAAAAGGGCGGACGGAGAGCAATACCTGCTCTAAAGCTTCTGGCTTATGAGCATAATCTACATAAATAGGCGCGTTATCTACTGTCTTTCCGACCAACTCTAACCGACCTGGTGCCCCTTGTAATTTTTCAAGAGAATGAAACACTTTATCCGAAGATATACCCGTCACAACTGCTAAACCCGCAGAAATAAGTGCATTAGCTATTTGAAAATCTCCTGCTAAAGGCAGATCAAATGTATAAATATCGTTTCCCATACGGCACTCAACGCGCTGTTTTGAACGTTGATGCTCAACACGATTAATTGTGATAAACTGCCCCTTACGCCCGACGGTCAACACTTGGCGGCGTGCCTGCGCGACATGGTCAATAACCTTCTGCGAATAAATATCGTCCGCAAAAATAAGAGCAGGCGCATCACGCGGCAAAAGCGCATCAAATAATTTCATTTTAGCACTCAAATAATCTTCCACACACGTGTGATAATCCATATGATCACGTCCCAAATTAGTGAAGGCAGCGGCTGCTAAATGCACCCCATCGAGCCGACTTTGATCAAGACCGTGCGAAGAAGCTTCGAGTGCCGCATGTGTAACACCCTCATCGGCCATCTCATGTAATAAACGATGCAATACCACCGGATCAGGCGTTGTTAGAAAACCGTAATCACTACGTTGGGGAGAAATAACACCCACCGTCCCTACACTGGCAGCACAAAATCCAGCATATTCCCAAATTTGCCGAAGGAAAGATACAACTGACGTCTTACCACTCGTACCCGTGACGGCCACTACAGTCTCGGGCTGAGAACCATAAAAACGTGCAGCCGCTATAGCTAAGCTATGACGTACATCAGAAACACGCAAAATCGGAACAGGTAAATTCTCAAAAACAAAATCACAATCTGTAATAATTGCGCACGCACCACGCCGTACAGCATCGTACACATATTTTCTGCCATCCGTTTGTTTCCCTTGAAGAGCTACAAAAACATAGCCAGGTGATATCTGCCGAGAATCCGCACTTATTCCCGTGATTTCAATTAAGGCAAGACGTTCATCCTTAGTATATTCTGCAAATAATGTTTCAAATAACACGGCTACTCACCTTTATATCAATTTTTTACTGTTGTTTTAGCTAACCTTAAATCGCCGCCCGTTCCTGAAATTGCTTCATATTCTTTTTTAAAATCTGACTTTATTCCGAGAAAACTGGCCGAACGGCGAATAATATTAGCCAGTGTTGGCCCAGCATTCATTGCTGCTGTTGCCGAATGTTTTCCAACTTCAGGCTGAGGTTCATCAATAATTGTTAAGACAACATAAGAGGGATCATCAATAGGGAAAGCAGCAAGAAAACTATTAAAATTTTTTGTTGTAGAATATTTTCCATTCTCAACTTTTTCAGCTGTTCCTGTCTTTCCGCCGACGCGATAACCTTCCACCCTTGCGTTACGCCCAGAACCAATGCTACTATTCAATTTATAAAGGTAGCGCATGTCTCGACTGGTTTGAGATTTCACGACCTGTTTAGCGTGTTTCAGAGCTTGTTCTTCAGTGCGCATCAAAAATGTAGGCCCTATTAACCAGCCGCCATTCATTAAAGCAGCTGCCGCTGCCGCTGTCTGTAATGGCGTTGTTGCCATACCGTGCCCAAAAGAAATCGTCATCGAATTAATATCCCGCCAATGGCGCGGCTCTATAGGGCGAGCAACCTCGGGTAGTTCTATTGTCATGCGATCAAGTAAACCAAGACGTTTCAAAAAATCGCGATGTCGATCAACCCCCACTGCCAGAGCTTCTTGAGCAGAACCAATATTAGAAGAGTAAATAAAAACTTCCTTTAATGTTAAAGGGCGATTTTTTCCATGGAAATCGTGGATAAAGTAACCACGACCAGCTTGAATTGGTTTTGAAGCATCAATGACACTATTTAAATGAAAAATGCCTGAGTTAAGTGCCATCGCCGTAGTAAAACTCTTAATGATCGATCCCATTTCAAAAGTTCCAGCTGTCATTCGGTTAAGGCGGTTACTTTTTAGAGCATCGACGGGGTTTCCGGGATTAAAATCAGGTACAGACGCCATAGCCAAAACTTCACCAGTACGGATGTTTAAAATAACAGCTCCCGCTGCTATTGCTTTATAACGCTCCATCGCCTTCATGAGTTCACTGCGTACAATAGCCTGAATACGCACATCAATTGAAAGTTGAACCGGCTTTAACGATGTTTCACTTACAAGACCGGTTTCACGAAGAACACTCAAGCCAGTATCATCAATGTATTTTTCTATGCCGGCTATGCCTTGGTTATCAACATTAACCATGCCGAGAATATGAGAGGCCACAGGACCATCTGGGTAAAAACGGCGTATTTCAGTGCGAAAACCGACGCCTGGGATACCAAGTGCCATAATTTTTGTTTTTTGTGTTGGGCTCAGCCCACGCTGAATCCAAGAAAAACCGGACTTTCTTTTCAAACGCCGATAAGTTTCCTGCCAATTAAGTTTCGGCAAAACCGTTGAAATCAGTTCGATTGTTTCATCCACATCGACAATGCGACGCGGCTCAGCAAAAAGCGAGTAAGTTTTAATATCCGTCGCCAATAAACGCCCGTTACGATCGACAATATCAGGCCGCGTGGCCAATTGCGGCACCACTGGTCCCTTCGTTTCTTCAATTTGACCATCTTCAAGCCCATAAGAAATAAGGCACCATCCCATAATTCCGTAAAGAACGAGAAAACATAATAAAGAAAAAATTAAGCGGGGGCGATCAGAATATGAGCGATGAATAGGAAAATTTTTAAAATTCGATTGACTATTTAAACGTGTTTTTTTTCGCGGAAACGGAAACGATAATTTCATCACCGCGCGCCTCTTTGGACAACTCTATTAATATGAGAAACATGATTATTAAGAGGAGAAATCTTACCCGCTATAAAACTGTTTTGTTTGATCAATTCTCCAATTTGATCATGCCAGCCTAATGGAATATCTCGCAGTTCGACAACTTGGCGGGGCTGTATCATCTCCAAATTAAGCTCTTTTTGATAACGTTTTGCCAGTTTTTCCATGCGTGAAGGTTCTATCATCACAGCCCACTCAGCATAAAACAAATTAACCATATCTTTCTCGGCTGCAATTTCGCGCTCAATACGGTGAACTTCACCAATTTGTTTTTGAACATCACACTTCACCTTATAAGTAAGGCCTGCCATACAGATCATGATCACCACTAAAATCACATCTAATGTGCGAAACATTACCATTTCTTACTGCCTTCAAAACTGGCAATTTCTGCCAAGTCAAACAATTTCATATCCGCCACGACGGCCTCTTTTTCGGTACGTACACCAACGCGCAGCCTTGCAGAACGTGCACGAGGATTTTGCCGCAATTCTTCTTCATTTGCAATTTTTCCACCTTTAAACAAAGGGACAAATGTCGCTGGAACAGATTCTATTTCAGGAAGATAGCGTGATCCTCCTCCTTTACCCGAACGTGCAGAAAAAAATCTTTTTACCATACGATCTTCAAGCGAATGGAAACTAACTACTCCCAAACGGCCGCCTGCTTTCAAAACTCGCTCAGCCGCAAATAAGCCGCGCGCAAGTTCACCAAGCTCATCATTGACATAAATACGCAGTGCTTGAAATACGCGCGTCGCAGGATGAATATGATCTCCCTGCTTACGACCTACTAAAATCTCAATAGCGTCAGCAAGATCGCTCGTTCTCAAAAAAGGGCGGACACGGCGACGTTTTTCAATCATTCGCGCAATTCGACCCGCGTGACGCTCTTCCCCTAATTTTCTAAACATCCGCGCCAAATCATCTATTTTAAAGTGATTAACAACGTCGCCTGCTGTGAAACCAGTTTGCGCCATTCGCATATCCAACGGGCCATCTTTTTGAAATGAAAACCCCCGTTCAGCTTCATCAAGCTGCATCGAAGAAACGCCAATATCGAGAATAACCGCATCTACTTTCCCTTCAACGACGCAATCTAATCGTGAAAACTCCGTTTGCACTAAACGCAAGCGTGGGAAAAATTCATCGACGAGTGGCTGCCCCTCGCGAATTGCAAAAGGATCGCGATCAAGAGCGATGACATCTGCGCCTGCATTCAATAAGGCACGCGTATAACCGCCGGCACCAAAGGTACCATCAATCACCCTTGCCCCAACTAATGGTGCGAGCCCGGCTAAAACCGGCTGCAATAACACAGGAACATGACGCCTAGTTTCACTACTTTTATCTACCAAAATAACCCATCTTGATTTACGCTTTTCCAAATCGATAGCTGCCAACAGCAAAGGATGTCGTCACAACAAAAATTTCAACTCTCATGCTCACTATAATCAATGAAAGAAAATTGAGTTAAAATCGACCTGATGCATATATTAGCTTATCGCATTTAAAGAAATGTTATGATTTTTAAAAAAATTCTTTATTTAAGTGCACAATTTAATAAAAACGTGCAACCGTGAAGTTTCTATAAAGGATATCAGTCGGTCTATAAGCCGGGTTCTGTATGATAAAGCTCATAAGCTTTACATGGCAGCCATTCATCTAGGACGGATGTCACCATCCGCCTCATGCAACCTACCCGAACGACTTGCCTGGAAACTGGCTGCAAGTCGAACCTTGCGCGTCATTCCTATTCGGTCTTGCTCCCGGTGGGGTTTACCTTGCCACGCTCATTACTGAACGCGCGGTGGGCTCTTACCCCACCCTTTCACCCTTACCTGTAAAAACAGGCGGTTTGCTTTCTGTGGCACTTTCCCTAGGGTCACCCCCGCCGGGTGTTACCCGGCACCGTTTTTCCATGGAGCCCGGACTTTCCTCACCTGAACTTTTTAACACCGAACAAGCGCGGCTGCCCGACCGACTGACCTACTCCTTGTAAAACATTTTTTGTAAAGTGGAAATACCGACAACGAAACATTTCGCAAATCCCCTCAAGAAAGCTCGTTATTCCTAAAGAGTATTACCGCTTCAACGAAGCTAAATACATTTTAACTTTTTCACAATATCTGGCTGAAATGGGATTCATCTTTTTCGCAGCGTGACCAGCGTTATATTTAAGAATCGTACGACATGTATTACCGCCGCTTAATTGACGCGCCTGTGCTAGATAACGCATGCCATATTCAAGGTTAATTGCAGGATTATAAAGATCCCGCACGGGGCCGCTGAACCCGAGCCCCCGCGCGGTAGATGGTTTAATTTGCATCAAACCTATTTCACCAGCGGAACCTTTTGCACGCGCTTTATAATTACTCTCAACGCTTATAACGGCATGCGCCAAACTGACCGGTACTTTATACTTATTTGCAATTTTTTTTATGAGAGCTTCATAAGGACGAACGGACCCCCCGGAAAAAACAGCAGCTAAACTCTTAGTCGGAGCCGAAGCAACTAGTACTGCGTGAGTTTTATTTACACCGAATAAAAAAGACACAGCAAACGCCGTACTTAAAAAGATTTTCAGAAACCGCATTCCCCCCTCTTAATTAGGCTTTTAATACAATTACACTCGGCGTATTTTACTTAAAAAAAGAGCTAAAGAACGGCCCAAAAATGAAAATATTAAGACAATTGCAAAGTAACTTTCTCATGCTGCAAAAAAATTGCTAACTAAGATCAATTTTTTCATAAAAAATACCTGAACACACTGAAATACATCAATTATATAACATATACGATGGCCGAGTCGCATTCTGAAAAGACCCAGGAACCGATCCTATCTGTTGTTACGAACTATTGCCGCAGAAATTTTGTAAAGGACGAATATTAACGACTTCGCTAAAGATTTACACTATTACTGTCCCTCTGGGCGCTTTTACCTGCTTGCTGTACATGATCAGCTTTGCTTATCAGTGATGGAGCATGCCCACTGTCGTGAATTAACATAACAGGCAAGCAGCTTAAAATCCGCAAACAAAAAGCCACGGTGACCGCACTATCTTCCATATTTATGTAGTGCAGAATTAAAATTCCCATGGCAGCCCTCCGACGCTACCATAAAAACTTTTTTAATGATGCAATACGGCGAATCTGAACCCTTTAAGAACGCATAATTCTCCCAAATAATTATACAAATAGACGGCTAAAAATTAAGAAGCGCCAGCAGAAGGGTGATTTATCGCTTTCGATATAGCCTCAGCCGCGACGTGGCCGAATTTTTGTGCTTGCTCATTATTTTGGCCACTCGCGGAGGCAGCGGCGATCGCGTCCCGGCGCGCCTGTTCGATAATCTGCCGTTTTTGCTGAACACTCATCTTAGATATCTTTTCTATAGCATCTGGCGCAGATACTGCCGGCCTTTCTAACAATATATCTTCTGTCAAATTAACCTGCTGAGAGAGAGAATTACCATTAAATACAAATTGATAAGATAAAAAAACTCGGTAAACCAAAAAAGCAGATACAAAAATCAGCGATATAAACAAAATTAAAATAATAGTACGACGCCACCTAAGCTTCATCAGCTCTCACCCCAAACACTACAGTATTACAAAATATGCGATTATCTATATAAGCATTCTTGCTGTTTGACAAAGAGCAATTTCCTCGATCATCAAAGGCAATCCGGCGAAACGAAATATGGCACTTCTGACATCCCCGCCTCATCTACCATAGGCAAATCAGCGTAGATAACGTTATGTGAAAAATTTACGCCTTTTTGAGTAATCTGCAAAAATGTGATAATTCCGTTAAATTCAGACGCCGAAATTAAAACAAAAAAGCCCGACCGAAGTTATCCCCAGTCGGGCCAGACAATCTAAGGGATCCACGCGGGGGGGGGGGGAAGGCTCCCTGATCGTCCCATCACATCAACCATCAAGATAGCCGACGCAACATTCATTGCTATGGAACAAAATGTTTTAAACAACAAGAATTTCTTATCATCTTTCATAAAAAAATAATGCAAAAAGGCGTACAATCCCTAAAAAAAGGAAAAATTTAGGCAAAAAATATTAAATTTGATCCAATTTGAAACAATTTTATCCAAAATACATAAATAGGACTTTTTTGGTGCCCCGAATATCGTCGCGCTTTTGTCGTGAAAAAAGGCGTCCCCCCTAACGGACAGCGCCGCTTAACTCAACGTATTTAGTGTCAGGGCACAAGATTGCTATCCATTCTATAAAAGAGACAAAACGAATAAGATGAATTTATGCAAAAACTTATTTAACTGAACTTACACAAAAGGCAGACAATATTAACGTGTGAGAGGTTTATAATTCGTACGCTTATGATTCGCAGAATCGGGGCCAAGACGGCGTTCTTTATCTGCTTCATACTCGGCAAAGTTGCCTTCAAACCACTCTACATGACCGCCACCTTCAAAAGCTAAAATATGGGTCGCCAACCTATCAAGAAACATACGATCGTGCGATATAATCACCGCACAACCAGCAAAATCTTCTAGCGCATCCTCCAACGCACCTAACGTTTCTGTGTCAAGGTCATTTGTTGGTTCGTCAAGGAGAAGGACATTTCCTCCTTCTTTTAAAAGCTTAGCCAAATGCACACGATTGCGCTGTCCCCCTGACAAATTTGCGACCTTCTGCTGTTGATCTGCACCCTTAAAATTAAATGCACCGCAATAAGCGCGACTATTCACTTCATGTTTGCCTAATTTAATGACCTCATTGCCCCCAGAGATTTCTTCCCAAACAGTTTTATCACCTGCCAACGAATCGCGATCCTGATCAACGTAGCTCATCTGAACTGTTTCTCCGATCCGTATTTGGCCTGAATCTGGCTGTTCTCGGCCCGTTAACATTTTAAATAAAGTAGATTTTCCCACGCCATTAGCGCCAATAACCCCAACAATCCCACCAGCAGGAAGCTTAAAAGAAAGAGAATCAATTAACACACGATCACCATATGCTTTCGACAAATCACAAACTTCGATAACGACCTGTCCCAATCTTTCACCCACGGGTATAATAATCTGAGCATCCCCAGGGCGGCGCTCACGCGCTGCTTGAACTAATTCATCGTAAGCTTTAATGCGGGCCTTTGATTTTGCTTGGCGTGCCTTCGGGCTAGAAGCTATCCATTCCTGCTCACGCAATAATGCGCGCTGACGAGCTGCTTCTTCACGGCCTTCTTGCATCATACGCTTGGCTTTAGCGCCCAAATAAGCTGAATAATTGCCTTCATAAGGGATCCCTTTACCGCGATCTAATTCTAAGATCCAACCCGTTACATTATCGAGAAAATAACGGTCGTGCGTAATCAAAAGCACTGCGCCCGGATATTCACGCAAATGTCTCTCAAGCCACGACGTAGTTTCAGCGTCCAGATGGTTTGTTGGTTCGTCCAAAAGCAATAAATCAGGTTTAGACAAAAGCAATTTACAAAGTGCAACGCGCCGTCTCTCTCCACCAGAAAGTTTTGCCACATCTTCATCAGCGGGTGGACAACCAAGAGCAGCCATAGCCATTTCTACTTGATTTTCTAGGTCCCAAAGACCTTGATTATCAATAATATCTTGGAGATTAGCACTTTCATCAGCTGTTTCATCACTATAATTGATCATCAATTCATTATAACGATCTACGATGGCCTGCTTATCCGCAACACCTTCCATCACATTACCAAGCACATCTTTACTTGCATCAAGAACAGGCTCTTGCGGAAGATAGCCACAACGAGCTCCCTCAGAAAGCCATGACTCTCCCGTAAACTCCTTATCCAGCCCGGCCATAATACGTAAAATAGTCGATTTACCTGCACCATTCGGCCCTAAAATACCAATTTTAGCATCTGGATAAAAAGACAAATTGATATTTTCCAAAATCTTCTTATTACCATATACTTTGTTGAGTCCAGCCATGTGATAAATAAATTGACGTGCCATAAATTTCCCTTTAATGTTACGTGATATTGGGGGGGTTAGAACCCTGAAAAGGTTGCTTCTGTTTTCTCTCGATTTTGCAGTGAGCGGGGTCCTTATCTCTCTAACAGCTTTCCGCCCTATATTGGTATATTTTTTCTAATCTCACAAGTCCTGCAACGATTCTAAATGCAAAAGTCCCCCCTTCAATGAGCAAAAAACAAATACACTTGGCTGTTCCTGAAACATGCCATCAAGCGTTGTCTCTTTTCGCTGCACCAGACATAAAACTGTATTTTTACCGTATCAAACCAGTCTATCAATGCACCATAGAGCGGCGAGAAAAGCCGGTTCTCTACGCTCCATCGTTCCTCGCATTATGGGCTTTACATTACTCCGTACAAAACCCACACCTCTTTTCATCAATATTATGTTATGGGGAGCAACAATATTCACCTCTTGCCTTTATGTGGTTCAAACTACGTTTAAAAATTGAACGCTACCTCATGGGATCTGACGTCTCAAGCCCCATAATTACTCGAGCTTTGCGCCGACATACCGCGAATGCTGACTATAGCGCATTGCCTATTGGAACATGGCTACAATTAGCAAAAAATTACCAAAATCATCGTGAAAACTCGCCCGTTACTCTCTTTTGGCTTGATAAGCATAAAAATAGCGCTGACCTTCACCAAATGATTTTGAAACTTCAAAACTGAGATATAACCTCCGAGAATCACAATAAAAAGCAAGCTGCTCATAGGAATGAATTTATGGAAAAAAAAGCCTTGATCGTTATTGATATCCAAAATGACTTCTTGCCGAGCGGAGCACTTGCGGTACCGCAGGGTGACGTTATTATACCTATCGTTAACAATCTTATAACCCGTTTTGATCATGTTATTTTAACTCAAGATTGGCATCCTAAAGGGCATTGCAGCTTCGCTTCTTCCTATCCCGAAAAAGCAGCTTACGACACAGTTGAGCTAAACTATGGTACTCAAATACTCTGGCCTGATCATTGTGTACAAGGAGCAAAAGGTGCGGAATTTCCCGAATCTCTCGAAGCTGATAAGGCGCAACTTATTCTTCGAAAAGGTTATAATGAGAAAATCGACAGCTACTCCGCTTTTTTTGAAAATGACCAAAAAACGCCGACGGGTTTGCAATTCTATCTTAAAGAACACGGCTTCACAAAGCTAGCCATGTGCGGTTTAGCAACTGATTTTTGCGTCGGCTTTTCTGCACTCCACGCCATAAAATGTGGCTTTAAAGTCAGCGTTTTACTCAATGCATGCGCTGGTATCGACTTAAACGGATCACTAAACACAATGCTCAAAACTATGAATGAAGCTGGCGTAGAGCTTCTTATGGCCTATTAATCACCCTTTCCCGGCATACTGCTACGACAAAAAATTTCATACCGTCTAGTTGGATGCAGTATGCCCGTTTGAGTGGTTACGTCTGAAACGAACAGATGAATAAAGCGCCATTCCGATAACGCTCACACCGACAAGCCCTGTTAATTCCTCAGAAATCGGCATAACAGCTTGTGTATACATAACCACAGCGAGTGTCAAAATAGCGTAAAATGCACCATGTTCCAGATAACGGTAACGTAATAATGTCCCTGCCTTAACGAGCATGATTGTCATGGAACGTACATAAAATGCACCTATACCTAGGCCGATCGCGATGATAAAAATATTATGTGAAAAAGCGAATGCGCTGACAACTCCATCAAAAGAAAAACTAGCGTCCAGAATTTCTAAATAAAGGAATGAACCAGCTCCCCCCTTAGCAGCTGAAATCAATAAATTTTGGGGAGAATCCAAAAAAAAACTGATTGCTTCAACCATTATAAATGTTAAAAGCCCATAAAGTGCAGCAAGTAAAAAAGTCAGTTTGTCTTCTTCCGCAATTTTTCCTGAAAAAAACAATATAAAAACCAAAACAACTGCGATATTAGCCCCCGTGAGTGAACCCAATCTCTGAGCCGGTCTCTCTATAAATGCCAGCCAATGTACCTCTTTTTCGGGATCGAAGAAATATTTTAAACCGACCATCATGAGGAAAGTACCGCCAAAAGCTGCAATACTTACATGAGCATCCGTTAAGATTGCCGCATATTGATGTGGCTCACATATCGCCAATTTGACCGCTGCAATTGGATCTATCCAAGCAGCACAAGAAACTACCAAAATCGGAAAAATGATCCGCATACCAAATACTGCTATCAAAATACCCCATGTCAAAAAACGACGTCGCCACAGCTGTTCCATCCTTTCAAGAACACGTGCATTAATAATAGAATTATCAAAAGATAAAGAAATTTCCAAAATTCCTAAAACACAGCAAATGAAAAAATATTTAAAGAAACCAGTAATATGCCCTGTTTCGAGCCAACCAATGACCCCACTTAAACAGACACCAACAATTGTGAAGAAAAAAGCCCATTTAAAATAGCCTAATAGGGCCATGATTATTCCTCAGAATTCATCTTTTAAACTTATTTTTTGCCAACCAAAAAATCACATTTACCAGCAAAAATGTAGAATACGCGCAATAAGCCTATATGCGATCCGCTCTTCAAAAAACAAGAACAAAATCGGCCGAGCTTTATCATCATTTATTTAAACACAACCACTAAGCAGTAAAATACAAATAATAGTAAAACATAAAAGTTAAAACTCATTTTATATCCATTAAATTTCAAAAAAAAGAGAAATAAAAGTTACAAATATTGACTACAAATGTTAAAATTGAGTAATGAGATATTAATACATTGTGTACATTTATCGGCAAAAGCTCATACCATGATGATTTATTGAGGGAGATAATTCATGGCACGTCCTGAAACTGAAGCAAAAACTGTATTCGGAAAACGCTTACGTCATATACGCCTCGCTTTAGGGAATCCATCACGTGAGGCATTAGCTAAAAATTTTAGCATGACAAAAAACTCTATCGCTTTTTACGAGCGTGGAGAAAGAGAGCCTAATCTCAGCGTCTTACAAACGTATCGGATGCTGTACGGCGTCAATATCAATTGGCTTTTAACCGGACAAGGAAAAATGTTCGACACCGAATGCACTAAAAGTGAATTTGACTGGAATTATTTTATTAAAAAAATTGAAGGGCTTGAAGATATCCTCACCAATAATTGCCACAGCGGCAACCTAAATCAGGAAAAAATTGAAAGCTCCTATGAAAAACTACAGCAATATCTGCTAGCACAAGACATATCCAATGGCTTTAGCCCTAAAATTGCCGCCTCTTTGATTGATATGAAAGCAAAGATGGCCAGTTCTTACGCCCTTAGTCTTTTCATCGATTTACTCATTCGAAGTGTGTCACGTAAAGAAACTGTTCCTCATAAATAAATATTTGTATCGTTGAGGGAGGGCGGAACTGAAGAAATTTTGACTTTAGCGGTATGGAGAAAAGAGATGCTCTAATTTTTTCCATACTGACGGAGTTCTGCGTGCCCCGCGAGACTCACCTTTACCGTAAAGAAAACGCTGCTGCCTTGCGATGGCAAAAAGCGAATTCCCTCATTTTAAGCGAGAAAGCTGCGTTGCTCAGGTTAGCATTATACTACTCCACTTCGAAGTAGAAATTTTTACTTCATTACCCAGTAAATAGCTTTTTACTACACAATAGTATTCTCACAGAGGCTATCGGTTTAACTTAAAAAAATTTCAAGAAGGATATATTGACTCCCTTTCATGGGAACATACTTATTGCCGGTGCGGGGGTGTGTCGGGTGCTCGTCTTGTGGGGCGAGGGCTTTTTTGTGAGGTGAGAAGCGTGTGTTTTGAAATATTTCAGGGTGTTCGTGATCGATGGTACTGGCGTTTAATTTCAGAAGATGAGCGAAAGATTGCTTTCTCTAGTAAGGGTTATCTAACGAAGCAGGATATCCTAAGGGATATTGATAAAGTTAAAAAGGTCGCGCACGGCGCTTTTGTAAAAGAATTGTCGCTCTAGTATTTTTTGCGGGGCTTTTTCTTCGCGTTCTGTATAGTGGGTGCGAGGGGGGCTGGGTCTAAGTGATCGAAGAGAGCCCTTTCTTCTGTAACGGAAGACGGCGCTTTTTGAGTGGGCGGTGTGTTCCGAAAAGTGCAAAGCGAGTATCTTCGCAAGAAATTTGGCTTAATAAGCCGGCGGCGAGGCTGCCGCAAAGCCGCCGCTGAGGGGGGTGATTGTTTACAATGCGCGCTGTCTATAATGGTAACTTCCCACTCGCCCCATTAAGAACCGCTTCCTGTCTACGCCTCGGTAATATTGTTTTGGCCTGACACCCAGATAAAACCTTTTCTACCAAAAAAATTCCAAAGAAAGGCTTAATTGACCTCATTGAAAAAATTTTTATATAATAATATCTTCCTTAGAAAAGGGGCTAAAACCTAGCGCACCATTAATATTAGCACTATATCAAAGCAATAATAGCGAAGGGTGCGGGTGTATCTAATTCCTCTTTTTCATCAAAATTAGCTGCACTAACAAATAAACACGGCCCCCTCATTTTAAATATAGCAACGCCTGTTCTGATCATTGACTCACCGTTTACCGCACATTCTAAGTATGAATTAATACTCTCTTAGACTTTTATAGCTTTCCTATAAACCTACATCTTCTCGAAGTTAGACCGACAGTCACTCCTGTTATTGACCTTAAAAATAAACCCATCTTAGGACTATTTGGTAAGCAAGAGAATTTGTTAGTAAAATCACCCCACTTGGGTTTATTGCATAAAAAAGCGAAAAATTAATATAAAATACCCCCTATTATACAACCAGTCGCAAAGCTCAGCCCTTATGGTATTTCAAGATTCGGCAAGCTAATGGCAAGCTCATATTGGCCACATCCTTTGGCGTTGGGTGAATTGATGCCACCAGACACAAGATGAACCCCTATTTATCACTTACCCATTTAAGCATGCTAAAACGCACACGATTATCGCTATCTTGATTGACTGCATGCTCGACCTATGATCTTATTCGCGCGTCCCTTAAATTGACCTATATTTGCGTGCGCTTCTCTTTGTCCTGGCTAAGCTTAAATATCTTGAAGAGAGCCGATAAAAAAACGGCTAATACCGCATCGGTAATAACGAGATAGCTTTTCACTTGAGCTGAATTTTCTCTATTTTATAAGTTACAATAACGATTAAAATAAAACAGACTAAAATTTTCAAAAATGGTTTGATAAACTTAAGAACGCAAGAGCAAAGCATAAAATTTCTGTATGCCTCTTTCGTTTAGAATCAGGTCAGCTAAATGATGCTAAATTCTTCGGTACAATAGGTGAAATAAAAATTGCACCCTCTAATGTAAGCAAATCGCTCCAAAAGCGAAGTCACACAAGATGAACTTTTACGAGACACTTTTGAAAATAGATCGTGCAAAAGGCACGATAGGTATTTCGCAAAAGCGTTCTCAGCGCGCGAAGCTTTCTGCTGTTCTTTGAATAAAAAAGGCCCCCCCGCTTAGTCAATATTTATGGGTATCATTCAACGCGCTTGGCCTTGAACTAAGTTATTTAACATCAAAAATACGTTGATCGCTGGTACCCATTACGTCTCTTTTAGTCGCTTCATCGTTGCCAAAAGTCCAAGCCCGACACCCGCGAATGTTAATATTAAAAACGCATAGCGCATCATACTCACGTTCTCAACTAAAGGCTGAATCTGATGAGCCGTCTCAAGACATATAGACCCCAAGAGCCCCAAGGCCGCGAGAATAGCTGATTTGCCTTCTCTTGTCTCATGAAGCTGCTTAGGTTCAGGCTCCCCACACTCAACGTTCTGTGAAGCAACAAAGGAACCCCTCGACCATAGTCCTATTTCGGAAGCGCGGCGGTTGATCAAACCCTGCAATTTTTTTCCTCCAGAGTATACCCACCGGTTAAGTTGCTCAGGCACGCTATCATAATCACCGCTATTGAGTTTTTTAACCAAGGTGGATCCTTTAAAGGCGGCCGCCCCGATATTGAATGCAAGGGAAACGAGAGCAGCAAACTGGTTGTCGCTTAAGTCTACTTTAACTGCTTCATTAACGGCCTGTTCAAAGTGTGTGAGGTCCTTTTTTAAGAGGGTTTCGGCCTGCTGAGCCGTGATCTTATCTCCTTCTTTAACGCCGTCTGTATGGCCATAACCGATTGTCCAAGCACCTCTAATATCCTTGTAAGCCTCAAGCCGTAAGCCTTCCCATTTCTTTAATTCTTCAATCCCATCTTTGCTAATTTTTCTCATAAATATCTCCTTTCTTGAACAAAATATCCCTGATTATAAACGAAAAAGTGCGCAGTGTACCACTGTTAGGGTTATGAAATTAAGGCGATTGCTGACGTCAGGCATAATTGAGTGTATTTTATGAAGCTGGCGTGTTGGGGGCCGCTGAAGTGTGAGCTTTTTCGCGCGTCTCGATGTGCACGGTGTGACTGAAGACTGGGGCATCGGTTTAAGTTTGCGGCATATCGAGTTCGTTGATTATCAAGATTGGCGAAAGAGAGTGTATTATGACGCGCGATCTCCCTCACGCGGGTTTCATTTTACGCAATGGTTATTAAAGGGCTCGGCTTGATGGTGGGTGAAGCAGCACAGTTCTTGGCGGTGCCGCGCGCGGCTTTACGAATCCTTAAAGGGCATTTGAGCATTCAACTAATCTTGTTGTCCACCTTGAAATGGCAGGAGTAAGTGCAGCGCGCCCGTGGCTTTCGCCGCGGACTAACTTTGATCTTTGGTAAGCAAAGAAATGCAAACAGCTCCTTACACCTCCGTCCTTTAAGCATATAAATAAATCGGAATAACTTCAGAAAATTATCTGAGCTAAACTTTGAAGAGAGTTTCTGCCTTATCTAAGATTTTTTTATTACCAGATGTACGGGAGCAAGAGACGGTGATTATACGAAAGGGGGATAATGTAGCTATGAATCGCAAAGAATAGAGTCACAAGGTAATTATATTGGCCAAGAGAAGCTGAAATTCCTGAATTTATCGATAGTCTAGGTATTTTCCAGAATATTTAAAGAAGGAGAGTGGGATTATTAAGGATTAGAGAGAAAAGAGCTGCTTATCGCCTCTTCGCGTACCTTATATACCACCTTAAAGCGGGGAAACTTCAGGGGACTCGCTTTTAATTGTCCCCTGAAGTCCTTAACCCAACTTCCCATTTCATTACCTCTTCACATAGAGCCTTAATACACTACATTTAGCGTCCTCTTTTGTAAAATGATATATTTGCCATATCCATACAAAGAGAGATTATAAAAAAGAAATACGAATTTATGGCAGATTTCATAATTCATGCTTTACGTGACTTTTGTGAGGTTAAAGCCGGTGGGCAACTTAGGCGACTTTTTAGAGAGCGAAGAGAATTTATCCATACAAGCAATTGTGAAGCCGATAGTGATACGTATATCTTCAGTGATATGTGTTCTGGGAAACGTATCAGTCCCTACCGGGCATACTAACGCCAAGCATTAAATTTTGGCAATAGATTGACTTATGAAAATGAGAGAGCAATGATAAATATTCAATGCTCTATCTGAGAACAGGCACACACTCTGATTTTAACCTCCGATCTGTCTGGCTTAGGTAAAATATAATAGTGTTTTATTATACGCCCACGATTGGCGTCGAAAAACTATATTTTAAAATAAAGATGGATTTACAGCTTAGACGGAAAAAGACGCAGAAACCTATCATGCGCATTGGGCTGGTTACACCAAAGAATGTGCACGGCTTGACATTTTGCTTTATACAGGCTTGCGTCGCAATAATGTGGTTCGTATCAGTTAGAAGATGTTTAATACAGTATCTTATCTTTTAAAATAGACAAAGAGCAGCTTTTAACAGAGGTTCACTCACCATTTTTCCGGGACTTAAAAACAATTTGTAGCGTAGCGAAACGGGTTCAGATACTTTTATACGCTGTAAAAAAGGGGATTCTTTAACAAAAGAAAGCTTTGGAAACCGTTTCTGTGAGGCCTATATGCAGCCGATATTAAAAATCTGCTCATGACGCTCAAAAATAGCCGCTGCACATGCTGCAAATGCAGGTGTAACCTTAGCACAAATGGGAGCACTGTTTGGTTGGAGTAACGATTACAATAGCGTCACATTATACAAAGATAGCAGAAGAAAAAGATTAGCCACCGAGGCAATTAAAAAATTAGGGAAATGCGCAGGATAGTATTCAAAAAATGCAACAGAATCAACGGGAAAAAATCTCGCATTTTTACATAAATTGCGGATTTTACTGAAATGTGGTGGGCCCGGAGGGACTCGAACCCCCAACCAAGCGGTTATGAGCCGCTGGCTCTAACCAATTGAGCTACAGGCCCCACAGACTACACCCCTCTAAACTAAAATGCTCCGTGATACAAGAGCTGCCTGAACTATAATTAATCTTTTTCTTTTTTCCCTCAGTTTTTTCTACAATTGCCCTAATTTCTTTACAATTACCCCGAAAAATGACAAGATACCGAGGCCTACGAACATAAAGGAGCAAACATGACAAAAAAACATTTTCAGCTTTTGGGCGTTTACCGGGTTAAAGTGGCCATATTGGCAGCCTTGGCGTTTCTAACCGTTATACCATCTGCGTACGCGCTCGTTTCAGATGAAGACGTATTGAACACTCCAAATATCAGAGTTACCGCGACTGGTGAAAGTCAAGCAGTACCGGACATGGCGATTATCAATTTAGGCGTTGTTACTCACGATAAAACTGCTCAACAAGCGTTGGCGGCCAATAATAAAACCATGAACGATATCATAAATTCTTTTAAAAATAACGGAATTCATGCAAATGACCTACAAACGATGGGTTTGTCTATCCATCAATCGCAGTCGGATGAACAGCAGAAAAAAAAGGACGAGAGTGATCTCTATCAAGTCTCAAATTCTTTGACAGTACGTATCCGTAATCTTGCCGATGCCGGTAAAATATTTGATCAAGCAATAGGGTTCGGTGTCAACTCCGTCAGTAGTATCATCTTCGCTAACGTCGACACGAAGCCGTTATATGAGGAAGCTCGTAAAAAAGCCGTCACTGAAGCTATGAAACGAGCCGAAACCTTGGCGCACGCAGCTGGTGTAAAATTGGGTAAAATCCTTGAAATTAATGAATATAATTCCAGTTCGCATCGGATGTCGCGTATGATGAGCCTTCAGAGAGACGATAATGACGAAGATACAAATTTTTTAGGTGGTGAATTAAATTATAGTGTCACTGTTAATGTAGCATTTGCTATTGACAACTAAGCGGCGCTTAGTCAGTGATCGTTTATGGAGCAATTTTCTCACCGGCTTCTCTGGGGGATGTCGGTGGTAAATTTAGAGCGGCTCTCTTTAGATAGCAGCCCCCGCTCAACTGGTGTGAGCTTTTAATCTGCCAGCACTAAAATATTTACTGGCGCATTGCGGGGCGGTTTTTCGAGAGCAATAGGCACCGTCGTTTTAGGTACTCACTCTCCGCAGATCATTAATAAGCACGAGCCCCCTGAACGGCCCCTCTTTCGGCTACATTCATTAAAGATCGTTGTATATTTGATACCGCGAATCCCGCTCTAATCTTTTCAGACCCTCGCCCCCGCCCTGTTTTGATGCGCACTTCCTCCTTGTATCTACTCCGAGCAATGAATAATAACACACTTCCAGGACGTATCACTATACCCTCAAGAATCGAGGAAACTACGTAATTTTCTGGACCGACTGGGGTGCTTCAATTTACGAAGCGCCTTTGCCTCAATTTGACGGATGCGCTCGCGCGTAACCGAAAATTGTTGACCTACTTCTTCTAATGTGTGGTCGGTGTTCATCCCGATACCAAAACGCATCCGCAAAACACGCTCTTCACGTGGCGTTAATGAAGCAAGCACTCGGGTTGTTGTATCCCGTAAATTAGCCTGAATAGCAGCATCAATCGGCAATAATACGTTCCTATCCTCAATAAAATCACCTAAATGAGAATCATCTTCGTCACCGACAGGCGTTTCAAGTGAAATGGGCTCCTTGGCAATTTTAAGAACTTTTCGTACTTTTTCCAATGGCATAGACAGCTTGCTAGATAACTCTTCCGGCGTAGGTTCACGTCCAATTTCATGTAAAATCTGGCGTGACGTACGAACAATCTTGTTAATTGTTTCAATCATATGAACAGGAATACGAATGGTACGCGCCTGATCGGCGATTGACCGCGTAATCGCTTGGCGAATCCACCATGTAGCGTAAGTTGAGAACTTATACCCGCGCCTATATTCAAATTTATCGACTGCCTTCATTAAACCGATATTGCCTTCTTGAATAAGGTCGAGAAACTGCAAGCCACGATTAGTATATTTTTTCGCAATCGAAATCACTAGGCGTAAATTAGCTTCTACCATTTCCTTTTTAGCGACTGTTGCCTCGCGCTCACCCTTCTGCACTTGTGTAACAATTCGACGGAATTCCCCAATTGAAATAGCAGTTTCTTGCGCAAGATTCTGTATTTCACCGCGCAAGCTTTGAATCACTTTGGTTTCACAAGTGGAAAATTCTTTCCAACCACTCCCAGATAAAGTGGCGATATAATTAATCCAATCCGCATCTAATTCGCGGCCTTGATACTCTTTCAAAAAATCTTCATGCCCAACACCGTAATTCCCGGCGACACGCTTCAATTTACCCTCGTTATGAACTAGCCGTTTATTGATATCGTAAAGTTGCTCAACCAGTGCCTCAATACGATTCTGATTCAGAGAAAGAGATTTCACTGCTTGGATTAATTCGCCCTTTAATTGAATATATTTCTTTTTCTGAGCAGGCGAAAGAACATCCGCTTTATGATCCGCTAAACTACCTTCAACGTGCTGATCTTGTAATTTTCGTAATTTTACATAAGTCTCCGCGATGAAATCCAGAGTCTCCATAACCTGAGGATAAAGTTCGTTTTCCATCGCGGTAAGTGATAAATTAACCTCATCCTCTTCCTCATCTTCATCTTCGACTACATCTCCCGTAATATTCCCCGCATCAGAGAGCGATGCCTCATCTTTTACTCGCTCTACTTTACCTCGATCAATGATAGGAGCTTGCTTAGCCTCTGGACCAGCATAAGTCATTTCAAGATCAATAATTTCACGAAGAAGGATGCGGTGCTCTTTCAGCTCTTCGCGCCAAATAATTAACGCCTGAAACGTCAAAGGACTCTCGCACAGCCCCGCAATCATCGTCTCACGCCCCGCTTCAATACGCTTAGCAATGGCAATTTCACCCTCACGCGAAAGCAACTCAACCGCTCCCATTTCGCGCAAATACATACGTACTGGATCATCAGTCCGATCTGTTGCCTCACGCTTAGATACTGTCGCAACTGCACGGCTCGTAGCCCCTACTAAATCGCCTCCTTCTATAATAATTTCTTCTTCATAATGCTCAGACTCGATTTCATCTTCATCGTCTACAACATTAATACCCATTTCGGAAAACATTGCCAATGTATCTTCAATTTGCTCAGATGTAACTTCATCAGAAGGAAGAACCGCATTCAGCTCATCCATTGTTACATAACCATTTTTTTTGGCAAGCTTGATCATCTTTTTGATAGCATCATCGGAAAAATCAAGAAGAGGACCATCCAAACCCACTTGGCCCGTTTCTTCTGCATCGTCTTTCTGTTTAGCCTTTGTTGCCATACCGTTACTCCACCTGATCACCATGCAAGCTTCGTGCGACCAGCTCTTCTGCGCCTTACTTTAAGTGCATAAACAACTCTACGTATGTACCTTTTTCATAGGGTCAACACTTACCGAAAAAGTGTAGCTCTGCATGCATCCTTAACTCACACGAAAACACGGAAAAGCCATAAAAACCTCCCCGATTCCTCCCAGCTTTTCTGAGATAATCTCTGCACCACATAGAAGAATCAATTTCCCGCTTTTCCTAAAATTCAATCAACATATCTTCACAAAAACGCTGTTTCTGCAACAGACTCTGCAACCTTAGGAATCTTTGGTGACTGATTCGCTAAAAAAAAGCGAATCATTTTAACTTGTTTAATTTATTTCCGTCTGCTTCTTCATCGAACCAACACCCAAACCCTTCAATTAAGGCTTCCGTTGCTTGCATCCGTTCCAGCTCACTTTTTACCTCACGAAGGAGATTAAAAACCTCGTTATTAGGATTTTTCATGAGTTGTTCTTCAACGTCTTGTAATCTTTTATGTAGGTGGTGTTCTTGAAGATGCAAGTAGATAGCCTGTTTTAATGCAGTGCGAGCGTCTTCTATAGGGGCGCCAGCAGAGGCTGTACGCATACCGACATTTTGTACGAGATTTTTTATGCGCTCTAAAATAGCTTTCTGCCCCTTTTCTTCTAACAACATAACCATTGTTACTTTATCGTGAAGCTGCTGGCTCCCAAGAATTTCTAGCATAGACTGATGCAAATTCATTAATTGAATATTTTTCAACTCTAACTCGGCAAGAACTTCAAAATTTTCGTGCCAAAGCTCAGGGTGATGAGCTAAAATCAACAAAATAACTGCCTCGCGCAAAGGAATAGAATAAGATGAATTGCGTGTCATATCAGAATTGACCAAAGCAGAAGATTGATTTTTAAACGTCCCATCCTCTTTTTTTCGGCTATATCCTCCCGTGTTTTTTTTTCTCGAAAAAGATGGACGAAAAAAATCGAAGAGCCGTTTTTTTATATCCTGGAAATAATAACGACGTACATCATCATCCTTAATTGTAAAGATCTGCCGCTTAAGTTTCTGCTCCAGTGCTGCTCTCGCTTCTGGAGTTTCAAAATGCTGCCCATAAGTGGCGCGCCACCATAAAAGCTCAATGAGCGAAATTGATTTTTGCAAAAAAGAATCGAAAAGCTGCGCTCCACCAGCACGGACAATTTCATCTGGGTCCTGGCCTTGCGGCAATAAAACAAAGCGCACAGACATCCCCGCTTTCAAAAGAGGCAACACACGATCCGCAACACGCAAAGCGGCCTTTAAACCAGCTTCATCTCCATCAAAGCATAAAATTGGATTAGGCCCCATTCGCCATAAAAGCTCAATTTGTGTCTCTGTTAATGCTGTGCCTAGAGGTGCCACCACTTCTCTGAAGCCAGCTTTAGTCAGGGCAATCACATCCATATAACCTTCAACAACGAGAATAGAACGTACCTCCCCCGCAGAACGGCTGCTTTTGCGAGCAGAAGCAGCGTTGTAAAGCATATTTCCCTTATGAAAAAGTACTGTTTCGGGACTATTGAGGTATTTCGCCTGCATATTTTTATCTAACGCACGCCCCCCGAAAGCCACGACGCGCCCCCGTAAATCTTCGATAGGAAACATGATACGATTTCTAAATCGATCGTAAGAATCCTCAGTATCTTCATCCGATATGATAAGACCGCATTCTTCCAATTGTTTCATTGAAATACCGCGCGCGCTTAGAGCTTCCTTTAAAATTGTGCGCCCCACCGGGGCGAAACCAATTCGGAAACGCTCTGCAAGCTCTGAAGTTACACCACGTTCATGAAGATAACGGCGCGCCTGCGCACCTCCTTCACCGCGCAAATTATATTGGAAAAAATCCGCAGCTATTTTCATAATATCATAGAGGTCAGCCTTTTGCATTTCGCGCTTATGACTTTGTGGGTCAAAGATAGGCAGTTTTACACCAGCAAAATCGGCCAAACGCTCAACAGTTTCTGAAAAACGCAACCCATCAAGCTCGCCAAGAAAAGTGAAAATATCGCCACTCACACCACAGCCAAAACAATAATAACGGCCTTTACTATCGTCACAGTGAAAACTTGCACTTTTTTCATTATGAAATGGACAACAGCACCAAAAATCTCCCCGAGAAGGCTTGCTTTTTCGGAGGTCAAACGCCACCCTTTGTCCGATAATCGTTGAAATCGGTACCCTCGTGCGAATCTCATCAAGGAAATCAGGCGGGAAGCGCATTATCTCTCACAGATTTTGAAAATTCTTTTTCGAATGTTTAACTACTTTAGAACATAATTTCAATACTTTGTCTTAGGCGGCTGGCAAATTTGTCAATCATTAACCGATGATAACTCAGAAATGGAGACAGAAAAAGTGACAAAATTTCTCGTTCAATACCCCTTGCTAGAAACAACTGCTTGGCTCGTTGTCCTTATTTTTACAGCATTTTCGGTCAATTTTTTAGCTCGGATTTTACTTATAAACAGAGCGAAACGGCTTTTTTCTTTTCTCCCCAAAGCTGCAGCCGCCGACATTGAATATTCTATTAGGTACATGGCTAACATTGTTTCGGCCTTTACCATCTCAATCGGTATTAATTTTATACCCAGAGTACCCGATGAGCTCAATATTGTCATCCGCAATGTTACCAACGCCTTTATCATTTTTGTCGCTGTCTTGACAATTTCTACCCTTTTTAACGTCCTTAATACCCTCTACGAACAACGACCAGCGGCTCGCTTAAAGCCGATAAAAGGTTATATCCAAATCGCTAAGATTGCACTTTTCACTGTTGCTGCCGTTTTAATGGTAGCCATACTGATCGACCGCTCACCTCTCATCCTTTTCTCTGGTCTTGGCGCAATGGCAGCAGTGCTTATATTGGTCTTTCAAGATACACTGCTCGCTCTTGTCGCGGGAATCCAAATTTCATCTACCGATATGGTACGCGTCGGCGACTGGATTGAAATTCCCAATCTTGGCGCAGACGGCGATGTTATTGAAATTGCCCTCCATACCGTCAAAGTTCAAAATTTCGACAAAACGATCACCACGGTCCCTATTCGAAAATTAGTCACAGACCCTTTCAAAAATTGGCGTGGAATGGAAGAAGCCGGCGGAAGACGCATCAAACGGTCCCTACTCCTCGACCAGTCGAGCATCCGCTTTCATACAAAAAAAGAACAAGAATACCTTGCACGCTTTAATCTACTAGAAAGCTACTTTGTGCAAAAAATACCAGAAATTAATGAATGGAATGCTAAATTAAGCAAGAACCATGACGTACCAGCTAATACACGCCGTTTGACCAATATCGGAACCTTCCGCGCTTATGTTTCAGCCTATTTACAGGAGCACGCAAGCATCAAAAAAAATATGACTCTGATGACGCGTCAATTAGCTCCCTCGCCAAATGGCCTACCTCTAGAAATTTATTGTTTTACCAACACAACTATCTGGAAAGACTATGAACAAATTCAAGCCGATATTTTTGATCACCTTTATTCTATTCTCCCTGATTTTGGTTTAAAAATTTTTCAAAATCCAACTGATTATGATTTTCTTCACACACTTGCAAAAAAGTAAAATAAACTTCAATAGCATTAGCGCTCTAAATTAATTATGATTCACCACAAGAAGAAGGAAGAGGAGATATCATGAATGGCTCATTACTGCTCCTTCACCTTGCGGGCGCTGTTTCCCTGCTTCTTTTAGCTACACGCATGGTGCGTACAGGAGTTGAACGTGCCTGCGGGGACAAACTGAAATACGAGCTACGTCACGTCATGTCCAATCCATTTTTTGCTGCGGGCTTTGGACTTTTTATGGCGATTATTTTACAAAGCTCTACTGCAGTGACACTTCTTGTGAGTTCTTTTGTGGGTTCTGGTTTTGTCTCCGGCTTAACAGGTCTTATAGCAGTACGTGGGGGGGAATTGGGATCAGCGTTAGTTGTCAAAATTCTCTCTTACGACCTCACCATTATCGTGCCGTTATGTCTTTTAGTCGGTACTGTTATCTTTATGATGACCGAAAAACCTAATTGGCACCAAATAGGGCGCATCATCATCGGCGTTGGCCTTTTAATTCTGTCTTTGCAAATGATAAGCGCCGCCACAGAGCCTCTACGTGATAGCGTGATTCTGCCTAATATCGTTGGTTACCTTTCAACAGACCTCCTTTCCGCTTTTTTACTAGCAGCAGCTTTAACTTATCTTTTGCACTCATCTATCGCCGGAATTATTTTGTTGGTTAATTTCGCTAACTATGGCCTTATTCACGCTCCATTATGCATTGTAATGGTGCTTGGCGTCAATTTGGGTTCTTCTTTCATAGCGCCACTTTTAACACGCAATGCTCCACCCGATACCCGCCTCGTTTCCTTAGGCAATTTACTGATGCGGGGCGCCGGCTCAGTTCTTATCCTGATCTCGTTTACTCTTTTTCAACCAACGACTACATGGCTTGGTAAAGACGCCCCTAGTCAGGTCATTAACGCCCATATCATTTTTAATATTTTTATCCTCCTTGCCGGTATACCATTATCAAAATGGGTTTTAAAATTAACCACTAAAATTGTACATATGAATGCAAATAAATTGCGCGCCGATAGAACGCTCGATCTAGCGAAGCAAACGGCTCTCGATGATAGCGTTCTTAACCGCCCGAGCCTAGCTCTCTCTAATGTCATGCGTGAAGTCATCCATATTTGTGACCTTGTTGACATTATGCTAGAAAAAATCATGGAACTTTACGAAAAGCCCGATCCCGGCATTATGCATGAGCTCAACCAGCTGAACACTATATTGGACAAAAAATACACCGCTATCAAGCTTTACCTTGTGCAGTTAGCTGGGCAAAAATTATCGGATGAAGAAGCTCTCCAAACACAAGAACTTCTGAGCGCGTGTATCAAACTAGATCAAGCAGGAGATATCATTATCCGTAATATGCTCGCGTTAGTAAAAAAGAAACAACAAAAGGGCTTACAGTTCGCCGATGACAGCTGGAACGACCTACTCCATTTTCACGCCGTTGTTTTAGCAAATGCACATATCGCATTTAATACTCTTGTCTCACGTGACACACACACCGCCCATTTATTAGTGCAGAAAAAAGACCAACTCCGTAATTTAGAAAAAGAAATGAGCTTAAAACATTTCAAACATCTACGTGAAGGTGACATCCAAAATGTGGAATCGTCCAGCCTTCATCTCGACACTATACGCGATCTCAAGCAAATTAATTCCCTCTTGACCTCCATGGTCTACCCTATTTTAGAAGCGCAAGGACTCCTTCAAAGCTCTCGCTTACGGCATCCTCCTAAAGGACAAAAAGCCAGCCCCTAACTTTAATCTTAGTTTTGATTTAAAAATGGACGCCCCCCGTATAAAATACGCAAAAAAAAGACACACACCCCTGCGGCTATAACTACCCACTACTTGTTTTTTTTGCAATCGAGCCGCCGGTGGTGTTTTGAACAAGCCGCTAAATATCATCTCGAAGATTACTGAATACCACGCTGATCGCTTCCCTTTTGAATAGCAATTTTCTCGTTGATTTGGCTACCTCATTTCAAATTTTGTCACGACCTCTATTCTTATAAAATTTGCATGAAAATGCACCTGCCTACGCTCTTTTCACGTCCTAAGACACTTTAGCACACTCTCTTTATATCAAGAAGCCGTTTCTAAATCCTAAGCACCCTCAATAGCGCACACACCTATAAATTCGCGCAATATCATGCTTATTAATGTATTTGTTTTGATTAAAAAACAAAAATTGTGGCAAAATTTTTAGGAATGACTTCTCTTTAAGCAATAAATAGACTAACCTTGATCTTCATGCAACTTACTCTAGCTACAGTCAGCAGTGTAAATTCAGGCAAAGGAGAGTGTAATGGAAGACGCAAATATCGGCTGGCTCGCAGCTATCATCATCGGTGGTCTGGCTGGGTGGGCTGCTCAATATTTTATGAATAGCCGAACAGGGGTGTTTTTGAACATTATTCTGGGAATCGTCGGCGCCGCGTTAGCGAGCTTCCTTTTTAGTCTTTTGGGCGTCAATTTCGTCGGTTGGTTGGGCTACCTCATTTCAGGTTTCATCGGAGCCTGCATCCTCGTGTGGGTTGGCCGGAAAATCCGGCCTTAATCAGCGCCCGCCCCCTCTCGGAGGCGCCCCCCGGTGCCTTCCTAGAGCCGTTCTATCCTCGCTCGGGGCGGTAAACTCCGCGCCCGTGTGCGCGACTACCCCCCGAGGGAAATTTACAGTGCCGCCCCTTTCGCACGGCACAGCACCCGATCCGCGATCCCTGAGCTCCCCTCTCGCTCGCACGACCCCCGCAGCCTTCTCGCCGCGCCTGCGTGTTATATTTTACAAAAATTCGTCATCATTATGACGACCTCAATTATCCGAAAGCGAAAAATTATAAATTAAAACTAAAAATTGAATTTATCGCCCACATTAAAACGCCGATACAATAAAGCGACCAAATCTGTCAGCTTGTGTCGCCTCTGACGGGCACCTACTTTACTATAAAGTACCCTTATTCAAAATAATTGAGCACCCACGCTAATGCCTATCCATCGGATAAAAAATATTTTCTGAATATCAATAAAAAAGCAAAAAAATAGATCCTAAAAAAATAATGACCCGCCTCTCTTGCATTTTTTTCTAAAATTGGTTGCTTTCATATTGCTACACTACAACCGCAGACTCGCTGGCAATTTATACCATCTAACACAGATTGCAAAGCGCGGTTTGCGCAGCGTGTGGAGTGTAATTCAAATAGGGATGGAAATCGATATCCGATGTTAAAGCTTTCATCTTGCCACTACTAAAATGGTTTGCTGATCAGAATTTTTCAGTTTTCGTCACTTTCAGTAACTGGCTTATGGAATCAGGGTTGATGGCTAGCCGTTTGAGCGCCATTGCACTCATGTACGTATTGAACCACAATGTGAATACCTCATCCCTCGTGACAAACTAGAGGAAGAAGCTAAACACCTGCCTGATATCTCGTACTAACTACGCGAAATTGCAGATGGGAGACAGCCAGCCTTGGCTTCTTGGACAAACATTGACCCCGTACAAAACTGTATCTGACCGTAATCGAGCACTAATGGATTTTTAGGGACCAGTACCACCGCGCCGCTATCTTTTCAGCAGCGACAAGTTAACCCGTAATTACATTCACATTAGCTGGCAAGGTGCACAACGGATATACCGCTCCTGCCTGTGGACAGCAAGCAAACCACTGTTGCTGAGCCCCATCTATTTTAAAAGGATTCGCCGCTGCTGGTACCAGATTCTGAGCAAATAAAAAGCGCAAATCTCTTAAAAAAATACCGCGAAGCGTACGGCAAATACACCGTCCCCCCAATAAACAGGATAAACCACCTATCTCCTTCGAAGTATTTCTGCATAACCTATCTAAAGCTAACCATTATTCACAACCACTGTGCTGCGCTCTCTATTATGTTGCAACCCACCAGCGATCAAAAAACACCTCTTAACACCTTTTACAATTTGTTGACACAAATTATCAGTAGCAGCGACTACTTTTATTTACTTTTAATTCCGCTGACGCTAAACGGCCAACTTCTTTATTTGCAGAATTTTTCATTTAATAAATCACTTTCATTAATATTTAAATGATCTAATATTTTTTTTATTTCATTAGTTCTTAATGTATTGTTTTTTAATTTATAACCTAAATAACTTGGACTTTTGTTTAAAACATCTAATGAGACTCTATAAACAGGTATTCCGTTTTCGTATAAATATTTTTTTAGATTATTAGTAAGAACTAATTTATCCATTTTCATTCCTTTCATAAAAATTTTTTATAATTTATGATAAATTATGTCAACACATTTTTTAATTGTTTTAAAATAAATTGGTGATATATTAATAAATGCCAGTGTCTATTCGTTTTTTTATAAGCTTTATGTGTGGATACAGTCCCTGACACGGACCACCATAAAATCCGTCTGTACGGAAATAATATTGCGATTAGAACATTGGCATTTTAATTGCAAGGAAAATGAAATGAGTGGTGACGGTAAATTAAATTCCTCTTATAATCAAGCGTTGACTTCTTGCTCAGTTTAAATAAGCTGCGTTGGACTTTCGCCTATTTTTAATTTTCCTTCATCAAAATGAAAAAGATCACGTTTCTTAACCACAGCATCGGTTAAACCAAACAAAGCCCCCTACTCTTCTTAAACAACCTTGAACGCCCTGTTAACCTGGTCATGTAACACAAATTTATCTAAATTCACTCAACTGAGAATACTTTTTTCATAACTAATAAAGAGTATTACAATGTTAAACGAAGTCTTAGAAAAAACAAAAAGAGGCCTTTACCTATTCATAGAATATACCTATACTTTCTATATTAAGAGAAATATTATAACAATAATATACAGCCTCTACTACTATTACAGTTTTTACGTGGTGTTTATTATTACGCCTCTCAGATAGCGAGTTATGAGTCACACTATGACGCAGACCATCTCTTCCCCCAGTCCTTGGAGCGTGAGCAAGCCTACAGCCCTTTTAATATTGGCTGATGGGACAATTATTGAAGGTAAAGGCGCAGGCGCCACAGGTGTTGCAGAAGCTGAATTATGTTTTAACACCGCCATCACTGGCTATGAAGAAATCCTTACAGACCCGTCATACACTGGACAAATCGTTAATTTCACCTTTCCTCATATCGGCAATGTAGGTACAAATAACGAAGATATCGAAGATCTTACACCTCTCAATGATCGTGGCGCCATTGGTGCTATTTTTAAAGCGGACATTACTCATCCTTCCAGCTACCGCGCAATTGAAAATTTTAATCAATGGCTGAAGACGCATCAAATTATCGCACTTTGTGGCATTGATACACGAGCACTAACCGTTCTTATCCGTGAAAAAGGTGCACAAAATGCCGTCATCGCCCATGATTTAAACGGAAATTTTGATATTAATGCCTTAAAAGAGCGCGCGCAAAAATGGCATGGCCTTATTAATCTTGATCTTGCAAAAAAAGTGACGTCAAAAAAATTAGTAAACTGGAATGAAAAACCGTGGGTATGGAACGAATCTTACAGTGAAAATAATAAGAAAAATTTTCATATCGTTGCGATTGACTACGGCATTAAACGCAATATTCTCCGCCTTATAGCCGCGCAAGGTGCGCACATAACTGTTGTACCAGCGCACATGAACGCAGAAGAAATTTTAGCGATGAATCCCGATGGTATTTTTCTATCTAACGGCCCAGGGGATCCAGCCGCCACAGCTGAATATGCTGTTCCAACTATTAAAACACTCATTGATTGTAATATACCCCTTTTTGGCATATGCCTCGGTCACCAGCTTCTTGCTCTTGCTGTTGGGGCTAAAACTGTAAAAATGCATCAAGGGCACCACGGCGCTAACCACCCCGTTAAAGACCTGACTACCGGAAAAGTCGAGATTGCGTCGATGAATCACGGTTTTGCAGTAGACGCGTCATCTTTGCCGCAACACGTTGAAGAGACACATATTTCCCTCTTCGATGGTTCAAACTGCGGCCTTAAGATCAGCGGAAAGCCTATTTTTTCTGTCCAGCACCACCCCGAAGCCTCTCCGGGGCCACAAGACAGCCATTATCTGTTTACACGTTTCCGCGATTTAGTTGTGAATTATAAAAAAACAATCTAATTTAGTGATTTCTTATCTCCCAGGCTTCTATCTTTTTCACTAAAGAGCGTAATCTTTTTACTGCGCACCGGCACGCCATCTCCCAAAATGAATCAAATGCCTTAATTCATTTACGAAGACGATAAACTCCATTTTTGCTTTAATTACCGTGGCGTAATGGTTCTGGCAGCATTTTAGGAAGTGGACGCACGCGCAAAGCGAAAATTATAGTCGCTACAGCAACCATACAAAAGCTTCCTATAAAAGGAGCGCCAGAAAAATGAATTTCTGCGCCTTCATGCGTAAATTGTCTAAAAATAAGTGTATAAAAAATAGGTCCAATTATTGAGCCCAATGAAGTAACAGATGTCATCGCTCCCTGTAATTCTCCTTGCGCGTTCGCCGGTACTTGTGCTGAGGCAATAGCGCGCATGGGAGCATGAACGAGATATTCAAGTATCGTACACGCAAAAACGGCATAAACCATCCACCCTTGCGTTGCGAATGCGAAGCCGAACATAGCGACTAACGCAGAAAAAAGACCAACCATAGTAATGCGCCAATCGTTCCAACGCTTAGAGAGATATGGCAAAATCAAAGCCATCACAATGATCTGCCCCATACCGAAAACGCCATAAGACACTCCAATAGAAAAAGCACTCCAATCATAGCGCTCTTTAGCGACGAATGACCAAATGCTCGGCCACACAGATTGCCCAACCCAATAAAGAAAAAAAGCTAACAACACCCAGAAAACGACTGGATATTGTCTAAGTTGCAAAAGCGCGCCTAAAGGATTTGCGCGCTTAATATCAAAAGGGCGTCTATTGCGCATAGAAAGAGTTTCTGGGAGCATAATCCACGCGAAAATAAAATTAATAAATGAAAAACTAGCAGCAAAATAAAACGGAACACGCGGCCCAAACTGGCCTAAGAAACCACCAATAAAGGAGCCTAAAGTAAACCCAACTCCAAATGCTACCCCGATAAGAGCAAAATTGCGTGTACGAGTCTTATCGTCCGATATATCGGCTAAATAAGCGGAACATGTCGCGAAACTAGCGCCACTCACTCCCGACAAAAAACGCCCGATAAATAACATAGAATAACTCCAGGCTATAGCACATATGAAATTATCGATGGCAAAACTGATAATAGAGATAAGCAAAATGGGACGGCGACCATAACGATCAGAAAGATTACCAATGAAGGGAGCAAATAAAAATTGCATCACTGAATAAGCAGCCAATAATCCCCCTCCTTCTACAGATGCCTTACTAATATCCTCTCCTGTCAACTGATGGATATAATCAGGCAAAACGGGACCGATGATCGCGATGCCGATGATATCTAATAATAAAGTAATAAAAACTAAAACGAGCCCGCGACGAACGAATGCCGAATCAAGTTTTGGACTTTTCATAGCATGCATATCACTTCCCTCACCATCCTTCTAAATCCCTGCTTATTTTTCGAAGCCTCCACTTAGCATAATTTGCGTCAACGCAAAACCTAAAGCAAAAAATGTCTCTAGATTCCACTTTACCGAGCGTACAGACATTTAATATTTTCACAAAGAGCGGATGATTTTTTACATTGTGTAAGCCTCAACGAAAATTTTCGCATATTTTGCAAAAAATTGGCCACACTCAGTAATGCTTCAAAAGTGCTATTTTAAAATATTTTTGAACAGAACAAACAAACTTAAATTCCAAAATAACGACCCACCTCTCACCCCTGTTTTAATGAGAATATTGCCACCAGCAAATGTTTAAATACGTCTTCACGTGCCTATCACCTTTAAAATTTCATCAAATTTCGATGTAATATCCACTTCCGTTTAGAGTAAATGGCACTCAGCTTCATTTGCTGTAAATAACCCGCTATGCTGTGTTAAATATGGTGGCCTTTAACGTCTCAACTTCGCTAAAATTTTATGTCCTCTTGATGATAAGTTACAGTTTTGCACTTACAGAAAGTTAATAAGCCTTAAAGAAGCTATTCATCTTCAATTTTACGAAAAAAGCATGGAAAAGGCATTTTATGGCTTACTTTCTGTACTTATTAACCTATAAAACAAGCGTAGCCTCGAAAATTTTTAATGTTCTGCCTACCGCAACTGCGCGCGGGCGCTCATCGTAGGAAAAAGCCATGCCAAAACGTACAGATATAAAATCTATCCTTATCATCGGAGCGGGGCCTATCATTATCGGTCAGGCGTGCGAATTTGACTATTCAGGGACACAGGCCTGTAAGGCTTTAAAAGAAGAAGGCTACCGAATCATTCTGGTTAACTCTAACCCTGCCACTATTATGACTGATCCAGATTTAGCTGATGCGACCTATATTGAGCCCATCACTCCGAAAGTGGTAGCTGAGATTATTGCCCACGAACGTCCTGACGCTCTTTTGCCAACTATGGGGGGACAAACAGCTCTTAACACCGCTTTATCGTTGAAACGCATGGGAATTTTAGACCGCTATAATGTTGAAATGATCGGTGCTAATGCCGACGCTATTGATAAGGCTGAAGATCGTGCTTTGTTTCGCTCAGCAATGGCAAAAATTGGTTTAGAAACACCGCGTTCTATGTTGGCCAACGCAACTGAACTTAAAGAAGAGAACCGCCGGCTCTACGAAGAAACACGTAATAGACTCAAAGCTAAATTTTCGGGTGATACTCTTGACAGAGAACTGGAAAAGCTTGGCCATGATTGGCGCCGTGCAGAAGCGGACCGTAAACAACATTACATAGCGCATGCCACCGCAAAAGCGGTTCAGGCGCTCGATGTTATCGGGCTTCCGGCTATTATACGCCCTTCATTTACGCTCGGTGGTACAGGTGGTGGCATTGCCTATAATCGCTCTGAATTTTATGAAATTATTGAACGTGGCCTTGAAGCTTCACCTACGACAGAGGTTTTGATTGAAGAAAGCGTCTTAGGATGGAAAGAATACGAAATGGAAGTCGTCCGCGATCAAAAGGACAACTGCATTATTGTCTGTTCCATTGAAAATATCGACCCTATGGGCATCCATACTGGTGATTCCATTACAGTCGCCCCTGCTCTTACCCTAACTGATAAAGAATATCAAATTATGCGCAACGCTTCAATCGCTGTGCTGCGTGAAATTGGTGTTGAAACCGGTGGCTCCAATGTGCAATTTGCTGTTAATCCTGAAAACGGCCGTTTAATTGTCATTGAAATGAATCCGCGTGTTTCTCGTTCTTCGGCGCTTGCCTCGAAAGCAACAGGTTTTCCGATTGCTAAAATAGCTGCCAAACTAGCGGTTGGTTACACGCTTGATGAGCTAAAAAATGATATCACAGGAGGTGCAACACCAGCATCGTTTGAACCTTCCATTGATTATATTGTTACGAAGATCCCTCGTTTCGCCTTTGAGAAATTTCCTGGCTCGACGCCTGTCCTGAACACTGCCATGAAATCCGTCGGGGAAGTCATGGCAATTGGCCGTACATTTCAAGAATCGTTGCAAAAAGCCCTTCGTGGTCTTGAGACCGGCCTTACCGGTCTTGACGAAATTTTGCTCCCTGAGCATGCCGAGAGTGATGAAAAAAATTCTATACGCTCGGCCATTGCAATACCGAGCCCTGATCGTCTGCGCTATGTGGCCCAAGCAATGCGTATGAACCTATCATTGACCGAGATTCACCAAATCAGCAAAATTGATCCGTGGTTTTTAGAACAAATAGCATCCATCGTTGAGATGGAACGACACGTCCGCGCTCACGGACTCCCCCAAGATGCAGAAAATTTACGCATGTTGAAAGCCATGGGCTTTTCGGATGCTCGCTTGGCTAATCTTACCGGACAAACGCCGGATGATATCATCGCTTTACGTAAATCGCTTAATATAAAGCCTGTTTTTAAACGTATCGATACTTGTGCAGCTGAATTTTCTTCTCCTACAGCTTATATGTATTCGACGTATGAAAAACCCTTTACAGGCGCGGAATATTCAGAAGCAAGAGTCTCTCAGCGCAAAAAAATTGTCATTTTAGGCGGAGGTCCAAACCGCATCGGCCAGGGCATCGAATTTGACTATTGTTGTTGCCATGCCGCCTTTGCTTTACGCGATGCTGGCTTTGAATCTATCATGATTAATTGCAACCCTGAAACTGTCTCGACGGATTACGACACATCTGATCGCCTTTATTTCGAGCCTTTAACAACAGAAGATGTATTAGCTATCTTGGAAACAGAACAAGAAAAAGGCGAATTAATTGGAGTGATCGTCCAATTTGGCGGGCAAACGCCATTAAAATTGGCAAGCGCTCTAGAAAAAAATAATATCCCCATTTTAGGAACTTCACCTGATGCTATTGATCTAGCAGAAGACAGGGACCGCTTTCAAAAATTATTATTCAAACTCAAGTTGACGCAACCCCGGAATGGCATCGCCCATTCAGTTGAGCAAGCGCGTCTTATCGCCCACGAACTAAGCTTCCCGTTAGTTGTTCGCCCCTCTTATGTTTTAGGCGGACGTGCTATGCAAATTATTCGCGACGAACGTGACTTGCAGAATTATTTAGTCGGAACAGTCCCTGAATTAGTACCAGAAGATATCAAAGCCCGTTATCCCCATAGCACTGCAGATCAAGTCAACATATTACTTGGTAAAAATCCGCTTTTATTTGATACCTATCTAACAGAAGCCATTGAAGTTGATGTTGATTGTCTATGTGATGGAGAAGAAACGCTAGTCGTTGGTATTATGGAACATATTGAAGAAGCCGGCATCCATTCTGGTGATTCAGCTTGTTCTTTACCGGTACGCACACTGTCCCATAAATTAGTAATTGAACTGGAGCGGCAGACCAAAGCGTTAGCGCAAGCACTACATGTTCGTGGCTTTATGAATGTACAATATGCTATCAAAAATGAGACGATTTATGTTTTAGAAGTCAACCCTCGTGCCTCACGTACTGTTCCATTTGTTGCAAAAACCATTGGCCGACCAATCGCCAAAATTGCTACACATATCATGGCAGGAGAAAACCTTCACGATGCATTTAAAGCTTATGGTGGATTACCGTCTATACCGCAAAAACCGTATGTTGCTGTCAAAGAAGCAGTCTTTCCTTTCGCTCGTTTCCCGGGTGTAGATACACTGCTTGGCCCTGAAATGCGTTCAACCGGCGAAGTAATGGGGCTTGATTACAAATTTCCTCTTGCTTTTGCTAAAGCCCAACTTGGAGCCGGTATTGAGCTACCACATGAAGGTACTGTCTTCGTCTCTGTCAGAGACGAAGACAAAGAACGTATTTTAAAGCCGATCAAACGCTTAACTAAACTTGGTTTTTCTGTTTTAGCGACAAGCGGAACGCACAAATTTCTCAGCGAACACGGTATTAAGTCTGATAAAATTAATAAAGTGCTTGAAGGTCATCCTCATATAGAAGATGCCATTCGTAATCGGCATATCCAATTAATTTTCAACACAACCAATACTGCCAGTACCATCTCGGACTCCAAATCATTACGCCACGCAGCGTTAATGCACAAAGTGCCCTATTATACGACAATAGCCGGTGCTGAATCCGCAGTGCACGCCGTAGAAGCGCTTAAAACCAATAATCTTGAAGTGCGCCCATTACAAAGCTATTTTGCTTAATTTGTGTTGTATCATAAATACAGCGCTCTTTATTTTCTGGCCATCTTTGCCTTGTATAAAAAGCTTGTTTTTTATACTAAAATCGTTTAGGGATGCCCCCATCGAATTTTCGGTTATGCGACTTTCTTTCCTGTGCAACGCGCACTTTTGATGAAACTTCTCCTGCCTAATTTCGATCTAAAGTTGTATTGAAGACATTTGGCTTCAGTACTACGGTAATTTTACATATTTATTAAGGAGTTTCCTATGTCTACAGGAACAGTAAAGTGGTTTAATACAACGAAGGGTTTTGGATTTATTCAGCCTAGTGACGGTAGTGCTGACGTCTTCGTACATATTTCTGCCGTTGAACGCTCTGGTTTAAGTGGTCTCAATGAAGGACAAAAAATTTCTTATGACGTTCTCCAAGATCGTCGCTCGGGAAAATTTGCTGCTGAGAACCTTGCCGCTCTTTAAGTTCTGCTTATTTTATTTGAGAAACCTCTCCGTCACAGGCGAGGTTTTTATTTTTCTAAAAGTGTAGCCCATATTATAATGCGTTTGCTATTAACTTTGTGCAATTGTTAAAGAGTTTTCGTATTCTCTCTGCAGTTTATCATAATAATCGGCAATTGTTCCTTGCTTAAAAAGATTCCAAGAAAAGTAATAGAAAATTCTAGATACGAATCACTTTCGCAACCGCGAGGAGTAACATATCGTCGCTGCAAAATCCGGGGCGGTTGATCAAATCATGAATAACTGCAAACATAGACAATGGTTTTCTCCAAACGTAGAGCATGTGTAAATGCTTGCATAAAAAATCTTTGGTCATATCGCTTGATGAGTAGGCTGACCGTCTTTAAACCCATTGTTAACTTTATCTGTCAAAATTTTATCCACTGGTAAACTTTAACGACTGTCGACGCGCCGTACACATCTTTAATCGTACAACTCTTCTTCATAACTATTAATTAATCCAAAAAAAACTTATCCGTAACAAAACTGATAGCGAAAATTCCGGCTACAGTTCTGACTGCAAGAATTTTCAAAGTGAAGGCTCGTGCTTCCGCACACAAAAGAAATTTTTTCTCATATTTATTCCAGAGAGCTTCTTTAGAATCCTCGCGAAGCGGAGTCGTAAAATTTACGCCTAAAATTAAGTTTTGTAGGAGCCTCCTTGCAGTTTTTTATCGCTTGCGACATAATCCCCTATAGAGTTCACCCGGGTAAATAACTATCCGTCCACCTACAAAGGAATCGAAATTATGGCTTTTATCGCCGACAAACTTTCTCGTATCAAACCTTCTGAAACGATCGCCATTTCTGGAAAGGCACGTCATTTAAAAGCTTTAGGTCGTGACATTATTGCCCTAAGCATCGGAGAGCCCGATTTCGATACACCAGATAATATCAAAAACGCCGCTGCTGAAGCTATTCAACGTGGAAAAACAAAATATCCACCTGTGTCTGGTATTCCAGAGTTACGCCAAGCAATTTCTGATAAGTTCAAAAAAGAAAACAACCTTGATTACAAGCCAGAGCAGGTCATTGTCGGCACCGGTGGTAAACAGATCCTCTTTAATGCATTAATGGCTACGCTGAACGAAGGAGATGAAGTCATCATTCCATCTCCTTATTGGGTCAGCTACCCGGATATGGTTGCCCTCAATAATGGCACACCTGTCTTTGTAAAAACCAAAGGTGAATTTTTTTATAAACTCCAGCCACAAGATCTAGAGGCCGCTATTACTCCCAGAACAAAATGGTTTATATTTAACTCTCCTTCAAACCCGTCAGGCGCCGCTTATACGTACGACGAATTAAAAAAGCTAACAGATGTTTTATTAAAATATCCCCATGTGCATATCCTCGCTGACGACATCTACGAACATCTAACGTATGGAGATTTTACTTTCGTTACACTAGCCCAAGTAGAGCCCCAGCTCTACGAGCGCACACTGACAATGAACGGCGTTTCCAAAGCCTATGCCATGACAGGCTGGCGAATTGGTTACGCGGGCGGACCGCAAGAGTTGATTAAAGCCATGGATATCATTCAAGGTCAACAAACATCTGGAACAAGTTCTATCTCACAATGGGCAGCCGTCGAAGCACTTACTGGCCCTCAAGATTTTATTGCTCGCAATAAAAGCATTTTCCAAGCGCGTCGTGATCTCGTCGTTTCTATGCTTAATCAGACTCCTGGTATTAGCTGCCCAACACCTGAGGGTGCCTTTTACGTTTATCCTTCCTGCGCGGATTTCATCGGTAAAAAAACGCCCAGGGGTAAAATTATAACGAATGATGAAGACTTCGTAACAGCACTTTTAGAAGAAGAATCTGTTGCCGTCGTCCATGGATCTGCCTTTGGGCTTGGGCCGGCGTTCCGAATTTCTTACGCGATATCAGAAAAAGCATTAGAAGAAGCTTGTTCACGGATCCAACGCTTTTGTGGCAGTTTGCTCTAAAAATTTTAGATAATTTTGTCAGCTATTAACGCCATGCCCCAAAATGCCAATATTTTTGGGGCTGCGTCGTGGTGTATACGAGTTATGCGAGAGGAATTTACGCGAATAAATTGCATGGAGATATAGTTGCAATGAGTCCGTATTAAAGGGATCATCTTTCGAACAATCCTGCCTTAATAATGATAGGCAAGCGCTATGTGCGACGATGCCTGTGGGGGGTGTTTATCCATTTATATCAAAGGCGGGACGCTTGTTATTTTAGCGGTTCCTTAATTAATTGTAATCGCGCCGCTTTAACAAAATAAACGAGAGTTTACGGGCAGAAATACGGGTCTGTAATTATCTGATAAAATCACTGCTTTATTGAATGATCGGTCCCGAAGACCTACAGGAAAAGCTATCAATCAAATTCGTCATGTCTAAAAGCATTTCGTGCTTACCTTGATTTTCTATATCCAAGAGCTTTACGATACAAACACCCTTTTTTCCCCCTTTACACCGAACCTTTTTTGAAAAAATTATTGAACGCTCATAAAATTTTAAAAAATTTCTGCCTATCTTTCTTACAATATCTTAATTTTTCGACCTTATCCCAGAGGCAAAAAAAAACCGGACTAAAGCCCGGCTAATTAAGGGGGGCCTTCAGAAAAAAATCCTACAGACCTCCACAGGGGAACACTCAAGAAAATGTAATAGGAGTAAACATGATCAAGAGACAGCGCTTTATGCCATTTTATCCGAAGAAGCACAATGAAAACTCGAGCGCATCTGCTATGCAATAAACACATAGCTCAGTAGTTTTTTTTCATTCTTGATAGCCCGTTAGCTTATAAAATATCATTTAATTAAAAAGACCATTTACGAGCTTTTAGGAAAATATAATCTCGAAAAGCATTCAGCTTTGCTAAATTTTTCAAAGCATCTGGGTAACAAAAAAAGGTATCAAAGGAAGGGATATCAGTTGTATCGGGAAAAAGCCTCACAAGCTGCTCATTATTATGAGCAATATAATCAGGAAGTACAGCAATACCAAAATTGCGCATAATTGCATTTTTAATAGAGATTATATTGTTAATTTGTAGCACTGAAGCACGCAAGGAACCATCATTTCTTCCAGCCTTTTCTAGCCAATTTAAGCCAGATAGATAATGTGGAACCGGTTGACCAAATGAAATAATACGATGTGCATCCAGCTCAGATAATTTTTCTGGCTTACCATACTTCGCTATATAACCTTCCGAAGCATAAACATGCATATGAACCGTAAATAATTTTCTTTGTATCAAATCAGGTTGCTGCGGCTGATGTAAGCGGATAGCACAATCTGCATAACGCATTGTTAAGTCAAGCTCTTCGTCATTGAGCAAAATTTGGACGCGCATATCGGGATAAAGGTCCAGGAATTCGGGCATACGCTCTGCAAGCCACCCTGCCCCCATCCCAAAAGTCGATGTGACGCGTAAACGCCCCGTTGGCTTTTCACGACTTTCATTTAATTGCAAACGCGTATTTTCTAGTTTCATTAAGACATCATGGGCTGCGCGGTAAAGAATCTCGCCCTGCTCTGTTAAAATTAAACCACGTGCATGACGTTGAAATAAGGGCACACCGACGTCCTGCTCTAAAGCCGAAACCTGTCGCGAAATTGCCGATTGAGATAAATGAAGACGCTGAGCTGCGTGCGTAAAAGAACCTGCCTCTGCCGCAGCGTGAAAAACTCTTAACTTATCCCAATCTAGCGGTGAAGTCACAATCCCTTCCCCTTATTCCCTTTATTTTATATTTTATTAATAAAAGCCATTTTCCAGATGTTTCTATCTATGTTTCCAAAAATCGCTCTGCCTCTAGTGCCGCCATACATCCTCTTCCGGCCGCGGTTACGGCTTGGCGGAATACATCATCAGCAACATCGCCTGCTGCAAAAACGCCAGCAATACTCGTCGCTGTTGAATCTGGGGCCGTCCATAAATAGCCGCCTTCTTTTTGCCTCAATTGCCCTTCAAACAAAGAAACAGCGGGGTCGTGCCCGATAGCAATGAATATCCCCTCTGCATTTATTATTAATTCTTGGCCTGTTTCAACATTTCTGAGGCGTGCACCCGTCATAACAGCGCCCATTGATGATTGAGCCTGTAAACCAATAATTTCCTCTACCGTATGATCCCAAATGACGCGCACATTATCTCGAGCGAATAACCTATCTTGCAGAATCTTTTCCGCACGAAAACGGTCTCGCCTATGAATCACGCTCACACTTTTAGCCAAATTAGATAAATAAAGAGCTTCTTCAACAGCTGTATTGCCGCCCCCCACAACAAGGACATCCTTACCACGATAAAAAAAACCATCGCAGGTGGCACAAGCAGAAACTCCCCCCCCCATAAAAGTCTTTTCGCTTTCTAAGCCAAGCCAGCGAGCCTGCGCCCCTGTCGCAATAATAAGCGTGTCACAACAATATTGCATTCCTGAATCGCCGTATAAGATGAAAGGACGCTTCGATAAATCAGCTCTTACAATAGTATCGTAGGCAACTTCCGTTCCCATACGCTCGGCTTGCTTCACCATTTGTTCCATCAACCACGGCCCCTGAATTGGATCAGCAAAACCTGGATAATTTTCAACGTCAGCCGTAATTGTCAGCTGTCCCCCTTGCTGCAACCCAGTAACCAAAACCGGCTTGAGCATCGCTCGAGCCGCATAAATTGCCGCTGTATAACCAGCCGGCCCTGAACCAATAATCAGAACGCGAATATGCGACCGCACCGTAGAACCTCTTTTATCTTTGGCTTTTTATTTTCTGTCCATCAATTATGATAAAACGTATTTTTTAAAAAAATATTTTTCGACGATTTAAATTATGGTATATGCGCGTTTTTTGCAAGATTAGCTAAGAGGTTGATTGTCAATTTATCGCAGCGTACTTACTATTAAGAATTGAACTTTATTCTACGAGCATAAAAATATATAAATTCTAGTAGGCGCAAAATGCAATAAAAACAAACAGAGATAGGGAAAAGTCATCTTTCAATTTATCATCAATGTCTGCGCCCGTTTTGCCTTAATCATGGGAATGGCTATGCTTCTCCCGATTTTTGTTGATTTGTGCGATGGCAACCGTAGTTGGGTAACTTTTCTCCATCCTTGCGCCGTAACCGTCATGCTGGCAACACTGATCCTTTTAGCTACCAGAGGCTCTACTTGCCGTTTTTCAGCGCGACTTGGCTTCACTCTGACAGTTTGTCTTTGGCTAACAGGAAGTATAGTGGGTGCTCTCCCTCTTTATCTTTCTCCGCTCCCGATTTCTCTAGCCGGAGCGATCTTTGAATCTGTCTCTGGAATTACAACTACAGGCTCCACAGTAATCATTGGTCTCGACTATTTGCCACGAAGCATTTTATTGTGGCGTTCCATTATGTGCTGGATCGGTGGCATTGGCTTTATTGGTTTAGCTTTATTGCTCTTACCTTCACTTCGCGTCGGGGGAGTGCAGCTTTTTCATATGGAATCATCAGATAAATCTGAAAAAATACTGCCCCGCATCAATCAAATCGCTAACGGAATTATTACTGCTTATATCGGGCTAACACTCGCTTGTATGATTTCTTATTTTGCCGCTGGTATGACCTTATTCGATTCCGTTAATCACGCGATGAGTACGATAGCGACAGCAGGTTTTTCAACGCACGATACCTCTTTTGGTTATTTTTCTAATAAACCGGCCATCCTGATCGTTGCGACTATTTTTATGTTGTTTTCTGCTTTGCCCTTCGTGCTTTACGTTAAATTAGTACTCCCAGGCCACTCCAAACGCTCCATTGATCCGCAGGTTATCGTTTTTCTAAATATAGTTTTCTTCTTTAGCCTTGCTTTGGCTGTGTGGCTGCGATTTCACAATCACCTCGCATTTCACTCGGCCTTCCTCGATGCAATTTTTCACATCACATCTATCATCAGCACCACAGGCTACAGCGCCAAAGACTACCAACTTTGGGGCCCCTTTGCACTTGGTATTTTTTTCATTGTTTCTTTTGCAGGTGGGTGCGCTGGTTCTACCTCCGGTGGCATAAAAATAAACCGTTTAATTATTCTCTGGCGTATTGCGCAAGCGAATATGGCAAAACTTCTTTCTCCTAACGCGGTTGTAAAAGTCCGATACGATCACTCAAATGTATCAAGCGATATCGCTAAAGCAGTCCTTCTTTTTGTATGCCTTTATATGTCTTGTCTTCTCACTGGTACCGCACTTTTGCTTACGACCGGGCTCGATTTTACTTCTGCCTTTACAGGTGTCTTAACAGCACTTTCGAATATCGGCCCAGGTTTTGGAGATATCATCGGTCCTGCCGGTAATTTCTCAACAATTAACGATAATGCTTTATGGATTTTGAGCTTTTTAATGCTGGTTGGCCGCCTTGAAATCGTGACCATATTTGTGCTTTTTATCCCTGCATTCTGGCGCAAACAATTTTAAATTGGTATTTCAGCTCCTTTTATATTAGCCGAGGCCTTGTTTTGTTGTGCTTTATTAGCCTACGCCGCCAATTTGAAACCAATCTGCGCACCTATCTACTGCAACTTAATAACGAGCTATTCTCGGTACAACAAAGGAAATTTTTGGTGAATTTAATTTTTCTATATCGATGTTTAACATTACCCAAGATACAGATAGCCTTACTGTTCGCGTGCAGAATTTTGGCCTATGCAGGAGTGCAATCAGTAAGCGTTGAATTAAAATTTTAGCATAAACTAAAAAAGAACTGCACAATTTCCTTTTACAAAAAACTTAACCTAACCAAAACACTGATTACAACAAAAATATCATCATATTGATTGTTCATCCTGGGTGGCAGAGTACCTTCATTAAAGATAAACTTAACATCCAATTCCAACTACCTAAAAGCTCAATTTTTTATAATTGACCACGAGCTATCATCGTAACCATTAAAATAGTTCTTCGTTCTTTGCAAAAACGAAAGACTATATTTTATTTACATTTTTAAAAATAATAATTTTCAAAGATTTTTAGCGTATTTAAGGCGTTTGTTCCGCAAATATTGCCTCATAAACACTCTCAATCGCGATGGCTTCTTTCTCTAAAGGAAAATGCGCGCGAACATGGGCTAAAGCCTTTTGCCCTTCTTTCGATGTTTTTCTTAAATCACTAAAATAAGATTCAATTGCTTTCGTCAAAGCTGCTCCATCGCCCACTTCAACAACCGTTCCTGTTCCATTTATGACTAATTCTTCATAAATACCGGTATTACTAGCCACCACAGCTGTCTGCGAGGCCATTGCCTCCAAGGGCGTTAAACCGAAACCTTCTACGCGAGAAGGAGCCACATAAAGCGACATACGACGATACCACAAAGGTGTATCCAAAATCTCGCCAAGCATAATGATGCGATTATTTAAACCAGCAGATGAAATTTTTCGACGCAATTCCTTATCGAACATATAATGTTGCGCTGTAGTCCGGCCGGCAATAACCGCAGTCCAATCAGGATAGCGCGGCAATAATGCCAACATCGCGTCTACAAACAAATCCGTACCCTTCGAATGACGCACACGGCCAAAACACCCTACCGCATATTTCCCTGGCAGCCCAGATGCTGAAAAAAAGTCTTCAGCAATCTCTGGTGGAGAAAAACGTTCAAGGTCCACCCCATGCATAATAATTTGATAAGGAACCTTTAGATAAGCCCCTACACGCTCACTAGTAGCAATAACTTTATCCATACGGCGAATCAACCATTCGGTGAAAACTGTATGATGGCGCTGGGAAGCTGACGTGAATATGAGTTTGAGCTTCATACGTAAAACATCACGTAAAAGAACTCCACAAAGCATCTCGATATTACGCCGTGCATGCCAAATACGAAGCGGTTTGTCTCCTGAGCTCTTCCAAAGCCCAAAAAGATCCCTAAAGGCAAGATGCGGCAAATTCTGCGGCAGCCCCATTCCCAAAACAGAGACACGCACACCTCGCTTTCGCTGCAATGGAATAAGCTGAACGACTGTAGACGTCACTCCAGATAAACGTTTTTTAAAGTGAACAGCAATAATATCAGTGTCTTTTAGGGATACACGCATGACAATTTAAGCGTAGTGAATCTTAATGATTTCGTAATTATGCGCACCACCTGGTGCGTTCACTTCAATCACGTCGCCTTCTTGCTTTCCGATAAGCGCGCGCGCAATGGGCGAAGAAATAGAAATTTTACCGGTTTTCACATCAGATTCTTGATCACCAACAATCTGGTAAACCTTTTCTTCCTCAGTATCTTCATCCAAAAGCTTAATAGTGGCCCCAAATTTAACTTTGTCTCCTGAAAGGCGAGAAACATTAATAACTTCAGCCCGTGCAATATAATCCTCAAGCTCATTTATACGCCCTTCATTATGGCTTTGTGCTTCTTTAGCAGCATGATATTCAGCATTTTCTGACAGATCGCCGTGCGCACGTGCCTCAGAAATCGCCTCAATAATCCGTGGCCGCTCTTGTTGCTGACGCCAACGCAATTCCTCTTTGAGACTTTCGAAACCGGCTTTAGTCATTGGAAACTTTTCCATGATCTGTCCCTTTCTTTTCTATGAAAGATCTTAATAAAAATACAAAAAACAGACTCCAAAATCACTTTTGGAACCCGAGAACCACGACCGCCTTTTATTATATAGTACAGAAACCCTATTTTCCATACAAAAAATAAAGGAGCATCCTCCGACCATTATCAAAATTAAATTTTTATTTTAGATCGAAAATATTTAATTGAATCCTTATGGCAACCAACTCACAAAAAGGAAAATTCACCACAATTTTAAATTTAACACATTGCGCAAAAACAAAAAAATATATTTAAAAGAAGATTATAAAAAAGTGAATCAATTTCCAGGATTTTGGCACTCTATTTCTATAACGAAATAACAATTTAAATTGTAAATAATATAGAATCAAAAAACAACGTATTTTGTATCATAACTTAATATTCGATGTATAATAGCAACCGACCTCTTAATATATTGGCATCTTCCTACGCCCAAAGGTGCGACTTTACGTTAAACTAATGATGATTTACGGGCAGGTTAAGCATCATTTTACGACCATTTTCTTCAAGACTAAAGAGGAACTCTTTAATGTATATACGGCGTTCATGCGCAATAAGCAGCACCATATAACTATAAATTATATATATTTTGCTTATTTTCTGAATATTATTGCCTATGATTTCATTTCCACCGGCCATATTACCTCAGATGAGCTCAGTTTTCACCGAAAATAGCTGCTACCCCCCCCACAACAACAAGCATCCGTCATAAAGAATAGGAAATACAGAACAAGCGCCGCTGCAATGTAAATAGAAAATAAAAAGAATCAAAAGAACGCTATTAAAGTGTTCCCCGTAACAAATGAAACACAAAATTCTTTCATCTTTCTCTTGTTATACCAAAATGACTGTATAAAATATGTCTTTATAATGTCGCACCAGAAACCTAAGATAACTCCGAAACAAGTTAATCAAGCGTCCCGTGGAGCGCCGATGGGTCGTGCTGCGGCTATTAAGAAGCATTCCGCTGCAAAATTGGATCCAGTTACAGAGCTTTGTGCCTCTACTGAAACCAGCGCTCTTACATCTAAAAAAAAGGTCAATAATGTTACAAGGACGGTTGAAGCTCTTACTGCACTTATTACTTCAGAAAATCCCCTTTTTAAAAATGGTGTGTTATGGACACCGCACCGTCCTGTTCATCCCCAAAAATCTGAAGGCGGTATTCCATTTCAGGTCCAAGCACCCTTCGAACCTGCAGGCGACCAACCCACAGCAATTCAGGCTTTGGTCGAAGGAATTGAGAAAAATGAGCGTACTCAAGTGCTTTTGGGTGTTACGGGATCAGGAAAAACCTATACAATAGCTAAAGTTATTGAAAAAACGCAGCGCCCTGCCCTTATCTTAGCGCCCAATAAAACTCTAGCAGCACAGCTTTACGGAGAATTTAAAAGCTTCTTCCCTCACAATGCAGTGGAATATTTTGTCTCTTATTACGATTATTACCAGCCGGAAGCCTATGTTGCGCGCTCTGACACTTATATTGAAAAAGAATCCTCTATCAACGAGCAGATAGACCGCATGCGCCATGCCGCAACACGCGCCGTGCTTGAGCGCGATGACGTTATTATCGTCGCCTCCGTATCCTGTATCTACGGAATTGGTTCTGTAGAAACTTATACTGCTATGACATTCCAAATGCAAACAGGCGATAAACTGGACCAAAGACAATTATTGGCCAACTTAGTCGCTCAACAATATCATCGACAGGACAATCACTTCACCCGCGGTTCTTTCCGCGTCCGAGGCGATACGATTGAAATTTTTCCTGCACATCTTGAAGACCGCGCTTGGCGTATTTCATTATTCGGTGAGGAAATTGACATGATTACTGAATTTGATCCCTTAACAGGACAAAAAACAGGTAATCTTCAATCTGTTAAAATTTACGCTAATTCGCATTATGTAACGCCACGGCCAACATTAAACCAGGCGATAAAATCGATTAAAATAGAATTAGCTCAACGCCTCAAAGAACTGAACTCCGCCGGTCGTCTTTTGGAAGCACAACGCTTAGAGCAACGCACGATATTTGATTTAGAAATGTTGGAAACAACCGGCTCCTGTCCCGGGATCGAAAATTATTCACGCTATTTAACAGGCAGGAAGCCTGGAGAGCCCCCTCCTACCATGTTTGAGTATATTCCTAACAACGCTCTGATTTTCATCGATGAAAGCCACGTAACTATCCCCCAAATTGGCGGTATGTATCGAGGCGACTTCCGACGAAAAGCAACCCTGTCGGAATATGGATTTCGCCTCCCTTCATGCATGGATAATCGTCCTTTACGCTTCGAAGAATGGGACGCTATGCGCCCGCAAACTATTGCTGTTTCTGCAACACCTGGACACTGGGAAATCGAACAATCATGTGGTGTTTTTGTAGAACAAGTCATCCGCCCAACAGGGCTCATTGACCCACTAACAGAAGTTCGCCCGGCGCGTACACAGGTTGATGACCTCGTGGATGAAATTCGCAAAACAATCAAAAAAAATTATCGGACATTGGTAACCGTTCTGACCAAACGTATGGCCGAAGACTTAACTGAATATCTCCACGAACGAGATATTCGTGTACGCTATATGCATTCTGATATTGATACATTAGAGCGTATTGAAATTCTACACGATTTGCGACTTGGTACCTTTGATGTTTTGGTCGGTATTAACCTGCTGCGAGAAGGCCTGGATATCCCAGAATGTGGTTTTGTTGCCATACTAGATGCTGATAAAGAGGGTTTTTTACGCTCAGAAACCTCACTTATTCAAACAATTGGACGAGCCGCACGGAATGTAGATGGCCGAGTTATCCTTTATGCAGACACAATCACCGGCTCCATGGAACGCGCCTTACAAGAAACAAAACGACGCCGAAAAAAACAAACAATTTACAATGAAGAGCACCACATCACTCCAAGCAGCGTCAAAAAAAATATTGACCATATTCTTGATGCGACTGGCGAAACTAACTACATCCGCGCAAATATCTCTAATTTAAGTACACAAAGCGATATAGCCGGTCACAATTTAGCCAACCGTATACAGTATCTTGAAAAACTAATGCACGAAGCAGCCGCCGATCTCAACTTTGAAGAAGCAGCCCGCTTTCGTGATGAAATCAAACAGTTACGACAAATGGAATTAACTATCGCCGACGATCTCTTAACGCACAATAACGAATTTCCCATCAGCGAAAATCACGAAGAAATCAAATCTTTTCACAAGACTAAGTCGTAATCAAAATAGACCAACTAGAGATACCTTGTCCCAAATATCCTCAAACAAGAAAAATTTTTCGCAAGATACAACGAGAAAAACTAGGTACACCTAAATCAGAAAGTCACCCTAATTCGCCTCCGACTTTGTACATAAAGTTACTCGAGTGCAAATGCAGCTAACAAATAAAACCGTCCTTCAACAGATAATCATCCTAAATGTCGATAATGTATCCAAGTTCAAAATACACAAAAACGGATAAGATATACCCCATATTGTTCCTATTATTTGGCAAAAATAAGCAGTTTTTAACTTCTTTTAGACCGTTTTTGGTAAAAAAATGACATAAGAATACAGATTTTATGAAGAAAACTCTTGTCAAATATTTTCTTTTCAAGCAATCTTTCCTTGTTCAAGCACATTATGAAACATCGGAAAGATATAAAAAACCACCTAAAAGTAAAAGCGCTTCTAATTTCTAACTTAGCGAAAACGAATAAACAAAGTGCTTTCCGAATGTCAGAAACTGCTTGGATATACCGTTTTGCATACGGTATGGTACATGACGTAGACATTCGAAAATAAGTTGTATTTTACTATCTGCCTTCACAAAGGCAATCAAATAAGGAAAAATTCTATGGCTCAAACGGGCGAAGTAAAATTTTTTAATAGCAACAAGGGTTTTGGTTTCATTAAGCCCGACGATGGCAGCGCTGATATCTTTGTTCACATTTCTGCCGTCCAAGCTTCAGGTCTTACCGGATTAAGCGACGCACAAAAAGTATCGTTCGACGTAGAACCTGACAATCGCGGAAAAGGACCAAAAGCTGTAAATATCAGCGTTGTGAGTTAAGCTGGATATATTGCATTTCTCAAAATCGGGTCTTTGGCCCGGTTTTATTTCGCGCTCCTGTCATCATTCTCCGCTAAAATTTCTTTTTTTGGTCTGACCAGTATAGAATTTTGAGCTGTCTGCACTATATTAGTATAGGGAGTTGTAGAACGCGGATAAATAAGTTCATTAAGGAGTGTTTTATGAAAAAATTGACCAAATTAGCGGCACTATCGGCGGTATCGACTGCGATTATTTCCGCACCGCTAACCGCAGCGCTGGCCTATGACGGGTACAGTACAAAAAAAACAACAGAAAGCTCCCATATTACCAGCAATTACCATCATCAAATACAGGGCCAGCAGAATCGCTATTCGGGGCATAGTCGCGTCCATAGCGAACAAGAAACGCACCGTCGTACTGAACGCAGAGTAGAGAGCCGCGTCCGTGAACGTGAACGCCGCGTGAGTCACAGTAGCAATGTCAATATGGGAGGTGTTTTAGCAGCGGGCGCTGTGGGCCTCATCGCGAGTGCGATTATCGGCAACGTTCTAAGCAAAAAGCAGCAGCCAAAGGTTGTTTATCAAACTCGACCGCAAAATCAGGTAACTTATCAAGGACAAGCAACAACGCACCAACTTGCTCAGCAACGGGGGGCTAACTGGCTTGAATACTGCACGAAAAAATACAAAACATTTAACCCCGAAACGGGTACTTTTCGGGGCAATGATGGCTTAAATCACGTCTGCCGTGCCCCAGTGCAGTGATGCTGTGATCCATTTCAGCAGCATTAAAAATCCTACTTTAAAGCGGAGTTTTGTGTGTTTATTTTCAAATTCCCTGCAGAAAAAGGGGACGTCGTTTTCGTTGTTTAGCTGATTCCCAGACTTTCTAGGCCTTACAGCCAGAGCTAAAGCTGGCATCACCGCCTAAGAGCGGGGGCTTTTACTTAACAGCGGGGACTGTAGTTTTATTAAGTCTAATAACGATGAGGTTGTCTGTTCTCTTTGCCTGTACTTCCGCTACCCAAACTTCGGATTTTACCGAATTAAGCGACGCGTGAAAAGTGTCGTTCAGTACAGAATCTGACTACCGGACGAAGGAATGAAACTCTTAAATACCCGGTGTGACGGGTTGAGGTGGACGCGCTGTATTCTTCAAAACTGGGTCTTTGGCCCAGTTTTATTTTGTACCGCTATAATTATCCTCAACTAAACAGCCCCTTTTTTCGTTCTGCTTGCGTACAACTCAAAACCGTTCAGGCTATATTCAGCTTAGAGCGTGTAAAGTGCGAGTAAATATAAATTCACCGAGGAGTGTTGTTATGAAACAATTGATTAAATTAGCGGTGTTCTCAGTAATATCAACTGCGATCATTTCAGCACCGCTGACTACAGCATCAGCCTATAGTGAATACTATTATCGGCTGCAAAATCCCCCACATTATCGTTCAACATCTCACTACATTTCCAGCGATCATAGAATACATCATCATCATTATCGTCATACTGAGCGCCAAGTGAATTATAACGTTCATAAATATTACGTGGAGCGTAATAACGCAGGTGATGCTTTAGTAGCGGGCGTTCTTGGCTTTGCTGTGGGTGCAATTCTTAGTGAGGCTCTGAAAAAACCGCAGCAACCAGAAATTATCTATCAGGTCCAATCTCCAAGTCAGGTAATTTATCGACAACTCCCGCAAACTCAGGTAATTTACCAAGTACAGCCAACAACGACGTACCAAATTACCTCACAGCCACAAGAAGTAAGTTGGCTTCAATACTGCACGCAAAAATACCGTACATTTAACCCGCAGACAGGCACTTTCCGGGGCAGTGACGGCTTAGATCATTTTTGTCGTGCCCCGTTACAATAATTTCTTTGATGACACCCAAAACCCGCTTTGGAGCGGGTTTTCGTGTATTAAATTCCTTGGAGAAAGGGATTATAGCGGCGTTCATAGCCTATTCGGCTTCCTGGGCCATGGCCGCAAATAAAGCTGACGTCATCTCCTAATGGCAGAATTTTTTGCTTAATAGATTTTATTAATTCTTCATGAGAGCATAACGGAAAATCAGTCCGCCCGATAGAACCACGAAATAATACATCACCTAATAGTGCAAAGCGTTCTTTCTCGTTAAAATAAATAACGTGGCCGGGAGAATGCCCTGGTGTATGAAAAACATTAAACATATGTCCGGCACAATCAACGCTAAATCCATCTTCCAACCATTGATCAGGCGCACAAACGCGTGCATCGCTCATACAATAGCTTTTTGCCATTTCAGTAACATTATCCATCACTGGCTTATCGGCGCAATGTGAACCGATAATTGGGACATCAAGTGCTTCCTTCGCTTGCATCGCCGCCCCCACATGATCAATATGACCGTGTGTTATCCAAATAGCCTCAACTGTAATACCCGCTTCTTGAATCGCCCCCTGAATTCGGGGCCAATCACCGCCAGGATCCACTAAAACACCTCGTTTACTTTCATCATCAAAAAGCAAAGTACAATTTTGCCGGAAAGGTGTAACTAAAATGATACGCGCGCTGAGATAACCCATGGTATCCTTTCCTAATATTAAACATTCTTAAGCTTATCGATAATGCTTCTTACCCCCATTATAGAGGATTTCCCGCCCGACAGCTTCATGCAATTATGCAAACTATACCTCTCGCGTAAATTAAATTTTTGTCAAGGTCTTGGGTAATGAATAATCATATTCAAGTTTTACGCGATAATCCGCCTCGCCTTTTTGTGATTGATGACAATACCTGCATTAGCGATCTCTCATCTCAATTTCTTATTAAAAATGGGTTTCCTGTTTTTGTTTCCGCCAACTCTAACGGAGCTAGACGGTGACTTAAAAATTCAGATTTGATCTTCTTATCATTGATGTAATGGTGTTTAATAAAAATAGCATCGATCTTACCCGATCGTTCCTCTAAACACAAAGAGCGTTCCCATTGTGATACTTATAGTTTTGTCAGAAACAAATAATCGTATTCACAGGCTAAAAGCAGGCATAGAGAATTATCTCGCTAAACTATTCAATCTTCGTGAACTTTTCACTTTGTAGCTTAAAAATCATTAAGTTGTCGAGCAAAGAGCGAGGAATGACGGCCATTTTTTCTGCACATGTAGGTGCACAATTGTGCACTATAAATCCGCAACAGGCGACAGCAATATAAGCGAATATGCGATCAATGTAGAGATCAACTACCCGCGCCGTAAAACAGAAAAAACAAGCCAACTCCTATATAACTCCGGTATGCAAAATATATTGGGAAACTCCCTCGCTTTAGCGCGTGGCGAAGATAATAAAAACGTCAAAAATTTCGATGCAAATACTCTTATACAAAATTTTCCGCCAATGCTCGTCTTCACCAGCACTAATTTTCTTACACCATCGGAGTTCGCGCAGGTTCGAGTGCGCCCGCATACCTGCCCTTTTGGCTAAAAACCTTGTATCAAAATCATTTTATTATGCAGACATTATCGAGCCAACAGCAGTATCTCAGCAAGAATCTTTTATCATTATCATTAGCAATGACTGACTGGATATTCATAAAGCCACGCACTCAGAAATATTTAAACCATTTTTTCGACTTAATAAGGCACGAAACTGAAGCGCCAATAGAACGGATCTCGGCCTTTTTATTGCTCAAAACATAACCCATGACCACGAAGACAATATTCGGTCAGAGGACGGCCTTTAAGAGGCTTGCGTGCCGCCGCTAATACCCCTCATGGGATGCGCTCGGAAAGTCCTCTGTAAGAAAAAATCGCAAAATAGTTTCACCAAATAATCTAGGCGTTACCTACAGTTTCAAACAGAGCATATTGTAATGCTTTACGAGCGCTTTCGCCGGCCCAAGCAACCATTTGAAAAGCAGCATAATGGCTTTCGCAAACTTTTAGTGCGTGTATTAGCAGTGTCTCAACCTGTATGTGGGATGGATGCGCACCACCAGCAAGAAGAAGGCCTTGCCGATAAATGACCGAATTATCCCCCCGCCAATAATCAAAATGTCCCAACAATAATTTCTCATTAATTGCCAACAATAAACGATTCACTTCCATTGCCCGAGCATTTTCAATAGACAGATCAAATGCACAGGCTAAATGAAGAGCTTCTTGTTCTTCAATCCATGAAAAAGCAAGGCGATAATTAGCTCGTTTCCCTTCTACGCAAACGCTAATTTCATCTTTTACATTCCGCTCAAAAGACCAATCGTATTTATAGGCAATCTGTTCAATAAAATCGACCGGATGCTCTTCTCTTTTTATAGTGCTAAAGGCAAGCCTCATTATTATCCCTCGACGATGGTAAGAACACTATCAATACAGCATTAAAATTTATAACCGCAGGAGAACTTTTGCTACGATTAAAATCTTTACACCAAGCAAATACGCATAAAAAACACCGACGACACGCGATACAAAAAACTAAAATATTCTCTACGGTAATGCGCCTGATAAAGACAAAACGAATCACCGATCTTTTTCAGTCTATTGATACAATTTCATAGTGCTAGCCCCCTGATTCAAAAAAAATATTTTTTTGTAAAAAATAAATCAGCACTCTGCCCTAACAGACTCAGGATTAAGCATTTTTCGGCCTCGCGCACGATACCGAAAAATTGGGGATTATTTTTTTGAAGTTACAATCTCTTGCGCTGACTCTTGCACCGAAACCGTTTTAATTTTTTTACGGCTCTGTTCTTCTAAAGTGTCAACACGTTTTTTCAAATCAGCGTTTTCAGCACGTGCTTTAAGAACCATTTCCTTGACCACTTCCAATTCTTCGCGTGAAACGAGATCGAGGTTATTAGCTATCTTCTCCACCTGCAAACGGAAAGCCGTCTCGGCCTCGCGCTGCACGCCTTGCGCGATACCAGCTGCATTCACTACTAATTTTGCTAATCCATCAAAAATACGGTTTGGCTCGTCACTCATGAGGCTTTCCTTTAACTTCAGTCACAAACGCACTCCGGCGCATTCTATATGACACCTAGATACCGTACTCATCTTTTTGATCACCATCAACAGCGATAATCCGCCTTTCTCTAGCTTGACCATTATATATCCATCTGGCATGTTCTAAAGATCATATAATTTTACAAATGTAAAGCGTCCACTTATGAATGATTCCCCTTTTTGTCCCACCATTTCTTTCCCTACTTTCCTAGATCCTGTAATTGTGCGTTTAGGGCCGGTGGCACTCCATTGGTACGGCCTTGGTTACGTTTTAGGTATTCTTTTTTCTTGGTGGTATGCACAAAAATTATTAAAAAATAAACCTTTATGGCATGCTGAACAACCTCCTATGGATACGGAAAAAGTGGGCGATTTTGTCGTATGGGCGGCCATCGGGATCGTTGTTGGCGGTCGCTTAGGGCAAGTACTGATATGGAATCCCGCTTACTATTTTAGCCATCCAAGTGATATTATCGCGGTGTGGGACGGAGGAATGTCCTTCCACGGAGGGTTAATTGGCATCATCATCGCAATGATTTTATTTGCCCATAAAAATAATATCGACACTCTGACCATGTTTGATATAATTGCCGCAGGCGCGCCTGTCGGCATTGGTATCGTGCGAATATGCAATTTCATTAACCAAGAATTATGGGGCAATGTGACTACTGTTCCTTGGGCCGTTTGCTTTCCTTATGATCCTCAGTATCTACCGCGCCATCCAAGCCAACTTTACGAAGCATTAACGGAAGGATTTCTCCTCTTTATTATATTGGCCATTATTGTTTTTGCTTTTAAAGCACTGAAACGGTCCGGCGTTGTAGCAGGTACCTTTATCATAGGCTATGCAGCAGCACGCAGTATTTCCGAAATCTTCCGCGTTCCCCAAGAAGATCCGCAGTGGTTTTCCGCCTTTTTTCGTTCTACGGGACTCACCTATGGTATGGTTTTATCTTTCCCTATGTTTCTTTTGGGGTTTTATCTACTTTTCTGGGCCTTTAGAGATCAATCCACAAAATAATGGCTACCTTAAAAAAGAAAATTAAGGAAATTATTGCTCTTAATGGACCAATAACTGTGGGCCGATATATGACATTGGCGCTCTCAGATCCCCAATTTGGCTACTATCAGACACGAACGCCTTTTGGACGTACAGGTGATTTTGTCACTGCTCCCGAAATAAGCCAATTATTTGGAGAAATGATTGGCATTTGGGTCATTGCAAGCTGGAAAGCCCAAAACTGCCCTCAACCTTTTATTTTGGCTGAAATAGGACCAGGGCGCGGAACTCTGATGGATGATGTTTTACGTACCATACGAAAATTATGTGCACCAACATTCAATGCTGCTGAAATTTTTCTCGTCGAAATAAGCAGACATCTTGCAACAGAACAAAAAAGTCGTCTTTCGCCTCATCAAAAACAAATCCACAGCATTAAAAGCTTTGATCAAATACCGCCGAAACCTCTCTTCTTAATTGCTAATGAGCTATTTGATGCACTTCCTATTAATCAATATATTAAAAGTAACGGAGAATGGAGAGAACGTCGAATTACACTCAATAAAGATGGTGATTTTACATTTATCGCCGGCCCACATAAATTTCCTTCTGCCCACTTACCGCCTCAATGTTCCGGAGTCCCTGATGGAACTATTTTTGAGCACGCACCTTTACGGGATCAATTAATGAAACAAATCAGTGACCACTTAATGCGAATGACAGGTTCTTCTTTGCTCATTGATTATGGTTCTTCTGATTTTGCGTTCGGAGATACACTGCAAGCTGTATCAAAGCACACATTCTGCAATGTTTTTGACGCCCCTGGTGAGCATGATTTAACATCACACGTTAATTTTTGTACCCTGAAAGCGGTAGCAGCTCAAAGAGGCTGTTTTGCCGAAATTTTTGAACAAGGAGATTTCCTTTTTAAAATGGGACTATCGGAACGCGCACAGAAACTCAGCGCTGATAAAACTACCCTAATCCAAGACAAAATCCGCCAAGATGTCGAGCGACTAGCCGGACCAGATCAAATGGGTAAACTTTTCAAAGTTCTATATATAAGTGATAAAAATATAGCGCTACCTCCGGCCTTTCTTGACCGCTAACAACAATATTTGACAAATAGCGGCCCCTCACCCATCATCTCTGTTTCAAATAATCCATAATGGAGCTTTTATGAAATCCATCCTTAAACCCATCTTGGCAAAAAATCTCGTCACATTACACTCGCACCAAGTGAAACACGGTTTTTTTACACGTCAGGAAGACGTTTCAACAGGCCTTTATCAGCAACTTAATATCACTCAAAGCTCAAGCAATCACTCTGAACATATCACGAAAAACCACAAATTGATTACCGATTATTTTGGTATCGAAGTAAAAAATTTAGTCACCGTCCGTCAGATACACTCCTGTGAAGTAGTAGTAGTTGATCAGGTTTTCATTGGTGAACCTCCCGAAGCTGACGCTCTAGTTACAACCGTAAAAGGCCTCGCAATTGGCGTCATTACAGCAGACTGCGGACCAGTTCTTTTTGCTGATCCGCAAGCAGGTGTCATTGGCGCTGCACACGCTGGCTGGCGGGGGAGCTTAAACGGAATTTTGGAAAAAACGATCTCGACAATGGAAGAACAAGGTGCCAAGCGGCAATCAATAACAGCAGTTCTTGGGCCTTGTATCGGCCCCCGCTATTTTGAAGTAACAAGCGAATTTTACGACCAATTTATTAACTGCCATAGCCAATTTAAACGGTATTTTTTGAAAACAGCAGATCATTTTAGCTTTAATTTATGGGCATTTATTACGGACCGACTAAAAAAAGCAGGCGTCAACGCTTCTTGTGTAGAACTTTGCACTTATCAGCATGCACAGCATTTTTTTTCTTATCGCCGCGCAACACACCGTAACGAACCCGATTATGGACGGCAAATGTCCGCTATTATGTTAGAAAATAAAAGATAAGCTTCTTTTGGGCCGTAATGATATTCAAAAATTCTTCCAGGCAACAGCCTTCTTTTCGGAAAATACACTATCAATTCCCGCTGCGGTACTTTTTCAGTCTATCATCCATCGTAAAGACATCAATGATTCGAAGACAACTCGAGATCCAATATTATCGATACTCCGACAACGCGCGCTGCTACTCTCATTAATCAGCTAATCAATATAAAATATCGATTGCACCTAAAGCCCTCAAATTAGTAAAAGACTCCGAAAATCGAACGTGACCTTTAGAAAAAAGGCAATAGACTCCATACCACTTTAACCAATGATAAATAAAATTAGAGTGATTTTGCGATTGTTTCCTTGCAATCTGATAACAAAAAGTTAAAAACCGTGTCACGTTCCACTATGATCATTTAGAGGCTCCATCATGAAACTTTTTTGCGGTAATTCTAATCCACGCCTTGCCGAGGATATTGCAAATTATCTTAACATCTCCCTAGGTAAAGCAACTGTAAAACGCTTCGCTGATCAAGAAATTTTTGTGGAATTGCATGAAAATGTGCGCGGGCAAGACGTATTTGTACTGCAATCCTCATCTTATCCCGCAAACGATCACTTGATGGAATTGCTTATCATGATTGATGCCCTTCGCCGCTCTTCGGCCCGCCGAACTACGGCTGTTATACCTTATTTTGGGTACGCCCGCCAAGACCGCAAACCTGGACCGCGCACGCCTATTTCTGCAAAACTTGTTGCCAATCTGATTACTGAAGCAGGCGCCAACCGTGTTTTAACATTGGATCTGCACGCTGGGCAAATTCAGGGTTTTTTTGATATTCCAACGGATAATCTTTACGCTGTTCCTGTTATTTCTCGTGACGTTAAGATGCATTATTCTCTTGATAATGTCATTGTTGTTTCACCTGATGTCGGTGGTGTAGTCCGTGCGCGCTCCTTAGCTAAACGCTTAAACAGTCTTCTTGCTATTGTCGACAAACGCCGCGAGCGCCCGGGTGAATCAGAAGTTATGAACATCATTGGAAATGTATCTGGAAAAGATTGTCTTTTGCTGGATGATATTGTTGATTCAGGTGGAACCCTATGCAATGCAGCCAACGCCCTTCTCGAACACGGGGCAAATAGTGTCACTGCTTATATCACGCACGGCGTTCTTTCCGGAAACGCTATAGAACGTATCACTAATTCTGCATTAAAAGAATTAGTTATTACCGATTCAATTATGCCAACAGAAAAAATTGAACGAGCGCACAATATCCGCGTCTTAGCAATTGCTGACTTAATAGGAGAAGCAATTGCGAGGACCGCGGCGGAGCAGTCTGTTTCGAGCTTATTCAGCTAAATCAACGCTTTTAAGCCTCCCGCATCCTTTCTGTAAGCAAAAAATCAAAAAAAGACCACAGGGCTTCTGCTGCTAAAAATCGGTGCCGCTTTTTTGTCTTTTTGCTAAAAAATGACTATTATTGGTCTGAAAGGCTGTACCAGCCGGCCTCAACGATATTCATAACAAGTGGCAACTAAAAAGGGACAATTCAAAGTAATAAAGTGGCTACGGTTAACGTTCTTGCAATCTCTCTATTTAACAATATCTAACAATACTCCATTTCCAAAAGAGCAAGGGCGCACGCTATATCAGTACTCGATAAAATCTTTTCATCTAAAAACAAAGATTCATAGATAATAATTCCCGCGGACCTAGCCGATGCTATTGACACAGACTAAGCTACGTTTAAAGGCCAAAGCGTTAGCGAACTGTGGTCTACTTCATAAAAACTTCCCCCCTGTGACTAAGGTCGATAATTGCACCTTCATTAACTACCACTGACAAAAATAGACACCACTAATAGCACTCACCCTCAAAAATACCCCGAGAAAACACTAATAGCTTACGTCCGGCACCTGACTTTAAACCTTCAAAACTGAACGCAGCAGCTCCCAATGCGGTTAAATACGATAAGCAATCCATGTCATTTTTTTCTTCGCCGAGCTTCAAAAAGCGTTGCAATTAAGTTCAGCTACCAAAACCACAAAATCATCTTCCAGGTTAATGACACACTCACGGAATACATTCAAAAAATACCGGAAAAGATAGCTCCTCCTAAACAGAAAGCCTCATAAAAAAGCGCAGCACCAATGATTTACCAAAATTAACAGGCAGCCAGCACCAATTTGTGTGGCAAGCCCTGCTCCGGCACATCATTCTTGTACGCCCTAGACTTTATAATATCTCCTTCATCTAACATGCAGAGATACCGATTAACACTGACTGATGCTGTGTTTACTTCGTCTCTGTAATATTTTCTCTGCATTAATAGTGAACAACCACGGATTTTTCTCGCAACTCTTGCATCTGTGGATGGTTTGAATTATAGAATGGAGCTCCTACGTAGACACCCTTGGAGGCAACGTAGGGTGGAGCAATCGCTGCCTTACAGCGCGTACCTTCATATTCATGTAAAAATCGTTGTTGATTTTTAGTGAATCTCCAATCATGTAAAAGGGGCTTAATTATGAGCAAAAGCTACACTCTTAAGGCCGAAATACGCGAGCGGGTTGGTAAGGGGTCCTCCCGTGCACTTCGCCGCGACGGTCTTATCCCGGCCATCATCTATGGCAACAAGCAACCTCCTTTAGCTGTTGCGGTTTCCTACAAGGAAATTTTTTATAAAATTCACGCAGGCGGCTTTCGTACTACAGTCGCTACTGTTGAAGTCGGTAAACAAAAAATTCAGGTTTTACCTAAAGATTACCAACTTGATCCAGTTCGTGACGTTCCTGTGCATGTAGATTTTTTGCGTATTTCTGCAGAATCGGTCGTACAAGTGGATATTCCCGTTCACTTCCTCAATGAAGATATAGCCCCAGGCATTAAACGAGGTGGTGTTTTAAATATCGTGCGCCATGAAATTGAATGTACCGCGCCGGCAAATGCCATCCCTGAATCGATTAAGATTGATCTTTCCGGCTATTCTATTGGCGATTCTATCCATATTTCAGCGGTACAACTTCCAGAGGGTGTTGTCCCGGTTATCCAAGATCGAGACTTCACCATTGCAACCATTGCAGCCCCTGCTAGCATGAGTGCTGACGACGATGCTTCAGAACAAGAAAATGGTGAAAACGGCATAAATAATTAGCGAATTCTAGAAGGCGGGAAAAATCCCGCCTTTCCGTTAAATATTTCGCTAATTTCTCACACTCTACTGAAGGCGCGCATGTTGCTTATTGCTGGTCTCGGCAACCCCGGTTCGCACTATCAAAATAACCGCCATAACATAGGTTTCATGGCTGTTGATGCCATTCACAAATCTTTTCCCTTTTCTTCATGGTCAAAAAAATTTCAAGCCGAAATTTCTAACTGCCTTATACATGGCGAAAAAATTCTTCTCGTAAAACCTCAAACTTTCATGAATTTATCCGGCCAAGCCATTAGTGAAATTTTGCAGTTTTATAAATTAGACTTAAGCAACTTAATTGTCATCCATGATGAACTCAATTTGCCAGCCGGGAGAGTGCGTATAAAAACCGGAGGAGGGAGTAATGGACATAACGGCATAAAATCTATCGATATTCATTGCGGCAACGATTACCGCCGCCTGCGCTTAGGGATTGGGCACCCTGGTTCCAAAGAATTGGTTTCACAATATGTTTTAGGAAATTTTACAAAATCCGATCAAGAATGGCTTCCCCGTTTATTAAACGCAATCGCAAACAATATTGTCGTTTTAATCAAGGAAGATGCTAACCGCTTTATGAATAAGATTTGCTTAGCAACAGAAAACAAAGAATCACAATAGTATATCGCCGGTCTTGAGTGTATAAATTTAACTACGCGCCCTCTCTCGCGGTTCTTACATATGGCATTCCCTTTACTAATAAGAATGTCAAAATGTATAAGCCTGAAGCAAAAAACACAAAATTGATCAAACCGATCTACCCGATACTGTGCCGCTCAAAACTAGAATAAATCGTCTGAGCTAACATCCGGCTGTCGACGATTCATAGCCGGCCTATATCTTGATTTGCTTGATGCTTGTCTAGCATCCTGCGAGGCTAATGATTTTGAATCTGGAGCACTTGACGCCCATCTAGCACCTTGCGAGTCTGCCGATTTTGAATCCGGAGCACTTAGCGCCCATCTAGCACCCTGCGAATCTGCCGATTTTGAATCCGGAGCACTTGGCGCCCGTCTAGCACCCTGCGAATCTGCCGATTTTGAATCCGGAGCACTTAGTGCCCATTTATCACCCCGCGAGACCACTGATCTCGTATCTGGCATGCTGAAAGCATCTTCACCATTTTGCAACACGACCACACGTGAGCCTTTAGGGACACGGCCGTAAAGGTCAATAATATCTTGGTTTAGTAAGCGGATACACCCGCTTGACATAGCGTGACCAATCGACCACGCTTCGTGTGAGCCATGAATACGGAAAAGTGTGTCCTTTCCATTTTTGAAAAGATACAACGCCCGCGCACCCAGTGGATTATCAGGCCCTGGTGGCATACCTTGCGCTAAATGGCCATAACGCTCTGGTTCGCGAGCCATCATAGCTTCAGTAGGAGCCCAATTCGGCCAACGGCGCTTATATTGTATAGTCCCCTCGCCTTCAAATGCCAAACCTTCTTTACCTACACCGATACCGTAACGTAAAGCTTTTCCATTTTCACCAACAAGGTAAAGAAAACGCGCATTGGTATCCACGACCAACGTACCAGCTGGATAAATAGTGTCATAATCTACTTGCTGACGCCAAAATTTCGGATCAATTGCTGCTATATCAACTGCAGGCAACGCATAAGGCTCGTTCGTTACAGGCCCATATAAAGCCCGCACTTCCTCTGGAACATTCTGAACCCGCGGGGAAGAAACCGGCGACATATCTGACCGGAACATAGAGCAGCCCGCTAACGTCGCAAGAGCTGCAATTAAAAAAATACAACGAGATAACAATCCCATATTCTCTCCGATTATTTATTATGTATATTATCATACTACGAAAATTTAGCGCGTAACCGACGCCCAGCTGTAATTTCATTATCACAAAACTTCATCACTTCTACAATAAAGAATATTTAAAATCGAACATTTAAAAAAATGATAATAATTGCTCGATCTACCTTTTTTGCGCCATTATAATAACTGTAGACTAGAACTCCCCTAAAAACGTGCTATAGAAGTGCTAACATTATTTTATTTCGACTGACTAGAATAAAAAACCACAATTACACAGAAAGAGGGCCTATGGGATTCAAATGTGGCATCGTCGGGTTGCCTAATGTTGGCAAATCGACTCTTTTTAATGCGTTAACGAAAACAGCCACAGCACAAGCTGCTAATTACCCTTTTTGTACAATCGAACCTAACACAGGTGAAGTGGCTGTCCCTGATCCGCGAATGCAAAAAATTGCTTCCATCGCATGTTCCAAAGAAATAATTCCTGCACGTATTAATTTTGTTGATATTGCAGGGCTCGTGCGTGGTGCATCAAAAGGCGAAGGCCTAGGCAATAAATTTTTAGCCAATATTCGTGAAGTTGACGCCATTATCCATGTTTTAAGGTGTTTCAAAGATGAAGATATCGCCCATGTAGAAGGTCGGATTGACCCTGTTTCTGATGCGACAACCGTTGAAACAGAGCTTATGCTTGCAGATCTCGAAAGTCTTGAGCGACGAATCTTACAAATCCGCAAACGTGCAACCGGAAAAGACAGAGAAGCGCTGTCGATTCTTCCTATGATGGAAGCAGCGTTGAAATTACTACAAAAAGGACACCCTGTACGGTTATTGCTCAAAAATATTTCCGCTGACGAGCGCTATATTCTTAATAGCCTGAATCTTTTAACTTCTAAGCCCGTGCTTTATGTCTGCAATGTAAGCGAAAATGATGCTGCTCGTGGTAATGAATTAACTCAAGCAGTTGAAAAAATGGCAACAGAGCAAAACACGCAAAGCATTATCATTTCTGCCTCCATCGAATCTGAAATCGCCCAACTTACTGAAGAAGAATCTGTAGAATATCTCAGCGCCCTAGGGCTGACTGAACCTGGCCTTAATCGGCTTATTCGTGCTGGCTATCATCTACTTGATTTGATTACTTATTTTACTTGTGGACCTAAAGAAACACGGGCATGGACGATCGTCCGCGGCGCTAAAGCACCTCAAGCAGCTGGAATAATTCACTCAGACTTTGAACGTGGCTTTATTCGCGCCCAAACTATTAGCTACGAAGATTACATTACCTCAGGTGGAGAAAATGGAGCAAAAGAAGCAGGCAAAGCTCGTGATGAAGGAAAAGAATACATCGTGCAAGACGGCGACATCATGCTATTTAAACATAACACTTAAGACTGAGGCACTTTTGTCTAAATTTTATCGTCGCTTAGCTACCCAAAGCAACTTTCTATATAAAGCGATTTCCCCTTCTCAAAAAGAGAGTTTTAACGGAAACAGCCGCCCTCACGCGGCTGGGCTATCCGTTAAAAATAAAAATGTTAAAAATTAACGTACTCAACGGCCTTCATATTTAAATTCTGGGGCTGTCTTAAGAGAATCTTTCGTTGCATTAATAATAAATTTCCATTTTCCATAATCATTTGTCATCTGGACCGTTTCGGGAGAAACAGCAACATAACGTTCACCTATACCGAGGAAACCACCGACACCAATCACAAATCCCCCGACGTCATCTTTGTCCAAAATAATATCTTTCACTTCACCGATATTTTCATCATCTACATTATACACTTGTGCACCAATAAGACTTGAAGCAGTAAAGTCAGTTGCAGCAGGCGTGACATAACGCACTACCGTATTTGAATCGACCTGTACGATGCCAGTTGATGAAATCATTTCAGACGCAGAAGGCATAACAGAAGGCTGGGCATAAACACTAGAAACCATAAGGCCTGACACAAAAGTAGCGAAAGCAATTTTCTTCATTTTAATATCTCCATTTTTACTTACGGACTTTCAACGTGCGATAGCTTAATTTGTTCCCTCTGTACTTCTCCAAGATCAGTCACCTCAACTTTTTTTCTTCAATTTTTCCGCAAATTTTATATCACAAACATACCAAATTTAATTTTTTGTAATACAAGCAAACTCTTCAAAATAACTAAAAATGATGCGAAAATTCACTTCCCCACGAAACTTATAAGAGTTTCGGCCGCCTGATATCGAACAAGTAGGCACATCGCGTGCATAAATATTTAACTTTTTCTGAAATTTGCCCCCTACAAATAGAATTTATCCTCAGATAAAACACCGTCCTTACGCAGTCCGTTACAAACGCCATATCACGAGAGCTTAAAATATGTAAAATAAACTAGGTTTAAAGATTGATAAGTAATATCTCGCGAGTTCACTGCTTTTTTAAAATATCAAAAGTTGTCGGCAAACTTATCCCAAGTTGCTTTTTATCTGAATGCAGCATAATTTCCTTTCCTCACTTCCGCTTGCGCAGCTTAGCCCTATTAGACGTTGCATTTTAAATATAGCATGCTAATTGTGAGCTCATGTCTGCCCTGTTTTATGTCGGATATATCGACATTTTCCTACACAGAATGAACTCCTATTTGTTAGTGCCCCCGCTTAAAAAAATTAGAGTGCGTAGAGTGCACGTTATTGTCGTCACTAAGCTGAAAATTTTTGAATTCTTATCACGCAAATAATTCCTTAAGCCCATTATGAAAATGAATTTCGCTGTTGCGCTTAAAAGTTAATGACACGGTCGCCTATCTTTGAATAAGCGCTCTCTTACGTCGACGTAAGATTCCCACTAACCGTGAAAATAATATAAACGGCCAACGCGCACAAAAATCCATAAATAACGACCTGTCTAAACAAAAAGAAGCAACAGCCCCGTGTAATCTAGCGAACCACAACACCACGCGCAATAACAACTAATAGTAGAAAAACAAAAACGCCCCGGTAATATTAATGACAGTAGCTAACTTCCAACTTTATGCAACAAAAACGCCTTATGTTGACTCGTAGTCAGTTAATCCAAAACTGAGTTGTTCAAATCAAAAAGAAACATTTTCACAACCGCGGTCAGTACCGTCAATCGCCATAATAATGGGCCAGAATACAATCGTGATGTTGACAAAAAGCAGCGAGCTCTCAAAAGAGGTAGGCGTATGTTCATTAAAAAAATGTACCTAAAATCACTTCCGCTTAAAGCCACTCCTATGTTCCTCGGAGTGTGTCTCTGACCTCAATAACGTAGATTCAGTTACTTGCAATATATGAAAAATATTTACGCGCATAAACTCCCCCGAGATTCAAAATAAATTATAACCCAGTGCTCTCCCTTTACTATATAAGCCTGAAACAAATTCCATGTCTCCTTTACAAATTAGTCTGAATACCATATTCACGGCCTATGACACTCCATATCGCTCTTTTCCAACCAGATATTGCTGGTAATACGGGGACGATTTTACGCCTCAGCGCTTGTCTTGGTTTGCACGTGCATATCATCGAACCTGCAGGCTTCGATTTATCGGATCGCAACCTTAAACGAGCAGGTATGGATTATATCGAACGTACCTCGATAGAACGCCATATTGATTGGCAGCATTTTATTGATGCAATGCGGTATTTTAACCGCCGCCTCCTGCTTTTGAGCACGAAGGCCAAAACATGCTATACAAACATATGTTACCAGAAAAATGATGTTTTACTTTTTGGTCGTGAATCAGCTGGCGTTCCCGATTATGTTTATAAAGATATTCACGACTCGCTGACGATTCCCATGCAGCCGCATGCACGCTCCTTGAATCTCGCTATGAGCGTGGCCATGACAACAGGAGAAGCCCTTCGCCAAATTGGCTATCAGTGAAAGCAATAAAACCTTATGAAAATAAAAGAAAAAATTGTCCAAGGGAAAAGAACTCGATAATTTCGACAAAAACTCGGCATCACCCTTCAATTCTTTCTAGTAGCTCATTTTGATCTATCAAAAATCCACTCTCAACCCATATTGCTTCCAGTTCTTTTAGCTTTTCTCCTAAAAGCACCCCTTTAGCCAAACCTTTTTTCATCAAATCCTTCCCACTAACAGGAAATACTGGAATTTGCCATTTTTGGGCAAACTGGTAAAGCCTGGCATAATGTCTTTCTTTTTGCAAATCCTGATCTTTTCCTGAAGAGGCAGCGCGCGCTGCCGCCAAAGATAAGGATAACTGGTCCAAAATTGGCTGCCTACCACGGAAATAAATTAATTTTTTTAAAAAAATATCTGAATAATTTTCGTCAATCTTCTCCAATTCTGCCCATTCTTTTAATCGTACTTTCTCCTTATTAGATAAACGCAAACGGCGAGCCATATCGTGAATACGCGCAACATCGGGAGGAAGAAGGCTCTCTAACCGCAGTAATGGATCTATTTTCCAACGAAGAGCATGCTCTGTTTCTACCAGTGAGTGAATAGCATCAATGCCCCACTTTTCTGTTTCAGGCAAAATGAGCGTCAAAATGCCACCTTGGCGCATCCATAAAAGGGCACGTGTTGGATCCGGCGCACAAAGAAGTTTTTTCATTTCCCCCCAAACACGCTCAGGTGAAAGTTTTTTCAAACCTTGCTTTAAACGAACACACGCTTTTAATCCCTGCGCATCAGGCCGCCCTGCCCCATACCACGCAAAAAAGCGAAAAAAACGTAAAATACGCAAATAATCCTCGCAAATACGCTTCTCTGCGGTGCCTATAAAACGTACCGTCCGGCTCGCAATATCAATTAAACCTCCCACTTCATCGTAAAGCTGGCCAGCCGCATCGCAATAAAGTGCGTTAATAGTAAAATCTCGCCGTTCAGCGTCTTTTTTCCAATCACGGCTGAAAACAACCTTTGCATGTCGACCGTCCGTCTCAATATCAGAGCGAAGAGTTGTCACCTCATAAGAACACGTTTCAGCGACTACTGTTACTGTACCAAAATCAACACCAGTGGGAATAGCTTTAAACCCTGCTTCTTTCGCACGCTTTATAACCTCTTGCGGCAAACAGGTGGTAGCAATATCGATATCACTAATAGGTTGCCCAAGAAGCTGATTACGCACCGCCCCTCCAACTACGCGCGCTTCCTCGCCATTCAACGATAAAACATGAAGAAGTGTTTGTATTTGTCCATGCTGTAGCCAGTTAACCTGTTTGAAATCTCGTGTTATGCTCACCCCTCAGGCCTTTCAAACAAACCCTTATTATGTCTCCATTAAGAGTCTTTCCACGCACCAATTTATGATACATCTCCGCAAAAGCCGCACCTCCTACTCCACGAAGAGTATTCTCTGCCTGTGCGCAAATATCAAAAAAAAATAGCTCTCTACGCTTCTTTTCTTTTTGCTTTCTGCTACAAATTATAAAATATTATTATCGTACGGAGAAAGTCCTTACTCCGTGATAGATACCTTAAGGAAAAAATATGAGTCAAGGTAATAAGATACCCCGTTCCGTTAAAAAAGCCGGTATCAATGATAATGCCGAATTAATTATTGGTGATATTGATAAAGCACATAAAGAATTGGGTATTCTGCAAAAAGAAATTAACGAGGTCATTTTTGGGCAAAACCGTGTGATTGAATATACCTTAACGGCTATTTTAGCCGGGGGACACGCTCTTCTCGTTGGTGCCCCAGGACTTGCTAAAACGTGTCTTATTGAAGCATTAGGAACCGTACTAGGACTTGACGAAAAGCGCATCCAATTCACACCAGATTTAATGCCATCAGACATCATCGGGTCCGAGATTATGGACTCAGATAAAAATGGTCAACGTTCTTTTCGTTACATTCAAGGTCCCGTCTTCACCCAACTTCTTATGGCCGATGAAATTAATCGCGCATCTCCCCGCACTCAATCAGCTCTTTTGCAGGCCATGCAAGAATATCACGTCACTGTTGCGGGCGTACGCTACGATTTACCACAACCTTTTCACGTACTAGCAACCCAAAATCCTCTTGAACAGGAAGGAACTTACCCACTTCCTGAAGCACAACTTGATCGTTTTTTAATGCAGATTGATATTGGTTACCCTGATTTAACCACAGAACGGCGCATTATTTTGGAAACAACAGGCGAGAATAGACAAGTTGTGAAACCGATTTTATCAACCCGAAAATTGCAAAAAATTCAACAAATCATTCGCAAAATGCCTATTTCTGAAAATGTTGTCGAAGCTATTTTAAAGTTAGTGCGTTCCGCGCGCCCTAATAGCGATCATCCGCTCGCGGCCTATATTGCTTGGGGACCGAGTCCTCGAGCGTCGCAAGCGCTTTCACTTTGCGCTCGCGCTCGCGCTCTTTACCACGGGCGGTTAGCGCCCTCACTCGACGACATCCGGGCACTAGCTCAACCCGTGTTACAGCACCGCATGGCACTCAATTTTTCTGCACGTGCTGAAAATATAACTATGAAAGATATTATCGCTAATCTTGTGAAAGACGCCCTCTAATGGCCTTTGGCAAAAAAGTTTTACAAAAAGCCCCCTTATCGCTCGCTGCAAAATTACATGAAAATGTGGTCGATATGCCCCATCTTCTCCTGCAAGCGCGCCTTATCGCTAATACACTCACAACTGGTCGGCACGGTCAGCGCAAACACGGAAATGGAGAAAATTTTTGGCAATTTCGTCCTTATACTGGGGAAGAATCTGCCGCGCGCATTGACTGGCGCCGCTCAGCACGTGGTGAAAATGCTTACCTGCGCGAACGCGAATGTGAGATCACACAAACGGTCTGGATCTGGCCTGATCAAAGCGCCTCCATGCATTATTGTTCGCGCTTTTCTAAGATTTCTAAAGGCAATCATGCCGTCATTATTTCTCTCGTATTAGCCACACTTTTCGCACGCGACGGCGAACGTATCGCTGTCCCTAATTTAATGGCCCCCACGATAACCTCAAACGCAACAGAGCGCATGGCCCTAGCTTTAACAAATTATCAGATTAATAATTCATTCCCAGATTTTTCAGCTATCACGCGCTTTTCGCAGGTTATCGTAATCAGCGATTTTCTCGATCACCCTGAAAAAATAATCCAAAATTTAAAAATTTTGGCCATAAAACAGGTCAGCGCACATTTAATTGAAGTCGCTGACCCAGCAGAAGAGCATTTTCCTTACACAGGTCGCGTAGAATTTTTTGATCCTGAAACGGAAGAAAAATTTATTTCAGGAAAAGCGGAAAATCTCCGCGGGCATTATTGCAAACTTTACCAAGCAAGACGGGAAGAACTAATAAATTTTTGTTCACATCAAGGGTGGACTTACCAAGTTAGTAAAACCGATCGCCCCTTAACAGAAACCATTTTACAGCTTATAAGCAGCCTGAACGTTTCTACACCTCACGCAGGGAGGGTACGTTGAGTTTTGGATCCCCCTTACTTTTGCTTGGGCTTTTTGCTTTACCGCTTCTATGGTGGTTATTGAAAAAAACACCTCCTCCTCCTCATAAAGAGCTCTTTCCTCCTTTACGCCTTTTGTTGAAGCAAGCTGGTCAGCAAACGATGGCTGACCGCACATCTTGGTGGATGTTATTATTACGGTTAACTATAGCGGCCTCGGTCATTATTGCCTTAGCACGTCCTAATTGGAACGAAAAACCTGTTATGTTTTCGGGGTCTCAGCAATTTGCGCTCATCATCGATAATGGGTGGGCATCTGCCGAAGCATGGCAAAAACGCATTGCTGTCGCGCAATCTCTGCTCACACAAGCAGAGAAAAACAAGAAGAGTGTTTATCTTCTTGCAACAGCTGAGGACAATACTCAAATTGATCTTCTATCTGCAAAAGAAACAATACAACATTTAAGGCATTTACAATCTCGGCCTTGGCCTACTAACCGTGTAGATGCACTTAAAAAACTCATTGAAAAAATTGGCAAAGAAACCCTCGATATCGTCTACTTGAGCGATGGACTACAAACAAGTGAAGATAATCAGGCTTTTGCTTTAATTGAACAGTTAAAGCCCCAAACGCTCCTGTGGTACTCAACTGATATCTCTAATCTAGTCGGTATAACAACCATAGAAAATGATAATGGAAGCATGGCAGCGCGCGTTATCCGTGCGACCGCCCGCGGTAAAACTGCGGTGACATTGAATCTTTATAACGCAAAAAATCAGCTCCTTGGCCGTTTTAGCGCGAGCTTCCGCGAAGGAGAGACCGCAACTCTCGTCCCTTTCAACTTACCGCTTGAATTGCGTAATGATATTGCGTGGATTAAAATTAACGACCATCCTCAAGCTGCCGCAACCTTTTTGGTCGACAAACATAATCAGATAAATCGTGTTGCTCTCCTATCACCAAGCATCAACAAAATGGTACAGCCCCTACTTTCCCCATTTTACTACGTTATCAAAGCGCTGCAAGGGCACGCACAACTTATTACAGCTGAAGGAGGAGAGCTTTCAGGCGATATCAGCAACTTACTTGAACAAAATCCATCTGTCTTTATTATGGGCGATATCGTTAATATCTCAAAAGAAGCAGAAAAAAAGCTCTCCGATTTTGTGAATAAAGGGGGAGTACTTATCCGCTTTGCCGGAGAGAATCTGAGCACTGCCCAACATTACGACAGCTTACTCCCTGTTCCACTACGTCACGGAAAACGCCTACTTGGAAGTGTTATGTCGTGGGCAAAACCGCAAAAACTCGCATCTTTTACAGAAAGTAAGCTTTTCTTTGATCTTCCTTTTCCAGAAGACGTTACTGTCTCACGTCAAATCTTGGCAGAACCAAATTCAGATCTTTTTGAAAAAACATGGCTCAGCCTTGCTGATGGCACTCCCCTTATTACAGCTGCTACCCGAGGCAAAGGGACGCTCGTTTTTGTTCATATTGCGCCTGATCCCACATGGTCAAACCTCCCGCTTTCCGGATTTTTTACACAAATGTTGCAAAAGCTTATCGCGCTCAGTGCGCACGAAAATGAGACCTCGATGCAAATAAAAGCAGCGACGATACAGCCCCCTTGGAAAATATTGACAGCCGACGGCCAATTGCAAACACCTCCCTCACATGTTGCCCCGCTGGTCATTGACGCGCAAAAACCGCCTCTTCCCTCTTACCGTACCCCACCCGGACTTTACGGCTTTAAAGATAATCTTCATGCATTTAATTTACTAAACCATTCATCACGCTTAGTAAAACAATCACCGTTACCACCCTACCTCAACGAAGTTACTTTATCCTATGATATAAAAGAAAAAGATCTTACCGGACTATTTTTTGGATTAGCTAGTTTGTTATTAGCTCTGGACAGCTTTTTAGTTTTATGGGCGGGTAGAGCTTTTTTTCTCAACCGAAAAAGCAGTATTCTGCTTCTTCTCTTTTGTGTGGCAAGCTTCGACATTTCACCCCCTAATATATCAGTTGTTCATGCACAATCTTCTGAAAAATATAATGAAATCACCGTGCAGGCAGCTGGTTCTACCCATCTTGCTTATGTCGCAACCAATAATTATGAAATTGACGCAACAAGTAAGAGCGGGCTGGAGACGCTTAGTCGTTTCATTGCAGAACGCACAATGCTTTCACCTGGTTCAGTGGTAGCACTTGATCTTGATAAAGACGAACTGGCTTTTTATCCTCTCATTTACTGGCCAATTGATGCTAATAGTCCTATGCCAACAAGAAAAAGCCTCGAAAAAATAAGTGCTTTTATGAAACACGGCGGCACAATTTTATTTGATACTCGTGATCAGATAAGCGCCAATCTCGACCTTGAAGGAACTGCTACCCCAGCCAGCCAAAGATTGCGTGCCATATTAAATGAATTAAACATTCCATCCCTTGAACCAGCATCATCCGATCACGTCGTTGCCCGTTCCTTTTATATTATGCCCGATTTTCCTGGACGCTACCGCGGTTCACTTTTATGGGTTGAAGCATCATCAGTGAATAAAGAGAGCAAAAATTCTATTGCTGCTGGTGACAATGTCAGTTCTCTTCTGATTACCGCTAATAATTTCGCTGACGCTTGGGCTCTGGACGAAAAAGGCACATGGAAATATCCGCTTGTTCCTAATGACCCTATGCAACGTCTTTGGGCATTTCGTGCAGGATTAAACATTGTCATTTATACGCTCACGGGAAACTACAAAGCCGATCAGGTACATGTTCCCGCACTATTAGAGCGCTTTAACAGAGAAAGAAGGCGATGATACCATCTATTACCTTTCAGCCTTTTTTGCCTATCTCTTGGCTTCTGTTTTTAGGAGGACTAACCACCCTTTTTATAATTATAGGCCTTATTACACAACGTGATAGAGCTTTATTGCGCTCTATGGCGTCGGCCTCACTTATCCTTGTTTTGCTCAATCCCACGCTCATAAAAGAGCAGCGCGAACCTGTTAAAAGTACCGTGGGTATTGTGATCGATCACAGTGAAAGTCAGACTTTTGGCACACGCGCGCAGGATACTGATACAGCACGCGCGCAATTAATAAATGAACTTTCTCATTATACGCAATTTGAGCTACGCTTTATTGAGGTTGGGAAATCTTCTGATAACCATTATGCATCATCAACGAACTTATTTAACGCTTTAGCACACGCCATATCCGATATACCACCATCTCGCTATGCAGGTACAATTTTAATCACCGATGGGCAAATTCACGATATTCCGTCACTACCAGAGCTTAACCACAATGCACCCATCAACGCTCTTATAACAGGCAAGAAAAACGAATTTGATCGACAGATTAAATTCGTCTCCCCTCCCCGTTTTGCTCTCGTCAATAAACCACAAACTCTGTCTATTTTAGTAGAAGATAAAGGTAAAATCAGGGAATCCGTGCCGGCGCAAGCAAACATTACCGTCAGCGTAAATGGCCAAGATGTCGGCCATTATTCTGTAACTCCCGGTGTCATTTTCCAAACTGAAATCACACTCTCCCACGCAGAAAAAAATGTTATTCAAGTTACAACTGATACATATGAAGGTGAATTAAGCCTTGATAACAACCACGCCATAACTATTATCGAAGGTATTAAAGAAAATTTACGAGTTCTTCTTATTTCGGGTGCACCTTATAATGGTGAGCGTACATGGCGCGATCTTTTAAAAAGTGACTCTAATATCGACCTTGTCCATTTTACTATTTTGCGTCCAGCTGAAAAAGCGGACGATACACCTTCCAGTCAATTATCACTCGTCGTATTTCCCACAACAAAACTATTTGTCGAAGATATTAATAATTTCGATCTCATTATTCTCGACGGTTACCAACATTCAACCACGTTTCCATTAATTTATTACGATTATATCGCTCAATACGTAAAACAGGGCGGCGCACTATTAATGGTGACGGGCCCTGAATTTACTGAAGAATCTTCACTTGCAAAGACGCCTTTGATAAGTGTTCTGCCGGCATTACCGAGTGGTGCAATTATCCAAAAGCCTTTTCGCCCTACATTAACCAAAGAAGGTGAGCGCCACCCTGTTACACGAGATCTCGCGACACCTGCTTATCCAGCGTCGCAATGGGGACGATGGTTGCGGCAAATTGCGATTCAAAACACAGGAAAAAGTATTGCCGTCATGAAAGGAGCCGATGAAGAGCCTCTTTTGCTCCTTTCCCGTGTCGGTGAAGGCCGCGTAGGCATGTTGCTTTCCGATGAAAGCTGGCTTTGGGCACGAGGCTTCGAAGGTGGAGGTCCCTACGCAGCTCTTTACCGCCGCATCTCTCATTGGCTCATGAAAGAACCAGAACTTGAAGAAGAAAAATTAAGCGCTATAAGCGACCATAACCGCTTAACAATTCGCCGACAAACGCTTCAAAATCATCCCGGGCCAACTGAAGTTATTTTTCCTTCTGGAAAAAAAGAAAATATCACCCTCACTAAAGAGAAAGAGGGTATATTTACGGGCGCCATTAACACTGACGAAATAGGGCTATTTACGATCCGCAATGGTGATCAAACAGTACTTTCTCCCGTAGGCATATCCAATAACCTTGAATTTTCTGACTTAATTTCAACAGAGGAAAAACTCGCTCCCATCAGTAAACACACTGGTGGCCATATTATACGTTTACATAATGAGAAAAAAAACGACATTCATCTTCCTCCTATCAAACTCATTCAATCACAAACAGGACAGGTATCTCCCTTTTCCCATTCAATTGTCCTAAAAGAAGCAACTGAAACTCGTTCAGTTAATATCTCTCATTTTTCGTTATTTTCTGGATTTTTTGCGTTACTTACCTGCCTGTTATTACTTGGTGGCACGTGGTATCGTGAAAATTACTAAAAAAAATCACAAACTGCTCACAACTTTCAAGAAACCTGAAACCTGCATTACAAAAAATTTGTTTAATAATGCGGATAACAACGCGCCTTATCGCGCACGGTTTTTAATGCACCTTCTCGCAATTCCAGAGCCAATAATCGCCTTGATTTCACCGGTGCAGACATTCCTATCCGCCCATATTGTGCATTTTTGAACCCGAAACGGCCACAGTAACCTTCATCTCCAATCAAAATGACCAAAACAACATTGTGATTTTTCGCTACCTGCAACGCCGTGTGCATTAATTTGCCCACCGTACCAACATTTTACAGTCAGATAGAATAACAAAGGGATCTAATAAACAAGCAACTTACGCGCCAGCTTTTATAGGAATCATTCTCACTGAACCAATAATATAGTCCCCAAAAAAGCGACAAAGGAAAGTTGGCGATTATGCTTACTACGTTTTCTCGATAAATAGCCTGCAATATATAAAAGATTATGGACGAAAATTAATTGATTAATTTGAACGCCACGGTCAATTGTTTCAATACAGTGATTCATCCTATTACCATTTGTAGAAAGAGGAGTGGAAAATTGAAAAGAAAAAGGTGTATCCATTACAAAGCATTTTTTCCTGGGAGCAGAATTATCTAAAAAGATTCTGTAAAATTTTCCCATAAACTGTTTTTTATCCCATAATCCCCTCTCATTTTATACCGTAAACAAGCTTGTCTTTTTTTCATTTTTCATTGTCTAAATTATTTTCAGCGTTATTCTAAAGTTATGTTTTATCTAGCCCATATATCAGATGTGCATCTTTCACCTCTGCCAGAACCGTCCTTATTTGAGCTTTTTGGGAAACGCATTACTGGCTATCTTAATTGGAAGAAAAAACGTAAAGGCTGGATGCAGCCAGATGTTTTAGATACTTTAATGCACGCATTAAAAAAGAAGGAACCTGACCATCTTGTGATTTCTGGTGACCTCGTTAACCTCGCCTTAGATAAAGAATTTGAACAAGCGCGCAACTGGTTACTCACTCAAGGTGAACCCCGAAATATCTCTTTAACGTTTGGTAATCATGATGCCTACGTCCGTGGGGCGTTCCAAAAGGCCTGTACTGTCTTTCAACCTTGGATAACCGGCGACCTTTCACTAAAGAACAACCTTCCCTTCCCCTATATGCGTATTCGCGATAATGTCGCTATTATAGGTGCTTCTTCTGCTATCGCCACGCCACCTTTTCAAGCTTTCGGATATTTTAGCGGCATGCAGGCACAAGCTTTATCCCAGCTTTTACACGAAGCTGCAGAACGCAGCCTCTTTCGCATTGTCATGATTCACCACCCCCCTTTTTCACCAGGCCGTTTCTTGGCGCAAAAAACTATGGGGTATAGAGCGTTTTCTAAACGTTATTAAGCACCACGGCTGCGAGCTTATTCTCCACGGGCATACCCATTTACCCACATTAAACATCATTGAAGGGGGAATTCCTATTGTCGGCGTCGCTTCTGCATCACAAGCTTTTGGTGAAAAAAAACCGCCTGCAAATTTCAATTTTTTTACTATTGAGCGCTCCAATCATCGATGGCATTGTCAATTACAGCGTTACAGTATTACGAATCAAAGTAACGAGGTAGCATGTATTGAAAGAATTGATCTTTAGCATTACGAGCAAATGATAAAAATGAAACTACCTTGCGATTTGTGCCTTATGAAACAATCTTAAAATCAGTCCTACAAAAACGCCACTGAAAGAGTAATTGCGACATTATCTTTCATCACGACGCCCAATATTGTTGCTACTGAATGAATGCTTATAATACTCAGTTACTAACACTTTAGTGCCTATGTAACTAATCATATATCAATGAGGCCCCTACACCACCTCTCGCCCTTTTTCTCCCTGGAGGAAGATAAAAGCCACCGGATAACCTTAATAGTAAAACAAAACGACCGCAGCAACAAGCGTTGCGCTTTCTATCTTCCTTAAAATTATTGCTATTTTCATAAACGAAGTAAAAGGAAACCCTTTATATAAAAGGGACAGCCGTTGTGCCAGGAGGCAACTTAGCTTCATTTTCAGGTTCTACGTGGATAATAACACGCGCATTATCAAATTCCGCTTCGAGGACATTTTCAATTTTATTACAGATGTTGTGTGCTTCCCCTACCTGCATTGCTGCCGGCACAACTAAGTGAAATTCTATAAAGGTCGCCCTCCCAGCAACACGCGTCCGTAAATCATGCACCTCAATTGCGCCGCACGCATTGGTCGAAATAAGATCACGAATTCGGACGGTTTCGCTTAATTCAACTCCTGCATCCATTAACCCTTGAGCAGCATTCTTCACCACTTTCCAGCCTTGTAAAAGGATGTGAACTGCAACTATTACCGCCAAAATCGGATCTAAAACAGCCCATCCACTCAAAAAAGCAACTAGCAATCCAACTAAAATGCCCAATGAAGTAAAGACATCTGTCATTAAATGCACGCCGTCAGCTTTAAGAGCTGGCGAACGGTAAATTTTCCCCTGCCGGATGAGAATCGCTCCCCACAAATAATTAATAATACTTGCTACAAAATGAATAGCAATCCACGTTCCAGGCTGCTGCAACGGTCTAACAGTAGAAAAAGCCGCCCACGTTTCTTTCAAAATCACAATTGCTGCGATAATAATGAACACACCTTCAAGGATAGCAGAAAAATATTCTGCCTTATGATGCCCAAAAGGATGATCTTGATCAGCCGGCTTCGTACTCACTTTAACAGCCCACCACGCTGCTAACGCGGAAAGCACATTAACAATTGATTCCAATGCATCAGAATAAAGCGCAACTGAACCCGTGATGTAATATGCCCAATATCTGAGAGCAGAAACAATACAAGCCACGACAATAGACCATATGGTTAATCTTTGTATCTCTATTGTTGTAGTATTCATAACTACGCACTCTTATTTGTTTGATAGGCAATAACAGTTCAACTACGTACCTTATTATATTTCTAGTATTCGCTCAATATCATAACGGATTCCGTATAAACTGAAACAGCCACCACCTCCCGCCCTATCATTCACGGCAGCTTATAAGCGACGAATATCACGGCTTAGATAGCACTAATTAAGAAAGAGATAATTGCTCAAAGCTATAAACTGAACTCCTCAAATAAAACGGATGCTCCCTACTTATCTCATGGTTAAAAATTACCGACTTCTCCTATACCCACTATACTTACACGTTACCTTTTATATTATATTTTACATGCCGATAAGCAGATCACACGAAGCGCAAAAAGGCTATTTAACGTTCTATTGAAAACTCCACCATTAATAGTATGGTCTCCGAAAGAGCCTCGAAAATGCAAAAGATCTTCAGTAAAGAAAGGAAAACATAGGCTGTAAGCCGAACCACCATAAAAAAAGAATCCGGGCATTGGGAACCCAGATTCTTTTCCCTTAGCATTAAGGAAATACAGGCCCAGGAAATAGCGGGGACCTGGGCCTTGTACCCGATACGAAAACAATATTGCGACGCACTCGGTATTCTCTTTTTATACCTATAGTTGCATTAAGTCAATAGCAATTCTACTTTAAATTTAAAAAATAACAAAAACCTCTATTTTCTATTTTATAGCGAAAAGAATATTCAGCATATGGCGGTTTATAAAAAGAATATTAAAAAAAATTGCCAAAATATTGAACAGCCTCATAATCCACTTTAAGGAGTAACAAGCAAAATTTTCGCCGGCAATGACTTTTAGAATATCCACACACAAGAGACATTAAAATTGATGGCATTATAGCAATTTTAGGTGATACGAATTTTCGTGCTTCATGTGCTTTTTTCTCCTGCCGTTCTTTTTTGAAGAAGCACAAATTACAAAATATAATGTGCCTATTTGAAAACAAAAATGATAACTCTGATCAGCTGCGTTTCTCGGCAATTAGGAGCTTCCGTACATCTGTGTAGCTTACTTTCGAAAGCCTTGAGCTGCCGCAACACCTGACTTACACTAGCGTATTTTACCAATTTTTGTGAAAAAAACTTAAAGTGATGATACTTTAAATTACAGAAACAACACATCCCTAGGCTGTATATTCTATCGATACGCAATAACCGTCTTTGCTTTAGATAAAACAGGAGCTTGTGCTTTCGAATCACATAAAACACGTTTTAACATCGCCTCGGCTTCAGCCGTACGTTCTGTACGTGTAATAAAACCACCCCCAAGAACACGCGCTTCATTATTATGTCCACTATAAAAAACACAAGCTTGACCAGGTGCTACACCACTTTCGCTTTCTAATAAATCAACAGAAAAAAGGCCTCCTTTATAATGTAAACGAGCAAAATGTGGAGGACGCGTTGAACGAACTTTTACAGCTATATCAACACCATCAGAGGGAAAATTATCTAATTTCTCATCACCGAGCCAATTCACATTACGTAAAAAAAGCTTATGTGTTTCTAACATCTCATGCGGACCAACAATAACGCGGGCATTTTCTGTATCTATGTGAATTACATAAAGAGCTTCGCCAGTTGCAATACCAATACCGCGACGCTGGCCAACAGTGTAATTGACGATCCCTGAATGTGTGCCCAGAATTTGTCCATCAATATGCACAATGACCCCAGGATTGTTGGCTTCCGGTCGTAATTTCGCAATAATATCAGAATATTTCCCCCTTGGAACAAAGCAAATATCTTGGCTATCATGCTTATGAGCAACAACAAAACCCATTTCTGCGGCTATTTCGCGGACACGCGCTTTCGGAAGATCGCCAAGTGGGAAACGCAAATAGTCAATTTGCTCTTGTGTCGTTGCAAACAGAAAATAACTTTGATCACGATCAATATCGAGGGGACGGAACAGTGCACGGTGAGTGCCGTGAGAACGACTACGAATGTAGTGGCCCGTCGCTAATGCGTCTGCGCCCAATTCCTGCGCAGTTTTTAACAAATCGGCAAATTTTACAGTTTGATTACAAGCCACGCATGGTATAGGCGTTTCTCCGTGTGCGTAGCTTTCCGCAAAAGGATCAATCACAGCTTCACGAAACCGTGCTTCGTAATCGAGGACATAATGAGGAATTTCTAATATTTCCGCCACGCGACGCGCGTCTTCAATATCTTGCCCTGCACAACACGTCCCTACGCGATTTGTCGCAGCGCCATAATCATAAAGCTGTAACGTAATCCCGACTACATCATAGCCTTCTTTTTTTAAGAGGCCCGCAACAACCGATGAATCAACTCCACCAGACATCGCAACCACAATGCGAGATTCTCCAGGCGGCCTCGGCAAATCAAGACTGTTCAAAAACATATTTACTCTCTGCTCTGCTTAAATACGCATTACTAGTCAATGTGCTCGTGCGTTTTACAAACTTTTCATATTACCTTTTTCTTTTTTCTACAACCATAACATCAGCTTCGAATAAGAGCTCAAAAACAAAAAAATTCCAAAAAAATATCACAATGTGCTGTTTTACTCATCTTTCGCCATTTTTTTTACATTTTATCTGACTTTGTTAATTCTTTTTCAATGAGCTTAGCTTTTCTTATGGATCATTCTTTATAAGTAAGCGGGTTTTGAATATAAAATAGAGAATATAATGACTAATTTGATGAAAACACAAACAAAATATGTTATTGGTCCAGACGGCGGTCCACTCACAATCGCCGATTTACCGCCAATAACGACAAAACGCTGGGTTATCCGCCGCAAAGCTGAAGTTGTTGCCGCCGTTAAAGGTGGATTATTAAGTCTCGATGAAGCGTGTCAACGCTACACTTTGACCTTGGAAGAATTTCTTTCATGGCAAAGTTTAGTTAATGAACATGGTTTAGCTGGACTACGGACGACGAAAATCCAACATTACAGGCATTGACGGTTATTGATAGTGAAAATTATTAAGTCCAGGAAGGTATTTCGGAACAGCCAGGTTTGATACGAGCTTGGCTGTTTTTCCTTTTAGCCCATAATATAAAGAATTTATCTTCGGCTTATAGCTTTCATCACCCAATCATAGAGCAAGATTGGACGGAAATATCGTTATCGCCCGCGACAGCCTTATCTTCCCGCATTTCAAGAGTTTGCATATGTTGAAGCTCTGAGTCAATTTCATGTAAAACGATCTCAGCATTTGTTTTTCGAAGCCGCAAATCACGAAGTGAGTCTGTGAGATTATCACACCTTTTCCGCGCAGCGCGCGCGAAAGCTGAATACGCAAAATGGTGAATATCATTGTTTCCGGATTTACGTTCCTCATGAACAATTTGCACTTCTAACTCTGATACCATTCGCGCAAATTCTGCAATCATCATCTCAAGTTGTGCAATTTCGCGACGCTTTTCGCGCGCTTGAAACCTTTTTAACCGCACTGTATTTTCTCGTGCCTTCATACTCGCTACTCCTTGGTCACGCTAACAAAAAACGTGCATCCGCGCTATTACACGTGCCTTCAGTACTATTTTACCAACAGCGTATCTCTTTTAGTTTCAGCAGCAACTCTTCCTGGCCTTCTTTAAAGCATCCGTAAATGCGACCAGATTTAAAAGTGCTCACTATTCCTTCACCGTCCTTTCCTGTTTTAGAATAAAGAGGCTTAAAGCTCGGTAAATAAATATTCAAACTTAGTAATAAACACAGAAATTTTAAACAAAAATAATAATTGAAATAACCAATTATCAAATTTTGTCTGATTCAAATGAACAAAAAGTATTAATGTATTTTTTATCAAACTGAAAAAATGCGAAATCTTTTCCAAAATAATTTCATTAACCTCTTCCAAAAACAAAAATATTTTGTTAACCACTGTCTAAGATAGTGGGGGAAACAGCGGCAATTGTTGCGCGTACTGCTGAACTATTCATAAACACTTTGGCGACAAATGTTTGATTTTATGAATCATTTTTTATTAACAGTGGTTTTACCAACTGTTCAGAATGAAGTTGCTCCACTTGATTCGGGAGGAGCGGAATGAGGGATTGAAAATGCGCGTGTTATTAATTGAAGATGATAAAACAACCACTCAAAGCATCGAATTGATGTTAAAATCTGAGAACTTTAATGTCTATATCACTGATTTAGGAGAAGAAGGTGTCGATTTAGGAAAGCTTTATGACTACGACATCATTTTACTTGACCTAAATTTACCTGATATATCAGGCTATGATGTATTACGGACCTTGCGATTGGCGAAAATAAAAACCCCCGTCCTTATTCTTTCCGGCATGGGGGGTGTTGAAGATAAAGTGCGTGGTTTCGGTTTTGGTGCCGACGATTATATGACTAAACCATTCCATAAAGACGAATTGATTGCGCGTATCCACGCTGTCGTGCGTCGTTCTAAAGGTCATGCTCAATCAGTTATTATCACAGGCGACCTGACCGTCAATCTTGACGCGAAAACGGTCGAAATTGCGGGCCATCCTGTTCATTTAACAGGCAAAGAATACCAAATGCTAGAACTTCTCTCTCTACGCAAAGGTACTACTCTTACTAAAGAAATGTTCCTTAATCATCTTTACGGCGGAATGGATGAGCCAGAACTCAAAATTATCGATGTTTTTATTTGCAAATTACGGAAAAAGCTCGATGCTATATCCTCTGGTGTAAACTACATTGATACGGTTTGGGGGCGCGGTTATGTATTACGCGATCCAGTTGAAGAAAACATACGTAAAACTGCCTAAATTACCAAAACACACATCCTAAAATCCCAGAAAATGATCTTCTGGGATTTTTTGTTCAGTGAAACCTATATAGGACACCTTTCTCGTATCCAAAATACTTACAAATTTAAGAAATTACGGACAAAAGATACTGACAAGCCCCAAATTTCTTTCTTCAATACAGCTTAAATAAGTTTACTCCAATCAAAGAATTTTTGTACTTTCTAAAATAACGCAACCATCAGTTTCATTCATGCTTATTTTCATAGCCGTTTCCTCGGCAAGAAGTAGCGTATAATAAGGTTGAATCGTATGAGCGTCGATTTCCAGACTTTTTCCACTGTATAACTCGACAAAATTGGCCGGAACACGTAGCGTTTTACCCAAAATTTCAAGCCGGAAAGAACGCTTACCTCCGTCTTGTGAAACCATTACACTTATTTCTCCCCCGCGAGAGACAATTGCATTTGCGATCAACAACAAATTAAGTAAGAGTCTAACTTCGTCCTTCGGCAAAATCAAAGCAGGGGCTTGCCATTTCAAAGTTGCTTTCCCTTCTGCTATATATTGTTGTGCAATTTTTCCGGCAAAGCTCGTATCTATTTGTCCTTCCCTCATCCCTGAAGAACCAAATGCTAGCCGCGCAAATTGCAAGCGCGCAGAAGCGTTCGCGACAGACAAACGCACTAACTGCAAAACATCTTCATCAGCTCCTGCTTCATCATAAAGTTCCATCGCATTTTGTATAGCACCAATAGGTGAAATCAAATCGTGGCAAATACGGCTACAAAGCAAAGCAGCAAGGTCGGTAGACTTCAAAGAAATAGCTAACGTCATAATTATCGGCAACCTCTGAATTTTTTCAAATAGGATTCATTTTGAGCTAAAACTATTAACATCCGGTACATACAAAGAACTTTAACAGCTACGCTAACCTTTTCTTTTTAGAATAAATTTAAAATTTTAAGCAATATTATATCTTTATCCTCTATCTAAATTAGAGAAAATCTTTTAATATTGCTCCCTCGTACGTAATTAAGAACTTAGAGAAAAATCCTATGTCTCTCTCTCTCCTATCACGCTGGTACATAAATATTGTATTTTTAATATATCTTGTATTCGCAGCTACAAATGCTGCAAATGCCCAAATTCAACCAAGGGAACAGGATAACCAATATTATTCTCTAAAAGAAATTATTGATTCTGGACATAATTTTTTTGGTAAAACTGCAGGTGGTATAGCAACTGCAATTGAAAATATCTTTTCGCGGCACGGTCGCCCAAATGCTTATATTTTAGGAGAAGAAGCCTCCGGCGCTTTTTTTGCCGGGTTAACCTACGGCGAAGGACAGATTTTTACCAAGCACTACGGTCAACATAAAGTTTTTTGGCAAGGGCCATCAGTGGGATGGGATTTTGGTGGTCAAGGTTCTCGTTTAATGGTCCTAATTTATAATCTCGACAGTATAGGTAATTTATGGGGGCGTTATGGTGGTATTTCAGGTTCAGCCTATTTAATAGCGGGGGTTGGTTTCCATATCCTAAAACGCGATGACACCCTGCTGATCCCAATCCGTACAGGAGTTGGCGCGCGTCTTGGCATCAATATGGGGTATTTAAAATTAACGTCCACACCAACATGGAATCCATTTTAGGCAACTTTTGTTGAAAAAGATAATTATGCTTATCCAGTCAATTCTTTCTTTTATTCTCGGGGTTTCTGTAACTGCGTGGTTATTAGTGCTCGTCGCTCCCCTTATTTGGCGAAGAGCGCTTTATTTTGCGCGTCAAATCGTTTCTGCGAAAATTCCGTTATCGCTCACTGAAATGCAGGCAAATAAAGACTTTCTTTGCGCTCAGCACGCTGTAGAATTAACGCACCATAAACAAAAATATGATGCTTTGCAAAAAAAATACGCCCAACAAAAAATACAGCTTAGTCGAGTAAAAAAACAACTTTATCAATTTGTTACAAACAAACAGTGTGCTCATCATCCCCTCCCCGAAACGGAAACTACTGCGGAGGAGGACGAACAGGATGTCATTGTAACCAGAACTTTTGCCGCAGAAATTGAAACTATGCGTGAGAAAATGGCGCATTATCAACGACGCTTACAAAAAATTAAAATCGATGAGCTTGACGTTACTTCAAGCAATCAACTCTTAAGTGAATTACGCGAAGAAACAAAAGAATTAGCAGCCACATTAGCCGCTCAAATAGCCATGAAAGAAGGAAAAGATTCACCCATCGACACATTAACCAAAAACTCTGAGGACGGCAAAGACCTTGCGTCCTACATTCGCAAAAAAATAGCCTGTAGCTCTGAAACGCCTTCTACAAAGCGCTCCTGACATAAATTACTCAAATACACAAACATCATATCGATTTTGTTTTTGTGATCAGAATTATAGTCAAGCACATAAAAGGCATTTGCCACGCTTAAAAGGGTGTCTTTGACCCAAGAAACTTCTTATAGAATTGCCCTTCTAAGGGATAAGCTCAGTAAACCAACTGCCAGAAAATAAATATCCGGTATAGTTGGCCAGCATAATGGCAGCCCACCGCGACCAATTTCACAGTTTTTTTAAATAATAACCGACTGACGGACAACAGACCGCCGCTAATGGAACTTTGGTTGCGGTATCTGCAGCAACAGTCTTAACTATGATCATGAAAATTTCATTCAATAAGATTTTGGGCAAAGCCGTCATAACTTTAAACTCTGCGCATGAACTGTATTTGAACTATCCCTTAAAAGAGCTCTCAACTATTAATTCAAAGCAAAACACAATTCAGCGCTCGCGGCCATATACTGCATCTGGCCTTGCTATTTTTGCGTCTTCACTTCAAAATAGCCGGTATTTTTACAAACAGCCACCAACTTAATATCTGCCCCGCTTTAAATCTTACTACCGGTGATTTTACGATAGCAATTTTTATGATTTATAAATGCCAGACTACCTACAACACTAAACTCATCAAAATTTTTCGCATCATTTACCGGATTTATCTTCCCTCTAATGATTTAAAGTTCATTTTTTAGCACACCTCTTTGCCAAAAACTGTACAATCCCCGGAAATCAACTTAAATAAGCGGCTTTTTAGGTTACAGACAGCCTTCTTTTAAGAGCGATAAAAATCCCTTATGCGCTGGATAATCGTATCCTGATCACTCTGCGATAAATAGGGATACATAGGTAAACTTAAAACGCAATTTCCCAGAGATTCAGAAACAGCAAGAGAGCCCTTTACATACGAAAAATTTTTATAAGCTGGTTGTAAATGCAACGGAGTATTATAATAAACCATTGTAGGGATAGAACTTTCTTGTAAATAAGCCTTTAATTGATCGCGATTTTCCACCTTAATGGTATATTGCGCATAAGCACAACGAATGCCTTCTCCAACTTCAGGAACAACAACGATATCTTTTAAACCATCGGAATAGCGTTGAGCAATCACTGTACGCTTTTCCATCTCATCTTCTAAGATGATGAGTTTTTCTAACAAAATGGCCGCTTGAATCGTATCCAACCGCGAATTTAAACCAATACGTACATTGTCATATTGTGTCTTCCCTTTGCCATGAAATAAGATCGAACGTAAAAGCGCCGCCAGATCGTCATCATTGGTCATCATGGCACCCCCATCACCGTAACACCCTAATGGTTTTGCCGGATAAAAACTGGTTGCTGCGACATCACCACAAGCTCCGCACATAACATTACCATTTTTACCTCCTATAGATTGAGCGGCATCTGCGATAACAAAAAGGCTCTCTTTTTCAGCTACCGTAGCAATCTTAGCGTAATCAGCTGGTAAGCCAAATAAATCGACGGAAATAATTGCTTTCGGTTTGAGGCGTCCCTCTTTTTTGATCATTTCAATCGCTTCACCCAATTTATCAACGTCGATATTGAATGTATCAGGCATAACATCCACAAAAATGGGTTCCGCTCCCACCAAAGCAACAACTTCGGCAGTCGCGGAAAAAGTGAAACTAGGGCAAAAGACAGCGTCACCTGGGCCAATATTTTTAGCCATGAGAGGCATCTTCAATGCATCAGTTCCATTGGCACACGCGATCACGTTCTTAACGCCAAGATAGTCTGCTAACCTATCCTCAAATTCCGTTACTTTCGGTCCCAAAATATATTTACCACTAGCTACTACATGTGCGATTGCAGCATCAATTTTGTCTCCAATGCGCACACGCTGCGCCCCAAGGTCAATGAATTGCATATTAACTCCGTTGATAATTATGGTAACGCGAAAACGCTACTCATCTTTTTTGTCATGATGATTAGTACTAGCAGCAGTTAAAATCCGTAAAACAGCAACGGCATCATCGCCATTTGTACAAGGCGATTGACGCGTCTCAATACAATGAAGAAAATGCTGTAATTCATTGGTAAGCGGTAAACTTTCACCAACGCCGATATAACGGGACTCACCAGCGTTAAATATCCATTCTTGATTCTCCTGCCAAACAGCGAAGCGATGAAACGCCAATTTGCGACTCCACGGTTCCATATCATCAAATACAAGCACAGCTTTTGTGCCGACAACTGTCAAACGCCTTTCACGGTACAGACTGAGACGTGAAACAAAAAGATGGCTGTGTATACCATTCGGAAATGTCATATGAATATGCGCAAAATCAGAAAGCTGATCAATCACCGAGGACCCCTCTCCGCGGACTCCGGAAGGCTCACATCCCGTTAAAGCTAAAATCATTGAAAGATCATGAGGAGCAAGATCCCATAAAGCATCGCTTTCTGCATGAAATTTTCCGAATCCTAACCGATGAGAATAAATATAACGCACATCACCTAATTCGCCTTTTGCCACCAACTCACATACTTTTTCAAAAGCAGGATGGAACCGCAAAACGTGCCCCACCATAAAAATCCGCCCGTATTCACCAGCAACTCGAACTTGATGCTCGGCATCAGCTACGTTCAAAGCTATCGGTTTTTCCACTAAAACATCTTTACCGTTTTTAATAGCACGCAGCGCATTTTCTGTGTGAAATTGCGGAGGTAACGCTAATACCAATGCATCAATATCTACGCGAGTAAAAAGATTGTCGGGCGCAATAACTTCGACATCGTGCGTACGTGCAACCTCCCTAGCGCGATCTACATCAACGTCAGAAACTGCCGCTAAAGCTCCAAGACTTTGGAGGGTTCGTATGTGATTCCCTCCCCAATAACCACACCCTAAAACCGCTATACGTGGCACCATTTTTTATGCCTTATCCTGCAAACATATAAACATTACACTTCCCACTTACTCCATATCGAGGATAAAATAGAATGACAAGAGAAAAGCTTAAAAACGACGCTTGACATTTTGCTATTCTACCCCTTATACCCGCCAAAGATAAAATCATCATAATGTCTAGATATCTTGGCGGAGTAGCTCAGTAGGTTAGAGCAGAGGAATCATAATCCTTGTGTCGGGGGTTCAAATCCCTCCTCCGCTACCGGTTCTTTCTTTACGGCATTTTTCCGCAGAGCTTGCGTCTTATATCTCTGATCAGCTCTAGTGGGTGTGGCCATGGTCATTTTCCATAACAGAATAATAGCCCAACCAGTAAAATACGCATAAAGTCCCTTGCAAGCAAAAAATTGGAAAAAATGCTATAAAAACACCTATTTTGGCTTATCGGAGCCCAGAGAAGGAATTTTTGCAGAAAATGGTTTGAAACTACGTGTCAATATTGCCGATTTAGCTTCTTCATACTCAGTTTCTATAAAGAAAAATCGTTTTACGTACCTTCCTTACCTCTCGTTTTTTTAAGAAAAGAGCAGCACTCAGAAATTTTTGATAAAAAGGAAAAGCTAAAGATGTAAAAATGAAACACATGCCGTAAAACAATCAAACGGACGACCCTTGTCTCAATAACAGAAACGACCCACTAATTTTCTGGGCATCTAGATTTTCAGCCGTCCAAATAATAATCGCCGAAAATTAAATCAACCTCAAAAAACAATGATAGTGATGATCATAAAATAACGAAATACTCTCGCGGCTATAATTAACCGCATAACCGCAGTTCCAAATAATAGCAAAAACAACAAGACACGTTCTTGACACAGCTCCGAGCGCAGAATTTATGCTCACGAGGCACTCGATATAAGAGAAAAGTAAATATCCCCTGCCTCAACGAAAAAAAACAAAGAAAATTTTTCTCCTTTTTACAAAAATTATCAGCCCCCCCCAACCCTATGAGCAACAGGCTCAATGCTAGCCTCAAAAAACATCTTTGTATAATCATCCTTTGCACGTAAATGACGCAAATCATCGTTACTTAACTCTTCAAGAATAACCCCTTGATGCATAATTCCAACACGTTCGCATATATGTGCAACAACAGAAAGATCGTGGGACACCATCAAATAAGTAAGTTGTTTTTTCTCTCTCAGTAATTTCAGCAAATTCAAAATTTCGGCCTGTACCGATACATCCAATGCAGATGTTGGCTCGTCGAGTAACAAAACTTCTGGCTCAATAATTAAAGCACGCGCAAGAGCAACGCGCTGGCGTTGCCCACCGGATAACTCATGTGGGTAACGATAAAGAAATGAAGAGTCTAGACCAACCGCACTCAAAGCATCACATATCCGTTCCTTCCGATTACCCATACCATGAATCGTGAGGGCTTCAGAAAGAACTGTATGCACCATTTTTCTTGGATGAAGTGAAGCATAAGGGTCTTGAAAAACCATTTGAATACGGCGCAAAAAAGCCTTATCCCTCTCCTGCGACACTTTTTCTCCATCAAAAATAAACTGTCCACTGTGACAAGGAATAAGCCCAACCAATGTATTCAAAATGGTCGATTTTCCACATCCAGATTCACCAATTAAGCCGTAGGCCTCACCCCTCTTAATACTAAAAGAGACATTTTTAACAACCATTTTTGCCTCATGCCCACGCCTAAAAGTCACAGACAAATCAGAAACATCGACAATATTTTTATAATTGGCCATGGCTATCTCCTGCAACACCATTAACAATTGTAGGACTATTCAACCAATCAGGATCCCTTTCAGGAACAGCTAAAACATCAACGGGCTTATCAAGACGCGGTAAACTAGCCAGTAAAGCCTTAGTATAGGGATGGCATGCGCGAGATAAATCGCATGCAGGTAATTCTTCTAATATACGGCCAGCATACATTACTAAAACACGATCACAAAAATCGGCAATCATATTCAAATCATGACTGATAAAAATAAGTCCTGTGCCAGATTTTATCACAAGCTCATCCAAAACCGTTAAAACTTGACGTCTCACTGTAACGTCAAGCGCAGACGTCGGCTCATCTGCGATAATTAAATCAGGTTTAGGAATAAGCATCATAGCTATCATGACCCGCTGTCCCATTCCACCTGATATTTCGTGAGGGAACAACCGCATGACATGTTCAGGATCGCGAATATGAACAGATTCCAGCATAGAAATTGTTCTTTCCCGTGCGTCTTTTTTTGAAACCTTGTAATGAACACGGTAGGCCTCCATGATCTGCTCCCCAATCCGTATTAATGGATTAAGAGAATATTTTGGATCCTGTAAAATCATCGAAATACGCCTTCCTCGAATAGTGCGCATCTGAGTTTCATCCGCAGCTAACAAATCTATATCCCCAAAGCGCATTTTTTTGGCTTTGATGACTGCCGATTTTGGGTTTAATTTCAAAATGGCGCGCCCGGTTGTTGACTTTCCGGATCCCGATTCTCCGACAATTCCAATTTTTTCTTTTCCGACAGAAAAATTAATACCACGCACGACCTCTGATAGGCCGCGCGCACCAGGAAAAGAAATTCGTAAATCTTTTATTTCTAATAATTTTTTATCCATTACGTGGATCCAATATATCGTGAAGTCCGTCGCCTAAAAGGTTAAAGGCAAGACTGGTAAATAATATCGCACAACCTGGTATCGCCGCTAACCACCAACTTGTCATCATAAATTCACGACCCGTTGAAAGCATCACACCCCATTCAGGGCTTGGGGGTTGAGCACCCAACCCTAAAAAACCCAGACCTGCCGCCGTCAAAATAATCGCCGACATATTTAGTGTTAACCGCACAATCACTGAAGGGATACACATCGGCGCTACATGAAGGAGGATAATTCGCCAAATAGACGCGCCCTGTAAGCGAATTGCCGAAACATAATCAGATGAACGTATAGTCAAAGTCTCAGCGCGTGCTAAGCGCGCCACCGGCGGCCACGCAGCAATTGAAATCGCAATTGCTGCATTTTCAATGCCGGGCCCTAAAGCTGCTGAAAAAGCGAGGGCTAAAATTAAACTCGGGAAGGCAAGGAAAACGTCGACAATACGCATCAAAACGGTATCAACCCACCCTCCTATATAACCAGATGTAACTCCGACAATTAACCCTATAGGCCCTACAATAACTGTAGTTAAAAAAACAATGTAAAGGGTAATACGCGTACCAAAAATTAATCTACTAAAAATATCACGCCCCAATTCATCTGTTCCTAGATAATGCGAAAGAGATGGCGGCTGCAACCGGTGAGCAAGATCGTTATTCATAATATCGTGGGTAGCAATCCAAGGTGCAAAAATCGCGCATAAAATAACAATAGAGATAACAGTCATACCCAATAGAGCCGAAAGATTACGAAAAAAACTGATCAATGAACGATAAATTTTTTGTATATTCGCCTGAAACGCCGACTGTGGAACGGAAGTACCCAACCAACGTCTCAGGGAAAGAGGTGATCGCGATTTATTATAAGTTTTATCCATATTTAACGTGTCCTTGGGTCAAAGATGCGGTAAAGTAAATCAGAAAGTAAATTAATAGCAACGAAAAAACACCCTATGAGAAGCGTACAACCAACGACAGCATTCATATCTCCTGCTAGAAGTGCTGTGGTTAAATAGCGCCCAAAACCAGGCCACGCAAAAACTGTCTCTGTTAATACAGCGCCCTCCAATAAAAAGGCATAAGAAAGTGCCACAACGGTAATAACCTGAACAGCTGCGTTGCGAAAAGCGTGCTTCCAAACTGTTCGTCTCCACGATAATCCCTTAACACGCGCGGTAACAATATATTCTTGATTCAACTGTTCAACCATAAAACTGCGCGTCATGCGACTAATATAAGCCATAGAACCAAAAGCTAAAATTAAGGCAGGCATAATAATATGGCTAAAAACATCTCTGAAAGCCTCCCACTGCCCTTGTATTGCGGTGTCCCAGAGAAAGAAACCTGTTCTTGGTTCAAAAGAATATTCATAAACGAAATTAATACGACCTGGACCCCCAATCCAACCCAATTTAGCATAAAATACGAGTAACGCCATCAACCCCAGCCAAAAAGTCGGCGTTGAATAACTGACCAGTGTAAAAACACGAACAAAATAATCAATGAATGAATCACGATACATTGCTGCGAGAACACCAAGCGGAATACCAAAACCGGTACCAATAATGGTAGCGACTGTTGCAAGCTCCAGCGTTGCAGGAAATACACGTGCGATATCCGCTGAAACGGGATACCCCGAAGTCAAAGAATCCCCGAGATCAAATGAAAAAACGCTTTGAAGATACTTCCAGTACTGGACAACCAACGGCTGATCGAGGCCCAATTTATGGAACATTGCGTCATACGCTTCCTGGCTAATATTATCACCCAGGATAGCAGTCACGGGATCTAGAGGAAGAAGGCGACCAATAAAAAAAGTGACCGTCACCAAACCGAGCAACGTAATAAACACCGAAAATAACAGCTTAAACACTTTATACAAAAAGGCCCACATACGCAAATTTTTCTGCTTTTGTGATATGATTGTATCAGCTTTCAAAAATGACAAATTCATTACAGTAATTTCCTACATACTTATGAAACATAAGTCCGGCAACTCCTTGACTCCGGAGTCAAACGAGCCCTCCGTTAAGCGTCGTATATGATCGCTATTTGTGACATGCTTCACTTATTTTTCCGCTTCGTTGTAATAAAGCCTAAAGCTATTCCAAACCCATTTTTTCACCGCTGGCCCCATACCGATTGTATAATACGTTTGAAATAAATAAACCATAGGACCATGATCAAGCATATAATGCTGTAGATCACGGTACAGCTCAAGGCGTTTATTTTGATCTTTCTCAAATAAAGCATCCATCACCATTTTGTTTGCCCTTTCGTCGTAATAACCGGCCCGCAAAGCCAAGTACATACCGTACTTTTTTGTAAATGTCGGATCAGGATTAAAAACATTATGTAATGAAGGAGGATGTCCATCAGAATCAGCTGTATTCCACCCCATAATAGCCATGTCATATTTCCCATTACGGACACGGCTTAGTAACTGGGACTGCGCCATTCTTTCAATCGCAAGATCAATACCAATTTTGCGCGCATTCGCTTGGATAGACTGTGCAACGGGAGACATATAGGAGAGACTCCCAATCAAAAAATTGGCCTTGAAACCATCAGGGTAACCCGCCTCACTCATTAATTGTTTTGCTTTTTCTAGGTCTAACTTAAACGGCGTCCCTTCTTTTTCATCTAAAGCGCCTGACACACCTAATGGCATATAACTTGCGCGAGGGATTGCAATACCCTTTAGAATAGTTTTACCGAGGGTGTCATAATCGACCAGATAACGCAGCGCTAATCTCACCTTTTCATGAGACAAAGCCGGATTCCTATTATTCAACGATAAATAGACGGACTGGGGCCGTAAAATCCGATTAATTTTGACCGCCCCTTCCTGCTTTTCAATATCTAAAACATCGTCTGAAAGCAAATCACGTGCGATATCCACATCACCTTTTTCCAAAAAGAATCTTTGACTTGCCGATTCGGCTACATGGCGAATTATAAATTCTTTAATTTTTGGCTTATTCCCCCAATAATGCTCTGTAGCCTGTAATACAACCCGCTCTCCCGGAATCCAACGTGCTAATTTATAAGGACCAACACAAGCTGAATGAGAAGCTAAATACTTATTTCCCATATCACCATCAAGGCTATTTTTTTCGAGTGTTTGCCTGTCAAGCAAAGCAGAAGCGGGAGACTGCCCAATTACACTTAATATAAGATGGATAGGATAAGACTTATCAAACTTCATCTGCAAAGTTGTATCATCGACTGCCCGAATATTTGTTTCAATATTCTCTTTGGTAAATCCATAGTCCATGAGAGATTGAGCATAACCAAACCCCAATTTAACAACCCGTTGCATTGACCATGCAAGATCATGTGCCGTTGCAACCCTCCCATCATCAAATTTTAAATCATCACGAAGGTGAAAAATAACGAGTTTCCCATCATCCAAAACGTCCCAAGACCGAGCCATAGAAGGGCGAATTTTTGCGGGATCGTACTTGTCAAACTCCACCAAAGCACTACAGATATTGGTCAATAACTCGCTTGTTACAGTTTCAAGTGATTGTGCCGGATCAAAATTGTTAATAGAATCGATATTCCATGCCATCACCAGCATATTTCTAGACGTCATGCCCAGCGATGCTGATGCGAACCCGATTAAAAAAACGACTAATCCTAATAAAATACGGAAGTTGCTGAGCATTCTGTGTGAACTCATTTTATCGCCGCCTTTTGCATCGCACCCAACCTCTCACAAACAGAGCAGCGATGGCTTTTTTCATTACTTTTTCATCACAAAACACTGCACCAACTTTCTGAACAATTAAGGTGCGTTCCTTGCCGCTATTTTATAGTTAAAATCGCGAATTACCACCTTAGCACGCCAGCAGACTCTCCCCCAATGATATTGCGTACTACATCATCGATGCTTATTAACATAGATGAACCATACTTTAAATGGATAGCTCCGTGCTCAAAATTTCTAAAAAACTACTTTACGCAAGGAGCTATCTTCATCTCTTACTCTACAGTTACTCTTTCTTCGTATTTTTATGATCTAAGAGAGTCCTCATTTCTCGATCGAACTATAAAAAACGCGCCCTATGCTGTTCCAGGGCCACTTTTTAACAGTCGGAGAAACGGCCGCAACGTCGTACCTTTGAAAGATGAAAGCATAAGGCCCTTTCTGCATAAGTTCACGCTGCAAATCAGCGTATTTCTGCATCCGTTTTTGTGTATCCTTTTCAAATAAAGCATTTTCAACTTTCTGATTCATATCTGCATCAAAATACGCAGTATCCCAGCTAGTATAAGCTGTATTTCTAGCCTCAAACCGATTATCGGGGTTATAAATCATGCGCGAAGCCATTGTATGAGGATCCACAGACTCGTTAATCCATCCCGCAAAAACAGTATCGAAAGCACGCGCATAAATCCTTGAAAATAATTGCGCCCCCGCTAGACGTTCAATCTTAATATGCACTCCCACTTTTTTTGCGTTATCTTGAATAGACTGGGCAATCGGTAGATTTTGCGCAGCCGCTGCTATCAAAATAGTTGTCTCGAACCCATTTGGGTAACCAGCTTCGGTCAAAAGCTGTTTAGCTTTTGCAATATCAAGTTTAAAAGGCAATCCTTCTTTCTCATCTAAAGCACCTAAAGCACCGAGAGGAAGAAAACTTGAACGCGGAATACCAATACCCCTGAGCACCGTCTTTCCAAAACCATCATAATCAATGAGATAGCGCATAGCTAAACGCACTTTTTCATTGGCAAAAATAGGATTCGCCGTATTGAATCCCCAATACATCATAGATGGCTGCAATATCTTCTCAACTTTTATATCTGTTGTTTTTTGCAGATCTTCTAAATCTTCAGGCACCAGATTACGCGCTACATCGATGTCTTTTTTTTCCAACAACAAGCGCTGCGTACTTGGCTCAGAAACATGGCGGATAAGTATCTGTTTAAGTTTAGGTTTCTCCCCCCAATAATGGGAATTAGCGCGCAGCACGACCGCTTCTCCAGAACGCCAACTGACCAACCGATAAGGCCCAACACAAGCCGCATGAGCAGTTAAATATTGGTGCCCCATATCACCTTTTTTTTCGTGTTTCAGGATTGTTTCACGGTCAAGCAAAAAAGAAGTACGGTTAGTAGCAATATGATTAAGAATAAGCTCCGCGGGATAAGGCTTATTAAATTTCATTACTACAGTTTTGTCATCCAATGCTTGAATAGCATCATCGACTGTTTGCTCTGTAATACCATATTCCGTGAATGTTGCTGCGGTAGCCATATTCAATTTAACAACCCGTTTCATACTCCAAACGAGATCTTGAGCACCAGCAGGGCGACCATCAGAAAATTTCAAATCGTCACGTAAATGAAAAGTAATTGTTGTACTATTGTCATCACCAGAAACATCCCAACTCTTCGCTAAATTTGGCACAATTTTAGTCGCATCATCCGGGGAAGAATCAACCAAACTATCACAAACATTGACAATAATTTCTTGGCTGTAAAGATCATTGATCTGCGCGGGATCAAATGTATTGATTCCTTCAAGGTTCCAAGCCATTACAAGCGTATTGGCGGGCGTACCTGCCGACGCTTGCTGCAAAAGCGCGCCCACGACAACACATGCAGAAACAAAAGAACAGCTTCCCTTAAATATCTTTTTTCTGGTATTCATTATTTTCCCCTAAAACTTCACCGCGTGAATCGATTATTTTACGCTCCGGTGGAGCTTATAACAATAAAACTGAATCAACACAATGGAAGCATTATTTTACACAGTTATTTCTGGCTTGGTTGACTAATATCGCCTCTTAGTAAACCGTGAAAGCACGTATTATACTCTATTAAACACATCTCTAATAACGAATTACACAGCGAACTCGTTACTTTTACAGCCGCTTTTGTGATTTTTTGTCCAAACAATGTATTTTTAACAAGCTAAGTCATAACAGAAAAATACCCCTTCAGCCGTTTAAACTAAACTGTATCGTCAGATACAATATCGACAACCGGCATTAGAAACAGCGCGCAGAATTATTACATCTACACGTCACTCGCTATCATTTTTTCCGATGATAAACTGAGCGCCTGACCCAGCAATAAGATAGATAAAAACCTTTTCGAGCAAGTTTGCTCTCTGATAATTGAAATGAACGCACAGCAAAATTGTCATTTCAAAAAACCGGCCTACCCACTAATTTCTATATACGCCTTTTTTACGAATATCTCACAGCTTAGCTTATTTATATTTTACAAAATAACCTCCGCAAATTTACCGGCGAAAACAGTTTTCAAAATGATTATTAATGATCCCTATTGCCTGTACGAAAGCATAAATAATATGCGCGAGATCAACGGACACCTAATTACGTTTTTTTCGGACAGAAACCATAAACCGTCCCCAATATATTGGCAGGTTTCTCTCAAAAATATTAGGTACCCTATTACCGACGTTCATTAATACAGATAAACCGTATTTAAATGAATAGCTCCATCCATAAAACAGCTGAAGAACCACTTTAATGTGAGGAGCTATTTTCATCGCTTACTCTACAGTCACTCTTTTTCCGTATTTTTACGGCCAAAAAGAGTTCTCATTTCTCAATTGAACTGTAAAAAACACGCCCCATGCTATTCCAAGGCCACTTTTTAACGGTCGGAGAAACGGCCGCGACACCGTATCCTTGAAAGATGAAAGCATAAGGCCCCTTCTGCATAAATTCACGCTGCAAATCAGCGTATTTCTGCATCCGTTTTTGTGATTCCTTTTCAAATAAAGCATTTTCAACTTTTTGATTCATATCTGCGTCAAAATACGCGGTATCCCAGCTAGGATAAGCTGTATTCCTAGCCTCAAACCGATTATCGGGGTTATAAACTACGCGTGAAGCCATTGTATGAGGATCTACAGACTCATTAACCCATCTCATGAACACAGTATCAAAAGCACGTGCGTAAACCTTTGAAAATAATTGCGCTCCCGCTAAACGTTCAATTTTAATATGCACTCCCACTTTTTTCGCATTATCTTGGATGGACTGAGCAACAGGCTGAGTATATGGAAGCGTTCCTATCAGAACACTCGTTTCAAACCCATTCGGATAGCCAGCTTCAGTTAAAAGCTGTTTAGCTTTTTCAATATCAAGTTTAAAAGGTAATCCTTCTTTTTCATTTAAAGCACCCGAAGTACCAAGAGGAAGAAAACTTGAACGTGGAACACCAATACCATCGAGCACCGTTTTTCCAAGACCATCATAATCAATGAGATAACGCATAGCTAAGCGCACTTTTTCATTGGCAAAAATAGGATTCGTCGTATTGAACCCCCAATACATCATGGAGGGCATTAATACTCTCTCAACTTTGACGTCTGTCGTTTTTTGGAGATCTTTTAAATCCTCAGGCGCTAAATCACGTGCTACATCAACATCATTTTTTTCCAATAACAAACGCTGCGTACTTGGCTCTGCAACATGCCGGATAAGTATCTGTTTAAGTTTAGGTTTCTCCCCCCAATAATGGGAATTAGCGCGCAGCAAAACTGCTTCTCCAGAACGCCAACTAACCAACCGATAAGGCCCAACGCAAGCCGCATGAGCGGTTAAATATTGATGCCCCATATCACCTTCTTTTTCGTGTTTCAGGATTGTTTTACGGTCGAGTAGCAAAGTCATACGATTAGCAGCAATATTACTGAGGATAAGCTCTGCTGGATAAGGCTTATCAAATTTCATTACTACAGTTTTTTCATCCAATGCCTGAATAGCGTCATCGACTGTTTGCTCTGTAATACCATATTCCGTAAATGTTGCCGCAGCAGCCATATTCAATTTAACAACCCGTTTCATACTCCAAACGAGATCCTGAGCACTAGCAGGGCGACCATCAGAAAATTTCAAATCGTCACGTAAATGAAAAGTAATTGTTGTACTATTGTCATCACCAGAAACATCCCAACTCTTCGCTAAATTTGGCACAATTTTAGCCGCGTCATTCGGAGAAGAATCAACCAAACTGTTGCAAATATTGAGAATCATTTCTTGGCCGTTAGCGTCGTTGATCTGTGCTGGATCAAATGTACTGACTGAATCAAGGTTCCAAGCCATCACGAGCGTATCGGCTGGCGTCCTCGCTGGCGCTTTTTGCAAAAGCACACCCATGACGACACACGCAGAAATAAAAGAACAGCTCCCTTTAAATATCTTTTTTTTGGTATCCATTACCTCTCCCCCAAACCCTCACCGAGTGAATCAATGATTTTATTCCGCTTTAGCGAAATTTATAACAATAAAACTTAAATCAACACAACGAAAGTATTCTTTTACAAAAATTACTTCTTCTCGGTCAACTAAACAAACTTTTTCAGTAAATTGTAAAAACCACACCTCATACTCTGTCGCGCCCATCTTGGATAAGGAATGAAATAGTTATATTATTATACATTCGAAACCGTAGAGTTCTTTTTGCATAAGTCTACGGTACAAGGCAGTCACACCTGCAGCCAAAATATCCCTCCGACTACCCTGAATAAACTGTATCTGAGATTCAGTATTGATAACCAGAACCAGAAAGTGCATGCAAAATCACTGTATATATACCAAATTTATATCATTTTTGGCGTATCTAACTCGGCAATACAGCGGATAAAACATCTTTTTAAGCTTGTCTGTTCCCCCAAAGTTGAAGTTAGTGGCGATAAAACCTCCGCTCCAAAATACCAATTTTCAGCTAATAAAGTCCACCACCAGCATTAAAGGCAGCAAGGCGCTGATCCGTCCATAATTATATATCAGGCGTTTCATAAATATTTTATAATTCAATCAAAGATAATGCCGAGCAAAAATATATTGCCTGCAAATTCACCGACAAAAACATCCTTCAAGATGATCATTAACGATCCCTACTGCCTGCATAAAAGCATAACAGGTAACGGGGCCAATAAACGTCCAACCACGTTTTTTTAAATCCGCAGAAAGACGAATAGAAGCAGGCGTCATAGGGTTAGTTTGCCATGTTTGAAAATTTATCTTTTCATAGCGCTCAGATTGCGGCGGCCGAAAGGACCAAAAATAAAGGGACAAACTCCCCCATTCTGCTATAATTTCTCGCGCTCTGAGAGCATTATTGAGTACTGATCGAATTTTCCCTTGATGGCGAACAATTCCTTTATCATGTATCAGTGTTTTGATCTTGTTTTCATCATAGTGAACGATCTTTTTAAAATCAAAATAATCAAAAGCGTCCCGAAAATGAGAGATTTTTTTTAAAATTGTAAGCCAAGAAAGTCCTGCTTGAAAACCTTCGAGGCATATTTGTTCAAACAAACGACGATCATCAAAAACAGGCCTTCCCCACTGATTATCATGATAAGCACAATAAAGAGGATCAGTTCCTGCCCATGCACAACGAACTTTTCCGTCCCTTCCCATGAGTAGTCCTTCCTTAAGGCTTAAATTAGCCTTATCAAAAAAGGGTTCCTTGATCATCTTGCTGCGATTTTATTTTTTTCAGTCTTGATTTTTTTTCGAGGGTACGATCACACGCTGAAACACTGACCTCACCATCAAAAAAACGCAAATTTATTTCGTCTGTTTCAGAGAACTGCGCCAACCGCTTAATCGGCTTATCGCCTTTTCCTAAAGCCAAAACAAAACCGCGCTCTAAAACATTCTGGTAAGAAGTGCTCTTCAAAAGTCTAAACGCCATCTCAGCCCGAGCGCGGTATTTTTCGACATTCCGTAGAAAAGCGCGATGAAGGCGTGCCGCGTATTCTTCCGTATTGTGCCGTGCTTTTTCAGTATTCAATAAGCGCGAAGAAAGCCTCATACTTAGTGCACAAAAATAGAAATGTTTTTTATCGTAACTCACGCGGAGAGCACGCACTAACCGGCTTGAAATCTCATCAAAACCACGCCTCGGTAAGGCAAATAGCTGATCAGCAGTAGGAAGACCTCGTACAATAGCGCGTAATTTTTGTCGGTGAAAATCAAAATAACGTGTAAGCCCTACACGAAGGCGCGCGTTAAGCGAGGCCAACAGCGCTTCAAGATCAAGCTTGACGGGGACAGCTATTTCCGCTGCTCCCGTAGGAGTTGGTGCCCGCCAATCCGCAACAAAGTCAATCAGAGTCCAATCCGTTTCATGGCCAACTGCGGAAATAACCGGGATATTAGACGCACTAACAGCGCGAACGACCGCCTCATCATTAAACCCCCACAGATCTTCCAAACTGCCCCCCCCGCGTGCTACAATAATAAGATCAGGCCTCACTAAAACACTACCTGAAGGCAGTGCATTAAACCCTTTAATAGCGGCCGTCACTTCTCGTCCGCTTGCTTCGCCCTGAACTCGCACAGGCCAAACCAGAATATGCAAAGGAAAACGATCTGATATACGGTGAATGATATCGCGAATAACAGCTCCTGTCGGAGATGTAACAACTCCTATAATTTTGGGCATATAGGGCAAAGGCTTTTTCTTGGTTTCATCAAACAAGCCTTCATCAGCGAGTTTTTTCTTGCGATTTTCTAAAAGTGTCATCAAAGCCCCGATACCCATCGGCTCAAGAGCTTCAACAACAATCTGATATTTCGATGAACCTGGATAAGTGGTAAGCTTACCGACGGCAACCACTTCCATCCCTTCTTCAGGAGGGAATTTAAGCTTTGCCATAGTACCGCGCCAGATGACAGCCTCTAATCGCGCCTTATCATCTTTCAAAGCAAAATAAGCATGACCTGAAGCGTGTGTGCCGCGATAACCCGATATTTCCCCGCGTACTCGTACATAACCAAACTTTTCCTCAACAACATGCTTTAAAGCAGTCGCTATTTCAGAGACACTAAATTCCGCTACATTCGTTGCCGCTGGTCTTTCAATAAACAAATCTACCATATTTTCCAATTCGCCTACATTAAAACACTCGATCTAAACTTCTTATATAGTACATATTCTTGCCGGAATGGACGGCATCTCTATAAAATACCTCTTAAAATCAGATTTTAAGCGCAACACATTGGTACTCCCACGAAAGTTTTTAGTATGCCGGCAATTCTTATCATCATTCAGAACTTAAAACACTGCTAAAAATCACTCCCAGAATTATAAACTCGGGACAAATCATAATGCCTTAATCAATTAATTTAAAATATCTATAAAACAGCGTGAAAAATACCAACCGAGAGTGTTCTTCATAAACAAAAAGAGCGCACCGCCTGCATTTAAAATGGATGAGCTGAAAAAGCGGACAAAAAACAAAATAAGCTGTTATCACTCTTCTATAATAAATACTCACACCACCGCATCACGGTACATAATCGAGTACGACTGTATATTATTCCAAAAAATAATATACCCAATTTCCTTAATTTATTTTTTAGCCACACATCAGATACATCATTATAAATCTTATACATCTCTTTATTTACCGATAAAACCATGATAAATTTCCCCAAAAAACGTCTATAGATCTTACCTCGGGGGCAAAAGGCAGGTTTCTCCGGCCGACTGTGAGAAATAAGGCTTTTATCTTGGAATTTTTTTCCGACGAAATCTTAACGGGCACAGTGATTATTGTATTTGTCCCCTTTTTTGCGCATTTTCAGTAACAAACAAAGCGTCTTTTGCCCTTGTCTTCTAGTCTTTTCGGAAAACTAAACGGCACAAAAATCCTGTGGCTACTGCTACGAGCACGGCACCTATTCCATACAAAAAACTATGCTTGTGAGCTTCGTGAAAAATTGCATAAGCGATGTGTGCTTTAACAATTTTAAGAGTAGTGGTTGCTTTATCAATAAACTGTCCATCACGGAAAAGATAAGCGCGCACACGATAAGGCCCGACGGGAACATTTTTGGGTAACCGGAAATATGCCGTGAACAGCGAAGCAGAACCAAAATGGACCTCACCTACTTTCTCAGTATAAAGTTTTTTGGCTTTTTGCAGCTTTATAAGCTCATTGCGAAAAATTTTTATTTTCTCTTGGTCGCGTTCATCTGTTTGTAGACGAAAATAAGATAGTCCCAGACCTAATCGCCTATAATTATCAGCGCTGGTAATATCACTAATTTCGCGCGTTGTTACCATTGAATAAAAGAGGGGGGCATCTTTAAAAATTAAGGAATCCGCATTAACCCAAACCCCAGCATTACGTTTTTTTTCCCATACAACCATCGGCCGAGTCTGCCCCTCCAAGCTAACGATAATATCATAACGATTCTGTTGGCGAAATAATGGATCTGTATTGTCTAAAACCCCCGCAATATAAAGATCGCGACCAGAAAAATTTGTACCAATCGTTATCGTGCTCGTCGTTACAATGATTTCAATAGTTTCATGATCAACCGGTGTAGCCCTCTTACCGACTTGTGCCGATGCAAAAAGAGGAACCATATAAAACGAAACCACTATCACACATAAGGGAAATAACTTACCCATTTTTATCTCATAAGGATGGTCAGAGAAAAAAGGTTATCAGGGCGTATAAATAATTGGAAAGCTAAACGCGTACACACAATTAACACAAGAAACGCGAGCGCCATACGCAATTGTTCGGCCTTTAATTTTCTCCCAGCCCACGTCCCATATTGCGCGCCAACGCCGCCACCAAGCATGAGCAAGAAGGCTAGAACAATATCAACAGACTGATGACTCACACTTTGTAAGACAGTGGTAAAAGCCGATACAAATGTAATCTGAAAAAGCGACGTTCCTATTACTACATTGGTCGGGACATGCAAAAGATAAATCAGCGCCGGCACTGTAATAAAGCCCCCTCCAATGCCCATAATAGAAGATAACAACCCAGTAATAAAGCCAATCACTAAAACCGGGATCACACTTACGCAGATCATTGACGCCCGAAAACGCATTTTAAAAGGCAGCCGATGAATCCAATTATGTCGGCTAAGACGACGAACACCGATTTTTTGTCCCCCGCTTCGTCGCATTATAGCACACAGACTTTCAACAATCATCAAACTCCCTACGCTACCAAGAAGAACTATGTAAAGAAGCGAAATCACAAAATCTAACTGCCCCCATCTTTTAAGAACAGAAAAAATCTGGATCCCCGTAACAGAGCCAACTCCCCCCCCAAGGACTAAGAAAATACCAATCTTGATATCAAGAGTTCGCCTCTTAAAATGCGTAATCGCCCCTGTCACGGACGATGCAATCATCTGATTAGCCCCCGTCCCAACAGCGATGGCAGGAGGAATATTATAGAAGATCAATAAAGGTGTTATTAAAAAACCCCCACCAACCCCAAAAAGACCTGAAATAAAGCCAACAACCGCCCCCATGCTGATTAAGACCAGCGCATCAAGCGACATTTCAGCAATCGGTAAATAAACGCTCACTTAATAAAACCTTTGATGAAATTTGGAGGTTATGTCAAAATCCTTTCTCGATCAACTTCGTTGCACCTTTAGTTGCACCTTTAACGGCAGTTCACGCAGTGCATGTGTTTTACGAGGCCATTTAGCCAGCCATATATTCTCTGTAGCACCTTCTGTTTACTAAAATAACAGCAACGGTGAAAAATAATAAAGAATCCCGTCACTTTTAAAAAGCTGTAAACACATAACGTTATGACTATTATAAATGCAATAACAAAAAATGGATGAAAATTTTTCGATGTGATCATTCTCGCAAAAGAAAGGACCACCGCCCCCTTCTGGAAAAAAGCACATACCGAAATTCCGCAATTAAACTTCCACATAAGGGCAGTTTTTTCCCCACATTCGTACATATATAGAAGGTAATTTAATTGCAATACCCAACATCATTCTTTCGGTGAACATTTCCGATTCCCGCTCTTAAATGGCAAAAAAGGGGATAAGCGGTCATATACAACCAGATTTGTAATGCGGAAGGTCCACGCTCACAGATTCCACCTTTTAAATCATACTAATAGTGAGGAGTGCGGCCTATTTTGGTAAACAGGCCTTAAATATGGCAGGAAGAGGAAAATTAAAAACGATAATATTGAAAATTAAAGAAGCAGGTGAATATTTAAGAAACCCTATTATCAATCCTAGCCTTATTTGGTGTCTAATAGAAGAGCGTAGTTTTTTCGCCCACATTATTGACAGACTACTTAACCTTTATGAACAACAAATTTTCTCTAATCAACTATCAGATAATCAGCAATTACATAAGAAACTTATACCACAGCCAATTTCTTCCCAGCGCCGATTATTGTAACGGCACATCAACTGGTAGATAACAGCTCCACTAATAGGAACACTGAAAACTTAGCTAAGTGCGTTTTTACGATCTAGTATGAGTCTCCCCATAAATGATTCTGCTTTTATGTATAATCACTGGATGTCCGCTTTAAAGAGTAAGGCGTGTGCATTCTAGACCGTAAATTTTATCCATTATACCCTTTCAGCGCAACTCCGTTTTTTGTCAATCTATTGATGAATCAAGATCACTATCGGCCCAATATAGCTTTTCTTTTTTGTTATTTTAGCGTTATATAAAAAGGCATTTTTCAAGAGGGCGTTCATTATTGAACCGTAAAAAAGAAAAACTATAAATTCGTAATAAAAATAGAATAGTATAAACGCCCGTAGCAAAATCTATATAATCAAAAAAGCCGATTATGATAAAAATTGATTTTAAATGATTTGGTTTCCCGTAGTTATTATTATAAACTTGCAATCACATAAACAAAGAGGATCATCATGAAAGTAATTGTCGCCGTCAAACGCGTTGTTGATTATAATATCAAAATACGTGTTAAACCTGACGGCACAGGTGTTGATCTGTCTCATGTAAAAATGTCTATGAATCCTTTTGATGAAGTTTCCGTAGAAGAAGCAGTTCGCCAAAAAGAGGCTGGAAAAATTTCAGAAATTGTTCTTGTTTCAATCGGACCGGTAGAAGCACAGGAGACTCTGCAAACAGGACTTGCAATGGGCGCCGATCGCGCCATCCTCGTGAAAACTGAAGAAACACTCGAACCCTTGGCAATTGCTAAAATTCTCAAAGCTGTTATTCTTGAAGAAAAGCCGGAAATGGTTTTTTTAGGAAAGCAAGCCATTGATGATGAAAGCAATCAGACAGGTCAAATGTTGGCAGCTTTGCTTGGTTGGGGGCAAGCAACTTTCGCCTCGCATCTCAGCATAGAAGATAGACATGCGACAATCACCCGTGAAGTAGACGATGGCACACAGACCATTCGCCTCCTTCTCCCCGCGGTTATGACCGTCGATTTGCGGCTAAACGAACCCCGTTATACCTCTCTTCCCAATATTATGAAGGCTAAAAAGAAACCTATTGAACAAAGAGACATTGCGGATTTTCACATAGACAAACGAGCGCGTTTAACAGTGCTTCATGTTGAAGAACCTGCACCCCGCCAAACTGGCATCAAAGTAGCAAATGTAAAAGAACTCGTTAGTGCTCTGAAACAAGCAAACCACATTTAACATACGATAACGAATATCGCAAAAATAACGCATACAAAGGCAACAATTTATGGCAATCCTTTTATTAGCCGAACATAATAACCATTCTCTATCAAAAGAAACTGCAAAAGCACTTACTGCTGCCCAATCAATTGGCAACGATATTGATATTTTAGTTTGTGGAATGAAAACTCAAACTGTTGCCGAGAATAGTGCTCAATTAGCTGGTGTGCGGCGAGTTCTCGTAGCTGAAGCCGATTATTTAATGCACCAGTTAGCCGAACCTGTGGCCGCAACGATTGTTGAACTCGCCAGTAATTACGATGTAATCATGGCCGCATCCACCAGTACCGGTAAAAATGTGATGCCGCGTGTAGCTGCTCTTCTTGATCTCATGCAAATTTCGGACATCACCGCCGTTGTTGCACCTGACACCTTTAAGCGATCGACATATGCGGGCAACGCTATCGAAACTGTACGCACAAATGATCGCCAAAAGATTATAACGGTACGCACTGCCTCTTTCGTGCCGGCACCAAAAGGAAATACGGCGCCCATTAAAGCAATAACGCCGGCTTCAAACCCAGAACTTTCCTCTTTCGTAAAAGAAGAAAGCAACAAAAGTGACCGCCCCGACCTAACCTCGGCGCGAGTTATCATATCGGGCGGACGCGGGCTCGGTTCGCGAGAGAAATTTATGGAGCTTCTTTCGCCGCTCGCAAATAAGCTAAATGCGGCCTTGGGTGCCAGCCGCGCGGCGGTTGATGCAGGCTATGCCCCCAATGATTGGCAAATTGGACAAACGGGCAAAATCGTCGCCCCTGAGCTTTACATTGCAATCGGCATCTCCGGTGCTATACAGCATCTGGCTGGTATAATGGACTCACAAGTTATCGTGGCCATTAATAAAGATGAAGAAGCCCCTATTATGCACATCGCTGATTACGCCCTCGTAGGTGATCTTCACTGTATCATCCCAGAACTGGAGAAAGCTTTGTAAACCATGAATGCAAAGATGGCTCATCAACGCGAAAGTATGGAATTCGATATAGTGATTGTAGGGGCAGGTCCCGCGGGCCTTTCTGCCGCGATTCGTCTAAAACAGGTTAACCCTGGACTTTCTGTCATAGTTCTCGAAAAAGGTGCTGAAATTGGCGCTCATATCTTGTCAGGCGCAATCATTGATCCTATCGGCATAAATACACTTTTACCAGGATGGAAAAATGAACAAAATCATCCCTTCAAAACACTTGTCACCAACGACCAATTTTTTCTGCTTAAACCGAAACGTGCTAGACTATTTCCAAATGCTCTTCGCCCAAAAATTTTATCAAACGACGGTTGCTATATCGTTTCACTCGGTGATGTTTGCCGCTGGCTGAGCAAAAAGGCTGAAGCGCTCGGCGTTGAAATTTACCCTGGTTTCGCTGCGTCCGACGTTCTTTATAATGATGACGGCGCTGTTATTGGCGTTCTTACTGGCGATATGGGTCTTAAAAAAGATGAAACTCCTGGAAAAAATTATATGCCCGGTATGGCCTTATTAGCAAAATATACCTTGATTGCGGAAGGAGCACGCGGTTCAATTGCAAAACAATTGATACAAAAGTTTGACCTTAGTAAAGACCGAGAGCCGCAAAAATTTGGTCTCGGTCTTAAAGAACTCTGGGAAGTAGATCCTCAAAAACACAAACTTGGCCTCATTCAACATTTTACCGGTTGGCCACTGGATAATAATACCGGCGGCGGAGGTTTTCTCTATCATCAAGAAGAAAATTTGATTTCTGTGGGCTTTGTTGTGCACTTGGATTACAAAAATCCCTATCTTTCTCCTTTTGAAGAATTTCAGCGTTTTAAAACGCACCCAAAATTATACGAAATCTTCAAAGGTGCAAAACGCCTTGCTTATGGGGCACGCGCCATTAGCGAAGGCGGCTGGCAATCTGTACCTAAGCTTACTTTTCCTGGTGGCGCACTCATCGGCTGTTCTGCCGGTTTTGTCAATGTACCTCGCATAAAGGGATCACATAACGCTATATTATCCGGCATATTGGCAGCTAATAAAATCGCCACTGCCCTTGCTCAAGGCCGCGCCCATGACGAAGTCAAAGAAATTGAAGATCACTGGCGCAAAAGCCTTATTGGCAAAGATCTTTATAAAACACGCAATGCCAAACCGCTGTGGGCAAAATACGGTACAAACTATGGAATTAAGCTCGCCGGTTTTGACATGTGGTGGCAGCAGCTCTTTGGTTTTTCCTTGTTCAAAACGCTCCCCCACGGAAAAGAAGATTACGCATGTCTCGAACCAGCAGAAAAATTTAAACCCATTGCCTATCCAAAGCCAGATGGTATTGTAACCTTTGACCGTCTTTCCAGTATAGCATTGTCGAATATCCATCACGAAGAGAACCAACCTTGCCATTTAAAAATAGCCTCGCTGGAAAAACAAAAAAGTTCCGAATATACAATCTATAGAGGACCTTCTGCGCGCTACTGCCCCGCCGCCGTTTACGAATGGCTAGACTACAATAACCAGAAAAATTACGTAATTAACGCTTCAAACTGTATACATTGTAAAACATGCGATATCAAAGATCCTAACCAAAATATCAATTGGATTTGTCCGCAAGGGGGTGACGGGCCTGTTTATCCGAATATGTAATCAATATCTTATGAATTTCATTCCGCAAAAACAAAAAACCATAAAAACTCGGTAAATAATATGGCCCCATTCAGCAAAGATCCTGCTCTGTATTTACTGAGATACAGGACTTTTTTCAATATGGGGGCAATCTTTAACATTATGCTCACGATAAAAATTTAATTGTTATCTCAAGCTTTATTTATGAAGGAAAACTCCATAAAAAGGACAAAAAGAGCGCTCTATTTTGTGCAGTTAGTCACGAGAATAACGCCAATCCTTCCAAATACAAAATCCAACCTATTACCGCTTAGCCTACGTTAAATGAAGAAATATTTGATCAAACCTTTTCCTTAATTGCCGAGCAAGTAGAAATTTTCTGCAAAGCGTTTTCAAGAGCCGTTTTTAGAGCCATTTGCCCACCTTGACGGGAAAAGCAATTTGATAAAAGTTCATTTGTTCCCCCTTTTGTCGAAAATTCTCTCTCAAGCCACGCAAAATCGACAGGTTCTCTGGGATTATTTTTCGCCATCTTGCGCATTTCATCGGCGAGATTTCCAAACATCATTACAAAAAAATCCGCAGATTGGTGTTTCTTGAGTCCCTGATTTACTAACCACTGATGCGCCGTCTCCATAAAATTAAAATAAACACCCATTAATGAACCAGCCGTCATAAAAAGGTTAAACTGGTCTTCCTCCTGAAGAACCAATGTTCCTCCTAGTGCATCAAACATAGTGCGCAAGAATGGGTGATCAGGGTAGATTGGCGTCAAATTTTTGCATTCTGCCACAAAAGGAAGTGGGACAGCACGATAAACCTTATGGCTTATCCATTCTTCAACTTCCGCCACTTTTGCCGTCGCAAGAACAGAAATTACAAGTTGCTCTGGAGGGAAATAAAGAGAACGCAATATATTTTCCGCACTTTGGTTAGGTAAACAAATAAAAACATAATCACTAGAATCCAGCAATGCTTGGTTACTTTCAGCGATGGTGACCTTATCATAATTGTGCGCAAGACGTGCCGCTACGTGTGCATTACGTGGTGAAATTATAATCGAAGATACATCAAAAGTACCAGCCATTAACCCATCAACCATTGAAGCGCTAATTTTACCTGTTCCCAAAAAACCAATTTTCATCTCTATTCCTCGCGCTTATAATTTTTAAATGAAGCTCAACCAGCGCTCAACATACTTATATGGTTTTGCCCTCAATATAGCCCTCAAACAATTCTCACAAAACAATTAGGAGAGCTTTTCAAAAATAATCGATAATCATCGTGAATATTCCCCAATCATCCCAAAATAACCTATTTACCGGCCATCGCCGCAGTAATCGAATAATCCTTCTAATAAATCTAACATATCCTCAAAAAACACCAATTAAAGTAAAATTGAATTCTCTATCATACAATTAATCCATCGCTATTACGTAATTTTAATAACCGCCGCTCACGCAAATAAAAAATTCAGCTATTCGTAAATACGATAATTATTGCTACCAAGCTGCCAATGATTTAACGTTCCGAAAATAACTGAGCCCCCTGCAAATTTTTTACAGACGCAGACACCTCAGTTAGGCCCCTCATGCAACACAGAGGGCGCTATTTATCGGACTCGAAAAACGCTGGAACGTGGCGCGGCAAACGCCACGGTAAAATTGCGATTAGATCAAAGCGTACACATAAAAGAGCGTAATCTTTTTGCCGTCCTAACCATATATCAGCCGCTGCTTCAATGCGTCTTTCATTCAGCGGGCAAACCGCGGCCATTGCTTCAGCCAATGTTGGGCGGGCTTTTACCTCAATAATTAAAACGAGGTTTCCGCGCCGTGCAATCAAATCAATTTCGCCACATTTTGTTTTGAAACGAGTTTCAGCGATATGAAACCCTTTCAGGCGCAACCACCATGCTGCCCATCTTTCTGCGCGAATCCCCTTATAAAAAGATTTTTGTTTGCGTTTTTTGTGCATAGTTTATGACCCCTTTAAAGAGGTCAATCGTCTGAAAAGTTCCTGTTTTTTCAAACCGGTCTTTTTTGCTGTTAAAGCGGCTGCCTTAGCAGCAGGGTGTTTGTCTGCCAATTGTAGAAGAATCTCATCAATTTCCTGAGTACTCATCGCCTTGGCAGAAGCTGTTGCTCCCCCGACCAGCACGACAATCTCTCCACGTATGCGCTCTTTTTTTCCATATTGCTCAACCAAATTTTCTAAATTGGAGACGTCCACTGTCTCAAATTTTTTCGTTAATTCGCGACATATTGCTGCTGGCCGGTCAGTCCCAAAAATAGCAGATATATCCTGCAAAGACTCTACAAGACGGTGGGGCGACTCGTAAAAAACCAAAGTCGCGGGAATAGTTTTTAATTGCTCTAATCGATTTTGGCGCTGCGCCTTCTTTGCACTCAAAAAACCTGCAAAGAAAAAACTATCCGTGGGGAGACCTGTGGCTACAATAGCCGCTAAAAGGGCCGAAGCACCCGGAATAGGAACAATTTTATGACCCGCTTTGCGCGCTTCCCCCACTAATCTAAATCCTGGATCAGAAATAAGCGGAGTGCCTGCATCTGACACAAGAGCTACCGTTTTATTTTTTGCCAAAGCTTCTAATAATTTTGGCCCCGCTTTTTGCACATTATGTTCATGATAAAGAAAAGTTTTTTTCTCGATCCCATAACGCTCTAATAAAATACGCACGACTCGAGTATCTTCGCAAGCTAAGATATCGACCCCTGCGAGGATTTGTAAGGCGCGAATGGTTATATCGTCGAGATTCCCGATAGGTGTTGCCACCAAATAAAGCGCTGGTTCTATCACTGGTGCACAATAGGCGTGAACACCTATACAATACGTGTTTTCACTCATGCTCTTTTTTCACGTCAAGTGCCCCTTCTCCACAAAATTTTTCCGACAATTTCACTGAAAACCATCAGCCATTACTGCCAAAATATTCCTCGCTGCCGCTAAAAGATCAACCGCTTGAATAATCAGCCGTGCTGTGGCGAAGATGATTTTCGCCGGCATCCAAAGCCTTCCTCGGCGTTGTGATCCGTTTTTGATCGCCTTTGCCGCTTATATTAGGACGAGTTCCTAGTGTCACCAACGCCGTATCACCACCAATAACTTCCCGCAAATCTTCTGCTTCAAGTGCTGATGTAACAATTTCGCCCACGCCTGCTTGCTGTGCTTGTTGTTTCAAGCACTAAATTTTGCGTGCTATTTCTATAGCCTACATTTTAAAAATCAACCTTATCCATCAATGTCAAAGCTGTCGCCCCCCGGTCAACATAAATTCTACCTTTAGCAGCTTAAGTAGCTATTTGCGTTGCTACTGGATAAGCGTAAAGGACCAACTTTTCGGTACTTCCCATAGCCTTTGCAATGACACAATCAATAGTTTGTAATCTACACCAAAAAGCAATTTTCCGCGCTTGAATAAAATCTTCGGCAAACTCTATTTCTCCGGAAAAAACAACTTATAACTGATTTCACAAAAATCAACGCGACCGCCTAATTGCTCGACCAGCCTTTCCACTTAAATTTAATACCTGAAATATCTAACCTAACAAAGAGGCGCTTACCTGCTATTATTACCACCAGAGCACTCTTTGTATGTTTTAAGATTATTTTACCTCAATGAACCCTGCTGCAAAAACATAACCTTAAGAAAGTTTATCTTTGATCTGATTGATCATAGTACGATAAAGCTCTGCATACTTTCCATCAGGGTCAGCAAAAAAGACCGGCACACCATCGTCTGAAGAAGACCTTAAAATTGCATCAAGCGGAACTTCAGCTAAGAAAGGAATGCCCCGGCTCTCCGCTTCCGCCCGCGCACCACCAGAACCAAAGATATCGTAGCGTTTTCGCGTGTCCGGCGCGATAAAATAACTCATATTCTCAACGAGCCCCAAAATAGGCGTGTCAACTTTCATAAACATTTCTATCGCTTTACGCGCATCAACCAAAGCAAGATCCTGCGGAGTAGAAATAATAAGCGCACCTGTTAGCGGTACCTGCTGAACAAGAGTTAATTGCGCATCCCCTGTTCCCGGCGGCATATCGACTACCAAAACATCGAGGGGATCCCATAAAACATCCCGTAGCAATTGCTTCACAGCCGCCATAACCATGGGACCACGCCATACAACTGGCTGTTCTTCTTCAACGAGAAAGCCTATTGACATTAATTTAAGGCCAAATTTTTCGAGAGGCTGCAGCTTTTTACCATCAGCGAGCTGTGGTTTTTGATTAACGAGCCCTGTCAAACGTGGCAGAGAAGGACCATAAATATCCGCGTCCATCAAACCCGTTTTGAAACCCGCACCACGCAAAGCCAATGCGATATTCATCGCCATAGTAGATTTCCCGACTCCTCCCTTTCCAGAAGCAACTGCTATGACATGTCGTACTCCTTTTATCGGCATTTTCAAAGGAAGCGCGCTTGCTTTACGTTTTGACGCAAAAAATTTCCTATCTTTGTGCGTTTGAGTGTGTGCCACCGGTTTTCTTTCTGCCGTGAGTGTAACAATAACGGTTTCAACCCCGTCCATAGCGCACACCGCCTTTTCAGCAGCACGGCGCAATGACTCCCACTCCTGCACGCGCTCGTCAGGAACCGTAATGGAAAAAAAAACTTTGCCGTCAGCAATTAGTATTTCTGAAAGAAGCCCAAGCGATACAATATCACTCTCAAAATTCGGTCCTTTAATTTTCTGTAGCTCTTTGCAGATAGCATCGCGCGTGATAAGACCCACACTCCCTCCTCTCTATGTAAACGCCGAATAATACAGCAATAAGAATGCAAAATACTTAAACCGCCCTGGGTTATTCTCTCCTTCGATTATATAAGCTTCCTCAATAATCAAAAGCCAGCTGACGTTTCACATTACAAAATGCTGCAGACTCTTTCTAAAATAACATTTTCACGGTCACACAACAGCAGCTCACCGTTTTTAAAATTCCTTTTTGTCGATCATTTGTTCACGGTAAACGGCGACTATAAACTGAATCACCGCAACCAACAATCGTTTTCCTTAAATGAAATTACTAACGAAATGAAAATTCGCTTATGATCTCTTCATATTTTTCAGAGCGTGAAGAAGCATCCAAGATTGACTTTTTTCGTACTTTTCCTTATAGGGTGTCAGTCAACTTAGAAGTCGCGTAAGGGAGCGATATTGTTCATTAGGTGCGTAGCTGCGCCGTAGAACCAAGAAGGGCCGCACACCGCGGTAATAAAATAAATGAAACGTACTTATCAACCCTCTAAACTTGTCCGTAAGCGCCGGCACGGTTTCCGTGCTCGTATGGCAACGGCTGGCGGCCGTAGAGTTATCGCAGCGCGGCGCGCCCGCGGGCGTAAGCGGTTATCTGCTTGACACTCTAAAATTTTTGCAGCAGACTGGACGTCGCGGGTTATTCTGTTTTTGAAGACCTGGGATGCCTGCTTTTGCAGATGTTGGTTAGAATTGCGAAGCGCCCCTTATGAAAAAAAAACATCCATGCCGCATTCGCAAGAGAGCGGATTTTTTAGCTGTACGCACAGGAGAAAAACGACGTGGTCCTTTATTTCTACTTGAAGTGAAATCCTGCGAACAAACGGAAGAAATGAAATATCCTCGTGTCGCGCGTGTGGGCTTCACAGTAACGCGTAAAAACGGTAACGCCGTCAAACGCAACCGCATTAAAAGGCGCCTACGCGAAGCGGTCCGGGTCGGTGTAGTAGATGACATGGAAGCGGGAACTGATTATGTTATCGTAGCGCGCCCTGGCGTGCTTTATGTGTCTTTTGCGTCCCTGATCAACGAATTAAGTCGACGAATGAAGTTAAAGGCAAAAAGCCAATCACGGTAATAGGAATGGCAATAGGGTAGTACGAATGGAATATAACCGCAACTTTTTCATCGCTATTGGGCTGTCTTTTGTTGTTTTCGCTGCGTGGCATTTTCTTTATGTTGCTCCCTACCAAGCAAAGTTGCAGCAGACGCGAATGATCGCACAGGAATTATCAAAACAAAATTCAGCATCGCCCGTCACTGGCGCACCTTCTTCCAAAGCTGCGCCAGAAAGTGCGGCGCAACCTGTAGCTGATCGTCCAATGACACCTGAAATCCGTAGCGCGGAGTTAGCTAAGACAAACCGTATTGCAATTAAAACCAGCGAACTTGAAGGCTCTATCAATCTTATTGGCGCACAATTTGATGACCTTTTGCTCAAAAAATATCATCTGACAGTTGACAAAAAATCGCCTAAAATTGCTTTATTGAATCCCAATGGTTTTACCACGACTTATCTTGCCGAATTTGGTTTCACAAGCTCGTCTTTGGCTGCAAAAACCTTGCCACAGTCTGACACGCAATGGCAATTAGAAGGGAATAATGCGACGCTAACACCTTCAACACCAGTTGTTTTGGTTTACAATAACGGACAAGGACAAATTTTCCGCCGGACCCTTTCTGTCGACGATCATTACATGTTTACTATTGAGGATTCTATCAGAAATGAAAGCGATAGCTCTATTCATCTCTCGCCCTATGCACGAGTCGCGCGTGCTGCCCCGCCGGAACACGCAAATGCAACTTATTTGCTCCACGAAGGTATGATCGGTGTTGTGGGTGATTCGCTTAAAACTGAAAAATACAAAGCCTTAGCAGAGCTCAGCCCTAACCCAGACAATGGACAAAAAAGCGTAATCTTTTCTAAGGCCACAGGAGGATGGATTGGTATTACCGATAAATATTGGGCTGTAGCTATTGTCCCTCCACAAGATGAAGAATACACAAGCCGTTTTATTTATTTTGATCAGTTGAATACGCATTATCAATCCGACTTGCTTGGTGCGCTCTTGACAATTGCTCCCCACGAAACAAAAACTATCACAAACCATCTCTTTGCTGGCGCAAAGCAGGTTGAAATTATTAATAGTTACCAAGATCAGTTAAATATTAATAAGTTCGGCCTTTTAATTGATTGGGGTTGGTTCGACTTTATTACGAAACCGATGTTTGCCCTTATTGACATTCTTTATAAACAAACGGGCAATTTTGGCATTGCTATCCTCCTCGTCACGGTGCTCTTAAAAACCCTCCTGTTCCCGCTCGCTAATAAATCTTATAAATCTATGGCACGGATGAAATTAGTGCAACCAATGATGTCAGAAATCAAAGAAAAGTACGCAGATGACCGTGTTAAACAACAACAAGCCATAATAGAATTGTATAAGACGCAAAACATTAATCCTCTCGCGGGGTGCTGGCCGATACTGATTCAATTCCCAATATTTTTTGCCCTTTACAAAGTCCTTTATATCACCATTGAAATGCGGCATGCGCCTTTTTTTGGTTGGATTCAGGACTTAGCAGCCCCGGACCCAACTTCCATTTTTAACTTATTTGGCTTATTGCCCTACGCAGTGCCAACGTTTCTTGTCCTCGGTGTATGGCCTTTAATCATGGGGATAACGATGTTCTTACAGATGCAGATGAATCCATCGCCCGCAGATCCAACGCAGGCTATGATCTTTACTTGGATGCCAGTTGTCTTTACCTTTATGCTAGCGTCATTTCCTGCTGGTCTCGTTATTTATTGGGCGTGGAACAATACATTATCAATTATTCAACAAAGCATCATGATGAAGCGTCAGGGTGTGAAAATTGAGCTTCTGAATAATCTCAGAGCTATTGTGAAAAGAGGATCGAAAAAAGAAACACACAAATGACGAAATGTCTTATCTCTTCCGGATTTTTTCCCCGTAATTGGGTTTTTATCCGTGGTGTACCCGCAGTGCACTTCCTCCCGCCCGAAGGCCCGCCAGAAATCGCTTTTGCAGGACGTTCCAATGTTGGGAAATCTTCTTTAATCAATGCGCTTGTCCAACAAAAAGGCTTAGCGCGCACCTCGAATACACCAGGACGCACTCAGCAACTCAATTATTTTGTACCTGACGGCTTCAGCGGCCAACCAGGAGACCTCCCTCCCCTGGCGCTCGTAGATATGCCAGGTTACGGTTTTGCAGAAGCCCCCAAAAACCTCGTTGATGCGTGGACACATCTGATTTTTAATTATTTGCAAGGTCGTACAACACTTAAACGTGTTTATGTTTTAATTGATTCACGTCATGGAATTAAAAAAAATGACATAGATGTACTTGACCTTCTTGATAAAGCAGCAGTTTCGTACCAAATTATTTTCACCAAAAGTGATAAAATTAAATCTAGTGTTCTCGAGAACCTTATAATAACCACAAAAACGAAGTTTCTTAAGCGTCCCGCGGCTTATCCGGAGCTTTTAGTGACTTCTTCAGAAAAAGCTTTAGGCTTAGAAGAATTGCGTTCTGCTATTTTGGGAGCTATCGCGCGGTAAATATTACTTGTTAACATGTTGTTGAACCTGAGTATTGGCAATTTTTAATGATCTCATTCTTCCGGCAAAGAGCTTTTATAAAATTTTCGTTACCTCCAAAATCTATTTCCTCTATCTGATTGAGTAGACTATGTTAACACTGTTTCACTATCCTCTATCTTCTCCTTCGCGTTTTATACGCCTAATTCTTGAAGAGTACGGTGTAGCCACTAATCTTATTGAAGAACATGAATGGGCAAAGAGACACGAATTTCTCGCGCTTAATCCTGCTGGGCATCTGCCCGTTCTTCTTGCTGAACAGGAAGTTCCGTTATCGGGTGCTATCGTTATCTATGAATATTTAGACGAAACACGTGGGAGTTTGCGGCAGGAGAAAAATTTTTTCCCAAACAACCCTTTAGATCGCGCTGAAGTACGCCGCCTCAATGACTGGTTTTTGCATAAATTTGAAAATGAAGCTACACATCATATCGTACGGGAACGAATCTATAAACGTGAAATGCCATTAACTATTGGTGGTGGAGCTCCCAATTCGCAAATTTTACGCAGTGCCCGTGCCAATATCCCACCGCATATGAATTATCTGAATTGGCTCTGTGCTTCTCGTGATTGGCTGATCGGTGCTGAACTGTCTTACGCTGATTTGGCGGCAGCAGCTTCTATTTCTGTGCTCGATTTTCTAGGTGAAATCGATTGGGAACAATACTCTGCTGCCCAGGAATGGTATATGCGAATTAAATCGCGTCCTTCTTTCCGCCCCCTTCTAATGGACAGGATCCGAGGAATTGTGCCCAGCCCTCATTACGCAGATCTTGATTTTTAAGCCGGAGAGATCGGGCTTTTTGTTATTCAAAAGGGGATGTACAAAATTTCATTGTTTATATAATATCCTTGACTGTTATACACGAGCAAATACCACACAATTCTACCCAAAATCTTTTTATTAAGTCACGAAAAAGTCACACCTATCATATTATAAAAACGGGGGAGTTTTTAATTGGGTTGGAGTCGTATTACGGATATTATCAGGCAATTCGTGCACCACGAAACCGAAAGCATAGTCAATCTCGGAGATGATGTGCCTCTGTCATAAACGAGGGCTTGTGGGCTGCATGACGAAGTATGGGAACGCTATCCCGCTTACGAAGTGTGTTTTCCGACGGCTCATTGCCTTACTTTTTCGCTATATATGCTGTAATGGCAGCAAATATTTTTTTACATGGATTTTAATAAACCAACCAACCGCTAACATAAGTAAACACGCAAAAAGTTTTTTCATTAATAGGAAAAGAACAATTGGAAAGAAGAAGAAAATTTACCTATAATAAGGACAGAGTATCACAAGGAGGGAAATATGCGCCTCACAGTTGTCGGTGCGAACGGGAAGATGGGGCGCGGGCTGCTTACGGCTCTCCAGAATAAAAAAGGTGCAGAGCTCGGCGCCGCTCTTGTGCGCAAAGGTTCCCCGTTTGTAGGAAAAGACGTTAGTGCGTTAATCGGCCCGGACTGTCTCGGAATTCGTATCACCGATGACGTGGAAGAGGCCTTTTCTAACACAGAGGGCGTTTTAGATTTTTCTGGGCCACAAGCCAGTGTTGCCTACGCGCGTTATGCTGCCCAAAAAGGAATTGTTCACATTATCGGAACAACCGGATTTAGCGAAAAAGAAGACGCACAAATTGCGGATTTTGCAAAGCATACAGCCATTGTCAAATCTGGAAATATGAGTCTTGGGATTAATCTTTTGGCCAATCTTGTTACAAAAGTGGCCAAAACATTAAAATCTGATGATTTTGACATTGAAATTTACGAAATGCACCATTCCGGCAAAGTTGATTCTCCCTCTGGGACAGCCCTTCTTTTAGGGAATGCGGCGGCCGAAGGCCGCAATGTTGCGCTTAAAGACGTTAGTGTCAGTGATCGGAGTAATTGCACAGGCAAACGTGAAAAAGGCAGCATCGGTTTTGCTTGCTCACGAGGCGGAACAGTCGTCGGCGACCACAGTGTTATTTTTGCAGGTCAAAATGAGCGCATTATTCTTTCACACGCGGCTCAAGAACGCTCTATTTTTGCTAATGGCGCGATAAAGGCCGCTTTGTGGGCACAAAAACGTAAAAATGGTCTTTATTCAATGCTCGATGTTTTAGGACTAAATGATTAATTATAAATAGTTAGAGGCTGTCGTAGAAAGTTCGCAATGGGACGCACGCTTGTATTAATTCGCCACGGGCAAAGTGAATGGAATCTTAAAAATCTCTTTACTGGTTGGAAAGATCCAGATTTAACAGAAAAGGGTCATTTAGAAGCGATAACCGCGGGAAAAAATTTAAAAGCCGCCGGCTTGAAATTTGACGTTGTTTATACCTCTGCCCTGCAGCGTGCACAAAAAACAGCTCAGCATATTTTAGCAGAGATGAAGCAACCAGATCTGCGATTGATAAAAAGCCCAGCGTTAAATGAACGCAATTATGGTGATTTATCCGGCTTAGATAAAGACGAAGCGCGCCGACAATGGGGGCCAGAACAAGTACATATATGGCGCCGCTCTTATACCGTCGCTCCTCCTAACGGAGAAAGCCTGCGCGATACTGGCGCTCGCGTTTTGCCTTATTACCTTTACCATATCCAACCGCATATTTTACGCTCTCAGACTGTTTTGGTTACCGCACACGGCAATTCTCTTCGTGCTCTTATCATGGCTCTTGAGGGTCTAAGCGGTGAAGAAATCGTGTCGCGAGAATTGCCAACCGGCGTTCCTATTATTTACCGATTTAACGCAGATTCTACAATTTTATCTAAGAAAATGATTGCACCTTAAATTATGATAGCTGCGGTGATTGCAAAAATTCTTGGATAATTTGCGGTTACCTAATGAATTTTTATAATTGCATTGACAGGGTTATTTCTCAAGCTTAGATGAATTTCGCTGCCCAGATGGCGGAATTGGTAGACGCGCAGGTTTCAGGTACCTGTACCGCGAGGTGTGGAGGTTCGAGTCCTCTTCTGGGCACCAAAGCGCTTTTTTAAGGCCTTTTGGAGACCTTTTTGTACCTTTTTTTAAGATGTGGAAACACGTCACGGGTTTTGTTGTGCCCTTTTTCAGGAAGTGATAGGATCAAAGTTTCAGAAGCCATCTTTTGATATGAGTGAGGCAGTTATCAATTGCATCAATGAACTGTGATATCCCAAGCGTGAATGCTAGAAGACATAATATAATCCATTTTAACATCCACGTAAGCAGCTTGAATTTTTCGTAATGACCTAAAAAATCAAGTAAGAGCCTGAACTCTTTTTCATTGAGCTTTTGGATATCTTTTTCGCGAGTGATTCTCTCCTTCTCTTCCATGCATCACCTCATAAAAAAAGCCCCCAAAATGGAGGCCGGTGTTGATATAATTAATTATAAATTTATCCGTCAGTTAGTTTTATTATTAAACGTTACTAGCGCGATATTCTAGCTTAAGAAATTTCACATAAAATAGATTGGAGATCTTGATGAAGAAAATTCATAAAATTATTTCCCGTTTCATCCTGCTAGCTTCCGCTTTTGCAGCTTTTCTCCTTAAGGCACAGATGACTGATATAACAGTACAAACTCTTATGATGTTCTTCTTTACCACACTCATCTTCTACATGATCTCGATCGCCATTTTATATAATTCATCCTACCTCAAAAGCGTGCATAAGTACGTAGATAAAAAGTTGCAGAAACGCGGCACATATATTCTAAAATCTTATTTGCTTACCAGTGGCCGTTTGTCCATTTTTTCTATTACATCGATTATTCTTTTTACGGCATTCGCAACCAAAGATACTAGTGGCGTATTAAACACGAAGATTCCCCCGTTAACTGTACCTTTAACAAATACAGCACTGGACTTGAATCTATTGTTAAGCTCCGGCCTATTTGGAAGTGCCGTGCTCAACATTTTTTACATGCTGCTTTTGATGAACGCCATTATTAACGGTATGGTTGAAGAGGCCAAAGGAAAGGCCGCCTAAATCATTCACCCCAAATTTGGGGAGAGCTGCCGTGCTCGATCAAAATTGTACGGATTTCCCGGAAAACCTCTGTCTGCTCAAAATTGGGCCGACAGCTATAAACATCTAATTTGTGCCTCACAATATCTCATCATCGACTTGAACCGTGAGGCCCAGCATCTGAATAATCACTAAAACTTTACCGATATGGCAAGATTCTTTCCCTTGTTCTAATTCGCGAATAAAACGCACCCCAACACCACTTACACCCGCCAGTTGCTTTTGCGTTAGCCCTTGCATTTTTCGTGTTTGCCGAACAAGGCTTCCTAATCTTTGAACTGTCTCGTCCATTAACTTTCAACTCGTGCTCATTTCATAAAAAGGCCGTTTAAATAGGCCTCGTCAAATTTGGGGAGAGCTGATGACTCAATTAGGTTTTTTGCATAATGAGGACATATTCGTTCTTCATTGAACCAGGCATACGTTTGCTTGGAATGTTTCTTTCTAGAAGATGGACTTTCCTTAAACCTAGTCTTTCCAAAAACTCTTTTACAATCTTATCCAGGGGGATGCTGACCGAACTGATAGATCTATTCCCAAGAGTAAACATCATGAATCCACCATGACTAAGCGTCTTTACAATCCTTTGTAAGGATAAAAATAAATCATAAGCGAACATAATAAGCTTCCGCTCTCCCCTTTTGGCTTTCTGAATAAGCAAGGTGGTGATTTTTTTAAGACTAGGTGATTGTTCTTCTACCCAAAAGCGGCGTAAATCCCACTCCCCTAATTTACCTCCCAAACTCACGCTATCTATCGCCGATTGAGAGCAAATCAAATTGTCATCAAAGGACGCACCTATATCCTCTAAATTTATAAACTGTAGCGGTAAATAGGAATATTGCCCATAGGTGATGGTCGTTGCATTGTCCCCGTAAGGTGGAGATGTAATAACCAAATCCGCTTTAACAGTCTCAGGTAAATGACGCACATCCTGGATATATAATTCATTTTTCAGTGATAGCTCATCTTGTTTTACATATCCATTCTCGCTCAGCTCACTCCAAAATTTTACTTTAAGCTTAATATTGAGAGTGCATTTTTTAATAAAATCACGAAAAATATCCTCGGCTGTGTAAAGCGATTTGTCTTTTCGGATATGAAGCTTGTAGGTAGAAAGGCGGGTATTACTATATTTGCGAATAATATCCACCATGGCAATCCATAAAAACCGCCTGCACCAGACTAACTCTTGTTGATTTATGAAATGGCGTATTTTTGATAAGGCCTTGAGGGCATCTTCATCAAACCATTTGTCCGCTCCCTTAAAGCAGCATAGATCAAATGACACATTTTCTTTCTGCAAATTTTGCTCAATATCTTGAATGATCTTCTCGATCTTACTTTGATCAAAAAAGTCCGCTTTAGATTTGCAACAAAGAATAGCCAGGGGATTTACATCTGTCCCGATAAAATTCTTTCCTCTCAAAAGGGCCTCTGCCAAAACCGTACCTGAACCGACAAAGGGATCATAGATTGTTTCGATTTTGGGATTTACCTGCAGCAGAAGATCAATCAATTCCGCCTGCATTTGCGGGACCATCATAGCAGGATAAGCCATGAGAGCATGACAATGCTCACGCCGCGACCGCCTCCCTTTAAAATCCCAATAATCCTCGTTTCGAGCAGAGATTGATTCAAACTTCTCTGCAACAGAATGGTCCGGTCTGTGCATGAAATAATCTTCCTTAGGGGCACGTTTGCATGTTCGTTATTATCGCACAAAAATGCAATAATAATCAATAAGTTAAAAGATTTTTCCCACTAGATTTCCACCCACAAATCCTGGCTCTGTGGGTATTATGTTTTAAGATTTGACGGGTTGAGAAGAGGCATTTACTCGTGATTTTAAAATGAACCCGTTCGGTACTATTTTATCAAAAATGGGGGTGTTTTTAGTGAATTCGTCCCGTTCGGGTTCATTTCATAAAAGCCGGTTTAAATAGATGCCCCCAAATGGGGGCCGGTGTTGATATAATTGATTATGAACTTATGCGCACTTCTTGATCTGTACGCTCTTCTCAAGCTGTAAGCTCTCTAAAATAGGGTAACAACGCGATATCAATTCACCATTGCCATAGGTCGTATCTGCAAAAAGGAGTTTCATTAAATCATCAGCAGGCGAATCTTCACTAACAACTCCCCTCATTTTAGTTACGACGTTGTTCATAGCTTTTTGGATATCAACAAACAAATCATCGTATAGGCGGGCAACTTTGCGACATTCATCTAAATATTCGCACAAAGTAAAGAGTTCATCTATTCTCTTTTTACTCATCATACGGCCTCCCTCAGCGTTGAATTTCCCGAAAGAATCTCCGATAAACGTGCCAGCCCCTTTGAAGTAACACGTGCCTGAACAGCGATCTTCTCACTTCCGTCACCACGGCTAATAACTTTCGTAGGACAATCCATGAGGCCTGACTGTATCTTCTCCTGGTAAGGGATATAGGCAGTATTCCCCATGCGCCTGTAGATCCATTTATTCTGCGACAGATAGGCGAATAGATCTCTCGGTCTCATCTCTAAGGCTTTAGCAGCATTAGTGATACACATGGTACCATCTGCCCTGGTTAAGTGCTCATAGGCTGCAACCTTGGGCTCTTGCTCTTTAACCTTGCTTTCCAAGGCAATAACTTTTTCAACATTATTCAAGAGCAAAGTCTTTAGATGGTTTGGGTCGTTTAAAATCTCCTGGACATTTGTAGGAGCCGTGGCCCGACGTTCACACTCAATGAAGTATTGTCGTGCTTGCCTGCCCTTCTTGTTGCGTTCAACCATGGATAACTCTTTCGCCATATTTAGTGAGAGGTGATATTCCTTCTGTTTTCCACCGCTTACTAAATTTTTAGTAAGCGTTACAAAGTCCCGGTTTTCAACGAATCCAAAGTCATTAATGCGGTTTTTAATCCAATCATTAAAGCGGCTTGTTACCCCTAAAAATGCGTGTAAGTCGCGCGCATTTACCGTTTGAACAGTCTCCTGCCCAATTTGTTTTTCATTAATTGTAATGAGAGTCATCGTGTACTCCTGTGAAGTTAAATGTTTTTGATGAAGACAACCTAGAAGGCTGTCGGGCGCTCAAAAACACGGTTCACAGTCCGTCGTTACGCTTTTCCCATAAGGGTATTGTATGGCGTAACCACACCCGACAAAGACTACTAATGCACGAAACTGCGCACAGAGTCAAAATCATCGCGGAAGAAAGTTTATCGGAACTCACCCGCTGTGAACTTAAAGTGTTTTTGAAGCACTTGTCTTCAAAAAAACATGTTTAAAAAAAATTGTCAATAAGTGTTTTGAGAAATTTGTGAGTGCGTAAAAACGCCGAGAAGCGATGCTTACTTGCCCTTCTTGTTGCGTTCAACCATGGATAGCTCTTTTGCCATATTTAGTGCGAGGTGATATTCCACGCTCGGACGGCCTCCTGAAGGTTTCGCTAAAATTTTAGCGAAACTGATAAAGTCTTGATTTTCTTTAAAATTATATTCATGAATGCGGTTTTTAATCCAATCTCTAAAATTGGAACTCACTTCCAAGAACGCATGCAGATCACGCGCATTTACCGTTTGAACAGTCTCCTGCCCAAGCGTTTGCTCTGATATTGTAATGAGATTAGCCATAATAGGCCTCCTTGTTGTTTAATATAGTTTCTTATTGAGGCACCTCGAAAGGTTGCCGGGTGCTAAGAAACACGGCAACAAGCCCGTCGTTACGCTTTCCCCATAAGGGTATTGTATGGCGTAACCACACCCGACAAGACTATTAATGCACGAAAGCGCGCAAAGAGTCAAAATCATCGCGGAAGAAAGTTTATCGGAACTCACCCGCTTGTTGCTACGGTGTTTCTTACGCACCTTCTCTTAAGGAATCACACTAGAAAATATTTGTCAATAAGTATTTTGAGGAAAGTGCTCTCAAATTTGAGGAGAGCTGCCGTGCTCATTAAGCTTAATTTATCTTTATACACTTCAATCCTTCATGAGGTTTTAGAAATAAGATCTTCGTAAAATAATATTTCCGAGCGCAATTCTCCAACAACGTGATTAGTGCCCGGTTCTTTTATTTGTGCTGTGCTGAAATAACCGTTGCGGCCGGAAAATTTTATCCAATGCGATAATCGGTTGGGGTTCAAAGTCGAGCCGATTAAATAGCCGTAAAATTGCTGGAGCTTACCGTTAGACTTTGCCAGCAATAATTGGGAATATTCCATTAAATCAGCAACGTGATTATCCATTGAAACGCCGGGGGCCTTAAACTCTACGATGACGGCAGCACCTTCCTTGTTTAAAATTGCTATATCAGGCCTTTTTAAATTATTTTCTTCCACGTTTCCTTTAAATCTTCGTAACAGCTCTTCCATCCTCTCGTCTATGTCTTGCTCAAAAAAAGGACTATTATCAGGAAGTCTAATTGACGAAAGCGCTTTATCCGAGGCTATATAATCATAATACTGGTATTCTTCATTCAATAGCCAAATATCATGCTCTGACGTTTCATCACTATCTTTCTTCTCTGCAAGAGAATGCTCTTGTCTATGCATGGGATAATCTTCCTTAGGGGTGCGTTTACACGTTCGTTATTATCGCACAAAAATGCAATAATAATCAATAAGTTAAAAGATTTTTTCACTAGATTTCCACCCACAAATCCTGGCTCCCTGGGTGTTATGCTTTAAGATTTGGCGGGCTAAGGAGAGGCTCATATCAGCCACATCCCTTGATGTTGAATAAATCGGAAACCACCCTATGCAAGACGAAGACGGCACTCTATTTGTCGCGCACCCATTTAAGCAGATTAGAGCGCACGCTATTATCGTCCATTTGATCAATTTCATGATCAACCTCCAGTCTTATTTGCGCGGCCTTTAAATCAGCCTGGCTTTGTCTATCCCGCTCTTTCTCCCGTCCAAGCTTAAAGATCTTGAAGAAGGCCATAAAAAAAGCGGCTAATGCCGCACCCATCATCAGCAGATAGTTTTTCACCATTATGCTTCCTTCAAGCGCTTCATCGTGGCCCACAATCCGAACCCAACACCTGCAAGCGTCAAGGCTAAAAACGCATAGCGCATTATATCCAGATTACCGATAAAAGGCTCTAGCTGGTGAGCTGCCTCAGAACATGTAGATCCCAAAAGCCCTAAACCCGCAACGATGGCCGATTTCCCCTCACCTGTCTTATGGAAACGTTGACGTTCAGGTTCTGCACACTCAACACATTGTGATGCGATAAAGGAGCCCTTAGACCACAAACCTATTTCCGCAGCACGGCGATTGATTAAGCCTTGCGATCTTTTTCCAGAGCAATATACCCAACGATTGAGCTGTCCGGGCACACAGTCGTAATCACCTTGATTGAGCTTCTTAACCAGGGTAGATTCTTTGAAAGCAGCTACACCAATATTGAACGCAAAGGAAACAAGGGCGGCAAACTGGTTGTCATTCAAGTCCACCTTGACTGCTTCATGAACAGCCCGCTCAAAGCCTATGAGATCCTTTTTTAAAAGCACATCAGCTTGCTTAGCCGTGATCGTCTCCCCCGCTTTAACATTCTCTGTATGGCCGTAACCAATGGTCCAAACTCCTCCAATATCCTGGTAGGATTCAAGCCGTAAACCTTCCCACCTCTTGAGAGCTTCAATGCCGTCTTTATTGATTTTTCGCATAAATACCTCCTGCCGTAGCTTAGCCATTAAAGTGGACTTTCATTTTTAGAATGCCCCCTCATATATCGCCTTCTTCCATGTGAATGACGCCCTCGCCTTCATCATAAGATGCATCTGGCGGAGCATTTGGGTCGATAGTATCATCCTTATCTGGCATCGTATTTGCTACATTTCCTGCAGCATCTTCCTGCGCTTTATCAAAAAGCTCGCAGTCTATTCTCGTTGTATATCCGCCCGTTCTATCGAGTTTGTGTTTGACACTTTTTATACACCACTCAGCAGGAATGTAAGGCCGAAATGGTGGCTCCTGTACAAGTTTTGCTTCTGCTTGAACAAAGGGATCACCGCCAATATCGCACGAAAAAGATGACTTCCCTCGTGATGACTTATTGCGGTAAGCGGCGATTGCTGCAACCGCTTCTGATTGATTATGATAGGTGTATTTTAATTCATGAAAAGGCGGGTTACCAACTTTGACTTCCTTTTTTTCACCACTGCGTATATCATGATAAGTTGCGGTAACGCCGCCCTTTTTTTCTTCCTCTTGCTTTTCAGGTTCTTTGACTGTCGTTTCTGGTTCAGGTGGGTCCGGCATGTCCTTTTCATCCATGTGAATGAAATCCCCACCATCATCAATCTCTTCGGGTTCTCGTATATCCGCCGCGGCTTTTTGGTCGTCTCCGGCATCTGTTTCTAAGCCATTTGCGGCACCAGCTTCATCACGCGCACTATATTTAAAATCCCAAGAGGTGCATAATTTTTCATGAATAACCACGACAGGAAGTGTTTCACCAGTTATAGCTTTGCCTTCACCACGTTTAGCGAGAACAAGTTTGCCATTAACGGGCTTTGCGACAGCATCATATTCCCCCGCAAGACGCGCTGCAAAAGCCATATCGCTTTCAGCAGTTTGGTCTATGTGACGGACAACAATTTTTGCAAGAGTAGGATCAACTTTTGGCGTATAGCCGTTGCGCTGTGCTATCTCCTGGATGATATTCCCTAATGTTTGCTGGTGATAAGATTGGCTTTTTGGCGTCCTATAAGACGTGTTCATGGATGCCGCGCGTCCTGTAACACTTAAATTTCGTGGTGGACTACTAACAGATATCTCATCAATCAAATAGGCTCCCATATTGCGTATTTTGCCACCCTCATATCCAAGTGTCACAGAAATGATTGTCCCTATTAAAGGGATATCGAGCGAGCCGTTATCACTGTCCCGTACACGGTCATCAAGCTCTATGGTGATACGATCACTTTTGTTCTCTGCCTCATCGGTGATTTCAATCGACAACACATAATTCATTAAGCTTCTTGTGATGTCTTCTCCATTTGCTGTAACCGTGCAAAAAGGTTTCATTGCCTGCTGCCCCAAATTCTGATCACTGGCATCGCTTTGGGATAAGGCAGGACAGGTAAGAGGATAGTGATGCCCGCTTCTAAGATTGGCCCATATTCTGCAAGTCCAAAATTAGCCGCATAGACGCGCTCAACAGCAAGCGCTTGCTGACCTTTGGTATAATATTTCCAGCAAATGGCATCAACCATATCGCCTTCTTTGGTCACATAAAGATCACTCATTAATCTTCACCATATTCTTTTAAATGCACGGTAAATTCTTGTTTCTTGGGAAGGCCATTTTGATGAAAAACGCTCTGCGTTTCGCTCACGGAAAGGATGACAAATTTGCCTAAAATCAGGCCCTGACCCGTCACCAGGATGTGAGGTCCCCCATGCGCCATGTGCCGCAAATATTCTAGCTGTCCATAACCGCCTTTGAAATCTGGATAAATCACGCCTGTTAAAGAAAATTCCACATTTGCAGCAGCAGGCAATTGAAGTGCCGTTTTTCGTCCCAATCGCCCTTGCTCAACCCACGGGACCTCGTAAGACATATCAAGTGTTTGATAGGCTGCTGTTTCAATCGAAAAAATAAAACACCCTAAAGCCAGCATCATGGTATTTAGTCCGAAAGGCTGGAGGCTATAGCTAAGCGTTGTTGCTTAGCATGGCGTTCAAATGCTCGGTTAACCGCCGCGTGGATTTCTTCCGTGGAACCATTTCCCCCCGAAATATTTAAATTTGTAATGGTTATAGAAGCGTCTATTTCTGCTGATCTATGGACCCTAATAGGTTCAGGAGCCTTAAAGGATCCAACTTTTACATTTGTTGCCTCCCCGTATTCTGTTTTGACTTCACCTGGATGGAAACCATTATCGCTTTTTCCAGACGGAGTGCTCGTAACAACTGCCCTATCAACCATTCTTTTTGCGCGCGCATTAGTTTCATCGGTGAAGGTTTTCAGAGTTTCCGTTGAAGTTTTATTGATCGTGACGTTAAAACCTAACTTTTCTTTTATCCAATTGGGCATCCAACTCGTTAATTTGTTAACGCTATCGCTGAACCAATTGCACAGAGCATTCCATTTGCTTTTCATGCCTTCCCATAATCCCGCAATGAGATTAGAGCCTGCTTCGATTAAATTGTGCTCCAGCAACCACTTAACCAATGCGTTGATTTTTTTGGCTATCCAATAGAGTGGTGAAAAATCTTTAAAGAGAGTTATTAATTCATCAAAAACGTTACTGCATAAGCCGACAAAAGAATCCCATAATTTTCCTATAAAGCCTGCGACCCTATCCCAGTTTTTGTAGAGCAGATACCCAGCCCCCACAAGCAATGCAATGCCCCCAATTATCCAACCGATAGGGGTGGTCATAATAGCGACACCTAGCGAAACGACTGCTTCCCCAACCACAATTAAAGACGCAATGAGCGGGCCCACAATGAAAGCGCTAAGCGCAACGAGACCAACCTTAAAGAGTGTTATTTCACCGATCAGTGGCTCCATCCACCGAAACCAGGCTTTAATGCTTTCCGTGATATCGCTGATACCCCTTCTCAAATCAGAAGCGGGATTAAGCAAATCCAGCATAAATTGCTTCAGGGTTTTTGCCCATTCAGAAGCGGTTGTTTGAATGAGATCGCGGTTTTCATCAATCAATTTTGAAAAGATATCAATCATGTCATTGAGCACGGGCATGAAACGTGAACCAATGAAATTAGCGACACCACCTATTTTTTTCTTAAAAGCCCCAAGCTTATCACTTAAATCTGCTGCATAGTGCGCGACATCTGCACCTATTAGCCACTTTCCTTTGCGCGCCTTCGCGAATAGTTCTTTGAAGGGCTCCATGCCTTGCGAGAGCATAGCAGCCATTTCTTTGCCATCACCACCAAATAGTAGAGCTGCGATGTGTTGCCTTTGTGCTTGATTTTTCATTTTACTCATCTTGTCAATAATTTCTTCCAACAAGGCTGAGTTTGATTTGAGCTGTCCCGAGGCATTTTTGACAGAAATGCCAAGTGCCTTAAACCCCATAACACCTCTTCTTTGTCCAGAGAAAGCTTGTGCAGAACGCCTATTCAAAGTTGCCAAGGACTGCTGAAAGAGTTCACCGGAATATCCTGAACGATCAGCAGCATCACTCCATAATTGAAGCGCTGCGACACTCATACCTAGGTGCCGCGACGCGTGATGAAGGCTATCCCCCATATGTATGGTTTTCATGGTAATGGCACTTAAGCTTGCCACAAGGCCACCACCAGCCAGCCCTAAAGCTCCGGACAAAATCGAAGCACGTTTTGCCACCGTGCTGAGGGCACCTTGAACACCTTGCAGACTTTTGGTCATATTTTTTACCGCAGCAGAAAAACGGTGAACACCCAATTTATGCGATATCTTCTTTGAAAGGACATCAAATTCCTTTTGAAGACGCTTGATAGGTGCAGTGAGCCCGTCTTCTAAAGACAGTTTTACTTTTGCATCTGCAACTTTTTTGCTCATTTTGTTTTATGCCTTTCTGCTGCTAGATTACGCCAAAAAATTAACTCTTTTGGCTCCATTTCCATCATGTCTGAAAGCGGCCAATGAAAAACGATGGCGATATCGGCTATGAGTTTTGCGGCGGTTTCCCAGTCGAGGATGCCCGCCGTTTGATAAAAGATTCAAGAATTTCTCCAATGCCCGATAAGTCATCGATATCGAGTTCGCTGATAGCCTCATAAGGCCACCCAGAAAGGCGTGTGATCATAGCAATCGTTTGCTCTACGCCTTCCTTCTTATCAATCGCTTGCAAATCCTTTGCTTTTGGACGACGCAAAGTAATCTCACTATGTTCTTTTCCTTCAAATTCAACAGGCATGAATAATTGATACGTAACGCTTGATTGTGATGCCATTTTTATATTCCTAAAAATTTTCTATGCTTTGCTAATTGATCAACACCATTGAATTTTCTCACCATGTTGATGGCGTCTATCTCGACAATTTCGACGTCTTTCTGGACATATTTAAAGTAATTCAATGCGAATGTTGCCGTAGATGTATTTTTGCCTCCTGGTTGCCATTCTGCCATTTCGAAACCTTTGCAAAGTCCTCTCATGGTGATGACAACACCTTCCGCTGCTGCACCTTGCGCTTGCACGGAACCTCGTAATGAGATGTCTACATCAGGACGTCCTAATTGCGTCATAAGCTCTGGAGAGCAATCAGAAATGGTCATGGCGAGTGTCAAAACTTCGAGACCCATATCAATCTCAATGGGCACATCCATGCCGCCTCCTCGGTAACTTTCAACGGTAAAATTCAAATTCGGGGGGGTTACACTTTCGCATTTGGCCTGATATGGAATGCCATCGACATAAATATTAAAATATTTCAGAACTCTTGGTAAAACGGGTACGGCCATTAAAAGATCTCCTCTAAATAATCACTGACGATTTGTGAACGGAATGTGATATGTTCTGCCGGTGTTGTTGGTGTGAATTCCACGTTGAAATAGACTTTGCCACTTTCAAGAGCGCTAGCTGTGTTCAGTTCTGGATCGGGAGCGCAATGCCCACCAAGAATGGCGCCTTGTGCTTTTAAATCGCGTAAGTAAGCATTGACGCTTTCACTCACATCGTTCATGTAGGTTTTTTTGATATTGCGATCGACTGCCCATAGATGCCCGCGTAAAACGGCATCATTGATCATATCCGCAGTTCTCACCACCGATAAAAAAGCAAATTTTGCGTCACTTGAAAGTGTGCGGTTGCCCCATAGGCGATAACCGTTTTCCCGGATAATAGTCGTGATATTTTGTTCGTTAAGAAGATTGGCGCGGCTAGAGCTGTCACCGATAGAAAAATCAATCGGGCGTGCTATACCAACAATCCCATTGATTACTTTATTTGAAGGGGAATGCCAAAAACCATTTGCAGCGTCAGTTTTGGCAATGACACCTGCAACTGCTGCACTCGCCGGTTCTTCTAAGATTTTGCCATTTCGATTAACCTTCACAAAGGGATCAATGAGAATGACACGTTTTGAATCAAAATCTTGTGCCGCAGCAAGAGCTGCTTCATCTGTCGTGTTTGGTGCATCAATCACCACAATAGCACGCAGACGTTCTGCAATACCGATGAGTTCTGCTGCCACAGGATTAGACGTTATACTGGTTTCAGCCTTGGCGGTAGCACCAGTCCCGTCACCTTCAATGGTTACAATTGGAGCAGTTTGATAATCAAAGCTATTTTTCTTTATGACGATAGACGTCACTTTCCCATCCGTAAGGATCGCTTCTGCTTCTATATCACCGGCAATCTTAACTGTCGCCTGGGTGTAACCACTCCCTTGGTTTGTAACATCAATCTTGTTAATGCTAAGAGGACGCTTATGGGTAAAGCCTGGAGCGATCAGGATGCGTGGTGTTTGCCCCACAAGGGATTGTGCTCCAATCAAAGCGTGAACGCCTTCATAAGAACCATTTGCGTCCACACCACCCAGAATATTCGTCAATGTTGCGCTCTCATCGTCGCCTTCCTTTACCCGTACGACAACAACAACAGCTCCCACTTGCTTGAAAATCAGGTCAAGAGCATTGGGCAAAGTGCCGCGTCTCTTGCCTGTTTTATCAAGTTTGGCTGCTTGTGAAAGAGAACCTGATATCAAAACCGGTGTGTTGAGAGGAAAGGCTAGCTCGTCTGCATCCGGTGCTGTGCCGACAATGCCGATAACCGCTGATTGAACCGCGCGAAGGGGACGCGTGGCATCATCAACCTCGACGACTTCAACGCCGTGTAAAAAATCTGTCGCCATGCTTTATGCTCCTTTAAAATGGTTGGATGATTTTAAGATTAATGGGGGGTGAAAAACTCATTATACTTCCCGCCGATTCATATAATGAGTTAATAGAATCCCGTTCCGCTATAGAACCTCTCGTCTATGCAGATGCCTCAAAGGATATATGAGATGATTTAGATTGTGCTTTAGATGATAGTTGGAATGGCGATGAAAATATCTAAAGTCGGCGCTATCGTCCGATATGATTATTTGCTTCTGATAAGCAAATTTCTAGCGGCTACGTTCTATTTGCGCGTCCACCCTACCAACCGTTAATGTTGGAATGGAAGAAACATCAATATCTCGTAATGCATGCCATGTGTCATAATTTGCCTGCAACTGTAACCATAAAGCTGGTCCATTGCCCAAAAGTTTGCCGATACGTGCAGCTGTAGCCGCTGTAACAGGACGTGCCCCCTTAAGAATGCCATGCAAATGTTGGCGTGATATTTGAAGAATTCGAGCAATTTCTGTTTTACTTATATCTAGATTTTCTAAAGCTTCAGCTAAAATCTCTCCTGGATGAGAAGGGCAACGTTCGGGATTGCGTGTAGTCATAGGTAAAAACTCCTTCTGAAGAACTTAATGATATTGCTCTAAATCAACATGAATTGCATGACCATCAATAAATTCAAAAGTAATGCACCACGGTCCATTGACGTGGATAGTATAACGAGCTGGATTAAATCCCCTAAGCATATGAAAATCATAGCCCGGTATATTAACGTCGCTTACTTGAGAAGCGGCTTCAAGAGTATCAAGACGGCGAATGATACGCTTATGGAGCCTACTATCAATCTTGCTCTTTCCTGTCTCCCAAAGAGATTGCAAGTCTTTATTTTTAAATGTTTTGATCATAGCAACTCAATGGCTTCATTTTAAGTAGAATGTAATGTAATAAGTGACAACTGTCAACAAAAATGTTACTATCGAAACAATATGATGTAATTGATACTGTAAAAATTAAAGACATTGCAGAAATGAACCTGAGACCCATGCGTCCTGAGCAAGATTCATCAAAAAGCATTTATCCGAAAATCTCATGCCTTTATGGCGTAAATAACTGTCGCATTCACAGGCCGCGTTTCTGCTCCGCCTGTTGAAGAAATGGTTGCCCTGTGCGTATGCACACCAGCAGATTCTGTCATACGTGATCCCGTTTGCCTCTTATAACGAGGATTCCTTTGACCAATATCCGAAGCACCTGTATCAACTTCACTATACCAAAATTTGTGTGCATGCCCGCCCGCTGCATCAATGGTGCAATTATGCGTGTGCGACCTTATGCTATCTGGCTGATATTTAGCAAATTCTCTCTCTTGATCTAGACCACGACCATTATCAAAGCCACGTAAAAACACCCCTCTGAAATCAGGAACTTTAAAGGTTGTATCACTGTCTTTTCCCCATTGATCCCCTATTGCCTTGAATAATCGCGGATAATCTGTACGTTTATAAGTTGCGCCATCGCATAAAAGCCAGCCGCTTGGCACTGTCTTCATGGCAAATGTGGCAATGAATCCAGAGGGGAAAATTTCCTTTATTTCTCGCTCAATTTCATCGTGGAGCTCCTGATAAGAATCCTTAAGCCCAATAATATCTTCTGCTTTGTGTTGATGTTCTCCTAAGAGTGAAATAGCGCTACCAAAGGTAAAATGATCATCATTTAATTTATATAAAACATAATTATTCGCCGCATCCCTAGCGCCTTCTACATCACTTAAATCAGCAAATGAAAAAGTCTTATCTGCTGCCATTTTATTCTTGAGAGCTGTCTCAAGTCCCACGACATCTTCCATCGCGTGGAGATGCTGTGAAGATGCTTTGCTATCCGCCTTTTCATCAATATCGTCAATCGCCTGATCAATCTTTACTAAATTTTCACGCAAGATCGGAAATTCAGAACTGATAAAACGACCTTCTTTTGGTAGTTCCATATTTAACTTTTTTGTTTTTTCCATTATTTTACTCCAATTATAAGATGCTTGCGCCAAAATCACACACCATGGATCGTGCCGCGGGGCCACCGGTAAGCGTGAGTTTTAAGCGCACTTGTTTTGCTGTTTTATCCTCACTGACAAATTTATGTTCCATCCAAAGCGGCTCGGGGAGTTGTTCTGTCTCATCTAATTTCAGAGGAGCAAAATCTCCGTCATCCAGCTGGATCTCCATAGTGAGTGCGGCCCCTCCTGGTAAAAAACTTTTAATATAGCTGATGAGCCTCGACTTTTCGCCAAAGGCAAAAGCGCGGGTGATGTAAGTTGCTGTTTTGTGGATTCTTCCTGCAACCAATTGGACAGGAGCAAAGAGCACAGGCGAGAGCTTCTCTGTGCCTTTGAGAATAACACGCAGTTGGATTTTTTCACTGATATATTCAGTAAGGTTAAGCAACTGAAATGGCAAAAGTTGATAAATTGTGCCGTTGTTACGCTCAATTTCAAACACAACAGAACACTCACTTGAAGGCAATTCAATCGCTGCGCGGACTTGCAGATCAGAGCATTCAACGAGATCAAATTCGCCTAAATCGATAATTTTTTCTGTTTGTGTATAGCGCGCGGCCAATATACGAAATGTCAAGGCCTCATCTTGATGAGCTGTCCATGTCCGCGCATTAACAGAAGAAAAACGCGGCCCTGTCACATAAGGATGGCTTGCAACATATCTTTGATTTTGTTCATCGAAGCCTCCAAGTTTGGCTAAAGAAACAGCATGGTTAGCATCGTCTGTCTTAATGACGAAAGCTGTTAAGCGATCATCCGGAACGATTAATGGTACATCATAGCGTGCTTGCGCCCAACCTGTTTGTGCTTCTTTCATAGAATATAAGGTTTGTGCTTGAATATCGGATGTGGGATAGCCGTTTTCTGTGGAGACTAAATCGATCACCAAATCATTGGCAGGATTGCCGATTTTGCAAAGATGAAAATCTACCCCTGTTATTTGTCGTGTTTCATCCGGTGTGAAGACTTGCGCCTGAGGATCGGATTTTGTCCATATATGCACCGTTGTTGTACGCCGCATCACTTTTACATCAATCACACCTTGACCAGTAAAAAGACCTGTTGCGGTCGTCCCGCCTTTTCCCCGTGCCACAACATTTTTTGTTCCTGCGGTGATTTTTTCAGGAATTTTAAATGTGCCTTCCATGACCCCTTTGGCATCCGCAATCAGGCTATTTTCTGGCGCAACATCCACACCATCAAAGGTGAGGCTTTCTAAAACTTCTCCTTTGGCAAAGCCTTCAATTTTAAAGCTAAGCTCTATTCTCCTTAAGAAATCGGTTTGCTCTTGGTGCGTACTCACCAATTCATCTTTTGTTTCTGTCGACCAGAAACCAATGTAACGAACGCGATGATGCTGACCTATGTTCAGTTGATTGGTCGTTCCGGAAAGCCAATCAGTGCGTTGCACATGCCAAAAATCTGTTGCTGGAGTAAGGGTCAGCGTCCCCGGCAAAGAAGCAAAATTTTGATAAGGATTTATTTTTTCGCAAGCTGTCGTCAACTCTTGTGCGATGATGACTTCATTTTCCCAATCAAGAGTTACAGGGAACTGTAAAGAAGTGTAGTAAAAGGTCGGCTCAATAGCGAGCTGTAGAACACCACTGCCTATAGCAGCTGTTTGCGGAAAACCTTCATCTCTATAATTATCGTCGAGGAAAGGATCAGCAAACATGCCTTTCTTGGCAACAGGCTCTTTGGAATCGATGTTGCTTTTAATCTTCTCTAACTGCATGAGCCTATCAAGGGAAAGAACACGCTGAAAATAGCGCCACATTTCATCATAGGGAGCAACACGTGTGCCATCATTTTTTACAATAGGCACGTCCCTCCAATTATTTGTAATCGTTGCAAGGGATAACACATCTTCAGGAATGCTGGGCGCCATAGGCTGATCTGCTGAGATGCCTTTTATATAGACCACATTGCCTTGCGCATTCAGCCCTATGCGATCAATACGCGGCAATTTATAGGTATAACTGACAATAATGTCACCGCCCTGCGCACCATCTGATACGGTAATCTCCTGGTCCGTCACTTGATCGGCAGTTATTTGTGCGCGATAACGATAAGTAACCGTGTAGATACTGCCTGGTAGCGGTTCATCACCGACGGGTGCCCAATCAATCGTGTCGCCTGTTTTTTTAAAATCAATGCCTTCTTTAAACTCTTTGTTACCTTGAACAATTTTGACGAAAGATGTGATGCTTTTATCCGGGACGCCATCACGTCCTGATGCAAGCGCACCGCGTGTTACATTGACCGTTTTTTCCTTTGTGAGCAAAAGAGAATGAATATTCGCGATGGGAGAATAATAGGTTTTAAAAGTAAAGTTCGCTTCGTCTTCTTTCGTTGAAAAGATATGGGTTTCACTGGGAACCAGGCCTTCAGAAAAGTCTTCTGCTTCTTCATATCTCAAAGCAGCAAGCCGTTTGCGCTTAAAGCCGTTAATATTGGCTTCCCCTTCTTGAATGCTGAACAGTTGATTGTGTCCATCTTTGCCTAGTGCTGTGACGCGACAGCCACTCACAATATAGTGGCCATGCGCGCGGTCATAGGTCGCAATGGCTTGTATGGCGGGTTCAAGCAATGAGGGAGATTTTTGATCAATCAAGACACCATCCTGGAGAACATAAACCGGAAAGAAAGTGCCTTCTTGTTGATCGTCTTTCAGTGCCCAAACAAGTTTCGCGACTTCCCGTGCTGCTCCTGGTTCACCTTCAGCCAATGTGCCTGGAATTTGCCCCAAAAGCCCTGGATCATCCTCGTGCGTAATCCACCTCTTCTGAAGTTTTACGCCAATTTCCGTACGGCCAACCATAGAAACATTGTCTAAAATGGCTTCTGAAACTGGAAAAATATCCCCTGCGATATAAATCTTGCCATCCGTCAAAGTGACAGTTTGGCTATCTTTGTCAACAAAAGCATCAGCGCGTTCAACCCGGTCACCTTCTTTGGCCACAAGACGTCCTAAGCGATCATGGCGCCCTCGGATAATGGTCTGAACCTCATTGAGTTCACCACTTTGAATAAAGGATCGTTCTCCGTAAAATACAACACTTTGTTGTTCATCTTTGCCGATAGATCTATCAATTGCAAATGGCAAACCACTTTCATGCTTCATGCTAAAACCTCAATAAAATCTTGAATTGTTCACGAATGTCGGCTCGTAAAGGAATGTTCACAGGTGTTTTGATGATCTCTACGCCACCTATGAGTTCATCAGGTTTGAGCCATAATTTCCCAGGGGGGACATTTTTTGCTACAGATGCATGAACTAAAAGAGAAACGAAAGCAGCTTGTTGGCTGTCAACATCGTGAAACTCTGTGCGTGCCCCGAGCAAAACCATAGTGCTCGCCGTCATGGAAGGATTAAATCTTTTGCCTGAATGGCTATAAACACCGTCCAACGTTTGTTCTACAGCTTGTATAATATTGCATCTTCGGTAGCCAATCAGTGCATTCTTTGCGTCTGTCAATGCGAAATAAAGGGTGCGATTTTGAAACCACAACGCCATCAGCATATCGCGCTCATGCTTTTTGACTGAACACCACGGAAAATTCACCAATTCCCATGGATAATTGATATCTTCCCAATTTAATTCATCATCAATATCATCTATCCAATTCCCAATGAGAGTGCCTTCTTTTTTGGTTAAAATATGATTTATCTCTGTCCTGCGTCCAAAGGAAAACAAAGTGCTTCCATCTGTTACCCGAACACCACTTTCGCTCTCTAGCATACTATGATCGAGCCTTGACATATCGCTCTCAACAGCTTCAACATCGTAGCCATAAACACCACGACGAAAATCAGATCGCAAACTTTTGGAAAGATCCGTGATAGCTTCAATTGTCTTAAGGCGGCTTCGTCCAGGTAATTGATTGAAATGAAGCTGAAATGAATTCCACCATACACGTCCTGTCCACGCTGCTGTAAAGCGCGCTGACATTTTTATCCATGAAAGCCCCAGATCAACTGCCGCAAGAGATCCGCGTACCTGCTGCCATTTGGGACCAGTATCAATCAAATCATAGGGGTTTGCGATATAAGGAGTGAGCTCACCAAGTCCGTATTCCTCAATTAACCACGGTAGAAAGCCGGGAGGACGTGTGGTGAGCTTTGCATGTGAGATCCCCGAAATTGAAGCACTAACATCTCGATGAAAGTCGCAAACATCGGCAAGGCGCTTTTCAAATGCCGTCGCATTGGTCGGAAGCATAGACCCAGACACTAGCGTGCACGCCCTCTCAAATTTAAGGTAATTTTGCCAATCGATAACACTTCTTCAGCACAAACAGCATATTCTTGTGTTGGCTCAACAGCGATAATTTTCTGTACACCAGGGATCATCAATTTTGAGACCCACCAGGAGAGGCTCAATTCACGACCGAGCGCTTGCTCTTGTTTCCAAGCAGCCCGTAAATTTGCTTCCATTTGATTTAAAACCACCAGTGCCGTTTCTGGTAACAGCCAAACATCAGCTTTTAAGTCTACAACTTTTGCTACAGCGGCATGCACAATAATCGTATCGTTGGTCATGATTACATTTTTATTGTGAAGCGCTTGTGAGACTTTTTCCAAGAGCTCGGGGTTTGCTGTTTCTTCTTCATTGTTGCCAAAAAGAGCAACATGAATGGTTGGGTCTTTGCCTTTCCGATAAACAATAGCGTCCTTCACACGGCTATCTGCTGACAGAGCAATAAATTTATAATAAGGCTCTGTGCCGCTGCCTTTGCCACTGCGTGCGTAAAGCTTTATGCGTTCACGATATCTCTCATCACTTTCGCCGTCCATTCGTTGAACACCATGCCAATCCCCCAAAGCATCCAGAGAAGAGCCTATCGCGAAATCAAGAAGGCTGTTGCGTGCCGCTTCATTAATACGCTGTCTTAAAAGCAGTTCTCGGTAGCTAAAAACTTCAATGACTTTGACTGCAGGATCGCTTTCTAGAAGTGTATAGTCAGGCAACAGCCCTTTTAAATGAGCAAGAGCGGCCGCGCGAATTTCTTCAAAAGACAGTTCTGAGATAATCTCAGGTTTAGGCAGGACTTCTTTCATTGGATAATTAATCCTTCCATGGTAATAGGCTTTCCCGATGGCAAATAAATTCCCGCGAAGGACAAAGAAATTTTCCCAGCTTCGACCCAATCAAAATCAATCTTTTTCAGTTTAAAACGCGGTTCCCATTGATCCAAAGCTTCTGCAATAGCCGCATAAAGGGCGACGGCAAAAGCATCATTCATCGGTGCATCAATCAGCTCAGCAACGCGTGAACCATAATCACGTCGCATGACCCGCGTCCCAATCCGCGTCGATAAAATATCAATCATCGATTGGCGTAAATGATCAATACTGGATAAGGGCTTCCCCGTCATCCGGTCCATTCCCATGTTCAATTTGGACCTCCTGTCATAGAGCCACCAGGGGAAACACCTTTATGAACATGTGTTGCCCCTACATTTGTGCCATTATGCTTTAATCCGCTTGAGTGGATGGAGGTATCATTCCCTGAATGAAGAGAGATACTATCACTTGAAGTGAGTGAAATTTCGCCCCCTGCTTTTAGGGCAATGTCTCCCTTGGCGTTTAAATTAAGATCACTTTCCGAAATAAGCTTTATGCCCTCCGGAGCCCTCAGTTCTAACCTAGTGCCATCACCTTTTATCGATACGCCATCAGAAATTGTGAGAATGAACTTTCCTCCTGATTTTATTGTAAGGGCATAAATGTTTTGTTCATCGTCATATGCGACTGTTGAGCCATCGGGATATATGGTTTGGTGAATATTACCTCTATCAGCAGCTTGATTGCTATCGGTATGAATGGAGCCGACAATCACTCCTTGAGATAAATCGCCTGATGAAGAAACAACAATAACCTGCTCTCCAACGTCGCGTCCTTCATAAGAACGCGTTTTTCCGGCACGAGCTTGTGTATCCGGAATCCAGTCACTGATAAGGTTGCCACTTTTCACTCGATAGCGTGCATTTTTATGATCTACATGGCTGATCTTTCCCACCATAACCATATTTGCTACGCGCCTTTTTAAATCGGTGATTTCTTTATCGCGCCGTTCAAACATGAGTATCCTCGATTTTCGTATATTTCTCTTCGTTTTTTATCCCTGTCTCGGGTTCGAAGCCTGTAAAAGGCTCAACAATTCCTATCTTTCCTTCTTCTTCATTCCCGTTGGGAAACGTTACATAAGTAACTTCAAAGGTTAAAATTGCACCATGGAGTGCCGAGGAGCCATTATCACCAAATGCCATTGCAATATCGTGGAGACGACAAGTCTCTACCGTGTCGCTGAGATTGGGATTGGCATGAAAAATCTTTTCAACTTCCCACGCCAATTGATCAACGCAGCGTGCACCCCCCCCTCCTGTTGCGTAACATTCAACATCAACTGTTAAAACACGCCGCCTTAATCCATAATCATGCCCATCTTCGATCCTTTCGCTTTGCGTTGAAATGTTGATCGACGGCATTATCTCAACGAAAAAATTGAAATCGCGCATATTAAAAACATTGTCGCCAGCAGCTGTGTTTGCCGCTTTTATCAAGGCGACAAAGCTTTCTCTAACCGTTTCTCTTGGGTGCATCATCGTTAATGTTACGTAAAATAAGCTTATACATGCCGGATTCTGAAGCTTGTACATTCACTACAGTAAAATGCTCTTGAGCTTCGTTATTTTCGGTGGCTATAACTACGACACTGTCATTAGACTTTGGCGCCACTCCCCCAATATCATTGATACAAATATCAAGTTCTTTTCTTTCGATTGTCGTAGAGATTCTCCCACCAGCTTCTGATTCCGAATATCTGATGCTGTAAATCGCCGTAATATGAAAAGATTGCTGATTATCACTTCGGGTGTAGACGACGGATTGCCCAAAGGTGTTGCGTACATCTTTAATCATTTTGTCGAGCAACCCGCGCCATAGCATCTTATTTTTCTCCTATCGTCGCTTTGAAGAGCATTTCAGGACGCGTACAAATATAAAGCGGGTAGCTGTATACTTCCGGCTTTACCCACGCATTACGCTCGTGATCTGCTATCAAAATAGTGTAGAGAGGCTTTCCAACTGTATTCACAAAATCCAAGCTTTCACCTGGAGAAAAGGTTTTCTGGAATACGCCAGGTGCATCAGCAGGAAAAAATTGGCATTCATCAGGCTTAATTCCTATTGCACGTTTAGTGCCTGCTTTAGCGCTTACATTATAGTTATGAATGCTCCGGTAATTAATGAAAGTTACGCCAGCAAAGTTAAAACTTCCAAAGCTCCCTGATCCAATAGCACTCGGCGTTGCTATACCTCCCGCACTGTTCAAGGTTTGTGCGAGAGCTGTGTTTAAATAGGTTTCACGGATTGCTTTATGGTTTTTAAATTTAGAAAAGAATTCATTTCCACAAAGCCCAATAACCCGTGAACGATCAGTAAAAGCTCCTTTCGAAACTTCAACCATCTTCGTAATGACTTGATCAACATGATTAGCAACATTGGTTGTTTCTGTATTCAATTCAAAATTAATGGGTTTTGGCGGTGTGATTTCCCATTCTTTATACCAGTCGACAATGACTGATCCATCGGCATCCAGGACAACACCTTGAACAGCTCCAAGCTGCATATTTTCCCACGTGAGTTCAATTTCAGAAATCAGCTTCTTTTGTATTTTAGCGATATATTTCATCGATGTTTCCAGCTGGTCTTCTGTTCCAAATTCCCGCCGGTCTTGGATTTCTTCTGCCTTCACAGTATCACTTTTGGCGATACGTGTTGTTTTGAAAAACCGAAGATTAGAACCACTTCTGTCACCTTCTGTCAAAGGTGCACCACGTTCACTCGTTTGAATCAGTGCTAATCTATTGTCACATCTTTCAATGCCAACCACTGTCGTACTTGTTTCAACTGTCTCAAAAAGATCAAGAGAGCTGATAAGACTAGGCTTAAACTCATAGTTTTCGATCGCTTTCATCATTGTTGCTACTGAGAAAGCATCATGTTTAAAAAAATTCATATCCATATGCGCATTCTCCTATCGCAGCATAATTTTGTTGTGATCTTCTAAAGATTGAATGGCTGTCTTTTTCTGCTCATCTTTGATGGTATCCGGCCATAGCAATTCGGAAGATTTCACTGTACTTAAGCACGCTGTAATCACCGCGCGTTGCTCTCGTTCCGTCGCATCAACTGTAGCAAAAGAAATGCCTGCGGGAATTTGGCTACCATCTACTGCTTTAGGATTAAGGGGGACATATTTTCCCGTGGCTGTGACCTTACCCATAACAGTGCCAGCCTCAACAAGTGCCCCTGATGCAAATATAACTTCTTTGTTTGACATATCAGGTTCGTAGCGCCCGAGATAAGCACCATTGCGAACATCTGTATAAAAAATATTACTCATTGTATTGCCTTCCAAGCTGTTGCCCATTTTGCGTGAATCTTTGCCTTGCTCTTTCCGTCGCCATGGGGAGCAGTGGGTGATATTTTCAAAGATGTACTTTTGAATACGGCAGCGTCTAAAACAGCCTTTTTGGCTCGTCCTAATCTCATACCGCTTTTAATCGCTTTCGCTGCATTAAAAGAAACGCCTAAGCGTTGTGCTTGTTTTTCAAGTTTTGTTAGTTCTTGAGCACGTTTTCTTTCCTTTTCAAGTGCAGCTTTTACATCTTCGCGATCTTCTTCGTTGTCTTCATCTTCTTCAGTTTCTTCACCTTCAACTTCATCTTCCTTATCTTCTGGGTCGTCAAAGACTTCGGTGTTTGCGTCAATGTCGTCATCTTCTTCAGCTTCGTCGTCGTCGTTGATGATTTCGATAATCCTTTTGTCATCATTTTCTTCAATTCGGTATTTGGTGCATGCCATATTTTTTGTCCTTCTTCTGTTGATATTGGGGGTAATGAGATGGAATCCATTAAGGCTTCCAGGGCTTGTGCAAGGGTGCCCTGCACATCAGCTAACCCAAGCTCTATGGCCTGAGTGCCTATAAAAGTTTCTGCTTTCGTTTCGCGAATTGCGGCAGAACTCATAGACCTGCTTTGCGCCACCAAATCGACGAACATGTCGTAGAGCAGTGTGCAATCTGCTTGCATTTTTTTTAATGCTGTATCAGCTAATGGCTCGTGAGGATTGCCGTGAAGTTTATGATCGCCTTCAAAAATAAACGTCCATTTATATCCGCTTTTTTCATCAGCACGTGATTGATCGAGATGTGCACAAACAACGCCAATTGAACCTACAACAGCTGTGCGTGCAATCCAGATTTGAGCAGCAGAACAAGCAATGGCGTAAGCCGCCGAACATGCAAGTTCATTTGCATGTGCCCAAATAGGTTTATTATATTGTTGCGACAGTGCCCGGAACTCTTCAACCAGATCAAAAACTCCTCCGGCTTCCCCTCCTCCACTATCAATATCGAGCAATACAGCGCGAACATCAGATTGTTGAATAGCTTCACGAAAAGAAGCGCTTAAACCTTCATAAGAGGTCAATCCTGATGATGCACCAAGCCATGCACCACGGCGTACAAGTGTGCCGTGAACTGGTAGTATGGCGACATTGTTTTGCACCACGTAGGTTTCAGGCGGCCTTAAAGCTATGGCATCATTTTGCGAAAAGGCTCCTATTGGAAACTTTTCCCCCGCAAAAAGACGCGGCGCAAGAGCATTAAGAATGACATCAAGTTTTGTGGAAGCAAGCATGTGAGGAACACCAAAAAGGCGTGACATCAAAAACGGCATATCGAGATTATTTACCATATGCACGCACCTCACTGCCTTGATCTCTTTCATAATCTTCATAAGATTCTGAAGGGTCATCAATCACTTCACGATTAGCAGAAGGATCTGCTATATCTGTGTCAAAGGATAAGCCACGCGCTAAGGCGTCTTTATGTTCTTCCTCGAGTTCGGCATGAATACTGTCAATATCAAAACCGCGTTCAGCAAGTGCCATACGTCGCGTCTTCAGACCTGCGCGAATTTCTTCTTTTTCCGCTGAGATATCCTTTCTTGGATCAATCATTTCAAGTGGCGGTGCAAAGCTTTCACATTGAAGCCATGGTAAAGAATTTTCTTCCCATCCTGGTAAATGAATACGTCCAGCAAGCACGGCCATTTCAACGAAGCGTTCCCAAACAATGCGATTGAACTGAAAAGCAATAATATGTTCACGCCACTGTTTGACATGACGTCTAAACTGGATGATAGCGGTGCGTACATTAGAAAAATTACCCCGTGTAACGTCTCCAGTGACAACGGCGTAAGGCATATTCAATGCTGCACAAATTTTCAAAATATTACGATATTGAAAAGCTTCATAAGAGCCGCCAACTTCTACGGGATTTGAAAATTTAATATCTTTATTTTCTCCCAAATAAAACGCTGAACCAGGTTGCACGGCGGGCAATTCTGGTGGTTCTTCGACGCTTTTGTCGCTACGGTTATCATACAATCTTTCATCCTGGGGAGAAGTTCCTGTGATAAATATCGCAAAAAGAGCTGCTGTTCTTTTTCGATCAAGCTCCGCATCATCATAAGAATCGAGCTGAAAAATCTTTGCCATGCTGCGCGTTATTTTAGGTGACCCCCGTAATTGTCCTGCAATGCGACGTTCTTTGATATGAAGAACCATTTCAGCAGGCACTCTCACGCGCTCTTGATTTTCAAATGCTCCGTTCGGTGGGCAATCATCATAAGGATGATATTTCCAAAAATGATAAGCAACGCGCTTGCCACTCGCATTAAATTCAATGCCCATACGAATGTAATTGCCTTCAATTTCAGCTAACCCATTATAAGTGAAATCCAGCATTTCGGTGGGGTAAATTTGCAATTGAAGAGGCACACCCGAGCGCCCATAAAAGTCGATATAGTGCAAGCGCACAAAACATTCGCCAGTTAAAAAAACCTCTCGTGCAATGGTCGCTTGAAGTCCATAAAAATTCGCGTCTTCATCGTAATCGGCTTCGTCAACCCATTGCCACCAAAGATCAAGGAGCTCTTTCTTTTCTTTCTGAAAGCCTTCAATTCTAGGATAAGGCTTAATGCCATCGCTTACAGCAGCAGAGACCCATTCTTCCGTAGCAGAACCGTAAATAGATTCATTGTCATAAAGCCATCTGGATCGTGCGATAATTGTATCGCCGCATTCTTCAATCGCCTTATTGATATGTTTTTTTGCAGGATCAAAACCGCCCATGCGACGGCTACGGCTTGCTGCTTCAAAATGTGGATTATGGTTGCTGAAATTGCCCAAAAATCCTGTGATTTTATTTAAAAAGCCAGCCATTAATAACCCCGTGATATATTAAAATAAAAAACACGTGAACGCCTACGACTTTCAAGATCAGCTATTTGCCCATCAAGCATCTGGATAGCTCTACGAAGTTCTTCGACGGAACGGTTGCTTACTTGCTTATCGCCATGGCGTACCGATTGCGCACCTGAATAAAGAGCATCTTCCAGTTCTTCTCGCCGTTTTTTTAAGCTTTCAAGCCTTTCAGATTTGCTATTAAATTGCTCTGAATCTTCACTCATAGATATCTCTAATCCCTCCGCATATAAGGACTTACGACTACTTTGAATTGCTTTTTTTGAGGCTCTTTTGCTTGAAGCCTTTTCAAAGAAGACAACAAAGAATTTCCTGATATTGGCTGCTTCAAAGGCGTTTCAGCATTCTTAAGATCTTCTAAGCGCTTTTCCAAAATGTCGACTTCTCGATTAAGGTTCAGCCCCCCCGAAATCAGACCTTGTAAAGCAGCGTAAGCATAGACTCTGCAATCCAACGCTTCGTTTCGTGCTTTTTCACTTTTTTGCCATTCGATACGTTTGAAGCCTTTAAAATATTTGATGACTTTTCGTTCAGCGGTCAGCTGGTCAAAATATTCCCGATCAAGGCTTTTATGAAAGTGTGTTGCCCCAGCACCAGATGCCTCAGGACCAGATTTCTTAAACCGCGCTGTAATGATCTCTTTCGCAGCATCAACACCAACAATATAGAGATTAATCTGTCCTTTGTTGTTTCTGCTTGGGCGGCGCGGCCATACCGCACGCCATCCCGATTGTCCCTTAATCCCCCATATGCGTCTTCCCTCACGGGGACGCACATAATTATAAACAGCTTGTGTATGTCCTCCACCGGTATCAATACAAGCAGCTGCTATCCTTATGCCATCTTTATAACCTGGGTGCGGCCAGTCTTTTCGGAGATAGGCGTCTAATTGATCCCAGACTTCAAAAGAAGATGGATCACCGAGGATCACTTGATAGTCTATATTCCAGCTTTCCTCACCGCGCCCCCATCCCACCACTTCGAGTTCCAAACGATCATTCTGTACATCAATTCCTGCTGTCAATAACACGGCTTGTGGTGGTGCAATGGGATAATCTTCACGCCGTGCATAAAGGCTTTCAGGATCAACAACTTCGCCAGTCCTGTCCTCCCATGGTTCTCCAAGCACTGTATTGACAAAAGGCTGTAATAATGCCGGATCATCTTTAGCATCTAAAAATTCACGGGCACATTCTCCCCAAGTTAGCCAAGGTGAATAGAGTGCCGAAATATGATAAGAGCGCAAATTTGGTCTGCTTGACTCGCTCGTCGGTAGCCAACACGCACCTCTTTCCTCACACATCAAATCAGTTTTTCGGTGTTCCGCATGTTCGTGACCGCAATGAGCACAAACAAAAACAGCTTTCTCAGGGGCTCCTTTCGGCCACTTAATTTGGGACCAAACAATAGGTTGTAGAGTGCCACATGCATCACAAGGGACGTTGTAATATCGTTGATCTCCGAGCACAAAATCCTTAACGATACGGCTTGTGTCACGATGTGTAGGCGTAGACAATTTAAAAATCTTTCGTTGAACGAAGGTAGAGGTACGCCTTTCAGCGATCATCACCGGATCACCTTCATTATCGACGCTCAGTGGATAGGCATCGACTTCATCAAGGACCAGATAGCGAATAGGCATAGAGCGCAATCCAGCAGCACTGTTGGCTCCTGTAATCATTAAGGCACCGCCATCAAACTCTTTCGAGAACATTGTATTACCACTGTCACGTGAACGGGCGGGAGCAATGCGTTCACTTAAAGCCGGACTCGCCATAATCATCGGATCAAGACGTGTCTTTGAAAGCTTCTTGGCTGTCTCAACCGTTGGCATCACATAAAGCGCCGGTCCCGGACTGTGGTGAATAGCGTAACCGCAGAAATTCAATCCTGCTTCAGACATTCCCACTTGAGCACCTTTCATCACTATAGTAGTTTCAATCGGCACGTAGGATGAAAGGTTATCCATAATTTCGCGCAAGTAAGGTGTACGCTTCGTCCTCCACAAACCAGGCTCAGCACTTGCAACTGTGCTTAGATATCTATTTTTGTCCGCCCATTGTGAAACTGTATAAGGTGGGTCCGGTTGTCTCGCATCATTGGCATTCGCGAAAAATTCTTTAACAGAGCTCTCATCCATCATCGACCATATGATTATTCATTCTTCACTTACTGAAAACTCTCTTATTCTGGAGATTGAGAATCATGAAAAGGAACTGGAATATGAACCGCCTCAAGCAGAGCTTCCCGCATATAATGATCAATGGCACCAATAAGACTGGCAGCCTCACATCCAACCTGAGCAGCAATCGCCGCACCAAACCGATGAGGGAAATTTAACATCGTATCACGGTGAGCTCTTCCAAACTCACGGGCGGCTTTCTTCACTTCTTCGCGATCAACAGTCGTTTCGCGCAACCGCTCAAGTGCAATCTTCTCACTTTCAAGCGCAACCTGCATCCTCTCCAATTTGATCTTGTATTCATTGGCTCCATCGGTGGAGTCTTGTTTTATCTTTGCTCGCGCTTGATCATCAGGTTCTAAAAGCGGATAAGGACGCTTCGTTGGATTCTCATTCCAGATGGCTGTTGCAAGAGCTTCATTGACCGAGCCATCTTCAAAAAGGGCAGCGTCAAATTTACCTGTTTTGAAACGAGACACAACCGCATTAGGAGATACCTGCATCTTTCTTGCAAAGGCCCGAACCGAGAGACCTTGTCTATCCTTCTTATTCATCAAATATTTTCTCCATTGTGAAGAATGATATTTTGCAGAACAAATTGTTGGCTTCCTTCTCGCCATAAAGGGGGTCCTTTACGGCGCCGACTAGAAACAAATTTCAATATGGCAAGAAAATATTTTGCACAGTGTACAGGGTGTAATGCACAGTGTACATACTAAAATTATTATTTATCAATGACTTATGTGTACAATGTACAGTCAATTTGAAAATTCTGTCGCTAGAGATATCCCGCGCTCGCCTGCCCCGCAATAAAGCCACCCCGCCAGAAAGTACCTTTCTCATTGATTTTACTGCATTTTTTCCACAAGAAACCAAAGAACAATGAGTGATCAGCTTTAAAATTAAACTCATTATGTGTAGCGCACCGATATCATCTAAAAAGGTGATTAAGCTTTCTTCTTGGCAGCGTATTCTTGGCGTGCCAATTGGATCTGAATATTTTTAGTTAATCTTTCGTGGGCATATTTTTCAATGGAACCCGTTACCTCTTGTCCGGACATGACTTTCGCAATCGCAGGCCCTTCTTGTTTCGCAATAGGAAACTTATCGCCTTTGGCCTTTTCGAATACGTTACCCCCCATATTTAAATCAACGCGCTTAGGAAATCTTCCGCCCCGAATAAAACCATGGGGCAGGATCTGTCTTTTCCCAAATAGTGTATAGACTACGCCACGTTTTGTTTCTTTTGCTTTAAAGAATTTAAGAGGCAGTGCTGTTCCGCTCCCAATGATTTCCGTTTCAAGAAATTTCGCTGTGGCCTTTGCTTTGATATAAATCCCTTGCTTAACACGCTTTGATTTGGCCGATGTAAGTTCGGTAACTTGCTTTTCAGCGAAGCGCTCAACCTGCTTTGCTGAGCTATTGATAGCGTTGCGCAAAGCCCAATTAAGGCGTGGTGCTTGGAGATTGCTGAAGCTCTTTTCTACCTGTTGAAGATACCATTTTTGTCGGATGATTAATGTCAAATTCTAAGCCTTTTTTGAGATAGATGCCGATGGTTTAGAAACCTTCGATATTTTTGACTCTCCGAGAGAAACTTCCTCTGCTCCTGGTTTAATGGATGTTTGAACCGCTTCTTGCTCCACCTGTTCAACTACCTTACCAGGCTTTTCTCTTATATCGATCATAGTAAAAGGCTTTGCAGCGTTAGCACGTTTAAGACGAGCATAGACATGATGGGAAACTTCGACAAATGGATTGTCCGGCGTTGAAGGTTCAAAACGGACGGTGCTTTTACTATCGCCAACAACACACATGGGTTTAGTGATAACTGCTTTCATTTTTGTTCCTTTTGAGGTGGGAAATTAATGACATAAATGGCCGATTAATAAGTTTTGATATCGGCAAAATGGATCAGCCAATTTTGTTCAAAAAACACGACTTTCAAACCACACTGAAAGCTTGATATTTTACTGCCCTAAAACTGCCAAAAAAGACGCAATTCTTCTTTGCCAGTTAGAGGTGATGATCAAGATCGAGGGATGAAGTGCCTAACTATAAGAAAATAAAGGGTTTTAACGACAAATAACGAGGCGTTTAAATGAAAAAAGCAGGAACAAATTCCTGCCGCTAGATACAATTCTGCCATTGAATTTGTGCAACTTAATCGAACTTTTTTGGAAAGTCAAGTAAAAAAATTAAGCCTTATCAATGTCTGTGTGAATAAAGTCATTACCTTTGAATAATAAAGGCAATTTATGATTGACAGCACACGCATAGGCGAAACAATCCCCCATATTTAATTGGGCCTTTTGTCCTGTCCCCTTACCGAATTTTTGTTTTGCATCAAGAGCTTTTTCGCCTTCATCTTCCGATACAGGGATAAGAGAAATTTTATGCGCCATAAAAAATTCATGTACAGCAAGCCTACTTTCTTTGAGTGTTGTTTGTGATATCGGCTTGCCTTTCGGTGTATTGAATACGCAAAGCCCCGCTACAGCCTCAAACTTTGCTATAGAAGACGAATATTTTTCTTTGGCTAACTTTAGCTTTTCGTTAAAAAACGCGGCTTCTGGTTCTTCATTAATAACGGCTATAATCGCTGAAGCATCAACAAACATCATATTCCCCCACTTAAATCATCGAAGAAAGCTTTCTTATCTTCTTCGTTCCAATGGGGATTATTTTTTCTGACTTTCGTTCTAAATCTCTTTTGTATAGCTGCTATTTTTTCATCTATGGATGGTTCATTCCGTTTTTGCTGTTGTAGAAGCAACATCCCTTTTTCGACGGTATCACGCAAACTTTTGAAACCGTTTTCATTCTTCACTTGTTCAACCAATTCCCTGACACTAGGATCAGCAATAAATAGAGATTTCCCTGCCATGATATTATTCCATAATTAATAGCTTTTTATTGATATGATGATATCATATATATAATATTATTTATAGGATTTTTCTACGAAAGATGCCTTTTTTCCGGGATTAAAATGGGCGTGAAGAATATCGCATAAAAGACGTAAACTAGCCATATAGTGAGACATGGCAATGTCGCGCAATATTACGTGTTTTATAATAATTGCAAAATGGGCATTTGGATTATCTCTTTGTCCTTTCGCAATAGCCTTATTCGCCTCATCATAACGCTTAATGGCCTGTTTGCACCATTTTGTATATTCGTCATCATTTCCACCCAGCACGATTACTCCTTTGTCCCATACAGCTCCTGGTGAGCATATTGCTTGTTTATATTCATTAACCACATAAAGATATTTGACGACAGCATCATATTGATCTGCCGTAATACCTCTTCCTGGTTCCCTTTCATTCAAGAGCACCAGCCTGCCTAAATTGGTGGCGGACCGCGGGTCTCTGGCCTCTTCAAGGCTTAAACCCGTTAATCTTGCCCTGACTTCAAGAGATGTATTATCCGGTGGGTTTTTTGCTCTCGATGGCTTCCCATTCGGCTGTCGACGAATTCCCTCAAACTTCGGCCGCCCTCGCCTTCTCTTCGTACGTAATTTCCCCGCTTTTGAGCGTGCTTTTGTTATACTTCCTTTTCCCATTCAAACCACCTTAAAACGGAATCTCATCACTAAAAGGGCTCTGTGCTGATGTGTACTGCGTTGCGCGGTTAGCACCCATCGCTTGATGTCCGCCTGCTGTGTTTGAACTGCTTTGTCCCTGAGTTTCTAAAAGGACAATATTGCCACCAAAGGACTTTAAAACCACTTCGGTTTTATAATGATCATTCCCGCTTTGATCTTGCCATTTACGGGTTTGTAATTGCCCTTCAACGTAAATCTTGTTGCCTTTTTTGAGATAGTGTTCCGCAAGCTTCACCAAACGTTCATCGAAGATCACAACATTGTGCCACTCAACACGCTCGCGCTTTTCCCCTGTCTTGCGGTCTTTCCAGACTTCAGAGGTCGCAAGGGTGAGATTAGCAACTCTGTCCCCTGAATTGAGGCTACTGATTTTGGGATCAGCTCCAAGGTTCCCCAGTAAAATTACTTTATTGACACCGCTCGCCATGATGATCATCCTCTCTGCTCGTTAATTGAAATGGCTCTACACATACTAAACACTCGCAATTAAGGGTGCTGTCCCATGACAGGGTTAATTGCTCACAATGACTGTCATTCTTGATAATCCCACTGCCCTGTAAGAGGTCATTAATGGGCTTGACCAAGTTATCGATATCTCTGCACCGTTTATCAGGACGTTTGACAGCAACGGACAGGCTATATTCCCTCAGCCCCTGCCTATGGCTGTCCTTAATCCTGTAGCCGGCCTCTGTCATCCATGCTTTGTACCGGGCTGTTTTATGCCGCCCGCGTTTGTTCCCTCCGTTGGCATACATGGCGTTGACAGAAGGGGGAAAAGGAAGTTCAAGTCTAATCATCAAACAGCTCCTTGCCTTGCTGTTTGTGAATGTTCAACTCCCCTAAATATAAAAACTTAAAATAAAGGCCACAGAGAGCTATTTTTAACCTCGATATAGTTCCATTCATTTTTACCATGAAAAGCTCGCCAGTGGGCTTTAAAATAGGAAATAGAGTATAAAACAGGGCATAAATGTGTGTCATTTTCACCCCATACCCTTCGTCTGCTTCAATTGGCCAAACAAAAGCTGAAACTTTTCCTCCGATATGCGAGGAGCAGCCGCTTGTTGTTCGGGCGCCCTCAATATCCTCTCGATGCTGGTGATCTTAGAGATCTCCTGCTTTTCTAAATTTTCACAATAGACCGCCAATGCAGGTCCTGTCGGTGCAAAAGTACTGTGAAATTCACTTATCCTCCCCTTTGCAATCTGGTGAATGACATAGTCAAAAATCACCGAAGATACCTCATTCAAAGCCATGAAATAGCCTATAGCCGCCTGTTCACCATTGGCGTTTACTGGCAGACGCATAACCTCCAAAACGGGCACCAATCTTTCGCTAATTTGCTCAGCAGTTACCCGTGGGGAAAGTACATCCCGCACTTGCGCTAACTGAGCTCGTATAACCGCTATTTCTCCAGTAATCGGCTTCTTTCCGCAACGAAATTTGGGGGGATATGTGGTCTCTAGAAGGCCTTGAAGACGATCCAAAATTGAGCTGACTAGCGAAGCGCTGTAGATGTTCTGTGACTGAGTTACCCATTGGTTTTGATCGATTGTTGTGACTGCTTCCATAGCTTTTCTCCGAAATTTGTGCCGGTTGATCTGCCCACCGTTCCTGGTTCAAAAAGGTAGTGGGATTGAGCCATTGCCTGTCTGGCGGCTTCGACATGACGTAGCGATTAAGCCCTTCCATGATCACCGATAACTCCCCCTTGCTCCGCGCTCTGAGGAAGGAGGTCAAAGCCTTGGGCTTGCCAACTTTGTGTGGGTAAGAGGGCCAAAAGGTCTCGTGAAATTCGCGTTCAAGCTGTCGCTTACGCTCTTCAGCTGTATCCTTGACTGCTGTCGCTTTGGCTGGTGAAAGGGTAATGGGTTGTGATGATATTTCGCTTTGCTCTGAACAAGGCTCCAAAACCTGATCAGTGTTTTGAGCAAAATCCTCATCAAGTTCTTTTTTGACTAAACCGATAGGTTTAGGTTTTTTATTATATATACTGTTATTGTTAATGTTATTAGCATTGCTCATGCATTGCCCATGCATTGCTTGTGCATTACTCATGCATTGCTCATGTATTTCATTAGCATCATGATCATTTTTATCTTTAGACTTTTTCCATCTAGCTTTTGCCGCGTTTGCACCTTTTTCTGAAGATTTTATTAAACTCTCTTGACAGTCATTGAGCTCACTCTCAACGTCTAAACTCCACAAACGGCCGTCTTCCAAACGGATGATATGACCCATGTCTATTAAAACGTCTAAGGCTTTCTCAAATTCTTCTACTAAGCAGCCAGCATAATGGGTTAAAATCTTAAGATTATTTACAAGAGGTTCACGAGTGAGCAACATTTGCACTCGCAATCGCATATAAACATTACCTTCAACCGTAGGTAACTGAAAGAGCTTAATTGCCCACTGCTCTGCAAAAAACCTTGTCCATGGTAACTTGTCTAACCTATTTACCATTATCTTTTTCCTTCTCTTTAACTACCATGTGTAGAATTGATAAAGCATCTGCTTCGTTATCATCTCGCGGTGCGCGCCCTTTTGAACGCATTGCTGCAATCATCTCTTCTTTTGAAGCGTTTCCTTTACCTGTTGTTGCTTTCTTAATGGTACCAACAGGGATGCCCTCATACGGTATCTGATAGTGTTCACACCACGCTGTTAGAGTTGCTAGAAAGCCTCCATAAACATGCGCGGCATCCGTGCCTATATGCCGACGTAACTCTTCAAAATGCACCACATCAATTTCATCAACGGACCTCTTTAGTTCGGAAAGCCACTTCTTAAAGCGCAGATAACGCATTCCACCGCCTTCAAAACGGCGTGATGGAAAATGTTCTGTATTGCTTGTTACGTGACCACCCGCACCACATACCGCCCTGCCAGTCTTTGTGCCTAAATCAAGACAAAGAATGGTTTGTGCATCAGTGATCATAATCCCCCCTCAAGGCTCTACGTATTTATATGTGTGCTATGACAGAACGTGTCGTGATTGCCCGTCTTGCAAAAATATTTGTAAAAAAATATCTTCCCAACGATTCTAAAAAAGCGGGGGGGGTTATGATGCAAGAACGGATAATTGATAACGCTATATTCTTATTGCACTGGATAAATGATGATGCTGTATTTTTGCTACGCTGGATAAGTAATAATCCTACGGTCGCTCCTATCATTGTTACGATAGTTACTGGAATAGTAGCACTTTTTGTGCAAAAACGAAGCTTTAAAAAACAACTTAAAATCCTCCAACGACAAACTATAGCATCAGAAACCCAGGCAGCTATTCTATTAGAAGATAAAAAAGCGCGGGATTTGGGGCCATATTTGACATTAATGGCAATATTCATCCCACCAAAATATGAAGCTTCCTCAACTGTTAAGGTAAGGCTGTATATTAGAAATCTTACAAAAAGAGATATAATGATAAGGAATATACGCATATCTAAAAAAAGTCCCTTTAAGTTTATTAAGAATGCCTGCTCTGTTTTGAGTTATAAGTCTGATATCCGAAATGAGCCCTTCATCACGAAAAGGACAACTCCCAAACTCCTTGCTACATGTCCGCAACATATGAAATCCAATTCTTCGTTAGAGTATGCGTTAAATTTTTTTATTATTTCTGCTCAGAATATCACTGTTTTAGATTTCATGACTACCTGTCGTAAGCCTAGTTCTCGCAACATTGCAAATTTTACACTTGAACACACTTCGATTATTAATCCAGATGAAACACGCACTGTGCATTTCTGGGCGTCATGGCCACGCTCAAAAGACACATATCGTGAAATTGGTCTTCTATCGCTTGTTGCTGCTAATGATCCTTATTTGAAGGATTTATGGGACCAGCATTAACAGCTTCTCCTGGTAAGAGAAACTCTACTAATCTAACTTCTTTGTTGGCTAAATCATTGATTTTATCAGTTAATTTATCAACAATTCTCATCTGTGAATCCAATTTTAATCTTTGTTTACGCAGCGTTGTATTTTTTTTCTTAATTAAAGAGGATAGGTTTTCAATAGCTGCCTGTTGATCCTCAATTGATTTATCTCGCTCTGCAAGAAGTGCTTTATGCCATCTCATCCAATGATCAAATTTTGACTTATACCACTCTTCTTGTTGTTTAAGAATTTCCGTATGAATCGTATGCCGTTCTATAAGATCTTTTATGAGACGTTGACGATCTGGTACTCTTCTCCATTCTTTTCTCCATTCTTCCGTCAATCTATCTTCATTCTTTATTTTTGTATTACGACCTATTAATCTGCAAAACTGGGTGCAGACCTTCTTCAACATTTCGTTTTTCATAATCTCTCTTCTTCTAAGACTTTGAATGCTGCTGTGGCTGTTTGTTATTTCTGTAGGAGCAGCAACAAAAGCAGTTTTACTTCCGTATCTACCTCGCTATAAATCTGGGCAGTGTCACGAGTTTCGGTATTACCAAATCATGGAAAGCATGAATTCTATAAAGCTGAGCTTTCCATAATATCGCCGTTTCATCAGTGAGTTCGTATTTCTTCACCGCTGCCCCCCTCTTGCCGTGCTTCTAAAACTTTCGCAAACAACGGCATGCTATCCTCTTCGAAAGTCTTTGAGTAATCCATTTGGACAAAGGCATTTTCCAGTCTGTCCATAGCTCCTTTTGCTGCTGCCAGAGCTACCCTTGCTTCCAATCCTGCCGCCCTTGCCTCCCTTCTGGCTTTTTTCGCCCTTTCTTCGGCATCTAGGGCTCTTTTCATTTCTCGGATTGTTGTCTTAGTTAGTTCTGCTATCTGTTCCATAGACTCTCCCTGGCTGTTGATGCTGTTGTTTCAAAGCTTTCGTGCTAAGTGGCACACTCTCTTCTTTAAGAGACGGCCGTGGAATATCAGAAGGCCATTGAACACCTTCAGGCCAATGATCAGAAAACCAGTAAAAAGCGTGGTTGAAAGTTTTAACTTCAATGCCCCTACCTTTCCTAAGATTGCAGATCCTTTTTCCGCTATTAAATACGTACGTGCTCACACTGCTATCGGTTAGCCCTGTAGCAATTCGGTAAGCATCGATAATTTTTAGTAAGTGCGCAATTTTAAGCATACACAATTATCGTGTCATAATACTATGATGTCAAGAAAAAATAGGATAATAACTCTATTTAAAAAAAATAAAAAATTTCCTATAAGAACATATGCTCGATAAAATTTTGGAACGCATTGATAAAAGACTAAAGGCTGTAGGACTTACAGAAAGTCGTGCTGCAATAGAAGCTGGTCTTTCGAATTCTACAATTCGTAGCATACGCATAAAAGTAAAAAGAGGCGACATAAATAAAGGAGTTGAGACAAAAACACTTGCTGCCCTCGCCCCTGTCTTAAAAACGAACGTCGCTTGGCTGGCAGATGGAACAGGCAACGAAGAAGGTGAGGCCTTTGCATTAGGACAAGATGGTACGCCACTTGTATCTCAGATGAAAATTGTTGAATTAGAACAAAGAGAGATACCACTTGTATCTTGGGTAAGTGCTGGCGAAATGAGCGATCAAGAAAGCGTAACGGACTTATCTGAATTTCCTACTGTTACAGCGTATAACCTTCCAGAAGGCCAATGGATAGCGTTGCGTGTTGATGGTCTTTCCATGAATAAGATCAGTCCACCTGATTCAATAATCTTTGTGAATATGCTTGATCAGGTCCTGGTCCCAAATGCCTGTTATGTCATTGCAGATGAAACAGGTAGGGCAACTTATAAGCGTTATCGTCCAAGCGAAACGCCTCCCTGGCAACCTGCCTCATATAAAAACATACCAGCACCAAAACTGGAAGGTGCAATAAGGATAATTGGCCGTGTTAAACGTTCCGTTATTGAAATGTAAAAATGAAATTAAAGGGGGGATGTAGTGGAGAAAATTTTAGAGGAAAACCTTCGGCGATTTTTTGTGCAGTTTATTTAGGCTTTTCCAAATTCAGAGAACCTCTTCAACTATTCTCATCAAACGTGCGATATAGGTTCACCAGACAAAGCTATAAAATGAACGGAGATCACTTTATCGTGTGGGAAGCGTAGCTCTTTAGGCGGGTTGAATTGTTCAAGAACTAGCTCTTCCGCATTGTGCTTACAGAAACGCTTCACAAATGCATGGGGTATTGAATGTTCGTCAATGAGAATTTGCGCAACAACAAAATCGCCCCTTTTTAAGCGGCGGTGGGGATCGATATATACGATTTCGCCATCGAAATAACGCGGAGACATCGAATCTCCACTAACTATTACACCGTAAGCGTCATTTACCTTTTGAAGTTGAGGTGGGCAAAGTACCTCAAAGAGCACGTTACCATTCAGAGCAAAATCTCCATCGACGCCCGCTACCGCCTGGCCGTAAACAGGTATCCTTTTTTTATCGTCAAAATCTATTCGGCCAATGACTTTGGCATTTGGTTTATCAAAATTGTGAGTTACAACAGGAACAGAGACGCTTTTATCTAACTTAAACGCGAATATAAGCACAGAGATATCCAAGTCTAAAGCTGAAGCTACCGAAGGTAATTTATCATATGCGAAAGTTTTTTTGCGTCCTTTAATAAAATCCCGTATATAGCCGCGCTCTAGGCCGACTTTCTTTGCTGCTATAGTCGACCCCAATTGAAGTTCTTTAAGTCTTTCAATAATAAGTTTTCTTAAATTTTCCATAGCTCAAATTTTTAGAACATATCCGACCGAAATTTACGCTTTTTATCGGATTCTAAGCTCCTATTCTACAGCCCTTTGTAATAAATGATTCGGCGTTTTGCCCAATGGCATAAAATTAATATCATTTTAAAATACTATTTATGTTGACATTAGTATTTTAGAACGATAAATATACTTCCCATCACAACACATCACGAAGAAGCGAAAGCCGATCTGGTGTGAAACAGAATTACTTACAGAAAAGGGTGGGGAAATGAGATTTTTAAAGAGACTCATTACGCGGTATCGTCTTCATAAGAGGACATCTTCTACTGATCACGACAGGGCAAAGCAGCCAACGAAGGTAACCTTTATTGATTATCCAGCCGGTCCCAGAGGCTATATTCGGGTTTGGAAAAGAGGTAACGAGAAAGTTGACTCAAAGCTGGTGACGAAATGTACCAATTAACTTTTACCCCCAATAACGAAGAGCTTATCTATTTCCCTATAACTATATCCTTTCAGAAGTTGAGAGAATTGAGACAAATTATCAATGAATTGTCTAGATTCTTAACTGATGAGCAATTTTACGCTATCGAAAGCTTTGACTTAACAGACAAGAAAAAGAAAGGAGCTACCGATTATACGGAAGAGGTAGCACGGATTTGGATTCAAGAGGAAGAGTCACAAGGGCGAGATGTTCATGAAGAGAGTGAAGTTCCACAATTTGTCAAAGATTCAGATGCCCTGTGGAACCACAACCATATACAGGAAGGCGAAAAAAGCCGTCCTTATTGGGAAGATGAAAAGAGTGCTTTGGAGTTACGCTTCTTATAGTTTAAGCGGAGAAGCTTTGAAGGACTCTCGCCCTTAGGACTTCCCGTTTTATTCCCCCTTCATATAGAGCCTTAAACACTACATCTAGCGCATGCTTTTGTAGAAGGTACTCTATTTGCTAAATTTATAGAAAGAGAAAGATTATGGGACACGAATATAATGTTAAAGGTGAGATCGAAAAATTAGGACACGGAATGATCAGTTATGAAACTGATGAGGTGTGTGGACTTTGTGAAGCTGCGAAAAATAACGCCCGTAAACTCAAGGACATTGAGAGCGATTATAAGAAAGCGTCTAGGCTGCTATACACCCTTATTTTCCTGGAATTTACCGCATGTATCTTGTCCATCATAGGGCAAAAATTATGAGAAAGAAATATGAACTCACGAATGAGACGACAAAAATATTGATGAAAAAAGAACTTTATAGGATCCGTGCTCTACGTGACTTTGGTGACGTTAAAGCCGGTGACTTAGGCGGCTTTGTTGAAAGCGAAAAGAACCTGTCTCAACAAGGCAATTGTTGGATTAGCGGCAATGGTAGGGTTTATGACAATGCATGTATCCGTGATAATGCGCAAATTTTCGGTGATGCGCAGGTGTGTGGCAACGCGTGGGTTTACGACAATGCGCAGGTGTATGGCAAGGCGTGGGTTTCAGAAACTGCACGGGTTTACGGCAATGCGTGTGTCATGGACAATGCTGGAGTTTATGGAGATGCACGTATCCATGATAATGCGCAAATTTATGGCAAGGCGCGAGCTTCATGTCGCGCAACTATTCACGACAGTGCTCGGGTTTATGGAGACACTGAACTCCACTACGATGCAGTGGTTAGCGGGTGCACACAGATCTTCGACAACAAATTAGCCTGATGGAAAGGGAGAGCAATAATGAATATCCAACGCGCTGTCCGCGAACAGGTGCATACTCTAACTTTAATCGCTGGCCCATCTGGTTCAGGAAAGACGTATAGCGCCCTATTATACGCCCGTGGTTTGGCGGGACCAAACGGGAAAATAGGCCTGATTGACACCGAAAATAAACGCTCGTGCTTTTACGCAGATATCGCAGGTGGTTTTGATGTCATTGACCTTGACCCGCCCTTTACAGCTGAGCGCTATATACAAGCTGTTAAAGCATTTGAAGAGGCCGGTTATAAAGCGATCATTATTGATAGCATTTCTGATGAATGGGAAGGTCCAGGCGGCGTTCTTGAACAAGCAAAAAACGCCGAAATGAAAACAAAAAAACCAGGATTGCACTGCTGGATAAAACCAAAGGAGGACCATAAAAAGCTTATTCGTGAACTTGTACAAACCAACGCACATTTAATCTTTTGTTGTCGGGTAAAAGATGACCTCAAGCAAGTAACGGTTGAGGGCAGAAGAGAAATTGTCAAGGAAGGCTACGCCCCTATCCAAGACAAATCCTTCCCCTATGAAATGACAATATCAATGATGCTATCGGAAGGCACTCATTTCCCAGAAATAAAAAAATGTCCAGGTGATATTCGTCATGCATTTCCAGATAATAAGCCAATTGACATTAGCTCTGGTACGGCAGTGCTTGAATGGAGTAATATGGGCGTTGCCATTGACGAAGAGCAGGAACTGTTAAAGCGAAACGGAATGATAGCTGCCTCAAACGGCACGAAGGCTTTGCTTGAATGGTGGAATAGTCTCGACAAAGAAACCAAGCATAAATTCTCCCATCTCAAAGACACACTTAAGGGCATTGCCGAAGGTTATGATCAAATTGGACATATCCCTGATCATGAGGATTTACAAGACACCACCACTATAACAGACGCACAGCAGACAGAAATTAAGAATATATTGTCGGCATTAGGTCGTGATGAAGAATCTTTTCTCAAATATGCACGTGTCCCTTCATTAGGCTTTTTAACAGAGACGCAAGCATTAGAGCTCTTAGCTCATCTCAAAGATATGCTTCATGAGCAAGTCTCTGGCTCTCGTGAGGTATAACATGGAACAACGTACAACTGAATGGTTTAAAGCCCGCTTGGGCAAAATCACGGCTAGTGGTGTTAGTAAGCTGTTTTCGGGCAAAGCGACTTACGAGGGATATATTTTTGAGAAATTATCTGAACGCCTCACTGGTGAATTGAAAGAACATAAAGTCACAGCTGCCATGCAATGGGGCATAGATCATGAAAAAGAGGCTCTTGATGCTTACGCATTTGCAACGAAGCATAAGGTGCAAAAGGTCTTTTTTATCAACCACCCTGAAATCGAAATGGCTGGAGCAAGCCCTGATGGTCTTGTCGGTGATGAAGGCCTGGTTGAAGTCAAGTGCCCTGAAAGCAAAACCCACATAGGCTTCTTGGTGACGGGTGAACCTAAGGAAGAATATATGAGACAAATGATATTTCAGATGGCCTGTACAGGCCGACAATGGTGCGACTTCATGTCCTATGATCCACGCTTTCCCACCAAATTTCGCATGAGAGTGAAGCGGTTTTTCCGTGATGATAGCGCTATTAAAAAAGTGGAAGAAAAAGTCATAAAGGCTCTGGAAGAAATTGATCAAATGGAAGAACAGCTCTGTTCTGGGGGGAATTAAATCATGGCTTCAAAAAAAGCTGTACAGATCTTGAATCTTGATGCAACCGTCAAGAGACGTGAAGAAGAACCCAAGAAGAGTTTAATAAAAGGGCTTGTCCGCAAAGGTTATGAAAGCCTTAAAAGTAAGTTATCAAAACCTAGGCACCCTAAAAAGGGTTCAATTGAAGAGCTTATTTGCAAATATTATGAAAGTATTGAGTGGAATAAACTATCCGAACCCACACGTCGTCAACGTCAATCTGTGTTTACGCGCTTGATCAATAAGAGCGGTCACGTCCCCTATTCAGCAATTACTAAGAAGACGTTACAGCACACTGTGAACGCGCAACAGGATAAACCAGGAGCCGCTGGTAATTTTATGAAAGCCATGAGCGGCTTATTTAAGTGGGCTGTTGACATGGATTATATTATTACAAACCCAGCGATTGGCGTTAAAAGAGCTATATATCAGAACAAAGATGGGTTTATAGCTTGGACAGAAAAAGACGTAGAAACCTATTATGCGCATTGGCCCGAGCGTACCAAAGAGCGTGTATGGCTTGACGTTTTGCTTTATACGGGCTTGCGTCGTGGTGATGCGGTCCGTATTGGCTGGAAAGATGTTAGAGACGGTATCTTATTTTTAACAACGGAGAAAAGTGGCTTTCAAACAGAAGTTCACCTCCCCCTTTTACCGGCACTTCAAGATAGTCTGGAGCGTGGCAAAACTGGTTCTGACAATTTTATATGCGGTGAAAAAGGGGATTCTTTAACGAAAGAAAGCTTTGGAAATTATTTCCGTAAAGCTTGTAATGAAGCTGGGATTAAAAAATCTGCTCACGGTGTGCGAAAAATAGCCGCCACACGTGCTGCAAATTCTGGCGCGACACTGGCACAAATGAAAGCGCTGTTCGGTTGGACAGATGATACCATGGCGTCGCATTACACAAAAACAGCAGATAGAAGGAGACTTGCTATTGAAGCAATCAATAAACTCAATAAAAGTTCAGAATAAACAGTGAAAAAACATAGCAAAATTAAACAATGATGAGTCGCATATTCGTGATCTCGTCCCTCTTCTGGGCACCATTATATTTGCAAAAATATAATAAAAATAATTAGTTATGAATATATAACTTTCTTTGGCCCACTTTTCAGCCCGCCTTTCGGTGCGCGCTTGAATGATCTTAATCGAGACTTATTGAAAGATCATATCTTTTGAAAATATTACAATTGTGCCTATCTCCCTGTGCCTGTGAAACACGAAATGTGTGTCCCTTATATCTTCAATCGCTTGGTTGCCGTACAGGAGGAAACCCGCAGAATTTTCTAAGATAGGCACGATTGTACTTTTGAGTTTCCGCGCTTTTTTTGCTATTGATCTGATTAGAAAGACGGATCACTGATCGCCCATTCATCTAAATCTTCCGGCTGATTACACCGAAGAGTGCTTACAAGATTCCCGCGCGGACCATCGCTGTTTATTGCTAGACACACTAATGTATGCCGAGTAATTAGCACACTAAATTTCTCGACGAGGTACTTGGATACGCCACTGTCACGCAACTAGGAATCTACGTCATGATCGCCCTGCCTGATAACCGTTGTCTCTACGAGCTCTATAAGCGCTAATTCGGCACTACAAGCAGCACCGGCAAGGCTGCTTATCCTGTTGTATAGATAAAGTTGAAAGTGTCGATGCCGCCTCACTTATGGTCAACATACTAAAAATATTCGCATAGACAGACGCCGCCGTCACCAAATCCAATACAACAAAAATGACTGAAACGCTTAAAAAGCATATTATGTACCCAATGATCACAAGAGTACAAAGTCTATTTTTTCCACTAACTCTCTTCCCCGTCGAATTTGTACGCTATCTTTAATTCCCGCAGCCATTAAGTCTACCTTCACACTAAAGTCCACGATATCATAATATTCTAGGACGTACGCTTTTTCTATTTTTCTGCGGTTCTCGGGCCGATGGATGGCATAACGCTCGATGAGGACTTCCGACTTCCTTAGCTGTATTGATTTCGTAGGATGCCCCCTATTCACGACTAAAAACTACATCTACTATACCACCAAATGACGGAATTAAACCCTTAGGTCCTTACGTTTCGCGCTCGCGCAACTTTTCCCAATAAAAATTTACGATCATGCCAATGATACCTGCAGTCATGCTGATGATGCCAATCCATATAAGAGCGGATTGGACGTCAATTAAATCGATAAATCCGCCACCTATAAAACCCACAAGAACTGACGTTTGAAGGATAAATGCGTAGGCAGGCATTTGTTGTTTACGCAGCTCTTTAGGGATATGCTTCATCATAAAGCTAGCCATTAGCGTATTTTGCACACCATTAGCTATCCCTATTAATAAGGATGATAATAGCATGAACTTAACATTTATACTGCTTGCTAAACAAAATATTCCAAGCCCGATAGATGTGGCGGCCAAACATGCTCCTGGTGCGTAGCCCAAGCGCTTAAAAAGCCCAGTAAAAAGTAAGGGACCAAAAACAAGTCCAATGCTTGTGGCACTCACAATTAGGCCATAGATTGGAGCATCAAAATTAAGAATTTTGCGCATATAAACGATAAGCAAAACCCCTTCCGCTGAAATAAAGATGATTGTGATAATCAGTGGAATCAATACGAAAGTGATCGCTTTTTTACCAAACAGCCCTACAAGGTCGAGGTGCTTTTTGACCTTCTTTGCTGTGTTTTCATCCCTGAAAGCTTCTTTGTTTTTATGCCTTTCTTCTGCTTTGAGCTTTTTTAAACAGAATTTCATAATAAAGCCCGAAAGCAAAACCGCTACCGCCAACCACACCATTCCGTGAGTATTTTGTAGATAGTCGAAAAACAAACTTCCCACTAATGGGCCGCCTACATAGCCAAAATTGCGTAAACTTTGAACAACGCGGTTAATCCAATCCAAACGCTGCTCACTTTCGGCAAAATCGGGTATGACCACAAAAATTGCTGACCACAGCATTGAAAGGACCGATCCCAAAGCCGCTGACAGTATAATATAGGCCCAAAATTGGCTTGAGAAGGCCGCAATAGCAATAAGAGCTGCTTCGCCACAAAAAACAGCCAAAATAAGTTTAAAAGGTCCAAAACGATGCAATAAATAAGGGGCTGCAAGGCTTGAAACGATGCCACATAATAAGCCTGTTGACAAAAGTGCAGAGACGAATTTTGTATTCTCTGCCAAGCGCAAGGCAAAGGTAATTTGCGCTGCTTCATCGGAAAGGCTTGCAAAAGTTAGCATAAAGCAAGCACAAAGCTGTAGAAAAATACTAAATTTTATTCTTGGCATAGTGCCCCCCATGATGCCAAACTTGCGGTAAGATCCAAACATGTCCGCCGTTCAATTTTTGATAATTCGAAAATTAAATCGGCTATATCTATTTTGATTCCCAGAGAACATTTATATAAAAACCGCACGTAGAGCTGGCTATAGGGCAAACAGATACAATGACCATTCGCAGATGCCAATAGTTCTTTTGGTGTCAAAAGCGGTATCCATTGTAATATGGTATATGACGCAAGTTTTATAATATCTTCTATTTTTGATACCTTTGTGTGGGGGGAGAAGGACGTGCACTCCCGATCCGGGAACTTATTTCCATCATTAAGCATGCCACAGCTAGCCTCTCTTTAAAAGCACCATTTTTTAAGAGTGTATAAAGCACAGATAACTGGAATTCATCATCAACTCCCAAAGCCGCCGCATGTCTCAAGCAGATATTAAGGCGGTTTATCACCTTGCGAGCTGTATCAGCCCTTTTATGCCAGATGGGTGCAAGAGTATCTATATCCGAATACAATATCCCGGATATCTGCCTGATCTATATCCGATACCGGTACATTGCCAAGCTCGGGTAAAATATGAAGTTGAAGAGGAATAAAACAGCGCCTTGTCTTACCATCACTCTTTAATTCAGCTTTACGGCTCTCGAAAGTATCCGCAGCGATATCTTTCAAAAAGTGAAGGTTACTGGCCGCTTCGCGTTTCAGCTTTACCAGTCGCTTGATAGGATCATAGCCTTCACGTGATACAGAATGCCATTGTTCAGCAGCCCACCGTGCTTCCTTTAAAGATACGGTATTGATAGCGCCGAGCCCCATCCTCTCGCCATCGTCCGTGCGCTGTAAATCGCAAAACCCACTCGCCGGTTTCGATAGTCGTTTTCACCAACCATAAGCCTGCTTCGTCATTACATTTCCCAGTAGACAGCGCAGTAACAGATTTTACGCTTAAACGATTCATTGCTCGCATGTTCCCGCCCATCTTCTATTATGACTTGTCAGTCCATCTTTCAGCGTGCACTTGAATGATTTTCAGTGATGCTGGGGGAAACAAAAATATATTGCAATATCAATCCGTTTGATAACACGGGATAATTTTTTCTTTATCTTGTAATTTCAATATGTTGCCTCTTCTGGGCACCAAAGCGCTTTTTAAAGCTTTTGGGGACTCTTCTATGCCTTCTTTAAAGACGTAAAAACACGTTGAGAGTGTTATTTTACCTTTTTTAAGTAGAGGAAATAGATTCAAATTTTCGGAAACCATTTTTCGATATGAGTAATGATATTATTAATTGCGTCAATGAACTGTGATGTTCTGAGCGTGAATACTAGAAGACGTAATATAACCCATTTCAACATCCTTGTAAGCATTTTGAATTTTTTGTAATGATTTGAAAAATTAAACAAAGATTTGGACTCTTTTTCTTTTAAATCCTTGATATCTTTTTTACGGATGATCTTCTGTTTATTCTGCATGTGTTACCTCATAAAAAAAGCCCCCAAAATGGGGGCTGATAATTTAATTAATATTGAATTTATGCGTATTGCTTAGCTGCACACATTGCCTAAATTTCGGGCTCTTTAAGACAGGATAAATATGATCTCATAATTCAATATTATCCCCATAAATTGCGTGTGCTTTGCCAGGGCTTTTTGTGTGCTTAAGATTTGTCCCTGTTTCTTTTGCGTCTCCTAACATAATCATTTTTGGAACAACCTTCGACGTGGAATAAAGCGCCTGTCGCCGATCCAAGATGGTCATTGGAGCCCATTATATTTAAACTTTCGCCTTCACGTCGTGCCGCTTTGCCAACAAAGCACGTCCTTTTTGCCTTACAGATGAGTGTAGATCCTCCTTAAATATTTCACATCAATGCAAAATGGACTTCCATCCAATTCCCAACAGTTTCGACAATAAAGCCATTCACCTTGCTGCTTGTATTCGTGCCATCAACAACATATTTAGCTCCAAGATAGCGCTGGCCTTTTGATGTAAGAGGAGGAATAGTGATAGACAGAGTCTTTCCTTGCGATAATTTTTCGACGGGAACAGCGCCTGTTGTTCCAATCACTGTCTCATTTGTTTTAAGATCTTCACTATCGGCAATCACCAATTGAAACTCTACACTTTCTCCCCCCCTCAAAGGATTGTGGAATTGAGAAATGCATGTAAAGAGGCTTACCAGTTCTAATATTTCCTTGCGTAGACAGGTCAATGCTGTAGCGCAAATAGCTGGTTCCTTTCACCACCTGTTCTTTGCTGAATGTTAAAAGATGATTTGTAATCATATCTGTTTCTTTCCCCGTTATTCCACGACTTCTTCGGTGTTTAAAAGCGCGTCAACGCGGCGTAAGGGCACGCCCCGGGAGCCCAATAATAAATAAGGCGCGCTAAATAGCATAAGGCCTTTTTCAATTATCAGAGCTGGATGGCTCTTATCCAATATCGACATGACAAGCGCTTCATGAACAGATCGGTTCATGTAAAAAGCCGGCTTCCCACGCTCAGGCCTAGGAATATGACTAATAGCTTTCTCTAAAAGCTTTGTCAGTGCCGTTGGTGCATTAGGAGCTTGCGTTCCCTTCTGCTCGTTTAAATCGTCAATATCAATATTGGCAATGCGCACCACATAACGCCAATCTTTAACAACAAGGCCGCTACGCCATTGATATAAAGACTCATAACCACGATATTTGCCACCCTCTGGATCTGTAATATCCATTTCGCCTAAATCTCGGTGAATGAGCCCGGCCTTTGAGCCTTTTGGGAAATGACAATACACCGTCTGCTCCTCCCAAACCACCAGATAAACAGAGGTATTATTTGAACCGCGACCCCCTGCATCAAGGATATTGCGCCCATTTTCTGCCTTCATATCGCTATAACGAGGTGCGAGCCCAAGAAAATATTCTGAGTTCTTCTCCGGGTCACCATGAAATAGCATTTGCTCTTGCTCTTGATTCATCGAATTCAAAACAGCTATGTCTTCCGATAAGCGGAATTGTGATATATTCTCACTGAGCATTGCTAAATCTTTATCCACACTTGAGCGTGCCTCCAATATGCTACAAATCTCATCAACTTGGGTTGTCGTCGATTTACTGGAAGGAATCCCTTTGTTGAGAGCATGCCAATAAACTGTCGGTAGCCCCGTGCGAATAAAAACGCGTTCACCACCCTTGGGCAAATTACCCTCCTTATAAACAGCGTCCTGCAAAATCTCATTGGTTCGAGATAAAAGATTTGCAATGATGGGGGTTTTACCATTAGGATCCTGCCGCTTGGCCCAATCGGCAAGGGTGAGATCAGAACTGGGTAAAGAGGTTGTTGTATTATCCATAATATATTTCCTTAAAGATTAGATTAATTTTCATAAAAAGCACGCGCCATGCCATTGAAGTCCTTAGGGGTTTCTCCTCTCGTCATTGCACCTTGAGAACTCCCTACATAGCCGTCTTCGCTCATATTCTTACCCACACGATAAAAGGTGCGGATAAGCTCAGGATGGTTGCCCAATCCCGATTGGTTTAAAAACTCTTTCAACTCTGGTGAACCAAATTGCCCCATAGCTTTTTGGGCGAGACCCAGATTTTCCTGCAATCTCTCGCCGCCAAATTCCTTGTCATTGGTTGAGGCTGTTATAAATCCTTGAGAAAGTTCCGCCATGCGCTCTTGCTGTCGCTGAACGGCAAGGGGCGCCATTTTATCCATAAACTTATCCATGGCTGCTCGGGAGAGATCGAGCTCTCTTGCTGCTTCCTTTAATCCGTCCTGAATAACTGGATCAAAATCTGCCCCTTCAAATTCTTTAAAACTATAATTTTCAGGCGCACCAAGAATTTCAAAAGAGTTTTTATCTTGATCATTTTCCTGACTATTGCTCTCTTTTTCGGTCTGCACATCCTCCTTTTGTTGTGGTTCCGATTGATCTTGATCTGATTGAGCCTGCTGCACTTCTTGGCTCTCTGTGTTGTCATAAAGTGAAGCGCTCACCTCTTGCTGCGGTGAATCTGGCTGCTGCATGACAACATCAGAATTTACTTGTTCATCGGACATGTTCTTTAATTCCGCGGGCTGCCTCTGTAATCCATACTTCGTCAAAACTGTCTTATGCCGGCCACGTTTATAACCTTCATTGGCATAAGGAACATCGACAGAAGGGGGAAAAGAAAGTTCAAGTCTCATCATAAAATTATATATTCCGATATATTCTTCCGGTCTCATCTAAACAAATTCACCAATCATTGATTATTTTGCTTGCTTCTGATTCTATCACAAAATAAAAATAAAGGCCACAGGAAAGCATTTTTATTCCTTGATTAATTTAACAATCATTACAATAAAAAGCTAGCCAGCGACCTTTAAAAACGCAAATAGAGTATATTTATGAAATAACCTTGGTCAATAAACCTAATATTCTTCAATTGGCCAAAAAAAGCTGAAACTTTTCCTCTGATATACGAGGCGCAAATGCTGTTTGTTCAGGCGCTCCCAATATTCTCCCGATGCTAGTGATCTTACAGATCTCCTGTTTTTCTAAATTCCCACAATAAACGGCCAATGCAGGTCATGCCGGCGCGAAAATATTGTGAAAATCACTTATCATTCGCTTCAAAATTTGGTAAAGATATAGTCAAAAATCACTGAAAACGCTTCATTCAGGACCATGAGATAGCCTATGGCCGCCTGTCCGCTGTTAATGTTTGCTAGAAAACACGCAACCCTCAAAACGAACATCAATTTTTCGCTAATTTGCTCAGCAGCACCATAGGCTTTAGCGCCGCCAGAAAGACATAAGCCTCCCCTCTTAGTCGGAGGAATAACTAAGATTGAGGAATTAAGTATCTAAGTATAAGAAAATAAAGAGTTTTAACAACAAATAACAGAGCCTTTGAATCAAAAAAGCAGGAACACATTCCTGCCTCTGGACACAATTCTGCCATTGAATTCGCGCAACTTAATCGAACTTTTTTGGAAAGTCAAGTAAAAAAATACTATAGGACTAAATCACATATATGGGCGAAAAAGGGGGAAATTTTTAAACTTAAATCGTTCGCTAAATTTGCCAAAAAGAATAACTTCGCGACGAAAAGCTTTGAGCTATCATCAAAGAAACGGAAGCCGGAATCATACACACTGATTTAGGAAGTCATGTTATAAAGCGTAGAATAGCCAAAGACGCAAAGACGGCCAAGGGAAGTGTAGCGGTTATCGGGTTGTCGTCTCTATAAAGTTAGTAAATTAGAATTTTTCGTTCATGGCTTTGCCAAGTCAAAGAAGGATAAATCAGTAAAACACAAGAAGACAAATTTAAGGAATTGACAAATTTTTTTTCAAGTTTGACAAAAACTGAGCTCGATAAACTTCTTGTCGCTAAAAGGTGAATGCGCCTCTCACTTATCTCACAACTGATCATAGACTGCGAAATGCGTAGTCTGTGGAAGAGGTACCTGTATTAAATCTGTCCGCCCCTACACGGGTCTTTCTCAATAATTTCATCGGTAATTTACGTTCTTTAGCGCAGATTTTTACCACATAGAAAACTTTATATCTTCTTATAGAACGCCCCAAATCACGTATTTTTTACTCAAAATAGGAATTGCAATGAGGTTTGTAATCAATAGTGAAGGAAAAATTGAGCCTGAATACTACAACACAACCGCCGGGGTGTCATCTTTCAGACCTCAGCGACTTAAGTGGGTTTGAAATAAACAAAGGTTTTCACCTGAAATTATCTCTTTTTTTCACTTTAGTTTCTAGTTTAAGTAAAGCTACCGGAAGATTAAGCAAAATTCCAGGAACACAAATAGACTTGTCAGAATCGAATAAAAATGTGGGCAGCAAAAATAATTTATGGGATTTGGACAAATATGTTTTGGCTGGAAAAGCGCTTACCAAAAGAGTAGAAAATTCTGGTATTGCCCGAGGAAGCATTTTTTTAAAGGGCTCCGTTTCTCACGCGACCATTTTTAAGTAGAGCTTGATGTGTCGCGCGGGCGGTGCCCTGCATTTTCATCACTGCTAGCGGAAGCTGTATCAGACCATTGTTTAATATGTGACCTGGTAATATGTTGGCACCTTCATATTAAAGCGGGAAACGACTTTAAATCGAATAATAAAGAAATATCAGCGCTGTGGCATACAATGTCAATTTTTGGCATTAATTACAGAAGTCCTCCGATTTTATGCGGCTGTACGGCAATCGCTATCTCACCACCAAAAAATTCGAAACTTTCAGGCATATGTCCAATGCAACAACAGAGCGAAAAAGCACTTAAATCGGCGAAAGATGGTGCGGGAAGCTTTGTGGAGAAGTTTAAACTCAACAAACAAATAACCAGTTTGGCAAAAAGCAAATAAAAAGAGTTAGAGTAAGCTAAAAGGGCTATAAAATTCTGCAACGTAAAAAGAATAAACTGGCGGATTACCTCGTTACAATAACGGGCAGCCCCAAAAAAAATTGTACGCTTAAGAAGCAGAAAAGAGCCTCTGAGCGCACTGTAAAATCACCTATCGCGAATTTAAGAAAACCTATTTAGCCAATATCTTCAATATATTATACCTACATTGTGAATCAAAATGCGAACTTCTGCACCTCATATTTTCTTCTGTCAAATATTCAGTCCAAATTTTACTTCAATAACATTCTTGATATTCCCTGGAACATAAATATGCGCGAGATAAAAACCAACGCGCACAAAAACCAATCTGTCCTTACCAATGAAACGGTCAATCAACACCCCACTGGACTGGATATACCAACCTCAATAATCTTCCCAATTTCCAGCTAAGCGTAACCACAGTGCCTAATTTTTAAATACCGATTATTTTAACGCTTCAGCGATTTTTGGGCTCCTCCTCAATAAGGCGACACCGCCCCTTCTTCTCACGCTTATAGCCGCGCTTAAAAGAGGTGGTGCATTCAATCTTCCACATTTAAGTCCACCATTAGTTTACCGACACTATCAAACTGTGCTAAAAATCTTCTTCAGCTTCAGCAAAAGCCGCTAACGCCTCGGCGCTTGATCGAAACGACGCCCGTAGGATAACTTTACCCCGCGCAATATAGATTATTAACGCCCCACCGCCTCACTAACCGGTAAACCCGCTCCTTGACAACCCGGTTAGGAACACTTTGTATACGCCTCAGAACCCGCACCCCGCACTACACAAACAGCGGCAACGATAGCCTCCCTTTACGGACATAATAGACCTACAACGCGTTACATTTTAAAAATAATTGCGATGACGAAGAAAAATAAAAGCTGCTCATTTCGCCGTCTTCCACCCGCACACCTTAGCCCCGTAAGCGTTGTGTTCTAAAATTTGACGCGCTAACTGCGAACTCATGCCCGCCACATCCTTCGACGTCGGATGTATCGGCGTCCACCCTACACAGGGCGAGACTCTATTCATCGTGCACCCACTTAGAGAGGCGAGAACGCACACTATCATCACCACTTTGATCGACTTCATGATCAACCTCTACTCTCGTTTCAGCCGCTTTTAAATCATCCTGTTTTTGTTTACTCCGCTCTTCGTTCCGTCCAAGATTAAAGACCTTGAGCAGAACAGCCAAAAAGGCAGAAATTGCCGCACCGATGATAATGAGATATTTTTTCATGACCGCACCATTATGTTGCTTTCAACCGCTTCACTACCGCTCAAAGACCGAACTCAACATCCACAAGCGGCAGCATCATAAACACATAACGCATAATATTCAAGCTTTTAATAAAAAGCTGAATCTCATGAGCTTCCTCAGTAAGGTCGCTTATAAAACGACTTCTCCCGTTAATACGACCGCCCGCAAAGCTCAGAACCGTAAGTATTGTATTTTAACATTTTACAAGCTAAGATAGGCTTCTGTCGGTCATGCCCTTCGATGTCAGATAGATCGGTGCCTATTCTATACAAGATGAGATCCTATTTGCCGGCGCCCCCTGTTAAAAGAATTAAAAGCGCACGCTGTTCGCCTTGGAATAGCCAGCATAACGTGCTCGTGGCTTTCACTGCAAACAAGCTTTAATCTTTTTTAAGAAAAATAGCTCCCTATAACATGTTTAATAGCATAACGCCCTGTAAGATCAGGATTTATTGACTATTCATAGCTTGGGGTTAGTATCATACCCCCACATAGCCTGTGCCATATTTAATACAATAGAGGATTGCATAGTTCAAAAGATCCCATAGTTCATGGAGTGGCTTTCTTTGCCGATAATCTCATAAAAGCTTCTGATGTCATGAGCATAGGTACCGCTGATATTAATATACCCGTTGGAAGACACAAATAAGCAATCAGTACAGTTTCCGACTATCGCTTTTTTGAGCGACCAGGTACATAATAAATATGTTGATGTAGGCCATCTATTGAGCATTCATCATTACATTTCTATAACGCAGATTAAGTGGGATATTATCGATAATCTTATCCCATATTATCCCAGCTTTAAAGCGAGCGTTACCATATCATGCAACGATAAAATGTGTCTTAACTTCGGCTACAAAAGCTCCGACTAACTAGAACTTAAATCATTATACTGATCAAAGTTTAGCTTTTAATCCCACAGGATTATTTTCTGAAACTACAAGGAAACAACAACTAAATATCATAAAATAATCGAAGACAAGCTATAGAAATAGAAAATCAATTATACATCTAGTGCTGTCACCAAAAATTATATAAACTCCAGGACTTTGGCATGTTTGTCCTCAATCAAATACACTGCGCCGCCTTTTATATATGCGTAACGGCTACTTTCAATGAATCATGAGGGTCAATACTGCTTCTCGGGAAGAGACGATGAAAATAAAAGTGCTTGCTTTTTTGCTTATACCGGCTTGTCTGACATCGTATACAGCTGGCAACGCAGAAAAATACCGCGTAATCATGAACAACGTAACCGCTGAAAAAGTTAACAAAATTATCCGGACTGAGGTCATCCCAGCATCAAGCGAAAATCATGGTGAAATAGTTGACCGTGTATCTGCAGCCTTTCTAACTACTCCCTACAGGTCAGAAACACTTATTGGCTCACCCAAAGAACCAGAGGCGCTAGTCGCTGATTTTGAAGGTGTGGACTGCTTTGTTCTTGCAGATTACGTCGAAGCTCTTAGCCGAAGTAATAATAAAGAAACATTTCTTAAGAATTTGGCCCGAATCTGCTACGTTAACGGCAAGGTCAGCTATCTAAGCCGCCGTCACTTCTTCACCGACTGGTACGCTACCTTTCCACGTAACGCCCGCGATATAACGCCGAATGTCAGTTCTGCCTACGTCACAGTTAAAAAGTGGCTTAACCGCAAGTCTGACGGCCGCCGATATGTGAAAGGGCTGGAGATTATTCCGCGCAAAATTAATTACATTCCTGGCCCATCAATTGATGTTCAGGTGCTGAATCAATTGAAGACGGGAGACTATGTTGGTATTTATTCACCGCGGGAGGGACTAGACGTCTCACATGCGGGCATTATCATCCGCCGTAACGGCCAAGTATGGTTCCGAAATGCCTCATCATTGCAAGAAAACAGAAAGGTGGTCGACTCACCGTTTATGGAGTATATGCTCTCAAAACCAGGCATCATCGTTCTGCGGGCTGATTGACTAAGCTCCCGGTATTTGATGTGTTTTTCTGTCGGCCCAGAATGAACTTCACGCAGAAAATACAACGATAAACTTGTAGCAACACTGCCAACTCGAATTATAGTAGAAATAATAGAAATTTTGCGGATCGGCGAAAAAATATAATATCCTCTTTTTTCTGCAAGAAAGGAGTGAAGTCACGCTATATATAATTATTGCGTCGCCGGAAGAGTGATTAGACTATCATCCCGCTTAATTGCCGATAACCGCACGCAAACAGCCCTAAATTTTGCCAGACACCTCCACATTCGCATTTCAGCTCTGGCGTTAGAAAATGTCTTTTTTTGCAAAATAATCCAAACACCAGACTGGCCACACAAGACTTTTATGTCTCATACACTCATCCAAGGTGCAGAAAATAGTGTTAACTCTAGATTCCAAACATTCACTATAATCTCTGCAATACCCTCTGCATCCGTCTGTCAACCCTATAGCCATAAAAGTAAAACTCCCTTGCTAGTTCGAGCGCCTTTCACACAGAAATATTTTACGGATCTGTATACGTTAACTCCGCCTACGCGTGTGCAGCTCATAGTTTATTGTCCCGCACTATAGGCCTTTACCGGCTATTTGCGGAAATTTGGTACATGGTCAAAAAAAATAGCAATATTCCGCCAAGTTCTATTTGATCGCTATATTTAGCACGGCCGATAAAAAGGCAGTCTTTGTTAATCCGTCCGCGCATTAATACTGTCTGATTTTCAAAAATTCCCGTAGTAAAACATTACCCCCGGGCAATAGCCGACTAAGAGAGCCGCCCGCCTCTACTAAATCCCAGTAAATTGCAGTTTAGCCCCCTGTTCACGAATAGCCTGTCCTTAAAGACACTATAAATAACGAAAGATGACCGAACACCTCCAGCCCTAGCAATATCATAATCCTCTGCATAATACAGCAAACAAAACCTCAGATGGCTCTGCAGATATAACTCTCGACTATAAAAATAAATATATTTCAATTAAGGTGGGTTATATCATTCTGCCGGGAAATACTTATCCACCAACGCGAAGAGGACAGCCGCCGTCTCAGCATCCAGGACTCCGTCATAATTTTCTGGACGAAAATGTAACTGAAACGCCCGGATTAAAGTCTTATACCCATCCTCAGTACCCGCAATTGAAGTATTATATCCGTATCGCGTTAATTTAGACAAGACCTCTGTCTTAGTCGGAAGTGCTTTCATAAATTTTCCTTGATATTGAGCTTTTAATTTATCGTCATACCATGCCCCAATACCTTCTGCATAAAGGCCTTTCCATGGAAAAGCCGCACCTGGATCACTTTTTCTCCCAACAGCGATATCACTATGCCCAACAACATTAGTCGGCGTAATATCCGGATGACGCTGAAGAATATTCAGCGCCAGTTCTTTAACTGCGTCAATTTGAGTCGGATTATAAGGAGGGAAGAGGGATTTCTCGTTACTCGCAGACCCTAAATTGACTATTTCAATCCCAATAGATGTATCATTCAGGTTATTACGCCCAGCCCACGAACTAACGCCCGCATGCCACGCGCGCTTGTCTTCATCAACCAAATTGAAAATACGCATATCCTTAAATCCCGCGTCAATATATGTTTGCTCTTTAGGATCGGGGACAAGATAATGAGAGCTAACTGATGCCCCTGTGAGAGCTGAAACAGATTCTTTAAAGTTAATCGCGGTATAATGCATCACTAAAAAACGGACACGACGACTAAAACTTTTGACAGAACGATAGTTATTGTAATCAATGTAATACATAAAGAAGACCCTCTCTCTTCGTTAAATTTACTAACACCACCGCGTAAAATAGCGGACCGTGTACAAAACCAGCATTAACTTTATCTTCAAAATCTGCCACAGCACCCCCGCACTCACCTCCCAAGCTCGTAGCATTTAAGCCAATAATCGAACAACCATCAACACAAAGGAGCGCCGATATTTAAAGCCCCTCCCCATCAATAAAGTGGTCACCAAAAACCACCCCCTCACCGCCCAAAGTATCCCGGAAACACCCGCCAGAAAAAAGGAAAAAGCTTTACAAAATCGTCAGCCAAAAACCCATATACACCGTGCACGCAGCACAGCCACGCTTATCACTGGCCCAAGACACCACATAGCGGGCCTCAAACCCACTGTGCACAGCATCTCTTAGCTAACTGCCTCACAACTCCTAATGATTTAATCTGGGAGCGTTGTTAAAAAAACTTTGCGGCAATTTCTTGACAAATAAATTAACCATCGCAGGCGCTTACAATCAATCTTAATATCGATATCCTCCGTGATAAAATTTGGAAAATTCCCGCTTGAACACATCTTTACAAAGCTCTTTTCCGCATCGCGTCAACATCATGCTGCTGGAACATAATTTTCCGCTGCGCATTTTATCCCCAGTATCATTCAAGGAGATATACATATGGAAACGCGTATTCCAATAGACGCATCGTCAGACACTCATTTCGCAGGAAGCTTTGCACTGGAAACAGAGTATTCAACCAGCAGCCAAAATATTTCATGGTCCGCTATTCTAGCCGGCTTCATTACCGCTGTCGCCATCTCAATCTGCTTTTCTTTTTTGGTCGCAGCTTTAGGCCTGGGGAAAATCGATCTCTCTTTTTCTGCTCCCTTCGAAGGGGCCCTAACATCAATGGGTATTGGTTCTATTGCTACCATTATTCTTAGTCTTGCAGGTGGGGGCTTCGTGGCTGGACGTTTCGCAAAAGGAGCAGGAGCAGCTCACGGCTTTTTAACTTGGGCCCTCTTAACTCTTGCGGTAACACTGCAAGCTGCCCTGTTTCTTTCAGGCGCTGCCAATCTAGGTGCTCAAACTGTATCAGGCGCTGCTTCTTCTCTTAAAACAGGAGGACAGGCCATCCTCTCCGCAACAAATTCTCAGTCTTTGGAGCGCTTGCTGGATGATCAAGTCAGCCCTGTGGCCGATTTTGATAAACTCCGTGGCGATTTACGCACACTTCTGAACAAAAACGAGATCTCTGCTTTGGACCCTGAACGCCTGAACCAGGCCTATGAAGGAGCTCTTGGAGATATTCGGTCAGCTCTAACAGCTTTCAAAGATGACCCTTCTCATTACCGTACATATCTCAGAGACCTCGGTTCCAACCTTTCTGAGCGTGCACAAACCTTAAAGGCGTCTATCAACCGTAATGATATTGTTCGTACTCTCGTGAACGATGGCATGACCCAAGCTGAGGCTGAGCAAACAGCAGACCGCGCCATTCGTACTTATCAGGCTGCAAGAGAAAAAATTGAACAGGCGATCGAAACACTAAGTGAGCAAACTGGCCATATTGAAACACTCGCCCAAAACGCCCAGACCGCCGCCAATAAAGCTATTGGGACGGCTTCGGCCATTGGATGGTTGAGCTTCTTAGGTAGCCTCATTGGAGCTATCACTGCCAGCATATGCGGCTATTATGGTTATCAAAGCCGTCAAAATTATTTCATTTTTTGAAAATAGTTTGACCACCATCTACCCTCCAAAAAGGCTGCACAAACTGTGTGGCCTTTTTGGTTAAGCGCCCTCTCACTCCTTCTCTTTTCAGAGAAGAATCAACAAGATATTTGCTATAACGACAATCAGACGCAGAAGTACGACGCCCACATATTGCAGAGGTGAGTCTACATTGAGAGTAATCATCTATATCTATCTAATAGAGAAAGAAAATTCTATCGCGCAGCTTGCACGTCCGTGCTAGAGCTCGCAAAGAAACCATCTTTAGCAATAAAGAACTTTTGGCGCATAATCCTCATTTTTTGCAACTTTTTTCATTATGAATATGTTGCAAAATAGTCCACGAAGCATATTCTATCAAAACATCTTTCAAGAGCGGCAATGTATAGGGAAATTCGATAAAATAAGACTTTTTCCGATTAATCTTTATATCCATTTTAATTCGCCCAAGATTTTCAGTCTGTTGATAAACCTCTTCTATAGAGGGGTTGATATTTATATTAGCCTCAATTTGAAGTTTGTTTTCCCCTTTATTTAAATCCACCTCCTTCTGTAAATATTTTAGAAGATTTGGATCTTGAGATGAAAATTGAATTGACGCAATAGGGGCTAGTTTTTTTTGAGCTGTTGTGATTTCTGCCCCCACTAAATATTTTCGGAAACGCTTCTCAAAATTTTCTTTTGCTATTTTTGACAAAGGCGCCGCAGATAAACTAACAAGCTGCACAATCACATAGGGACTTTTCCATAAAAAATGGCTCTCAAAAAGGTGGTCTGCGAGGTGCTCATCCACCCAATTGGCAATTTCACTTTCACTAATTCCTATCAGAGTCCAAGCATATTGGTGCTTTGGTAATAATTGATGTCCTTGAAAATGCTCCAAATAGCGCGCCAAAAGAGGATTGGCTTGCGTAGGCGGTCCGGGCAAAACAACGATGCAACTTCTTCCACAACGAAGATGAAAGCCGGGTGCTGTCCCGCCTAGATTGTCAAGCACCGTTGCATTTTTTGGGAAAAGAGCTTGTCGACTATTGGCCTTATTTGCCTGAATTCCAAGCCGCTTTAGCTGACTCTGCACAGTTTCCCATACTATTTCGTGATGAATAAGAGGCCGTTGCACAGCAATGGCAACCGCATCACGTGTCTTATCGTCAGAAGTAGGCCCTAAACCGCCACTTATAATAATTAAATCATCTTGATCGAGACATTGGATGATTGTTTCTGAAATCTGCTTCAAGCTATCCGCGCATACAAATTGTTTTCTGACTCTGATATTTTTTTCTTCAAGCTGTTTACTTAATGATTGTAAATTTGTATTGAGATATTGACCAGAGAGTAATTCATCGCCAATTGTAATAACAGATGAAATACAGGTTTTCTGATTTATTTCTATAGTATCAATGATGTTATTGGCAAAATCTTTTGTTGAGCTCACACCGCCTAAATCATAAGTCAAAATCTTTTCAGAACGAATAAGCTGATCCACATGATCCGAAAGAGAACGTGCTTCATCTTTAAAATTCAAATATTCCAATAACAAAGAAATTGTATAAAACATCGCTGCAGGATTTGTTTTTCCCTGTCCTGCTACGCACGCAGCGCTCTCATGAACAGGCTCAAAATATGCAATATCTTCCCCTATATTCGCGCTAGGTGCCAACCCCAGGCCTCCCATAACACCAGCAGCTACATTAGACAAAATATCACCGAGCATATTTTCTGCAACAATAACACCAAATCGGCGTGGTTTCTTAACTAACCATAAGGCGACAACATCGACATCATGGATTTCTGCTTCAATATCTGGGAAATGCACAGAAACTTTTTCAAAAATCTCTTCAGCGAATTGCCCACTTTCTCTCATAATATTTGATTTATTTGCAAAAGTTACACGGGATAAAGCATGCGTTTTGGCATAAGAAAAAGCACTCTTAAACAAACGCTCTAAGCCACATTTTGTTTGTAACTGCACAGACCATGCCGCTTCTTCTGGACCGTATTTTTCTATATTGGGGTGTTTAAGCCAAGAAGCAATATGCTCTGGGACGCTCCTGAAATCCATGCCCGCGTGTAAACCTTCCGTATTTTCGCAGATGACACATCCTCTAAAAGGCTCAAAAGGACCGGATATGTACCTAAACGGCCTTATGTTAGCAAATAATCCAAGCTTCTGCCTTAATTGAATAATAGGCGACACATAATTGAGCCTTTTATCCTTCAAGTGTGGGGCAAGCTCTTTTTGCGCTTCTTCTTCTCCTTTACTTGTTATAGCACCAAGAAGAATAGCATCACTTATTTTAATTTTTTCCCATGTGTCTGACGGAATAGGATCTCCATTTTTTTTCCAACATTCCCATCCAATCTCTCCATAAATCAATTCTACCGGTACTTTTATACGCTCCAAAATTGGAAGAGTAGCACCACATATTTCCGGACCTACCCCGTCTCCTGGCAATACAAGAATTTTCTTTTTCATATTTTTTTGATCCACGAATTTATAATATCCCCGACTATTGTGGGGTCATCTCTCCAAAGCCGTGCACCAGCATTTTTTATAGTGTGATATTCATGATATTCTAAGACACTAGCTGTTTGATTTTTTACCGTTGCTAGTTGAGATTTAGCCCCTACTAAAGATAAAAATTTTCCTTTAAATTTACCAATGACTGTCCGAGCATCCATTTCCAGTAATAACTTAAACCCGTTTTTCATTCTATCCAGAGCTTCCGCTTTTTGCTCTTCAGGGATAAGAATATTACCAAGAGGAACAGATGTGTCTACAGGCTGCGCATACCGATGCAAGAGCTCAAGTGCGTCACATAGTGCTCCATCTTCTAACAAGAGAAGAAGAGCACCAATATGTTTTTTCAATACGTCATCTGCATATCCAGGGCCGCTAAGAGATATAACAGCTTCAACATTGGCTAAACGATAAGCTAACATCTGCGCGAGCGTGCCAGCCATAGAAAATCCGATTAATAAAATAGGAAAATTAAACCGTCTTTTGATTTCTTCTTCAACCAAAGCTAAATTATCTTCTTTAGGAACGCCTTTAAGCAAAGAAGGAGTATCTAATATAGTAAAATCAATGTCATTTTTCAGTAATAAATTTTGAATATCAAGGCAAAAACGGCCGTCATCCCATAATGGCATAATAGGAGAAAGTATTACTGCCTTCTTTTTCATAATTTATCCTCTATAAATTCAAAACTTATCAGAAATTAAAATAAAGTTTATAACACTGTATATTCTATTTTAAAAATTTATGATAATTAATATTTAATCTATTTAAAAATACATAATCTACATATCTCAGACAGTAAGACTCTATTCATATAGTTAGACTGTACATAAGAAATTATTTCGCTTGAGAAATAGTATTACGCAGTAAGTTTATATCAACATTCAAGTGCTAAACTCACTTTTCCTACATCCTCAATGAATTTAAAGAGACAATTTCAGCGACCAATTCCTCTCTTCTCTACACTTTAGTTTATTTTCTAGAGGATTTTGGCCTTATAGTGGTATATTCAGCGTAAAATTCTGAATAAATTATTATTACATCCCTCTCACATAAAGTAACTTCTATATTTAAATAAAAACAACACTATGATATATACTTAACTTCAGTTTTAATATAAAGTGTAAATCCAACGATACATAATAACGCTAGTAATATAGCAACTATATGAGGTTGATGACCTGATATCTTACCTATAAGAGCTGCACTAACAGCCGCGCTCCCTAACTGCAAGAATCCCATAACACCTGACGCCGTTCCCGACGCTTGAGAATGAGAAGAGATGGCAAGTGCTGTTCCGAGTGGTAATAAAAAACCATTACTAAAAGTAAGTAACGAAATAGCGACTAAGCTCGTTACCAAAGGCCATACACTTAAGTATATTTGTACCAAAAACAAAAAACCGGCACAAACAAAAATGAAATATCCAATTTTCAGAGTCCTCTCCAAAGAAAATAGCTTCGTGAAACGTTTGGCGACTATATTTCCTAAAACATAAGCGAAAGATAAGCAGATATAACTATAGCTAATATTCTCCTCGACCATACCTAAGTTCGTTAGGAAAAAAGGAGATTCAGAGAGATAAGCAAAATAAGCCGCATAAGCAAAACAAGGAACCAATGCATAAAAAATAAACTGTTTATTTTTTAAAACTTGAAAAACCGTGTTTACAATACCAGAAAAATTAAACTCTCTTCTCTCTTTTTCCGGAAGACTTTCTTCGAAGAAAAATAAGCATAACAAAATAGTCAAAAAGACAAACGCAATGAGAAAGACAAAGCTGGACTGCCACTCAAAATATTTTAGCAATGACCCCCCAATCAAAGGTGCTATCGCGGGCGACATCCCTACAAATGGAAAAATAATGAGATAGATATGCCCTGCAGATTCTTTATCTAACAAATCATTAACGATAGCGCGGCTTAAGACAATCCCTGAACAAGCCCCCATCCCCTGCAAAAAACGCAGGAAAAGAAGGCTACTAATATTGGTTGTATAGATAATTCCTATAGTCGTTAATAACCATAAGAACAACCCTAAAAGCAGTGTCTTTTTCCTTCCAAGACTATCGCTTATTGGACCGTAAATAAGCTGACCAATAGCTATAGCAAACAGAAAAAGAGCAATAACATTTTGAATATCTGATTTACTGACGTGATAATAAACACTCATACGCCCAAGCGCAGGCAAGAAAATATCTGTAGAAACCAGCCCCCCTACTGACAGACAGGCTATGAAGATAATAAAAATTAATGGTATTTTATCGTTATGCATACCATATCCTACGTTTTTAGAATCGACAAATAAGTTATATTAGTGATTTTCCTAGCCAAAAAAGTACTTCCCTTACATGCTGCTTTTTAGTTGGTCAATTTATTAAATTTTGCCCTCTCATTCATCCACCGACTTTTTTCCACCGATGGAGTAGTTTATATTTCTGGGCCTCTGCTGAGAAAGATGCTTTGAGGCTATGAAGTGATTTGATTTGGGTTTAGTTTTTTGGCTATGCGGAGATGGGGATTTGAGTTTTGGGCTTTACAAAATAGTCGCAACAACAAACGCGGCGAGAAAGACAAAGCTTGATTGCTACTCAAATATTTTAGCAACGAACCTCTAATCAAGGGCGCTATCGCAATAATTTTATAGCGACGATTGAGTGGTAAGCTCACTTTTTGGCTTTCCATGAGTTTAAAGGGACGCTTTCAGGGCTTGCTTTCTGTAGTTTTTTGTTTTGTTTAGAGGGTGCAGCATTATAGTTTGGAGGAGATTTGTTAGACAATATATAGGAGATGATCTGTGAAGCGCATCCATTCTCTGCAAAAACGGGAGAGGAGAAGGTTGTTAATGTTTGTTCTATAAATAACTCTTATAGTCGTTAATAACTATAAGAATAGCTCTCAATCAGTGCCTATCTCCCTTCCCAAGCCTATCACTTTTACACTTTAGTTTATTTTCTAGAGGATTTTGGCCTTATAGTGGTATATTCAAGGTAAATTCCGCATAAATTATGCTGACAGCCCCTCACGTAAACTAACCTTTATATTTAAACAAAAACAATATTATGATACGTACTTAACTTCATTTTTAATATAAAGTATAAATCCAACAATACATAATAACGCTGGTAATTAACGACTATATGATGTTTCTTCTCTTATATTTTATTTATAAGAACTGCAGTCCCTAACTGCGGGGATCCCGTAACAGCTGACGCTTTGGAATGGGAAGAGAAGGCAAGTTCTGTTCCAAACGCTCATAAAAATCCATCACTTATCGTGCTGTTGATAATCTGGCCAATGTCTATCTAACAGCGCTGTTTTCAACTTGGTTGGACTGGATTTTTAGGGATAAGGCTTGCACAGTGGGATTGATTGGTTGCTCTCATCTGACGAGATCGGCATCTCATTTGATGAGAGCTTTTTGTGGTTGTATAATTTGGTTGCGGGGGCAGGATTTGAACCTGCGGCCTTCAGGTTATGAGCCTGACGAGCTACCGGGCTGCTCCACCCCGCGACACGAGGTTTTATCGAAGATAAAAACGGCACTATTCCAAAGATGGCGGTGACATTTTTGATTGTCTTTTTCTTCGCCTTTTTTGAGATTGCGAGAGATTTTCTTTCTATGCGCTTAGCAGACCTGGCAGCGACTTACTCTCCCGTGCCTTAAGGCAAAGTACCATCAGCGCTGGAACGTTTCACGGCCGAGTTCGGGATGGGATCGGGTGCAGGCGCTCCGCCATAACCACCAGGTCAGCGAAGAGCATAGAAAGGGGAGAAACTGGTAATTTGCTTATATTGAGAATGAACAGAGGAAATGGGAACGATCAAGCCTATCGAACGATTAGTATCAGTAAGCTTCATATGTTACCATACTTCCACACCTGACCTATCAACGTGGTGGTCTACCACGGTTCTCAGGGAATACTCGTTTTCAGGTGGGTTTCCCGCTTAGATGCCTTCAGCGGTTATCCCGTCCGTATATAGCTACCCTGCTATGCGGCTGGCGCCACAACAGGTCCACCAGAGATACGTCCATCCCGGTCCTCTCGTACTAGGGACAGATCCTGTCAATATTCCTACACCCACGGCAGATAGGGACCGAACTGTCTCACGACGTTCTGAACCCAACTCACGTACCGCTTTAAATGGCGAACAGCCATACCCTTGGGACCTGCTCCAGCCCCAGGATGCGATGAGTCGACATCGAGGTGCCAAACAACCCCGTCGATATGGACTCTTGGGGGTCATCAGCCTGTTATCCCCGGCGTACCTTTTATCCGTTGAGCGATGGCCCTTCCACACGGGACCACCGGATCACTATGACCGTCTTTCGACTCTGCTCGACTTGTCAGTCTTACAGTCAGGCAGGCTTATGCCATTGCACTCAACAAACGATTTCCGACCGTTCTGAGCCTACCATCGCGCGCCTCCGTTACTCTTTAGGAGGCGACCGCCCCAGTCAAACTACCCACCATACACGGTCCCGAATCCGGATAACGGACTGCGGTTAGACATCCATATCGGTAAGGGTGGTATTTCAAGGATGACTCCACAAAGGCTGACGCCCCTGCTTACAAAGTCTACCACCTATCCTACACATACAGACACAAATGCCAGTGTAAAGCTATAGTAAAGGTGCACGGGGTCTTTCCGTCTAACCGCAGGAACCCCGCATCTTCACGGGGAGTTCAATTTTCACTGAGTCTACGTTGGAGACAGCGGGGAAGTCGTTACGCCATTCGTGCAGGTCGGAACTTACCCGACAAGGAATTTCGCTACCTTAGGACCGTTATAGTTACGGCCGCCGTTTACTGGGGCTTCAATTCAATGCTTGCACATCTCCTCTTAACCTTCCAGCACCGGGCAGGCGTCAGACCCTATACGTCGTCTTGCGACTTCGCAGAGCCCTGTGTTTTTGGTAAACAGTCGCTACCCCCTGGTCTGTGCCACCCTCTACCGGTTGCCCGATAAAGGGTCACGCTTCTTCCGAAGTTACGCGTGCATTTTGCCGAGTTCCTTCAACGTAGTTCTCTCAAGCGCCTTAGTATTCTCTACCAGTCCACCTGTGTCGGTTTCGGGTACGGTCTATAAGTGGGAGCTATTTCCTGGAACCGCTTCGCTGCAAGATCAATCCAATAAGACCTCACAACATACGCGATCCGTCACTTCCCACAGGTCCACGAATATTAACGTGGTTCCCATCGACTACGCCTTTCGGCCTCGCCTTAGGGGCCGACTCACCCTGCTCAGATTAACTTTAAGCAGGAACCCTTGGACTTTCGGCGAGGGAGTCTCTCACTCCCTTTATCGTTACTCATGTCAGCATTCTCACTTCCGATACCTCCAGGAGCTCTCACGAGTCTCCCTTCACAGGCTTACGGAACGCTCCGCTACCACTTACTCATAAGAGTAAATCCACAGCTTCGGTGTATGGCTTTAGCCCCGTTACATTTTCGGCGCAGGGACCCTTATTTAGACCAGTGAG